>CAVQAY010000001.1:0-1191403 GCA_963710635.1 uncultured delta proteobacterium
GGTCAACGGTGGACAGCCACGCGATCAGGATGAACAGCAGCACCGTCACCGCCCATGTCCAGTGCGGGCCCTTGCCCGTGGCATGCATGGTGTTGAAATAATGTCGGATGGTGACGCCGGTCAGAAAGATGATGCTTGCGATCAGCCAGTTATATTCGGTTCCGAAGGCCAGCGGATAGTGGTTGGACAGCATCAGAAAGATCACCGGCAGCGTCAGGTAATTGTTATGGGTCGACCGCAGTTTTGCGATCTTGCCGTATTTCGGATCCGGTGTGCGCCCCGCTTTCAGGTCGGCCACCACGATGCGCTGGTTGGGCATGATGATAAAAAACACATTGGCCGTCATGATCGTGGCGGTAAACGCCCCCAGATGCAGCAGCGCGGCGCGCCCTGTGAAAATCTGGTCATACCCCCATGACATGATCACCAGCAGCACGAACAACAACAGCATCAGAACCGTCGGGTGTTCACCAAGGCCGGATTTGCACAGGTAATCGTAAACGATCCAGCCAACTGTCAGCGACGCGGCCGAAATCAGAACCGCCTGCCACACGGCCAGATCAACCTTGTTGGCATCAATCAGGTACAGTTCCGCGCCAACCCAATAGACGATCATCAACAGGGCAGCCCCCGAGAGCCACGTCGCATAGCTTTCCCATTTGAACCAGATCAGGTGGTCGGGCATCTGTTCGGGGGCCACCAGATATTTCTGGATGTGGTAAAATCCGCCCCCGTGCACCTGCCATTCCTCGCCATGTGCCCCTTTGGGCAAATGCGGCGTTTTTCGCAGGCCCAGATCAAGCGCCACAAAGTAGAACGACGATCCGATCCACGCGATGGCGGTGATCACATGCAGCCAACGCACAGCAAAGGCCAGCCAGTCCCATATAATTGCCAGATCGTACATGCCTTGCCCTCCGCTTTGGTCCGGCACACCCTAGCCAGACGCGCGTTTATTCTGTATTCCCATATATTACCAAGCTGTATCAAAAATAAACGAACAATGTCCTATCTTGATAACATCCGCACCTTTGTGCGCGTCTATGAACTGGGCAGCATGTCTGCGGCGGGGCGCGATCTGCGCATTTCGCCCGCGGTCACATCCTCGCGTATTTCCCAGTTGGAAGAACACCTGAGCGTGCGCCTGTTCCAGCGCACCACCCGCAGCCTGACCCCGACCGCGCAAGGGCAGGCGTTTTATGGCGGGGCCTGCGCCGTACTGGAGGCGGTGGAAACCGCAGAGGCGCTGGTGATGGATATGACGGATAATCCCAAGGGATTGTTGCACGTGGCCGCGCCACTGGGCGTCGGGCGGCGGTTGATTGCGCCGCATGTCCCTGAATTCACAAGCGAATATCCCATGGTTGATGTGCGCTTGCGCCTGACCGATCGCAAGGTGGATATCACCGCAGAAGGGTTGGACGTGGCGTTTTTTCTGGGCCAGCCCGAAGACAGCAATCTGCGCATCCGCGCTATTGCCGATTGCCAGCGCGTGCTGTGTGCCGCGCCTGACTACATCGCGCGGCGCGGCAATCCGGCGAACGGCAGCGCGCTGGTCGAAGGCAAACACGACTGTCTGAACCTGCGTTTTCCCGGTGCCACCGAATTCCAGTGGCGGCTGATCACCAAGGACGGACCGCGCAAATTCGCAGTCAGCGGGCGGCTGGAATCCGATGATGGGGATGTGCTGACAGATTGGGCGTTGGCCGGGCAGGGCATCGCCATGAAGCCGGTGTTCGAAGTGGCGGAACACCTGAAAGCCGGGCGTCTGGTGCCGGTGGCCACAGACACGCCACCCGTGCCGATCCAGATGGCGTGCCTTTATACACACCGCCGCCACCAAGACCCCAAAACCCGCCTGTTCATGGAGTATATGACAGATCGCGTGCGCGCCGCCGTGCGCGCATCTGAGGCGCTGTTTCAGCTGCCGCGATAAGTGGAATAGCCGAACGGCGACAGCAACAGCGGCACGTGGTAATGGGAAGCCTGCGACATCCCAAAGCGCAGCGGGATCACATCCAGAAAACGCGGGTCTTCGGGCGGCGTTCCGGTGTCGTCCAGATAGCTGCCTGCATAGAACCGCAATTCATAGGTGCCGGTTGAAAACTCGGCCTCGGGCAGGATCGGCACGTCTGTCCGCCCGTCGGCATTGGTGCGCAAGGTGCGCAGATGCGTCGCGCGATCTTCGTCGATCCGGTAAAGTTCGATGGTCATGCCCTCGGCCGGGCATCCGCGCGCGGTGTCCAGAACGTGGGTTGTCAGATATCCGGCCATGGCCCGCCCTTTCGATGTGGTGCCGCCACTGTGCCAATCCGGACGCCAAAAGGCAAAGCCGCGATTGAATTACAGTGTTTCGCGTTTTTTTTGATAAAAATTCGGATTGTTTTGAAATATGCTAGGGTGAATGCCTGTATCCAAACCACGCATCCCAACCACAAGGCCAGACCGGAATGACCACATCCATTCGAATCCAGCCGTTGACCGCCGAACGCTTTGCGCCCTTTGGCGATGTGCTGGACTGTGCGGGGGAACCGGACAAGATGATCAATCAGGGCCTGTGCGGGCGCTATCACGACCGCGCGACACTTGATTTTGGAAATGGACGTGCCGGCATCAGCATGTTTCGCGCTGAAACGCGTGCGCTGCCTTACATTTTGGACATGGTCGAACGCCATCCCGACGGCAGTCAGGCGTTTATTCCGTTGGGGGCCGAACCGTTTCTGGTGATCGTCGCACCCGATCAGGATGGCAGACCGGGCACACCACTGGCCCTTCGCACCGCAGCAGGGCAGGGCATCAACCTGCACCGCAACACATGGCACGGGGTGCTGACACCCCTTGCGGGCAATGGCATCTTTGCCGTGATCGACCGGATCGGCACCGGCGACAACCTGCAGGAACACTGGTTCGATACACCGTACACCGTTGACTAAAAACAAGTGCGGCCAACAAGGCCGGACAGAAACCAACAGGGACATACCACATGACAGATACATCCATCGGCACGCCGGAACAGTTGCGCGATCCGAACTATACCCCTGCCTTGCACAAGGCCATTCCGCTGGGCATCCAGCATGTGCTGGCCATGTTTGTGTCCAACGTGACACCGGCAATCATCATCGCGGGCGCGGCGGGGTTCGGGTTCGGATCGGATGCGGGGGCGCAGGGCTTTCCCGACATGACCTATCTAATTCAGATGTCGATGCTGTTTGCCGGTATCGCAACGCTGTTCCAGACCATCGGCATGGGGCCGGTGGGCGCGCGCCTGCCCATCGTGCAGGGCACAAGTTTCGCGTTTATCCCCATCATGGTGCCGCTGGTCGCCGGCAAGGGGGTCGAGGCCTTGCCCGCCCTGTTCGGCGGCGTGCTGATCGGCGGGCTGTTCCACGCGCTGTTGGGCACGGTGATCGGCAAAATCCGCTTTGCCCTGCCGCCGCTTGTCACCGGCCTTGTGGTCACGATGATCGGTCTGGCACTGGTCAAGGTCGGCATCCAGTATGCCGCCGGCGGGGTGCCCGCGATTGACAAACCCGAATATGGCAGCCTGCTTAACTGGTCTGCCGCGCTGGTGGTGATCTTTGTGACGCTCGGGCTGAAATTCTATGCCCGTGGCATGATGGCGGTATCGGCTGTCGTGATCGGGATCATCGTCGGCTATGTCTATGCGCTGTTCATGGGCATGGTCACATTCGACGGGATCGCAACCAGTTGGGGCCGCGCCGCCGCACTGCAATTCCCCGTGCCGTTCAAATACGGGTTCGAATTCAGCTTTGCCGCCATTGTCGGGTTCTGCCTGATGGCGTTCGTGTCGGCGGTGGAAACCGTGGGCGATGTATCGGGCATTACCAAAGGCGGGGCAGGGCGCGAAGCGACGGATCGCGAAATTCAGGGCGCGACCTATGCCGACGGTCTGGGCAGTGCGGTGGCTGGCATCTTTGGCGGCTTTCCCAACACCTCGTTCAGCCAGAATGTGGGCCTGATCGCGATGACCGGCGTGATGAGCCGCCATGTCGTGACCATCGGCGCGATATTCCTGATCCTGTGCGGTTTGGTGCCCAAGGTCGGCGCGGTGATCCGCACCATCCCGATCGAGGTGCTGGGCGGCGGTGTGATCGTGATGTTCGGCATGGTCGTGGCGGCGGGTATCTCGATGCTGTCGGATGTGAACTGGAACCGGCGCAACATGGTGATTTTCGCGATTTCCCTGTCCGTCGGTCTGGGCCTGCAACTGGACCCCAAGGCGGTGCAATACCTGCCCGATGCGGTGCGCATCCTGATGACATCGGGCCTGTTGCCTGCCGCGCTGATCGCCATCGTGCTGAACCTGATATTGCCCGAAGAACTCAGCGGTGAATCGACCGAAGAAGTTTCAGGCGGGTTGGCAGGCCACGCCAAGGGATCAATGAGCGATCACTGACGGGGCGTCGCGCCAAACGCCTGCACGGCATCGCGCGCGGCGCGAAACCGGTTCTGGAACGCGGGGGGCAGCCCCCGCGTTTTGATCGTCTGACCCTGCAACGGGGTGTCGATCCCGCCACCAACGGCCTCGGCCGCCAGCATGGCGGTGCCTATTGCGGTCAGTTCAGGTTCGTCCGAAACGATCACATCGCGGTCCAGCGCATCGGCCAGAAACGCGCAGAAATAGGGGTTGGCCGACAATCCGCCGTCAATCGACACGGTGCGCGCCAGCGGTTGCAGCGCGTCCATCACCTGCAAAACCTCGGACATGCGAAAGGCCACACCTTCCAGCACGGCCTGCATCATGTCGCCCTTGCTGGTGTCCAGCGCCAGCCCCATCCACGCCCCGCGCGCATGCCGGTCCCAATGGGGGCAGGCAAGGCCAGACAAGGCGGGCACAAAGGCCAGCCCGCGCCCGATTGCGGGATCGGCGGCAAAACTGTTGATGGCGTCAAACCCGTCAAACAGGCCAAGCCCCTGCGCCCAGTTGATCGCGGACGATGCGGCATAAACCCCGCCGTCCAGCGCATAGGTCGGCGGTTCACCTGCCTTTTGCCATGCCACGGTGGGCAATGGCCCACCCGCCGCGCGGATCAGGTCCGGTCCCGTCACGCTAAGGGCAAACGCACCGGTGCCGAACGTGATCTTGGTATCGCCCGCCGCGCGGCAGCGATGCCCGTATAGCGCCGCCTGTTGATCGACGATACTGGCGGTTAGCGTCAGGTCTGTGCCGGTCAGGCGACCCAGATCGCCGTTTGTGGGCACAATCGCGGGCAGGGCGCTGATCGGTACGCCAAACAGATCGCACAGGTCCGGATCCCATGTGCAGGTGTCCAGCGCCATCAGCGATGTGCGCGATGCGGTGGTGGGATCGGTTTCGAACCGGCCGCACAACCGGTCGCGGAAATAGGCATCCGTCGTGCCCAGCCGTAATGTGCCTTTGGCGGCAAGCGCCTGTGCGGCAGGCACGTTGCGCATGATCCAGCCCAGTTTGGACGCGGAAAAATACGCATCAATCGGCAACCCCGCGCGCTGCATGACCAGATCGGCCTGATCCGCCAACGCAACCAGTTCGGGCGCAGTGCGGTCATCCTGCCAGACGATGACGGGGCAAATCGCATCGCCCGTTTCAGCATCCCACGCCAGACAGCTTTCGCCCTGATTGGCCAGCCCCACTGCGGTGATTCCGTCCACATCCTGCGCCGCCGCAAGACAGGCGCGCAGGTTGTCCAGCAATTCACCCGCATCATGTTCCACATGGCCGGGGGCGGGGTAAATCTGGCGGTGTTGTACGGAATGTAACAGCCGCGCCGATCCGTCCTCGGATACCAGCACCGCGCGTGTGCTGGTGGTGCCCTGATCAATGGCGAGTGTGGTCATGGTGTTTCATCCAATGTGATTTCGATCTTGGCGGCGTTCGGCGTGTCCGGATAGGGCAACAGGATACGCCGCTCTGGCAATGTCTCAATCGGTTTCTGCGTTGTGATCTGCCCGTCAACACGCATCACCAGCTTTCCTTTGACCGGGCGGTTGACCCGCAACTGAAACCCCGGCAACGGGGCGGGGCCGCCGGAACCGGCGAACCGGTGCGGCACGCAATAGGCCAGCGCGTCCCCTTTAAGCGTAATGTTGTGTGCTGCCGGATCAGGCAGGGGCTGACGCAGGTCATGGGCCATGATGTGCGCCATGCACGCGCCCTCGCGCCAACTCCAGCCTGCGGTTTCGACCGCGCGCAGCAGGTTTCCGGCGGCGAAATAATCCGGATCACTGCACCGCCCGTACTGGTCAATCTCGGGGCCGCCGCTGTCAGGGTCAATGCGCAGATGGCTGTGCTGTAACACGGCGGCGTCAGGGCGGAACGCGCCGCTGACAATCACCCCGTCACAGGCAATGTCGCGCACGCCTTGGGCATCGCGCACGGACACGGATGTGACGCGGTCGCGCCCGTTGATCGCGGTGATTTGCGTGTTCAGCATCAGCGGAACGCCCGTCAGTTTCGGGAACAGCACAGTGGGCCATCGGGCGGTGGTGCGCGCACCCGGTTCGATCATCGCGACGGGGTGGATGCCCAGATGGCGGCACGTCATGATCGTGGAAAATGACACCAGTTCAGTGCCCAGAATGACAGGGCGCAGAAACGGGCGCTGGCCATGCAGATAGACCATGCTTTGCAGCGTGCCGGTGGTGATCACCCCGCCGGGTTTGGTGCCCCCCAGCAGGCGCGCGGCCCGCGATGTTTCGCGCGCACCGGTGGCCAGCAGCACCCGTCGCGGGGTCAGCACATCGAGCCCCGACGGGCCTGTGACCGAAACGGTAGGGCCGGATGCAAGGCCTGTCACCGTCACCTGCGTGCGGATTTCAACGCCGGCCTCTTGCGCGGTGCGCACCAGATGGCGGGCATAATCGGGGCCTTTCATCAGTCGTTTGAATTCACGCAGCCCGAACGGATAATGCCCGCAATGGCGCGGAATGCCGCCCGCCATTGGTTCGCGCTCCAGCACGATCACGCGGGGCACGCCTAGTCGACGCAAGGCCGTGGCGGCGGCCAGACCGGACGGGCCACCACCCACGATCACAACGGCGTCGCGCAACGTCTCAGCCATCTGTGTCACCGGAAATCGGTTGGTCCAGCCGGTCGCGCGTGATGTCGGCCAGTGGCGCAACACAGTAATTGCCCTGACACCGCCCCATAGTCACACGGGTGCGCCGTTTCAGCCCGGCAAGGCTGGCGGCGGGGAGCGGGCCGGACAGCGCGGTTTCAATGTCGCGCCGCGTCACCTGTTCGCAATGGCAGACGATGCCGCCATTGCCCGCGCATTGCCAATCGCGCGCGCCAGCTTCGGCCAGATTGGGCACCTGCGGCCAGCGGGGCGCGGGCAGGGGTGTGCGTTCAATCAGCTTGGCGCAAAGCCCGTGCACATAGCGCGCCGTCCCCAGCGCCGAGCTTAGCCCGGTGGAACGGATACCCCCGACGCTGATATAGGCCCGATCCGAATGGGCGCTGATCTGGTAATCCTTGAATTCGCTCGCGGGGCGCAATCCGGCATACAGCGCTGTCACCTCATGTCCCGCAAGTGCGGGCAAAATCTCGGCCCCGCGCTGGCGCAGGGTGTTCAGCGTGGCGGGGTCCAGTGTTGCGGTGTCGCGGTCGTCCTGTTCTTCGGCGGTGGGCCCGACCAGCAGATTGCCCCAGATCGTGCGGCAGACCACAATGCCTTTCGTCACTTTGTTGGGCACCGGCAGCAGGATGTGGCGCGTCAGTGCGGCGGCGGGTTTGTCGAACACCACAAACTGCCCCTTGCGCGGGTGGATCGTGAAACCGCTTTGCCCGATCAGCATCGTATCCACGCGGTCGCCGTATAGACCGGCGGCGTTGATCACCACGCGGCCCCGCACCGCCCCGCGCGTGGTGTCCAGTTGCCAGTGATCGACGTCATATGTGCCACCGGTCACGGCGCATCCGCGCACCACATGCGCGCCGTTCACCACCGCCTGCATCAGATAGGCATAAGGCGCGGACCACGGATCAACCAGATATTCGCGCGGGACGCGAAAGCTGGCCCTGACACCGCGGCCCAGTTCCGGTTCCAGATCGCGGGTTTGCGCCGCATTCAGCGGTTCGATGTCTGACACTCCGTTGGCGCTTGCCTGATCCATCAGTGCGGGCAACGCGGCCTCTTCCGCGTCGTTCCACGCAATCACCAGGGCGCCCGCGCGGTCAAGCGGCAGGTTCAGCCGCTTGTGGATGTCGATATACTCGGCGTACCCGTCGGCCACGCATTTCTGTTCCAGCGATCCGGTCGGGGCGTCAAATCCGGTGTGTAAAATGGCGCTGTTGGCCTTGGAAGCGCCATCCAGAATATCGGCGGCTTTTTCCAGCAAGACCACATGCCAGCCTTCCAGTGTCAGGCGGCGCGCGATGGCGCATCCGATCACGCCGCCACCAATAATGATCGCATCGTGGCACAGGTCAGGGGCGGGGACGGTATCGGACATGGACGGATTCCATTTGCGCCCAAAGGCGTGCGCGGTTCTGCCCGAATTCTATGTCACGCGATGACCGTTCAGTCAATTATTTGCATAAATCGTGACCGAATGATCAAGAAAATGCGCAAATACAGTTGACACAGTCATATACCTGCCCGCTAGAGTTGGCACCAGAACTTTGGGGGACGGGCGCTATGACGCCAAAACAACGCCGCACGGAAATTGCCGAAATGGTCGGGCGCACCGGGCAGATCACTGTCGAGGCATTGGCGCAGGCATTTTCCGTATCGCTGGAAACCATTCGCCGTGATCTGGGCAAGCTGGCAGAAACCGGCGCGCTGCAAAAAATCCACGGCGGGGCAAAACCATTGCGCCTGCATGCCGAAGGCAGCTTTGACGAGCGGATGGCAGAAGATGCAGGCGCGAAAATGGCGATCGCGGGCAAACTGGCAGCGCTGATCAAACCGGGGGAAACGATTTTTATCGATACCGGATCGACCACCCTGATCTGCGCCGAGGATCTGGCCAAGATCAACGGGCTGACGGTGATCACCAATTCGGTGCGCGTGGCGCAGGTGATCGCGCAGAATGCCACCAGCACCGTGTACCTGCTGGGTGGAATGTTTTCTGGCGACAATGCGGAAACCGCAGGGCCGATGGTGATCGAACAGATTGGCCGCTTTCGCGCGGATCGTGCGATTCTGACGGTGGCCGCCTTTGATGTCGATGTCGGCGCAATGGATTCCGATTTTGACGAGGCACAGGTGGCGCGCGCGATGATCGCCCATGCGCACCAGACGGTTGTGCTGGCGCATGCATCAAAACTGGGCTTGCGGGCGGCGTTCCAAATCTGTCGACTTGACGAGGTTGATGTGTTTGTCTGTGATCAGGTGCCCGATCAGGCGGTTGTGTCGGCGCTGGATGCCGCCCAATGTGTGCTGCAATAAGGCCGGTTCGAGGTGGAGAATCCCGACAGAATGAGAAATGCAATCAAGTCCTATGTCACCGTTGTGGATCGCCTGTCCGACTATGTCGGCTATGTTGCGATGTACCTGATTTTTGCGATGATCGGCATCCTGTTGCTGGACGCGATCACCCGCAACGTTATCCAGATCCCGCTGCACTGGCCGGTCGAACTGGCCCAGTTCACGTTGGCCGCCTATTACTTCATGGGCGGGGCAAAGACCCTGAAAGACAACAGCCATGTGCGCATGGACCTGTTTTATGACAACCTGTCGGATCGCGGTAAGGCACGGCTGGATGCCATCACCATCTCTTGCCTGCTGTTCTATCTGGTGGTGATGCTGATCGGGTCGATCAGCAGCCTGCAATACGCCATTGATACGGGCGAGCGGCGGTTTTCGATGTGGAACCCGTCTGTCATTCCGATCAAGGCGTTGATGGTCGCCTGTATCGTGTTGATGATCCTGCAGACCATATCGCTGTTTTTCAAATACATGGCCGCAGCCCGCACCGCGCCCCAAGGTGATCCTTCATGAGTTATGAAATGATCGCGACGCTGATGTTTGCGTCTATGATGGTGTTGCTGATGACGGGGCAGCGGGTGTTTGCCGCCATCGGGTTTGTCGCTGCGGGCGCGGCGCTGTTGCTTTACGGGCAGGGCGGGGTGGAAATGCCGTTCAGTCAGGCCTTCAAGCTGTTCAACTGGTTCCCGATGCTGACGCTGCCGCTGTTTATCTACATGGGCTATGTGCTGTCGGAATCCGGTATTGCCGAAGATCTTTATAAAATGTTGCACGTCTGGTTTGGCCGGGTGCGCGGCGGTCTGGCGATCGGTACGATTTTCCTGATGGTGATCATATCCGCGATGAACGGCCTTTCGGTTGCAGGCATGGCCATCGGGGCCACCATCGCGCTGCCGGAAATGTTGCGGCGCGGCTATGACAAGGTGCTGATTTCCGGTGTGGTGCAGGGGGGATCGTCGCTCGGTATTCTGGTGCCGCCCTCTGTGGTGATGGTGCTATACGGTATGATCGCGCGCCAGCCCGTTAGCCAGTTGTGGCTGGCAGGGATCATTCCGGGGCTGATGATGGCGGCGATGTTCGTGATCTATGTGATCGTGCGCTGCCGCATCAATCCGGCACTTGCGCCCATCGTTTCGGATGAAGAACTGAACATGCCGCGCCGCGAAAAGCTGGCGTTGCTGCGCGCCGGAATCATTCCGTTCCTGATCTTTTTCTGCATGACGGGTCTGTTTGTCATGGGCGTGACCAGCCTTGTCGAAAGTTCGGCGGTCGGGGCCACGTCGGCGACGCTCGCTGCTGCATGGAAACGCCGCCTGTCCTGGACCATGATCCACGAAACCGCCCGCAAGACGCTGGCCATTTCCTGCATGTTCCTGTGGCTTATTCTGGCCGCGCTGGCTTTTGGTGCGGTGTTCGACGGCATCGGCGCGGTGCGCGCGGTGGAATCGCTGTTTATCACCCGCTGGGAACTGACCCCGTGGCAGGTGATCATCATGATGCAGATCAGCTTTATCATCATGGGCATGTTTCTGGATGATACCGCGATGCTGGTGATTGTCGCACCACTTTACATCCCGCTGGTGAAAACGCTTGATCTGGGGATTGATGGTGCGCTTATCTGGTTTGGGGTGCTTTACACCATGACCTGTCAGATCGCCTATATCACGCCGCCCTTCGGGTATAACCTGTTTCTGATGCGCGCGATGGCGCCCAAGGAAATCGGGCTGATCGATATCTACCGGTCGATCTGGCCGTTTGTTCTGATGATGGCCACCACCATCGCGCTGGTGATGATCTTTCCGCAACTGGCGCTTTGGCTGCCACAGACGTTCCGAGGTTACTAGAGCAACCCAATTCCACAGGCCCGCCAAGAGGCCGATCTTTTTTCAACATAGGAGTGTTACGACAATGACTGACAAAACCAAAACGCAATCGCCCTCTGAAAAGATACTCGAAAGCCGACGCAATTTTATGAAGAATGTGGGCCTTGGCGGTGCTGCGGCCGCAACAACACTGGCCGCCCCTGCCGCCATCGCGCAGACCGCGCCGATCAAATGGCGCCTGCAAACCTATTCGGGCGCACCGCTGGGCGCGCATGTGATCAAACCGCAGATCGATGCCTTTAACGCCGCCGCAAATGGCGAAATGGAAATCGAACTGTATTACGCCGACCAGCTGGTGCCGACATCCGATCTGTTCCGCGCCATGCAGAACGGCACAATCGATGCGGTGCAGTCGGATGACGCGACAATGGCCTCGCCGGTCGATATTTCCGTCTTTGGCGGCTATTTCCCGTTTGCCACCCGTTACAGCCTCGATGTGCCGGCGCTGTTTAACTACTATGGCCTGAATGAAATCTGGGCCGAAGCCTATGGCGAAGTTGAAAACGTCACGTGGTTGTCGTCGGGCGCGTGGGATCCGCTGCACATCTTTACCAAGGAACCGATCAATTCGCTGGCCGACATGAGCGGCAAGCGCGTGTTCGGTGTGCCGACAGCGGGTAAATTCCTGTCGCGTTATGGCCTGATCCCGGTGACCGTGCCATGGGACGATGTCGAGGTGGCATTGCAAACCGGCGAACTGGACGGGGTCGCATGGTGCGGCTTTACCGAAGCCTACGAGGTCGGCTGGGCCGATATCTGCAACTACGCGCTGACCAACTCGGTCACCGGTGCGTGGTTCGGCAGCTATTTCGCCAACACCGAAAGCTGGAACAAGGTGCCGCCGCATCTGCAACAGCTTTACCGGTCGACCATCGACCAGTCGCATTACTATCGTGACGTCTGGTATTGGGGCGGCGAGGCCAAGTTGCGCGTCGAAGGGGAAAAGATGGAACTGACCTCCATTCCAGCCGATGAATGGGCGCAGGTTGTCGCTGATTCCGAAGGTTTCTGGGACGAGATCGCAGCCTCTAGCCCGCGTTCTGCCAAGGTGGTACAGGCGTTCAAGGATTATGCCGCAACGATGACCAAAGCCGGTTATCCGTACCGTTAACAAAACTTCCCGATCGGGGCGGTGCATGGCACGGCCCCGATCACCACAAAGGCCCCGTTTGCGGGCCAGCGAAAGACGTGAAACATGCCTGCCAACCTGACCTTTGATGAATTGAAAATCGCCTTTGAAGCGGGCGAGATTGATACCGTTCTGACCTGCATTGTCGATATGCAGGGCCGCCTGATGGGCAAACGGTTCCACGCCGCGCATTTTATCAATGGCGGCCACACCGAAACCCACGGCTGTAATTACCTGCTGGCCACCGATCTGGAAATGGAAACGGTGCAAGGCTACAAAGCCACAAGCTGGGAAGCAGGGTATGGCGATTACGTCCACAAACCCGACCTGAGCACCCTGCGCATGGTGCCATGGTTGCCCGGGACAGCGATGGTGATGTGCGATTTGCTGGATCACCACACGCACGAGGAAGTCCCCCATGCGCCGCGGTCTGTTCTGAAACGCCAGATTGCGCGTGCCCGCGCCATGGGGTTCGAACCGATGATGGCGACCGAACTGGAATTTTTCCTGTTCGAACAAAGCTATGACGCGTTGAATGACGGCAACTATCAGGGCCTGCAAACGCTGGGCCGCTACAACACCGATTACGCGATTTTCGGCACCACCAAGGAAGAAGGGATCATGCGCGACATCCGCAATGGTCTTTTCGGGGCCGGTATCCCCGTGGAAAATTCCAAGGGCGAGGCCGAAGCCGGACAGGAAGAGGTGAATATCAAGTATTCGGACGCGCTGGACACGGCCGACATGCACACGATCACCAAAAACGGCTGCAAGGAAATCGCCTTTCAGCACGGTCATGCGCTGACATTCATGGCGAAATACGCCACCGACCGCGCCGGATCATCCAGCCACATCCACCAGTCCCTGTGGGCCGATGGCAAACCCGCGTTTCTGGATAAAAAGGCAGAGCACGGCATGTCGGCCACCATGCGCCACTATGTGGCCGGTCTGCTGGCCCACGCCGAAGAAACCACCTATTTCCTTGCGCCTTACATCAACAGCTACAAACGTTTTACCGAAGGGATGTTTGCGCCAACCAAGGCGGTTTGGTCACTCGACAACCGCACCGCGGGCTACCGTGTCTGCGGCGATGGCACCAAGGGCATCCGCATTGAATGCCGTGTCGGTGGCGCCGATCTGAACCCCTATCTGGCCTTGGCCGCGCAGTTGGCCGCAGGTCTGAACGGCATCGAACAGAAGATGGAACTGGAACCGGAAATATCGGGCGATGTTTACCGTGCCGGACAGGCGCGCGACATTCCCAAAACGCTGGGGGCGGCGGCGACAGCCATGCACGGATCAAAAATGCTGCGGGCCGCGTTGGGGGATGATGTGATCGAACACTACAACCGCGCTGCCCTTTGGGAAATCGAAGTACACAACCGCACTGTCACCGATTGGGACATCAAACGCGGATTTGAACGGGCGTAAACCGCCGGAGGACGAACATGACAACAATCAAACTGACATCGCCCGTAGACGGGAGCATCTATGCCGAGCGCGAGGCGCTGAGCGTGGATCAGGCCCACGCCGCCGCCGCACGCGCGAAAGCGGCACAAAAAGACTGGGCCGCGCGCCCGCTGACCGACCGCATGGCGCTGGTGCAGGCCGGCGTGGCCGAACTGAACAAGATGTCTGACCGCATGGTGCAGGAAATCGCGTGGCAGATGGGCCGCCCGACGCGCTATGGCGGCGAATTTGGCGGTATGAACGAACGCAGCGAATACATGCTGTCGATCGCGCAGGACGCGCTGGCCCCGATGATCGTGGAAGACAGCGATACCATGGACCGGCGGATCGAGCGCGACCCGCACGGCGTTATTCTGGTGATCGCGCCGTGGAATTACCCTTACATGACGGCGATGAACACCATTGTGCCGGCGCTGATCGCGGGCAATGCCGTGATGCTGAAACATGCCAGCCAGACGCTGCTGGTGGGTGAAATGATTGCCGAAGCACTGCACGCGGGCGGCATTCCGGCCGATGTGTTCCAGAATGTCGTTCTGGATCACGCGGGCACCGAATCCCTGATTGCGGCGCGCTGTTTCGGCTTTGTGAACTTTACCGGATCGGTCGGCGGCGGGCGTGCGATAGAAAAGGCGGCGGCAGGGACGTTCACGTCCCTTGGCCTTGAACTGGGTGGCAAAGACCCCGCCTATGTCATGGAAGACGCTGATCTGGACTGGGCTGTTGATGTGCTGATGGATGGCGCGATGTTCAATGCAGGCCAGTGTTGCTGCGGGATCGAACGGATTTACGTCCACGAAAGCCTGTATGACGCCTTCGTGGAAAAGGCCGTGGCCTGGGTGCAGCGCCCTGAAGCTGGGCAATCCGTTTGAACCTGAAACCACGCTGGGGCCGATGGCCAATGCCCGCTTTGCCGCCACCGTGCGCGAACAAACCGCCGAAGCGGTGGCCGCAGGGGCCAAGGCGATGATTGATCCGGCACTGTTTGCGGCAGATGATGGCGGCGCATACCTTGCGCCGCAAATCCTGACCAATGTGGATCATTCGATGCGGGTGATGATGGAGGAATCTTTTGGCCCTGTCGTCGGTATCATGCCGGTCAAGAACGACGCGCAAGCGCTTGAATTGATGAATGATTCACCCTACGGCCTGACGGCCTCCCTGTGGACGGGCGATGTGGATCGCGCCTTTGAAATCGGGCGGCAGATCGAAACCGGCACCGTGTTCCTGAACCGTGCCGATTACCTTGATCCGGCGATCTGCTGGACCGGTTGCAAGGACACGGGCCGTGGCGGTGCGTTGTCTGTTCTGGGCTATCACGCGGTCACGCGCCCCAAATCCTATCATCTGCGAAAGGTCAAAACATGAACCTGACTGGCAACTGGTCCTATCCGACCGCTATCAAATTCGGCGCGGGCCGTATCAGTGAACTGGGCGATGCCTGCGCTGCCGCCGGTATGAAACGCCCGCTTCTGGTGACTGATCGCGGGCTGGCGTCCATGGCCATCACGCAAAACGCGCTGGACCTGATGGAACAGGCGGGGCTGGGCCGTGCGATGTTTGCAGATGTCGATGCCAACCCGACCGAGGTGAACCTTGCCGCCGGGCTTGAGGTCTACAAATCCGGCAACCATGACGGCGTGATCGCTTTTGGCGGCGGATCGGGTCTTGATCTGGGCAAGATGGTGGCCTTCATGTCGGGCCAGACACGTCCCCTGTGGGATTACGAGGATATCGGCGATTGGTGGACGCGGGCCGACCCCGCGGGCATCGCGCCCATTGTCGCCGTGCCCACCACAGCCGGCACCGGATCGGAAGTCGGGCGCGCATCGGTCATCACCAATTCGCAGACCCATGTGAAGAAAATCATCTTTCACCCCAAAGTGTTGCCCGCCGTTGTGATCTGCGATCCCGAACTGACGGTCGGAATGCCGAAAATGATCACCGCAGGCACCGGCATGGATGCCTTTGCCCATTGTCTCGAGGCATATTCGTCGCCCCATTATCACCCGATGTCGCAGGGCATTGCGCTGGAAGGGTTGCGACTGGTCAACACGTACCTGCCGCGCGCCTATAAAGACGGCACCGATCTTGAGGCGCGCGCACATATGATGTCAGCGGCGATGATGGGGGCGGTGGCCTTTCAAAAGGGGCTGGGCGCGATCCATGCGCTGTCGCACCCCGTGGGCGCGGTGTTCAATACCCATCACGGCACCACAAACGCCGCCGTCATGTCGGCTTGTCTGGCGTTCAACCGCCCCGCGATCGAAGACCGGATTGCGCAGGCCTCGGCCTATCTGGGCATCGCGGGCGGGTTTGACGGGTTTGCCGCGCGTGTTGTCGAACTGAACGAAATGTTCAGCATCCCCAAAGGCTTGGCTGCCATGGGCGTTGATGCGTCGCGTCTGGATGAGTTGACCGATATGGCACTGCAGGACCCCAGTGTCGGTGGCAATCCGGTTGAAATGACCAAGGAGAATACCCGCGCCCTGTTTGACGCGGCAATGTGAGACGGAAAGACCCCGCCGCAACGCGGGGCCTTTCCGACGACACGGGGTAGGGCGGAAGAATCACACACCGCCCCCTGAAACGCAGGCTGTGCACCCCGCATCACTTCATAGGAACGGCTTATGAAGTGGTAAGAATAATCAATTTTTCTTGTGTCATGAACGTGTAACACTGCACCGATACTGGACGCGCTGTCTGCGTCCCAAAAAGCTGCAAAAAACAACCAACCAAGGAGAAGTATCATGAGACTGCACAAGACGCTTTTAGCCTCGATTGCAGCAGGGGCGTTGTTCGCAACAACGCTGGCTGCCGAAACCGAGGTCACCGTTTATACCGCTGTCGAGGCCGAAGATCTGGCCCGGTACGCCGAAACATTCAACAAATCCCACCCCGATATCAAAATCAACTGGGTGCGCGATTCCACCGGCATCATCACCGCCAAACTGCTGGCCGAGCGTGACAATCCGCAAGCCGACGTGATCTGGGGGCTGGCCGCCACATCGCTGCTGCTGCTGAAATCCGAAGGCATGCTGGAACCTTACGCGCCAGTCGGGGTTGAAAAACTTGACCCGAAATTTGTCGATGATGGCAATCCGCCGGCTTGGGTCGGCATGGATGCCTGGGTCGCGGCCGTCTGCTTTAACACGGTCGAGGGTGAAAAGCTTGGCTTGACCCCGCCAACATCCTGGCAAGACCTGACCGATCCGCAATATGCCGGTCACGTCATCATGCCGAACCCGAATTCGTCCGGCACCGGTTTCCTTGACGTTTCAAGCTGGCTGCAAATCTTTGGCGAAGAGGGCGGTTGGGCCTATATGGACGCGCTGCACGAGAACATCGCGCGCTACACCCATTCGGGATCAGCGCCGTGCAAGCTGGCCGCATCCGGTGAAATTCCGATCGGCATTTCGTTTGCGTTCCGTGGGGCCAAATCAAAGGCTGACGGCGCACCCATCGACATTATCGTGCCCTCCGAAGGCGTCGGCTGGGATATGGAAGCCACTGCCATCGTGGCCGGCACCGCAAATCTGGACGCGGCAAAAGCCATCGTTGATTTTTCGGTGACCAAAGAAGCCAACGAAATGTACAACACCGGCTACGCGGTTGTTGCCTATCCGGGTATCGCCAAACCGGTTGAACATTTCCCCGAAGGTCTGCTGGATGCGATGATCGACAATGATTTCGAATTCGCCGCCAACAACCGCGCCGCCATTCTGGCCGAGTGGCAAAAGCGGTATGACGGTAAATCTGATCCCAAGAACTAGGGGTTTGAGGCGCAGGGGCGGATCAGTCTGCCCCTGCGTGTTCTAGCATTGTGCATCCAACAGATGATGTGCCCACCAGACTGACACCCAAGTACAAGGACAAGCCCCGTGCCGCAGGCCAACGCTGCCCGAACCCCTTATCTGAACATCGAAAACCTTTGGAAAGCCTTTGGCGATTTTCTTGCGCTCAAGGATATCTCTCTCGAAATCGAAGATGGAGAATTTGTCTGTTTCCTTGGGCCATCGGGCTGCGGGAAAACCACGTTGCTGCGCGCGATTGCCGGGCTTGATCTGCAAACCAAAGGGCGGGTGGTGCAGGGCGGCAAGGACGTGTCGACCCTGCCGCCGTCCGAACGTGATTTCGGCATTGTGTTCCAGTCCTATGCCCTGTTTCCGAACCTGACGATTGAAAAGAACATTGCGTTCGGCCTTGAAAACACCGGCCGAAACAAGGCCGAGATTGCCAGCCGTGTCACCGAATTGCTGGATCTGGTGGGGCTGGCCGAACAGCGCAAGAAATACCCCGCGCAACTTTCTGGCGGGCAACAACAGCGTATTGCGCTGGCCCGCGCGATTGCCACCAGTCCCGGCCTGTTGCTGCTGGACGAACCCCTGTCGGCGCTGGACGCCAAGGTGCGCGTGCACTTGCGCCATGAAATCAAGGATTTGCAGCGCAAACTTGGTGTGACCACCGTGATGGTAACGCACGATCAGGAAGAGGCGCTTTCGATGGCGGACCGGATCGTGGTGATGAAAGACGGGGTGATCGAACAAATCGGATCCCCGACCGAGATTTACCGCCATCCCGCCACCCTGTTCGTGGCCGGATTCATCGGTGAAATGAACCAGATTGCAGCACAGGCGGGCGCGTCTGACACGGTGTCCTTTGGCGGTGCCGAGATGAAATGCCGCCCGCACGCATTTGCCAAGGGCGCGAACATCATCGCCGCCATCCGCCCCGAAGATATTATTCCCCACGGCTCAGAGGCCCAAGCGCTTGGGTCGGACGATGTAATCGAAACGCCGGACAACGCGTTCGAAGTGCTGGTGGCGGATATGGAATTTCTGGGATCGTTCTGGCGCTGCCATCTGGAACATGAACGATTTGCGCATGCCGAAGTTTACGCCGATTTTTCGATCAACGCCGTGCGACGGCTGGAACTGGCCAGCGGCAAGCGGATGATGATCGAATTGCCCAAAAGCCGCCTGATGGCCTTTGACAGTGGCAAGGTCTGAGCGGATGAGCGACGTTTCCACACAACACTTGCCCGCAGGTCCCATCGTCAAGGGCAAGCTGAGCCGTGACGACATTATCATGCGCGGCGGTCTGATCGTGATTGCGCTCTATCTGATCGTCACGCTGGCCTTTCCGCTTTATGCGATGATGTCGAAATCGCTGTCGACCTATACGTTTGATCTGTCCACGTTCGAATTTCAGGTCAGCGACGAAGACGGCACATTTTCGGATGAAATCTGCCACGGCGGCAGAATTGAACGCTCAACTGGGCGTGTTGACACCGGATGATCTGATCGCCGGATCAGACAGCCGGTTGGGGGTTACGCAGTTTTTCCCCGACTTCAGCTTTCGCAGCCCCGTGAAATACCGCGTGCGCAACCTTGCCGAAGACGGGCGGTTCCTGATCGGGTCCGATCTGGTGGACAGCACCGACTGGGTCGAACTGGACAGCAACACCTTCCGCCGCGTGCAATTGCGCCCGACACAGGCGCGGGGGCTGGGCAATTTTGTCAATTATTTCTCCACCCCCAGCCTGTCAAACTCGATCAAGAATTCGGTTGTGATCGCGACGATCAGCACGATCATCACGGTCACGCTGGCGTTCTGGTTTGCCTTTGCGCTGAACCGCACCTGCATGCGGTTCAAGGGGTTTTTCCGCCTTGTCGCGATGGCGCCTATTCTGGTGCCCTCGCTGTTGCCGGGCATTGCGCTGGTCTATCTGTTCGGCAATCAGGGCATGTTAAAGGAATTGTTGTTCGGGGCCAGCATCTATGGCCCCATCGGCATTGTGATCGGATCGGTGTTTTTCACCTTTCCCCACGCGTTCCTGATCATATCCACCGCGCTCGCCATATCCGATGCGCGCCTTTACGAGGCTGCCGTATCGTTGCGCGCAACCCCGTGGCGCACGTTCTGGACGGTGACCATTCCGGGCGCGCGCTATGGGCTGGTGTCGGCGGCGTTCGTGGTGTTCAACCTTGTGATCACCGATTTCGGCCTGCCCAAAGTGATCGGCGGGCAATTTAACGTGCTGGCCGTGGATATCTACAAACAGGTGATCGGGCAGCAGAATTTCGAAATGGGCGCAGTGGTGTCTGTGGTTCTGGTGATCCCCGCCATCGTCGCCTTCAGCGTCGACAGGCTGGTGCAAAGCAAACAGGTGGCGCTGTTGTCGGCGCGTTCCGTGCCCTATCAGCCCAGCCCGAACCGCCGCGCGGACCGTCTGTTTCTGGCCTATGCCTGCGCGATTGCCGTGTTCATTCTGGGCATGCTGGGGATTTGCCAGTTCGCCGCCCTGATCAAATTCTGGCCCTATGACCTTAGCCTGAGCCTGAACAACTATCAGTTCAACCGCATGGACGGCGGCGGGTGGGCGGCCTATTTCAATTCGATCAAGCTGGGCCTGCTGACAGCCATCATCGGTACTGCGGTGATTTTCTTTGGCGCCTATCTGGTGGAAAAATCCAACGGTTTTCGCACCGGTCGGGCGGTGTTCCAGATGTTTGCGATGCTGCCGATGGCCATTCCGGGTATGGTGCTGGGGCTGGCCTATATCTTTTTCTTCAACAATCCGGCCAATCCGCTGAATGCGATTTACGGCACGATGGCCATTCTGGTGGTTTGTACCATCACCCACTTTTATACGGTGTCCCACCTGACGGCGGTCACGGCCCTGCAACAGATGGATCGTGAGTTTGAATCTGTGTCCGCCTCGCTGAAACAACCGACGCTACAAGCTGTTTTCACGGGTGACGGTGCCGGTGTGCATGCCTGCCGTGCTGGATATTTCCATCTATCTGTTCGTGAATGCGATGACGACGGTATCGGCCGTGGTGTTTCTGTATTCGCCCAAGACAGCGCTGGCGTCGATTGCGGTGCTGAACATGGATGACGCGGGCGATATTGCACCGGCGGCAGCGATGGGAATGATGATCTTTTACACCAATGCGGCCGCCCGCATTCTGCACATGATCGCATCCAAGGGCATATTGCGCCGCACCCAGGCGTGGCGTGCGCGTTAAGCACATTCAGGTACGCGCGGTTGCAAACTCCATAAAGGCGCGGATCACTTTCACCTCGCGCCGTTGCATCATGTAAACAAGCGATTCCGTCATGGTCACGTTGATCCCGTTGATCGGGATCTGCACCAGACGATCATCATTGCCGAATTCGGCAAGGGATACAAAACCGATGCCCGCGCCCGACGCGACAACCTCGCGCATCGCCTCGCGGCCTTCGGCCTCGATCGCGGGGGTCAGGCGCACGCCCTGTCTTTCGGCCTCGGCCTCGATCTTCTGGCGGGTCTTTGATCCGGCTTCGCGGAAAATCAGGGGCAGGGCCGCCAGTTCCGCAAGGCTCAGGCTTGATTTCCCCTTGGGTGCGGCCCCTTTGGCGGCAAAGGCCACAATCGGGGTGGCCCCCAGATCATGCACCATCAGGTCTGTCCCGGGCGACAGGCTGCCAACCACGCCAATTTCGGCGTTGTAGGATCGTAGCGCCTCGACCACCTCTTCGGTGTTGCCGGTGCGCACACTGACAAACACGCGCGGATAGCGGGCGCGGAAGCGGCTTAGGATATCTGTGATGTGGTGCGCGGAATCTGCGATGATGCGCAATGTGCCCTCAACCGCGGTGCGGGTTTCGGACATATATTCTTCGATCTGCTGTTCGACATCGAAATATTGCTTGGTCAGTACAAACAGCGCGCGCCCTTCACGGGTTAGCGATACGCGCTTGCGATCACGCAGGAACAACAGAACATCATAATCCTGTTCCAGTTTGCGCACCTGTTCTGATACGGCGGGCTGGCTTAGGTGCATCGCTTCGGCGGCGCGCGAAAATCCGCCGTGCAGTGCGACATTATGGAACGCTTTCAACTGGCTTTGACGCATGGTTTGCCCCTGTGAGTGTTTCTATAGGCTGTGCTTATGTAACAATATCTATTAGCAATTTTACATATGGACAAGATTGCCCCACATGATGGGGTATTCCATCGGTGTGTCCGGAGAGAGACAATGACCAATGCAGCCCCGAAAATTGAAGCGCCACGTCTGGGGGAGCCCTATCTGCTGACGCCCGGCCCGCTGACCACATCCTACGCGGTGAAAGAGGCGATGCTGCGCGATTGGGGCAGTTGGGATGGCGATTTTCGCGCCATGACCCGATCCATGCGCGATGCGTTGCTGGCAATGCTGGGGCAGGGCGGCGATGAATTCGATTGCGTGCCGATGCAGGGCAGCGGCAGTTTTTCTGTCGAGGCGATGTTAGGCTCGTTCATTCCGCGTGACGGCAAGGTGCTGGTACTGGCCAACGGTGCCTATGGCATGCGCACCGCGCAAACCCTGCAGTATCTTGGGCGTGATCACATCGTTCTGGACAAGGGCGATTATCTGCCCCCGCGCGGGCACGAGGTGGCGCAAATTCTGGCCGATGATCCGGCGATCACTCATGTTGTTGCGATCCACTGCGAAACCAGTTCCGGTATCCTGAACCCGGTCGAGGAAATTTCCGAAGTCACCTATGCTGCCGGGCGCAAGCTGCTGATTGACAGCATGTCGGCCTTTGGCGCGATCCCGCTGGAGCCATCCAAAATCCGTTACGAGGCACTGGTGTCGTCCGCCAATAAATGCATCGAAGGCGTACCCGGTTTCGGCTTTATCATCGCCCGCAAGTCCGAGCTTGAGGCGGCCAAGGGCAACAGCCATTCGCTCAGCCTTGATGTGCATGCGCAATGGGCGCACTTGAACAAGACGGGGCAGTGGCGCTTTACCCCGCCCACCCATGTGGTTGCCGCCTTTCTGGAAGCGTTGCGCGCACACAAGGAAGAAGGCGGTGTGGCGGGGCGCGGGGCACGTTACACCCGCAACCGCGACGTTGTTGTGGCGGGGATGCGCGATCTGGGGTTTGAAACCCTGCTGGCCAATCGCTGGTTGTCGCCTATCATTGTTACATTCTTCTGCCCTGCCGACGAAAAATTCGAATTCGACACCTTCTATGAGCTGATGAAAGCCAAGGGCTTTATTATTTATCCGGGCAAGCTGACGGCGGTGGACAGTTTCCGCATCGGCTGTATCGGGCAGATGGACGAACACGTCATGCGCCAGGTCGTGGACGCCGCCAAGGCCTGTCTGGACAAGATGGGTGTCACACATGCCGCGCCGCCCCCTGCGGCGCTGAAAGAACGCGCCAAACTGGCTGCCTGAAAAGAAAAAAGGAATACCGATGACCCTGCAAACACCGATTACGGCAAACGAACGCGTTTACCCGATGCCCAAAGTACCCGCCATCGCCATCTGTCTGGACGGTTGCGAACCGGAATATCTGGACAAGGCCATTGCCGACGGGTTGATGCCCACGCTGAAACGCATGCGCGAAACCGGCACCGACCGTCTGGCCCATTCGGTGATCCCGTCCTTTACCAACCCGAATAACCTGTCCATCGCCACAGGCCGCCCGCCTGCCGTGCACGGCATTTGCGGCAACTACCTTTACGAACCGGAAACCGGTGAAGAGGTGATGATGAACGACGTGCGGTTCCTGCGCGCGCCCACTGTGTTCAAAACCTTTTATGACGCAGGCGCACGTGTGGCGATTGTCACCGCCAAGGACAAATTGCGCGCACTGTTGGGCGCAGGGCTTAAATTTGACGAAGACCGCGCCAAATGCTTTTCCGCCGAAAAATCCGACAGTACAACCGTCGCCGAACACGGACAGGACAAGGCCAGCGCATGGCTGGGCATGCCCCAGCCCGAAGTCTATTCCGCCGACCTGTCGGAGTTTGTATTTGCCGCCGGTGTCAAGCTGCTGCGCGACTGGAAGCCCGATGTGATGTACCTGACCACCACCGATTACGTGCAGCACAAATACGCCCCCGATGACGCCGAGGCGAAATCGTTCTACGCGATGTTTGATAAATACCTGACCGAACTGGACGCGATGGGCGCGGCCATTGTTGTCACCGCCGATCACGGCATGAAGCCCAAACATCTGGCCGATGGATCGCCCGCGGTGGTCTATGTGCAGGATTTGCTGGACGAATGGCTGGGCAAGGCCGCCGCCCGCCTGATCCTGCCCATCACCGACCCCTATGTCGTACATCACGGCGCGCTGGGATCGTTTGCAACCGCCTATCTGCCCGAAGGGGCAGACCACGCAGACATCATTGCCAAGCTGAAAGCAACCAAGGGCATCACCCATGTGCTGACCCGCGCCGAGGCGGTGAAGGAATTCGAACTGCCCGCCGACCGGATCGGGGATATCGTTCTGGTATCGGGTGAGAACATGACCATCGGCACATCCGAAGACCGCCACGATCTGGCCGCGCTGAACGAACCGCTGCGCAGCCACGGTGGCCTGACCGAACAGGAAGTGCCCTTTATCGTGAACCGCGTGCTGGATCTGCCGGAAAAACCGCAATTGCGTAATTTCGACGCTTTCTTTTACGCCACCACAGCGGCGGCCCTTTGATATGGACGGAGCGAAAATGAACAAGAAAATCGAGATCCGCCACGAAGGCATGCGCATCGGCGGCGAGGTGGTGTTCACCGACGATGTGGTGAACGTGCATTACCCCTATACGGATGAGATCATCGGCACCGTACCCGCCGGAACAGCCGAACACGCCGCACGCGCCTTTGATATCGCCGCCGCCTACAAACCCAAGCTGACGCGCTATGAACGCCAGCAAATCCTGTTTCGCGCAGGCGAGTTGATCAAGGAACGGCGCGAGGAACTGGCCTATTGGCTGACGCTGGAACTGGGCATCTGCCAGCAGCATGCGCTGTATGAAACGGGCCGCGCCTATGATGTGTTCACGCTGGCCGGACAATTGGCCATTCTGGATGACGGCGAGATTTTTTCCTGCGATCTGACACCGCAAGGAAAGGACCGCAAGATTTTCACCAAACGCGAACCGGTGGGCGTGATTTCGGCGATTACACCGTTCAACCACCCGCTGAACATGGTCAGCCACAAGATCGCGCCTGCGATCGCAACCAACAATTGCGTGGTGTGCAAACCCACCGAACTGACACCGCTGACGGCGCTTTCGCTGGCCGATATCCTGTATGACGCGGGCCTGCCGCCCGAGATGTTTCAGGTGGTGACCGGCAATCCGCAGGACATCGGTGAAGAGATGATTGTGAACGACCATATCGATATCATCACCTTTACCGGTGGCGTGCCGGTGGGCAAGTTGATCGCGTCCAAGGCGGGGTACAAACGCACCGCACTGGAACTGGGCGGGAACGATCCGCTGATTGTCCTGAACGATCTGTCCGATGCCGATCTGGACAAGGCCGCAACCATCGCCGTTGCCGGGGCCACCGGCAATTCGGGCCAGCGCTGCACGGCGGTGAAACGTATTCTGGTACAGGAAAGCGTGGCAGACAGGTTTGTGCCATTGGTTCTGGAAAAGGCCAAGAAGATCAAATTCGGCGATCCGATGGACCCCGGACACGCAACTGGGCTGTGTGATCCACGCCCAAGCGGCGGAAACATTTGAACGCCGCGTGTTCGATGCCGAAAAGGCAGGCGCGAAAATCCTGTACCATCCGGGCCGTCAGGGCGCGTTGCTGCCCCCGATTGTGGTGGATCATGTGCCCCATGACAGCGAACTGGTGATGGAGGAAACCTTTGGCCCTGTCGTGCCCATTGTGCGCGTGCCCGACAATGACGAAGAGGTGATGGCGATTTCCAACAGCACCGAATTCGGCCTGTCCTCGGGCGTGTGCACCAACGATCTGCACCGCGCGATTGCCTATGTGAACGGGCTGGATGTGGGCACCTGCAACATCTGGGAACAGCCCGGGTACCGGATTGAAATGTCGCCCTTTGGCGGCATCAAGGACAGCGGCAACGGCGTCAAGGAAGGCGTGTTGGAAGCGATGAAGTTCTTTACCAACGTGAAAACCTATTCGCTGCCTTGGCCGCGCTAGGTCGTAAATTTCCCCAACTGGCGGGGGCTTTACGCCCCCGCCGTCCATTTTTGAACGGGACGATCACGTGACCAAACCGGCCTTTCATACCGAAGGGGAATCCAACACATCGGCCCTGCGCCAGCGCTGGCTGGACAAATCCATCGGGCCGCACTCTGCCCCGTTGTTAAAACGCGATGGCAACGCGTTCCTGCATCAAAGCCTGTCCAGTCCCTGTGTCAGCACCATCGCCAAGGCAGAAGGCATCTGGATCGAGGATAAAGACGGACGCCGTTATATGGATTTCCACGGAAATTCGGTGCATCACATCGGCTATGGCCACCCGCGTCTGGTGGCCGCGATCAAGGCGCAACTGGATGATCTGCCCTTTGCGCCGCGCCGCTTTACCTGTGATCCGGCGGTGGAACTGGCCGAAAAGCTTGCTGAAATCAGCCCCGGTGATCTGTCAAAATGTCTGTTCACCACGGGCGGGTCGGACGCCAACGAGGTGGCGCTGAAAATCGCCCGCGCCGCGACGGGTCGGTTCAAGACCGTGTCGTTCTGGGATGCGTTTCACGGTGCGGGCTTCGGCTCTGCCTCGGTCGGGGGCGAGGCGACGTTCCGGTCGCACATCGCGGGGCCGCTGGTGCCGGGGGCCGAACACGTGGCACCGTTTGCCTGCTATCGCTGCCCTTACAACCACGCAGGACCGGATGTGTGCGGGCTGGCCTGCGCCAAGATGGTTGACTACGTGCTGGAACGCGAAGGCGATGTGGCGGCTGTTATCGCCGAACCGATGCGCGCGGTGCCCTATGTGCCGCCCCCCGGCTTCTGGAAGGCCGTACGTGAGGCTTGTACCCGCCATGGTGCCTTGCTGATCCTTGATGAAATTCCGACCGGTCTGGGCAAGACCGGCAAAATGTTCGCCTTTGAACATGATGACATCCAGCCCGATATCGTGACCATCGGCAAGGCGCTGGGGGGTGGTATCCTGCCCATTGCTGCCTGCATCACAACGCCGGCGCTGGACGTCTGCGGTGATTTCGCAATCGGCCACTACACCCACGAAAAAAACCCCGTGACCAGCCGCGCGGCGCTGACCACCTTGCAGATTATCGAAGATGAAAACCTTGTGCAGCGGTCCGCCGAACTGGGGACCTACGCAATGGAACGGTTGCAAAACACCTTGGCTGACTGCCCGATTGTCGGTGACATTCGGGGCAGGGGGCTGATGTTCGGGGTGGAAATCGTGGCCGATCGCGCCACCAAAGAACCGGGCTTCGATCTGGCGGAACGGATTTATTATCAGTGCCTTGAAGCAGGGTTAAGCTTCAAGATCAGTCAGGGCTGTGTGCTGACCCTGTCGCCACCACTGACCATCGCGCAAGACGATCTGGAAACCGCGCTTGGCATCGTCGAAACGGCGATCACCGGACAAGCCGCTTGAGCGTTACAACCTTTGGCATCGTCCTGTTTGCGGCGTTTCTGCACGCCTTCTGGAATGCGGTGGTCAAGGGGGCGGCAGACAAGACAATTGTTCTGGGCCTGATCGCTTTGGGCCATGTGATCCCCGGAATTGCGATGGTCGCCTTGTCGCCTGCGATTACCAGTGCTGCCATTCCGTTTATTATCGCTTCTACTGTGATCCACTGGGTCTATTATTACCTGCTGAATGTTGCCTACCGCGTGGGTGATCTGAGCATGGTTTACCCGATCGCGCGCGGGTTGGCACCGGTTCTGATCGCGCTGGGGGCGCAAGTGTTCGTTGGCGAACGGTTGCCCGCAGTGGCGTGGGGCGGCATTTTTTGTGTCTCCCTTGGTATTATGGTGCTCACCCACGGCGTGTTCCGGTCCGGATTGCCGGTTCTTGGTTTGGCGGCCGCTGTTGGAACCGCGATGGCAATTGCATCCTATTCCATCGTGGATGGCGTTGGCGTGCGCCTGTCGGGAAGCGTTCTGGGCTATATCGGGTGGCTGTTTGTGGCGGAAATAATTGTTGCCGTTTACATCTTTGCGTCCCGTCGCGACAGGGTGCGGGCAATGAGCCGTCAAACGATCATTCTGGGCATTGCGGGCGGCGTAATTTCGGGCCTTGCCTATGCGCTTGTGCTTTATGCGAAAACGCTTGCGCCGCTGGGTATCGTATCGGCCTTGCGCGAAACCTCTGTGATTTTTGCCGCCTTGATCGGGGTGATCTGGTTCAAGGAAGGTCCGCGCCGCCCACGACTGATCGCAGGGTGTGTCGTTGCCACGGGTATCGTTCTGATCGCAACGGCCGGCCATCAGTAAAAAAAGTGTGGGGTTTCGTGTTAAATCTGCAATTGTCATCAAAAACCCACATTAAAACACAAAACCTGATCGACTGTCCTGCGCATTTGTGGCTTTATAGGTGTTTAGGGAGCAGCGATGTCCAAGCCACGCAATAATCGGTCGACCCACCGCGAAATCGAACTTCTTGATGCGTTGCGCCGCGTCGGAGGATCGGCGCGTATTGCCAATCTGGCCGAGGTTATGGGCGTGTCCGAAGAAACCATTCGCCGCACATCCAAGGCGCTGGCCAAGGCCGATCTGGTGCGCCGTGTGCATGGGGGTGTGTTTCTGGCCAATGCCGAGGCCGAAAGCAGTGTTCTGTCACGGCTGGGGCAACGATCCACGGAAAAGCGCAAGATCGCGCAGGCCGCCGCCGATCTGATACCCGACGGCGCCTGCGTGTTTCTGGACGTGGGATCAACCACGGCTTTTGTGGCCAATGCATTGCACAAGCACCGCAAGCTGACCGTCGTGACCAATTCGCTGAACGCAGCGCAGGCAATGCTGAACCAGAGCGACAACCGGGTGTTTCTGGCGGGCGGAGAATTGCGCCGTACCGAACGCGGGGCATTCGGTGCGGACACATCGGCATTCCTGCAGAAATTCTATTTCGATTTTGCCATTCTCAGTGTCGACGGGATTGACGCCAAAGGCGGATTTTTCCTGCTGGGCGCACAAGAGGCGGCGATTGCGCAGGATGTGGTGCAGCGCACCCGCCACTGTATCGTCGTTGCCGATCACCTGAAATTCGGCCAAAGCGCCCCGCTGGTGGTGTGCCCGCCCGACCAGATCGACAGTTTCGTGACAGACCGTCCGCTTGCGCCGGTCTATCGCAAGAAATTCAGTGAATGGGGCATCAAGACCATTCACGTAGACAAAAGTGCGTTGATGTAATGACAACAGATATTGTTCAGGATTGTGCCGAAATTTCGGCTTTGGCGTCCACGGCCGCGATGAAGTTTTTTCGCCAACCGCTTGGCGTTGATTTCAAATCAGATGACAGCCCGGTCACACATGCGGATAAAACCGTGGAGTCGCTGGTGCGCGCTGAAATCGCGCGGCGCCATCCCGCCCACGGCATTCTGGGCGAAGAACACGGACAAGAGCGTGCCGGCCACCCCGACCTATGGGTTGTGGACCCGATTGACGGGACAAGATCGTTCATTTCGGGCTACCCGCTGTTCGGGTTCTTGCTGGCCTATCTGCACGATGGCCAGCCACAGGCTGGTGTAATCGCGATGCCCGCACTGGATGAAACCTATATTGGCAGCACCGGGCAGGGCGCGACCCTGAACGGCGCACCGATCCGCGTGTCGTCGCAAACCCGGCTAGATGATGCCATTGTCTATATCAACGAAGGCGACAAGATATTTGCGGATCACCCCGATCTGTTTGCTGTGCTGATGCGCACCGGCCAGACGCGGCGTTTGTCTTATGATTGCTACCCGCACGCGCTGTTGGCGGCGGGGCATGTGGATGTTGTGGTGGATTACGATCTTAAGCCCTATGATTTTCTGGCCCTGCGGCCGGTCATCGAAGCCGCAGGCGGGTGCCTGACCGATTGGGAGGGTAAAATACCGCGCGCGGACTATGAGGGCGCGATTGTTGCCAGTGCCACACCTGCATTGCATGATCAGATGCTGGCGATCTTGCGGAGCGCCCAGCCATGACAATTCTGTGGTTTCTTGTGCATCTTGCAGGGGCAACAATGCTGTTGCTGTTCGCGGTCCGCATGGTGCGCACCGGCATTGAGCGCGCTTTCGGGGCCTCGTTCCGGCGCGCGGTAACACAAACGCAAAGCCCGATACGGTCTGCCGGAACCGGCATTGTTTTGGCGATTGTCCTGCAAAGCTCTGCCGCCGTGGCGTTGCTGGTGTCCGGATTTGCGGGCACGGGGACCATTCCCTTTGGTGCCGGACTGGCGATGGTGCTGGGGGCTGATCTTGGTTCGGCCCTGTTGATCCAGGTGCTGTCCTTCGATCTGGAATGGCTGCTGCCGATCCTGCTGGCGTTGGGGGGCGGGTTTTTCATCAAATCCGAAGGCCGCAAGCTGAAACAGGCGGGCCGGATTATCATGGGCATCGCGTTTATACTGATCTCGCTGCGCTTTTTGCGCGAAACGATGGAGCCGATCCGCGACAGTGCCTTTCTGCCTTCGCTCGCCGGATATCTGGAGCGGGACTTTGTCACCGCCTTTATCGTCGGGGGGGCTTTGGCGTTTGTCATGCATTCAAGCGTTGCGGTGATCCTGATGTGTGTCACCCTTGTGTCAATCGGGGCCATTCCGGTGCAGGCGGGCATATCGTTGGTGCTGGGGGCCAATCTGGGCAGTGCCCTGATCCCGGTCTGGCTGACGCGGGGCATGTCGGCATTGTCGCGTCGCATACCGGTGGCCAACCTGATGTTGCGCGGCAGTGGCGCGATGATCGCGCTGTTGGTGATGAACAAACTGCCGATCCTGCCCTATTTCGAAGATATCCGCCCGGCACAAACACTGGTTTACGTGCATATTCTGTTCAACATCGCCCTGTTGAGCGCGTTGCCGTTCTGCACACTTCTGGCTGGCCCGCTGCAACGGTTGCTGCCCGATCATGACCTGCAAACCATGGATGTGCTCAGCCGCAATATCAGTGTGCTGGATGATGCCGTTCTGGATCGCCCGCAACTGGCACTGTCGACGATGAAACGCGAAGTGTTGCGGATGGCACAGGTGGTCGAAGGCATGATGCGGCCCGTGATGGACCTATATTCGCATTACGACAAAGATGTCGCGTCCGCGATCAAGGCGCAGGACAGCATCGTGAACACGGCGCTGGATGACATCCGGCGCTACACGGCTGCAATGAATGCCGAAAAGATGCGCAAATACGATCAGAAACACGCGCGTGAATTGACCGAATATGCGATTGCCGTTGAAACCGCAGGTGACATCATCGTCAAACGCCTGCTGCCCATGGCACGCGAAAAGGCCGATCAGAACATCCGGTTTTCCAAGGCCGGCGCGGACGAGCTTGAGGCGATCCACGATCGGGTGATGGCAAACATGGCGCTGGCGTCCAATGTGCTGATTTCCGATGATGTGGAAAGCGCGCGCCTGTTGCTGGAAGAGAAAAGCGAAATGACCCGGATGGAGCGCAAAAGCCGCAAACGCCATCTGCAAAGGTTAAGCGCGGGGGCGCAGATCAGCTTTGAATCCAGTGACATCCATCTGGAAACCGTCAGTGCCTTGCGTGAATTCAACAGCCATATTTCCGCTGTCGCCTATCCGATCCTGTATCGCAACGGGCAATTGCTGGAAACGCGTCTTATCCAGGGCATCGGAAAAGAAGAGGTCGATGCCGACAATTAAGACGTGCTGATTTGTGGTTCCATACCTACAGGATCGGCCCGATTGTCGCGATCACGTTGTTCCAGATTCGGTTGTGATAGGGCCAGTTCAGAACATCGCTCAGACGCACTTCGTCCGATTGCGACAGGTAATGGGTCTGGCGGGTCATGATATCGGCCGTGATGGCGCTGTCTTGTAGCAGAATGTTGTTTTCATAATTCAGATCGAAACTGCGCAGGTCCAGATTGGAGGATCCGATCAGGCTGATGCTGTCATCCACAGTCAGGGTCTTGGCGTGCAGCAATCCGCCCTTGAACTCATGAATACGCGCGCCCGCGGTCAGTAGTTTCTTGTAATAACTGCGGCTGGCCGCGGCGACGATCCATGAATCGTTCTTTTCAGGAAAGATCAGCGTCACACGCACACCGCGATAGGCCGCGCTGCACAGCGCTTCGAAAACCGTGGCATCCGGCACAAAATACGGTGTCGTAAGGGTAATGTGGTCACGTGCGCAATTGATCAGCGTGGCAAACAGTTGCGGCGTTGCGCCCATGCGTTCTGTCGGGCCGTCGCCCATCACAACGGCGGCAAACCCGTCTGGGTGGGCGGTGTTGTCCCATGTGAAAATGTCGAAACTTGCATCTGTGGCCTGCATCCAGTCGCTTGCGAACAGCAACTGGTTCTGCGCCACGACCGGCCCTTGAAACCGCAGCATGATGTCCACCCACGGCGCGTATTTCGGTTTGACCCGAAATTCGGGATCGGCGCAGTTCTGGCTGCCGCAATACCCGATTGCCCCGTCAATCACGGTGATCTTGCGGTGGTTGCGCAGATCCAGACGGCTGGTGATCATGGTGTGGAACACATTGCGGAACGGCAGGGCGATGGCAAGGTGAACGCCGGCTTCTTTCATCTCGCGCCAGAGGGGCGAATGGATCATCGCGCGTGATCCCATGCCATCGGCAATCGCACGGCAGGTTACACCGCGCTGCGCGGCACGGATCAGGGCCTTGCCCAATTCGGTGCCGGTATCGTCATTCAGCCAGATGTAGTACAGCACATGCACATGGTCGCGCGCGCCGTCAATGTCAGCAATCATGCGCGCGCGGGTGTGCGCGGCATCCCGCATCACCTCGGCCGTATTGCCTGTGACGGTCTGAAACCCGTTGATGGAGGCCGCATAGTGAAAGGCGGGGCGGTAAGGCAACGCAATGGTGTTGTCCGTGACAGTGCCCGTGCCGATGGCGTCGGCCGCCTTTTTGCGGATCTGGTCGAAAATACGGGTGTGGCGCGCATCGGCGGATTTGCCCAGATTGACCTCGCCGAACAGGAAATAGACCAAGGTTCCGGCATAAGGCAGCAGCATCAGAACGATAAACCACGCAAGGCGGGTGGTCGGCACCAGATCATCGCGCAACAGAATGCGAATGGTAAAAGCCGCCACAATCAGAAAATGCGCGAGAACAAGAAAGGCAACAATCATGCCGACGCGTCCGCCTTTGATTGACGGGCTATCTTTGACAGATCGATATCGGCGTACACCGGCAAATGATCCGACGCACGGCGCGCCAGCGGCGATGTGTGCACGCCTGCGGAAACCGACTGGGTAAAGCTGTAAAACACGAACCGGTCCAGTGCCGCAATGGGGCGCGCACTGTGAAAACTGCGCCCCGGGATCACAACGTCGAAATCGGGGCCAAAGCCTTCGAACACACGCCCGTAGGTTTTCCATTCGTTGAAATCCGCTGCCACAATCGTTGGCATCGGGCTGTCATGGATATGGGTGCGCAACGCTTTGACCTGCTTGGCGCGCATACCCCCTGACAAGGCCAGATGGGTGCCGATCACGCGCAATTCACCCGCTTGCGGATGGGTGAAAGTTGCCGCAACAGCGCCGCGCGGTTCGATTGATGGCAGGATCAGTCGCTGGGTTTGCGACAATAGAAAGGGCGGGCGAAACAGGATCGCGTTGCCATGCCAGCCGTGGCTGTCAATACGCGTGGACACATCGGCAAATTCATAGCCGCATTCGCGGATCAACCGTTCGGCCGGCAACGTCCCTGCGCGTGATCCGGTGCGTTTGTCCGCCTCTTGCAGGACGACGACATCGGCATCGATTTCGGACAGGACATCAACAATTCGATCCGGATCGCGGCGCCAGTCCAACCCCACGGATTTTCGAATATTGTAGCTGGCTATTCTCATACCGGTTCAAATTTTCCTTTCTGTCAAAGAAACGGCCCCGCCGTGAAACTTCAAGGGGCAATGTGAAAAATTGCACCACGCACCTGCGCAAACCATCTGTCCATTCCAAGGCGTATCGCGTATGACACGCAGGATGAGAAACGCGCATTTTTCAACGCAAAGCGACGGGCTTGATCCGGCAAACCTGATCGTATGCCCCAGCTGCGATGCCGTGTTTACCGTGCATGTTCCGGACAAGGGCGAACGCTCGGTCTGTAGCAGGTGTCACACGGTGCTGATCGCGCCGCGCAAGCGTGCCGGTATGCATATTATCACGGTGTCGCTGGCGGTGGTGATCCTGATTTTTGCGGCTGCGGTGTTTCCGTTCATGTCGATCGATGCGGCGGGCGCGCACAATCAGGTGTCAATTCTGGACGCGGCACTGGCGTTTCAGGGCGGGCCGCTGTTTGTGGTGTCTTTGCTGACGGCGGCGATGATCCTGTTCGATCCCCATGTTGCGGATGTTACTGGTGATTTACGTGCTGACGCCATTGGTGTTCGATCGCCCGCCAGCGCGCAACGCCAAGGCGGCCTTTCAGGCGTCTGAACGGTTGCGGCCATGGTCGATGGCGGAAATATTTGTGTTGGGCTGTGCGGTGTCGCTGATCAAGATCAGTGATATCGCGGATGTGGCCCTTGGCCCTGCCTTCTGGATGTTTGCAGTGTTGGTGGTGTTGGTCGTGGTGCAGGATACGTTTATGTGCAGGTGGTCGGTATGGAACGCGCTGGAACAGCCCCGGACATCGTAACGGCCCGCGAACTGGGCGTAATCGGATGTCAGAATTGCAGCCATGTCTGGCGCGCGGGCACCCGCGAATGCGCCCGGTGCGGGGCGTCGTTGACGGCCCGTGATCCGCTGTCGCTGCAACGGGTGTGGGCGTGGTGGCTGATCGGGCTGATCTGTTACATTCCGGCAAACATGTTTCCGATGCTCAGCACCCGAACCTTGTTCCTGACCAGCGAAGACACGATTGTGGGCGGTGCGGTTACGCTGTTCGCACACGGATCATACGGTATTTCGATTGTCATCATTGTGGCCAGCGTTGTGATCCCGATCGGAAAGTTTCTGGCCATTGCCTTTCTGGCAACCAGCGTGCAGCGGCGATCACTGGTGCCCCAATCCCAGCGCCACGCCTTGTACGAAATTGTCGAATATATCGGGCGGTGGTCGATGATCGACGTGTTTGTCGTTGCCATTCTGTCGTCTCTGGTTCAATTGAATACGCTGGCATCGGTGACGCCGGGGCCAGCCAGTTTGTTTTTTGCCCTGTCCGTGATTTTCACGATGCTGTCGGCACAAAGCTTTGATTCCCGACTGATCTGGGATCTTGAATCGGACGCGCAGAAAGGATCTGGTCTTTAATGGCCCAAACTCCGCCAGAACCATTGACCGAACCGGCCCGCCGTGCCTTGTGGCAACGCGCCTCGATTGTGTGGATCCTTCCGTTTCTGGCGCTGATCATCGCGCTGGGTGTGGCGTGGCAAACCTATGTGGATCGTGGCCCGCTGATCGAAATCGAATTCGAAAGCGGGGCAGGGGTAACCGCGGGCACCACGGAATTGCGCTATCGTGATGTGACGGTCGGTGTTGTCGAAAAGGTGCGCTTTTCCGACGGGCTGGGCGCGGTCGTATTTTCTGTTCGGCTGGACAAGGATATTGCCCCGTTTGTCGATGCGGGATCACAGTTCTGGGTGGTGCGTCCCGAAGTGACAGCGCGCGGCGTGACAGGGCTGGACACAGTCCTGAGCGGGGTTTTCATCGAAGGGTCGTGGGACAGCACGGTGAATGAACCGCAAACGCAGTTTCGCGGGCTGAACGAAACGCCCCTGATCCGACCGGGCGAGGTGGGGTTGCAAATTGCCCTGCGCACCACCGCGGACAGCAGCCTGACAGACAACGCGCCGATCCTTTATCGCGGCATCGAAGTGGGCCGTGTGGGGCGCGCGCGGGTTTCCCCGCGCAGCGGCATGGCCGTGGCCGAAGCGATCATTTATGAACCGCACCACCTTCTGATCACGGATGCTACGCGGTTCTGGGATGCCTCGGGTTTTGATGTGTCCCTGTCCACCAGCGGTGCGGAAATCAACTTTTCCTCGCTGGCTTCGCTCGTGTCGGGCGGAATCACCTTTGATACAATCGTGTCGGGCGGCGACACGGTGCAGGATGGCGCGGTGTTTCAGGTCTACGCAGAAGAAGCGGATGCGCGCGAAAGCATTTTTAATGCGGGCGAGGTCGACGCGCTTTTGCTGAGCGTCGTGTTTCGTGACAACGTGGCCGGCCTGACTGTCGGGTCGCCCGTTGAACTGCAAGGCATCCGCATCGGCGAGGTCAGCAACCTTGCGGGCACCGTCAGTCGCGATGACACAGGCAGGCGCGAAGTGCAGTTGAATGCCACCCTGTCGATCCAACCCGCCAAACTGGGGCTTCCGGGGGATGCGGACGCGCGGTCGGCACTGGCGTTCCTGCAAGAGCAGGTGCGATCCGGCCTGCGCGCGCGACTGGCCAGCGCCAGCCTTTTGACCGGTGGATTAAAGGTGGAGCTTGTTGTGTTGAATGACATGCCAGAGGCGCGGATTGATACAACCGCAGAGCCGTTTCCCGTGCTGCCCAGTATCGAAGGCAACCTGTCGGATGTGGCCGCCACCGCCGAAGGTGTCCTGACCCGGATCAACAACTTGCCGATTGAGGAATTGTTGGCCAGCGCCATTGATTTTCTGGATGCCACCAAGGGCCTGATCGCCAACGAGGACCTGCAAGGTGCCCCCGCCGAATTGCGCGCGTTGCTGGGCGATGCGCGTGCCTTTGTCGGGTCGGACGCGATGCAGCAGGTGCCAGAGCAATTGTCCGCCACACTGGTTCGGCTTGAAACGCTGATAGCGGAAATCGAAGCGCAAAAAACGGTGGAGCGGTTGCTGGCTGCGGTTGATTCAGCCGCCGCCGCCGCAGGCAGCGTGGAAACCGCCGTGGCCGGTGCCCCCGCCCTGATGTCGCGGATTGAAGCGGTCGCGGCCAAGGCCGAAAACCTTAAGCTGGAAGAACTGGTGAGCGAGGTCACAAGCCTTGTGGATGCGGCTGAGGCGCTGATCGGGTCCAGAAGACACCGCCGGTTTGCCCGCCGCGTTGACCGCTGCCCTTGTCGAGGTTGAGGCAACATTGGCCGAATTGCGCGAAGGCGGCGCAATTGACAACGCCAACAAGGCGCTGGCTTCGGCCCAATCGGCGGCAGATGCGGTGGCCGTTTCGGTGCAGGATTTGCCCGCGTTGATGGACCGCATGTCACAGGTGCTGTCGCAGCTCAGCACGACATTGGCGGATTACGATGAAAATTCGGCGCTGAACCGCGATGCCCGTGCGGCCCTGCGCGAGATCAATTCAGCCGCCAAAGCGTTTGAATCCCTTGCCCGCACCATTGAACGCAACCCCAATTCGCTTTTGATAGGACGCTGACCCATGATGTTGAAAACGCTTGCTGCGGCCCTTTCTGTTGCTTTTGGTCTGTCGGCCTGTTCGACACCCACAACCTTTGTGCAGGTGCCGCCCGCCCCGGTGACCGAACGCGTGAACATCGCGTTCCCGTCTGTCGAGGTGCGCGCGGTGTCGCTGCCAACCTATGCCGCATCCGAAGAGATTTACGGGCAGGGCGCGGATGGCGTTCTGGCCAGCGCGACAAGCGCGCGGTGGGCCGATGTGCCCGAACGCGCCATCACGCTCGAACTCAGCCGCAATCTGGCAGAATTGACCGGCGCGCGCGTGGCACCGGAACCGTGGCCCTTTGATGCGCGCCCCGCAGCAACGGTGGACGTGCGGTTCGAAGATTTGCTGGCCGGTTCAAACGGGGTGTTTCGCACGTCGGGGCAGTATTTTGTGTCTTCCGAAAGCGGGCGCGAACGATCGGGCCTGTTCCGGCTGGACGTGCCTTATGACGTAGCGGCGGGGCCGGATGCCATCGCGCAGGCGCGTGCGCGCGCGATCCTTGATCTGGCAACCCTGATCGCGCGCAAGGCGCTTTAGGGGCGCGCATCCGTCAGGTGCAAGGGAAAGCTGCGCGGCATTAGACCGGCCTGAAACCAACAGGCAAAGCTGTAGATGGAATAGACCGGCAGGCCCGTCAGGCGGCGGATGTCGTCGGCATAGGGCACCATGTTGGTGCATTCCAGCACGATGGCCCCCAGATCGGGATGCGTCCGTGTCAGCGCCAGTGCGGCGGTACACAGATCTTCGCGGCATTGGGCGAAATCCATGTCCGGTTCATCCCGCAAGACCCCGCGGGCAAATTGCGTGTCCACAGGCGTGCCCATCACCGGCGTGTCGGGCGCGACATTGGCCGCTTTCAGATGGGCCGCTGTCAGGGTGTCGGGCGAAATCGTCAGGATGCCGACCCGTTTGCCGGGGGGCAGGGTGGCGGCCACCATGGGCACCTGCATCAACGATGAAGTGGCCACCGGAACGTTCAGCGCCAGCCGCCAGTTCACCCTGTAACAACGACAGAAATCCGCAGGTGGTTGTGATCCCGTCACATCCGCTGTCCACCAGTTCGCGCCCCGCCGCGATGAACCGGTCCAGCAGGGCCGTGGGATCGTTCAGAACCACCTTTTCGGGGCTGGCATCGCGCACGATGCGGTACTGCACCGGAAACGGCCATGTCTGTGCGTTGCCCGTATCACCCGGAATTCTGGGAAAGCGGGTGTCGAGCATCAGAATGCCCAATGTCGCCCCGTATACCGTTTTGCCGCCTGAAAATGTTGTCATCCGGTTTGGCCTTTCGTGCCCGATCCTGCGCGGCCCATGGAAAACCGGAACCGGCGGAATTTCAACGGGTGATATCGCGAAGGGGGGTTCTAATACGCGGTGGCCGCGCGCGATGCCTGATCATATTGGCCCGACATCAGGCGCAACAGCGCCGACAGATCGCTCACGCGTTCAGGCTCGACCCCCAGATCGCCGATGGCGCGCAGCAACAACGCCTCGCGGATTTCGCGATACCGGTCACAGGCGGCGCGGCCGGTTTGTGTTGTCGTCACTGATTTTTCCTTGCCCTTGCGCACATCCTGCACAAGCCCCGCGCGGGTTAGTTTCTTCAGCGCATAGTTGACGGTATGGGTGTCTTCGATATTCAGCACATGGCAGATATCGGCCAGTTTCTTGGCGCGGTCGCGGTGGCGGATTGTGTGCAGCACCAGCACGTCAAGCGCGGACAGATCGGGATAGCCTGCGGCAGACATGGCGCGCACAACCCAGCGGTTGAACGCATTGCCCGCAAGGATCAGGCCGAATTCAAATTCGGACAGTTCGGGAAACGCGCCTGTGGCAAGATGCGCGGATGAAACGATAGGGCCAAGATCATGTTCAGACATATCGCATAATCCAACTTGTCGATAAAATGTCAACAAAATGTTGACTTGTGTGCGAATCCGGTCAGTGTAGGTGAACAAATGGAATTGCGGGGGGCAATCCCGGTGGCGGACCATGTGATCATTATCGGGGCAGGCATCGTTGGCGTTTCAACCGCCATCTGGTTGCGCCGCTATGATGTCAACGTCACCTTGGTGGATCGCGCTGCGCCCGGGCAGGGCACATCCTATGGCAATGCGGGCGTTCTGGCCGCCTGTTCCATGGTGCCCGTCACTGCCCCCGGTTTGATCCGGAAAGCCCCCGGATTGCTGATGAACCCCGAATTCCCGCTGTTCCTGCGCTGGCGCTATCTGCCCAAACTGGTGCCGTGGCTGCGCAAGTATATGGCACACGCCAATGATACAGACACCCGCCGCATTGCGGCCGGATTAACCCCGATCGTCGCCGACACGGTCGAACAACACAAGGCACTGGTGCAGGGCACAAGCGCGAAAGACTGGATCACCGACAGCGATTACAATTTTGCCTATGCCGACAGGGCCGCGTTCCATGCCGACAGCTATACATGGGGCCTGCGCGCGCAGGCAGGGTTTGAACCGATCCTGATCGAAGGGCGCGATGTGCAGGACTATGACCCCAACCTGTCGCCCGACATCACCTGCCTTGCGTCGATGAAAAACCACGGCTTTATCCGCGATCCGGGCGGGTATGTGGCCGCACTGGCGCAGGTGTTTACCGATATGGGCGGGCAGGTGCGGCAGGCCGACGTGCTGGATTTCGAATTTGAAGGCGACCGGATTTCGGCGGTGCTCACAGATCATGGGGCATTGCCCTGTGATCACGCGGTGCTGGCATCGGGTGTCTGGTCCAAACCGCTGATGGCCAAACTGGGCCTGAATATTCCGCTCGAAACCGAACGCGGCTATCACATCGTGTTTCAGGGCGCAGAAGGCGGCCCCAAGGCACCGACCATGGTCGCCAGCGGAAAATTCGTCGCCACCCCGATGGCTGCAGGATTGCGCTGTGCCGGCATTGTTGAATTCGGGGGGTTACAGGCAGGCCCGTCCAAGGCCCCACTGGCCTTGCTGCGCGCGTCAGGTGGCGCGCGTGTTCCCCAATTTGACCGCCAAATCCGAGGTGGAATGGCTGGGCCATCGTCCGGCCCCCAGTGACAGCCTGCCGCTGATTGGCGAAGTGGGCACAAAAGGCGTCTATACCGCGTTTGGCCACCATCACATCGGCCTCACAGGCGGGCCGAAAACGGGGCGATTGGTGGCCGACATTCTAACCGGGCGCAGCCCGAACATTGACTTGCACCCCTACGCGCCGCAAAGATTTGCGTCATAACAAGATCAAGAAAAACCGAAAAACCAACACTCAAAGGGAGAACGACCAAATGAAAACAGTGAAAGCAACAGCCGCATTGATGGCGGCCACGGCGCTGACAGCCACTGCCACGATGGCCGAAACATGGGACATGCCGCTGGCCTATTCGGCAACCAATTTCCATTCCGAAAACGCGGCCAAGTTCGGTGAATGTGTCACCACCGGCACCGGTGGCGAGATCGAGATTGTCACCCATCCGTCCGGATCGTTGTTCAAGGGGGCCGATATCAAACGTGCGGTCCAGACCGGTCAGGTGCCGATTGGCGAACGCCTGTTGTCGGGTCACCAGAACGAAAACGCCGTGTTCGGATTTGACAGCGTGCCGTTCCTTGCCACGTCTTTCGATGCCTCGGGCAAGCTTTATGAAGCCGCGCGTCCGGCGCTGGACAAAATTCTGGCCGACCAGAACCTGACCATTCTCTATTCCGTGCCATGGCCGCCCCAGGGCCTTTACTTCAAGAAAGAGGTCAATTCCGTTGCCGATATGGCAGGCATCAAATTCCGCTCTTACAACAACGCCACCGCGCGTCTGGCAGAATTGACGGGCATGTTGCCGGTGACCATCGAAGCCGCCGAAATTTCGCAGGCCTTCGCAACGGGTGTCGCGGAATCGATGATTTCGTCGGGCGCCACCGGCTATGACCGCAAGGTCTGGGAAAGCCTGACCCATTTTTACGAGGTCGACGCCTGGCTGCCCTATAACCACGTGATGGTAAACAACGATGCGTGGGCCGGTGTGAGCGATGCCAACAAGGCCGTGATCACCGACTGCGCGGCAACCGCCACGGCTGATGGTCTGGCCGCGTCCAAGGCCTATACGCAGTTCACGATGGATGGTCTGGCCGAAGGTGGCATGACCGTTGGTCCGGCAGGCGAAACCCTTGTGAACGAATTGAAAGAGATCGGCCAAACCATGACCGCCGAATGGCTTGAAGCCGCGGGCGAGGATGGCGCGGCCATCGTTGAGGCGTTCAACAACTAGGCCGAAACAGAAGAGCGGGCGGTTCCACAGGGACCGCCCCAATTGCTTTAACCGGGGGACATTCCGATGACATTCATGCGCGGGCTGCGACGCACGCTCGATTATCTCTATGCACTGTCGGGCGTTCTGGCGGCCCTTAGTCTGGTGGCCATTCTGCTGTTGATCGTGGTGCAGATGCTGGCCCGCTGGACCGGAGAAGTGTTTCCCGGCGCGCCCGATTATGCCGGTTATGCAATGGCGGCAGCATCGTTTCTGGCCTTTGCCAGTGCGCTGAACAAGGGTTCGCATATCCGCGTGTCCATCCTGTTGAACGCGGTGGGGCCCAAGGCCAACCGGTTTCTGGAAATCTGGTGCTTTACCATCGGCACGGCAGTGGCGTGGTATGTTGCCTATTATTCATGGCGTTTGATCGGGTTCGCGATCAAATTCAACGACGTCAGTCAGGGGCAGGATGCGACGCCTTTGTGGATTCCGCAAATGCCCATGCTGATCGGCGCGATCATTCTGGCCATCGCGCTGACCGATCACCTTTTGCAACTTATCTTCACCGGCAAACACGGCATCGTTCGTGATCTGGCCGATCAAAGCCACGGAGAATAACAGATGCAGGAAACCTATATCATCATCCTGTTCCTGTTCGTTCTGTTCACGCTGCTGGGGTCGGGCGTCTGGGTTGGCCTTGCGCTGATGGGCGTGGCCTTTGTGGGGATGGAGCTGTTCACCACCCGCCCCGTGGGCGACACGATGGCCACCACGATCTGGTCGGCCTCGTCATCGTGGACGCTCACCGCGCTGCCGATGTTCATCTGGATGGGGGAAATCCTGTATCGGACGCGATTGTCCGAAGATATGTTTCGCGGGCTTAGCCCTTGGCTGGCACGGCTGCCGGGCGGGCTGGTGCATACCAATATCGTCGGCTGTACCGTTTTCGCCGCCGTCTCGGGATCATCGGCGGCCACGCTGACCACGGTTGGCAAGATGTCGATCCCCGAACTGCGCAAACGCGATTACCCCGAAACCATGGTGATTGGCACATTGGCCGGCGCGGCCACGCTGGGCCTGATGATCCCGCCGTCGCTGACGCTGATCGTGTACGGTGTCACGATCAATGAAAGCATCACCAAACTGTTCTTTGCCGGTATCCTGCCGGGGTTGTTTCTGGCGTCGATGTTCATGGCCTATGTGGCAATCTATGCGACAGTGTCCAAACGCTGGAACCCAGCGGTAGAACCGAAAATGACCTTTGCCCAAAAGGTATCGAATTCACGGTTTCTGATCCCCGTGATCCTGCTGATCACGGTTGTGATCGGGTCGATGTATCTGGGCATTGCCACCGCGACCGAGGCGGCGGCGTTTGGCGTGATCGGATCGCTGCTGCTGGCGGCGGGGCAGGGATCACTGTCGTGGCGCACCTTCACCGAAAGCCTGATGGGGGCCACCCGCACCAGCGCGATGATCGCCCTGATCCTTGCGGGCGCGGCGTTCCTGTCGCTGTCGATGGGCTTTACCGGCCTGCCGCGCGGCTTGGCCGATCTGATCGCCACGCTGGAGCTGACGCGGTTCCAACTGCTGATGGTGTTGCTGGTGTTCTACATCATACTGGGCTGTTTTCTCGATGGTATTTCGTCTGTCGTGCTGACCATGGCCGTGGTCGAACCGATGGTGCGCGAAGCGGGGATTGACCTGATCTGGTTCGGTATATTCATCGTTGTCGTCGTGGAAATGGCGCAGATCACGCCGCCCATCGGGTTCAACCTGTTCGTGCTGCAAGGCATGACCGAACACGAGATGAGCTTTATCGCCAAGGCGGCGATCCCGATGTTCCTGATCATGGTGCTGATGGTGTTCGTGCTGATCGCCTTTCCCGAGATTGCGACATGGCTGCCCGACAACCTGCGCGCTGGTCCGAACGGATAGCGCGCGGACGGAATGGCCATGATTGCAGCACTGGGTCATATCGCCCGCCATGGCCGGATCGGCCTTGTGCTGGGGTTGCTGGCGGGCGTGCTGTTGCCGGATGTGGCGCTGATGCTGCGCCCGTGGCTGCCCGAAATGATCGGTCTGTTACTGTTTCTGACAGCGTTGCGGATCGGGGCAACACAGGCTGTCGGGTCGATTGGCGCGCTGGGGCAAAGCGCTAAAATCGTCTTGGTCTATCAGGTGGTCCTGCCGGTGCTGGCCTTTGGTGCGTTCTGGCTGTTCGGTCTGGCGGCCACGCCGGTGGCGCTGATTGTGGTGCTGGCCCTGTCTGCCCCGCCGATCACCGGCAGCCCGAATTTCACCCTGTTGCTGGGCCATGATCCGGCCCCGGCCTTGCGTCTGCTGGTGTTGGGCACGGCGGCGTTTCCGCTGACCGTGTTGCCGGTGTTCTGGCTGTTGCCGGTTCTGGGCAGCGCGGGGGCGGCATTTGCCGCCTCGGCGTGGCTGATGGCAGTGATCGCGGGATCGGTCGGCGCGGGCTTTGCTGTGCGGCGGGCGTTTTTCCGTGCCCCGAAACCCGATGTGATCGCGGCGATTGACGGGCTGACCGTCATCATGCTGGCGGTGATTGTGGTCGGGTTGATGTCGGCGCTGGGTCCGGCGATCCGTGGCGCACCGTCTGTGCTTGTGGGATGGCTGGCCTTGGCATTTGCGCTGAATTTCGGAATGCAGATGCTGGCCCATACCGCGTTACCGGAAACATCCGCGCGGGTGCCAGTGGCGATCATCGCGGGCAATCGCAATGTGGCGCTGTTTCTTGTGGCCCTGCCGTCTGATATCACCGACCCGCTGTTGATCTTTATCGGCTGTTACCAGTTGCCGATGTACCTGACGCCCATACTGCTCAAGAGGTTTTATGTCAGACCCGCGCCATAACCCAGATCCCGGATATCCACGGATTGCCAGCCTTGGTGTGACGGCCATGCTGGTGCAGTTCGGCGCGGGGATGAGCGAGGCGGCAAACCGCGCGGCTTTGGCCCTGCGCGCGCGCCTTGAACGCGACGGGTGGGACGGGGTCGAAGAAACATCGACCGCTCTGGTGTCGGTTTTTGTGCGTTTTGACCCGCTGCATCTGAAACACGAAACACTGGTGCAAAAGCTGCAAGCGTTGCTTGATGAACAGGATTGGTACGCGGCCCAGCTGCCCACGGGGCGGCGGCATTTCCACATTCCTTGTGTGTTCGGCGGGGAGACAGGGCCGCAACTGGACGAGGCGGCGAAACTGGCCGGGCTGGACGCGGGTGCGGCCATTGCCGATCTGGCGGCGCAGACCGTGCAGGTTCTGACCATCGGCTTTGCCCCGGGCCAGCCCTATATGGGCAGCCTGACGCCCGATTGGGATATTCCGCGCCAGACCGGCCTGACGGCCAAAGTGCCCGAAGGCGCGCTGGTGGTTGCGATCCGTCAGTTGATTATCTTTGCCGCAGATGCCCCGACCGGCTGGCGCCATATCGGGCAAACGGCGTTTCGCTGCTTTCGCCCCGAACGGGACCAGCCCTTTGCCCTGCGCCCGGGTGATCAGGTGACATTCGATCCGGTGGACGCCGATACGATGACAGCGATCCGCGCCAAGGATCAAAGCGGCGATGGCGGTGCCCGCATCATGGAGGTCACATGAGCGTGCTGCTGAACGTGATCGAGGCCGGACCGTCCGTTCTGATACAGGATCTGGGCCGCCCCGGTTTTCTGGTCGAGGGCCTGTCACAGGGCGGCGCGGCGGACCGTCTGGCACTGCATGAAGGGGCGGCCCTTCTGGGGCAACCGGCGATGTCGGCGGCACTGGAACTTGGCGGGTATGGCGGCGCGTTCAGCGTCAGCGCGCCGGTGCGCTTTGCCGTAACAGGCGCGCCGATGCAGCTAAACGTTGATGGTGCCCCGGTCCTGATGAACGCCACCTACACGCTGCACCCCGGCCAGACGCTGCGCATCGGGGCGGCGAAATCCGGCGTCTACGGCTATCTGCATCTGGGCGGCGGGCTGGACACGCCAACGCTGCTGGGCAGCCGTGCGGCCCATCTGGGCGCGGGCATCGGCAAGGCGGTTGTGGCGGGGGATGCGTTGCCATTGGGCGATGATCCGCATCCTGACCGTACTGGCCACATTCTGGATGTCACAGATCGCTGTTCCGGCGGCACCCTGCGCATGGTCGCCAGTGTCCAGACCCGCGAATTTGCCGATGCCGAACTGGACCGGTTCCAGCAGATCACCTTTCAGCGCGATGCCCGTGGCAACCGGCAGGGGGTGCGCCTGTCAGCGGATGCCGCCCCGTTCACCGTGTCTGCAGGGTTGAAGATCGTGTCGGAAATGATCGTGCCGGGCGATATCCAGATCACCGGCGACGGCGCACCCTATATCCTGCTGGCGGAATGTCAGACAACCGGCGGCTATCCCCGCATCGGCACGGTTATTCCCTGCGATCTGCCGCGCGTGGCGCAGGCCAGCCCCGGCACACCGCTGCGTTTCGAACTGGTCGATATGGAAACCGCACTGGCGCTCCATGCGGCGGATCACAAGGCCATCGCCGGTCTGGCGCGTCAGGTGCGCCCGCTGGTGCGCGATCCCCATGACATTGCCGATCTGCTATCCTATCAACTGATCAGCGGCGTCACCGCCGGACATGACCCGATTGCAAAGAGCGAGGACACACCATGAGCCAATCTGTCGATCTGAACGCCGATATGGGCGAAAGCTTTGGTCCGTGGAAGATGGGCAATGATGCGGCGCTGCTGGACATCGTCAGCTCGGCCAACATTGCCTGCGGCTTTCATGCCGGTGATCCGGATGTGATGGCGCAGACGATGGCGCTGGCCGTGAAAAACGGCGTGGGCATCGGCGCACATCCCGGCTTTGCCGATTTGCAAGGCTTCGGGCGGCGCAAGCTGCACCTGTCGCAGTCTGAATGGCGCATCTGGTGCAATACCAGATCGGGGCCGCGCAGGCGATGGCGCGCGCCGCAGGCGGGCAGGTGCGGCATTTGAAACTGCACGGTGCGCTGTCCAACATGGCCTCGGTGGATGCCGATCTGGCGCGTGCCTGTTACAGGGCGGCGCTGGACGTGGCGACCCGACATCATCATCATGGTGCTGGCCGCCACCGCGATGGAGGATGTGGTGCGCGATCTGGGCTGTGCCTATGCGGCCGAAATCTTTGCCGACCGGGCTTATAACGATGATGCAACGCTGGTGGACCGTGCCCTGCCGGATGCCATGATCCACGACGCGGAGTATGCGGCCAAACGCATTGTCGGCATGGTGCAGGCGGGCGCGATCATCGCGCAATCGGGCAAACATATCCCGACGCGGATCGATACGATCTGCCTGCATGGCGACACCCCCGAAGCGGTGGATATTGCCACGGCGGTGCGGCGCGAACTGAACGCCGCGCAGATTGACATCAAGATGTTCTAGGCGGGCAGGGGCGCACGCTGCCCACGCAAAGAAAAACCCCGCCGTTTCCGGCGGGGTTTGATGTTTAATCTCCGTAGGCGACCGACGGCAGCCATGTCACGAGCTGTGGAAACTCGAACACGATGAACAGGCCCAGCAATTGCAATCCGACAAAGGGAATGATGCCCTTGTAGATGTGGCTAAGCGAGATTTGCGGCGGGCATACCCCTTTGAGGTAGAAGAGCGCAAAGCCCACAGGCGGCGTCAGGAACGAGGTTTGTAGCGTGACCGCCACTAGGATCGCGAACCAGACCACCGAAGGGTCCCGCACCTGATCAAAGCCGGGAATGGCCAGTTCAAGGCCCAGAATAATCGGCAGCATCAACGGCATGATGATGATGGTGATTTCGATCCAGTCCAGCAGAAAACCCAGCAGGAACACGATGAACAGGATGAACACCACCGTCATGTAGGGATCATCAAAGGCCGACAGCACCATGTGCTGCACAATCTCGTCCCCGCCATAGCGGCGCAGCACGAAGGCAAAGAAGTTGGCGGCCAGAAAGATACCGACGATATAACCGGCAGTGTTCAGGGTCGACCGGCTGACTTCCTTCAGAACGGTGTAGTTCAGCTTGCGGTTCGTGGCCGCCAGAATGGTCGCGCCCAACGCGCCCAGACCGGACGCTTCCGTCGGGGTGGCGATGCCTGCAAAGATCGATCCCAGAACCAGCAGGATCAGGAACATCGGTGGCACAACGGCGAGCAGAACCTCTTTGATCACCGGCCAGCCGACAGCTTCGGTTTGTGCGGGCGGGGGCATCGCGGACGGGCGCACCAGCCCGTAGATGATGATGAAGATGATATACAGCGCGCCCAGGATCAGGCCGGGAAACAGCGCGCCCATGAACAGATCGCCCAAGGAAATCGCCAACTGGTCCGACATGATCACCAGCATGATCGACGGCGGGATCAGAATGCCCAAGGTTCCCGCGCTCGCAATCGTACCGGTTGCGATCGGCTTGGAATAATTCTGTGCCATCATCGCGGGCAATGCCATCACGCCCAGCAGGGTGACGGACGCCCCGATCACACCGGTTGACGCCGCCAGAATGATCCCGATCAGCAGAACGGTCAGCGACAGGCCGCCACGCAGGCTGCCAAACAGTTTTTGCATCGAATGCATCATCCGCTGCGCCACGCCGGACTGGTCCAGCATCAGGCCCATAAAGATGAACATTGGCAGCGCCACAAGAACGGGGTTCTTGACGATATTGCCGAACAGACGCCCCGAAAGGGCCTGCAGTTTCTGGTATTCGATGCCGGTACGATCAAATTCGATGATGTCGCGGAACGTGCCGCGGAACGGATCAAGAAAGAATTCGGCAATCAGTACAAATACAAGGCTGACCCCGACAAGGGACATGGCCACCGGAATGCCGCGAAACAGCATCCAGATAAACGTGCCGAACATCGCCATCACGGCAATTTCGTTCAGGGTCAGAAACTGCCCGATAAAGCTAAACATATGCGTGGTCCTACCCTTGGCTGCGCGCAGAGCGGTCAAAGACCCGCACAGCAGCGATCACGGCAATGGTCAGGACCAGCGTGATCATGATGGTGTATTTGATGTCGTAGGCGCCAATTTCCATTTCATCGAAAATTGCGTGCCGCCCGACGTCGCGGGTGGTCATATCGGCAGGGCCGGTCAGGTAAACGCCCCACCAGAGAACATAATAGACCACCAGATTGATCAGGAACATTGTGGACGGAAAGGCGAACAGAAGTTGCTTCCACAATACAGGGCGGGTCATCAGGGACAGATTGCGCACGTAAGCGGCCCATGTCGCGATACCGATAAAGATAAAGCTGACGTTCATGAACACTTTCAGGATCCACAGATTGTGCAATCCGTTCGGGCTGTCTGATCCTTCCCACGCCGTCACAGACGAAATCGCATAGCTGAGCGTTACATCCCAGCACAGGATGATGAACGGCAAAAACAGCCACGCCAGGGCAAAGATTTCGATCCGCGTTTTCTTTTCGATGGGAAAACGATCGTACAGGATGTCAACGCGGACGTGGCTGTTCGTGGTCACGGCATAACCGATGCCGATCAGAACCGCCGCGCCGTAAAGCCACCACTGGAAATCATCCAGCCACGCCTGGTTCATTCCGATATAACGCAACACGACCTGCGAACAGATGGCGATCATCAGAAACGGAAACAACCACGCAAACACATTTGATACTGCAACAATAAACCTGTCTCCGCGGTTATGGGTTTCACGCCCCACTTCTCCCGGGTCCGAGATCGCAATAATCTCGTCTGTTGTTTTCATGGTCCTGCCCCCCAAAATCGAAAAAACACCGGTTGTTTATCCTGCGGTGTCGGGTGTGCCGGGGCAAATTCGATCGCCCCGGCATTTGTCAGATGATGCGTCTATCAGTTGCGCGGACGCGGCAGATAGATGGTGTCACCCCATGTTTTATATCCGGCGCGGAATTCCTGAAGATCGGCCCAGACTTCTGCAAAATAGGCATCTTCGGCAGCCAGTTCAGCAGCCACTTCGTTCCAAGTCGCCTCGAACGTGGCAAGGATTTCAGCATCCCAGACCTTGATGTTCACACCGTTGTTTTCGGCATTGTCGATCATCGCGGCATAGTTCTTGGCTTCGCCTTCGGCATAGTTGGTGGTGATGTTGGCAAGGCAGGCCACTTCGATCTGTTTCTGGCTGCGTTCATCCAGACCATCCCAGACGTCCTTGTTCACCAGCAGTTCGAACAGGGTTGCGGGCTGGTGCCAGCCGGGGAAGTAGTTGTATTTTGCGATATTGTGAAAGCCCAGACGCGCATCGATCAGCGGCATCGAGAATTCCGTTGCATCAATCGCGCCACGTTCAAGCGCGGGGAAGATATCGCCCGCGGCCAGCAATGATGTGGACACACCAAGGCGCTGCATCACTTCGGCACCAAGGCCGAAAAAGCGCATGTTCAGACCTTCCAGATCGGAGATCGAATTGATTTCGTTCTTGAACCAGCCGGAGGTTTCCGGCGCGATGATGCCGCAAGGCAGAACATGCACGTTATAGCCGGCTTCGTCATACATGCGCTGGAACAGCGCGTGGCCGTCATCATACAGCATCCACGCAAGGAATTCGCCGGCTTCGGGGCCGAACGGAACGGCCGCAAACAGCGACGCGGCGGTGATCTTGCCCTGCCAGTAGCCGGATGTGGCGTATGAGGCATCAACCGATCCGTTTGATACGGCATCCAGCGCTTCCAGTGTCGGGACCAGCTCGCCCGGATCGAAATGTTCGAATTCGACGCCTTCGGAAATGCTGTTGATCTTTTCGACGAAATCAACGCCGGCGGTGCCAAGGATCGGCAGGTTTTTCCCGAAAGAGGACGTCATTTCGATGACCTCTTGTGCCGAAGCGGCGCTTGCGACCGACAGGGCGGCAACGGCTGTCGCGGTGTAAAGATGGTATTTCATGGTGTCCTCCCAGACGTTTCGAACTCTCGCAAAGAGCTCATTGGTAAATTATGTTTACCAGTTTATGCACTATCGGTTGCTCCCGATTTTGTGAATACCCAGTAGTGGGTAGAATGCGCAGGCTGATCGGGCGCAGGGGCTATGTCAATGAAAAAGGGCGGGGGGCGCGTCTTGTTTTCGCACGGTTTTCCGCGCGACGCAGCGCGCGCGTGCGCGGGCGAAAAAAGCACCCGAGATATACCAGAATCGGGAAGGGGCGGCACCACCACGCCAGACATTGAAGGTCCTGTCAGCCTGTCAAACTGGTAAGCAAGCGCCAATCCGATCGTTGTGGACACGCCGGATGCAGGACCGTTTGCACCCAATGGTCGCCCGTCGTGATGATCATCGCGTTGTCAGGTTTGAGGCCATTTTTTGAATTCGATTTTCTTGGTGCGTGCATTGGCAGCGTGAAAAATGCCGCAAGTGCGTAAATCTCGGTGCCGCTGTGCAGCGGTAAAATCGACCATTCAATGATATCGACCATTCAATGATAATGCAGTAATTCTAAAATAGCGAATTCATACTCTGCATACTTGGCGACGTTCAGCGCAGCAGTGCTAGGTTCAGTTGAATAAAGATATCGTAAGCGCGACATCCGGCGATGCACAGGTCACGGTACGAAGGTGATCCTGCGATCGTCTTAACAACACTCCCCGCAAATGCCTCAGTTCGAAAACGCCGGCAGAGCATTCCGCGAAAAGATGTTGGAGGAATTACGATGAAGCCCCTACTCTGACCTCAACAAAAGTTGCAGTTCATGTATCGCTTACTCTCATGGATTGCTCCAGTACACGAACTCGCGAGGGACCAAATTTGACTTGGAGTTCAAAGTTGGCCGAATATCACCCCATTATTTGTTTTGTTTGGGCTATTTAAGTTGTTTTGTTAAGTTGTTTTGGGTCGATTTATTTTTGAAGCTTACGCACGTTCTATTTTGGAACGGGCTATTGCGCACGCATCACTTAATTCGGAGGCGTTGCTGTGCAAACTGACACCATTGCAGCCGTCAGATTTGGTTACGGCCTTGGCCCAAATTTACGCTACGGGATAACCGTTTCTGATCTCATTTCCGAAGCCGAAGATTTTAGTCAGAAAGGTTTGCGCATTCCGTTCGTGCTCAGACAAGACGTCATCAGCAATTTCCAACATGCACGACGTGCTGGTGACTTGCTCCAAAAGAAGAAGTATCAAACTGAGATCAACTGCCTATTCGATGATGATATCAAACATTTTGCGGGAGTTGCGGTAGTTGGCATTGGCTTTGGTGCGCGACTGACAGCATTTTGGGCCGACCATTTTAGTTGCGCTGCGAATGGTCCATTGCTTAGGTGCCTGATCCCCGACCTCATAGAAAGGGCCATTCGACCTCACATCACTAAGCCGTTTTCGTCGATGTTGAAGGCTGTGGTTTTTCATCCTGCGCTCCTAAATTATTTGACGCAGCAGCAGTCAGTTGGGCCAAATTCACCTCACGGAGTAGATTATAAACAAGGCCTGAACGAAAACCTCGCGAGAGAATTGCTCGAATTGCATACATTGGGCGTGACGGGCGCGTACAGCCAATCGGATGTGCGTGCGCTGGCTGAAATCTTGTCAGGCCTTACAGTCAGAGCGTGCGAAACTATTTTTGACCCAAATCGCGCGGAGCCCGGATCACGCCAGTTTTTGGGCGAAGACTACGACGGGCGCGAAGCTGGGCGTGCGTCTATCGAAATGGCATTGGATAGGCTCGCGATCCACCGAGATACGAGCACACATATCGCCCGCAAATTGATTGTTCATTTCTTGGGAGAACCGGTTGAAGAGGATTTTGTTCATGTGGTGTCTTCCGCTTTCATGCGTTCGGGCGGAAACTTAGCGACGACGATCGAGGCTTTGCTCAATGATGACCGCGCTTGGGTAACTCCATTCAGAAAGTCAAAATTGCCTTTCGATTTTGTTATTTCTGCTTTGAAGGCATCTGGGGAGACACCGACCAGCATTGATCAGCTTTCCCGACCCGAAATACGGCAGAACATTCGGATTCCAATGGAGCTCATGGGACAGGATCCGTTCAAGCCCCCTGGACCTGATGGCTGGAAAGCAAATCCGTCAGAATGGATAACGCCGCAAGGTATGGCTGCGCGAATTAACTGGGCGTTTGAATTTATAAAATCGTCGAGAGACAACGTCAGCGCCGAAGATTTTTTGAACATTGCGCTGCGCGATCAAGCCACACCCGAATTGTTTGCTGCCATCAAAAGAGCGTCGAGCAATCAGAGCGCAAAGGCACTTGTTCTTTCCTCCCCCGATTTCAATTGCAGGTAGGGATGTAATTTCATGCCCCAACAGACCGATGTCTCCAAAAAATTTCATACCCACAGCCCACATGGAACGGATGACGATCTCACTCTCGTGAAGAACAAAGCTGAAAACCGGCTGGTCGTTATTCTTCTGCGTGGCGCTATGGACGGCCTTGATGTTGTTCGTCCGCTTGGCGACCCAAACTATGCAAGTTACCGACCAAATATCGGACGTGACGAGAGTATCGATCTTGATGGGTTTTTCGGACTGCACCCAATGCTTGGACCATTGCATCCGCTGTGGCTTAACGGTGAGTTAAGTTTCGCACACGCGGTCTCCACCCCATATCGCGACAAACGTAGCCATTTTGAAGGTCAGGACATTCTAGAAAATGGATTTGCAGAAAATCATGTCCGATCAGGTGGATGGCTGAACCGCGCGTTGTCGTTGCTACCCGATAGCCAGATGACAAAGGCCATTTCTCTGGGATCAGGAAAACCGTTGATTCTATCGGGTGATGTGGAGGCTTCTGCTTGGTCACCAAGCAACCAATTGGATTTGCAAAGATCTGACGCAGCCAATTTGACGGCCATTTACAGGAACGTACCGCAATTCAAAGAGGCTTTTTGTTGTGCTCAAGAAATGTCGTCAATGAACAACACACCCTTGACGACAGGCCAAGCGATAAAAGGACCTGCTCTCGCCAATTTCGCTGCAGGCAAGCTCAAGGAAGATTATCGCATTGCATCGTTTTCGGTAAATGGCTGGGACACGCATGCAGATCAAATACCCATGATGCAGATCCGATTGAGCGAACTCGCAGAAACAATTTTGACACTCAAGATTGAACTCGGACGCGTTTGGTCACGCACGACCGTTCTGTGCATCACTGAGTTTGGCCGCACAGTTTACGAGAACGGGACTGCAGGGACTGACCATGGTACGGGGAGCATCGCAATGTTCGCAGGTGGCGCAATTTCGGGAAAGAAAATTCTAGGGCGATGGCCTGGTTTGGCCGCTCATGACCTTTATGAAGGGCGAGATCTGATGCCCACGTTTGATGTGCGTTCTTTTGCAGCATGGGCTTTGTATGCGCTTTTCCCATTACAGTACGATGATCTCGAAAGGATCATCTTTCCCGGTCTACAGATGGAAAGGCACGCAGGAATGTTCTTATAGCAAGTTTCAATTTACGAAAAACTCAGGTGTTAGAATTTCGATTACCGACATCTGATCACTGCCTTTTCGCCCCCTCCGGAAGTGATTAAATGTTCGCTTCGTCCGCAACCCGATTGTTGGAACAGTGCGCGGCGAAAAGGTGGTTTGGGAATACCCAATTTAGACCCTCTCAATGGCCGCTCTGGTGAAATGCGCTGCACTGCCAAAAGATTACCGCTGCACCTGCGAGAGAATGCTGCCTCAGCGAAGGCTAAATATCCAAGGTCGGTTTTGTCCCGCTTAGCGCCCTTAAACACACCGACCGCAATACTCCGTTCCACCTCCGACCTTTGATCAACTCTGCTGTAGCGCCCGGACATCACCCCCCTGACCGCGGCGTTAAAAGCCCTTAACCCCCGCGAAAAAGGGCTCCGGCGCACCGGAGTCCTTTTCCACACTCATTACCAACACACCCCCTTTAGACAGCAATCTTTCCGCCGCCCTGTTTTGTCACAACCACAACAGACGGGCGGGGCGGCATGCCGTCCTTGAAATCGGGCCAGCGTGTCGCCGGATCGTCAAAGGTCGACTCCCGTTCGAACCCCTTGAAATCCTTGGTGCCGTCGGTGCCCGGATGCTGTACCGCCAGAAACAGGGTTTCGCTGTCGTCGGTAAAGTAGGGGCCGCACAGTTCCGCGCCCACGGGGCAACGGAAGAACAGCTTGGAATGGCCGCGCAAATCGCCTTCGGTCTCAAGGCCGTAAAGCCCGTCGGATTTCAGTGTCTTGCCCCAGCTCGATCCCTGATCGGTGGAAATCCAAAGCCGCCCATCGGCATCAATCGCGCAATTGTCGGGCGATCCGAACCAGCCGTTGGCAGATGTTTCGGGATTCCACTGTGCGCCCACCTCGGCAATCGACGGATCACCGCATTTGACTAGGATGGACCATGTGCCTGTGGTGGCGGCATGGTTGCCGTCGGCCTCCTTGATTTCGATGATGTGACCGAAACTGCTGTCGGCGCGCGGGTTGGCGGCGTTGACCTGTTCGGGGGTGCGGCGGGTGTTGTTGGTCAGCATGATATAGGCCGTACCATCGCCGCGCGGTTGGGCATCTTCGGGGCGGTCCATCGGGGTGGCGCCCAGCAGATCGGCGGCCATGCGCGCATCAATCATCACGTCGCCCTGATCGTTGAACCCGTTTTCCGCCGTCAGCGGGCCGGTGCCGTGCACCAGCGGCAACCAGGTGAGTGTACCGTCCTCGTCAAAGCGGGCCACGTATAATGTGCCATCCGCCAGCAGGGTGGAATTGGCTGTTGCATCTTCGCTGACCGTACCGGCCGAGACATATTTGTACTGGTAATCGAACTGGTTGTCGTCGCCGGTATAGATCACCAGATGGCCGTCGCTGGATATTGTTGTTTCGGCCCCTTCATGGCGGAACCGGCCCAGTGCCGTGTGTTTGACCGGCAGCGCATCGGGGTTGCGCGGGTCGACCTCGACGATCCAGCCAAAGCGGTTGGCCTCATTCGGGTCTTTGTCGATGTTGAAACGGTCGTAATACTTGCCCCACGCGTACCACATGCCCGGCACGCCATAGCGTTTCATGGATGCCGCCTGCGGTTGGGCAGACAGGTCCGGCTTGCCTTCGGCGTCCAGCGTGTCCGTCCAGAAATAGCCGTGGAAGTTTTCTTCGGCCATCAGATAGGTGCCCCACGGTGTCATACCGCCAGCGCAATTGTTCAGGGTTCCGATCACGGTCATGCCATCCGGATCGGCGCTGGTTTTCATGCGGGCGTGGCCTGCGGCAGGGCCCGAAAGGGTCATGTCCGTGTTCAGCGGGGTAATGCGGCGGTTGTAGTGTCCGTCGCGCACAACAGTCCACTTGCCGTTGCTGCCTTTAGCAATTTCGACAACAGTGCCGCCATGTGCGGCCATTTCGATATCCACCAAGTCCTTGGTCATACCGGCGAAATCCTGTGTGTCCTGACGGCCAAGACCGGGAAACATCACCTCTTCATTGGTGTATTCATGGTTGACGCATAGCAACCCGCGCCCCGGTTCCAGTTCGGTATATCCGACGTAATCATTGTTATAGCCGAACTGTTTCAACTGCGCCTCGACCGATTGGTTCAGACGGGTCGAAATCGGGCGCATCCGCTGTGATCGGATCGCCCCAGCGCAGCAGAACATCGGCATCATACCCTTCGGCGATGTGATGGGTTTCGTCGTTGCCCCATGTCAGTTCGTCAAAGGAGTAGCGGCTGGCCTTGGACATGGCAGAGGCCTGTTTCGGGGCGATCATCGCGGATGTGCCGAACAGGGCGGTCGTGGCCGATACCCCCAATATCCCTTTAAGCATATCACGGCGACCATAGCGCGCATTGATCACGTCACCGATGGTGCGGGTCAGATTGGGGTTTGTGGGGATATCGTCGAAGGCTTCGAAGGCTTCGGCTTTGTTTCCGTGCTGGGGATCGTTGAGAATGGATTTACGGCTCATGAGGCACCTTTTGCTGGCTGGCGGTCCGGCAGATCGGACCAGATGGACTCGCCAGCAATCTGACTGTCAGAAATGACAGGGCGGTGACGCGCGTGTAACACCGGTATTATTCTGCCAGTGAAAACCCCGTTATCAACTGGCGCAATCCCAGTGCGGCACCGGCAACAATTGCAATCATGGTCACTGGCGCGCCAAAGGCAAGGACACTGAACGCCGACAGGCCCTGACCAACGGTGCACCCCATCGCGATCACGGCACCGGCGCCCATAATGGCGGCCCCGATGATCTGACGGCGCAATTCACGCGGATCATCGCAGGCTTCCCACCGGAAATGCCCTTTGATCAGCGATCCGATAAACGCACCGATCCACACGCCGGCCACTGACCCGACCGCAAAGGATATCGCGCGTGTGCCGCCTGTCATCGCGTAAAGAATGGTTTCGCCCAACGGTGCGGAATAGGAATGCGACACGATCTGATTGGCCTCGAACCCGTTGGCGGCGACCCATGCGGTGCCGGCCCATCCGCTGATGATGGCCAGCCCGACGATGGCGGCCCAGATGACAGAAGACGGGGCCGCGCGAAAAGTCTGTGACATCAGCGCCCCCGCACACAGACACAGCCCGACGGCAATGCCGATGGCGGTGACGGACAGGCCGGACACCTTGGCAAGCGCATGGGCTATTCCGGGGGGCGTGTTGCCCACAACCGGCGTCTGGTGGAAAATCCAGTCACGCAACGGCGCCAGTGGCCCCGCCAGAACCACATAGGTGGAAATGCCCATAACCAGCACAATCACGAAAGACCGCAGATCGCCCCCGCCCAGACGGGCAATGGCCCCAAACCCGCAATTGCCCGACAGCGCCATGCCATAGCCGAACATCAGCCCGCCGATGACCGACGCCATCGGCATCCACTGGATCGACAGGTAAAACGTATCCGCGCCGTTCAGCCATCCGGCCCCCATCAGGGCAAAACTGCCGGTGATCGCAACCCCGATGGCCAGCAACCACATGCGCATACGCACATCCGATCCGCCATACAGCATGTCTTCGATCGCGCCCAAGGTGCAAAACCGGCCCAGCCGTGCGGCAAGGCCCAGCAGCACGCCGCCCACAAGGCCGACAGCGGCCATCCATTGAGGTTCAGATAAAAGATCAAACATCGCCGTGGTCCTCCCCCAGACCGTGAGCCGAATGTATGTCAGTCCGTGGCACAGAACAATTCGTACACCACTTCCAGAATTTTGCGAGGCCGGTCATCTGCGAGACGGTAAAAAATCGTTTTTCCGTCCCGCCGGGGGATAACCAGCCCCTCAAGCCGCAGGCGCGACAATTGCTGGGACACAGCCGCTTGTCGCGCGGACAGCAGATCTTCCAGTTCGGTCACGGATTTTTCACCCGACACCAGATGGCACAGGATCATCAGGCGGCCTTCGTGGCTGATCGCCTTCAGGAAATTGGACGCATTGGTCGCGTTTTCGACCATCTGGTCCATTTCTTCATCGGAAATGTCCGCGGAAAATTCCGGCAATCCCATGGCTATCTTTCCCTTGTCGTCATTCGGTGCGCCCTAGAACGCAATCTGGTCCTCAATCGCGTCAATTCCAGCCTGAGCACATTCATCGTCGAGGTCAGGGCCCGGAGCGCCGGAAACCCCTATACCAGCCACCATGGAACCGCCACCTTCATAAACAACAAGGCCGCCGCCCAAGGGTAACGCTTCTGTGAGGTGGCGAATGCCGGAAGAAATCTCGCCCGCCTGGGTTGTGACGGCCAGTTCGGTTGTGCCGGTGCGGAACGATACGGCCGTCCACGCCTTGCGCCGCGAGGTTTCATAAACATGCGCCCCGGCAAAGCGATCACGCACAAAGACCTGCGGCAGCCCGAACCGGTCCACCACGGTCACGCCCACCTGATAGCCCATGGCGCGGCACGCCAACATGGCGGCGTCCGCCATTTCTGCCGCCACTTCGGGTTTCAGAACCTGAAATTCGACAAAGGCGTTTGTGTCGTCGGCAAGGGCGGGGGCTGCACATGTCAGCGCCACGGTTAAGGCCAGTGTTTTTTGAGCAAGTGTTTTTTTCATGATCCTGTCTCTCCTGTGTAATCTGTGTGGGCGCGCAACATGTCGTTCAGCAGCGGCCAGAAAAAATTTTCGCCGGGGTAACCTTCGATCCGCGCCAGTTCCTGCCCATCGCGGATCAACACGAATGTCGGTGTGAATGTCACACGGCGCGCATAGGTGAAATCGTCCGGTTTTGTGCGCAGATCTATGCGGCGCAGCGGGGCAAACTGGCCTTCGGGTGTGTTCGGATAGGCGGGGCCAATCTCTTCGTTCCAGGCCTGGCACCAATGGCAACCGGGTTGTTCGACCATCACCAGTTCAAATGCCCGCACAGCCCCCGCAGCGATCACCAGAACCGCGACGCATAAGGTGGTTTGAAGAAATTTCATGATGCGGCCAAATAGCGATTGCGTTTTATAATACATAATTTGAATATGTGAATAGATCAAGCTGAACAGTGCCAGCCTGAGGGGGAGCCATGTTTGATATTACATTTGCGGGGGCAATGCTGGCAGGGTTGCTAAGCTTTTTCACGCCCTGCATTTTACCAATGGTTCCGTTCTATCTGTCGTATATGGGCGGCCTGTCCGTCAGCGAATTGCGCGAAGACGGCGCCATTGCTGCAGGGGCGCAGCGGCGTTTGTTTGCATCGTCGGTTTTTTTCGCGCTTGGCGTAAGCACGATTTTTGTACTGCTCGGGATGGGCGCGACCGCGCTGGGGCAGGCTTTTGGCACCTATCTGGATCAACTGACCTATGTCGCGGCTGCGATCCTGATCGTGTTCGGTCTGCATTTTCTGGGCATAATCAAAGTGCCGTTTCTGTACCGCGAGGCAAAACTGGAAAGCAGCGCCGCGCCCAGCACGGTCATCGGGGCCTATCTGATGGGGTTGGCCTTCGGCTTTGGCTGGACCCCCTGTGTCGGGCCTGCGCTGGCCTCGATCCTGATGATTGCCAGCGGCATGGGCGACATCTGGCGCGGGCGGATTGCTGTTGCTGGTCTACGGCCTGTCAATGACCGCGCCGTTTGTCATCGCAGCATTGTTTGCCAAACCGTTTCTGGCGTGGGTGCAGCGCAACCGCCGGTTCATGCCCTATGTTGAAAAGGCAATGGGGATCATGCTGATCGTCTTTGCCATACTGATCCTGACCAACACGGTGACAGTCATCGCGGATGCGATGATCCGCTGGTTCCCGTGGTTCAGCACACTTGGATAACGCAACACCACAAGGAGGAAGAAATGAAACATCTTTTTGCCGGGCTATTGGCCCTGATCATGGCCCTTCCGGTCGGGGCTGCCGAACTGGGCGATGATGGCCTGCACAAAACGCCGTGGATGCGTGACACCTTCAAAGACCTGCGCGAGGATCTGGACGAGGCCAATGCCGAAGGCAAACGGCTGGTTCTGTTCTTTGAACAGCGCGGCTGCATCTATTGCACCAAGATGCACAAAGAGGTGTTCCCGCGCGAAGAGGTGTCTTCCTACATCGAAGACAACTTTTTTGTCGTGCAGCTGAACCTGCATGGCGACATCGAAGTGACGGATTTTGACGGCGAAACGCTGTCGGAAAAAGACATGGCGCGCAAATGGGGGATTCTGTTCACTCCGACCATCATGTTCATCGATGAACAGGTCGAAGATGGTGCACCCGCAACGCAGGCCACTGTCGCTGTCATGCCCGGCGCCTTCGGGGCAGGGACCACACTGGACATGTTCACATGGGTTGCCGAAAAGCGCTATGCCCTTGACGGGGATGAAGATTTTCAACGCTACCATGCGCGCCGCATTCAGGAACGCAGCAATGGCAGCTTTGATTGACAGGCCGCTTGATGCGCTAAAAATGCTCATTCATTCACATCAATGAATTTGTTGTTGCATCCTGAACGTCCGGTAGCCTACGGTATACACATCGCTGTCACAGCCATCCAGAACAGACAGCCAAGGGAGGGACTATGAGGTTTTCATCTTTGACACTTGCGGCCTGCATCGCAGCGGCAGGGGCCGTATCTGCGGCAGAATCGGTTGCACCGGCCGATGTGGCCTATGAAGACGGTGCCGTGGCGGCATCGCTCAGCGGGGCCGCGGGAGATGCGGAAAACGGACGCGCGGTCATGACAAATCGCGGGTTGGGCAATTGCGTGGCCTGCCATGAAGTCACCGCATTAAAAGACGCGCCGTTCCACGGCGAAGTCGGACCACCGCTTGATGGTGTCGCGGATCGCTGGAGCGAAGCGGAACTGCGCGGCATCGTGGCCAACGCCAAGATGACCTACGAGGGCAGTGTGATGCCCGCGTTTTACAAGACCAGCGGTTTTATCCGCCCCGGTGATGGCTACACCGGCGACGCAGCCACCGCGATCGAACCGATTCTGTCGGCACAAGACGTGGAAGATGTTGTCGCCTTTCTGATGACCCTGAAGGAATAACAGCGCCTCTCATGCAGGCGCAAAGCTAACCCGAGATTAAGGAGACGAGATATGAATCTCTCACGACGCGATACACTGGCATTGGGACTTGGCGCTGTTGCGCTGACGATTATGCCATACCGCGCCAATGCCGCAGCAGATGATCTGATTGCGGCATTCACCGGCGGGGCCGAGGTGACGGACGGCGGCGTAACGCTGACCGCGCCGGAAATTGCCGAAAACGGCAACACCGTTCCGATCGAAGTCAGCGCTGATGGCGCCGAGGCGATCATGGTGCTGGCACTTGGCAACCCGACACCCCCTGTGGCCACCTTCAAATTCGGTCCGTTGGCCGGCGCTCAGGCTGCCAGCACCCGGATCCGTCTGGCCGGTACACAGGATGTCGTGGCGATTGCCAAGATGAGCGACGGCAGCTTCAAGCGGGCGTCATCCACGGTAAAAGTTACAATTGGCGGCTGCGGCGGCTAACCCGAGAGATAAGGAGATACGAACATGGCAGACGGTGTAAAACCCCGCGTCAAAGTCCCGAAAACAGCGGCCGCTGGCGAAGCGATCCAGATCAAGACCCTGATTTCGCACCAGATGGAAAGCGGTCAGCGCAAGGACAAGGAAGGCAATGTGATCCCGCGTTCGATCATCAACCGCTTTACCTGCGATTTCAACGGCCAGAACGTCATTGACGTTACGCTGGAACCGGCGATTTCGACCAACCCGTATATCGAATTTGCGGCCACCGTGCCGGAAGCCGGTGAATTCAAGTTCACATGGTACGACGATGACGGATCGGTCTACGAAGACGCAAAAGCGATTGCCATCGGGTAATCACCCGGTTGCCCAACAATTCAGAATGCTCCCTGTGCGCGACTTCACCGGTCGATGTCACAGGGGCGCATTTAAGGGAGGATACGCGATGACATTAAAACCAATAACAGCGGCAATCGCAGTGCTGGCAGGAACGTCGACACTGGCGTTTGCCGATGAAAGCGCCAAACTGGTCGTAAACGGCGAGATCGAAATGGTCACACAGACCGAGCCGCACCGGAGCACGCTGAAAACCTGTCGGAAATCTATTCCGGCTGGGTGTTCCGGACAGACGAAACCCAGGCCTTGCAGATGGATGATTTCGACAATCCCGGCATGGTGTTCGTCGATCTTGGGATGGACCAGTGGAATGCCGTTGAAGGCAGCGAAGGCAAATCCTGCGCCAGTTGCCACGAAGATGTGGAAACCAGCATGAAGGGCGTGCGCGCCGTTTATCCGAAATGGAATGAAACGGCAGGCGAGGTACGCACCCTTGCGCATCAGATCAATGATTGCCGTGAAAACCAGATGGGTGCCGACAAGTGGAAATATGACGGCGGCGATATGGCCAACATGGAAGCGTTGATCAGCGTCCAGTCGCGTGGAATGCCGGTGAATGTGGCAATTGACGGTCCGGTTCAGGCCGCATGGGAAGCGGGAAAAGAGATGTATTACACCCGCTTTGGCCAGCTTGAACTGTCCTGTGCAAATTGCCACGAAGAAAACTATGGCAATATGATCCGCGCCGATCACCTGAGCCAGGGCCAGATCAACGGATTTCCCGTGTACCGCCTGAAAAACGCAAAGCTGAACACATCGCACGCACGCTTCAAGGGCTGTATCCGTGACACGCGCGCCGAAACGTTCAAACCCGGCAGCCCCGAATTTGTGGCATTGGAACTTTACGTTGCAAGCCGCGGAAACGGGTTGTCGGTTGAAGGGCCGTCAGTTCGTAACTGACTGTTATAAAATCAAGAAACACACTTGCCCCTTCCGCATCAGCGGAAGGGGACAGGATATTTGAATTCAAAACCCACCTGACGGAGCCTGATGCCAATGATTTCTCGCCGTGATTTTTTGCAAGTTGGAATGGCCGCATCGGCCCTTGTGGGGGCGTCCGGTTTTGGCAACTGGGCCCGTCTGGCGGCGCAGCAATCCCTGACGCAGGATCAACTGCTTGAATTCGACACGTTCGGCAATGTGTCCCTGATCCACGTGACAGATATTCACGCGCAACTGAAACCGATCTACTTCCGCGAACCCGAGGTCAATATCGGCGTCGGCCCGAACAAGGGCGAGGTGCCCCACGTCACCGGTGCGGAGTTTCGCAAGCTCTACGGGATCGATGACGGCAGCCCGTCGGCCTACGCGCTGACCCATAATGATTTCACGTCGCTCGCGCAGGGGTATGGCCGCGTCGGGGGGCTGGACCGCGTATCGACAGTGATCAACGCGATCCGCGCCGCACGCCCCGATGCATTGTTGCTGGATGGTGGCGATACATGGCACGGCAGCTATACCTGCTATCAGACCGAAGGGCAGGACATGGTCAACGTGATGAACGCGTTGAAACCTGATGCGATGACCTTTCACTGGGAATTTACGCTTGGGTCGGCGCGGGTGCAGGAAATCGTTGAAAACCTGCCCTTTGCCGCGCTGGGGCAGAATATTTTCGATGCTGAATGGGATGAACCGGCAGAACTGTTCAAGCCCTACCAGTTCTTCGAACGGGGCGGGGTCAAGATCGCCGTCATCGGACAGGCCTTTCCCTATATGCCGATCGCCAACCCCGGCTGGATGTTCCCCGAATACAGCTTCGGCATCCGTGATGAAAACATGCAGGCAATGGTGGACGAAGTGCGCGGCATGGGCGCGGAACTGGTGGTCTGCCTGTCCCATAACGGTTTTGACGTGGACAAGAAAATGGCGGGCCGTGTCAGCGGGATTGATGTAATCCTGTCAGGCCACACCCATGATGCATTGCCCGAACCGGTGCTGGTCGGGGATACCATTATCATCGCCTCGGGCAGCAACGGCAAATTTGTCAGCCGCGTCGATCTGGATGTGCGCGACGGGCAGATGATGGGCTTCCGGCACAAGCTGATCCCGATTTTTTCCGACGTGATTGCCCCTGATCCGGTGATCACATCCCTGATCGACGAACAACGCGCGCCCTTCAAGGCCGATCTGGAACAGGTCATTGGCCAATCGGAATCGCTGCTGTATCGGCGCGGCAATTTCAACGGGACGTGGGATGATCTGATCTGTGACGCGCTGATGTCGGAACGCGATGCCGATATCGCAATGTCGCCCGGTGTGCGCTGGGGCCCGTCGATCCTGCCCGGTCAGGACATCACCCGCGAAGACATCTGGAACGTCACGTCGATGACATACGGCAAAGCGTACCGCACGGAAATGACAGGGGAATTCATCCATGTCATTCTGGAAGACGTCGGCGACAACCTGTTCAATCCCGATCCCTATTACCAGCAGGGTGGCGATATGGTGCGCATCGGCGGCATGGGCTACCGCATTGATATCACCAAGCCGCAGGGCGAACGTATCACCGACATGACATTGCTGAAAACCGGCGAGGCGATCGATCCGGCCAAAACCTATGTGGTTGCTGGCTGGGCGTCGGTCAACGAAGGCACCGAGGGGCCGCAAATCTGGGATGTGGTGGAAAACCACATCGCCAAACTGGGCACCGTCAGCGTGACACCCAATACATCTGTCAAAGTTGTAGGGGCCTGACCGCCCGCGACGGTTTGACGTGTTTTTTATTCCATCAAATTCATTAAAATGAATTTGATTGTTCAAGAAGGAGACAATGGCATGCGTTTCAGCGCGAAGGGCAAAACACAATCCCGGCGCCAGTTTCTGGCAGGTGCTGCGGCTGCGGGGGCCGGGGCAGTCACGGCCAGCGCCGCAAAGGCCGAAGGTGATCCACTGATCACAGAAGTGCAGGATTGGGCACGGGGGCTGGGCGACGGTGTGGACGAAACACCCTATGGCCTGCCGATCGAATTTGAATCCGATGTGGTGCGCCGCAATGTGGAATGGCTGACGGCTGACACGATCAGTTCGATCAACTTTACCCCGATCCACGCGCTGGACGGAACCATCACGCCACAGGGCTGTGCGTTTGAACGCCACCACTCCGGCGCGATCGAACTGGCGAAACAGGATTACCGGTTGATGATCAATGGCTTGGTCGACACACCTTTGGTGTTCACCTATGCCGATCTGGAACGGTTTCCGCGCGAAAACCACGTGTATTTCTGCGAATGTGCTGCCAATACCGGCATGGAATGGGCCGGTGCGCAGTTGAACGGCGCGCAGTTCACGCACGGCATGATCCACAACATGGAATATACCGGTGTGCCGCTGAAAACCCTGCTGAACGAGGCGGGTGTGCAGACAACCGGAAAATGGGTTTATGTCGAAGGGGCCGATGCATCCAGCAACGGCCGGTCGATCCCGCTGGACAAGGCGCTTGAGGATGTTCTGGTAGCCTTCAAGGCCAATGGCGAGGCCTTGCGCAAGGAACACGGCTATCCCGTGCGTCTGGTCGTGCCGGGTTGGGAAGGCAACATGTGGATCAAATGGCTGCGCCGGATCGAAGTGACCGATCAGGCGATCGAAAGCCGCGAGGAAACCAGCAAATACACCGACGTTCTGGAAAACGGCATCGCCCGCAAATGGACGTGGGAAATGGATGCGAAATCGGTTGTGACCAGCCCCAGTCCGCAGGCTCCGATCACCCACGGCAAGGGGCCGCTGGTGATTTCCGGTCTGGCATGGTCGGGCAGGGGTGCCATCACCCGCGTCGATGTCAGCAAGGACGGTGGCAAGACATGGGAAACCGCCCGTCTCGCCGCCCCGGGCCAAAGCCGCGCACTGACACGGTTCTATCTGGATACCACATGGGACGGTGAAGAAATGCTGCTGCAAAGCCGCGCCATCGACGAAACCGGTTACGTGCAACCGACCAAGGCGCAACTGCGCGAGGTGCGCGGCCTGAATTCGATCTATCACAATAACTGCATCCAGACATGGTGGGTGAAAGCAAACGGAGAGGCGGAAAATGTCGAAGTCTCGTAATCTTCTGACGGGTGCAACACTGGCCGCGACACTGGCGGCGGGCCCCGCACTGGCCGAAAAACTGGGCCTGGGGCGTCCGGCCCTGCCCGAAGAGATCGCAGCATGGGATCTGGATGTCAGCCCCGATGGCACCGGCCTGCCGGCCGGATCCGGCGATGTCTGGACGGGCGATGAACTGTTTGCCGAACATTGTGCGGTCTGCCACGGCGATTTTGCCGAAGGTGTTGGCAACTGGCCCAAGCTGGCCGGTGGCTTTGACACGCTCGACCGTCAGGATCCGGTCAAAACGGTGGGATCGTACTGGCCCTATCTGTCCACCACTTGGGATTACGTCAACCGGTCAATGCCGTTTGGCAATGCCCAGTCGCTGGAACCGGACGAAGTCTATGCGATTGTGGCCTATATCCTGTATTCCAACGATCTGGTCGATGACGATTTCGTGCTGTCCAACGAAACCTTTCTGGACGTCGAAATGCCCAATGCCGACGGGTTTATCGTGGATGATCGCGCCGAAACCGAACTGGCACAGTTTTCGGGTGAACCCTGCATGACCGATTGCAAGGACAGCGTTGAAATCACCATGCGCGCTGCCGTTCTGGATGTCACGCCCGAAGAAGACACCGATGACACTGCAGCTGCTACTGCTGCGACAGAAGAACAGGCTGCTGTGGCGGAAGAACCGGTTGTCGTCGCCGCGCTGGACCCCGAATTGGTCGAAGCGGGCGAAAAGGTGTTCAAGAAATGCAAGGCCTGCCATCAGGTCGGCGCCGATGCGAAAAACAGAACCGGCCCGATCCTGAACGGCATCGTGGATGCGCCCGCCGGTGCGGTGGCCGATTTCAAATATTCCAACGCACTGATCGAGGCGGCAGGCGAAGGTCTGATCTGGGACGAGGCCGCATTGACCGCATTCCTGACCAAACCCAAGGCGTTCATGAACGGCACCAAGATGTCATTTGCAGGCCTGCGTAAGGAAGACGATATCACGGCGATCCTTGCCTATCTCAGATCCTATCAGGAGTAAGCAATGCGTTCCGTTCTGTTGACGTTTGGCCTGTTGGTGCTGCCCCTTGGCGGCGCCGTTCGGGCCGAACAGGAGGTGCAACAGATCGGCGACGCGGCGCGCGGCGAAACCCTGTTTTCACAGTGCAGCGGATGCCACAAGGTCGGGGCCGGCGCACAAAGCGGCATCGGCCCGCATCTGAACGGTATCTACGGGCGCAAGGCGGCGGCCATTGACGGATTCTTTTATTCCAAGGGCATCGAACGCGCCGCCAAGGATGGCCTGATCTGGGAACTGGCAACCCTTGATGCCTATATCGAAAACCCCAAGGCGCTGGTCAGCGGCACAAGGATGAGTTTTCGCGGTATCAAGGACCCGCAAGACCGCCACGATGTGCTGGCGTATTTACGCCTCTTTTCCGACAATCCCGCCAACATCCCCGAGGCCGCGCCGACCGCGCAGGCGCGCGAGGTGGACCTGCCACCCGATATTCTGGCGATTGTCGGCGATCCCGAATACGGCGCGTACCTGTCCAGCGAATGCAGCACCTGCCACCAGATTGATGGCAGCGATGCAGGGATTCCATCCATCACGCGTTGGCCTTCGGAAGATTTTGTCGTCGCCATGCACGCCTACAAACAGAAATTGCGGCCCCATCCCGTCATGCAGATGATGGCGGGCCGCCTGTCGGATGAAGAAATCGCAGCCCTTGCTGCATATTACGGAGCGTTGGACTAGCCGCGCTCTTTCACGGGAGGAGAAGGCAATGACATTGAACAGACGTGTTTTTATCGGGTCGTCCGCAGCGGCGGCAACGCTGCTCAGCGCGCCGATGGTGCAGGCCGCAAGCCATGGGCGGCCCAAGGTTGTCGTGATCGGCGGCGGCGCAGGCGGGGCCACCGCGGCGCGCTACATCGCCAAGGACAGCAAGGGCGAAATTGATGTCACGCTGGTCGAACCGTCACGCAGCTATTACACCTGCTTCTTTTCCAATCTTTATATCGGTGGCTTCCGCGATATCCAAAGCCTGGCCCATTCCTATGGCACATTGGCGTCCGATTACGGCATAAACGTTGTCCATGACTGGGCCATCGGGATTGATCGGGACGCCAGAACCGTCACCCTCGCGGGCGGATCGGTGCTGCCTTATGACCGGCTGGTTCTGTCACCCGGTATTGATTTTGTTGACGGTGCCGTCGAAGGCTGGGATTTGTCCGCACAGAACGCGATGCCGCACGCCTATAAGGGCGGGTCACAAACCGAACTTCTCAAGGCGCAGATCATGGCGATGCCCGAAGGCGGCACATTCGCGATGGTCGCGCCGCCCAATCCCTTTCGCTGCCCACCCGGACCTTATGAACGTGTGTCGATGGTGGCGCACCTGTTAAAGGCCAACAACCCGACGGCCAAGATCATCGTCGCGGACCCCAAGGCAAAATTCTCCAAAATGGCGCTGTTTCAGGAAGGGTGGGGTACGCATTATTCCGGCATGATCGACTGGATCGGCGAGGATTTCGGCGGTGGCAACGTATCGGTCAATCCCGATGCAATGACCGTGACCATTGATGGCGAAGAAACGCAGGTTGATGTGTGCAATGTCATCCCCGCGCAAAAGGCGGGGCACATCTGCGAAATGGCGGGCATCACCGAAGGCAACTGGGCACCTGTATCAGGCCACACGATGCAAAGCCGGCTGGATGAAAACATCCATGTTCTGGGCGATGCCACCAATCAGGGCGATATGCCGAAATCGGGCTTTTCCGCCAATTCACAGGCCAAGGTCGCGGCCATGGCCATTCGCGGTGCGTTGACCGGATCATCGGTGTTTCCGGCCAAGTTTTCCAACACCTGCTGGTCACTGATTGATACCGATGATGGCGTCAAGGTCGGCGCGACATATGAAGCCACTGACGAAAAGATCGCCAAGGTGGACGGCTTTATCTCGCAGACCGGCGAAAGCGGCGACCTGCGCAAGGTGACGTATGAGGAAAGCCTTGGCTGGTATGACGGGATCACATCCGACATGTTCGGATAGGTCGGGCGCGCAATGCTCCTTGGGAAACGCCCGCGGGTTACAGCGCGGGCGTTTTTTTGTCTGAAAGCCCGAGCTCTTTCAACAGGTCAGGGATGCGGTCGCGGAACTTGAAAAACCCGCGCGTCGCGTGTGGCCACGCGGCCCCATCATAGGGGCGCAGAATCCGGATCAACGGAATGTCGGGGCGTTGTATTTCAACTTGGCGCAACGCATCCGCGACCGGCCCGACCGGCGCGTAGGGTGTGATGATCTGGGCCAGATCGTTTGCATCGATCCAGCCGATCAGGGCATCGGGCGGGCAGGGGCCGGTCACATCGCCCAACCTGTCGCGCCACCGCTCGCGCACATCCTGCATTGCGCCTTGATTGAATTCCGCAACATGCGGCGCAACGGCCAGCGGGCTAAGACCGCCGGTAGCATCCAGAAACATCGTCGCAGCGGGCGACCAGTCTGCGGGCAGCATAAATCCGGGGCTCAGATCATCGCCGTGCAGGATCAGGCCTGTACGCTGCGTTTGATCCCGTTCCTGTGGTGGGGGCGTCCAATGCGGCGGCGGATCGGGCGGGGCATCCACGGGAACGGCGATCTGCGCCAGTTGTCCGTGCGGGGCAAACCGCCCGTCGGTGTATTTTTCGATATTGTCGGCCCGCGCCAGATAGGTCTTGCCCTTGGTCTGTGCGCCCGCCACCCAGCGCCAGCCCAACGTGTTCGACGCCGGATCACCGTCCAGCAGGTGGCGCAAAAAGAAATCCGCGCCCAGCACCCATGGCAGGCGCAAGGTAAACACCCAGATCGACGCGAACCACATCCGCGCGTGATTGTGCAGATACCCTGTTTGCACCAGTTCACGCGCCCAGTGATCGAAACAGGCAATGCCGGTTTCCCCCAGACACGCGGCCTGCCATTCGGTGCGCAAACCTTGCGCGGTTTGTACGTGATCAAGCGCGCGCGCCAGATCGGCGCGGTACTGCGCCCAGACCGCAGGGCGCTGTTCCAGCCAGCCTTTCCAGTAGGTGCGCCAGAACACTTCTTGCACGAATTTTTGTGCGGCGGCGGGCGAATGGCGCGCCAGCGTCGCCTCCAGAACCTCTTGTTCGGTGATCAGGCGGGTGCGCAGATAGGGCGATAGAGTCGACACGTGGGTGTGCGATCCGGCCCCCAGATCATAATTGCGCAGGCGCGCGTAGTCTGCCCCCGCCTTTGGCGCAAAGCGCGCCAACCGTTCCAGTGCCGCGGTGCGTGTCGGGGGAAAAACATCTGTCATGAGGCGCGATCTAGGGTGAGGTCCGGCCCCTTCAACCCTGTCAAACCGCGCCACCCCCCCTTGCAGCCCCCCAAGGGCGACACTAAGACTTTGCTAACAGTTCGTCGGGTATGGTCCCGACACATCAAAGCAGGCAGGCCGATATGCACGATCCTATTGATACCTACATGAACACCCTTGTCCCGATGGTTGTTGAACAGACCAGCCGGGGCGAACGCGCCTATGACATCTTTTCGCGCCTGCTGAAGGAACGGATCATTTTCCTGTCGGGGCCGGTCCATGACGGAATGTCATCGCTGATCGTCGCGCAGTTGTTGCATCTTGAGGCGGAAAACCCGTCCAAGGAAATCAGCATGTACATCAACAGCCCCGGCGGCGTCGTGACCTCGGGTCTGTCGATCTACGACACGATGCAATACATCAAACCCAAGGTCAGCACGCTGGTTGTCGGGCAGGCGGCGTCGATGGGGTCTTTGCTGCTGACGGCGGGTGAAAAGGGCATGCGGTTTTCGCTGCCCAACAGCCGCGTCATGGTGCACCAGCCCTCGGGCGGGTATCAGGGGCAGGCCACGGATATCATGATCCACGCGCAGGAAACCCAGAAGCTGAAAACGCGGTTGAACGAAATTTACGTGCGCCACACCGGCCAGACCCTGAAAAAGGTCGAGGCCGCGCTGGAGCGTGATAATTTCATGTCGCCCGAAGAAGCGCGCGACTGGGGCCTGATCGACGAGATCGTGGCAAGCCGCCCGAAAGGCGAAGATGACGACAGCTAAGCAATTGCTGGCAGGCGTGATGCAGGATCACATCGTGTGGTCCTGCCATCGGCGCAAAGCGCATTTTGCGATTGTGGTGCTCAAAGTGCTGGCCTAAGCTGGCCAAATCAGGACGTATCCGGCCCGTGTTCCGGCCGGACGCGACACAGTAAAGCCTGAAAGGTTTGACATGGCGACGAATTCAAGCGGCGACAGCAAAAATACACTTTACTGCAGCTTTTGCGGCAAAAGTCAGCACGAGGTACGCAAACTTATTGCGGGCCCGACCGTGTTCATCTGCGATGAATGTGTCGAACTTTGCATGGATATCATCCGCGAAGAAACCAAGGCCAGCGGCCTGAAATCGACCGACGGCGTACCAACCCCCAAGGATATTTGCGGCGTTCTGGACGATTATGTGATCGGGCAGGCCACCGCGAAAAAGGTTTTGTCGGTGGCTGTGCACAACCATTACAAACGCCTGAACCACGCCCAGAAGGCCGGCAATGATATTGAACTCGCCAAATCCAACATCCTTCTGATCGGTCCGACAGGCTGCGGTAAAACCCTGCTGGCGCAAACGCTGGCGCGCATTCTGGATGTGCCGTTCACCATGGCCGACGCCACCACATTGACCGAAGCGGGCTATGTCGGAGAAGACGTTGAAAACATCATCCTGAAATTGTTGCAATCGTCCGAATATAACGTCGAACGCGCACAACGCGGCATCGTCTATATTGACGAGGTCGACAAGATCACCCGCAAATCCGAAAACCCGTCGATCACCCGCGATGTGTCGGGCGAAGGTGTGCAGCAGGCCCTGTTGAAGCTGATGGAAGGCACGGTTGCGTCTGTGCCACCACAGGGCGGGCGCAAACATCCGCAGCAGGAATTCCTGCAAGTGGACACAACCAACATCCTGTTCATCTGCGGCGGGGCCTTTGCGGGGCTTGACCGGATCATCGCCGCGCGCGGCAAGGGCAGCGCCATGGGGTTCGGGGCCGATGTGCGCGACAATGACGATCGTGGCGTCGGTGAAATCTTTACCGATCTGGAACCCGAAGACCTGTTGAAATTCGGCCTGATCCCTGAATTTGTCGGCCGTCTGCCGGTTCTGGCCACGCTGGAAGATCTGGATGAAGACGCGCTTGTCACCATTCTGACCCAGCCGAAAAACGCATTGGTCAAGCAATACCAGCGCCTGTTCGAACTGGAAGACACGCAGCTGACCTTTACCGATGACGCGCTCAAAGCAATTGCGAAACGCGCCATCCTGCGCAAAACCGGTGCGCGGGGTCTGCGCTCGATCTTGGAAGATATCCTGCTGGATACCATGTTCGATTTGCCCGGGCTTGATTCCGTGACCGAGGTTGTGGTGAACGAAGAGGCGGTGAATTCCGATGCCAAACCGTTGATGATCCACGCCGACGCCGAAAAGAAACCCGCCACGGCGGGCTAGCCATGGCGGGCATCCGGCGTATTTCTTCCGGCGGGCCTTACGAATCCCGAATAGGATATTGCCGTGCCACAGTGGCAAACGGCATGGTCTTCGTGTCCGGTACGGTTGCGGGCGGACCGGATGTGCCAACCGATGTTGTCGATCAGTGCAAATCCGCGCTTGCCATCATCAGGGCGGCCCTGAACGAGGCGGGCGCCGGTTTTGCCGATGTGGTCCGCGTCAACTATATCCTGCCCGATGTCAAAGATTTCGAACCGTGCTGGCCCGTGTTGCAGGCGACATTCGGGGACAACCCGCCAGCGACCATGATGATCGAAAGCAATCTGATCGACCCGAAATACAAGATCGAGATCGAAGTGACCGCCTGCCTGCCTGTCGCGCAATAGATCGCCAAGACACGCGCCCTTGTCACTGGACCTTTGGCTGGCTTTGGTTCATATCTGATCCAACAAATGTCCGGAGGCCTGCATGGGTATCGTGAACAAAATCTTGCGCCTGTTTACCTGGTGGGACGGGCAAACCCTGAACACCCAGTTTTTCACGTGGCGCAAGGGCAAGCGCGTTGGCGAAGATGATCAAGGCAATGTGTTCTATACCAATGCCGACGGGTCCAAACGCTGGGTGATTTTCAGCGGCGAAGCCGAGGCAAGCCGCATTTCGCCCGATTGGCACGGGTGGTTGCACCGCACATGGGATGAACCGCCCACAGAAAAACCACTGGCGAAAAAGACATGGGAAAAGCCGCATCAGGAAAACCTGACAGGCACGGCTATGGCTTACGCACCGGCCGGATCGATCCGGCGGGCAGATCCGGCGAACCGGTCTGATTACGAGGCGTGGACACCCGAATAGGGGCACAGAACATGGCAGAAAACAGAACCGAAGTCTTGGTCGGTGGTGCGGTATTGGCCGCAGCCATCGCGTTTATGGTCTACGCCGGTCAGGCGACCGGATTTGGATCAACCAGCGCGGGCTACCCGCTTTCGGCCAGCTTCCGATCTCTGGAAGGCGTCGGCGTGGGCACGGACGTGCGGCTGGCCGGTGTCAAAATCGGATCGGTCACCGACGTAACGCTTAACCCTGAAACCTACCGCGCCGACACGACAGTCAGCGTGATCAACGGTATCGAAATTCCGGACGACAGCGCAATCGTGGTGTCCTCCGAAGGGTTGCTGGGTGGAAATTTCGTTGAAATCATCCCCGGCGGGTCGCCGTTTTTCTACGAAGCCGGGTCCGTGATTGAAGATACCCAGGGCGCGGTCAGCCTTGTGTCGCTGCTGTTGAAATTCGTTTCAGGCAGTGACGAGTGAAACGGCTTGCGTTGATATTGTCGCTGGTGGCCGGGTCTGCCAGCGGCCAAGAGGTGACAAACGGCACAGGCGTGATGCTGCGCGGGCTGGATAAGATCGACGGGTTCCATTCGGATATTGAAATCAGGGTGGGCCAATCGGCATCGTTCGGGCAATTGAACATCGAATTGCAATCCTGCCGCTATCCTGCCGGCAATCCGGCAGGCGATGCCTTTGCCTATCTGGTTATCCGCGAAAACGATGCGGCAACACCGATCTATTCGGGTTGGATGATTGCATCATCTCCGGCGCTGAATGCGTTGGATCACGCGCGTTACGATGTCTGGGTCATGCGCTGCACCACATCCTGAGCGTTTGCCGGATGAGGGGCCAGAAAATCGGCCTGACCTTTCAGGGCAGCATCTAACAAAGTGTGATAAGTCGCGCGGCTGATTTCGATCGCCCCGAGTGACGCCAGATGATCCGTTAGAAACTGTGTGTCAAACAGGGTGAACCCCGCAGATCGCAACCGGTCCACCAGATAGACCAGCGCAACTTTTGATGCATCGCGCTGGCGGGAAAACATGCTTTCCCCGAAAAATGCTGTGCCCAGCGTCACACCATAGACCCCGCCCACCAGATCGGGGCCGTTCCAAACCTCAAGCGAATGGGCGCGGCCCGCATCGTGCAGCGCCAGATACAAACGCCTGATTTCGTCGTTGATCCATGTTTCCGCACGATCCGCGCACCCATCCACCACATCCGCGAAACTCTGGTTGATGGTGATCGAATAATCATCCTTCAGGATCGTCTTGCGCAAAGACCGCGACAGATGAAACCCGTCCAAAGGCATGATCCCGCGTCGTTTCGGATCAACCCAGAACACTTCGGACTCACCCGCATGATCCGCCATCGGGAAAATGCCGATGGAATAGCCATGCAGTAGTAGATCAGGGGTCAGCGTCATGCAACAAGTGCCCACCGCTTGCCCTGCAAGCCTAGCCGTTCAGATGGGTCAGCAGCCATTTTTCCAGCCAGTGAATATTGTAGTCTCCACTGTTCACATCCGGATCCTGCAACAACTCGTGAAACAGCGGCACAGTGGTGTGCACCCCGTCCACGATCAGTTCGCCCAAGGCGCGGTTCAGACGTGCCAAGCGCTTCGGGGCGGTCGCGGCCATGCACGATCAACTTGCCGATCAGGCTGTCGTAATAGGGCGGGATCGAATATCCGTCATAAAGCGCGGAATCCATCCGCACGCCCAACCCGCCGGGGGCGTGATACTGGCTGATCCGGCCGGGGGACGGCGCGAAATTCGGCAGTTTTTCCGCGTTGATCCGCACTTCGATGGCGTGGCCGTTGATCTGCAAATCGTCCTGTTCAAAGGACATGGGCAATCCGGATGCGACGCGGATTTGTTCGCGCACCAGATCGACGCCGAAAATCGCTTCGGTCACAGGGTGTTCGACCTGCAAGCGCGTGTTCATCTCGATGAAATAGAATTCGTTGTTTTCAAACAGGAATTCGATTGTGCCCGCGCCCGCGTAATCGATCTTGGCCACCGCATCTGCACAGACCTTGCCGATCTTGGCGCGCAACTCCGGTGTAATGGTCGGGCCGGGGGCCTCTTCAAACACTTTCTGGTGGCGACGTTGCAGGGAACAGTCACGCTCGCCCAGATGCACGGCGCGCCCCTTGCCATCGCCGAACACCTGAATTTCGATGTGGCGCGGGGTTTGCAGATATTTCTCGATATAGACTTCGTCATTGCCGAAGTTTGATTTGCCTTCGGCCCGTGCGGTCAGAAACGCGCTTTCCATATCCTTGGCGGTTTGGGCCACTTTCATGCCGCGCCCGCCACCGCCTGCCGTGGCCTTGATGATCACCGGATAGCCGATTTCTTCGCCGATACGTTTTGCCTCGTCCAGCGATGGCACACCGCCGTCACTGCCGGGCACACAAGGCACACCCAGCGCCTTCATCGTGTCTTTGGCTGTGATCTTGTCGCCCATCACGCGGATATGTTCGGCTGTGGGGCCGATAAACGTCAGGCCGTGATCCTGCACGATCTGTACGAAATTCGCATTTTCCGAAAGAAAGCCGTATCCGGGATGGATCGCTTCGGCCCCGGTGATTTCGCAGGCGGAAATAATTGCGGGCACCGAAAGATAGCTGTCCGTTGCCGAAGGCGGGCCGATGCATACGCTTTCATCGGCCATACGCACATGCATCGCATCGCTGTCAGCGGTCGAATGGACGGCGACCGATCCAACGCCCATTTCACGCGCGGCGCGGATAACACGCAGAGCAATTTCCCCGCGATTGGCGACCAGAATTTTATTGAACATTGCCAACGCCTTATTCCAGGATCACCAATGGCGCACCATATTCGACGGCACCCCCGTCTTCGACCAGAATGCGTTTGACGGTTCCGGCGCGGGGGGCGGGAATGTGGTTCATTGTTTTCATCGCTTCGACAATCAGCAACGTATCGCCTTCGGCCACTTGCGCGCCCACCGAAATGAACGGGGCTGCACCGGGTTCGGCCTGCATATAAATCGTGCCGACCATCGGGGATGTGACCGCGCCGGGGTGGCTGGCCGGATCATCCGCGGCTTGTGCTGCAGCGGCGGGGGCGGACGCTGGCGCAACTGCGGCGGCCGGGGCTGCGGCTGTGGCGGCGGGCGCTGCTGCAACCTGTGTGACCACCTGTTGCGGTGTCATCCGGCTGACGCGAACGTTCAGGCGGTCATCCTCGCCGTATTCGCGTTTGACCTGCAATTCCGTCAGATCGTTTTCGCGCAACAATTCCGCCAGTGCCTGAATAAAGGCAACGTCTGCATCGTGATTGCTTTTTGTCATGGGATCCTCGACCGCTTCGTTTGGTCCGTCTTGCTGCGAACCGTTTTGATGTTGACGCCGCTTATAGGTCATGCGCGCGCACATGAAAAGAAGCGACGTTCCTTCCCGATCAAGAAGGCGTGGCGCTTGGGGATCAAAAAATGCACATTGCCTTGCATTCGATCATGGACCCGACCGCATTCGCGCGTAAACTTGTAAGGATCAACCCCGCAACACGGCGCAAGGACGCAGGTTATGAATATCGGATTTTGGCTGCATCGCCGCGCCCAGACGCATGGAAACGATCCGGCGCTGTTTCTGGGGCGTGAACTGGTCGCGGATTATGCCGGGTTTCATCGCAGGGCGGCGCAGGTTGCGGCGTGGTTGATGGCGCAAGGCGTTCAACCCGGTGACCGGGTGGCGATTTTCATGAAAAACTGCCCCGATTACCTGATTGTGCAATACGGTATCTGGTATGCGGGTGCGGCGGCGGTGCCGATCAACGCCAAACTGCACCCGCGCGAGGCCGCGTTTATTCTGAGTGATTCCGGCACAGGCATTGTGTTTTCATCGCCCGGCCTTGCCGAACCTGTGGCCGATCTTTGCCCGGACACGCGCGTCATTGATGTTACAGACGCCGCCTATGCCCAAATTTCTGCGCTGCCGCCTTTGGGGCATCTGGCACCTCGTGCGCCGGATGATCTGGCATGGTTGTTCTATACGTCCGGCACCACCGGACAGCCCAAAGGCGTGATCATCACGCACCGCATGCTGACCACCATGTCGCTGTGTTACCAGACCGATTGCGAACCGGTGGCGTCCGATCACACCACGCTATACGCCGCCCCGATGAGCCATGGGGCAGGGATTTACAACATGATGCATGTGCGCGCCGGCGCGCGCCATGTCTGCCCCGTATCCGGCGGATTTGACGAGGCCGAGATTTTCGATCTGGCGCGCCATTACGGCAATGTGCAGATGTTTGCAGCCCCCACCATGGTCAAACGGATGACGCAGGTGGCACTGGCAACGGGCGAAACCGGCACCGGCCTGCGCACGATCATTTATGCGGGCGGCCCCATGTATCTGGCCGATATTGTCGAAGCTGTAGATCATTTCGGCCCTATATTTGCGCAGATTTACGGTCAGGGCGAATGCCCGATGGGGATTACCGCACTGGCACGCGCCGATGTGGCAGATCGTGCGCACCCGCGCTGGCGTGAACGCCTGCAATCGGTCGGGCGCGCGCAATCCACGGTCGAGGTGCAGATCGGCGACGCCGATGGCACACCGCTGCCCGTAGGCACCCATGGTGAGATTATGGTGCGCGGCGACACGGTGATGCCCGGCTACTGGAACAACCCCAAGGCCACCGCAAAGACGATCGTGAACGGCTGGTTGATGACGGGGGACATGGGGTTCATGGACGAAGACGGCTATGTCACGATGCAGGACCGGTCCAAGGATATGATCATTTCCGGTGGGTCAAACGTCTACCCGCGCGAGGTCGAGGAAGTGTTGTTGATGCATCCCGACGTTATCGAGGTGTCGGTTGTCGGGCGCACGCATCCCGACTGGGGCGAGGAGGTGGTGGCCTTTGTCGTGGGCCGCGCTGATCCGGCTGCGCTGGACCAGTTGTGCAATGACAATATCGCCCGTTTCAAACGGCCCAAGGCCTATTTCACCGTGCCGGACCTGCCCAAGAACAATTACGGAAAGGTGTTGAAAACCGAACTGCGCAAACGGCTGGAGGAAATGACATGACCGATCTGACAGGAAAAACCGCACTGGTCACAGGATCGGTGCAGGGCATCGGGCTGGCCGTGGCGCGGGTGTTGGCGCGCGCAGGGGCTCGCATCGCCGTGCACGGGCTGGCGGGGGATGCCCAGATTGCAGACGTCTGTGAAACGCTGGAAAATGATGGTGCCCCGCAGGCCGAGTTTTTCCATGGCGATCTGCGCAATGCCGACCGGATCGACGAATTGATGGCCGCCGTGCAGGCATGGGGCGGCGCCGATATTCTGGTCAACAACGCAGGTATCCAGCACACCGCGCCGTTGGCCGACATGCCGCGTGAACAATGGGATGCCATCCTGTCGATCAACCTGTCAGCGGCGTTTCACACCATGCAAAAGGCATTGCCGCAAATGGCCGCGCGTGGCTACGGGCGGGTGATCAATATCGCGTCGGTACACGGGCTTGTGGCATCAAAGGACAAGGCGCCCTATGTCGCCGCTAAATTCGGCCTTGTGGGCCTTAGTCAGGTGGCCGCGCTGGAATATGCGGCCAGCGGCGACCGGGCCAAAGGGGGCGTAACGGTCAACTGCATCTGCCCCGGATGGACGGAAACCGCTATTATTGCACCCCAGATTGAACAGCGTGCGGCCCTGCATGGCGGGGATCGCGCGGCGGGCATTGCCGATCTGCTGCACGAAAAACAACCCAGTCAACGCCTGTCAGACCCGTCTGAAATCGGCGAACTGGCGTTGTGGCTGTGCAATCCTGTGGCGCATAACGTCACCGGCACCTCAATCCCGATTGATGGCGGCTGGACGGCGCAATAGGGCGGCGTTGGTGTCTTGGGCCTGACGGTCCAGCTTTTCCGCCTGCTCGGCCAGCAGCGTTTCAATTTCGATCTGGATGGCAGACGGGGGTGGCGCGGGTTCGTTTTCTCGTGACCAAGGGGCAGGGCGTGGCACATCAGGAGCGCGGAACGGACCGTTCCCAGAAGCGGTGCCAGCGGGATTGAGCGGCGCAATAACGGGTTTGGGTTTGCGAGTTTGGGGCAGGGACCAGGGATGGCCGGTGCTAAGCGGGGCCTGAACCACAGGCGGTATCGCGATTTTCATAGTGACTCCGTAACCTGATCGGAGCCCTCACCCGTATTGAGTGTAAATTAACCGGCGTTGACAGAGTGTTAACGTGATGGAGGCACATCACTAAAATCCGCTGTATCCACCGGCGGGGCTGGGCGCCCCGCCGCAGAACATATCAGATCGCCAGATATTCGGCGCGCAACTGTTCGTTTTGCAGAACCTCATCAGCGCTGCCGTCAAAGACAATGCCGCCGGTATCCAGAATAACCGCGCGGTCCGCCAGTTGCAGGGCGCGCACCGCATTCTGTTCCACGATCACGGTGGTGATACCCTGTTCCTTGATAATCATCAGTGTCTTTTCAATCTCGTCCACGATGACCGGGGCCAGACCTTCGTAAGGTTCATCCAGCAACAGCACCTTGATGTCACGGGCCAGCGCGCGCGCGATCGCCAGCATCTGCTGTTCGCCGCCTGACAGGGTTGTACCTTCTTGCGTGCGGCGTTCGCCCAGACGCGGGAACAGTTCGTAAAGACGGTCAAGCGACCAGCCGACAGGCGGCGCGATTTGCGCAAGCTTCAGGTTCTCTTCGACCGTGAGGCCGGCGATGATCCGTCGGTCTTCGGGGACAAGGCCCAATCCGACCGATGCGGCCTCATAGCTTTTCATTTTGTGCAAGGGTTGGTGATCAAGCCATATTTCGCCCTTGGCCAACTGCGGATTGTCCAGCCGCGCGATGGCGCGCAAGGTCGATGTCTTGCCTGCACCATTGCGCCCGAGCAGCGCCAGAATCTCTCCTTCGTGCACGTTAAAGCTGATGCCCTGCACGATATAGCTTTCGCCGTAATAGGCGTGCATGTCCCACACCGACAGAAAGGCAGGCGCGGTCGAGGCCATATTGGCGTTCTTGGAAAAGTCCGGTTTGACGTTCATGGTTTTGTCCCTTTCGCCGCTTACGCGCTTTCGCCCAGATACGCTTCGCGCACTTTGGGGTGGCCCTTGATGTTTTCGGGCAAATCTTCGACCAGTGGGGTGCCCTGGGCCAGAACGGTGATCCGTTCGGCCAGCGAAAACACTACATGCATGTCATGTTCGATGATGGCGATGGTGATGTCGCGTTCTTCCTTGATCTGTTTCAGCAGATCGATGGTGTTGTTGGTGTCCGCGCGGGCCATACCAGCGGTCGGTTCATCCAATAGCAACAGGCGCGGCTGCTGGCTAAGGCACATCCCGATTTCAAGGCGGCGTTTATCCCCGCGCGACAGCGATGCCGCGTGCATGTGCCGCTTGTCGATCATGTTCATGTCTTCCAGCATGCTTTCGGCTTTTTCGATCAACTCGCGCTCGTTATCGACAGTTTCGATCGCGTGCATGCGAAATGCGCCATCCCGTTTGGCAAAACAGGGGATCATCACATTTTCGAACACGGTCAGATCGCCAAAGATTTCCGGCGTCTGAAACACGCGGCTGATGCCCATCTGGTTGATCTCGTGCGGGGCACGGCCCAGCACGGACTGACCATCAAACATCACCGATCCGGTGTCGGGGATCAGTTTGCCGACCAGACAGTTCAGCAGGGTCGACTTTGCCTGCACCGTTCGGCCCGATGATCGCGTGTACCGTGTTTTCCGCAACGCTCAGGTTTACATTGCCAAGGGCCTGCAAGCCCCCGAACCGTTTGTTGACATCTTTGACTTCAAGAATACCCATGGCCCGTCTCCTTATTCCGCAGGCTGCTTGGCAGCAGGATCGTCGCCGTCTTCGGCCTTTTTGCGGCGAAACAGGTTCATGATTTTCTGTCCGCCTTCAACCAGACCACCGGGCAGGAAGATGACAACCAGCATGAACATGATGCCCAGTGTCAGGTGCCAGCCTTTGCCGATGAACGGGTAGACCAGTGCAATCAGCAAATCCTCGATGCCGTCAGGCAGCCAGTAGAACCACTGGTGCAGGATGTTTTCGTTGATCTTGGAAATGATGTTTTCCATGTATTTGATGAAACCCGCACCCAGGATCGGGCCGATCAGCGTACCGGCACCACCCAGAATGGTCATCAGAACAACCTCGCCGCTTGCGGTCCAGAACATACGTTCCGCGCCCACCTGCGTGTCCATCGCAACCAGCAAACCACCCGCCAGACCGGCATACATGCCCGAGATCACAAAAGCGGCCAAGGTGTAGGGTTTGGGATCAAGCCCGGTATAGTTCATCCGCTGCTGGTTTGATTTGACCGCCCGCAACATCATGCCAAAGGGCGACCGAAAGATGCGGATCGACAGATAGAAGGCCATCAGCATGATCAGCCCGGCAAGGTAATAGCCCACGTTGAACGTGAACAGCCAGCTGCCAACTTCCATTTCGTAGGTCGATGTCATTTCCAGCCCGAACAGGTTTGCCTTGGGCGTTGCACCGGATTCCAACGGGGCATCCAGAATGCGCGGATCGAACACTTTGGGCTGCAAACCGGTTTCGCCGCCCGTGATCGGTGTCAGCACCGAATAGGCCAGTGAATAGGACATTTGCGCAAAGGCCAGCGTCAGGATCGAAAAGTAGATGCCTGAGCGGCGCAGTGATATCCAGCCGACCAGCAGGGAAAACACACCGGCCACCGCGACAGAAACAAGGATCGCGGGGATCACGTTCATCGTCAGCAGTTTCATCATCCAGATACCGGCATAAGATCCGACACCCAGAAACGCCGCGTGTCCAAAGCTGAGGTATCCGGTCAGGCCGAACAGGATGTTGAACCCGATGGCGAAGATGCCAAAGATCACGAAACGCTGCATCAGATCGGGATAGCCCGCGTTGAATTGCGCCAGTTCGGACCCTTCAGGAAAGGGGTTCAGGATAAAGGGGGCCAGCACCGTCAGGGCGATGACAACCATGAAAAGACGAAGATCGGATTTGTTCAGTCCAAACATGGGTCAGTCCTCCATCACGCCCTTGCGGCCCATCAGGCCACGCGGACGCGTCAATAGAATGATAATGGCGATCAGGTAGATGATGATCTGGTTGATACCGGGCAGGAACGAAACAACCTGCGCCATGGACGCAAAGCTTTCGACGATCCCCAGCAGGAAGCCGGCCAGAACCGCACCGGGCAAGGACCCCATGCCGCCCACAACCACCACAACAAAGCTCAGCACCAGAAAATCCATGCCCATGTGGTAATTGGGCGAATTGATCGGCGCGTACATCACCCCGGCAAGGCCCGCAACACAGGCGGCGATGGCGAACATGATGGTAAAGCGCTTGTCGATGTTGATGCCCAGCAGGCCAACGGTTTCACGATCGGCCATACCGGCGCGCACGACCATGCCGAAGGTGGTGAATTGCAAGAACGCAAACACCGCACCGATGATCACCGCGGCAAAGGCAAAATAGACCAGCCGCCAGTAGGGGTAGATGATGGTTCCGGCGTCAAAACCCATCATCACCCCGAAATCAAAGCTGCCGCGAAAGGCATCGGGGGCAGGGGTAGGGATCGGGTTGGCGCCGTAAAAATACTTGATGATTTCCTGCAAAACGATGGCCAGACCGAAGGTCACAAGGATCTGGTCGGCGTGGGGACGTTTGTAGAAATATTTGATCAGGCCGCGTTCCATTGCAAAACCGACGCCAATCATGATCGGGATGGCAAACAGAATGGCCAGTGGCACCGACCATTCGATCAGCGATGCACCCATTTCGGGGCCGAACCACTTTTCAACATACGGTGTCTGGATTTTCGACGGGTTGCCCAGAAAATCAAGCTGCGTTTCGTCGATGGTTTCGACCGACAGGGTCAGTAACTTGTTCAGGGTCACGGCACAGAATGCCCCCAGCATGAACAACGCGCCATGCGCAAAGTTGACAACGCCCAGCGTGCCAAAGATCAGGGTCAGACCCAAGGCAATCAGCGCATAGGCGCTGCCCTTGTCCAACCCGTTAAGGATTTGCAGAATAATTGCGTCCATGACGACACCCCGTCCCGTAGTGATGCCCGTATTTTCGGGCGTGTTTGACCGCGCGAAAACAATCGCGCGGTCTTTTTTCTGATCAGATCAAAAGGATCAGGCGCCCGGGTTACACTGACCCAGATCGCCACCGGCAACCTGCGGGTGATCGGGTTCGTACCAGACCTGAGCCGCCGGAGTGACTTCGACGATTTCCAGAAGGTCGAATTCTGAGGTCGGGTTTTCTTTACCCTTCACAACCAGAACGTCTTTGAAGCACTGGTGATCCGCATTCCGGTACAGGGTCGGGCCGTTGCCCAGACCGTCGAACAGGAAGCCGCTATTGGCTGGGCTGTCGATACCCGGCATGGAATCTCCGGCACCTGTCAGGGCTTCGCCAACCGCACAGGGGTTGAAGCTGCCCGCACGTTCCACAGCATCCGCATAAAGCAGCGCCTGAACATAGCAGGTATGTGCCGCCTGGCTGGGCGGGAAGCCGTATTTGGTACCAAAGGATTTCACGAACGCTTTGGAGCCTTCATCCTGCAGCGACCAGTGCCAGTTTGTCGAACCGAAGATGCCTTTAACGTTTTCGCCGGCACCTTTGGCCATCAGACGCGAGTAGAGCGGCACGATGATTTCGAACTTCTTGCCGTTGACCATACGATCGCGTAGGCCGAACTGCACCGCGTTGGTCAGCGAGTTGACCATGTTGCCGCCGTAGTGGTTCAGAACCAGAACATCGGCATCCGATTGCAGAACCGGTGTGATGTAGGAGCTGAAGTCGGTCTGTGTCAGCGGCGTTTTCACCGTTTCAACAGTTTCCCAGCCCATGGCCTCGGTCGAGGACCGGACAGCTTCTTCTGTTGTGTAGCCCCAGTTGTAATCCGCTGTCAGGTGATAGGCCTTGCGGTCTGTTCCATAAGCGTTTTTCAACACGGGTGCGAGTGCGGCACCGGACATGTAGCTGTTAAAGAAGTGACGGAAGCCATTGGCTTTCTTGTCTTTTCCGGTTGTGTCGTTCGAGTGGGTCAGACCCGCCATGAAGATAACGCCGGCCTCTTGGCACAGCGCCTGAACGGCCACGGCCACACCCGAAGACGAACCACCGGTGATCATCACCGCGCCGTCTTTTTCGATCATCGACTTGGCCGAAGCACGGGCCGCATCCGATTTGGTCTGCGTGTCGCCTGTGACGTATTCGACCTTTTTGCCCAAAATACCGTTGCCTTGCAGCGCCTTGGAGCTGAAAGTGTTCATCATGCCGCCGTCGCCGCCACCGTTCAGGTGTTCGACCGCAAGCTCATAGGCGCGCAGTTCGTCCGCACCCTCGTCTGCGTAAGGGCCCGACTGGGGCACGTTGAAGCCAAGTGTAACAGTTGATCCTGTCGGCTCGTTCGTGTGGGCCGAGACAGATGACGCTGTAAAAATTGTCGGCAGCGCAAGACCGGCACCAGCCACAGCGCTGGTTTTCATCAAGCCGCGACGCGTAAAGTTTGATTTGGACATTAAATCCTCCCATTTCGTGAAGTGCGCAGCGGGCTCCCTCTCCTCGCAGCGCGGGCACAGTTCGTGCAAAGTCATTATCACCCCCTTGATGAAAATTGCGCAACAAGTCCCTTGAAGCGCACGATAATTTTGTAAATAATTGCACAAGGTACAGGGACGGTTTGTAAATTTCATTATGTTGCGGTGCAGAAAGCCCTTGATAAGCTTTGATAATCGCTGCGGCCAGGAAGGTGACAGATATGGCACGTGATACACTGACTGGCAGCCGCATCCGCGAACGGCGCATCATGGCGGGTTTGCGGCAGGCCGATCTGGCGCGCCAGATCGATATTTCCGCGTCCTATCTGAACCTGATCGAACATAACCGGCGCAGAATCGGCGGGAAACTGTTGCTGGATATCGCGCGCGTTCTTCAGGTGGAACCTTCAATGCTGGCCGAAGGGGCCGAGGCGGCGCTGATCGCGATCCTGCGCGAGGCGGCGGCAGATGCCAAATCGGTAACGGCGGAAACTGACAAGGCCGATGAATTTGCCGGCCGGTTTCCCGGCTGGGCAGAGGTTCTGGCGAAATCCCATCGCCGTGTCGCATCCCTGGAACGCACCGTTGAAACCCTGACAGACCGGGTAACGCACGATCCGCAACTCGCGGCCTCCTTGCACGAAGTGCTGTCGACCGCAGCGGCGATCCGTTCGACTGCATCCATTCTGGCGGAAACACAGGAGCTTGAGCCGGAATGGCGCAACCGCTTCCACCGCAACATCAACGAAGACAGCGCCCGATTGGCCGAAAGCAGCAAGGCGCTGGTCGGCTATCTGGATTCGACGGATGCGCAACAGGATGATCTGATTTCGCCGCAGGAAGAGGTCGAAGCGCTGTTGGCCGATCAGGGCCATTTCTTTGCCGCGCTGGAAGTGGACGCGCCGGATATTCGCAAAATCATTGCGGACGAACCGCGCCTGACATCCCCGGCGGCCCGCCATGTGGCGCGCGGCGTGATGGAACAATATGCCCGCGACGCCGCCGCCATGCCACTGGATGAATTCCACGCGGCCCTGCTGGAAATCGGGATGGACCCTGTCGCGCTTGCGCGCCGGTTCGGTGTACCCGTCCAGTCGGCATTGCGCCGTCTGGCCGCCATGCCCGAAGGTACACCGGGCGCCAATACCGGCCTTGTGGTCTGTGACAGTTCGGGGGCCATGTTGTTTCGCAAGGCGATCGAAGGCTTTTCCGTGCCGCGGTTTGGAACATCCTGCCCGCTTTGGCCGCTGTTTTCCGCATTCAGCCGCCCGATGACGCCGATCTGCCAACGGGTCGAGCAAATCAGCAGGGATGCATCGCAATTTGATTGCATCGCAATTGCGCACCCCATCGGCGAACCCGCCCTGAACATGGACCCGATTTACCATTCAACCATGCTGATTGTGCCGGCCAGCCAGACCGTGTTACCTGCCGCAACGCCGGTGAAACCGGTGGGCAGTACGTGCCGCGTGTGCACGCGCGAACGCTGTATCGGGCGACGGGAACCATCGATCCTGAATGAAGGGTTTTGACAGCATCGCCAAAACTGGGGATAGTCCTGAAACGGCGCGACACAAAATCCTGAACAAACAGGATTAAAGCGCACTGCGGACCTTGGGGAGGGGATCGCTGATATGAACCGACATGTTCTGTTGATCGAGGATGAACAAAACATCATCGAAGCGATCCGGTTTCTGCTGTCGCGCGATGGCTGGCGTGTTGATACCCATTCAAACGGCCACGATGCCGTGGATGTCATCCGTGCCGCGCGTCCTGATCTTGTGATCCTTGATGTCATGTTACCGGGCAAGAGCGGCTTTGATATTCTGACCGAACTGCGCAGCAAGCCCGACACGCTGAAACTGCCTGTCCTGATGCTGACCGCGCGCGGCCAGTCCCGTGATCGCGAAATGGCGGAAAAGGCCGGGGCCAGCCGGTTCATGACCAAACCGTTTTCAAATGCCGAAGTGCTGGACGCCGTGCGCGAGCTTGTCGAGGTTTGAAACGGCGCGCGTCCGCAACTGCGCAAGTCTAGGGACAGGGAATGACCCAAACAGACAAAGCCGCACCGCCCCCCAAACGCGGTAAACGCGTTTTTCTGGAACCCCAGACCTATCGGCGGCGCCGGTTGATGGACGGTGCCCGCATCCTGCCGGCTTTGGGTTTGCTGTTGTGGATGGTTCCGGTGTTGTGGCCGACCGGATCAAGCCCTGAAACAGAGCCTGTGCTGCTTTCCAATGCAATGCTCTACATCTTTCTGGTCTGGCTGGGCCTGATCCTTGTGGCTGTGGGTATCTGGATCAAGGCGCGGGGTGTGCTTGAGGATGAAATTGACCCACAAGACGAGCCTTTCCCGCTGACGCCCGCGCATATGGACGAGGACAGCTGATGGCGACGCTGAACCTGCTGATCCTGGCCTGTCTGGGATATGTTGCACTGTTGTTTCTGGTGGCGTTCGCGGCAGAACGTGCGGCGTTGCGCGGGCAGGGCGGCTGGCTGCGCTCGCCCCTTGTTTATACGCTGTCGCTGTCGGTTTACTGTACGGGCTGGACGTTTTATGGCGCGGTTGGTTACGCCGCGCGTTCCGGCATGGAGTATGTCACGATCTATCTGGGGCCGACTCTTGTTGTCATCGGCTGGTGGTGGTTGCTGCGCAAACTGGTACGGATCGGGCGGGCGCAACGGGCCACATCCATCGCCGACCTGATTTCGTCGCGCTATGGAAAATCCAACTTGCTGGCGATCGTCGTGACGTTGATGGCTGTGGTCGGGGTGACGCCGTATATTGCCTTGCAACTGCAATCCATCGCGTTGTCGATCACCGCATTTTCGCCCTCGGCCGGACCGGACGCGATGGCCATTGATCGCGAATCCTCGGGGTTTTGGGTGGCCTTGGGGCTGGCCTTGTTTGCCATTCTGTTCGGCACCCGCAATCTGAACGCGAACGAACGCCACCACGGTGTTGTCATAGCCATCGCGGTCGAGGCGGTGGTCAAACTGCTGGCGCTGCTGGCCGTGGGCATATTTGTGGTTTGGGGTGTTGCCGGTGGCGTCAGCCAGATCATGACCCAAATTGATGCCTCGCCCATCGGGGAATGGAATATGGATCGCAGCCGCTGGTCTACATTAACGCTGCTGTCTGCCATCGCGTTCATCTGTCTGCCGCGCATGTTTCAGGTTCTGGTGGTGGAAAACGATGACGAACGTCATTTGCACACCGCAGCATGGGCCTTTCCGCTGTATCTGATGTTGATGAGCCTGTTTGTGCTGCCCATTGCCGTGATCGGGTTGCAGATCATGCCCGCCGGATCGAACCCCGACCTGTTTGTTTTGACGGTGCCGCTGGCACAGGGGCAGGATGGTCTGGCGTTGTTCTCTTTTCTCGGCGGGTTCTCGTCAGCCACATCCATGGTGATCGTGGCCACGCTCGCGCTGTCAACCATGGTGTCCAACCATATCGTGATGCCAATCTGGTTCAGTTTGCGCAGTGGCGGTGCGTCGGTGTCGGGGGACGTGCGCAATGTGATCATACTGGCGCGGCGCCTGTCGATCTGCGGGATTCTGGCGCTTGGATATGCGTACTACGTGTTCTCGGGCGGCAGTTCGGCACTGGCCGCAATCGGGTTGATCTCATTCGCGGGGGTGGCGCAGTTCATGCCGGCCATGCTGGGCGGCATTTTCTGGCGCGGGGCGACGCGCACCGGCGCGACCGCGGGGCTGATCACCGGCTTTGCGTTGTGGTTTTACACCATGTTGTTGCCCAGTTTCGGTGCCGGTGCGTTGCTGTCGGCCGAGGTTTTTGAAAACGGGTTGTTCGGCTGGATGTGGCTGCGCCCGCAGGCCCTGTTTGGCATTACCGGCATTGACCCGACCGTTCACGCGGTTTTATGGAGCCTGACCCTCAATTCGGCGGTGTTCTTTCTTGTGTCGCTGTTCAGTTTTCCCAGCCCGCTGGAACGGTTGCAAGGCGCGCAATTCGTCAACGTGTTTGCCCATTCCGCCAGTCCGCAAAGCTGGACCGGGTCCATGGCCCAAAGCGAAGATCTTTTGATCATGGCGCAACGCCTTGTCGGCGCATCCGAAGCGCGCGCCTTTTTCCGCGCCGAGGCTGCGCGGCAGGGCGGGCACGGCCATTTGCCCGAACCGTCCCCGGATTTCCTGCAACGGCTGGAACGTGAACTTGCCGGATCGGTGGGGGCGGCGACGGCGCATGCGATGGTGGGGCAGATTGTCGGCGGGGCCAGCGTGTCTGTGCACGATCTGATGGCGGTGGCAGACGAATCCGCGCAGATGCTGGAATACTCCAGTCAGCTTGAGGCCAAATCGGGAGAGTTGGCGCGTACAGCGCGCAAATTGCAGGAAGCGAACGAAAAGCTGACTCAACTGAGTGTGCAAAAAGACGCGTTCCTGTCCCAGATCAGCCATGAATTGCGCACGCCGATGACGTCGATCCGCGCGTTTTCCGAAATTCTGCGCGACACCAAGAAAATCGGCCCCGACGAAAAAACCAAATACGCGTCGATCATCCACGGCGAGGCGATCCGCCTGACGCGTTTGCTGGATGATTTGCTGGACCTGTCTGTTCTTGAACACGGACAGGTCAGCCTGAACATCCAGCAGGGTCGCCTTGCCGATGTTCTGGATCAGGCGGTGGCGGCAGCTTTGGCCGGCAAACAGGACGCGCTGGAGATCCAGCGCGATCCCGTGGCCGAAGAGGTCGAGCTGAAAACCGATCTGGACCGGTTAAGTCAGGTGTTCATCAATCTGATCGCCAATGCCCGCAAATATTGCGACGCCGACACCCCGCAACTGAAGATTTCAGTGTCGCGATCCGGCGGATATGTGACGGTTGATTTTATCGACAACGGGTCCGGCATCCCGAAAGACGCCCAAACCCTTATTTTTGAAAAATTTGCGCGTGTCAGCGACCAGAAAGGCAAGGGTGCGGGGCTGGGGCTCGCCATTTGTCGCGAGATTATGTACCGGCTGGATGGCGATATTACCTATCAACCCAAGGCAAACGGCACCGGTTTCCGTGTGCGATTGCCCCAATCGATGGCGCTGGCCGCCCAATGATTTAACTGTAAATCCAATCGTAACCATATGGGCTTTAGGCTTGGCGCTAACCGCTTGGCGAAAAAGGCATTTGGAATGAACACAGCCGCAAGGCGCACGGTGCTGCAACGCAAGGTTGATGCAGCCCGCGACGACCAATTCGCGCGCGCCATGTCGCTGCGCAAGGCGTTGCGCCTGACATTGCCCAAAGTGGCGGATGATTTGTTCGGTCTGCCTGTTTCGGTGATCGGGATCACCCAGACCTTGGTGCCCCAGACACGACTGGCTGATCTGTTTGATCCAACATCATTGCTGGTGTTGCTGGATGGGCCACACGGCGCGATGGCGGCCGTTACACTGAACTGCGATCTGGTGGGCGCTGTCATCCAGCAACAGACCACCGGCACTGTAACGCCGCCGCCCGCTGCACCCCGACCCCTGACACGAACGGATGCCGCCCTGTGCGCTCCGATGCTGGATGCGGTTCTGGCACGCAGCGCCGCCCTGCTGGACATTGACGCGGACAGGCGCGTGTTTGACGGGTTCAAGTTCGGCGCGCGGGTGGAAGATGTGCGCACCCTCGGGCTGGCACTGGACGCGCCGGATTTTGCGGTGTTCCACCTGACGCTTGATCTTGCCGGGGGCACACGCCAGGGCGACATTCTGTTCTGTATGCCCAACCCTGTCCCTGTGGTGCCTGCCGGTGCGCCGCCCTTGGATGAACAGGCAAATGCGGCGCAGCTTGGGCCGGTGGTTTTATTGGCGCCGACCGAATTAACCGCCGTCCTGTGCAAATTGCGCATGCCGCTGTCTAAGGTGCAGGCATTGGGGATCGGGGATGTCGTGCCGGTGTCGCGTGCGGCCTTGCGCGATACCGGCGTGCACGTTCAAAGCGGCCGCAGGATTTGTGTGGGTCAACTGGGGCAAAGCAGCGGCTATCGCGCGTTGCGCCTGCGGCTTGGGGGTGCGGCGCAACCGCAACTGCACAGTGTCGAAACCGGATCTGATCCTGATCCGGACCCCGCACAAACCCACGCGCCCCAACCGAGTGATGATGGTGATATCCCTTCTGTTCCCGCACCTGCCGCCGCCAAGGCAGACGGGCCGGCCGCCCCGTTTGCGCCCCTGTCCAAAACAGACGCAGATCGCGCATCAAGCCTGCCGGAACAGACACATAATGCATCGTTTGAATAGGGGCGGGTCTTATCCCTGCTGGGCCAGTGCCTCTAGCGTCGGGCGCAACCCGTCCAGATCATACCCGGCTGCCTTGGTTGCTGCCAGAATGTCATTCGCAGATTGCGTATGCGCTTGTGACAGCGCCCAGACCACCGAACTGCGCGTGCCGGACGCACAATAGGCCAGCACTGGCCCGTCCGCCGACGCAATCAGATCGCCTTGGCGCTGCACATTGTCCGGTGTCATGGTCGTATGTGTCAGCGGCAGGAACGCGAAATCAATTCCTGCGCTGGTTGCAGCCTGTTGCAGCCTGTCATGCTGCTGGTCAGGCCCGATTTCGGAATCGGGCCTGTTGCAGATGACCCGTTTGATCCCGGCTTTCGCCAGTTCTGCAAAGTCAGCCGCGTCAATTTGCGGTGAAACAAAATAGGTCGGGGTGATCTGTCGCATGTTCATACCAATGTCCTTTAGATCGCGTTTGCAAGTCTGTCCAGTCGCGTGCGAACGGCAGGTGCCCCCCACATGCCCAGCAGCATCGCGATCAGAAACACCACCCCGCCAATACCCCCATAGCTGAGAGAGGCAATCGCCGGTCCGGGGCACAGCCCGGCCAGCCCCCAACCCATCCCGAACAGCACGGATCCGACAATCAGCCGGTGATCGATCAGGGACAGCGGCGGTTCCGGGAACTGCCCGCCGACAAAGGGTTTACGTCCAATGGTCAGCCGCCACGCCACCGCCATCGGTAGGATCGCGCCGCCCATCACAAAGGCCAGCGTCGGATCCCAGTTTCCAAATAGGTCCAGCCAGCCGATCACCTTGCGCGTGTCGGTCATGCCCGACAGCATCAAACCCAACCCGAACAAAGACCCCGCCAAAGCCGATATCACAACACGCATCACAAGCCCCCCAACAGGAAACGCACCGACACCACAGTTGCGACACCTGCCAGAATATAAATCAGGGTGGCCACGATGCCGCGCAGGGACAAGCGGGAAATCCCGCACACCCCGTGCCCCGAGGTACAGCCATTTGCTATTCGGGTGCCCACCCCGACCAGCAGCCCGGCGATCACCACAATCAAAAGGTTACCTGTCAAATGGGTTTCCATTCCGGTCACGAACAACGACGCAACCGCCGGCGCGCCAACCAGCGCCGCAAGAAAGACAACACGTTCCGTCGCCTGCGATGATCCGCTGCGATCGACCAGCGCACCGATAATGCCGCTGGCCCCCATGATGCGCCCGTTGCCAAGCAAAAACACGGCCCCGCCAAGGCCGATCAAAAGACCGCCCAGAAGGCCCATTATCCAGCTTTGTTCCATGAAATAGACCTTAGAGTTTGTTGATTGGAACCTTCAGGAAAACATCACCCTTTTCATCGGGTTCGGGCATGTGCCCGGCGCGCATGTTGACCTGTAGGGACGGAATGATCAGTTTCGGCATGGCCAGCGTTGCATCGCGAGCATCGCGCATCTTGATGAAATCTTCGGCCGGTTTGCCACCCCCGATATGCACGTTCAGCGCCTTTTGTTCGCCGACAGTGGTTTCCCACGCATATTCATCACGTCCGGGTGCCTTGTAATCATGGCCGACGAAAATGCGTGTGGCGTCGGGCAGGGCCAGAATTTTCTGGATCGACGCATAAAGCGCCTTTGAAGATCCCCCGGGAAAATCACAGCGCGCGGTGCCGAAATCGGGCATGAACAATGTGTCGCCCACAAAAGCCGCATCGCCGATCACATAGGTCAGGCAGGCCGGTGTGTGCCCCGGTGTGTGCAGCACATCGCCGCGCAGTTGCCCGATATGGAAACTGTCACCTTCGCGAAACAGTTGGTCGAACTGGCTGCCGTCGCGCTGGAATTCCGTTCCTTCGTTGAAGACCTTGCCAAATGTGTCCTGCACCACCTTGATCTGGTCGCCTATTCCGATCTTGCCGCCCAGTTTTTCCTGAAGATAGGGCGCGGCAGACAGATGATCGGCATGGACATGGGTTTCCAGTATCCAATGCACATTCAGATCGTGTTCGGTGACATAGGCAACGATGGCATCTGCCGATCTGGTATCCGTGCGCCCCGAGGCGTGATCGAAATCCAGAACGGAGTCTACAATTGCGCAGGCCTTTCCCTGAGGTTCGCGAACAATATAGGAAATCGTGTTGGTGGCTTCGTCAAAAAAGGCATGGACAAAAGGTGTCATTGCATCGTGCTCCCACTTGGTTTTTAAACAGATAACATTTTCTGCATATGTTTCAAGATTTTTGCACCAGCTTGACGCATATCAAGGCAGGGCGGCAGGTGTTGGAATATCCTTAACCTTAAGCAATGTTCGACGATTTGGGTGAAATATTTGGCAGCTTTGCGCCGATAGACAGGATTTCGGATTTTTCGGGCTTAAAATGGCGGTCCGGTCATACAATATTTACACCGTGGGTGTTGCCTGCACCTCAACAAGACCATTCAAACTGGGAGGATAAAATGTCAGAATTTCCAACATGCCAGAATGCCGAGCAACTTGGGGCCCGGATCATGCGCGCCAGTGAAGATAAACGTCTGCTGTTGCAGCCCGAATTCAACCGCTTGCTAAGCAAGTTGAAGGCGGCGGGTGTGCGTGTACCAGCGCATCTGCGCGAGCTAGATGAAGAATTGCACGATGAAATGGTCGAGGCGCAATTCGACAACATGCCCGTCTGATCCGTGGAAACAGGCGGCTTTTTCAGCTTAGAAAAACGCCGATAACAACCAGCATTAACCCCAGAACAGACAAGAACAGCGCGCCCATATTGATCGGAACAACCGATTGTATTGCGGCGCGCAATTCGTCGTCCGACAGGTTGGCGCGTTTGGCGCGCGCCACGCGCACAATACACCAGACCAGACCCAGCAATCCCAACACGGACAGGCCCGCGCCGGTCCAGACCAGTAGTTCCAATAATGCCATGGTTCGATCTCCTTGGGCGCTGCGCTAGCCCAGAACGTCCTGTCCTGCAACCCTATCGCACGAAACTCAGCGACAGGCTGAAATCATAGGCGTCATCGCCCAGACCCTTTGGCGCGGCGGCAAACCGGCCCGCGCGCTGAACCGCGCGGATGGCCGCCTGATCAATATCCGCATCCCCCGACGACCGGATCAACCGCACCGCGCGCAACTGGCCGGTGCGGCTGACAGACAGCGCCAGTTTGGCGGTGCCACCGGCGCTGTTGCCGCGTGGAAAGATCATGTTGCGCTGGATCTTGCGATGGATGCGTGCGCCCCATTCTGCCCGCAATGCGGTGCTTTGCGCCGGTGCCTGCGATTGGGTTTGCGCCGCCCCGGCAGTGCCTTTGGCGGCAGTTTGGCCCTGACCCGCGGCTTGCTTTGCGGGCGACGGGGCCGCAGCCTGTGCAGGGCGCGCCTTGGGGCGGGTTGCGGGCAACGGTTCTGTTTGTGGTGCTGGCGCGGCCTGTTGAACGGGCGGCGGGGGCGGCGTGCTGTCCACATTCGGTGCTTGGATCGCGGCGGGCGGCATCAGCGCTTGAACGCCGGGGCGCACCACGGGCGGGGGCGCGGGTTGCGTGATTATGGCAGGGTCGGTTGTAATGTCCGGAGCGGGCTGTGCAACAGGGGTTGCCTGCGTCACTGCGGGGGCCGTTTGCCAAGCCTTGACCATTGCCGCCTGGCTGGCGCTGGCCGCAACCAGGCTGGCACGGTGCGCGCCCTGATCGCCGCTGGCGCTGCTGCCCAGATCACCGGGGGCCGCGTACCAAAGCCCCACATGCACACCCGCCGCCAGTGTTGTGAACACGATACCTTCGATAAACCGCATCATGGCGCCCCCGTGATCAGGGATATATCGGTTAGCCCCAAACCGGCCAGCCGTGGCAGCATCGCGGCCAGAACCGACCCCTGCAATCCACCGTCCGCGCGGATCATCAGCGGGGTGTCGGGCGCATGCCCAGCCAATGCAGCCCACGCGCCATCGCCCGTTTCACCGGCATAGGAAACGCTGCCGTCTGCGGCGACAAACAAGGTATCACCGGGTACAGGTGTTTCTGCCCCCGTGGCCTGCGGGGGAACAATCTCGAACGGGTCGGGCGGGGCGATTTGCGCGCTCATCAAAAAGAAGATCAGCAACAAAAACACCACATTGATCATCGGAACGATGTTTTCCCGTGGCGGGCGTTTGGGGGCAGGGCCAAAATCCATCCGACTACTCCACCAGAACCAGTTGCGTGAAACCGGCATCCTGCAAGGCCTCGATCACCGTTACGATGCGCTGCAAATCCGTGCCACCTTGCGCGCGCAGCAGGATCGGATCGCTGCCCGATTGCATCAGTGCGGGCAGGGCGGCAACAAGGCTGTCCATATCCTGCGGCTGCCCGTTGAGCGACAGCCCGGCCGGTTGCACATCCACCAGACGTGGCGGCCCCTGATAGGGCGTGCCGGTGCCCGCCGCAGATAATGGTACGGCCATGTCATGCCCGAACCGCGCGGCCAGCATGAAAAACACCAGCAGCAAAAACACCACGTCGATCATCGGCGTGAGGCTGGGGGTGCGTTTCGCGTGGGGGGGCGCAAAGCTGAACATCAGGCGCTTGGGGTTCCCCGAATGAATATCTGCGTTGCGGTGTCTTCCATATCGGCCTGTAAGCGCGCGGTGATGCTTTCGAACCAGACCAGCGCCATGGATGCGGGGATCGCCACGGCCATGCCTGCGGCGGTGGTCAGCAACGCCTCCCATATGCCGCCCGCCAGTGCGGCGGGATCGGCGCGGCTTCCGGCCTCTTGCAGGGCCTGAAAGGCGGCGATCATGCCCAGAACCGTGCCCAGAAGGCCCAGAAGCGGCGCAATGGTCGAAATCAGTTCCAGCGCGCGCAATCCGCTGCGCGCCTCGGCCAGATCGGCCTTGGCATGGCGCGCGGTTTCTTCGCGTGCGGCGCTTTCGTTCAGTTTGGGATCGCAGCGCGCCGAGATTGCGACCAGTGCCAGACGGGCCCGCAGTGACGCGCGCCCCGCCAGCGCATTCAGCGCGCCATCGCGGTCCCCTTGCGCCCACAGCGCAACGGCGCGTTTGGTCGCCGCGCCGCTCCACGCGCCCATGCGCGCCAGACGCCAGATTTTCCAAAGGATCAGCGCCAGCATCACCACGCTCAGCGCCGCGATCAGCCACAGCGTCGGTCCGCCGCGTTCCAGAAATTCGATCAGCGCCTGTGGCATCATGCGCCCCCCTTGGTTGCGCCCCACAGCGCGGTTTCGATTGCGTCCAGCCCATCGCTCAGCGCGGCCGGTCCGGGCTGTAATATCAGGGGCGACTTGATTTCGTAAATCCGGTTCTGCGCAACGGCGGGAATGGTGTTCCAACCGGGGCGGGCGCGGATTTTTTCGGGCCGCACCTTTTTCCCGCACCAGGACGCAAGGATCACATCCGGGGCAGCGGCAATGATATCGGACGGGTCCAGAATACGCGCCTTGGCCCCCTGATGCGCACGCAAATCGGCAAATACATCACTGCCGCCCGCAATCTCGATCAGTTCGGACACCCACGCGATGCCCGAAATCGGCGGGTCATCCCATTCCTCGAAATAAACGCGGGGGCGGGTCGGGCGCACTTTGCCCTGCATCGTTCTTAGGCGCGTGGCATATCCTTCGGCCAGTTCATTTGCCTGCGCCGCACTTCCGGTCAACGCGCCGATCATCCGGATCATATCGAGTATTTCCGCGACAGATCGCTGGTTGAACGCGTGCACGTTGATCCCTGCGCGGATCAGATCGGCGGCAATATCGGCCTGCAGATCGCTGAAGGTCAGCACCAGATCGGGGGCCAGCGCCAGAATTTTCGGCACATCCGCCGATGTAAACGCCCCCACACGCGGTTTTTCACGGCGCACCTGCGGCGGGCGCACGGCATAACCGGTAACGCCGACAATCCGGTCCTGCTGGCCCAGAAGATACAGGGTTTCTACGGTTTCTTCGGTCAGGCACACGATGCGTTCGGGGGGATAGGCCATCAGAATACCCCCGCGCGGCGTACGTTCTGCATCCAGTCCTGCCCGCCAGCCAGCACGGCGGCGTAAACGCATGCGCCAATCGCCTCGCCCACGTCCGTGTGCAATCCGGCGAACGGAATGTCACCGGCGGGGGCGGCCATGGCGACGCAATCGGTGCCGGTGCCGGTGCTGATCCCCGTGGGTAAAGCGTGCCCCAGCGCGATCACGGCTGCGGTGCGGGCCTGAACCGCGATGCTCAGCGCTTCGATCAGGGCACCATCGCTAAGTGCGGCAGACACCTGCACCGCCACGTTGATCGTGCCCCAGTCGCGGCCGGACCGATCCATGCGCGTCCCAACGCTTTCGGCGTTGGACAGGCCCACGGTCGCGACACATCTTGCATCCACATCGCCCACACGCACCGCAGATGTTTCAAACGCACGCACATCGCGCGAGGTGAGGAACGCCACCGCGTCCGCGTTGTCGCGCGCGTCCAACGCATCGCACAGCCATGTTTTCACGTCGAAATCCTGCGGCAGATCGGCATTGCGTACCTCGCGCCACAGGATCGTGTCAGTATCAACAAATCCGGGCCGGTTCAGCGCCCAGCTGAGCACGCGGTGCGGCGCGCCCAGCGGCAGCGTCAGCCACGGGCGGTCCAGCACGATATCACCCCAGCCTGTCATGTCAGCACCTTGAGCGGTTGAAACACCGGCCCGTCGGGCGTGTCCTGGAAATAGGCATCAATGCCGAACACGCGGTGCAGATTGTCGGGGGTCAGCACATCACCGGGGGTGCCATCGGCCACCAGACGCCCGCGATCCAGCAGGATCAACCGCGTGCAATGGCGCGCGGCCAGCCCCAGATCATGCATCGAGGCGATAATCGCATGTCCATCGCGCGCCAGATCGGCAAACACCTGCATCGTCGAGATTTGGCTGGCGGGGTCCAGCCCCGCGATCGGTTCATCGGCCAGCAGCAGCGGCGTATCCTGTGCCAGCGCGCGCGCAATCAGCACGCGGGCCTGTTCGCCGCCCGACAATTGCGTGGCGGTCCGGCCCAGATAGGGGGCCAGCCCCATACGCTCTACCGCGCGATCAATCGCGGCGCGGTCCTCGGGCGACAGGCGCGCGCCTTTGGGAAGGTGCGGGATACGCCCCAGCGCGATCAGCGTCGCCACATCCACCGGCCACGCGATTTCGCGGGCCTGCGGCATCCACGCGGCGGCGCGCGCACGGTCCCGCGCGGGCAGTTGGGCAAGCGAGGCGTGCCCTTCATGGGGCAAAAGCCCAAGCGCGGCGCGCATCAGCGTGGTCTTGCCCGCGCCATTGGGGCCGATCAGCCCGATACATTCACCCGCCGAAACGCGCAGCGAAACGGCATCGACCACCGGGCATTGCCCGCGCCGCACCGTCAGGTTCTGCAACTCCAGCAGGCTCATGCGGTTTCCGCCCGTGTCTTGTAGATCAGGTGCAGGAACAGCGGCGCGCCGACCAAGGCCATCAGCACGCCCAGTTTCAGATCACGGTCGGGGAACACGACGCGCACGGCAATATCGGCGGCCAGCACCATCGCGGCCCCGCCAAGGGCTGACGCCCACAACAGATGCGACGGGCGCGCGCCCACAAAGGGGCGCAACAAATGCGGTACCACCAGCCCGACAAAACCGATCGCCCCCGCCACGGCGGTGGCCGCGCCGACGCTGGCCGCTGTGCCCACGACCAGCGCAAGGCGCACGCGGGGCAGTCGGATGCCCATCGCTTCGGCGGCATCTTCGCCCAGGGTCAGCGCATCCAGCCCGCGCCCGAGGCCGATCAGCAACACCCAGCCCACGACCATGAAGGGCAATGCCAGCCAGACGTGATCAAACGACCGGTCCGCCAGTGAACCCAGCATCCAGAACACGATTTCGGCGGCGGCAAAGGGATTGGGCGACAGGTTCAACACCAGCGACGTCAGCGCCGAGGCCAGCGCCGATATCGCGATCCCCGCCAGAATAAGCGTGATGGATGATCCGCGCGGCCCCGCCAGTGCAAGGATCAGGCCCACGGCCAGCATCGCCATGGTCAACGCGGCCAGCGGCAGCGCAAGGGCAAAGGCCAGTGCCGCGCCTGACTGGATCGCCAGAACCGCTCCTAATCCGGCCGAGGCCGACACCCCGATCAACCCCGGTTCGGCCAAGGGGTTGCGCAGATATCCCTGCATCGCCGCACCGGCAAGGCCCAGCGATGCGCCCACCATCACCGCCAGAAGGGCGCGGGGCAGGCGGATATCGCGCATCACAACGCTGAGCGGGGTGCCATCATCAATCACCAGTGCGCGCAGGCTGGCAACGGGTGAGGCGACCGAATACCCGGTAACCAGCGACAGCCCGAACAACAGCGCGCAGATCACAACAAGGGCCAGCGCCAGTTTCATTGCGTGTCCCCCATGGCCGCGCGCAGATCGCGCATGGCGCGGATCGCGTTCAGCACTTGGGGCGTGCCGCAAATCCAGTCGCGGTCTGTCAATTCGCCCGCCATCACGGTGCCTGTCAGCGCACGCAGCGCGGGATGGTTGAAATTATCCTCGGCGCGGGACTGTCCGGGATAATCGCGCCCCTGAATGATGATATCGGGGGCCAATAGGATCAATTGTTCAAGTGGCAGTGTTCCAATTGTGGATATCCCGGCCTGCGCAGCCGCATTTTCAAAACCGGCGGTGCTCAGAATATCGCCCGCCAGCGATTTGTCACCCGAGGTATAGCTGTTCACATAGTAAAGCGCGGCGCGCGGACGGTGCGCGAGGCGCATCGCGCAAAGTGGCAAGCTCGGCGTTGAAATCGCGGCAATCATTTGCGCCGCCGCATCCTCGCGCCCCAATGCCGCACCCATCTGTGCAATCCGGTCGGGCACGTCGGCCAGCGATTGCGCGGGCGCAAACAAAACCACGGGAATGCCCAGATCACGCAGCATGGCAACGGTGGCGGGGTCGGTAAACGTGCCGGCCAGCACCAGATCGGGGTTCAGCAAATACACCTCTTCCGCGCCCGATCCGTTGGTGGGCAGGGCCAGCGCCTGTTCCACCCGCGCCGAACTTTGCGGATCATGCGCCAGCTTGGACACCGAAACCAGTTGCCCCGGTGCCGCCAGATCCAGCGCAAGCTGATCCGTGCACAGATTGATCGACACCACCCTGTGCGGGGCATCGGCCTGTACCGCCGCGCCGGTGATCCCCAGCGCGGCCAGCAGCGTTATGACCCTAAAACGTTGCACGGACACCAAAGTAAAAGGCGCGATCCGATGTGCCAAAACCGGCTGATGTCTGATATTCTTCATCCAGAAGGTTTTCGATGCGTACATAGGCGGTGGCGGCATCCGTCAGGCTGTAAGACAGTCCGGCATTGACCAAGGTGTAATCAGACACCGGACCCGATGGAAAGCCGTCCAGCCGGTCAACCACGCGGTTAAGCGTTATAACACCGCTCATCCTGTCGCCGATCTGCGCATTCAGCCCCAACACGAAATCATGATAGGGCACCCGGCTTAGTCGCGCGTTATTCTGATCGCGCGCATCGGTGTAGGTGTAATTGGCAAACAGGTTTATCCCCTCGCTCAGCGGGACATCGGCCGCCAGTTCCACGCCCTTGGACACGGACGTGCCGGGGATTTGTTCATACTGGTTCACCGGATAGGAAATCAGGTTGTCGATTTCCGTGTAAAACGCCGTGGCCTTCAGAACCGTGCCGCCCGCCAGCGCCTGTTCAATGCCCAGTTCGGCGCTGCGGCTTTCTTCCGGTTCCAGATCGGGGTCTGTGGGGCCGAAATTGAACGGGCCGAACAACTCGTTCAAGGAAGGCGCGCGAAACCCTGTTCCGATCGAGGCCCGCACAATTGTACCCGCCGCAGGGCGCCATGCCAGCGCGGCCCGCGCCGTGGGTTTGGTGCCGTATTCGGAATGGTCATCGACGCGGAAAGATGTGGCCAGATCCAGCGTGTCGCTCAGTTCAAACTGCGCCTCTCCGAACAATGAAAAGATTTCGTAGGATGCCGTGCCGGTGCCAAAATCCGCAGTTTCTTCGGAATAGCTGCCGCCAAAGACAAGGCCGGTTCCGCCGACAAAGGCGCGCCCTGTATACAGCAGTTCGGTGCGATCCCCGACAAAGGTCGGGCTGCCGAACGGTGTCAGCGGATCGGACCGTTCTGTTTCGAAATAGCTGAGCGCCAGTTCATGATCGATGGCGTCGCCATCGAATTCCGCATAAATACGCCCGCCTTTGCGGTCGGTGTAAAACGGGCGGTCCGCGTCGCCGCCGGGGCCGCCGAAGGCATCGATGTTGGTGTCTTCATTCTGATAGATCAGGTCAAACCCCAACCGCAGTTGATCGGTGGCCTCGTATCCGCCTGACAGCAGGGCAATTGTGCCTTCGTATCCGTCTTTTTCAGTGTTGCCGTCATTTTCGTCGGCGGCGGAAAACCCGTCACTTTCCACGCGTGACAGGGTCAGCGCGATGTCGCCACGCTCGGCCTTGCTGGCGATCGAAAGATCACCGCGCACGGTGTCATAGCTGCCAACCTCGACGCCGACGGAATAGGTTGTTCCGGGTTCGGTTGCACGCAATGTGGTGATGTTGATGGCGCCCGCAATCGCTTCGGATCCGTACAGCGCGGATTGTGATCCTTTCAACACCTCGATGCGCGAAATGCCCGCGGTCGTCAGCCCGCCCCAATTGTAAGAGGTTTGAACAGAGGACGGATCGCTCACATCAATGCCGTTGATGCGGACCGAAACATAGCGGTCTGACAGGCCGCGGATGCGCAATGTGGTGGATTTGCCCAATCCACCATTCGCGCTGGACGTGATGCCGGGCAGGGTGCTCAGATAGTCGGCAACGCGGGTTTCCGGTGTGCTTTCCAGATCTTGCTGCGTCACAATTTCCACGGTCGATCCCGACCGGTTGGTTGCGGTCGGGGTCTGGTTTGCAAACACCGTCACCTCGCCCAGATCAAAAACATCATCGGCACGTGCAGGGTGGGCGGCGATTACGGCCAAGGCTGAGGCGGTTGCCATCAAGTGTTTCAAGTTTATGTCCCTTCAGGATCAACAGGGTGTATCGGCACCCGATTTTTATTGTTGTTCTTGGAAGGGCATGCGCCCGCCCGCCAACGGTGAAACGCCACCACTGCGGACAGACCGCCGACATCGGCGCGCCCCGCGCCCATATCCGGGTGATCACTCTGGCAGGTCTCCTGACTTGCGGGTCAACGCTTGGCCAAACCTTCCCGACCCATCTGGGGCCAGTGGTATATTTTGGCGACGCTCACCGCTTACAGTTGCGGGGGCAGTCCCGGCATTGGGCAAATCGCCCGCACCGGTGTTCCCTTTAACGACGGTTTTATCCGCCGAACCAAAGTAGGTTTGGCCTACTCCCGAATGGCGCGCGGATCAAGATGCATTTGCGACCCCGATGGCAGGGTTTGCGCCAAACCTGTCCTTTGTCCAAAGCGGTCTTGCAGCTTGACGGACCGCGCGATAGTCACGGCTGACCCACATCACAAACGCCGAAGGACAAACCAGATGAACGATTCCGTTACCGATGCCAGCTACCGCGTCACCGCAGACGAACTGCGCCAGTTCATCGAACGGATCGAACGTCTGGAAGCCGAGAAAAAAGATCTGGCCGACGCCCAGAAAGAGGTGATGGCCGAGGCAAAAGGCCGTGGCTATGACACCAAGGTCATGCGCAAGGTGATCGCCCTGCGCAAACGCGATGCCAACGACATAGCCGAGGAAGAGGCGGTGCTGGAAATGTACAAAGAAGCATTGGGCATGAGCTGAGCGTGATCTGTCGGGCGCGGACCCGTGCCCAGGAAAACGCCGCTAAACAGGTGCGCACCGCCGCAGAATGCGCCAGAATGACCTTGATCGTCTAAAAAACACCGCGTACCTAACAAAACATGCCCCCGCGGCAGATGGCGGGGCATGGGCAGGCGCAAAACGCGATGCGCTTGAATGCGGCACACAGACCGGCAGGAGCAGACATGGCACAAAAGACACCCAGCGTTGCGGACACTTTGAAGGCTGCAAATGCAGCGCTCAAAGCGGGTGAACGACAGCACGCCGCGACTCTGTATCAATCCGTTTTGCAGCGCTTTCCCGGAAACGCCAAGGCACAGGCGGGCTTGAAGAAATCCGGGCCTGTTGACGCAACGCCCAAACAGTCCCTGTTCGCGGTGCCGCAAACGCCGCAAAAAACAATTGCCTCCTTGGGGCAGCTTTCAGACATCGAAGACCCGATCGAGGCGGCCAAACGCGCCATGCGCGGCATGCCGGTGATGGAAAAAACCAATGATCTGATGGCCGCCACCAGCGGATCGTACCAAAGCAAATTGCGCATCAAGGAAACCGAGGACGAATTCGCCGGAAAATCCGCAGAAGAACTTGTCCAGATGGCGCATGACGCACTGAATTCGGCGCAACCCAACAGGGCGATCAAGCTGTTCACCCGCCTGCACGAACTTGTTCCGGAAAATTGTGATTTTCTGAACGGTCTGGGCCTTGCCACGCGCGCTGCGGGGCGGCTTGATGATGCGCTTGAGATATTTGACAAGACACTGGCCATCGATCCCGGGTTCTTGTCCGGCTACAGTAACAAGGGTCTCGTTTACACGGACAGGGAAGAGTACGAGCAGGCAATGGCTGCTTTTGCGAAAGCGTTCGAGATTGATCCCGACTATGCGTTGGCGCGGCGTAACATGGGGCTTTTGCACATGCAGCGCGGCGAAATGGCCGAGGCCGAAGCCTGTTTTTACAAAGCCATAGACGCCGATCCCGACCTTGGAGCGAGCTATCTTGACCTCAGCACAGCGCGCAAATTCAAGGAAGGCGACCCGCTGATCCCCAAAATGGTCGAGATACTGAAGAATAAAGACCTGAGCGATGGCGAACAGATCCCGATGTGTTTTGCATTGGGCAAAGTGTTTGGCGATGTCGGAGACACTGAAAATGCGTTTCGCTATCTGTCGCAAGGCAATGCTTTGGTCAAAAAAGTACGGAACTACACCATCGCCACAGACCGGTTGCGGTTTGAATTGATCAAATTGCAGTTCAAGGCGGCAAAACCGCTCGAACTGTCACCGCAAGAGGCATCTTCTCATACCGTCAAGCCGATCTTTATCGTTGGTATGCCACGCACCGGCAGCACGCTGATCGAACAGGTGCTGTCCAGCCATTCCAAGGTCTATGGCGGCGGAGAGTTGGGATTTTTGAACCCGACAATCAACGCGATCCTGCGCAAGGCGGCGCTGACCCCCGAACAGGGCTATGACAAAGCGCTGTTACAACGTGTCCGCGACAGTTATCTGAAAAAGGCCGAAGGTCTTGCCGCACCGTCGGAATACATGACCGACAAGAACCTGCTGAATTTCCGGTTTATCGGCTATATTCTGGCCTCCATGCCCGAAGCGGTGGTGATCGATCTGCAGCGCGATCCGATGGCAACCTGCTGGTCGATGTTCAAGCACCGCTTTCTTGGATCGGGCCTGTCTTTTACCTTCGATCTGGATGACATCGCCGAGTATTACAAAATGTACAAAGATATGATGGCGTTCTGGCACCGCAAATATCCGGGCCGGATCGTTTCGGTGAACTACGATGCCTTTACCCAGGATCAGGAAGGTGAAACGCGCAAGCTGTTGAAAAATTGCGGTTTGACCTTTGAACAAGGCTGTATCGATTTCCACAAGAACAAGCGTGCTATCAAAACCGCGAGTGTGACGCAGGTGCGCAAAAAGGTTTACAAAGGCAGCAACGAAGAATGGCGCAGATTTGAACGCTTTCTCGAACCTTTGAAGGAAAAACTGGGCGTTTGATGATTTGGAATGGCCCGGCATGTCGCACCGGGCCAGTACCATCGCGGCGCTATTGCAGATAGACGGCCATCATCGTCATCAACGGCGCGCCATTTTCGTCTTCAAGCGTCAAAATCTGGCCATCGATTTGCCAGCGCGCCACCTGCGGCAGCACGGATTTCAACGCGGCTTCGGCCGCATCCAGCGGCGGTAGGCAGGCCATCATCGTTGACATGCCCACGCCCAACGTCAGCGCAGTGCCGTCCACCTCGTACCCGCCATTGATCTGGTTGCAGCCCACCGTGGCGCTATACCCCGGCGTTTCGCCGATGCGCAGGATCATATGGGGTTCCCGCTCGCCTTCCAGGACGCGCAACCTGTCATCCTTGATGGTCAGGATTTTCCAGTATGTGTTGAGCAGTTCGGCATCGACCTTGGGGGTGTCGCTTTGTGATACCTGCTGCAACAGCAACTCGACCTGTGAACCGGCACCACGCGTCAGCACAGGGTACATTTGCGTTGTTGTCATCAAAAGCTTGCCCTCGCGCCGGATTGTGGCGCGCACCGCATAGGTCATGCGATCATCGATATCGGCGGGGTCATATTCCAGTTCGAACGCAAAAGGCGGCGCACCGGGATCATCGGCGCGATAGGTCGCGATAATGTCCGCAGGCGCATCCGCGCGGCTCACGTCTTCCAGCGTCACCTCAAGCGTTGATCCGGGCAACAGCATCATCCGCTGCAAATAGGTGGCCGTTCCGGTGACGGTTTCGGCATGTGCAAACGCAGGAAAGGACAGCATCAGCGACAGGCACATGGATTTCACAACGTTCATTTTACGCTCCGTTCAGATCATCAAAACAGTAAGACGCACGTGCGCGCGCGATCCTTGGGAGAAAATGTAAAATAATTGGCGCTGTGTTTCCAGACACTCTGAAAGAAAAGCGAATTCAGTCCTTTAACTTCATCATCGCCACACCGCTTTCCCCCAATGGTACCACCGCAAACGGCCCGCCCTGACACATATCGCTGGGGTTTTGCGGGTCCATCGGCGGGTCGGCGGCAAAGATTTTCTTAGCAAACACCTCGCCATTGTCGCGGGGGCGGTAGCCCAGATAATTGGCCAGCGTATTGTCCACCGGCGCGCGGTCATTGTTGGACACGCCGTAAACCACAGTAAATCCGGTCACGGGCGTATCAATCGCGCGTTCCACCAGATGGGCCAGATCCTCGTAAGACAGCCACGACCCCACAGCGCGCGCGTTTGTCACGCCGGGGTTGCACGACAGGATGCGCATACATACGGATTCAACGCCGCGTTTTTCCCAGTAAAGCCGCCCCAGATCTTCGGCAAAACATTTGGACAGCCCGTAAAACGTATCGGGGCGATGGGGCACATCGGTGCCGATAAATTCGGTTTTCGGATACATCCCGACCGCGTGGATCGAACTGGCATAGACCACGCGGCGCACCTTGTTGCGATAGGCGGCCTCCCAGATGTTATAGGCGCCGACAATGTTGGAGCTTAGAATATCGTCAAACGGCGCTTCGTCGCCAATCGCGCCGAAATGTACAACCATATCAGCGCCTTGCATTATGTCGTTGACAGCCGACAGATCGGCAAGGTCCGCCTTGATATAGGTTTCGCCCTTGAACAGCGTGCCGACGTCATCGGCCAGATCGGTCGACACCAGCGTATCCGCCATGTCCGACAGGGATTTACGCAGATACCCGCCCAGTTTTCCGGCGGCACCGGTCAGCACAATCTTTTTCATCTGTTCTCTCCGTTTTCTGTTCCTAAGCGCCCGTTCCGGGCGTTTCATCCCTGACCTGCGCAAGCAAGGCATCCGCGCCCTTGGCCAACAGGCCGATATCACTGCCGCAGGCGACAAAGGTAAACCCGTCGGCCAGCAGTTTGCGCGCGAATGCCGCATCCGACACCAGTGTGCCGACCGGCACACCCTGCGCAATCAGCTTGTGCGCCACGGCCCAGATCGCCTCCCACACGTTCGGGTCCATGTGCTGGCCCAGCAGCCCCATATCGGCGGCAATGTCGGCGGGGCCGAAAAACACGCCATCAATGCCGTCAACGGCGGCAATATCTTCGGCCTGCGCAAGGGCTGACAGCGTTTCAACCTGTACGATCACGGTGGTTTCATCCTCGATCCCGCTGAAATAGTCGCTGATCCGGCCAAACCTGTTGCCGCGCATCGTACCGCCGACCCCGCGAATACCGCGTGGGGGATAGCGTGTGGCGGCGACCGCCTGTTGCGCCTGTTCCACATCCTGAACCATCGGAAACAACAATCCCGGCGCGCCCATGTCCAGCAGCCGTTTCACCTTGACCGGATCGTTCCAGTCGGGGCGCACGATGGCGGTGGTGGGGTAGGCGGCAAAGACCTGCAACTGCCCAAGGATTGATGTGTATTCGGACGGGGAATGTTCCATATCCAGCAACACCCAGTCAAAGCCCGCGGGTGCGACGACTTCGGCGGCAAACGGATTGGCCAGACTGATCCAAAGCCCGATCTGTTTTTCCCCCGACCGGATCGCACGGGTAAACGGGTTCGGATCCAGCTTCATATCACAGCCTTTTCGTCAAAGGGTTCACCCTTTTCGATGCGGTCATACTGGAACGGGGTCAAATCCAGCGTGCGATAGGCACCATAGACAATGCGTTCTGCCATGCCACGCCCCATCGCGGGGGATTGTTGAAAGCCGTGGCCTGAAAACCCGTTCACAAACATGAAATTCGCCACCTTGGTGTGCGGGCCGATAATCGCGTTTTGATCCAGTGTGTTATAGGCATAGTGCCCGACCCATGAATTGACCAGTTTGATCGCCTCGAACTGGGGCACGCGGTTTGCCACGGCGGGCCAGACCTTGTCCTCCCAAATGCTGTGATCCATCGCAAAATCATCATAGTCCACCGCCACATCGTGATCGGGCGGGCATCCGGCCATGTAATAGGTTCCGTCGGTGCGCATATGCACGCCACTGGGGTCGATCGTCAGCGGCAGATCACGGTCCAGCGGTGTTTCGGCGGCAAAGATGAACGTATAGCGTTTGCGCGGTTCAACGGGCAATTCGATGCCTGCCATGCGCGATGTGCGCACCGCGCGCGGGCCCGACGCGTTGATCACGGTGCCGCACGCCACCACATCACCCGATGCCAGCGTGACACTGTCCACCTGTGTGCCCGCGCTGTTCAGCGTCATCGCCACAACTTCGTTGGTCAGGTATTCCACACCCTTTTCGCGTGCCGACCGCTTCCACCAATCAAACATGGTATTGCCGTCGAAATACCCCTCATCAATCAGGTTGTGGTTGGCGGCGATGATATCGTCCAGATTATAGAACGGATAAGCGCGCGCGATGTCATCACGGCTCAGGTGTTTTGTGCCTGCACCACACGCCGCCTGTAGTTTCTGACTGTCGCGCAAGACCTGCGCGAATTCGGGCGTGTCGGCCATGTACATATACCCGAAAGTGTGCAGCGTAATGTCAGGCACGCGCGGATCATCGCCCAGAAAGTGGCGGAAATTCTTGATAAATTCGACCCCGAACTGCGATACGCGCACGTTGATCTCGCGGCTGAACTGTTGGCGGATGCAACTGTTGGTGTGCGCGGTCGAGGTGAATTCATAACTCGGGTCGCGTTCCACCACCAGAATACGGCCGCCAAAATCGGGGTTGTCGGCCAGAAACCACGCCACCGATGATCCGTACATCGCGCCGCCCACAATCACCACGTCATAGGATGTTGCCTTGGGGCTCTGCCAGTTGGGCGTCATGCGATATCCTCTCCGGTCCTGACGGCGTGCAACACGGAATCCACCGCGTCTTTGTCCATGCCGTAATCGTCCTGCGCAGTTTGCGCCGAAATATACCCCCGCGCCAGATCGCGCCGCACCAGCGCCGGATCACGATCCTTTGCGGGGCCGTATCCCGCGCCCCCCGGAAAGGCCAGCATCACGCGCCGCCCATGGGCAACAGGTTGTTTTCCTTTGCCTTTCATCGGGGTGCCATCATCCTGTGCGATTGTCGTGGGCGCGCCATTTGCCCCGCCTTGCCGCCCGCGTGCGGGGTGATCCACACGGTCAAACATGGCCGAAAAATCGTATTCGTGGCCTTCTGCTGCCCCCACTTCCATATACTGGCCCAATCCACCGCGATACTTACCCGCGCCGCCGCTATCCGGGCGCAGTTCCTTGCGCCAGATGATCACCGGGCCGGTATGTTCGGTGGCTTCGATCGGCATCGTCATCACACCCGAAGGAAAGGCGGTGGCGTTCAGCCCGTCCACCTCGGGGCGCGCACCCGATCCGCCGGAATTGAACGCCAGCACCTCGGCGCGAACGGCATCTTTGGGGGCAGGGGCATCGCGGCGCGGGCGCAGCGACACCTGAAAGTTGCACAGCGTTCCGGCCCCTTCGGCGGGCACCAGATGGGGCAACAACTGGTCCAGCGCATCATAGACCGTGTCGGGGATCATGTGGCCGATCACATGGCGCAGCGCCACCGGCGCGGGATGCACCGCATTCACAATTGTATCAACCGGTGCGGTCACATGGAACGGTTCCAGCGACGCGGCGTTGTTCGGGATCTCGGGCGCGATTGCACATTTCAGCGCATAACAGGCATAGGCCTTTGTATAAACCAGCGGAACATTGATACCCTTCTTGTCCAAACCCGATGTTCCGGTAAAATCGCACAGAATATGATCTTGTTCGATGTCGACCCGCACCACAAGATCAATCGGGGTGTCATAATCCGTCAATCTGCATCGCGCCGTTGGCGCTGCCGCGGGGCAGGGCGGCGATACGTTCCAGCGTGGCGCGGCGCGAATTGTCCAGAATGAAGGCTGCGATGCCGTCCAGCGTGTCCAGTTCGAATTCGGCCATCATTTCGCTTAACCGGCGCTGTCCGATTTCGTTGCAGGTGGCCAGCGCATAGATATCACCGACAAGCTGATCGGGTTCACGCACATTGCCACGCACAATTTTGATCAGGGTTTTGTCCACCACGCCGCGTTCGGCGAACTTCATGATCGGCAGGTACAGGCCCTCTTCGTAGATGCTGTTTGCATCCGCACCAAACCCGCGCCCGCCGATATCGACGATATGGGCGGTGCAGGCAAAAAATCCGACAAAGCGGTCGTTGTGAAAGGACGGGGTGACAACCGTGATGTCATGCAGGTGGCCGGTGCCTTCCCACGGATCGTTGGTGATATACACATCGCCCTGAAAGATATTGTGGCGCCCGATGCGGCGAATGAAATGCGCCACGGCATCGGCCATCGCGTTCACATGGCCGGGGGTACCGGTGACGGCCTGCGCCAGCATCCGCCCGCTTGTGTCATAGACGCCCGCCGACAGATCACCCGCTTCGCGCACGGATGTGGAAAAGGCCGTGCGCACAAGGGCTTGCGCCTGTTCCTCCACAACTGAAATCAGGCGATTCCACATCACTTGATGCGCCACATCCGATGTTTTGGTGTCGTGTGTCATGCGCTGTCTCCTGCCGATTTTAGGATCACATCGATTGTGCCGTCGGGTTGCGCCACGGCCCTGCGGCTTGACGGCACGACAATCGTGGTTTCATCTTCGGTGATCACCGCGGGGCCGCTGATCTGATCGCCCGTATTCAGGCTGGCGCGGTCGACCACATCGGCCACCACCGCGCGCGCCAGTGCCGGATCAAACACCTCGCGCGTGCCAGTAATCGGGGCATCGCTGAAGGTGCGGGCCGGTTCAATGGCCTGAACAGGGGCGGGGGGCGTGGTGGCATTGACCGCCCAAACCGTCATTTCAATATCCATGCCGTCCACCACACGGCCAAACAGATTGGCGTAATCTTCTTCGAACAGGCGCTGGAATGTGTCCTTGTCAGGATTTGCGGCCTGCTGCGGTGTCAACACGATGGGTATTTCCCACCCTTGGCCGGTATAGCGCATATAGGCCTTGAATTCGGGCTGAATGTCGGCGTTCGCATCACAGGATCGCACGAATGCGGTGGCTTCGCGCTGCAAATCGGCCAGCACATCGCGGATCGTGCCCGCATTGAAATCCGACAGTTTCATATAAAGACTGCGCGTCGCCTCGAAACTGAAGGGTGCGCGCAGGAACCCGATGGCCGATCCCACGCCGGCACCGGTTGGCACCAGCAGGCGATCCACACCCAGCTTTTCACACAACCGCCCCGCATGAAGCGGGGCCGCGCCGCCAAAGGCGATCATGGTATATCCGGCCAGATCCTCGCCGTTTTCCACCGCATGCACGCGCGCGGCGTTGGCCATGTTTTCATCCACCACTTCGGCCAGACCAAAGGCGGCGGTTTGCGCATCCATATCCAGCGCCTGACCCAGTTCGCGTTCCAGTGCGCTGCGCGATTGATCCGTGTGCAGCGCAATGGACCCGCCCGCGAAATTATCGGGGTCGAGTTTGCCCAGCACCAGATCGGCATCGGTGACGGCAGGGCGTTCCCCGCCACGCCCGTAACAGGCCGGTCCGGGTTCTGATCCCGCACTTTCGGGGCCGACACGGATCTGGCGCATCGCGTCCACATGCGCCAGCGATCCGCCGCCCGCGCCAATTTCCACCATGTCGATCACCGGAATGGAAATCGGCATCCCCGATCCCTTTTTGAACCGGTAGGTGCGCGCCACTTCGAACACCCGCGCGGTTTTCGGCGTCTGGTTCTTGATCAGGCAAATCTTGGCCGTGGTGCCGCCCATATCGAACGACAAAATCTTGTCCAGCCCGTAACGCGCGGCAATGTTGGCGGCAAAGACCGCGCCACCTGCGGGGCCGGATTCAACCAGCCGTACGGGAAATTCTGCGGCACTTTCGATGGAAATAATGCCGCCCCCCGAATGCATCAGGAAAATCGGACAGCGCACACCGGCCTCGGCCAACCGCCCCTCCAACCGCCCCAGATAGCTTTTCATCAGCGGTTTGATATAGGCGTTGGCCACGGTGGTGTTGAACCGTTCATATTCGCGCATCTGCGGCGACACCTCGCATGACAGGGATACCATCACATCGGGCAGCATGTCGGCCAGCACATCGCGCACCATGCGTTCGTGGCTGTCATTCAGATAGGAATGGATCAGGCCCACGGCCACACTGTCATAACGTGCGGTGCGGATATCTTCGGCCAGTGCCTCGATCTCGGCGCGCTCCAGCGGGATCAGAACGCCGCCCTTGGCGCTGATCCGTTCGTTCAGCGTGAACCGGCTTTGGCGTGGCAACAGCGGTTCGGGCAACACCATGTTCAGATCGTATTGTTCAAAGCGGGATTCCGTGCGCATTTCGATCACATCGCGAAACCCCTGCGTGGTGATCAGGGCGGTGCGCGCGCCGCGCCGTTCGATCAGCGCATTGGTCGCCAATGTGGTGCCGTGAATGATCTGCCCGATTTCCGACGGATCGATCCCCGCCTTGGCGCACACCTGCGCGGTGCCGTCCAGAATGGCATCTTCCGGCGCGCCGTAAGTGGTCAGCACCTTGGTTGAAAACTGCCGGTCGCCCCGTTCCAGAACCACGTCTGTAAACGTGCCGCCAATATCCACGCCCAGCCGTATCAAAGATGCATCCATGCCCAAGCGGCCCTTTTCCCGAAATCAGAATTCAGGGGCAGAGTAGACACAAGTTTAAAATAGGTTCCAACTATTTAATTCGATAATAAGGATCACATAAATTTATGCTGTGATGCCATGTGCCGCGTTGAACTCGGCCGCGACGGTGCGGGCCAGCGTGGCGGCGGTTTGCACAAAATCCATCGCCTTTTGCGCGTCGTAACGGGCAAAAAACTGCAAGGGTTCCGGCACCCAGTGATAGGGAACAGCCACCAGACGACCGGCGGCGATTTCGGCAATGACCATGGCAGCGGGCACCGTGACAATGCCCATCCCGTTCACCGCCATGTGCAGGCAGGCGGCCAGCGAACTGGATGGCACCAGCCGTACCGGCACATCGCGCTGCTGCCCGAAATGGGCTGCGGTCTGGGCATAAAGCGGTGTATCGCGCCCGTGGGTCAGAACCGGATGGCGCGCCAGATCGTCCAGTTTCACAGGATCGATATCCTGCAAACCCAGCGATGGCGCGGCAACCCAGATCAACGGATAGGTGCCCAGCGGAATTTCACCGCTGACCGCGCGATGAAAGGGGGCGTTTTGCAAGGCCAGATCCAGCGTACGTTCGGCAAGCTGTTTTTCAAGGCTGACCGCCATGTCGACCGTCAGTTCCACCTGAAGCGTGGGGAACCGTGTTTTCAACTGGGCTAGAAAATCGGGCAGCCACGTGTGCACGATCATTTCCGTCACCCCAAGGCGCAATGTCCCGTCATAGAGCGCCGCTTCGTTGGCCGATTGCACCAGCGCCTGTGTCGCGTTCAGAACCTGGCGCGCATGGCCCAGCACGTCCTGCCCCTTGGCCGTCAGGCGCACCGATCCCGCATCGCGTTCCATCAGGCGCACCCCCAACAGGGTTTCCAGCCCCGCGATGCGGGCGGAAATATTGGGTTGTGTGGTGTTCAGACGGTCCGCCGCTTTTCGAAAACTGCCCAGATCGGCGACCCAGATCAACGCTTCTAACTGTTTCAGGCTGGGGCGCATCGCGGGCTTATCCTGTGTTTCGCGCGCAAATCAATCTGCATCAAACGGCTGGAACCGCCCGTACCGGCGCTGGTCAAAGGCAAGGCCCGCACCGTCGCGCCGGTCCGCGCGCAGAACCTGACCGACGATAATGGTATGATCGCCCGCGTCATGACGCCCGTAAGTGCGGCATTCAAACAGCGCCAGACGATCCTGCAACACCGGCACACCGTTGTCATTATGCGCCCAGTCGAACCGGTCAAACCCGTTGCCATTGGCGGCGAAATGCAGGGCCACGTCTTTTTGCGTGTCGTCCAATACGTGAATCGCAAAGTGCAGCGCGTCAAAAAACGGCTGGTAACGGCGCGATGATTTGGCCACCGACCACAGCACCAGAGGCGGGTCCAGCGACACGGATGAAAACGAATTGGCCGTCATCGCCATCGGCCCGTCCGGTGTAGCCACGGTAATGATGGTCACGCCCGATCCGAAACAGCCCAGAACATCGCGATAGGCGCGCAAGGTGTCGGGTCCGGGGACGAAAGAAGAAGCCATAGGGGTGCCGCCTGAAGAATTTTGCATCAGGTGCCACGCTTGGCGCGCGTTGTCCATGACCCGCGCGCCATTCCCTTTGCCCAAAGGGGCGCGTTCAACCGGTGGCGTTGGCCACCATCGCCTGCAATCGCGATGCAATATCGTCAATATCGCCCATCGCGTCGATCTTTTGTAACGCGCCCTTGGCGTCGTAATAGCTGATCAGCGGGGCGGTCTGGGCATGATAGGCCGCAAGCCGCGAGGCGACGGTTTCGGCATTGTCATCGGCGCGGCGTTTCATATCGGTGCTGCCGCACTTGTCGCACTTGCCCAGCACGGCGGTGGGTTTGAACGTATCATGATACCCTTCTCCACAGCCGCCACAGGTAAAGCGCCCCGAAATCCGCGTGACCATCGCGGCATCGTCGACTTCCAGACTGATGGCTGCGTTGATTTTCTGCCCGCTTTCGGCCAGCAGCGCGTCCAGTGCTTGCGCCTGCACCGTGGTACGCGGGAAGCCGTCGAGGATCACGCCCTTGGCGCAATCAGGCTCTGCCAGACGGTCGCGCAGGATATCGATCACGATCTGGTCGCTGACCAGTTCGCCCGCTTCCATCACCGCCTTGGCGGCCTTGCCCGCAGGGGTGCCTGCGGCCACGGCCGCGCGCAACAGATCACCGGTGGACAGTTGCACCAGCCCGAATTTTTCCTCCAGCATGCGCGCCTGGGTGCCTTTTCCAGCGCCGGGCGGGCCCAGAAGGATCAGAACAGCAGCGTGCGTTTGTGTTGTCACAGACATCAGGAATTCCCCCGGTTTTCGATCAGATCATCCACCACCGAAGGGTCGGCCAGTGTCGACGTGTCACCCAGACTGCCAAAATCGTTTTCCGCGATTTTACGCAATATCCGGCGCATGATCTTGCCGGACCGTGTTTTCGGCAGGCCCGGGGCCCACTGGATCACGTCAGGGCTGGCGATCGGGCCGATTTCGGTGCGCACCCAAGTGCGCAGTTCCTTGCGCAATTCATCCGATGGGGTTTCGCCGTTCATCAGTGTGACATAGCAATAAATGCCTTGTCCCTTGATGTCATGCGGGTAGCCGACGACGGCGGCCTCGGCCACTTTGGCATGCGCGACCAGCGCGCTTTCCACCTCGGCCGTGCCCATGCGGTGGCCCGAGACGTTGATCACATCGTCCACGCGCCCGGTGATCCAGTAATCGCCATCCGCGTCGCGTTTTGCCCCGTCACCGGTGAAATAATAGCCTTTGTAATCGCTGAAATAGGTTTGCTGGAACCGGTCATGATCGCCCCAGACGGTACGCATCTGACCGGGCCAGCTTGCTTTCAGGCACAACACGCCCTCGGCAGGGTTGGAATGGATTTCAACGCCGGATTGCGGATCAAGGATCACCGGTTCGATGCCGAAAAACGGTTTCATCGCCGATCCCGGTTTGGTCGCATGCGCACCGGGCAGGGGGGTCAGCAGATGACCGCCGGTTTCGGTTTGCCACCATGTGTCGACGATCGGGCAGCGCCCGCCACCGACGACCTGATCATACCAGTTCCACGCCTCGGGGTTGATCGGTTCACCCACGGTGCCCAGAATGCGCAGATCGCTCAGATCGCATTTCTTCACCGGTTCGTCACCATGGGCCATCAGCGCGCGAATGGCTGTGGGGGCGGTGTAGAACTGGTTCACCTTGTGCTTTTCACACACTTGCCAGAACCGGCTGGCATCCGGATAGGTCGGCACGCCTTCGAACATGATGGTTGTCGCGCCATTTGCTAGCGGGCCATAGACGATATAGCTGTGGCCTGTGACCCAACCCACATCGGCAGTACACCAGAATATATCGCCTTCGTGGTAATCAAAAACATATTCATGGGTCAGACTGGCGTACACCAGATAGCCGCCTGTGGTGTGCACAACACCCTTGGGCTGGCCGGTGGACCCGGATGTGTAGAGGATAAACAGCGGGTCTTCGGCATTTATTTCCGCAGGCGCGCAATACTCGTCCGCCTCCAGTGCCATTTCGTTGTAATCATGGTCACGCGCCGTCCACGTCGTTTGTCCGCCGGTCCGTTTCACCACCAGACATTTCACGCTGTCCTTGCAATGCAGCAGCGCCGCATCCGCATTGGATTTCAGCGGTGTCTGCCGCCCGCCGCGCGGGGCATAATCGGCCGTGATGACAACCTTGGCGTTGCAACCATTGACCCGCGCGCCCAGCGCATCGGGGGAAAATCCTGCGAACACGATGGAATGGATCGCGCCGATCCGCGCACAGGCCAGCATGGCATAGGCGGCTTCGGGGATCATCGGCAGGTAGATCACCACACGGTCACCCTTGCGCACGCCAAGGCTCTCCAGAATGTTGGCCATCTTGCAGGTGTTGCGGTGCAGTTCTTTGTAGGTGATGTGCTTCGCGTCTTCTTCGGGGCTATCCGGTTCCCAGATGATCGCGGTCTGGTCACCGCGCGTTTCAAGATGGCGGTCGATGCAGTTGGCAGACACGTTCAATGTGCCATCGCCATACCAGTTGATCGCAACCTTGCCATGTTCGAACGTCACATCCCTGACGGTGGAATAAGGCTTGATCCAGTCCACCCGCTGCCCCTGTTCGCCCCAGAACGCCTGCGGGTCCTTGATCGACGCCGCATAAAGCGCATCGTATTTCGCGGCATCGATCAACGCGTTTTTGACAATAGCCGCCGAAGGGGCGTGTGTTTTCACGCTCGCAGGTGCGGTGTTTTTTTGTTCGGTCATCTTGGGTCCTCCCGAATGTGGTATGGCGCGCCGGTTCGTTCCGGTGGCGCGGGCCTCCTCTTGCCCGTAATGCGCCCCGTCCGGAACCGGAGTTGTGATGATCATACCCGCAACTGAAAAGAAAGAAATAAGCCACGGGAAAACAACGTTTTCGGTGTAAAGTTTTTTCCCCGCAGGCCGCAATACCTGTAAACACAACGCGTCCAAGCGGGAAAAAGCCTATATTTCGCGGCGATAGGTTGTAAATCGCAATACCGGGCAGGCGCGGCGTTGCGCCTGTTCCCGCCGTTAATGCGGCTTTTGGCGCATGCAATCGGGTGTGACATATTGTTTCGGCGCGTCGCGCGCAGGCGACATATTCGCAAACATGCCCGCGTGCGCGGATCGTTTACAGCATGCCCTTTTCTTCCAGTACCTTGCGCGCAACGCGAAAACATTCCAACCCCTGCGGCACGCCGCAATAGATCGCGACCGCATGCACCGCAGCCCGGATTTCTTCGACGCTGACCCCGTTGGTGATCGCGCCGCGACAATGGATTTCCCATTCGTTCATTTTGCCCAGCGCCCCGATCATTGTCAGGTTCATCAGGCTGCGGGTTTTCGCGTCAATCGCATCGTCGCCCCAGCCAAAGCCCCAGCACCACGCGGTCATGGCCTCTTGAAAGGGACGGGTGAAATCATCCGCCGCCGCAAGGTTCTTTTCCACATAAGCGTCGCCCAGCGTCGCTTTGCGCCGCTCCAGCCCCTTCAAAAACAGGTCTTCATCCATGTCGGCCCTTTCCGTGTCCTGATATGTTTCACTGCATACAAGTGCAGCGTGGCCCTGCCAATGGGCCGTGGCCCGCACCCCGCCGCAAGACAAAAGCGCGCCAAACCCTGAAAAAAAGTCGTCAGCTCAACAATCGTCGTCGCGCATAGACAAACGGTTGTGAGGAAATCGGCCTTTTTGATGGTCAACCGCTGCAAAGTCGCCAAATGTATCAAGCACCGATGACCGCGCCGGAAACCGCGACAGGAGGGCACAGTATGACGATCCCCGAAACGATGAACGCCATGGTGCTGACAGCGCATGGGGATATGGATGTTCTGCAGTGGAAGACAGACTGGCCTGTGCCGCAGGTCGGTCCGACAGATGTGCTGATCCGTGTGGGTGCCTGCGGGCTGAACAACACCGACGTGAATACGCGCACCGGGTGGTATTCCAAGGCGGTGAAAGAGGCCACTTCGGGCGGGGCCTATGACGGTCTGGATGATGCCGACCCGTCCTGGGGCGGGGCGCCGATCGGGTTTCCGCGCATTCAGGGCGCGGATACCGTCGGCATCGTGGTGGCCACCGGCGCCGGCGCCGATCCTGCGCTGATGGGCAAACGTGTCATGGTCGATTGTTGGCTGCGCGATTGGAATGATCCGCTGGACAAGACCAAGACCGGCTATTTCGGCTCTGAACGGGATGGTGGATTTGCGCAATATGCATGCGTGGATTATCGCAACGCCGCGCCAATCAACAGCCCGTTGTCAGACGCCGAACTGGCCACGTTCCCCTGTTCGTATTCCACCGCCGAAGGCATGCTGAACCGGGCAGGTGTGGGGGACGGGGACAGCGTGCTGGTGACCGGTGCGTCGGGCGGTGTGGGCTCGGCGCTGATCCAGTTGGCCAAACGGCGCGGCGCGCGGGTTGTGGCGCTGGCCTCCGAACACAAACACAGCGCCCTTGCGCCGTTCGGGGCAGACGCCCTTTTGCCGCGCAATCCCGAAAACCTGCGCGCGGCCCTTGGCGCGGCCCTCGGACAGGACAGCGTGTCGGTGGTCGCCGATATTGTAGGCGGGGCGTATTTCCCGACACTGATCGACGTCCTGGAACGGGGCGGTCGCTATACCTGTTCAGGTGCAATCGCCGGGCCGATGGTGGAACTGGATCTGCGCACCCTTTATCTGCGGGATCTGACCTTTACCGGGTCCACGGTTCTGCCGCCGCACGTCTTTCGCGATCTTGTCGGCTATATCGAAGCCGGGGAAATCCGCCCGGTTCTGGGGGCAACCTATCCGCTGCACGATTTGCATGCGGCGCAGCAGGCGTTTATCGACAAGGCCCATGTCGGCAACATCGTGGTGACCCCGTGACAGACCCGCATTTCCAAACCCTGCTGGAGCACGCGCGCACAGCCCTGCTGTCCCACCCGCAAACGCAGGCCTTTTGTGCCTTTCCCGACGATATCACGCCGCAACCCGTGGTGCCGTTCCATGCGCCCTGCGCAGAATATCTTGCGCGGGAAACCGGTTTGTTTTCGGATTGTTACGCAGAGTTGCGCGATGCTTTCGTCGCCGCAGGTCCGGTGGCGACATGGCGCGAAACCTACAAGGGCACAGGCATCGGCAAGCACTTTATGGACCGCTTCGGATGCTATTGCCTGATCGGCAGGGACGGGGCCTATATAAGCGCGCAGATGTTTGCATGGGTCGTCTATATGCCCGCGCATCTGCATTACCCTTTGCATCATCACCCCGCAGAAGAACTATATCTTGTAATCGCGGGCGAGGCCGAATTTATGCGTCAGGGCGAACCGACCCAGATCCTGCGCGCCGGTGACACCTGCTTTCACGCCAGCAATCAGCCGCACGCGATGGAAACCCATGATCACCCGGTGATGGCCCTTGTCCTGTGGCGCAACGGGTTTGACACGCCCCCGGTTCTGACACCGCCCGCGCAGGCAGGTTAGCGGCGCCCTTATCCCCCGCACGTCAAAGCGCATTCCGGTATCGCTTCTTTTTGCCAGAAATACGGAAAATCCGACAGGGCAGCGCGCGCCCGGTCTGGCTGGTGATCGGGCCGGTCGTCACACGGACAGGGGGCCGTAATCCGTGTTGGTGTGAACCAACGGAGCGGATCGTATCTCTAGGGTTGGCACCACGCGCCGCACAGGCTAGGTTTAGCCCAAGCGCCCCGGGGAAGAGGGGTGCACAACGGGAGAGACTTATATGAACAAGATGTTAACCGGAGCCGTTGCGGCGGCTGTCAGTGTTGCTTTTATTTCCGAAGCGGCAGCAACGGAATGGAATGTGTCGGTCTGGGGCAAGCGGCGTGCCTTTACCGAGCATGTTGAAAAACTGGCCGAACTGGTCAGCGAAAAGACCAATGGCGAATTCACCATGAACGTCAGCTATGGTGGCCTCAGCAAACCGCGCGAAAACCTTGACGGTATTTCGATCGGCGCGATTGAAATGGCGCAGTTCTGCGCAGGATATCACGCCGACAAAAACCCGACGATCACGGTGCTGGAGCTGCCGTTTCTGGGCGTGAACACGCTGGAAGAAGAAGTGGCCGTAAGCCATGCGGTTTATGCGCACCCTGCGGTTCAGGCCGATCTGGCACGCTGGAATGCCAAGCTGCTGATGACATCGCCCATGCCGCAATACAATCTGGTCGGTACCGGCGATCCGCGCACCACGCTGGGCGCATTTGACGGCATGCGCGTGCGCGCCACCGGCGGCATCGGCAAGGCCTTTGAAAGCGTTGGCGGTGTGCCCACATCCGTGCCCGCAACCGAAGCCTATAACGCGATGGCCAGCGGTGTTGTCGATACTGTGGCCTTTGCCCAGCACGCGCACCTGTCCTTTGGCACCATCAACGAAGCCGACTGGTGGACAGCCAACCTCAACCCCGGCACGGTCAACTGCCCTGTTGTGGTCAACACCGATGCCTACGCCGCGCTGAGCGATGAACATCGCGCCGCGCTGGACAGTTCGGTGGACGAGGCGATTGCCCACTATCTGGCAAACTACGCCGAACTGCTTGAGCGCTGGGAGGCTGTTCTGGCCGAGAAGGAAGTGGAAAAAGTCGTGATCTCGGATGACGTGATTGCCGAATTCCGCGCCACCGCCGCCGATCCGATCCGCGAGCAGTGGCTGGCCGACATGAGCGCACAAGGCCTGCCGGCACAAGAACTGTACGATCTGGTGATGTCGACGCTGAAACAGGCGCAGATGTCGAACTGATCAAACACGCGGGCGGTTCCACAGGGACCGCCCGCTGTTTTTGATCCCTTTTTCCTGAACCAAAGGACACCCGCATGGCCGGAACATCCGCTGTGCTTGTCGATGACAGCAGGCTAAGCCGCTGGGATCGCGGCCTTCTTAAAATCGAACGCCAACTGGCGCTGATCAGCGGGCTTGCGGTGTTTTCGCTGATGTTTCTGGCTGTTTATTCCGTGGGCGGGCGCAAGTTTTTCAATGCGCCCTTGGCCGGTTATGTCGACTGGATCGAACAGATCATGCCGCTGATCGCCTTCATGGGCATCGCCTATACCCAGCGCGACGGCGGGCATATCCGCATGGATATCCTGATCGGGCGGCTGAAGGGGCGGGCGCTGTGGGCGGCGGAATGTGTCTCGATCATACTGATGCTGGTGCTGATGGTCGCGCTGGTCTGGGGCAGCTGGGCCCATTTTCAGCGCAGTTTCGATTTTTCCGCCCCATTGTGGAGTCGCGACAGCTCGATCGATATCGGCATCCCGATCTGGCCCGCCAAGTTGCTGGCGCCGGTCGCGTTTTCAGTGCTCTGCCTGCGTCTGCTTCTGCAATTGTGGGGCTACGGGCGCGCGCTGGTTCTGGGGCTGGACAGCCCCGTCGCGGTGCCGATGATTCAGGATATTGCAACCCAGGCCCGCGCCGAGGCCGAACAGCTTGACGGGCGGGACTAGACTGATGGAACCAATCGAACTTGGGCTTTGGGTGTCCGCCGGTATGCTGGTCATGGTCGTGCTGGGCATGCGTGTGGCTTTCGCCGCCGGTCTGGCAGGGCTGGTCGGGCTGGTGCTGATCTTCTGGGCGAAACGCGATTTCGGGATGGAGCATCTGGGCTGGGCGCTGACCGTTGGCATCAAGACGGCGGGGCAGGTGCCCCATTCCAAAGTGTCCTCACAGGCGCTGTCGCTGATCCCGACCTTTATCCTGATCGGCTATCTGGCCTATTACGCGGGGCTGACCCGCGCGCTGTTCGAGGCGGCCAAACGCTGGATCGCGTGGGTGCCGGGCGGTTTGGCGGTGTCCACGGTATTCGCGACCGCTGGCTTTGCCGCCGTGTCGGGCGCATCGGTGGCCACAGCGGCGGTGTTCGCGCGCATCGCCATCCCCGAAATGCTGAAAATCGGCTATAACAAACAATTCGCCGCCGGTGTGGTGGCCGCGGGTGGCACGCTGGCCTCGCTTATTCCGCCTTCGGCCATTCTGGTGATCTATGCGATCATTGTGGAACAGGATGTGGGCAAACTGCTGCTGGCCGGGTTCATTCCGGGTGTGTTTTCAGCGATGGTCTATGCCATCCTGATCATCGGCATCGCGGTGATCTTTAAATCGGTCGGCCCGCCGGTACGCGGGTTCACGTGGAAACAACGCTTTCAATCCCTGCCCCCCGCATTGCCGATCGTGGCGGTTGTCGTGATCATCATTTTCTTTGTCTACAACCCCTTTGGCGAAGCATGGGGCACCCCGACAGAAGGCGGCGCGGTGGGCGCGTTTATCGTATTCTGCATGGCGCTGGTGCACGGGATGCGCTGGACCGAATTGAAATCAGCCCTGTTGGAAACCGCCAAACTGACGGTGATGATATTCACCATCATCTGGGGCGTTCTGATCTATGTCCGGTTTCTGGGCTTTGCCGAACTGCCATCTGCCTTTGCCGATTGGATTTCATCGCTGACCGTATCGCCGATGCTGATCCTGATCTGTATCCTGCTGGCCTATGCCGTGCTGGGCATGTTCATGGACGCGATCGGGATGCTGTTGCTGACCCTGCCGGTGGTCTATCCGGCGGTCATGGCGCTGAACGGCGGCGAATATGTCAGCGCGGCAGACAGCGCGTTCGGCATGTCGGGGCCGATGTGCGCAATCTGGTTCGGGATACTGGTGGTCAAAATGGCCGAATTCTGCCTGATCACGCCGCCCATCGGGCTGAACTGTTTTGTGGTGGCAGGCGTGCGCGATGATCTAAGCGTTCAGGACGTGTTCAAAGGCGTCACACCGTTTTTCATCGCCGATGGTGTGACCATCGCGCTGCTGGTCGCGTTCCCAAGCATCGTGTTGTGGCTGCCCTCGCTGGCGTAAGGCTCGGCCGGATTTACTCGGGGCGTTGGGGTGGTGCCAAGGTGCGCCCGATTTGGTAGCTTTTTTCGAAAAGCGCACGTCTGCGCTTTTCTGAACCGGTCGAGCCGTGGAGCATTTCCAGCTTGCGTGGGGACAGGCCAAAATACCCGAACGTGCCCTTTATCCATGCGGTATCCAAAGCGGCAAGATATCCCGCGCTTTCCATTTCGTCTGATCGCGCCCCTGCCGGTATCAAAAGAACGCCGGAACGGGATTTAAGAAGCGAATGATCCGGATCATTCAACTGATCATAGGCCCACCCCCACGACCACACACGATCAACCCAGCCTTTGGTCATGGCGGGCATCCCCCACCAAAACAGGGGGAACACTAGGCAAATTGCGTCTGCCCGTTCGATCCGCGTCCGTTCTTTTTCAAGGTCCGCGTCGATGCCCGTGCCGGCATCCGCGGCAACATCCAACATGGACCACCGCGGATCAAACCCTTCGGCATGCAAATCCGCAAGTTCCACCGTGTGACCAACCGATTTTGCACCTTCCATGAAACGCGCGGCGACGGCGGCACTGAAAGAGGCGGGATCAGGATGATCGAGAACTGTTAAGACGTGCATGCGCGACCTCCGTCAAAATGTGTTTTCGAACAATAGACCCGACCGCACCGGACAGAACAGTTTTCGCCCGACACATCAAAGCAAGACCAGACCACGTGTTCAAAGCGGTTTGTGCAGGGTAAAGGCCACTTGAGGTCAAGCAAGAAAACATGCGCGCGTGCCATTTTGCGATGCGGTGGTTCCAAATTTTGTCTTGTCGCTGACGTAAGGCGGACAGGGGCAGGGGCGCTAGCCGTCTGACACCGGTTTCGGGGGCAGGGGCGGTTCGATCGAGGCGGCCATGATACCTTCCATGATCACGAAATCCTCGTTCGTGCGACGGTCTGGCGTGGCGGCCAGATCGGACACAATCATCACCATTCCCGGATGCATGCGCTGCGCCATGGCGGCGCGGAAATCGGCGGGCGCGCCCAGACGTGTCATCACATCGGTTTCCGGCCGCAACGGATGTTCAGGGTTCAGGCGGTGGGTCAGCCCGACCCAGGCCATTGAACTGTCGTCGGCGCTGCGCAGCACAAAGACGTGTTCGCCCAGTGTCCCGTCACCTGATAGGCTCAGCGGGGCCTGCGCGATGATGTTGCCGTCTTCAATCAGGGTCAGACTGCGATCCTCGGCGGTGGCCAGAACGGTTGTGACCGGATATTCGGCCCCGTCTGTCCAGTCTGACGGGTGCGATTTCGCGTCCAGTGCATCAACGGCTGTTTTGAATTCAGCCTCGCTTGCCCCGGCCAGAACAAAGCCGGGATGCGTCAGTTCCCACGGATCGCTGTGATCACCGGCGATGATCACCGGCGTGCCAATATGCGTGACGGTGAACAGGTTTTCCGAAAACTCCAACGGCAAACGCACACAGCCGTGTGAGGCGGGATAGCCGGGCAGGTTTCCGGCATGCAGCGCAATGCCGCCCCATGTCAGCCGGTTCATGTTGGGCATCGGCGCGTTATTATAGGTAGAGGAATGGTGGTGTTTGTCTTTTTGCAGAACCGTAAACACCCCTGTCGGCGTTTCATGCCCCGGCTTACCGGTGGAACAGGTCGAGACACCGATGCGCACGCCGTTGCGATAGACATGCACGCGCTGTTCGATAAGCGACACAATCACCGCCACCGATCCCTCTGGCGCACGTTCGGGGTGCCAGCTGAATTCACCCGGCAGCATCTTTTCAACATCCAGAACCGTTGTATTTGCGTGGATGCCGGTGCCCGTCAGCACCAGTGTGGCCCCTGCAGCGGCAATCAGCCCTCTGCGGTTCATATTGTTCTGTGTCATTATCTGCCCCGTTGTTGATTTGCTCGGTATCACAATAGTGTAAAGCGCGCGTTTTCCAAATCAAACGGGCCGTTTTTGACGTCGCTGATCTGCGTCAGGCCGGCCCGCCGCACCGCCGATCTGACAGGTTTACGCGCGAGGCAGATTGCGGGGCGCTTGCGCAGGCGCTAGGCTTGCGGGCACATCAAAAAAAAAAAGGTGCGCGCAATGACATCCGTTTTCCCGATCCGCACAGTTATTCCGTTTGTTCTGTTGGTTTCGGGCGGGGGGGCCGTTGCGGCCACGCCGTCCTTTGACTGCGCTAAGGCGGACAGCAGCACCGAAGAGGCGATTTGCGCCAGTGATGCGCTGGCCGAACTGGATATCGAACTGGCCCGTTTGTACCGGCTGGCGGTGAAGGACGATACGTTGGGCGCGGATCGTCTGGCCGAGTTGAAGGCCATGCAGCGCGGCTGGATCAAAGGGCGCAACGATTGCTGGAAGTCCGATCAGGACATGGAAACCTGTGTCGCCAACGCCTATGCCATTCGCATCCACGATCTGCGCGAAGGCTATAGCGCAACACGCAGCGCCGATGATCAGGGCATATCGCTGGGGCCGGTGGCGTTTGACTGCCCTGATTTGCAGGCCGGTGTCAGCGCTGTGTTCATCAACGGTGACGCGGCGATGGTGTCGCTCAGATGGCTGGACAACGTCATTGCCTTGCCTGCCGTGCGGGCCGCATCGGGTGCCAAATACGAAAGCGATATCTGGGCCGGTGGGCCGTCCATGTTGTGGACACAAGGGGACGAGGCGATGTTCGCCCCGCCCGGCGGGCCGGAAATGACCTGCAAGTTGGATGAAATCGGCTAGGCGGGTTGCTGCGGCGCGTGGGCGAAATTGCCGGGTGCACCGTTTATCAAGAACCCACCCGACAATTTTCACATCACGACGATATTGCCACGCTTGTGCCCGGTTTCCATGTGCCGGTGCGCTGCAATCAGATCGTCCAGCGGATAGATACGGTCAAAAACGGGCGCAAGCGCGCCGCTGTCTGCCATGTCAATCAACTGATCCAGAAGGTCGCGCAACAGCGCGGGGGGTTGAAGGCCTGCGGCCGAAAATCGCGCTTTTTGTGACCCGAACAGCGATGTGTGCAATAGCGCCCCCAGCAATCCCAGCGACAGGACAGGGCAGACGTAGCGCCCCCCGGCGCCAGGCTGTTGCGCGCACGCTTGAACGAAGCGATACCCAGCGTATCATAGATCACGTCATATCCGGCGGCGTCAGCCAGAGCATCTTCTTGGCCATAGTCAATCACACGGTCGGCCCCCAACGCGGCCACAAGGCCTGTATTGCGCGCGCTGCATGTTGCGCGTAACAGATGCACCCATCGCAGCAGCGATTTGCACGGCGGCACTGCCCAGGCTGCCGGATCCCCCGAGGATCAGCACCCGTTCACCGGCTTTCAAGTTGGCGACGGTTTTCAGAAAATGCAACGATGTCAGCGGGCCGTCACACATCACGGCCGCGTCTTGATGTGACATGCTGTCGGGCTTTTTCATCAGGGTGCCATTTTCTTCCAGACAAATGTGGGTGGCGTTTGCACCAAAGCTCAATCCGGTTTCGCCGAAAACCGCATCGCCCACCGCGAAACGGCGAACGTCGCGCCCCACTGCGATCACCTCGCCGGACAGGCCTGTGCCGCTCAGATTGTTGCGGGGGCGTCGCAGGCCCAGAAACGCACGGGCAAAGCGGGGTTTGCCCGCCCGCATCATGCCGTCGGCGCGGGAAACCGCAGATGCGCGGATTCTGATCAGGATATCTGTCGGGCCCGGTGTCGGCATCGGGCGTTCAACGGGTTCAAGCTGGTCGGGTGTGCCATAGTTGCGGATGCTCCAGGCGGTCAGTGTGGCGGTCATGTCGGTATCTCCTTGGGATCGGGCGGTGTCATGAAGCCGATCTAGTGTATCAGAATTCGCCTGAATATTGACTTTTATTGCCCGGTGCGGTTCAAAATCGTTCCACGATGATGGATTGGAAATCTCTTCCCGCTTTTCTGGCTGTCGCGCGCAGCGGATCGTTGCGTGGTGCGGCTGAACAGACAGATGGCACCCACGCCACGATCAGGCGCCAGATCGAGGCGTTGGAAGCGCGTCTTGGCTCTCAACTGTTTCGCCGTGGCAGCGATGGCCTGCGCCTGACCGAGGCCGGTCGCGCGCTTTTGCCCCAGGCGCTGGAGGCCGAGGCGGCACTGCTGAAAGGCTTCAACGCCGTGCAGGGGTTGGACCGCGAGGCGTCAGGGCGCATTCGCCTGTCGGCTGATCCGATGACGGCGTATTTCCTGCTGGCCCCGGTGTTGGCCGAATTCGCGCTTCTTTATCCCGAGATTGATATCGATCTGAACCTTTCATATGGCATCACGTCCATTGCGCGGCTGGAAACCGACGTGTCGATCCGCCATACCTGCACGGTCGAGGATGATGTGGTGGGCCGCAAGCTTTTCCCCTTGGCCATCGGGACCTACGCAGCGTCCGAGTATCTTGACCGAATGCTGCCCAACGCGGGGCCGCAAGGACAGGGGCTGACGTGGATCGGGTATGGCGAAGTGCCCGAACTGCTGGCCCACATTCAGGCCTCTCCTTACCCGAAGGCGCGTGTCCGCCACACCATTGCGGACCCTGCCATGCACTTGCATATGGCGCGTGCAGGGGCGGGGATGACGGTGCTGGCGGCTTGGGTGCAGGCGCGGTTTCCCGAATTGCAGCGCGTGCCCGGTACCGCGTTTGATACCAGCAGATCGACATGGGTTTTGCTGCACGGCGATCTTCAAAGGGTGCGGCGTGTGCGGCTTTTCGTTGATTACCTGTGCGCCGCGCTTGGCGAACGGCGGGCCGAATTCATCGGGCGCTGATGCAGGCTGTGGTGTTCGTTCTGGCTAGGCACGCTGAAAAAATTGGTGATACTGGGGCCAATCCGCTGACCGGCCCTGATGCCATCCGGTCCCGTCACAAACAACTCAAACCGGAGAGCCAGCATGAGCTACGCGCTTTACGTCGGCAAGAACCACAGCCGGACAGGTCACGCATGGATGGCCGGTTATGGCGATGAACCTTCGTCGCACTGGCTTGAAATCGTGCCAGCGGCCGATCACGCGGCAGACGCGAGTTTTGAAGCCGGTATTGGCCCTGACGCGGATATGCCCGGACACAGAATAACGGTACCGCAAGCAGGCCATACACTGCGTCATATGCGGGTCAGCTATTCCTATTATCTTGGCGTGCCCGCCCCGATCACCAATGGCGGGGTGAACGAAGCGGGGGTGGCGGTGCGGGATGTCTGGTCGACCTCGCGCGCTGAACTGCGCGACATGACGACAAAGGATCAGGCGGGGCTGAATTACAGCGATCTGGCCCGCTGCGCGTTGGAACGCGCCAGTTCTGCGCGGGGTGCGGTCGAGCTGTGCGCGTCCCTGATCGCCCAGCACGGAGAGGCGACATATGGCGGCAATTCCCATTTCTTTGCCGACAGGGACGAGGCGTGGGTGATGATCCAGTTCGCGGGCGGTCAGGGGCTGTGGGTGGCGGAACGGTTGGGGGCGGACAGTATCCGCGCGTCGCGCCCCGGTTATGTGCTTGAGGTTCCTGTTGATGACCCCGACCATCCCGATTTCCTGTATTCACCGAATTTCGTCAGCTTCGCGCGCGAACAGGGCTGGTATAAGGGCGGTCCGTTTGATGCCAACGCGATCTACGGTGATGGCAAGGGCCGCTGGGACGGCATCAAATGGATCGAAACAGAGATGCAGGCCCGCGCGGCGCGGCCTGAAAAAATCGGGCTGGACGATATGATCTGGGCGGTCCGGACCGAAAAACTGACGGGTGACACGGCAGGGTACGGGCAGGTTGTACCGCTTGCGCCCGTCACCGATCCGGCCCTGATCCTGTTGTGGCATGCCGCCTGTGGCGCACTGGCCGCGCCGTTTTCACCGGTCTTTCTGGGCCAGAATACGATCGCGCCGGAATACGGCCCGCACCGCTATCTGACAGCCGGAGAATCCCACCGCTTCATGGATATGCGCAAAGCGGTCAGTGGTGGTGTCGATACCGTCTCGCTTGTGCCGCAGCAGGCCGAAACCACAGTGGGGGCGTTTCAGGACAGCAAGCGCCTGATGTACCTGATGCAATTGATCGGACCGGAATCAATCGCATCGGTACATCCGGCCTTTGTCAGACGCGAAACACATTTGTCCGACCTGACGGCGGCCTTTATGCGCGTCGCCGAAACAGCTATTGATGCCGGACGCGGGGCGGATGCCGCCGCGGTGTTAACAGACTTTTCCAATGGCGAACTGAAGTCCGGCTTGGCCCTTGTGCGGGATCTTGTCACCGGATTATCAGTTCAGGCCACTGGACAAACCCGCGCGGTTCAATCGGACAAACCAGCGGGCTTTCACCAGATTTGGTAGCGGATTACTGATCGATACCTCACAGACATCCGGCAAGGCTGGACGCAAGATTGCGCATCAGTTGCGGATAAAGCGCCGGACCCGGTTCGATATCTGATCCGAGAGGATCAATAACGGCCGTATTGGCCTGCGTTCCATCCAGTACGGTCGCCACCATGTCCGGATTGAATTGCGGTTCGGCCAGTACACACTCGATGCCTTCTTGTGCAATACGTGCCTGAATTTCGCTGATCCGCGCAGGGCCGGGATCAGAGGCATCGCCAATTGAAATCGCACCGGATGCCGGAAAATCGAAATCCGTTTCGAAATACTGGTAGGCATCATGGAACACAATAAAACGGCCGCCGCGAACGGGGGCGAGCAACGCCATGATATCGCTGTTCAGGGTCTCGATTTCGGCACGCGCTGCGGCGGCGTTTGCAAAATAGGCCCCTGCATTTTCCGGGTCTGCGGCAGACAATTGTCCGGCGATCACGTTCAGCCAGGTTGCGGCATTCTGCGATGAAAGCCAGGCATGAGCGTCATAGTCACCGTGCGCATGGTCATGATCGTGATCAGCGTGTTTATCGTCGTCATGTGCCTTGTGTTCGTCGTCATGGGCATGGTTTTCATCGCCATGGTCATGATCATCCCCGTGATCGTGCTCCTCTTTTCCGTGATCCTTGTCATCATGCGTGTCTTCGCCGCCATGTGCGTGCGCTTCAAAAAGCGCGCCTTCGCGAAACCCGAGCCGGATCGTCCCGTCCGATTCCAAAAGCTCTGTCACGGCCGCATCTGTCGCAAGCGTTCCAACCGCATCGTGCATCCAAGGCGTGAGGTCTTTGCCGATCCAGAACACAAGATCGGCATCTTGCAGGGCTGATGCCTCAGAGGGGCGCAGGGAATATTCGTGCGGGCTCGCGCCGGATTGTACAATCAGATCGGGTACGCCAACCCCCTGCATGACCCGTGCCACCAGCGAATGGACCGGCGCGATATCAACGGCAACGCGCGGCACATCGGCAAGGGCGGTGCCGCCGAGCAAAACACCCGAAAGCGAGAGGGGCAGGAGTATTCTGGACATCGCGTCCTCCATGTGATTGTATAACGTTGCATTCCTCATATTGGAAACGTGATAACATGACAAGTAGCTCCGGCTCTCAAAATGCGCCGCACGACGCGGCCACACCTGTGGGGTTCGTGCGTCACGACCACGCCAGTTGCGTGGCGGACGGGCTTGCCGCGGCCGAACTGCGCTGTGCCGAAGACGGTCTTAGGTTTACGCCGGTGCGCAGAAAGGTCTTGGAAATCCTGTTGCAGGAACACCGTGCGCTTGGCGCCTATGTGATTCTCGACCGCCTGCGTGACGAAGGGTTCGGATCACAGCCGCCGGTGGCCTATCGCGCGCTTGATTTTCTGGTGGCCCACGGGCTTGCGCACAAGATCGAACGTCTTAATGCCTTCGTTGCCTGTGCCCATCCCGGCGAAACCCACGCGCCTGCCTTCATGATCTGCCGCCTGTGCGAATCTGTGGCCGAAGCGCAATCGGCACCGGCGCGCGGGGCTTTGGGCGCTGCCGCGCGAGCCACCGGTTTTCGGATCGAACGCACCGTTGTCGAGGCCGAGGGCGTCTGCCCCACTTGCGCAGAAAAGGCCGACGCATGAGCCTTGTCGAAGTTGACAACCTGAGCGTCAGCTATGGTGCGAAAACGGTCTTGTCCCATGTAGCGCTGACAATCGAACCGGGCGAGATCGTCACCATTGTCGGCCCGAACGGGTCTGGCAAGACCAGCCTGCTGCGCGCGATCATCGGCGCGGTCAAACCATCGCGCGGGCGGGTCACGCGTGGCCGCAATGTCGAAGTTGGGATATGTCCCGCAGAAACTGCACATCGATCCGACCCTGCCCATGACGGTGGCGCGCTTTCTTGCGACTGCCGGGGGGTGTTGCCGCGGGCGATATCAAAGAGGCACTGGCCAAGGCCGGCGTTCCCGGACCTGTCGGAGCACCCAGATGTCCGAATTGTCGGGCGGACAGTTCCAGCGGGTGCTGCTGGCCCGTGCGCTGATCGGACGAGCCGGATCTGCTGTTGCTGGATGAAGCGACACAGGGGCTGGATCAGCCCGGATCGGCCGCGTTCTATCGCCAGATCGAACAGGTGCGCCGTGACACCGGTTGTGCCGTGCTGATGATCAGCCACGAATTGCACGTTGTGATGAGCGCATCGGATCGGGTGATTTGCCTGAACGGCCACGTCTGCTGCGAAGGCACGCCCGAAGTGGTTGCATCCGCGCCGGAATATCGTGCGCTGTTCGGGTCGGGCACGCTGGGCGCGTTGGCGCTATATCGTCACGATCATGACCACAACCACGATCACAATCACGACCACGGCCACGACCACAGTCACGATCACAAAAAAGACCATACGGAAGCCGCCGAATAATGCTGGATGATTTCATGATGCGCGCGACACTGGCCGGAATTGGCGTCGCGCTGGCTGCGGCCCCGCTGGGATGTTTCGTGGTCTGGCGGCGCATGGCGTATTTCGGCGATGCGACGGCCCATGCCGCGATCTTGGGTGTCGCCTTGTCTTTGGCGCTGTCGATGTCGGTCTTCGCCGGAGCGATGGCAGTCGCGCTTTTGATGGCACTGACGGTCAACCTGCTGACCGGTCGCGGCTATGCGATGGATACTCTGCTTGGGCGTTCTTGCCCATTCTGCACTGGCCTTCGGGCTGGTGGCTGTGTCCTTCCTGTCCGGTATCCGGATCGATCTGATGGCCTATCTGTTCGGCGATATCCTTGCCGTATCGCGCGTGGATCTTGCGGTGATCTGGGGTGGGGCCGCGCTTGTCGTGGCTTTGATCGGATGGCGCTGGTCGGCACTTCTCACCGCGACGCTGAACGAGGATCTGGCCCATGCCAGCGGCATTGATCCCAAGGCGCGAACAGCTTGTGCTGACCTTGGCGCTGGCCATTACCGTGGCGGTCGCGATCAAGGTTGTCGGCGTGCTTTTGATCGCCGCCATGCTGATCATCCCCGCCGCCGCCGCACGACCGTTAAGCCGCACGCCCGAACGCATGGCATTGGTCGCGGCAGGTATCGGCAGCCTGTCGGCAGTGTTGGGGCTGCGGGCGGCCTATCATCTTTGACACGCCTGCGGGGCCGTCCATTGTCTGTGTTGCCGCGTTGATCTTTGCCACGCTCAGCATCGCAGGGCGCGTTCGCGCTGTCCCATAGCACCAAATTTACACCCCTGACCCAAACACGGAGAGACCGAGATGAATAAAACATCCCTGATAATCGCCCTGATGGCGCCCTCTGTCCTATTTGCACAGGAAACACGGGAACTTGGGGCGCATGAACACGGGCATTCCGCGCTGAATATCGCCATCGAAGGGGGGCAGGTCGCTATGGAACTGCAAGCGCCCGGCGTCGATATTGTCGGGTTCGAGTATGAGGCAAAAACAGCCGAAGACCGCGCCAAACTGGACGCCGCGATTGCCGCATTGTCAAAGCCGCTATCGCTGTTCGTCTTGCCGGCTGCCGCTGGCTGCACTGTCGCGGCATCAAGCGCGGGTCTGATCGATGAGCATCACAAAGAAGGCGAAGATCACGCGCATGATGATCATGATCATGACGATCACGATGATCACGCGAAAGAAGACGGGGCCGAACATACCGAGTTTCACGCGGAATATCTGCTGAACTGTAGCGATCCAGGCGCGATCAACCGGATCGAATTCGCATTCTTTAAAACCTTTCCCAACGCGCAAGAGGTCGATGTACAGATGATTTCCGACAGGGGCGCACAGGGGTTCGAGGTTGAACGGGATGCGCCGGTTCTTGACCTGTCGGGATCGATCTGACGAGGGCAGGGGTGAACGATAGCCAAAACTACGACGCACTGGCGCTTGATCAGGTTGAATTTCAGTGGTCCGGGCGCGATGCGTTCGCCCTGAAGGTCGATGATTTTCGCATCGCGCAGGGCGAACGTGTGCTGTTACTGGGGGAAAGCGGGTCGGGCAAATCGACCCTGCTGTCGCTGATCTGCGGCATCAACGCCCCGCAAAGCGGGGCGATCCGCGTGGATGGCACTGATTTGGCCACATTACGCCCCGCCGGGCGGGATCGTTTTCGGGCGGAAAAGATCGGCATCGTGTTCCAGCAATTCAACCTCCTGCCCTATGCCGCGCCGATTGATAACATCGTGCTGCCGCTGCGCTTTGCACCGGCGCGACGGGCCAGTGCGGGCGATGCGCGCGCCGCCGCGCTTGCCCTGACAGACGCGCTTGGCCTGTCGCGTGATATCATAGAAACCTCCACCGCCGACCGTCTGAGCGTGGGTCAGCAACAGCGGGTTGCTGTCGCGCGGGCCTTGATTGGCGCGCCGTCCCTGATTGTGGCCGACGAACCGACATCGGCCCTTGATGCTGGCGCGCAGGCGAACTTTCTCGATCTGCTCTTTGCGCAATGCGCGGCCGCAGGCTCGACCCTGTTGATGGTCAGCCATGATGAACGCCTTGCCCCCCGCTTTGATCGCAGTGTTCGCATGGAAGATATCGCCACCTTGTCGCGCGAGGCCGCGCATGATCCTGTTGCGCCTGTCCCTGCGCAGTTTGTTTGCGCGCCGTTTGACCGTGGGCCTGACGATTTTTGCGGTTGCCTTGTCAGTTGCGCTTTATCTTGGGGTCGAAAAGGTGCGGACAGGGGCCAAGGCCAGTTTCGGCGATACGATTTCGGATACCGATCTGATTGTCGGGGCGCGGTCCGGTTCGGTGCAGCTTTTGCTGTATTCGGTGTTTCGCATTGGCAACGCCACCAACAACGTGTCCTGGGAAAGCTATCAGGATATCGCCGCGCGCCCCGAAGTGGACTGGATCGTGCCCATTTCGCTAGGAGATTCGCATCGCCAGTTTCGCGTTATGGGCACAACGGCCGAGTATTTTCTGCGCTATAAATATCGAGGTGGCAGGGCGCTTGAGTTTGCCCAAGGGCGCGCGTTCGACGATCTTTTCGATGCGGTGATCGGGGCCGATGTTGCGGTAACGCTGGGGTATTCCACGGGCGATCCGCTTGTCGTGGCGCATGGCCTTGCGTCTTTTTCCAATCACGAAAACCAGCCGTTTCGGGTTGCGGGCATTCTGGCCAAAACCGGCACGCCGGTGGATCGCACGGTGATTGTCAGCCTTGAAGCGATCGAGGCAATTCATGTCGACTGGCAGGGGGGCGCGCAAATTCCCGGTCAGGTGACAACGCCGGATGAAATCAGGCAGATGGATCTGAAACCGGCCGCCATCACCGCCGCCATGATCGGGGTGAAATCGCGGCTTCAGGTCTTTGCCCTGCAACGCAGTATCAACCAATACCCCGAAGAACCACTTTTGGCTGTCCTGCCCGGTGTGGCGCTGCAGGAACTTTGGGGCATTGTCGGCATCGCCGAAACCGCGTTGATCGCCGTTTCCGCCATGGTTGTGGCCACGGCGCTTCTGGGCATGGCGGCGATGATTTTTTCGGGCCTGAACGAACGACGCCGCGAAATGGCGATCCTGCGCGCGGTGGGCGCGCGCCCGTTGACCATCATGGGCCTGTTGATGCTTGAGGCCGTGCTGATGGCTACGATTGCAGCCCTGCTCGGAATTGCGCTTCTTTACACGGGTTTGTGGGCGCTGCGCCCTTACGTCGATGCCGCTTTCGGGTTATACTTGCCGATAGAACCACTCTCATTAAGGGAAGGGTTTGTGGTGGCTGCGGTTATACTGGCCGCAGCCGGAACAAGCCTTTTTCCGGCGTTCAGGGCATATCGCCTTTCCTTGAGCGATGGCATGACCGTCAGGAACTGACTGCAACAGGAGGCAGGCACAGATGCAGATGACACGTCGCACAGCGTTGCTTGGGCTGGCCGGTGCGCCCATGGGTATATCGCTGTCACCGGTCTGGGCGGCCGCGCCGCGCGAGATCACGTGGGAAGATCTTATTCCGGCAGGGGTGCCGTATTCAGAGATTATCGGCGAAGGCAGCTATGATGAGGCCAACGATACATGGCTGCCGGATTTCGATGGCAACGCCTACAAGTTTGTGGATGCGCTGGATGGCGCGCGCATCAGGATGCCGGGGTATATGCTGGCGCTGGAAACCGGCGGCATGGGCGTGACGCAGTTCATCCTGACGCCCTATGTCGGTGCATGTATCCATGTGCCGCCGCCACCGCCAAACCAGCTTGTATTTGTCACGTCGGTGCGGCCATGGCGCAGCGAAGGCATGTTCGAGGCGGTTTGGGTGACGGGCACCATCAAGGTGAACCACATCAGCACCAATCTGGCGGAAATCGGGTATGATATGGTCGCGGACGAGATCGAGCCATACGTTTGGGAGTGAGAAGACCAGTATGTTCAGCATGTTGAACAGACGGGCGTTCCTGCGCCTGACCGCGATCATCCCTATGATGCCCGCCCTATCCATGGCCGCCGAAGAGGTTATCGAGCTCAACTGGAGCGATATGGTCCCGCCGGGCGGTGAAACGGTCACGCAGCGGCTTCAGGGCCTTGGGATCATCCCGCATGATGAAATGTCGACGCTGCGCGCGGAACAGCCGCCGTCTTCAGGCGTAAGAACCGATTTTAACGGAAAAATCGTGCGCATTCCGGGGTATATGGTGCCGCTTGAAACCTCCGGCAGCGGAGTCACGGCATTCATTCTGGTGCCCTATGTCGGGGCCTGCATCCATGTGCCACCGCCACCGGCCAACCAGATGGTGTTTGTCACCACGGAAAAACCCTATGAAAGTTCCGGTTTGTTCGAGGCCGTCAATGTTACCGGAATGTTTGGAACGGCATCGGTCAGCACACAGCTTGCCGATATCGGCTACGCACTTTCGGCTGATGTGATCGAACCTTTTTACCCGTGAACACGCGTGTTTCATGCGGAATTGCCCATCCCCGAATTGGGAACGGGTTCGCATCATGTATCGATAGCGGGCACCCGATTACAGCCGTTCATGTGTCGATACCCACGGCAGGGTGGCAGAAAAAATGCCACCTGCGTATGGTGTACGATGCAGGTTTGTTATAGGCGACGCCCGACCAAGGGAGACCACTGAATGCCATCAAACGCAGCCACGAGGGCCGCGCGTTTATCCGTAGCACCCATGATGGATTGGACCGACCGCCATTGCCGGTATCTGCACCGGCTGATGACGCGTCAGGCGTTGCTGTATACCGAAATGGTGACGGCCCCCGCACTGGTGCGCGGCGGGGCGCTGCATTTGCTCGAGCATGATCCAAGCGAACATCCCGTTGCGCTACAACTCGGCGGGTCCGATCCGGCCGAACTGGCACAGGCGGCGCGGCTTGGCGAACAGGCCGGATATGACGAGGTTAACCTGAATATCGGCTGCCCGTCGGATCGGGTGCAATCGGGGTGTTTCGGCGCGGTTCTGATGGAACGGCCCGCGCTGGTCGCCGATTGCGTCAAGGCGATGCGCGATGCCGTCAGCGTCGAGGTGACGGTGAAATGCCGCATCGGTGTGGATGATCAGAACCCCGAAACGGTCCTGCCCGATTTTCTGGCGCGGGTCAGTGCGGCGGGGTGCAATCGCTTTGCCATCCACGCCCGCAAGGCATGGTTGCAGGGGCTAAGCCCCAAGGAAAACCGCGATATCCCGCCGCTGGATTACGATCTGGTGCAGCGGATGAAGGGGCTGTTTCCCGCGCTGCATCTTTCGGTCAACGGCGGCATAACCACGCTGGATCAGGCACAGGCGTTTCTGGATGCGGGGCTGGATGGCGTGATGATCGGGCGCGCGGCCTATCATGATCCGTCCTCGGTTCTGTGCGCGGCGGACCGGCGGATATTCGGCACCGGCGTTGATAGCGATCCGGTCACCGTGGTGCATGACATGCTGCCCTATATCGAAACGCATTTGCACGCGGGCGGGCGTTTGAACCAGATCACGCGCCACATGCTGGGCCTGTTCACCGGCAAACCGGGCGCGCGCGCATGGCGGCGCACCCTGTCCGAAGGCGCGCATAAAGACGGGGCAGGCCCCGAACTGGTGTTGCGCGCGCTGGATCATATCACCGCACTGGCCCCTGTGCCCGCGCCGGTGTAAGCACGGCGCGAACCACCCAAAGGACACCCGCCATGCACGATCCCGCCCTTCTGATGCAGATGTTCGCGCTGTTGCTGGTGATCGGCGCATTTGCAGGCGTGCTCGCCGGGCTGTTGGGCGTCGGGGGCGGCATCGTTCTGGTGCCTGCGTTTTTCTATGCCTTCCAGACGCTGGGCTATGACGGTCCGCAACTGATGCAGGTGTGCCTTGCCACGTCACTGGCGACGATCATCGTGACCTCGGTGCGCTCGGTTCTCAGCCACAACAAAAAGGGCGCAGTGGATTGGGATATTCTGCGCACCTGGGCACCGGGTATTGCAGTGGGTGCAATCCTTGGCGTGCTGGTTGCCGCAGCGTTGCGGTCCTCGACCTTACAGGGGCTGTTCGGGGTTCTGGGCATTGTTATCGGCCTTTATATGGGCTTCGGGCGCAGCGAATGGCGGCTGGGGCAGGCGATGCCGACGGGCATACGGCGTGCGCTTTATTCGCCGGTCATGGGGTTCATGTCGGTGCTGATGGGCATTGGCGGCGGCAGTTTCGGCGTTCCGTTGATGAGCCTTTATAACGTGCCGATCCATCGCGCCGTTGCGACTGCCGCAGGCTTTGGCGTGCTGATCGCGGTGCCGTCTGTGATCGGATTTCTGATGCTGGATATCGCGCCGGAAACGCGCCCGCCTTATACGATCGGGGCAGTCAATCTGGTGGCGTTTGCCATTGTCGTGGCGATGACGCTGATGACCGCACCCTTGGGCGTGAAACTGGCCCATGCGATGGACCCGAAACCGCTCAAACGCGTGTTTGCGGTGTTCCTGACGCTGGTGGCGCTGAACATGCTGCGCAAGGCGGTCGGGTGGTAACGGCGTTCGCACAAAACGGCTGGGCGCGGTTCGCATTTGATCCGCATGTGGCGCATTGGGCGCAACATGCTTTGGGTGCCGCACGTCGCGCGGTGGTAGACCCCGAACTGGCCCACTGGCACCAATGTCAGGGCACATGGTTTGTCGGTGTCGATGCGCTGGACAATGACGCGGCGGGGGGCATTGACGGGTCCGGCCCGCTGACCGGCGCGGCGGTTGAGTTCATTGCGGATCATATCGGATCGGTGCCGCCGCTGCACCGCGCACAATTATCCGTCATGTATTCGGGCTATCCCAAACCCCGCGCGGGCGAAGGCGATGCCGCGTTCCGCTACCGGCTGAACCGCGATGCGGCGCATGTGGACGGGCTGATCGCTGTCGGGCTGGACAAACAGCGCAAGGTGCAGGAACCGCACCAGTTCATTCTGGGCCTGCCGCTGAACGACGCACCTGCCGATGCCGCGCCTCTGGTCGTGTGGGAAGGCAGCCATATCATCCTGCGCGATACGTTTCGCGCCGCGCTGGCCGGGTATCCGCCTGATCAGTTGCACGACGTGGATATCACCGCCATCTATCAGGCCGCCCGCCGCACCGTGTTTGACACCTGCAAGCGCCTTGCCTTGCCCGCCAAACCGGGCGAGGCGATTGTTCTGCACCGGCATATCCTGCACGGCGTCGCACCCTGGGCCGACACAGTCAGCGCCCGGCCCGAAGGCCGTATGATCGCCTATTTCCGCCCCCAAATGGCGGGCGGCGTGGCGGCATGGTTGGCCATGGACTAGCAGCGCGCGGTGGTGGCGCTTGAAAAAGTTATTCAAGGGCGCTCCGATTTGGTATTCATCGTCTGAAACCGGCGACCCAAAAATCGGCTAATCCACAGTTTTCACGTCAGGAGGGCACCATGAAAGCCGTAGTGTACGAGGCCTTTTCCAGACCGCCCGAACTTACCACCTTACCCGACCCCGATCCTGTCGCGGATGGTGTCGTTGTTCAGGTCAGAGCCACCGGCGTGTGCCGCAGCGACTGGCACGGATGGGTCGGGCATGACGGGGATATTACTTTGCCCCATGTCCCGGGCCACGAACTGGCCGGTGAGGTGGTGGCCGTGGGGCGCGATGTGCGCAACTGGGCCGTCGGTGATCGTGTGACCGTTCCCTTCGTGGGCGGGTGTGGCGTCTGCCCGCAATGCGCGACCGGTCAGCATCAGGTCTGCGACAGCCAGTTCCAGCCCGGGTTTACCCATTGGGGATCATTCGCGGAATTTGTGTCGATTCACCATGCCGACACCAACCTTGTCGCTCTGCCGCAGACTATGGAATTTGCAACAGCGGCCAGCCTTGGTTGCCGGTTCGCAACCTCGTTCCGTGCTGTCGTGGATCAGGGCAAAACCGCGCCCGGACAATGGGTTGCGGTTCATGGTTGCGGTGGTGTCGGGCTGTCGGCTGTCATGATTGCAAAGGCGTGTGGTGCCAATGTGGTGGCGGTCGATATCTCTGATCAGGCGCTTGCACTGGCGCGCGATATGGGCGCGGTCGCCACCGTCAATGCCAACGCGGTAGCCAATGTCGCCGAAGCCGTGAAGGATCTGACCGGCGGGGGCGCGCATGTGTCAATTGATGCGCTCGGGCATCCGGCAACCTGTTTCAATTCCATCAGCAACCTGCGCAAGCAGGGCAAACATGTGCAGGTGGGTTTGATGATGGCCGACCAAAGCACACCGCCCGTCCCGATGGACAAAGTGATCGCGCACGAGCTTCAGATTCTGGGCAGCCACGGGATGCAGGCGCACCGCTACGGCGCGATGATGACGATGATCCAGTCAGGTGCCTTGCGCCCCGATCAACTGGTCGGGCGAAAAATCAATCTGGGTCAGTCGATTGATGCACTGATGAACATGGACAGGTTCGAAGGGGCAGGGGTGACGGTGATCACCGAATTCTGACGTGCCAACCACGCCGGTCCGTCCTGCCGGTCACGAAATCGGCGGCCGTGCGAAAGCGAAATGTCTTTGAAACCGAAGGCCCGATCGTGCAAGCTGATGGCTCAATTGAAGCCAAGGATATGTCGATGCGCCGCTTTTACTGGACGATCTTGCCCTTGCTGGGTGTACTTGCAACACAGGCCCCTGCTGATCCGACGCTGGAATGCAGCACGGATGCCGGCAGTCAGGTTGAAATAGGCAACTGCGTGGCACAAATGGAAGAAGCGGTCGATGGCGCGCTCGTTTCCGCGCTTGGCTTTGCGATGACAGCCGCCAAGGAACTGGATCAGATTACGGAAAGGGACGTCGCCGTGCCTGCGCTGGAACAGGCCCAATCGGGATGGGAAACCTATCGCGACACGCATTGTGATTTCGTCGGCGCGACATACGGGGGCGGGTCCGGTACCGGGATTGCAATCCAGTCCTGTCGCGTTGAACTTGGTCGCGCACGGATCGCCGAACTGTTGCGTTACGCGGGCTGACAACAAGGGGCGACGTCGGAAGGGCGCGTGCCTTGGCACATCTGTAACCTGTGTGACCGCGTTGTGAATGTCGCCACCGAAACCGAAAAGGACAGACCATGATCGAACATCTTGCCACCCGGTCGCCCGACCAGATCGAATTCCGGTTTTCGGGTGATGTGAAACAATCGGATTATGAAACGACCCTGATCCCCGCGGTCGAAACCGCGTTGGAGACACAGGACACGATCCGCATTCTGGTGATATTTGACGAAAGTTTTTCCGGTTTCGATCTGGGGGCGGCATGGTCGGACACCAAAATGGGCCTGTCGCACTGGCGCGGCTTTGATCGGGTGGCGGTGGCGACCGATCTGGGATGGCTTAAAATCGCGATGCAGGGCTTTGCGCCGCTTGCGCCGTGTCCGGTACGCAGTTTCCCGCTGGATCAGGCCGATGATGCGCGCCGCTGGCTGCGCGAATCCCTTGGCGCGGTGCATATCACCGATCTGGGTGGACCGGCGATACAGGTGCAATTGCTGGGCCAGCTTGATCCCGACGCGATCAGGGCCGCAGAGGGCGAGCTGGACCGCCATATTTCAGAGCGCGGTGGTTTCCGCCTGTTGCTGGACCTGCGCGAATTTGACGGCTGGCAAGGGGTGTCCGCGCTTGGCGCGCATTTCCATCTGGTGCGCACCCATGCGGGTGACGCCGACAGGATCGCGGTGGTGGGCGACAAGACATGGCAGAACATGGCGCAACGCATGGCCGGGCGTATCCTTGATGTTCCGACACAGTTCTTTGAACCGGCCCGGATCGACGCCGCCAAGGTCTGGCTGGCACAGGACTAGCGGGGGCGGCACGCAGCAGGCTAAGAAACGGCAACTTTCGTCAGGGGCCACCTTATCGCAGGCTGCAAAACGCCTGAACGAAGCCTTCCATACTACGCGCGGTCCATCGTGCGCAGGCGGACAGCACGGATCGCTTGAAACGCCAGCAATCCCACAGGCCCCAGCAGAAAGACAAGCGGCAGGCACGGCGCGACGAGCCAGAAGCTCACGCCTTCAGAACGGGCCGTGCGGCAAACCCAAGCCCCGATGAACAAATCGAAGGCCAGAAAATGGACCCACCCCGCAAGTGCGGCCTGTTCATGGGAAAACAGGTTCATCACGTCCGCCAGTGTGGCAAAGCCGCCACCGCCATCGGCGGACGGGACGACCACCAGCATGACATAGCCCAGAGACAGGACAACGGGCAGGAACGTCCCTGCGATCCGATTAGACCATTTTGGAATGACCGGCGACACTAGAAGCAAGAGCCACCCCGCCATGGCGACGATACCGGCAATCGAGAACAGAAGTTCGAAATTCATGGTGGGGTTTCCCTTGTATCAGTGTTTGGTTCGGCCTATATGTTGCAATAAGCTTGCATAAGCAAGCAAAACGTAACGGATTTTGCAAATGACTGATCGACATACAACAAACGCGCTGCGCCTTCTTCAGGTGGCGGATGATTTTCGCGCCGGGCTTTCCGGTGAATTCGCCGCCGTTCACGGTATTTCGGTGAACGAGTTCCTGTTGCTGCTTCATCTTCAGCGCTCTGCGGCAAACCGGTTATCCCGGGTTGAATTGGCAAAGCGGATGCACGTGAGTGCGTCCACGATCACACGCATGGCTGCCCCGATGGAAAAGATCGGGCTTGTGGGCCGGGAAGCCGATGAACGGGACGCGCGGCTGGTGTTCGTGGTGGCCACAGAGGCCGGAAAAGAAAGACTGTCCGAAGCGCTTGCGACATTTTCAAAGCGGGCGGGCTACCTGTTCAGCGACCGATGGAATGACGAAGAGACAGACCAGTTCGCGTCAATGTTGCGCCGTTTGATCGCCGGAACAGGGGATACACTGGCCTGAACCGGCCCGGATCGACGCCGAAAAGACCTGGCTGGGCGGCGCGCTGCGGGGCAAGAACGGATGTCCGGGGCAATCAGACAGATTGGGGCGTCCGACCCGAAGCAGACATTGACGCTGTCAGCAGCTTAGGTGGGTATTGAGGCCGGATTCACCGATGCTGCAGAATGCCCGAATGACTGCATTTGCATCTGAAAAGAATGAAAATGGGCCAGTCCAGAGTGGGACGCACCATGTCGTCTCAAGGATTTATGTTGGTTGGTTCACGCTGCAGTCAATAAAGCCCGCCCAATTTTTTCGACATGCACGTAATCCGTGCCGCAACACCCCCCAAAGACATTCATTTTCGGATGAGCCGCCCGGATATTAACGTACTGATCCGCCAATTCATCAGGATTGCCTTCTTCGAGATGGCCCAACTGACACAAAGTGCCATGATCCAATGATGATGCGTTGGCCCGGAGTCCACGTATGCGGTCCGCCCAAGGCTCGCTGGCAAGAGCGGGGCCAAAATCGACGGGATGCGAGCAGTTGATCATGTAATAGGCTGGAGCGCTTGAGGTCGCGGCGTCTACCAATTCAATCGCTTGTTTCAACGTTTCACCGCTACGGAGTTTGCGGTCTTTCTCAATCGTAAAGGCAATAACCGACGGAATGCCAACCTCGGCCGATGCCCTTGCGATGCCAATAGCCTCGTCCGTTGTATTCAAGGTCAGCGCCGTAATGATATCAACGCGAGCGGCCTTGAATGTCTGAATCTGTTCCGCGTGATAGGCTTCAGCGCTCTCGGCAGTTAGGTCTTGGTTGGTCTGATAGGCATCCCCCTTTGGCCCGATGCAGCCGCTGATAACGGTGTCGTACGCAGCCAAACCCGCCTTAGCGGCGCAGTCTCGGTAAAGCTCAAGACATTTGTGGTTCATCTCGGCCAATCCGTCGGTGGAGTACCCGAGCAATGCGCCCCAGTCACGGCTGGCGCGATACGTCAGGCTATCAAAGATGAAAGGCGTTCCAAGTTCGACGGCAATATTTGCAAAGGCCGTGTAGTATTCTCGAAGTGCGGCAGTTGCCCTTTGATCATTCAGCAAGTGAAATGCGCTGAATTCCGGCAGCTCGAACCCGCGCTTGTACATAAGCCATGTCTCAGTTCCGCCATCGGTCAAGAAAATGTCGTCCGTCTGATGTGGCAATCGGAGTGTTGTTCGGGTCATGGTGTGCTCCTGTCATGTCAAATTGGTGCGTTCCCAAAGCCTAAGTTTTTCCTGCCACTCCTGACAAACGATCAAAAATTGACTTATAGCATAGATTTTCTAAGGTATCAGTGATGACCAGACGTTTACCATCACTTAACCAACTACGCGCCTTCGAGGCCGCTGCCCGCCATGAGAGCATCAAAATGGGGGCCGATGAATTATGTGTCACCCCCGCCGCCGTTGGGCATCAAATCAAGGGATTGGAGCTTGAGTTGAACACGGCCTTGTTTCAGCGCAAGACCCGAAAAATCGAACTGACGGAAGAAGGCCGCGCACTGTTTGAACATTTGGAGAAGGCGCTGGATGCTATCGAATTTGCCGTCGCACAAGCCCGCACGTCTGATCTGACTGGCACGCTGAAGATCACAATTGCGCCGTTCTTTGGTAATCGTTGGTTACTGCCGCGTCTGCCTGATTTTCACAAGCAATTCCCCGGCATCGAGATCAAGCCATCACTCTCGTTCGATTATGTTGACCTTGGAAAATCCGGTTTTGATGCTGCAGTCCGTTATGGCGCAGGCGATTGGGATGGAATGACCAGCGTGCTTGTTTGTAATGATGTTGTCAGTCCGGTTTGTGCTCCACAATTGATAACCGAAGGTCACTTACCTTTGGCAGCCCAAGACATTCTGGACCTCCCACTCGCCTGCGGCGTGCGCTGGCGCGAAGATTGGCTGGCTTGGGCGAACGCATCCGGGGGGGAAATTACCAATCCTGAGAACATTATTGAATACGAAAGCCGCGCATTCATGTTTGATGCGGCTCTCTCGGGACAAGCTGTGATCCTTGCCGATTTGAGAATGACCGCAGCGGATGTGGCTGCGGGTAGCCTCGTTCGACTAAGCCCTATCAAGGTCGAAAGGCCGCAGGGTCTTTATGTTGTTTCCGAGGCAACACCAAACCCGAATCCTCGGCTTCAAATTTTCACAAGGTGGTTGGCGCAACAGGCTCGCGGATGATCCGTTGCCAGCCGAGCCAACCGTGCGCGGATTGTACAGCATTGCAATTACTGCAAGCCAAAGCGGTCATTGGCGCAGCCGCGCCGAAGGCGGCTTCGTCCCACTCTCCCGCCGTTCCAACAAAGCGCAGCGCACGTCCGCGTTGCACCGTGGTGCTAACCCCCCAAAACTCGCACGCTCTTGTGCCACGGGCGCGGTTCAAACATCAAAGCACAGCGAAAATCGCCCCGCGCCAACGCCTCTAAATCCGTGGCGGTGTTCCCAACCGTGCAGCGCGTCCGCCGCGGCGTTTGGTGATCTGGCGCGGTGCGGCCGGGCAGCTCGGCCATGATGGCGGTGCGGGCCTCGGCGCTCATCTTGGACCATTGGGTGATCTCGTCGATCGAGCGCAGGCAACCGGTGCACAGGCGCGCTTCGGGGTGGATGACGCAGATTTTGATGCAGGGGCTTTGCACCTCGTCGCGTTTCCAGACGTCATCGCTCATGCCAAGGCTCCTTCAGGGCCGCAAATGGCGCAGCCGGTCCAACACACCCTGCAAGATATAGCTGGCGGCGACGTGATCAATAACCTCGGCGCGACGTTTTCGGGTCGTATCCGCCTCAAGCAGGGCTTTTTCGGCGGCCACCGTGCTGAGCCGTTCATCCCAGAACCCGATGGGCAGATCGCCCAACCGATCGAAATTGCGGGCAAAGGCACGGGTCGACTGGCAGCGCGGGCCTTCGGAGCCGTCCATGTTGCGCGGCAGCCCAAGGATCACCCCGCCGATGCGCCGATCCGCAATGATCTCTTGCAGGCGGGCGGCATCCCGGGTGAATTTCGTGCGCCGCACGGTTTCCAGCGGCGTCGCCACCGACAACATCCCGTCGCTGACGGCCACGCCGATGGTCTTTTCCCCCAGATCAAGCCCGATCAGCGCCCGCATCGGCACCAGTGCGGCGGCAAAATCGGCGATGTCTTCAAAGATCATGGGATCAGTTGCGCCTGACGCGCGCCGTTGCGGATCAGTTCGATCGCTTCGGCATCTCCGTCGAAAATCTCCAACGCTTCGGTGTAGACCGCGATGGCGCGTTCCTCTTCGCCCAAGACCCCCAGCGCCGCAATCAGGCGCGCCCAGTCAAAGGGTGGCCCCCCTTCGCTCGCCAACCGGTCGGACAAGCCGTTGACCATGCCGCGGATCATCTCCTGGCGGTCCTCGGCGCTCATCTCTGATGCGGCTTCGACATCGGCAGCGCTCGGGCCGCTGGCCACAGCCACTGGGGCGGGCAGGGTGTAATTCACCCCCGCCAGATCGGCCATCTGTTCGATTTGCAGCCGGATCGGTTCGATCCACGGCGCGTTTTCGGGGCCGGCGCGCATCAGATTATCCCAGATGCGAAACGCCTGATCGGGGCGACCGGTCTGGGCCAGCATCAAACCCTGATAATACCGCGCGGGGCCGTTGTTGGGGTCCATTTGCAAGGCGCGCGCCAGCGCCGCTTCGGCCTCGGGCGAGACGTAACCGCCTGCGGCAAGGATCAGCATATCGCCCAGATCGGTGTAATCGGATGCCGTGGCCGTATCGCCTTTGATCCGCAACACCTCGCGCTGTGCGGTGTAGGCGGCGATGTAGTTGCCGATCGCGGCCTCGTTGCGCGCCAGCAGCATATGGCCCTGAAGATCATCGGGGCGCTGCGCCACGGTGGTGCGCAATTGTTCGATCAGGCGGGTGTAATCCGCGCTCAATTCCGGTTGCGGGTTGCCAGCGGGCAGGCTGGCCTCGGCAGTGGCCTGATCGGGGCGTGTTTCGCGCGCAATCTCGGCCATCTCAATGCGGGTGTTCAGCGCCAGATCGCCATATCCGGGCGCGCCCAGATCGCGGTAAAGATACAGGCTGCCACCGACCAGCGCGGCAAACATCACCGCACCCATCCCGAAGGTCGCCGCCCCCGGCGCCGCGCGGTTTGCGTCAGCGTCCTGCATCTGCGCATCGGCCGCCAGAATGCGGCGCGACACTTCGGTGCGGATGCGCTCTGCGTCGTCCGCGCCGATCACACCGCGCGCCAGATCGCGATCCACCTCTTTCAACTGGTCGCGGTAGACCCGCAAATCATAGGCCGCCGCCGGTCCCATGCTGGCGCGGGCGCGCAGCACGGTCAGAACCAGCAAAAGCGCCACAATGGCGGCCATCAGGCCCGCGATGATCCAGAATGTCATGGTCTCTCCTGTGTTGGCCTCCATCTATAGGCGGGCGCGCCCTGAAAAAAGACCAAAACGCACGAAATCGACACGGCGGGGCCTCATGTCGCAACTGCGATCTATTGTGACGTTTGGCAGGATGGCATAATTCGCGGTTTGCGCCATGTACACATCACACCGGATGCATCGGATTCGAGCTATGAAAAAATATTCAGTTTTTGCCGTCGCCCGCGAAGCGGCCCGCTACCATTCTGGCTGGGAACGGGCGTGGCGCGCGGCCGAGCCGAAAAAGAAATATGATGTGATCATCATCGGCGCGGGCGGGCACGGATTGGCCACGGCCTATTATCTGGGCAAGAATTTCGGCATCACCAATGTGGCGGTGATCGAAAAGGGCTGGCTTGGCGGTGGCAATACAGGGCGCAACACCACGATCATCCGTTCCAACTATCTGCAGGATCCGTCGGCGGCGATCTATGAAAAGGCACGTTCGCTTTACGAAACGATGAGCCAGGACCTGAACTATAACGTCATGTTCAGCCCGCGCGGCGTGATCATGCTGGCGCAAACCCAGCACGAAATTCGCGGCTACCAGCGCACTGCCCATGCGAACGCCCTGCAGGGCGTGAAAACCGAATTCATCAGCCCCCAGAAGGTCAAGGAACTGGTGCCGATCATCAATCTGGATGGTCCGCGCTATCCGGTTCTGGGCGGGTTGTGGCAGGCCCGTGGCGGCACCGCGCGCCATGATGCGGTGGCGTGGGGCTATGCGCGCGCCTGTTCCGACATGGGCATGGACATCATCCAGAAATGCGAAGTGACCGCCGTGCGCCGCGAGGCCGGGCGCGTTGTCGGTGTGACCACATCCAAGGGTGACATTGATTGCGACAAACTGGGCATCGTGGTGGCGGGCCATTCCGGCCATGTCGCCGATATGGCGGGCTTCCGTCTGCCCATCGAATCCGTGGCGCTTCAGGCGCTTGTGTCCGAACCGATCAAGCCCTGCATGGATGTGGTGGTGATGGCCAACACGGTACATGGCTATATGTCCCAGTCCGACAAGGGCGAAATGGTCATCGGTGGCGGCACTGACGGGCACAACAACTACACCCAGCGCGGCAGTTTCCACCATATCGAGGAAACCGTGCGCGCCCTGATCGAAACCTTCCCGATGGTGTCGCGCCTGAAAATGCTGCGCCAATGGGGCGGGATCGTGGACATTACGGGCGATCGCTCGCCCATCCTGTCCAAAACACCGGTCGAGGGTGTGTTTATCAACTGTGGCTGGGGCACCGGCGGGTTCAAGGCCATTCCCGGCTCTGGCTGGGGCATGGCCGAACTGATCGCCAAGGGGCATTCACCGCTGACCGACGCCTTCGGGCTGGACCGCTTCCGCGAAGGCCGTTTCATCGACGAAAGCGTCGCGGCAGGGGTGGCGCACTAATGCCCGTCCTCCCCCATATTCCCCCCGAACCGGCAAGGATTGGCCCATGCGCGCCCGCGCCACAGGCCAAGCTGCGCCGAAAACCGGCGGGGATTTCCGCCGATCTTGAGCGGGGCTCAAATCGCGTCATTCTGACCTCTCCCAAACAGGAGACGTCACCATGTCTGACTATATCACGCCGAACACCACCACTGGCGGCACCAGTGCGCGCGGCCTTGTCATCGCGCTTGTCGTCATTGTCTTGTTTATCGCGGGCCTTGCCGCCATCGGATCGGGCACGGGCCCGGTCACGGATGGCGCAGCGCCTGCTGCGGTGTCTGACACCGCGCCGGCAGCGCCTGCCACAACCGGCACTGTCACCGAATAACATCGCGGGCAATCGCCCCACCACTCACGTCCACTCTGGCGGTCGTTCCCTTGCGGAACGGCTGCCTTTTTACGTCAAAGGTGCCCCATGCTGATCCTGACCTGCCCCTGTTGTGGCGTCACCGGCGAAGAAACCGAATTTCACGGCGGCGGAGAAGCGCACCTGAAACGCTTTGGCCCCGGATCATCCGAGGATGATTTCGAAACCTACCTGTTCATGCGCGAAAACCCCAAAGGCGTGCATTTCGAACGCTGGCGGCATGCAAATGGCTGCGGCAAGTGGTTTCACGCGGCCCGCTGCACCACCACACTGGAAGTGTTCGGCACCTACAGCGCCCAAACACTGGCCCCGCCCAATGACCTGATCAAAACCATTTCCGAAAAACGCCCCGGCTGGTCGTGGAGAGAGTTCGGATAATGCTTCATCTTTTCAAAAATACTTCCTGCACACCACCTGCCGCCACCAAAAGGTTCGCATCATGAGCACCCGTCTTGCCACCAAAGGCCGCCTGATCAACGACGCGCGCGCGCTGCATTTCACGTTCAACGGCAAACAGATGCGCGGGCTTGAAGGCGACACGCTGGCCTCGGCGCTGCTGGCCAATGACCAGATGCTGGTGGGCCGGTCGTTCAAATACCACCGCCCGCGCGGCGTGGTTGCCAGCGGCGCGGAAGAACCCAACGGTCTGGTCAACATGGGCGAGGGCGGCACCTTCGAGCCCAACCAGCGCGTCACCACGACCGAACTGTTTGACGGGTCTGAAAGCCGCCAGCCAGAACCACTGGCCCAGCCTTGAATTCGATGTCGGTGCGATCAACACGCACCTGTCGCGGTTTCTGCCCGCCGGCTTTTACTACAAGATGTTCATGTATCCGCGTTCGTTCTGGAAACACGTGTACGAACCGTTTATCCGCCAGTCTGCCGGTCTGGGCAAGGCCCCGAAAGACCGCGATGTGGACACCTACGAACATTTCTACGCCTTCACCGATATTCTGGTGATCGGCGGCGGGGTTGCAGGGCTTCAGGCGGCCAAGGCGGCGGCGCTGTCGGGCGCCAAGGTGGTGCTTCTGGAACAAACCGCGCATCTGGGCGGGCGCGCGCCGGTGGATGGCGGGCAGGTCGAAGATATGCCTGTGGATAAGTTTGTTGAACAAACTGTCGCCGAACTGGAAACAATGCCGAATGTAACCCTGCGCACCCGTTGCATGGGGGCAGGGGTTTATGACCACGGCTATGTGCTGGGCTATGAACGACTGCGCGATCATGACCCGGCGGCGGCAGGCCCGCGCCACCGCCTGTGGCGCATCCGCGCCCGCCAGATCGTGACCGCCACAGGCGCGATCGAACGGCCTTTGTCCTTTGCGGGCAATGACATCCCCGGTGTGATGCTGGCCTCTGCCGTGCGCGATTACGCGGTCGAATTACGGCGTGTCGGTCGGGGACCGCACCGTGGTCGTCACCAACAATGACGATGCTTACCTTACGGCAATTACCCTTAAAAACGCCGGATCTGATCGTGCCTGTCGATCGTCGATGCGCGCCCGCAGGGCGGCGGTGAATTGATGGAACAGGCGCAAGGCACTGGGCATTCGCGTGGAAACCGGCAAGGCCATCGCCAAGGTCAAGGGCGGCAAGCGCGTGACAGGCGTGGCGCTTTGCGCGCAGGCCGGCGAAGGCGCCGTGCTGGAAGAGATCGACTGTGACGCGGTGGCCATGTCGGGCGGCTGGTCGCCGGTGGTGCACCTGTGGTCCCATTGCGGGGGCAAGCTGCTCTGGGATGCAGACGCAGCCATGTTCCGCCCCGATGTGGATAACGCGCCGACAGGTGCGGATGGCAAGGCCTTTGTGACCGCTGCAGGCGCGGCCAATGGCGCGCTGCATCTGGCCACCGTGCTGGGCGATGCCCACGCCGCCGGCAAGGCGGCGGCACAGGCCGCAGGGTTCAAACCCAAGATCGGCGCTCGGCCCCGATGGCGACAGGGCCGGAATGCGCGCCGATGCTGCCCGTCTGGCTGATGCCGCAAGGTGCGAACATCAAACTGCGCAGCAAGGCGTGGCTGGATTACCAGAACGATGTGAAAGTCTCGGATGTGCAACTGGCCGCGCAGGAAGGGTTCGAAAGCGTCGAGCACGCCAAGCGCTATACCACGCTGGGCATGGCGACCGATCAGGGGAAGTTGAGCAATATCAACGGATTGGCGATCCTTGTCGGATGCGCTGAATGCCAATATCCCCGCACGTCGGCACCACCACCTTCCGCCCGCCCTATACGCCGATTTCGATGGCGTCCATCGCGGGCGAGGCGCGCGGCGAGGTGTTCCAGCCGATCCGCAAGACGCCCGATGTCGGACTGGCACGACGCACAACGGCGCCGATTGGGAACCGGTTGGCGCGTGGCGCCGCCCGTATGCCTATCTGCGCGGCGGAGAAAGCACCGCATGACGCCGTGATGCGCGAGATCAACCAGACCCGCGCCAGCCTTGGCCTGCTGGATGCGTCCACCCTTGGGCAAGATCATCGTCAAGGGGCCGGATGCGGGCCGGTTCCTCGATATGCTTTACACCAACATGATGAGCACGCTGAAACCGGGCAAATGCCGCTACGGGCTGATGTGTTCGGAAAACGGGTTTCTGATCGATGATGGCGTGGTTGCGCGCATCGATGACGATACGTTCCTGTGCCACACCACAACCGGCGGCGCGGAAAGCATCCACGGCCATATGGAAGAATGGCTGCAAACCGAATGGTGGGACTGGAAGGTCTATATCGCCAATGTGACCGAACAATATGCACAGGTGGCTGTTGTCGGCCCCAATGCGCGCAAGATGCTGGAAAAACTGGGCGGTATGGACCTGTCGGCCGAGGCATTGCCGTTTATGGGCTGGGCCGACGGCAAGATCGGCGAATTTGACGCGCGGGTCTACCGCATCTCGTTTTCGGGCGAATTGTCCTATGAAATCGCCGTGCCCGCATCGCAGGGCCGCGCCTTCTGGGAGGCGCATGTTAAAGGCCGGGGCCGAATTCGGCATCATGCCCTACGGCACCGAGGCGTTGCACATCATGCGGGCCGAAAAGGGCTTTATCATGATCGGGGACGAAACAGACGGCACGGTGATCCCGCAGGATCTGGGCCTGAACTGGGCGATTTCCAAGAAGAAAGACGATTATCTGGGCAAACGCGCGCAGGAACGCAGCCATATGGCCGATCCGAACCGCTGGAAACTGGTCGGGCTGGAAACGGTCGACGGATCGGTGCTGCCTGACGGCGCCTATGCCGTGGGCGAGGGCGTGAACGAAAACGGCCAGCGCAACACGATCGGGCGGGTCACCTCGACCTATCATTCGCCCACGCTGAACCGTGGCATCGCCATGGGCCTGGTGCATCACGGGCCGGACCGGATGGGCGAAGTCATCGATTTCCCCAAGGTGGACGGCACGGTTGTACAGGCGAAAATCGTTGATCCGGTGTTCTATGATCAGGAAGGTGCCAAGCAGAATGTCTAATATTGTCAGCGCATTGGATCACGCAACTTATGCGGGGATCGTCGATATTCGCGAATTGGGCCTGAACGGCATGATCACCCTGCGCGGCGATCTGTCGGCGGCCAAGATCAAATCGGCAGCCAAGGCCGCCGCCGGAGTTGATATTCCGCCCCAAGGCCAGATCAAGACCGGCAAGGACGGCAGCATCGCATGGATGTCACCGGACGAGGTTCTGGTGATGTGCGCCTATGATGCGGTGCCGGATACGCTGGCCAAGATGCACAAATCACTGGCCAAGACCCACGCACTGGCGGTGAACGTGTCCGATGCCCGCGCGGTGTTCGAGGTGCGCAGCCCCCACGCGCGGGAGGTGATGGCCAAGCTGTGCCCTGTCGATCTGTCGCCCGATGCCTTTACAACCGGTATGTTCCGCCGCACCCGCATGGCGCAGGTGCCCGCAGCCTTCTGGATGCCCGAGGACGACGTGTTCCAGATCGTCTGTTTCCGCTCGGTCGCGGACTATGCGTTCGGCATTCTGAAAATGGCGGCACAACCGGGATCGGAAGTCGGGTATTTTTGATGCAAAACGTGATGTGGCATCACTTGAAAAGCGATCTCTAACCTTTTGTTATTTATTCAGAATGCGGCCAATGGTGTTCAGCAATATCTGCGCGGCCAGAATCGATGTCGTGCCGCTGTGATCGTAATCCGGCGCGACCTCGACCAGATCGATGCCGACGATGTTCTGGCGCGCGGCAACGCCCGCGATCAGCTCAAGCACTTCGTAATATAGAAACCCGCCATGGCTGGGCGTGCCAGTGCCGGGCGCGATCGACGGATCGAACCCGTCAATATCAATGGTCAGATAGATATCCGCGTCCTTCGGAATCCGCGCAATCACCGCATCTACCCCAAGCGCGCGGACCTGCCGCACCGACAGAATGTCTGATCCCATGGCGCGCGCGGCGTCGTAGCCTTCTTTCGCGGTCGACGACACATTGCGGATGCCCAGCTGGGTCAGGCCGGTCACATGGTCCTGTTCAGCGGCGCGCCGCATTGGGTTGCCGTGGCCATGGCGCACACCGTGGCGTTCATCGACAAAATCAAGATGGGCGTCGATTTGCAGGATATGGATCGGGCCTGCATCGGCAAAGGCCCGCAAGCAGGGGATATTGATCGAATGATCACCGCCCAACACCACAGGCAGCGCGCCCGCCTTCAGGATGGCGCGCACCGCCTTTTCGATGTTGGCATGGCTGTTTTCGGTATCCGTGTGGATGATATCCGCGTCACCGATATCCACAATCCGCGTGCCTTCGCCCAGATAGGTCTTGTCATCCTCGTGATCATAGGCACCGGCATGGCCAAAGGCGAACAGGGTTGATGCCTCGCGGATGCCGCGCGGGCCGAACCGCGCACCGGCCCGCCACTGTGTTCCGAAATCATAGGGCGCGCCGACAATCGCCACATCGGCATCTATGGTGTCCCAATCGGGGTGATAGGGATATTTGCCAAAGGTCGAAATGCCGACAAAGGGCAGGTTCAGGCGTCCGCTGTCATATCCGTGGCTCATCTTGGCTCCGTTCATTGGCGTCATGTGCACGGGCAAGTGGGCCATAGCGGCACAAATTGCGCAAGGGGCAGGGAACCCGGCACCGGTTTGCACGTTGTTCCAACACAAGCGCGCGGCTTTGGGCCGATATTGTCTGTGTCGGCCCTTGACCTTGCGCCATCCTGCGCTTCATGTGACCCATGTACGCGATGTGCGAAATGCAACACCAACCACGAGGGGGCCCCAATGGCTTTTGAACTTCCCGATCTTCCTTATGCCCACGATGCGCTGGCCGGCGCCGGCATGTCGGCGGAAACGCTCGAGTATCACCACGATCTGCACCACAAGGCCTATGTCGACAACGGCAACAAGCTGATTGCCGGCACCGAGTGGGAGGGCAAATCGCTTGAGGACATCATCACCGGCACCTATGACGCAAAATCTGTGGCGCAGAACGGTATTTTCAACAACATCAGCCAGTTGTGGAACCACAACCAGTTCTGGGAAATGATGGGCCCGAATCGGGCGCCATGCCGTCCGAGCTTGAGGCCGCGATCAAGGACAGCTTCGGGTCGGTCGATGAATTCAAATCGCAGTTTTCCGCCGCAGGCGCGGGCCAGTTCGGATCCGGCTGGGCGTGGCTGGTGAAAGACAGCGATGGCGGGTTGAAAGTGACCAAAACAGAAAACGGCGTGAACCCGCTGTGCTTTGGCCAGACCGCATTGCTGGGCTGTGATGTGTGGGAACATTCCTATTACATCGATTTCCGCAACAAACGCCCGGCCTACCTGACCAATTTCCTTGATAATCTGGTCAACTGGGAAAACGTCGCATCGCGGATGTAAACACGCGGTTGCGTAGAAATGAAAGAACCCCGTGCAGCGCGCGGGGTTTTTTGTTGTTAAAATAGATGGCCTCGCGCAGCATTTATTTGTGGAATGTATGCATATGTCCTCGTTGTCGCGCGGCGGCTTTCCAGTGTTTCTTGCGCACACCAACAGGTTCCAAATGTGAGTATTTCCCTCCGGAGAACTTGGGCCAATCCAACGCCAGACCTCTTTCGACCAACACGGCGCTTAAATCACGGCCGTCAGGAAGGAAGCATGTTGCAACAACTCTGTCATAGGAAATGTCGGGTTCTAGCCGCGCGGTGATGGTATGGCCTTTGCAAATCTGGACCAACTCCCACTTTGCCTTTTTGCCCCAAGGGTGCTCCAGTTCCGGCGCATCAATACCAGCAAGCCTGATCCTTTCGCCTTTGATGACGATGGTGTCACCATCTATGACATAACATTTGCCGCTTACTTCGCAGGGTTCAAGTTGAACAGGGGGTGTACTGGGCCAATTTGACGGCAGCCCTTCTTGTGGCTTGTATCCCGGCGCTGATTGCGCCACGCGACGCGGGCGCGGCGACGAGGTGCGCGGTTCAGGGGCTTCAATCACTTCATCGTCGCGTGACCGGAACCGAAAAACGATAACCACGACAGCGATAAATCCGACAACAACAATGACTTCCATAATGTTCTTATCCTGAAAATAACGTATTCGTGATCAAGATTGTTTGCGGGCGCACGGTTTACAAGAAGCCGTTGGTAGGTAACGCAACGTCAGATTGCATTTAAGCTGACCTATTGTTTCCGTTTACAAAATAGTAATCGGTTTGGTGCGATTTGTTTCCAATAGCCAAATTTTCACCCCCGGCAACGCCGCCCTTCTCCAAGGTCAGGCCCGGCCCTGTGTCGGTGTCAGTCCCGTCTATTTTGCGGGCCTCAGAAAGAAGACCTTGGACACGATCAGCCAACGCCCCTCGTGGTTCAACAACGTCAGCGTGTCGTCATAGTGATCGCCCAGCCAGATGTTTTCGACCTGCACCATCGCCACATCGCCGAACACCGATATCGTGTTGATCGCATGCCACGGCGCGGGGTCGGGCCTGTCGACAGCCTTGTCCACGCCCGCGATAAACGCCTCGCGGCTATCCCATTCAAGCCCGCCGTCGAAATGCCCGATACAACACATTTTTTCGTGCAGGGCGTGGCGCAATTTTGCAGGGTCATTTTCGCACATGCCGTCGACATAGGTTTTCACCACCTCCGAAATCGCCGCGTAGGTTTGTGCATCCGGCATCTGCCGCTCTCCTGATCTTTACAATGCGGGTCGCCCCGTCATCCTTTGAGCGCCACCGCCCTGAACACGTCTGTCGGGGCGTGGATACCCTTGAATTCCATCTCGCCCGCGGGTTCGGTTTGCGCAATCTCCTCGACCGCCAGACAGGCGCGCGGGCTGAGCAATATTTCACCGTCGCTGGCATGATCGCACAGGCGCGCGGCAAGGTTCACGGCGGTGCCCGATGCAGTGTAATCATAGCGCCCTTCGGAGCCGACCATGCCCACAGTGGCATAGCCCAGCGAAATGCCCACGCCAAAGCCCAGCTTGTGCCCCATGCGCCGCCAGCCCTGCGCTAATTCGGCCATCCGGTCGCGCATCGCAAAGGCCATGCGCAGCGCATCGCCGGTGGGGTCGTCACAGGGCAGGGGATCGTTAAAAATCACCATGATCCCGTCGCCCGCACGGTGATCCACACCTGCGCCGTGATCTGCAATCAACTGGCCCATCGCCTCGTGATAGGTTTGCAGCACCTCGATGGTTTCTTCGGGTTCGGCCCGTTCGCAAAACGCGGTAAATCCGCGAATGTCACAGAACAGCGTGGCAATCAGGGCGCGGTGGCTGCCCAGCAGCGCGTTATCCCCTGAAGAAATCACCGCATCCGCCACCTGCGGCGACAGGAAGCGTTTCAGCCGCCCCATACGCTCCAACTGGTCGACCTGCGTGGCCACCCGTTCTTCCAGCCCCGTGTTCAGCGCCTCAACCTCGGCGGTGCGGCTTTCCAGTGCCTTGAACTGGCGGACATTATCAATGGCGATCACGGCCTGTTCGGCAAAGGTTTCGATCAGTGCGATTTCATCGGCTGCAAACGGTTTCACCTCCTTGCGGCTTAGCGACATGCTGCCAAACCCGACACCGTCGCGCAGCAATGGCACGATCAGCCAGGACCGCACGCCTTCCTCGTCCACCAACTGACGCCGCAGTTTCCAGCCCTGCCGGTAAAGATCGGTGTCCTTGAGATCGGCAACGCTGATCACCCGCGCCTCGCGGATCGCCTGAACCACCAGATTGGTGCCGGTCATATCCATTTCAAAACCCGGATTGAACACACCGCCACTGGCCCCCCAGTTGCAGATCAGTTGCGCATGGCTGCCCGCCTCGTTCACAAGTTGCAATCCGGCGGTTTGCGCATGGCACAGCCGCGCCGCCTGGCCCAGTATCTCTTCGAACACCGGCGCGTCGTCGTCGCGGCTCTGGCTGATCACCTGCAACACCTGCCGCGTTGCCTTTTCCCGTTCCAGCCGCTGCTGGATTTCAACAAACTGGCGCACGTTTTCGATGGCGATCACGGCCTGCTCGGCAAAGGTTTCGATCAGGGCGATTTCGTCGGCGGTAAACGGTTTCACCTCGTTCCGGTTCAGGTTCAGGCAACCCAGCGCCACACCATCCTTGACCAGCGGTACGGTCAGAAAGGTGCGCACGCCCACCTCTTCCACCATTTTCACGCGCACGGGGTCGCGCGCCAGATACACAGGATCCTCCGCCAGATCACGGGTGTGAATGATGCGCGACTCACGCACGGTCACGGCCACTTGCAACGGGCCGTCCAGATCAAATTCGAAGCCTGCATAGAACGCTTCATACTGCGCACCACAAACGGCTTTGTACGCCAGCGCGGTGCGCGTTTCGTTGACCAGCGACAGGCCGACCAGCGTTGCATCACACAACCGCGCGGCATTGCGCACGATTGTATCCAGCACCGGCTGTTCGTCTGCCCGCGACTGGCTGATCACTTCCAGAACCTCGCGCGTGGCAGCCTCGCGCTCCAACCGCTGTTGCACTTCGCGAAACTGGCGCACGTTTTCAATGGCAATCACAGCCTGATCGGCAAAGGTCTGGATCAATTCCAGATCGTCTTGCGAAAACGGATCAACTTCGCGGCGGAACAGGCCGATATTGCCGATCGCGGTGTCATTGATGATCAACGGAACGGCCATGTAGCTTCGGATGCCATCCTCGTTCACATGGGCGACCCGGCCGGGATCGCCGCTGCGATATTCGTCGGAATCGGCCAGATCGTCGATGCGCAGTGCCCGTTTTTCAAGGATCGTGCGCGCGATGAGAGAGTCCGGCTGCAATGGCCACTTCGTTACACCGGGTTTGGAAAACGTGAGGTCAGGCCCGTAAGAGACTGTATATTCTAGAAACTCCCGGTTGCCATCAACAAGGTTCAGCGCCGCATGCGGTGCGCGGCACAGGTCTGCCGCCTTGCGCAGGATCACGTCGAACACAGGCGTTTCATCGCCACGGCTCTGGCTGATCACCTGCAGAATTTCTCGTGTCGCCGCTTCGCGTTCCAGCCTTTGCTGCACGTCGCGGTACTGGTGTACGTTTTCGATCGCAATCACCGCCTGATCGGCAAAGGTCTTGACCAGTTCGATCTGGGTCTCCGCATAGGGGCGTATCTCGTGGCGGTAGAGCACAAAACACCCGATCCCGCCGTCCTTGGCCATCAGCGGCACGAAGAGCGCGGTGCGGATGCCTTCCTCTTCGACCATGGACACGATATTGGGCGCACCGTTGCGGTATTTGTCGGTGTCGGCCAAATCCGGAACATGGATCATGCGCCCGTCAAAAACCGCCTGCGCAACAAAGGATTTCGAAGGCTCCAGCGGGACCGCACCGCTTGCGAACAGCGCCACGGTCGATGTTTTGGTGCCGTAAGATGCCGCCAGCCGTTGTGCGCGGTCACCCTTGCGCCCCATGACCAGCCCCGCCATGGGCGAATCGCACAGGCGGCGCGCATGATGCAGAATGGCGTCAAACACCGGCTGTTCGTCGGCGCGGCTGTCACGGATCACGCTCAGGATTTCGCGCAGCGCCGTCTCTCGCTCCAACGCGGCGTTCAGCCTGACGTTCGGGGTGTCCGGTGCGGTGCGGGCGGTGTCATCTGCCAAAATACGGGTCCGTCAATCAATTAAGTGCCAATGTCACGTACTCTATACACCCAACCGGCGGGCTGGCCAGATGATCCTGATACCCCGCGCACCAAGGCTTGACGCCCCCGCATCCGCGTGGCACCGCTGACCCGAACCAAAGGGGCAGGGATGACACAAACAGGCAAAGGCGTGGCCGCCATTATCGCCGCCTGCACCATCTGGGGCCTGTCGCCGATATTTTACAAACAGGTATCGCATATCCCCGCGCTCGAGGTGCTGGCCCATCGGGTCTGGTGGTCGATGGTGTTGTTCGTGCTGGTGCTTGCCGCGCAATCGCGGCTTGGCGATATCCGTACAGCCCTTTCCACACGGCGCAATTTCACGCTGATCGCGCTGGCGGCCTGCATGGTGTCGGTCAATTGGTTCCTGTTCATCTTCGCCATCCAGATCGAGCGTACAACCGAAGCATCACTGGGCTATTTCATCTATCCGCTGGTGGCGGTGCTGATCGGGCGGTTCGGCTTTGGCGAACGTCTGGGGGTGGTGCAATGGGGTGCTGTCGTGCTGGCGGCGGGGGCGGTCTGTGTGCTGACCTACGGATTGGGCGTTGCGCCGTGGATCTCTCTGGCGCTGGCCAGCACCTTTGCGCTCTACGGGACGATCAAAAAAGGTCTGGCGACCGGACCTGTGGTGTCTGTGACCTGCGAAATCCTGTTGTTTTCCCCGCTTGCGCTCGCCGTGATTGTCTCGGCGCAGGTCGGCGGGCAGGGCGGGTTTGCCACGAACATACAGGATACGGTGTTGCTGGTGCTGTCGGGGCCGGTCACGGCGGTGCCGCTGATCCTGTTCAGCTTTGCGGCCAAACGGGTCGCGATGTCGACATTGGGACTGATTGCGTACCTCAATCCCGTACTACAGTTTTGCTGCGCGGTGTTCCTGTTCGGTGAACCGTTCGGGCCGTGGCACGCCATTGCCTTTCCGATGATCTGGATCGCGCTCGCGCTCTATTCCATCAGCGCACTGGTTCAGGACAGAACCGCGCGCAGGGCCTCGATCAGTTCGGCCGGTGTTGCCTTGACCGAAACAAAACCGGCCAGTGACGCATCGGCAAAACCCTGATCGATCACATGGGTGATCAACTGCATCAACGGGTCCCAATACCCATCTGTATTCAATAGGAATATCGGCTTTTCATGCAGGCCAAGCTGGCGCCATGTGATGGCCTCGAACAATTCGTCCAGTGATCCTGCTCCCCCCGGAAGAACGACAATCGCATTGGCGTTCATGAACATCACCTTTTTGCGCTCGTGCATGGTTTCGGTCACCACATAGCGGGTCAGATCGGTCTTGCCGACCTCGCGCGCGACCAGATGCGCGGGGATCACACCGAACGTGTCGCCGCCTGCGGCCTGTGCGGCGCGCGCCACGGCCCCCATCAGCCCGACATCGCCAGCCCCGTACACCAGTTGCCAGCCGTTTTGTGCCAGCGCCGTCCCCACGGCAGTGGCATCCGACAGATAGCTGGCCCGCGCCCCGGCGCGTGATCCGCAATAGACACAGACGGAAAACCCGTGATCCGGCATGAAACTCTCCTTTGATCGTCCGTTCACTGAACCCGCAGTGCCACAGAATGACCATCGAAAACAGCGCGACCACAGTTTCTTTTTGCCAAAAATACGGAAATCCGACAGGACATAGACCAGCAAGCGATGTTTTGACCCGACAAGGGGCTGTTGATAAGGTTGCTCAGTTGCTTGAAGGGGATGCGCAAAGATGGACAAAACGGCGGGGCTCGTGACGGGCAAGACGGCAACAGGGGCAGCCATCGTTGCGGCGCTTGTGCTGGGCGGGCTCTATTGGGCGGGTGTGTTCGCGCCCCATGACGGTGCAGTGCCCAGTGAACGCGATCTGGATGCGCTGGTGCAGCCCGATGCGTCTGTACCTGCGGTTCAACCGGCCCCCGAACCGGTGGCGCAAGGGGATGAAAGCGCAAACCCCGCCCCCGATGCACCCGCTTCGACCACCGCCAAGGCTGAGGAAGAGGCCACACCCATCGCGCCGGAATTCGATGTTGTCCGTGTCGAGCCGGATGGCACAACGCTTGTCGCGGGCCGGGCCGATCCCGGCGCGTCGGTTGTCATCCTGATGGATGGTGCGGAAATCGGTCAGGTGATGGCAGATGATGGCGGGGCCTTTGTCAGCTTCCTGTCACTGCCCCCAAGCGCGGCACCTCGGGTGCTGAGCCTGATGTCGGACGGCACCATGGGCCAGTCATCGTCGGATGCAGACGTGATCCTTGCGCCGGTCGCGCCGCAAACTGCGGCTTTGGCCGCGGCAGAGCCAGCACCGGCCCCTGTTGAAACAGCGCAATCCGAACCGGATGTTTCAACCGGCACGGACAGCGAAACAACCGCGCAAAGCAGCGAAGAATCCGCGCCGGCAGTCGTTGAGGACACAGGCCAGATGCCGCAGGTTGCAGGCGTGGACATTCAGCCTGACGCGCCAACCATTGCCGAACAACCACAGCCTGAATTACTCGCCGCAGCGCCTGAAAATCCGGTGCAAACAGCGGTTCCGGCAGCACCGGCACCGGTACCTGCACCAGCCCCTGCGCCGGTGGCTGTCTTACGCTCGGATGCGGCCGGTGTTGACCTGCTGCAACCGGCCACGGGGCAGGGCACACCCGCGACGATGACCACGGTGGAACTGGACACAATCGGCTATTCCGATCTGGGCGACGTCCAATTGAGCGGGCGCGCCCCGGGGGACGGGTTTGTGCGCGTCTATCTTGATAACCGCCCCGTCACCACATTGCCGGTGCAGCCCGACGGGCGCTGGCGCGGCGATCTGCCGGCTGTCGATACCGGCGTTTACACCTTGCGCATTGATCAGGTCGACGGGTCCGGCACGGTGACAAGCCGTGTGGAAACCCCGTTCAAACGCGAAGAACCCGAGGTGCTGACCGCCGCGCTGGCGGCCCAGAACAGCGCCGCACCGGTGCAGGCCGTCACGGTGCAGGCGGGCAACACGCTGTGGGCCATCGCGCGCGAACGGTATGGCGACGGGATGTTGTTTGTGCGCGTGTTTGATGCCAACCGCGACAGCATCCGTGATCCCGATCTGATCTACCCCGGACAGGTGTTCGCGCTGCCCGACTGACAGGGCCCAACACCTTGCGGGCACTGAAAAACCGGGGTCAGGTCTGGCCATTCCGCTGCGCGCGCCCTATGTGTTGGCACCGGCCGCACCAGCGCGACCAAGGAAGCCTGAATGTCTCTCACCTCTGAAGAAATATCCGCTGACGAACGCCGCTCGGGCTGGCGCACGATCCGCAAGGTCGGCCCCTATCTGTGGCCCGACGGGCAACCATGGGTCAAACGCCGCGTGGTGCTGTCGCTGATTGTTCTGGTCGTGGCCAAGCTGGTCACGGTTTATACGCCCGTCCTTTACAAGGGCGCGGTAGATGCGCTGGCGAACGAAGGCGTGCCGATGCTGGCCTTGGGTGCGGTGGGGCTGACGGTGGCCTATGGCATGGCGCGCCTGTTGTCGGTGGCGTTCCAGCAATTGCGCGATGCGATCTTTGCCGCTGTCGGGCAGCGCGCGCTGCGCCAGCTGGCGCTGGAAACATTCGCCCATATCCACCGCCTGTCGATGCGCTATCACATCACGCGCAAGACCGGCGGGCTGAGCCGGATCATCGAACGCGGCGTCAAGGGCGTGGATTTCCTGCTGCGGTTCCTGATCTTCAGCATCGGGCCGCTGATCATCGAACTGGTCCTGATCGGGGTGATCCTGACGATCCTGTTTGATGTCTGGTATCTGGTCGTCGTGGCCGTGACGATTGCGTTTTATGTCTGGTTCACCTTTGCCGTGACCGAATGGCGCGTGAAACTGCGCCGCGAAATGAACGATCAGGACACCGATGCCAACCAAAAAGCCATCGACAGTCTGCTGAATTACGAAACCGTGAAATATTTCGGTGCCGAAGCGCGCGAGGCCGCCCGCTATGACGTGGCGATGAAACAATACGAAAGTGCTGCGCTGAAAACATCCTATTCGCTGGCGTTTCTGAACTTTGGTCAATCACTGTTGATCACGGCGGGCCTGATCGGGGTGATGGTGATGGCCGCGCTGGGGGTGCAGCAGGGCACGCTGACCGTGGGCGATTTCGTGATGGTCAACGCCTATATGCTGCAAATCGCCGTGCCGCTGAATTTTCTGGGCACGGTCTACCGCGAAATCCGCCAGTCGCTGGTGGATATGGGCGAAATGTTCGATCTGCTGGAACAACCGCAGGAAGTGACGGACAAACCCGACGCCAAACCGGTGCAGGTGAACGGGGGCAAGATCGAACTGGAAGACGTGTATTTCGGCTATGATCCCGCGCGCTCTATCCTGAACGGCATTTCCCTGACGGTCGAGGCGGGCAAGACCGTCGCCATTGTCGGATCGACCGGATCGGGCAAATCCACCATCGGGCGGCTGTTGTTCCGCTTTTACGATGTCACACAGGGCGCGCTGAAGATCGACGGGCAGGATGTGCGCGACGTGACGCAAGACAGCCTGCATGACGCGATTGGCGTGGTGCCGCAGGATACAGTCCTGTTCAACGACACGATCCGTTACAACATCGCCTATGGCAAAGAGGGCGCATCCCAGGACGAGGTTGTCGCCGCCGCCCGTGCCGCGCAGATCCATGATTTTATCGAACGTCTGCCCGAAGGGTATGACACCGCTGTCGGGGAGCGCGGGTTGAAACTGTCCGGCGGGGAAAAGCAGCGCGTCGGTATTGCACGCACCTTGCTGAAAAACCCGCCTATCCTGCTGCTGGACGAGGCGACATCGGCGCTGGACAGTGAAACAGAACACGAAATTCAGGATGCGTTGCACCGCGCAGGCGAGGGGCGGACCGTGATCACCATCGCCCACCGCCTGAGCACTGTGGCCGATGCCGACCAGATCATCGTGCTGGAAGCGGGCAAGATCGTGGAGCGCGGCACCCATGATGAGTTGCTGGCCCAGAACGGACGTTACGCCCAGTTGTGGCATCGCCAGCAATCCGAAGAACAAGCGGCCTAAGCGGGCGCGGAAAATTGCATTTTTCCGGACCGGACTCTTGAAAAGAATCCGCGCCTGTCGGCCAGTTGTGCCTTTTGTCAGGACTGTGCGCCGAACAAGGCGATCAGCCAGGCCTTGACAGACGCCACAGATGTTCGCGCCGCATGATCCACATGGGACATTAGCCACAGGTCACGTGACGGCGGTTTTGAAGCTGCGGGCACGGGCATCGGTATTAACCTTCGGTCCGATCTGGCAATGCATTCGGGCAGGATCGTTCTGCCCAGCCCGCAAGCCACCGCCTCCAGGGCGGTTTCGGCATCTGAAACGTTCAAAGGGGCGGCGTGCATGCCCTGCTGTGCCAGTATCGCCGCCAGCCATTTCGCCTGTGGCAGGTTGGCATGCGCCTCATCGTACCCGACCCAGCCAAGGGCGTGCTGTTGGTCTGCGCGGATGCTGCTGGGGCCATAGATTTCAAACGGCAGAGTGGCCAGTTTCTGCATCGTGGTTTTGAGGCCCCCGAACGCGGGCCTGCCAAACCTCAAGGCGAGGTCTGCTTCTCTTTTGCCAAGGTCGACATTGTTTGGCTCGGCGGCGAGTTCAAGAGTAAGGTCAGGGTAGATCCGGTTGAACTGGGCCAGCTGCGGTACCAGTATCCTGTTCACGATCATCGGCACCGCGCTGATACGCACAGTGCCCGCCACCCGTTTCGATGTGTGGCCAGCGATGTCGCGGATGGCTTCGTTTTCACGTTCCACCTTTTCGGCATGGGCGACAACGCTCAGGCCGGTATCGGTTGCGTTGTAGTGTCCGCTGGCCGTTTGCACGAACAGATCGACCTTCAGGGATTTTTCGAACCCCTTGATGCGGCGCGCAACCGTGGTTTCGCTGACCCCGACAGCCCGCGCCGCCTGAGCGAGCTTGCCGGTTCGGTGAAGGGCCAAAAGAAACCGAAGATCATCCCAACTGTGTGTCTGCATATTTGCAGTCTAGGTGGGCAAAGATGTTTGATCAATCATCAGATTTGCAGTGCTAGGGTCAAGGCGTGCAACCACAGGAGCCAGCGTAGTGACGTTTATCATTCTGTTCGAAGACGCGGCGGATGCCGATCCGGATATCCGCAAAACCCATATGAACCGACATCTTGAGTTTCTTGAGTTGCATGCAAACGTGATCAAGGCGGCCGGGCCGCTTGGCGGCGAAAACAGAAACGGGGCCGACGGATTGTGGATTGTTGAAACCGAGCATCAACACGACGTGGAACGCCTGATCCAACAAGACCCGTTTTGGCCAACCGGCTTGCGGAAATCCTATCGCATACTGAAATGGACCCAGGTCTTTGCCGACGGGCAAAGATTGATCAATCGCGGTTAGGTCTTTGCGCTGAAAGGGCACCGTGGCAATTCAGTCTGCTGCGATGGCCTTGTCCGTCAGGTTCCCCAATGCGCCGGTCATTTTGGCAATGACCTCGGCATCGGCAGGGATGCCGTGGGTGGCGGCCAGTTCGGCGGGATCATGATACACCACATGCACTACGCCTTCGCTGTCGGCATAGGCCAGCACGCGCAGGGGAAGGTCCAGCCCCGCTGTCTGCACGGCCTGCATCGCGGGCGTGCCCAGTTTCGGATTGCCGAACATCAGCATTTGCGTCGGGCGCAGTTCCCCGCCCACACTTGCCGCACCTGCAGCGTGATCGACACGGGCAAACACTTTGGCACCGGCCCCTTCCACGGCGGCGGCCAGACGATCAATGGTGACGCTGACGGAATGGGGACTGGTTTTATGGATCAGATCGGCGGCCATGGCGGCACCTCCGGACAGGGACAGGACGAAAGACACAGCAAGGGCTGGGGCGATACGGCGCATAAACATAGGGCACACTCCGGGTTTGGGAACAGGTCACGCGCACCTTAGGCAAAAGCGCGTGAAATATCGCTTCACATCCGCGTCATGGCAAAGGCCCGCCCAGATTGTCTATTCGGCAGCCTTGAGCGAGGCAGTTTCAACCGGTGCCAGCGGCAGGTCCGGATCGGTCCAGATAATCTCGGGCGCCTTCAGGCGGCGGGCGGCGCGTTGCAGCGCCCAATCCTTGGCCGCCTTGGAACTGCTGCCCATCGACAGTTTCGCCAGCAGACGCGCGAACCAGTGCACATAGGTGGTAAACCACACCCGCAGCGCCAGCATGGACGGCGTCACGATCAACGTCAGCACCGTCGCGATGCCAAGACCGAACACCACAGCGGTGGCCAGCTGTTTCCACCACAGCGCCGTGGGGCTGTTGATGGTGTAACCGCCGCCGATGAAATCGAGGCTCAGGCCGAACATCATCGGGGCAAGCCCCGCCATTGTGGTGATCGTGGTCAGCAGAACAGGGCGGATACGCGCCTCGGCGGTGCGTACAATCGCTTCGATCCGTGGCATGTAGCGGGAATATTCCTGATAGGTATCGATCAGAACAATGTTGTTGTTCACCACGATCCCCGCCAGCGCGACAATACCTGTGCCGGTCATGATGATCGAAAACGGTTGGTTCATCACCATCATCCCGATCAGAACACCGGTGGTGGACAGCACCACGGCAATCAGCACCAGAAACGAATTGTAAAAGGAATTGAACTGCGCCAGCAGGATGATGAACATCAGCCCCAGCGCACCGGCAAAGGCGTTCATCAGGAACGCGCCGCTTTCTTCCTGTTCTTCCTGATCGCCGGTCCATTCCCACGCAATGCCTTCAGGCAGGGGGTCTGTCTCAAGCCATTTGGTCAACTCGGCAATGCGTTCGTTGGCGTTGATCGGCACGGCGCTCAGGGTGCCATCCTCCAGCGCCAAAGTGAGTGCATCCATGCTGACACCCTCGCTCAGGCGCAACTGGTCGTATTCTGCGCCGTTCGGCCCGATGAACGTGCCCGGTTCCTGTTCGGCCGATCCGGTGCCCTGATCTTCGGGCACGGTATGGGCCACGGCCAGTATTTCGCGCCTCCGGCGTGCCCGCCGCTGTCACGAATTTTACCGTCGCAGGCAGGAAATCGGCCTTGACGTCGAAATAGCGTTGCTGGTCCACGCGGCTGATTTCGGCCAATTTGGCCACCGGTTTGCGGCTGATGAAATTGCTCAGCGGGACAAGCCCGTCGCGGGTGCGCACCTTGAGCGTGTCCAACGTGCTGAGAACGCGATCTTCCTCGGGCAGGCGCACGCGGATTTCAATTTCCTCGTCGCTGGTGTCCACCCGCATCGTGTCCAGCAGCACGCCACGTGTAACCAACTGGACCATCGCGCCGACAGTGGCGACATCGGCGCCATAACGCCCCGCTTTTTCGACATCCACGTCAATCTGCCAGTCGATGCCGGGCAGGGGGCGGCTGTCTTCGATCAGGGTCAGGGCGGGGGTGTTTTCAAATTTGTCGCGGGCGATGCCTGCGGCGTCTTTCAACACCTCGAAATCATCGCCTTTCAGGCGCAGATGCACCGGCTTGCCCGATGCGGGGCCTTGGGCCAGCGCCAGAATTTCCGCTTCAAAGCCCGGCAATTTGGCAAGTTCGGCGTTCAGTTCGTCAATCACCGTGTCGCCATCAAATTCCACCGAACTGATCTGGCGTTCAAGCATGCCGAAAAACCATTTTTCGGTCTGGGTCGGGCGGTCTTCCCACGGAATGGTTTCAAACTGGACCTGTCCCACGGTGTCTTTGGGGGTCGAATTGCCGCTGGAATCGGTGTTCAACCCGCCATCACCGGCAAAAGAGAACACGTTCACCACGCCGGGATGCTGCATCACGATATCTTCGACCTGACGCACCATATTGTCGGCCTCGGTCAGGGAAATGTTGCCGCGCGCGCGGACATAAACAGTTGCCTGTTCGGGTTCGGATTCGACGAAGAATTCAACGCCGTTGTTGTTGGTTGCAAACAGGCCGAATACCGTCATCACGCCAATGCCGACGACTCCGATTGTGATCAACGGCATGATCGGGTTGCCGGCGATGAATTTGGTGAACAGGCCAAAGGGCGTGCGCGTGTGGCCCGCGCGGATCTTTCGCGGCGCGCGTTCGATCCGTGCAGCGCCCAGTGTGACCGACGCAGCGATGGCGAGATCGCCGGAGCCGCCGCCGCGGCGATCCGCCGGCTGCGCGCCGCGCGAACGGCGCTGCGCGTGGTGTCGATCGATCTGCCGTCCGGCTCGACGCGGCACCGGACGCCGCTCGGGCTCGCGGTGCAGGCGGACGTCACCGTCACGATCGGAGTTCCCAAGCGCGGCCTCGCGCTCGAGCCGGGGCGCTCGCTCGCGGGTCGCGTCGAGGTCGCTCGCATCGGCATCGCCGACGCCGCGCCGGGCGCCGCGCCCGACGCAGAGCTGTGGACCGCGATCGCAGCGTCGCATGCGCTCCCGGATCAGCCCCGTCGGCCGGCGCCGAGCAGGCTCGGCCACGTGCTCGTCGTCGCGGGGTCGCGTGGCAAGGTCGGCGCGGCGGCGCTCGCCGCGGGCGCCGCCCGCATCGGCGCCGAACTGGCTGGATGGCGTACCAGGCCGGGGCCAACGAGATCCTGCAGGTGAAGTGCAGCGAGTCGATGACGGCGCCCGTCGCCGACACGGCCGACGGCGGGATCGCCGCGGCGGCACTCGAGACGCTGCTCGGACTCGCCCGGGAGCGCGACGTCGTCGCATTCGGGCCGGGTCTCGGGCGCGAGGCGGACACGCAGAAGCTGGTCAGAGTTCGTGGCGCGCTGCCCGCGGCCTCTCGTGCTCGATGCCGACGGCCTCTTCCCGTTCGCGGGCTCGCAGCTGCGCATGAAGAGGCGTGAGGCCCCGTCCTCGTGACGCCTCACCCAGGAGAGGCCGCTCGGCTGCTCGGCGTCTCGGCCGCGGAAATCAACCGCGACCGGGTCGGCGCAGCGCGGCGCCTCGCGACGGAGGCAGGTGCCGTGGTGGTCCTCAAAGGCGCGGCGACGGTGATCGCCGCACCGGACGGTCGCACGGCCCTCAACCCGACCGGCGGTCCGGTGCTCGGCAGTGGCGGAACCGGCGACGTGCTCTGTGGCGTGCTCGCGGGCCTGCTCGGCCAAGGCATGGCGCCGTTGAAGCAGCGGTCGCTCGGCGCCTGGCTGCACGGGCGCGCCGGCGAGCGCGTGGCAGCGCGGCGGGGGCGATCCGGTGTAGTGGCGGGCGAGATTGAAGACTGCGGAGACGTGCGAGGCGCTGCGCGCGATCGCGGCGACGGCGGAGCCCGAGCCGGCCTCGCTGCTGCTTGCGTTCCCGTAGCGCGGAAGCGACGCGCGAGGCGGCACGCCGTCTCGCCGAGGCGATCGAAGCGGTCGAGGAGACACGTCGGTGGGATTCGTCGATCGGGCTCGTGGGACCGCTCGGGGCGGGCAAGACGGAGTGGGTGAAGGGACTCGCGGCCGGGCTCGGCGTGGCGCCCGAACTCGTCGCGAGCCCGACCTTCGTGATCGCGAGCGAGTACCCGCGCCCGCTCGTGCACGCCGACTTCTATCGCATCGAGAACGGCTGAACTCAAGGGCGGCGGATGCCTCGGTCACGATCCGGCAGCTCGTCGTCGCGATCGAATGGGCGGACCGCTTCCGCGCGCGCTGCCCGCGGACCACGTCGAAGTGCGGCTCTCTCGCGATGCGGTCCGGCCCGACGCGCGCGACGTCCAGGTGCGCGCCGGCCGGCCCGATCGCCGCGCGGGTCGTCGAGCGATTCGTTCCGATGGCAGCAGAACACGAGGAGGGGCCGGCGTCGTGGCGCTGATCGTCCAGAAGTACGGCGGCACGAGCGTCGCCAACGTCGAGCGCATCCGGACCGTCGCGCGGCGTGGTGGCCACCGCGGCGCGGGGCACCGCGTCGCGGTGGTCGTGTCGGCGATGTCCGGCGAGACGGACGCTCTGGTGGCCCTCGCGCTGGCGCGGGCGGCGACCAGCGACCCGCGCGAGTACGACGCGCTGCTCTTCGACCGGCGAGCAGAAGACGATCGCGCTGCTGGCCATGGCGATCCAGCGCCTCGGCACGGGGGCGCGCTCGTTCACCGGCGACCAGATGGGCATGCGCACCGACGCCGCCCACACCCGGGCGCGCATCGAGATCATGGACGGCGCGCGTATTCGAGGCGCTCGACGAGGGCGAGGTCGCGGTGGTCGCGGGATTCCAGGGCACCGACGACGACGGCAACATCACCACGCTGGGACGCGGCGGCTCCGACACGTCGGCGGTGGCGGTCGCCGCCGCGCTTGAGGCCGACGCCTGCGAGATTCTCACCGACGTCGACGGGGTCTACACCACCGACCCGCACATCGTGCCCGCGGCGCGCAAGCTGGCGCGCATCTCCTACGACGAGATGCTGGAGCTGGCGAGCCTCGGCGCCAAGGTGTTGCAGATCCGCTCCGTCGAGTTCGCCAAGCGCTACGGGGTGCCCGTGCACGTCCGCGTCGAGCTTCGACGACGGACCCGGTACCTGGGTCGTGCGCGAGGAGGCAGGCATGGAAGAGGTGGTCGTCTCGGGGGTGGGCACCGACCGCAACCAGGCAAAGATCACGTGTCGGGGCGTCCCGGACCGGCCGGGGCTGGCGGCGAAGCTCTTCGGACCGATCGCCGAGGCCGGGATCGTCGTCGACATGATCATCCAGAACGCCGGCCGCCGACGGCGATCACGGACCTCACGTTCACGGTGCCGCAGGGCGACTTCGAACCGGCCCTGGCGATGGTCGAGGGGCCGGCCGCGGAGATCGGCGCCCGGGCGTCGTCCGGCGACGCCGACATCGCCAAGGTGTCGATCGTCGGGCTGGGGATGCGGAGCCACGCCGGCGTGGCGGCGCGGATGTTCGCAGACGCTGGCGCGCGAGGGCATCAACATCCAGATGATCTCGACCGCGGAGATCAAGGTGTCGGTGGTGATGGAGTCGAAGTACGCCGAGCTCGCGGTGCGCGTGCTGCACGCCGCGTTCGTCGAGCCCGGCGCGGCGGCGCCGACTTCCGAGTGGAACCCGGATCGCGGGGCCGCGCCGCGTTGCTCGTCGCGGGCCTCGCGTGCGCGGCGCTGTGGCTGCCGCGAGGCGAAGACCGCGGGCGCTGTGCGCGACCGGTCGCAGTCGCTACGGTCTCGCAGCGACTATCGCCGCGGTCGCGTGCGACGGCGCGGAGCGCCGCTCGACGGCGCCGCGCGCCTGCTCTTCGGGCTGCCGCTCGACTTGAACCGCGCCGACGCGCGCGCGCTGCGAAGTGCTGCCGGGCATCGGCGCCGAGCCGCGCGCAGGCGATCATGCGCGAGCGCGCGCAAGCGCCGTTCTGCCGCGTCGGGGATCTCGCGCGCGTGCGCGGCATCGGGCCGGTGCTCGTCGCGCGCATCGCGCCGTTCGCGTGGGCGTCCGGCGCGCCGGGCTGCGCGAACTGGTTCGGGAGACGCCATGGCGCTCGATCTCGGCGCGATGCGCCAGCGCGTCCACGACTACTTCGAACACGATGGCGGCGGCGCGGGCACGAAGGGGAGGCACCCCCCCCTGCGCCTCGGCCGCGCGGCGCTGCAGGTCACGTGCTGGTGGCGCAGGGCGTGCAGCGCGATCTGCTCTTTCTGCGCGCGAGTGCGCTGACCTACTTCTCGATGCTCTCGCTGATCCCGATCCTCGCCGTCGCGATCGCGCTCGTCGGCGCTTTCGGCGCGAGCGACGACATCGCGCGCGCCGTGATCGATCGTGTCGCGGCCGGCTCGCCCAATGCCGGCGAGTACATCCTCGACCTGGTGCGTCGGGTGAACTTCGGGAGCTTCGGCGCCGTCGGCGGCGCCAGCCTCTTCCTGACCACCGTGCTCGGCGTGTTCGACGTCGAACGCGCGTTCAACGCGATCTGGGGCATCGAGCGCGAGCGTTCGCCGGTGCGCCGCTTCGCCGACTACCTGGCCGTGATCGTCGTCGCGCCGCTGCTCTTCACCGTGGCGCTCTCGCTCGCCACGAGCCTGCGCAGCGAGGCCGTGGTCGCGAGGCTGCTCGAACATCCCGCGCTCGCGCACGCCTTCGAACTCGGGTTGGCCAGCTGCCGCGGTGCTGTTGCTGTTGGGCTTCGCGTTCCTCTACTGGTTCCTGCACGATACCGCGCGTCGCTGGGGCCGGCGTTGCTCGGGGGGCTCATCGCCGCGCTGCTGTTCAGCATCGCGCAGCACGTCTACATCGGATGTCGACTCGGCGTCGCGCGCGCCGACCCGTTCGGCAGTTTCGCGGCGATGCCGCTCTTGCTGGTGTGGGTCTACTTCTCGTGGTCGATCGTGCTGTTCGGCTGCGAGGTCTCGTAGGCCACCCCCAATCTCTCGACCCTGCCGCTCACCCGCGCGGGTGCGGAGCCGCGTCCGGCCGCGCGCGAGGCGCTCGGGCTCGCGATGGCGCGCGAGTGCGCCCGCGCGTTTCGCGGCGGGAGGGGTGACGCGGAACAGGTCGCCGAGGGGCTCGACGTGCCCGTGCGCGCGGTGCGAGCGTCGTCGACGAGCTGAGACGGCGGGCCTATCGTCCGCCCCGCCGGCGAGTCGGATCCGGACTGCTCTGCCATCGGGACACGCCGCGGAGGTCATCGGCGTGGCGGACTTGCTGGACGGCGCTGCGCGGCTCCGGCGGATTGCCGGGCCGCCCCGACGGCGGCGGCGCCGTGCATCGCGTGGTCGCGGAGGTCGAGGGCGGCGTGCCGAGGCCCTGCGCGCGCAAGCTCGCCGATCTGGTCGAGCCGCCCGCCCGCGGTTGACCCTCGCGACGGTGGCCCGTAGCCTGCTCGGCGCGAGGGCGCCTCCCCATGCGCATCTACCTCGATCACAACGCCACGACGCCGGTGCGCGCGAGGTGGTCGAGGCGATGGTCACGTGCGTTGCGGGAGTGCCGGGCAATCCGTCCAGCACGCATGCGGAAGGCGCCGCCGCTCGCGCGGCGCTCGAGCGGGCCCGCGAGCAGGTCGCCTAGCTCGTCGGCGCCCGTTCGCGAGGTGATCGTGTTCACCAGCGGCGCGACCGAGTCGAACAATATCGCGCTGCGCGGCGCGGCGCGCGCGTGCGGGCGCCGCATGTCGTCACGAGCCCGTCGAGCATCCCTCGGTCGAGGAGCCGTTCGCGGTGCTCGGAGCAGGGCTGACGCGTGACGCGGGTGCCGGCGACACGGAGCGGCCGCGTCGATCCGGAGGCGCTCGCGGCCGCGATCGGACCCGACACCGCGCTCGTCTCGCTGATCTTGGCGAACAACGAGACCGGCGTGGTGCAGCCGATCGCGGCGCTCGCCGCCGTCGCACGCGCCGTCGGCATCGCGTTGCACTTCGACGCGACACAGGCGGTCGGAAAGCTGCCCGTCGGCTCATCGCCGTCGGCGCCGACCTGCTCGCCGCCTCGGCGCACAAGCTGAACGGTCCGAAGGGCGTCGGCTGTCTGGTCGACCGCGGCGAACGGACGCTGACGCCGTGGCTGCGCGGCAGAGAACAGCTCGCCGGTCGAGACATCTTTGATGCCGTCCTGGGTCGCCGCCTTGAGTCTCAGCTCCGGGATCCTGTCGCCTACCTGGATTGCCATCTACTTGACCTCCCTCGGTTGTGTCGGATTGCCGCAGCACCGGCGGCTCGTGGTAGCGTAGGACACGCGCCCTCCGCGACCGGCAGCCGACCCGCAAGATGTGGGTCCAGCCCCATGGCCTGCCGGGTGATTTCTCTTACGCTCCCCTTGGGCGGCCGGCCAACGCGCGCCAGGGCCCCGGAAATTTTCGATTTCATTGACACATTCCCGGGTCCAGGGCCACTTCCCCTTCGAACGCCTGCTGCCGAGCGAGGCACACCCTCTCGTGGGGGGCGGACTCGAAACCGGACAGCGGTCATCACGTGGAGGCTACGGTGCGGCTGCGAAACCACTTGCTCTCTCTGGTCGCCGGTGCGATCGCCCTCGTCGGGCTCGCGGGGCAGGCCCAGGCGCTCGGAATCCCCGTCTCCCTCGCATCGCTGGTCGGCGGCGGGACGCTGGTGTCCGAGGACGGCAACTTCACGTTCAGCAACTTCTCGGCGACCGTCGCCGGAGCCATCTCGTCGGACCTGAACGACTACAACGTCCAGGCCCTCGAGTCCGGCTTCCGGCTCACCGGCGCGTTCCTGGTGGCCGACGGCAACTTCGGAGACATGGTGCTCGGCTACACGGTGACCGCCGCGACCGGCATCCTCATCACCGACGCCCACCTCTTCTTCAACGGCTCGTTCAACGGCGGCGCCCCTCCGGGCATGGGCACCAGCGTGAACGAGACGCTCTTCGCGAACGGCGACCCGATCGCCCAGCTCTCGGTCGCGACCTCGAGCGGCGGCTTCCAGCAGCTGACCGACGACGCCATCTTCGACCCGGTGACCGAGATCGAGGTCCTCAAGAACATCGCCCTCTCGTCCTACGGTGGACAGGGTGGCTCGGTGGCCCACATCTCGATCGTGGACCAGAAGTTCACCTTCATCCCGGAGCCCGGCACGATGCTCCTCGGCGCCACGGGCCTCCTCGGCCTCGCCGCGCTGGGCCGCAAGCGTTCCAGCTAGGCCAGACGTGTTCGATTGAACGGCCCGGAGCGGCAACCGCTCCGGGCCGTTCTGCTTTAACGCGCAAGGGAGACGCGGCAGAGGGTGGCGCCCCGGGCAGGATTCGAACCTGCGACCCGTCGCTTAGAAGGCGACCGCTCTAGTCCACTGAGCTACCGGGGCCCGGGCGGGAAGGTAGAGAGAAATCGGAGGGAATCGAATGGCGACGACACCCGATCCCCGGCGGCACGCAGCTGTGCCCCAGCGCTCACGGAGCCGGCTCGCGCGGGGCAGCGCCGCCCTCCTGCTCGCAGTCGCACCGTGGGTCGCACCGGGAGCCCAGGCGGAAGACCTGGCGCCGGTGCGCTTCTCGATCAGCCGCAACGGCGCCGACCTCGGTCTCTTCGAAACCTGCCGCGGCCTCGGCACTGCGACCGAGGTGATCGAGTTCCGGGACGGAGCCGATCCGTCGGTCGTGAGGAAGCTCCCCGGTCGGCTCCTGCTCACCGACGTCATCTGTACCCGCGGCGCTGGCCCCCCCGGAAACCTCGTCGCTTGGCGCGCCCTCGTCGTCGCGGGAGACGTCGCCGGGGCGCGGTCGGCGGTGATCATCTCGGAGCTCAACGCCGCCTTCCAGGTGATCCGGCGCTGGAACCTCGCCCAGGCGTGGCCGGCCGAGCTACAGGCGGTGGGTGGCACCACGGCCACGGTCGAGCTGCTCCGCATCACCCACGAAGGCATCGAGCGGACCCAATGAAGCTCTTGCGCAGCGCGGCCCTGGCCGCTGCGCTGCTCGGCGCCGCAGCGGCACAGGCGGAGCCGCTCGTCTTCGTACGCGGCGCGGCGCTCCGAAGCGGGGAGATCGACGAGATCCTCGAGATCCCGGGAGGCCCGCTGCTCCGGGCGACCGACCTGATCGCCGAGTTCTGGCGAAGCGCGCAGGACGAGGAGGCGCTCCTCGCCTTCGACCTCGAGACGGGCCGCTTTCGTGACGATGTCGAGCACTTCATCGGGGCAGCAGGGCTCGACCGCCTCGAGGGGAACTACGACTGGTTCGCCTACGATCCCGCGATCCGCGGCTTCGTGCCGCTCGGCCAGGGAGCGGCCGTGCCAACGGCCTCGCCGGACGCCCCGAACGACCCGCTCGCCGAGCCGGGAGCCATCCTCGTCGCGGTGGCCCGCCTTCCGCAAGGCGCAGACACCGATGGCGACGGCGTCCCCGACGCGCTCGACGTCTGCATTCTCGTTCCCGACGGCCCCGCCGCACCGGGGCCCCTCGCGCTCGCCCAGCGCGACACCAATGGCGACGGCTTCGGGAACGCCTGCGACCCCGACCTGAACGACGACGGCATCGTAAACTTCAGCGACCTGGCGCTCCTCAAGCGCGTCTTTTTTCGGCCGCGATCCCGATGCGGACCTAAACGGTGACGGCATCGTCAACTTCGCCGATCTCGCGCGGATGAAGGCGCTGTTCTTCAAGCCTCCCGGGCCCTCGGGCCGCGCCCGCCGCTGAGGGGCCGGGCGCCCCGTCCCTTCGTTGAGCCGGGCTCCCGGCCTCGCTAGGATTGGGCTTTCGCGGTGGGCGTAGCTCAGCTGGTTAGAGCGCCAGGTTGTGGCCCTGGAGGTCGCGGGTTCGAGCCCCGTCGCTCACCCCACCCACGCTGGCCGTCGGGGCGCTGCTTCTTGCAGCTCGGCGGCGCGCACGGCCAGCGCTTCAGCGGGCGCGGGCCAGGAACATGCGGGCCGCCCATCCGGCGTCGACGGCGCCGAGGATCGTACTCGCCCCGCCGGCGGCTCCCGGCTCGATCGCACCGAAGTCGAGGTGGCCAAGGCGCGCGGGGCCGGGCGCCGCCGGGGCCAGCGCGGCCAGCGCATCGCGGTCGCTCGACGCGAGGGTCACCTTCGCATCGCCCGACCGCGCAGAGTGGATCCGCTCGGCGGCGGGCGGAAGGTCGATCAGTGAGAGGCCCGTCGGAAGGGTCCCGATCACGTTCACGATCCTGCGCCCGAAGAAGGGCGCGGGCTTCGCTTCGGCAGACGCCACCGTGGCCTCGAGACGCATCAGCTCGGTGCCGCGCCGCCTCACCCACCCCACCGCGCGGCCGCCCTGCTCCTCGAAATGGATCTCGGCCATCTTCTTCGGGAATCCGAGCACCTCGCGGCCGAGGATCAGCGCCGTGTCGTCATCGACCACCATCCACGGGCAGTGGAGCGCCGGCCCGCGCGAGTCGGCCGCGTGGAGCAACACGGCCGCTTCGCGGTAGACCGAGCCGAAGGCAGTCTCCGGATAATCCGCGACGAAAAGCGTCGCGGTCGCCGGCTCGGGCAGCGAGAGCGCTTCCGGCAGCAGCGCGCGGGCAGCGCTGCTCGAGATACCGACGTCGACGGTGAGGATGCGGGCGTTGGTCCAGAGGTACGGGCTCATCTCGAAAGGATAGACGAGGCGGGCCTCGCCGAGCGAGCCGCCGCACGGATTCTTCGAGCTGCGCCGCCGCCGTGAATCGCCGCCTCGCTCAAACCGGCGGCTCGTCGTCGATCGCCTGCTTCATGTCGCGGGCGGGGATCGCCTCCGCGCAGTGGCCGACCGTCACTGCGGGAACTCCGGCGACGGTGCATCCGGCGGGAACGGGCTTCAGCACGACGCTCCCTGCTGCGATGCGGGCCCTCGCTCCGATCTCGACGTTGCCGAGAATCGTCGCGCCGGCTCCGATCATCACCTCCGAGCGAACCTTCGGATGACGATCGCCGGCCTCCTTGCCGGTGCCGCCGAGCGTCACGCCGTGGAGCAGCGAAACGTTGTCCTCGATGACGGCCGTCTCTCCGATCACGATGCCGGTGCCGTGGTCGATGAAGACGCCCGCTCCGATGCGCGCTGCCGGATGGACGTCCATGGCGAACAGCTCGGAAATGCGGTTCTGGAGGTGCCTCGCCAGCGAGCGCCTCCCCTGCTGCCAGAGCCAGTGGCCGATGCGATACGACTCGAGCGCATGGAAGCCCTTGTAGTAGAGCAGCGTCGCCAGATAGCCGGGGCAGGCCGGGTCGCGCTCGCTCACGGCCTGGATGTCGGCGCGAACGGCGCGGCCGATCTCGGGGCTCTTGGTGAGCGCGTCGTCGATGACGTCGCGGATCAGCATGCCCGGGAGGTTCTCGCAGGCGATCTTGCCAGCGAGATGGAAGCTCAGCGCCTCTTCGAGGGTCGTGTGGTTGAGGACGGTCGCGTGGAGGAAGCTCGCCAGCACCGGCTCGGCGTCGGCCTCGCGGCCGGCCTCGTCGCGGATCGCCTGCCACAGCCAGTCGGCAGGCATCTGGGACTTCTGCGCCTCGGCCATCTTCGCACCTCCCGCCCCAGCTTACCGCCGGTCGCGCAGCCGCGGGAGCCGCACCGAGAAGGCACGCCGCCCTCGCCGTCCGCATCGCCCCTCCCGCAGCCGATCCCTCCCTCCGAGAGCTGCCCCGCGAGCAACCGGCCGCCGCCCGCCCGGAATCTCGGCTCCGGCCGCGCCTTCCATCCGGCACGCACGGGCCGCGGGCGAGCGGTAGAGCGCCTGTCGGACGGCGCGGCGAACTTCAGGAGCGAAGCCGCCCTACCCAATGAGCGGGTCTGCGGCGGTCGTGCGCGATCGCGAGAATCTGGATTCGATCGGGGAGCCCCAGGTACACGACGTGATATGGGAAGCGCCGAACCGGCCGGCGGCGAATTGCCTGATCCGTGGTTCCGGGTACCAGCGATCCCATCCGTGGTGTCTCGGCGATTCCCGTCACCGCCTGGTCTACTGCGTTCAAGAACTCCGTGCCCAGACCCATCCGATGGGTTTCGTACCACCGGACAGCTTCCGTCATCTCAGCAGCCGCCTCCTCGCTGATCCGGAGCGGGAGCGTCAACGCTTGCTCAGCGCGTCCTTGGCCGCGTCACGAATCTCGGCCCAGGGCCTTCCCGCGTCTGCACCGGATCGGGCGCGCTCGGCCCGGCGCTCAATCTCGGCCGCCCACGCGGCTTCCGCGTCCTGATCCGGCCCCCCATCCAGGCTGGCAAGCAGACTCCGCGGCAAGCTCAGCTCTATCCGAGAGATCGAGCCGAAGAGCCTCATCGAGAACCCTCTGGGTCGTCCTGCTCATCGCCTTCCGCCTCCCGCGAGTCGCGCCGTCCAACAAGGCGCTGCAGCTGCCGCCAACAGCTAGGCGCGACCGGCGCATGGTAGCATTCTGGCGTCGGGCACTCCCGTTTCAGCGCTACCGGTCAGCGCTGTTGCCGGCAGCTGAGCGCCGATCCGTTGTGCAGCCCTCGGACGAGGGAGCCTCGCGGCAGAGTGAGGTGTCGGCGCTACTCATAGGGTCGAAGGAAGCCGGAGGCCACCATGGCGGAAGTTGCCGACCGGATCACGGTGAACCCGCAGCAGTGCGGCGGACGGCCCTGTGTGCGCGGTATGCGAATTCGCGTCATCGATGTTCTCGATCTGCTGGCCTCCGGGCTCGCGCCAGAGCAAGTGCTCGAAGAGCTGCCTGACCTCGAGGCTGCAGACATCATCGCATGCCTCCGCTATGCGAGTCGTAGGCTCGATCACCCCGTGCTGGCTGGGTGACAATCGGGATCGATGCGCAGCTCTCGCCCGCCTTGGCGAGATGGCTCTCGCAGCAGTTCGATCTCGTGGTCCCTCCGACGGACGCCGACCTCTATCTCACCGCGCGGTAGAACCTCGGCTCCGCCTTCCTCACGATCGGCAACGACGTCGAGAAACAACGGCCAGACTCGTTCTCGACCACCTGCGCCGTTGGGCTCGAGGAGCCAAGGAGGCTCAGGGCCAGCCCCGTCGGAAGCCCGACGGTGCGCTGCCTCCTCTCGTTCTGTCCCATGTAGTGGATCGACGAGCTTCCTGCGGTGCCAGCGCGGAAGCGCAGCTGCCGGGCGCCGTCCGACAAGCCGCTGCGATCGTTGAACACGTATCCCGATCCCGTCGGCGGTGGCTTCGATCCCAGCGCCGTCCAACACGCCTTGCCACGACACGTTCTGCCTTCGGCGAAGACGCCGTACGACCCTGCGAGGTTGCCGTCGTCATCATAGAAGCAGACGTCGTATCCCCCGTGGCCGGCGGCAAGGGGATCACCATAGTCGGCCTGGTTCAGCGCTGGGCCCTTCCGAAGATCCAGGACCACCTTCTCCTGTCCCGGCGGCTTCTCAGAGACGGTCAGAGAGGCGCTCCCCCATCCCGTCGTACACGTCGTTCGGGGCGTCTTCGCGCAGCCGAGCGCTCGCATGTTGAAGCTCGCCTCCGAACGATTGAATGCCAGCTTGATCGGGAACGCGCGAGGACTCGACCCATCCACCGCAGGCGAGATACCCGTAACGACGAAGCGCCGAACTCCACCTCCGAAGCTCAGCGAATCGCCGGGCCCAAACGAGCCTGGCGCGGGCTTCCCGGCCACCAGCACCGTGAACGGAGCGTCAAAGCCTGGCGCGAAGTCCAGAATCTCGGTGAACAGGGCTCCGGGCGTCGTCATGGAATACTCGAAGCCCGCGGCCGTCGGCGGGTCAACCCACTGTCCCGATACGGGGTCCAAGAAGCCCCAGCAACGCGAACCTGGCGCGTTGCAATAGCATTGCAGCGGAGACATACCGGGTGGACACGAGATCGGAGGAGGTGGCAAGAACGGGTTGCTGAGGCTGGAGGGACCACAGAGCGACGGCACTCTAGCTATTGCACAGACGAAACCCGCTTCGACCCGACACGACGCCGAGCAACCATCCCCCTCGGTAGTGTTCCCGTCATCACACGTTTCGTTCCAAAGCGCGGTGTGGCCATCGCCACATGAACTCGAGCACACGCTGAGGCTCCCAGTGCAAGCGTAACCTGCCTCAACTTTGCAATCCGGGCTGCAACCATCGCCCGCTGAGCGGTTATTGTCGTCGCACTGCTCCCACGGTTGAACGGTTCCATCCCCGCACGTGGAGTGGCACTCGCTCGGGCTTCCGGAGCACGCAAAGCCGCTTTCCACTTTGCAGTACACGTCACACCCGTCTTTGTTGCCCTGATTGCCGTCGTCGCACTCCTCTGAGAAATCGACCACACCATTCCCACACGTGAACGCGCACTGGCTCGGCTCTCCGATGCACGCCCAACCAGGTTCGACGTCGCAGTATTTGTGGCAGCCATCTCCGGCGACGAGATTCCCATCGTCACACCCCTCCCAGGACTGCACCAATCCGTCGCCACAGATCGGCCAACACCAACTCGGCCTCGTGCCCTCGCAAGTATATCCGGGCTCGACCTCACAGATCGCGCTACACCCGTCGCCATCGTCCGTATTTCGATCGTCGCAGCCTTCAGCGATTCCGTCGACGATGCCGTCGCCGCAGACCTCGACCGTACAATCGGCCCTGCAGCCGTCGCCAGATACCCCGTTCCCATCGTCGCAGACTTCGCTGAAATCCACGATCCCGTTTCCACACAAATAAACGCACACACTCGGAAGTCCAGAGCAACTCCAACCGCTTTCCGCCAAACACGCCGAGCTGCATCCGTCGCCGTCCTGCGATCCCCCGTCATCACAATTCTCGCCGAGGTCGATCCGTCCATTGCCACACGTCATGACGCACACGCTCGGCTCGCCCGAGCACGTCCAGCCCGCCTCGACTCCGCACACGAACGAACATCCATCGTCTCCTAGCGCGTTCTGGTCGTCGCACTGCTCGCGACCTCGTACGAGACCATCTCCGCATATCGGCTCGCACTGGCTGTCGATGGTTCCCTGACAAACAAAACCCGATTCGATGCGACACTCCCCACTACACCCATCGCCAGCGATGCTGTTCCCATCGTCGCACTGCTCGTTGCCTCGAACTAGATGATCCCCGCATGGGCTACTCGTTAGCCAGCCGAGGCAGTTGCCCGGACAGGAATCGAACCAATCGATGTTACCGTCATCGCACAGCTCGCCAGGATCTATCCGGCCATTGCCACAACCTTCGAGTTGACAGAAGGCGCTGCAGCCGTCGGCGCCCACTCTGTTGCCATCGTCGCATCCTTCCCGCGGGACATCCAGCGTTCCATCACCACAGCGCTCGATCGCACAGTTGGCCTTGCAGCCGTCGCCTGGGATCGTGTTCCCGTCGTCGCACTGCTCGCCCGGGTCGAGCTGGCGATCGCCGCAGATCTCGGCCGTGCAGGTGGCCCTGCAGCCGTCGCCTGTGATCGTGTTCCCGTCGTCGCACTGCTCGCCCGGGTCGGGCTGGCCGTCGCCGCATACCTCGACCGTGCAGTTGGCCCTACAGCCGTCGCCTCCGATCGTGTTCCCGTCGTCGCACTGCTCGCCGGGATCGAGAGTGCCGCTGCCACAGCCTTCGAGTCCACAAGAGGCGCTGCAGCCGTCGCCTGCAATCGTGTTTCCGTCGTCGCACTGCTCACCAACGTCGACGACCCCGTTACCGCACGCCTCGATGGCGCACGCCGCGCTGCAGCCGTCGCCAGAGCTGCTGTTTCCGTCGTCGCACTGCTCGCCCGGGTCGGGCTGGCCGTCGCCGCAGATCTCGACCGTGCAGTTGGCCCTACAACCGTCGCCTGCAATCGTGTTCCCGTCGTCGCACTGCTCACCAACATCGACGATCCCGTTGCCGCACACCTCGGTGGCGCACGCGGCGTTACACCCGTCGCCTCCGATCGTATTCCCGTCGTCGCACTGCTCACCCAAGTCGGGCTGGCCGTCGCCGCAGACCTCGACCGTGCAGTTAACCCTACAACCGTCGCCTGCAATCGTGTTTCCGTCGTCGCACTGCTCACCAACATCGACGATCCCGTTGCCGCACACCTCGGTGGCGCACGCGGCGTTACACCCGTCGCCTCCGATCGTATTCCCGTCGTCGCACTGCTCGCCCGGGTCGGGCTGGCCGTCGCCGCAGATCTCGACCGTGCAGTTGGCCCTACAGCCGTCGCCTGCAATCGTGTTCCCGTCGTCGCACTGCTCGCCCGGGTCGGGCTGGCCGTCGCCGCAGATCTCGACCGTGCAGTTGGCCCTACAGCCGTCGCCTGCAATCGTGTTCCCGTCGTCGCACTGCTCGCCCGGGTCGGGCTGGCCGTCGCCGCAGATCTCGACCGTGCAGTTGGCCCTACAGCCGTCGCCTCCGATCGTGTTCCCGTCGTCGCACTGCTCACCCGGGTCGGGCTGGCCGTCGCCGCAGATCTCGACCGTGCAGTTGGCCCTACAGCCGTCGCCTCCGATCGTGTTCCCGTCGTCGCACTGCTCACCAACATCGACGATCCCGTTGCCGCACACCTCGGTGGCGCACGCCGCGCTACACCCGTCGCCTCCGATCGTATTCCCATCGTCGCATCCCTCGCCAAGATCCACCTGGCCGTTGCCGCGATGGTGCATCCTTCTTTCTGTAAGAGCCGACACGCGCGAGCGTAGAGTTGAAGTGGCGGGCCAAGCTCGCTCTCCTTTGGGTTGCGAGACCTAAAAAGGAGGGGATGCGAGATGGCCCACCACGAGGGCGAAGCTACAGCGATCGAGCGAGCGATGGAAGTGCTGAGCGAGCACGGGCTGGAGGGGATGGCGAAGGCCGTGGAGCTGTTGATGAACGAGGCGATGAAGCTGGAGCGGGCGGGCTTTCTTGGGGCGGCGCCGAACGAGCGGACGGCAGAGCGCCTCGGCCATGCGAACGGGTTCAAGCCGAAGGCCCTGAGCACGCGCCTCGGGCGGCTGGGCCTGGCGATCCCCCAGGTGCGGGCGCTGCCGGGCCAGGAGCCCCTGTCGTGGTACCCGCAGTCCCTGGAGCGGGGGCTGCGGAGCGAGCGGGCCCTCAAGCTCGCGGTGGCCGAGATGTACGTCCAAGGGGTGTCAACGCGGAAGGTCACGCAGGTGATGGAGCAGCTGTGCGGGCTCGAGGTGAGCTCGGCGCAGGTCTCGCGGGCCGCGGCCGAGCTCGACGGCGAGCTGTCGGCGTGGCGGGAGCGGCCGCTGCCGCGCTGCACGGACCTCGTGCTCGACGCCCGGTACGAGAAGGTCCGTCACGGGGGCGCGGTGGTGGACTGCGCGGTGCTGCTCGCGCTGGGGATCCGGGAGGCGGACGGGCGACGGATGCTGCTCGGGATCTCGGTCTCCCTCTCGGAGGCGGAGGTCCACTGGCGGGCGTTTCTCGAGTCGCTCAAGCGGCGAGGGCTCGAGGTGACGCGCCTGGTGGTCAGCGACGACCATGCGGGGCTGCGGGCGGCCCGGCGCCAGGTGTTCCCGAACCTGCCGTGGCAGCGCTGCCAGTTTCACCTGCAGCAGAACGCCATGGGCTACGTGCCGCGGGTGGCGATGCGGGCCGAGGTCGCGCGCGATCTGCGCGCGGTGTTCAACGCGGGCGAGCGAGCGGAGGCGGACGAGCGGCTCGCAAAGACGGTCGAGAAGTACCGGTCGACGGCGCCGGCCCTGGCCGCGTGGATGGAGACGGCGGTGCCGGAGGGACTGACGGTGTTCCTCGTCCCCGAGCCCCATCGCCGGCGGCTGCGCACGACCAACGGCCTGGAGCGCGTCAACCGCGAGATCAAGCGCCGGACCCGGGTCGCCTCGCTCTTCCCCAACGAGGCCTCGCTGCTGCGGCTCGGCTCGGCGCTGGCGGCAGAGATGAGCGAGGAGTGGGAGACGGGGCGGGTCTACCTCGCGCCCGAGGCACCCCGCGATGAGCTCCCCGGGGGTGGCTCTCGAGGAGGCCCTGGGAGCGGCGATCTCGACGAGGGGCGGGCTGGAGCTACCCCCCGGAAGTCCATCCGTCACCGATCGGTGTAGGATGCACGAGCAGGGAGCACAACGAAGCAAAACCGAGAGCGAGCCGAACGTCCCTTCAGAAGGACTTACAGAAAAGACGTTGCTCTATCGTTGCCGCAGTCTTCCGGAGCAGCGGCGAAGGTCAGGGTCATGATTGCGAAGTGCGGGACTACCGCCAACGACCCGATATTCGTTTCAACCCTGGTGGCCGTTACGAGCGTGACGGAGGCTTCGGTGAGGGGTGCGCCGCTCCTGCAGAGGGTATCGACACAGGCCGTGCCCGTAGTCCACGGAGCTCCGTTGACGGTTGTGTTGACCATCCCGATTGTCACGATCGGAGTGCCACCAAGGCCAACGCCACTCACTCCGTCTGTCGTAAAGGGTATGACAAGGTTCGCAGTGGCGTTCCCACAGCTAGCGAATAGGCAAATGTTCTGAGTGCCGTATACCGCCATCAGCCCACCACCACCGGCCGAATCGACGTTCGAGAAGTCACCAGCACCGTTCGTGATGCTGTTGTAGGACACGCCAGTTATTGGAAACGCGCTGGGGTCGATGGCCGGCGTCACTGCGGAGAGGCTGAAGATTCCGGGTGTCAAGCCAGTGATGGTGCCGCCCGTCACATCAGCACTTCCAGTCCCGCTCCACGTGGCGGAAGCAGAGAAACTGCCTGACACGATCGTGAGCGAAGCCGCGGACAAGTTATGGATCACCGCGTGGGCGGGTTGCGCGAAAGAGAGGAGGACGCCACATGCGACCAAGAGGCGTCGCCGAACGACAGCGCGCACTCGAGAAGACACTGTCCGGGCATGAGGATTCAGACGCGAGGCAGGCGCACCAGTAGGCGAATCCTGCTTCACCGCCCAACGCGTGGGACGTTCGGCGAGCGTTTCGATGGTTGTCGCCAGTCGTTCCTGCCCGGGCCACACGGCGGCTGAATGCATTTCCTGGTTCACCGTACTACTCCTCCATTTCCTACGTTGCCGGCCCTGCGCGTTGACCTTGCGAGTCGGTGCTCCAGCGGATCAACAAGAGCTTCTGCTCGCACATCCGACCGCAACCGCTCGACCGCCTCGCCTCTTGGTGTTGGCCCTCGCTGAATGCCCACAGATCGATGTCTTCGTCACGAGTTCCAACACACAGTGCACAATTCTCATTCGCCGCTGCATGCCCGATCTTGTCATTTCTGGCGTGGCATAATCGTCCGCAATCTCTGAACGATCGTCGTCGGCAATGCCAAGTCCTTCTTCTCCTTGCGCCCTTGCGGTCTGGAGACGTCCGAGCCTGGCCGCCCAGTTTATTCGTACGCACGATCGGACAGTCCCTCGCGGGCCGATGCGTTAGAATGTGTTTTGGATAGGGGGGAACCAATCGAGGGCTTGTTGCCACCCTCTCACAATGTGGCTTGATTGCGCAAGGAGGAAGAAATGGGGCTCTTCCGAGTTTCGGGTGGGTCCCAGAGGGGGAGCGAGATAGGTAAAGCACGGTGGGGTTGGTAAGAGTTTCACCCTATCCGGCGAGCCCGGGGCGATTCATACCGCCGGTCGCGCGGCGGCGGGAGCCGCACCGGGCAGGCACGCCACCCTCGCCGTCGGCATCGCACCTCCCGCAGCCGATCCCTCCCTCCGAGGGCTGCCCCGCGAGCAACCGGTCGCCGCCCGCCCGGAATCTCGGCTCCGCCCGCGCCTTCCATCCGGCACGCACGGACCGCGGACGAGCGGTATTCGGCCGCTCGAGAGGTCGGAACTGCTCTTGCGAGATCGTATATACGGACGTATGCTTCTCTCGTGCGCTTCAGCTGGGACCCTGGGAAGAGCGCCCGGAATCTCCAGGAGCGGGGCTTCGATTTCGAGTTCGAGACGCTGATCTTCGAGGGCCCAACGCTGGAGCGCGAGGACACTCGCCGGAACTATGGTGAGCGGCGAGTCATCTCGGTCGGAATGGCCCAGATGATCGCGCTCACCGTGGTCTTCACCGATCGAGCCGAGATCGGCGGGTTCGTGCGACGGATCATCTCGGCTCGACAGAGCAACCGACGTGAGCGCGATGCGTACCTCCAAGCCCTCGAATAAGAGTGAACGCCCGCTGCGCGGCCGGGCGAATCTCGCCCGACTTCACAAGACCAGCGAGCGTACGATTGCTCGGACCTCGCCACGGGAGCTCGCAGACCTCCCGGCTGAGTTCTGGGCTGACGCGACCCTGGTTCATCCGGTTGCGAAGCGGCCCATTTCGCTTCGTGTCGATACGGACGTGCTCGACTGGTTCAAGAAACAGGGGCCGCGGTACCAATCGCGAATGAATGCCGTGCTGCGTGCGTACATGTCGGCCGTGCGTACGCGTGCAGGCAAGAAGGGAGCGGCTTAGCAAGGCAATGGAGCTGACCGGCCGCGGCCGGTGCCGTGCGGTGGAACCGACCGCCGCCCGGTTCGCGCTCGACGCGCAGGCGGCAGCCGGACGAGACTTGGCCGCTACACGGGCCGCTAGATGGACGGGCGGCCGCCGAGGCCCCGAGCCGTGCGGCGGCAAAGGAGAGTGGATTGGCAAAGGCCGGAGCAGTCAGCCTCGAGCGCGCAACGCCGGACACGGGTCCGCTCCTGCAGAATCTCCTGGAGCTGTACATCCACGACCTGAGCGAGATCTTCCCCGTCGAGCTCGGGCCCGATGGCCGCTTCGGGTACGAATGGCTGCCGCGCTATTGGTCCGAGCCCGGCATGCGCCACGCGTTCCTGATCCGGTCGGGAAGCCGCGTGGCTGGCTTCGCACTCGTCACGCGGGGGTCTCCCGCAACCGACGATCCCGCCGATCTCGATGTCGCAGAGTTCTTCGTCCTCCGCGCGGCTCGGCGCTCGGGCATCGGACGCCAGGCGGCGTTCGCGCTCTGGGACGGCCTTCCGGGGCAATGGGTCGTGCGCGTCTCCGAGGCGAACCGGGCCGGTCTCTCGTTCTGGAGCGAGATCATCCAGGCCTACACGGGCGGCGCCTTCACCGTGACCGTCACACCGCGCAACCCGAATGCCTGGCGCGTGTTCGCGTTCGAGAGCCCGGCGAAGGGGACGCGCGCATCGCGGAAGCGGGCGGGAGCTTCACGTAGACCCTTTCGCCGCGCACCTCGACGGGAAAGGTCGCGATCTCGAGAGAGGGGTTCGAGAGGCCCGCTCCCGTAGCCAGCGAGAAAGTCTCCTTGTGCATCGGGCACGCCACCTTCGGCTCCCCGGCCTGGCTTCCGAGGAGGCCGCGCGCCAGGACGTTGTCGCCCGTGTAGGGGCAGGCGTTCTGCGTCGCGTACCACTCGCCCCGCCGCGCGAAGCGGAAGACGGCGACCTGAAGGCCGCCATGCCGCACGGCCGCTCCGCCATCTTCCAGGAAGTCATCGACGCGGCCCACGGGCGCCCACACCCAGGTGCCGTCCGGAGGAAGGCTCGCCGAGCCGGCCGGGGCACGGCCCGCCGGCATGGCGACTGGACGCCTCTGGCCTCGCTCGCGAACGGTCACGATTCCGTCATCCGGATCAGCGCTGGTGGCGAAGTGCCGGAACCAGGCCCTCCGGTCGGGGCTCCGAACGACCTCGGCCCACTCGCAGCGATACGAGTCGACGAGCTCCTGCATGTCGGCCTCGAGCTGCGCCGCGATCCCGAGGGCATCGTCTACGACGACGCGCCGGAGCTGGTCGAGGCCGCCGCCGAGCTCCTCGAGCCAGCGGGCGGTTCGCATGAGAGGCTTCGCCGTACGCAGGTAGTAGATGACGAAGCGGTCGATGAAGCGCAGGGCCGTCTCTTCGTCGAGATCTGCTGCAAGAAGGTCGGCGTGCCGCGGGCGCGAGCCGCCGTTGCCGCAGACGTAGAGATTCCAGCCCTTCTCCGTTGCGATCAGCCCGAAGTCCTTGCTCTGCGCCTCGGCGCATTCGCGGATGCAGCCCGAGACGGCAGACTTCAGCTTGTGGGGGGCCCGAACGCCCCGATAGCGCTCCTCGATGCGAATCGCGAAGGCGGTCGAATCCTGGACGCCGAACCGGCACCAGGTGGACCCTACACAGCTCTTGACCGTCCGCATGGCCTTGCCATAGGCATGGCCGCTCTCGAACCCCGCATCCACGAGCTCCTCCCAGATTTCGGGGAGCTCCTCCACCCGCGCGCCGAGAAGATCGATCCTCTGGCCTCCGGTGATCTTGCACGAGAGGTCGTAACGCGCGGCGACCTCGCCCAGCACGATCAGCTTCCCGGGCGTGATCTCGCCTCCTGGGATCCGGGGGACGACGGAGTAGGTGCCCCCGCGCTGGATGTTCGCCAGGTATCGGTCGTTGGTGTCCTGGATCGCGGCGAAATCGAGGATGGGATCATTCCAGATGGACGCGAAGATCGACGCGACCGCGGGACGGCAGACTTCGCAGCCGTCGCCGTTGCCGTGGGCATCGAGAAGGGCGTCGAAGCTCCGAAGGCGACCGAGCTTGACGATCGAGAAGAGATCCTCACGCGTGTGAGCGAAGTGCTCGCAGAGGGCCCGGCTCACGGTGCGGCCGGTCGCCTCGAGGGCGATCTCGACGATGCGCGTCACCAGCGGCAGGCAGCCGCCGCATCCCGTCCCGGCCCGGGTAGACCGCTTCACCCCGGCAAGCCCATCGATCCCCGGCTCGCGCAGAGCCGCTCGGATCTGCCCCGCGGTAACGCCATTGCAGGAGCAGACCGGCGCCGAGTCGGCCAGCTCCGCAGCGTCGCGCGCACCCGCCGGCGCGCCCGTCAGGAGCTCGTGGGGGCGCGGAGGGAGCGGAGCGCGCTCGCGAGCCGTCTGCACCAGCGAAGCGTAGGGGCTGGTATCGCCCACCAGGATCCCGCCGAGAAGGCGCTCGCCGTCGGCACTCACCACCAGCTTCTGGTAGACACCCGCCACCCGGTCTTCGACCACCACCCGGCGGCCGGCGATACCGTCGGTGTCAGCGAAGGGATCGCCGAAGCTCGCTACGTCGACGCCGAGGAGCTTGAGCTTGGTCGATGGCTCGCTGCCTCGGAAGCGCACCTCGGTGTCCCCGCACAGCCGGCGGGCGAGAACGTCCGCCATCTCGTATCCGGGCGCGACGAGGCCATGGATCGTCCCGGCGTGCGACGCGCACTCGCCGATGGCGAAGATACTGGGATCGCTGGAGGTGAGACCGTCGTCGACGACGATGCCTCCCCGCTCTGCCACCTCGATCCCGGCGGCCCGGGCGAGCTCGTCGCGAGCGCGAATGCCCGCAGAGACGATCAAGAGATCTGCGAACAGCCGCGTTCCATCGGCAAAGCGAAGCGCCTCGACGGCGCCGTCGCCGACCACGGCCTTCGTCTCCTTTCCGGTGTGGACGTGGACGCCGAGCGACTCGATGGCCCGGCGCAAGAGGTCCGCACCGCCCGCATCGAGCTGTCGCGGCATCAGGCGCTCGGCGAACTCGACGACATGCGTCTCGATCCCCATGTCGACGGCAGCCTTTGCGGCTTCGAGGCCGAGGAGGCCTCCTCCCAGGATCGCCACGCAGCCGATTCCGGGAAGCGATGCATGCGCGCGAATCGCGACGAGGTCGTCGAGGGTGCGGTAGGCAAAGACCCCTCGAAGGTCGATCCCCGGTATCGGCGGAACGAACGGAGCCGAGCCCGTGGCGAGGACCAGGGCGTCGTAGGGAACCCTCTGACCACCGCTCGTCGTCACCACGGCTGCAGCGCGGTCGATCTCGATCACCCGCTCCGAGAGCCGGAGCTCGAAGCCCTGGGCTGCGTACCAGTCTGCGTCGGCGAGGGCGAGGGCATCTGCGGAGTCGCTCGCGAAGAACGAGCTCAGGTGGACGCGATCGTAGGCGGGCCGGCTCTCTTCGCCGATCACGACGACCTGCACGGGGCGCTGCTGCCGCTGCTCGGCGATCCGCTCGCAGAAGCGATGGCCGACCATGCCGTTCCCGACGACGACGATGCGCGTACCCCGCTCGCCGCCGCCGCGACCCGTGAGCCCGAGTCCGCCGGCTCCTTCCGCTTCCCTATGCATCACGACGGGCCGGCCGCGCGCCGGGCGGCCGCGAGGGGCGCCGCCACATCGAGAGGGGCCGTGACTGGCTGCGCAGCGGGCCGCCCATGAGCCAAGTGCAACGCGACGGCCGTCAGCACGAAGCCTCCGGCGAGATTGCCGAGCGTCACGGGAATCTGGTTCCAGAGCCACCAGTCGGAGAGCGAGATGGGCGCGCCGAGGAGCATCCCGAGCGGAATCACGAACATGTTCACGACGGCGTGCTCGTAGCCAAGGCCGAAGAAGACCAGGATCGGGAGCCACATGGCTGCGATCTTTCCAGCCACCGAGGCGCTGGTCATCGCCAGCACCACTCCCAGCGTCACCATCCAGTTGCAGAGCACCGCACGTACCACCACCGTGAGGAGTCCGGCAGCCCCGTGCTCCGCGTATCCCAGCGTCTTCGCGCGGGCGATCGCCTCGATTGCACGGGTCTCCCCCGTTTCGACGCCCGAGAAGCCCATGGTGAGCGATACGGCGACGAGCACCGCCACGCCGAGGCTCCCGATGAGATTGCCGGTGAAGACGACTGCCCAGTTGCGCGCGACCGCAGCCCCGCCCTGGGAGCCGCCTCGGAGGAGCGGCATGGGCGCCAGGGCGAAATTGCCGGTGACCAGATCGAGGCCGAGTAGGATGAGAATGCAGAAGCCGGCCGGAAACAGCAGCGCGCCCACGATCCCGAGGCCGGTCTGGACCGCCGTCGTGACCGCCAGACAGACGCCCAGGGAGAGGATTCCCGCTGCCAACGAGCCTCGCAGCAAGAGGGTCGCCATGGATTGATCGAGCTTCGAGGCGCCAGCGTCCCGCATGCGATCGACGACGACGGAGGGCAGGTTGTACGGCATGGCACTCCCGATGCGGCGCGGCCGCACGACTGCCGATCGTGCGCTGCAAACCGCGGGCCAACTGCCGCAGGGGATCCGCGAGGGCGTGCAACGTACCGATGGAGCGTGGAGACGACGTTCTGGGCATCGGCACGGCGTGGCGGCACGAACGGCTCGAGAAGACGACGTCGGATGCCGGTCATTTCCTAGGCAGTCTCACGCCCAACGTGCACACGGACTGGGCAGGTGACCCATGAAGGCGAACGGCGCCAGCACGAACCCACCCAATGTGCGACCGTCTACCATGCGGAGGAAACTCCGGATGAGCCCTCTCTCCATCTTCGTGGTGCAGCTCGCCTGGTTCCTCGCCGTCTGGTCGCTCCTCGCCTACTTCAGTTTCTGGCCCTGCTCCGCGAAGCTCTCGCCCGACGCGCGCCTCGGCGCCTGGATTGCGCCGGAGATGTTCCGCGTCCTCGGGCTCGGGCTGCTCGCCCCGAACCTCTCTCCCGGGATGCCGCTGGAGTTCGCCATCCCGACGGTGGCTGGCGACTCCGTCACGGCGCTTCTCGCCGCCATCGCATTCGTCGGGCTGCGGCGCGGGTGGCCGGCAGCACGAGGCTTCGCCTGGGCATGCACGATCGCCGGCACGCTCGACCTGCTCGTCGCATTCCCGCATGCAGCGGCCACCGGCGCCATCTCGCACTTGGCGGCGCAGTGGTACGTCCCGGTCTTCGCGGGCCCGATCATGGTCGTCTCCCACGTCGCCTGCTTCGTCCTGCTCTTCCGAGACCCGCGTCGTGGGGGCGCCGCCGCGTAACCTTCGCCCGGGAGCCTTGTGCTACCGAGAACCCGGCGCGGCGGCGCGCCAGCGCGATGAGGGAGAGCGATGACGTGGTGGGAGGCGCTGCTCCTCGGGCTCGTCGAGGGGATCACCGAGTATCTCCCCATCAGCTCGACGGGCCATCTGATCCTCGCAGCGGCGCTGCTGGGGCTTGGCCGGCCCGAGATCAAGCCCTCGGTCGACGCCTTCCTGATCGTCGTCCAGGGCGGGGCCATCCTCGCCGTCCTCGGCCTCTACTGGCCACGGGTCGTGCAGGTGCTCCGCGGCATCGCCGGCCGCGACCCGCAGGGGCGGCGGCTGCTGGCGAACCTCCTCGTCGGCTTCCTACCCGCGGCCATCCTGGGGCCGCTCCTCGACGACTGGATCGACAGCTACCTGTTCCGGGTGGCCCCCGTCCTCGCGGCGCTCTTCCTCGGCGGCCTCTGGATGCTATGGCTCGGCCGGCGGGGCGGCCCGGCATCGGGCGAGGGCGCTGCGGCACACCCCGGCGCCCTCGAGATCGACGGCCTCACCTGGCGCCAGGCCCTCGGCATCGGCCTCTTCCAGTGCGTCGCCATGTGGCCCGGCACCTCGCGGTCGATGATGACCATCGCCGGCGGCATCAGCGTCGGTATGCAGCCCCGGGCGGCGGCGGAGTTCTCCTTCCTCCTGGCGCTTCCCACCCTCGGCGGCGCCACGGCCTTCAAGCTCGCCAAGAACCTCCGCGAGGCAGCCAGCGGCGCCGGCCCGGACCTCTTCGAGCAGCTCGGCGTCGGCCCGGTAGCCATCGGCTGGCTCGCCGCCCTCGTCTCGGCCGCCCTCGCCGTCCGCTGGCTCGTCGCCTTCCTCAACCGCCACGGCCTCGCCGCCTTCGGCTGGTACCGGATCGGCCTCGCCACCCTCCTCGGCGCCCTCGCCCTTGGGGGGGTGGTGGACGTGTAGGAGCTGACCGGGTTCGTCCGGCGGTCTGGCGTTCTTGCTTGAAGCAAGAACGGCCTGACCGTAGGATTGCTTCATGCTTCTAACCCCGTATTGGGTGCTGGTGGTCGCATCCCTCGTCGTCGCAGCCTTCTGCAACGCCTGCTGAACCTAGACCTCCGGAGCAGACTTCGACTGCTGGCGCATCGTTAGCATCGCCGGCGCGATCGCCGCGCAGCTCGAGGACGCCAGAGCGGTAAGCATAAGCACAGCGATCAGCCCCCAATCCACGACGAAGGTGATGCTGAACCCGAGGAAGTGGGTGATCGCATCCGCGATCACCACGGCCCAGGACAAGCCGAGGAAGATCCCAGCGGTCGTTCCGAAGAGTGCAATCACCGCCGCACTGACACCCACCACGCCGAGAATGTTCCGTGCGGTTCCGCCGGATGCTCTCATGAGAGCAAGGTCGCGCCTTCGGGCGGCAGCATTGCCCATCAGAAGATTCGCGAGACCAATAACTCCGATCGCGCCAACTACCATCAGGGGAAGCGTCAGAAGCGCGCTGAACCGCCCAATTGCGCGTCTCGCCTGTCTTCTCACTGCTTCGCCCTGACGAAAAAAGAGCGGTGTATCACCGACTGACTTCCGCAGATTTTCGAGAGTCTCCTCGACCGGCCCATCGACCCAGAAAACGACAGTCGATGCACCACGCGACCGGAACCATCGATCGTACTCGGGAGAATCAAGATAGAGCTTCCCGTTCGGTCCGCTGAAGGAACGCGACGTCCCTCCGATGCGAAAGCTTCTAGGGCCGCTCGACGTAGTCAGCTCGATGGCGTCGCCAACCATGAGGCCAAATCGACTCAAGAATGCGTCGGAAGCAAGCAACTCGCCTCGTCGTAGAGCCGCGACCGATGCCGCCGAGTCTGTTGAGATTGACCTCAGACCTCCGTGGCGAGTGAGACGCTCGACATCGTAGTCGTCGATCGGGACTTCCTCGCCTCGAAAGAGCAGCGTCGTGGATTGCGAGGGCCACGCTCCCGTCACCCCGGGTACCGTCTCGATCGCGCGTACGATCGCTAGATCGATCGGGAGGCGCTCCGTCGGCCCTGAACCCGTCGGATCGTCCGTGAACGCCATGATCGCATTAGGTCCGCTCTCTCCCGAGATGAACTCGTCCATGCTGGTCCCCAGGCTGCCAAGCGAAGTGAGGAGACCGAGGGTCGCGGCAACTACGGCGGCCCAGATCGCGACCGTGACGCCCGTCTCGACGGGCCGGTCGCCGAGGGACGCGCCGACGAGGACGCCGATCCGCGGAACGACGCTGGCGAGGGCCGTCTGGAGTCGCGGGAGGCCGAGGGGGAGAAGGACGCTGCTGAGCGACCACACGGCGACTACGCCGAATCCGACGGCCCCTCCGAGGCGAATCGCCGGCAAGAGGCCGGGGGCCGCGATCGCCGCGACGAAGAGGCCGGAGCTCGCAATGCCGAGGACCAGGAGCCGAGGCATCCGCCGTCTGGAAGGACTCGGGCCGCTCCTTCCGTAGAGCACGTCGAGCGGCTCGCTCCTCCGTGCGCGGCGGGCAGGCTCGATGCACGCAAGGAGGGCGGTCGGTACCCCCACCGCGAGGGCCATTGCGACGGTCTTCCCCGACGCCGACGCCGGCTCCACGGCGAGGTCCTGGTAGAACTCGAACGCGCGTGAGAAGAACACGACGAGCCCGTTCGCGAATGCCACCGCCAGCGACAGTCCGAGGATGCTCCCAATCGCTGCCAGCATGAGCGCATCGACCACCACCGCCCGGGAGGCACGGTCGGCGTCCATGCCGGCGGCGCGGAGGAGGGCGAACTCGACGATCCTGCGGTCGACCACCACCGAGATCGCGGCATAGGTGAGGAACAGGGCGAGGAGGACGCCGATCAGGGTGATGGCCCAGACGCCGAAGCCGTAGGCCGCGAGGACCGGAGTCACGAGGTTCTCACGGAGCGTCGAGCGGCGGACGGCTGCCGCCTTGCCAACCTTCTCCTCGATCGCGGCCCGGACGCTCTCGAGGTCGTAGGCGGCGTCGGCGGCGATGTCGATGCGGCTCACGATCGGGCCGAGCTCGAGCATCTTCTGCAGGGCGAAGACGTCCATCACGGCGAGCGATCCGCCGTAGGCGGCGCCCAGATCTCCGAGGAGAAGACCGCGCACGGTGACGACGTGGAGTCCCTTCGTCGATCGGAGGGTCAGCTTCCCTCCCTCCTCGGCGCCCAGGCGCCGCGCGAGCGTCTCTGAGAGGATCACCGAGTCTCCCGATGCCACCAGGCGCACGTGGTCGCGGATCCGGAAGCCGCCCTCGGCGACGCCATAGTCGCGCACCTCGCGGTCATAGAGGAGGTCGATTCCGATCACCCGAAGCGACTCTTCCTGCCCGCCCTCGCTCACCAAGCGGAACGTCTCGGGGATGATCGGCGATGCCGACCGCACGCCGGGAACCGCGCGTACCTCCTCGATCCACTCCTCGGAAACGCCCTGCCCTGCGGCGGTCACCTCGAGCTGGGTCGCCCCCGCCACGGCGTTCATCGAGCGCTCGAGAGCCGACGAGACGCTTCGCGACGCCACCTCGACGCTGGCCGCGAGCGCGACACTCGCCGCCACGGCGACGATCGCAAGCATCGTCGGCGCCGGCCGGGTGATGAACTGCGAACGCAGCGAGAGGAGGACGTCGAACGGCAGCCGCGACCGGTCGCCGGTGATCCGTTCAGCGATTCCGAGCCGCATCGCCATCTGCCCTGCTGCCGCAGGTGTCCATCACGATCCGGCCGTCTCGCATCTCGATCACCCGGTCGGCGTACCCGGAGGCGTCGGGATCGTGGGTGAGCACTACCGTCGTCACACGCCGCGCCATGGCCTGGTCACGGAGGAGCCCAAAGACATCGTGGGCATTGGCGCTGTCGAGATTCCCGGTGGGCTCGTCGGCAAGGATCAGCGTCGGCTGGATGATGAGCGCACGAGCGATCGCCACGCGCTGCATTTCTCCTCCCGAGAGCTGGTGCGGCGAGTGGCCGCGCCGATGGGAGACACCGAGCGTCTCGAGCAGCTCGCCGATCCGGCCGCGCAGGCTGGGGAGCTTCTGGCCGTCGAGCAGGAGCGGGAGCGCGACGTTCATCTCGACGGTGAGCGACGGAATGAGGTTGAAGAACTGGAAGATGAGGCCGACGTTCCGCCTGCGGAAAAGATCCGAAGCACGCGGCGCCATCTCGTGGAGCGCGCTGCCTCCGACGCGGATCAATCCCGAAGTCGGCTTCTGGAGACCGGCGAGCAGGTGCAGGAGCGTCGTCTTGCCGCTCCCCGACCGCCCGCGGACGAGAAGGAACTGGCCCTTGGGAATCGTGAGGTCGATGCCGTCCACCGCGCGGACGATCTCGGGGCCGACCCGGTAGTGCATCTCGAGGCGCTCGGTTTCGACGGCGGACGCGAGCGGTGCGCGAGGCATTGCAGCAAGTCCGGCTCCGGCGGTCATGGACGGCGTCCCTCGGACATGTCGGTCTCCGCGCGCGCGGCGTGCACCGCGCCCGCACACGATTCTTCCACCTGTCGCACCGAGAGTGGAAGCAGAATCGTTCGAGAATGAGCGGCCAATTGTGGCCGCCAAGATTCGACGCTCAGCGCTTGATGAGCGCCAGCGTCGAGAAGAAGTCACGCGCGATCGGCGTCTCGTAGTCGATGCTGCGCACGGTCATCGTCACGGTCTCGCCCGCGCCCGGCCGCTCGAAGATGCTCTCCACGGGCGTAGGAATCCCCTGCACCGTCTCGAGCCGCAGCACCTTCGCGATCAGCACGGGCTTTCCGCCTCGCAGGTGTTCGGTCCGGAGGGGAACGAAGGTGGCCGCATCGATCCAGGTGACGCGCTCGTCGAAGCGCTGGTTGCTCTCGTCGGCGCGCTCGGTCAGCCGGTAGACGGGCTTCCCATCGAGATCCGTCCGCCGCACGTCCTCGGCCGTACACCGGACCGACTGGGCCACGCCGAAGCCGAGGAAGTCGAGGTCGACGCCGTAGATGTCCTGGCTCGCGACCGATTCCGACACCCGCCGAACCCGTGCCAGCGCGGGCTGGTGAACGAAGTAGTCATTCGGGCGCCCGTCGTTCTCGAGGTAGAGGAGGCCGAAGTCCTTGAGATCGGCCGGGGCAAGGAAACGCGCCATGATCCGCTCGCGCGCCTTGCCCTCGTCGTCGCGCCAGACCACGAGCCGGCGGTCCTCGCTGCGGCCGTCGCGCTCGATCCGCATCTCGACGTCTGCCGTGAAGTGTCTGCCATCGAGCCGGGCGTAGCGCGAGCGCTGGACGGCCTCTGGGGAGCCCGCCGGCGCACCGTCGGCAAGGGCGCCTGCGGAGGCCATGAGCAGAAGGCCCGCGAGGAGTGCGCGCGGCATGGGGATCCCCTTCGCTCGCCAGCATACGCGGGCGCATCGGGCGGCGGCGAAGAATCTCGCCCGCGGAAGGGCCGCAGCGGCCGGCTGCCGATCAGGCTCCCGGCGCCGCCGCGGCGACGCTCTCGTGGACGATGCCGAGCAGCTCGTCGAGGTCATCGTCGGCGATGGTGAGGGGGGGCGTGACGTAGACCACGTTGCCGAGGGGCCGGAGGTAGGCGCCCCGGCGCCGCGCCTCGGCATGGACGCGCCAGCCGGCGCCCGCGAGGTAGCCCTCGGGGCCACCCAGGTCGAGGGCACCGATCATGCCGAGGGAGCGCGTTGCGCTCCACACCGGGAAGCGTCGCCATGCCGTCAAAGGCGCGAGCGATCACCGGCGCCTTGCGCTGCCACCTGCTCGAGGACCTTCTCGTCGTCGAATACGCGCAGCACCTCGCCTGCGACGGCCGCGCCGAGGGGATTGCCGCAGAAGGAGTGGCCATAGAAGAAGGCCCGATCCGGATCGCCGAGGAAGCCCTCGAAGATGCGGTCCGTCGCAAGCGTTGCCGCCAGGGGGAGCATCCCGCCCGAGAGGCCCTTGGCGCTGCACAGCAGGTCGGGGGCGATGCCGGCGTGCCCGCTCGCCCACATCGGCCCCGTCCGCCCGTAGCCGGTGAAGACCTCGTCGCAGACGAGGAAGACGTCGTGGGCGTCGCACAGCTCGCGCGCGGCCCTCAAGAAAGCCGGATCGTAGATCCGCATCCCCGCCGCACCCTGGACGATGGGCTCGAGCACCACGGCGGCGATCGAATCGGCGCCCTCGCGAACCACGCGGCGCAGGTCGTCGAAGGCGCGCTCGTAGGCGGCGCCGTCGCCCGGCGCCGGGACGTGGATGCAGTCGAGGAGGACACCGGCGAAGGGCCTTCTGAACACCTCGACGCCGCCGAGGGCGGTCACCCCGAGCGTCTCGCCGTGGAACGCAGCCTCGAGCGCGACGAAGCGCCGCCGCGCCGGGCGCCCGTTCTGCGCCCAGTATTGGAGGGCCAGCTTCATGGCGACTTCGACCGCCGTCGAGCCGTCGTCGCTGAAGAAGACGTGGGAGAGCCCGGAAGGCGCGACTCGCACCAGTGCGCTCGGCCAGCTCGGCGGCTGGCGCGTGGGTGATGCCCGCGAGCGCCGTGTGGCACAGAACGTCTGCCTGCCGCTTCAGCGCGGCGACGAGCCGCGGGTGACCATGGCCGAGGGACGCCACCCACCACGACGCGTTGGCGTCGAGGTACGAGCGCCCGTCGGCATCGTGGAGCCGGGCGCCCTCCGCGCGAACCACGACGAGCGGGTCGGTCTCGTCGCGGTACTGACGCATGGGAGTGTAGGGATGCCAGACGAGCCGCTTGTCGAGCTCGACGATGCGATCGCGCTCGCCGCCCCCTGCCATGACGTTCCCGGTCGGCTAGCCGGCGAGCTCCGCCAGGAGCCGCAGCGCCTCGGGCTGGCCCGCGCCGAGGAGCATGCTCGTCACCTTCGAGGCCTTCCACGCGGCGAACCGCTCGCGGATGCGGGCGGCGGGGCCGACCAGCGCCGTCTCGTCGACCAGCCGGTCGGGAACCAGCGCCATGGCCTCGGCCTTCTTCCCGGCGAGGTAGAGATCCTGGATCTTCACCGCCTGCTCTTCGTAGCCGAGGCGCTTGGCGTAGTCGTTGTAGAAGTTCTTGCCGCGCGCGCCCATGCCGCCGATGTAGAGCGCGAGCATTCCCTTCACGGGCATCCGCGCCTTCTCGAGGTCGTCGCTCACGATCACGGTGACGAAGGGAGCCACGTCGAAGGTCGCGAGGCTCTTGGTCTTCCACCGGGGGTGCCGGCGTTCTCGGCGTTGGCCTTGGCGAAGCCCTTCTCGAGCGACGGCGCCAGCAGATCGAAGCGCTCGGGGTTCATCCACACCGGGATGAGGCCGTCGGCCACCTCGGCGCTGCACTCGATTCCGGCCGGGCCGATCGACGCGGTGTAGATCGGGAGGTCCTTGCGGCCGTGGAGGATGCTCTTCAGCGGCTTGCCGAGGCCCGTGGCGCCGGGGCCGCTGAACGGAATCTGGTAGTGCTCGCCCTTGAACTCGACCGGCGCCTCGCGCGCCAGGATCTTGCGGATGATCGTCACGTACTCGCGGGTTCGGGTGAGCGGCTTGCCGTAGGCCACGCCGTGCCAGCCTTCGACGACCTGCGGCCCCGACGGGCCGAGGCCCAGCATGAACGCGGCCGCCCGAGAGCGAGTCGAGGGTCATGGCCGTCATCGCGGTCATCGCCGGCGTGCGGGCGGGCATCTGCATGATCGCCGTTCCGAGCTGGATCTTGCTCGTCCGGGCGCCGATCCACGCCAGCGGCACCACCGCGTCGGAGCCGTAGGCCTCGGCGGTCCAGACCGAGTCGAAGCCCAGGCGCTCGGCCTCGAGGATGAGGTCGAGGTTCACGGACATCGAGGCGCCGGAGTAGCCGGCAGTGAGACCGAGCTTCATGGGGGGGCTCCTGGGTGGGTCGTTGAACGGCTTCCGGCGCAGTGTAGCCGCGGGCGGAGGGCTCGCAGCGGGGCCTACGCCGGCCCGGGCGACGCGTCGAGCGGGAGCTCGATGGCGAAGGTCGTTCCCCCGCCGGGCTCGGAGGCCTCGACGGAGATGCGCCCGCCGTGGCGCTCGACGATGCCGTGGGAGATCGAGAGGCCGAGGCCCGTGCCCTTGCCGACGGCCTTCGTCGTGAAGAAAGGATCGAAGATGCGGCTGCGGATCTCGGGCGGGATCCCGGGCCCGGTGTCGTGAGAACTCGAGCCGCACACCCCGGTCGTTCGGCCGCGTCCGGATCGTGATCGTCCCGCCTCCCGGCATGGCGTCGCAGGCGTTCATCAGGAGGTTCATGAACACCTGGTTCAGCTGGCCCGCGTAGCAGCGCACCGGCGGCAGCTCGCCGTAGTCGCTTCACGACCGCGATGCCGTCCTTGAGCCGCGGCTCCATCAGCGAGAGCGTCCGCTCGACGCCGTCGTGGAGGTCGACCTCCTGGAGCTCCGCCTGGTCCACCCGCGAGAAGGTCCGGAGGTCTTCGACGATCTTCTTGACGCGGGCGGTGCCTTCGCGGCTCCGGACGAGGAGCTTCGTGCATGGCCTCGCGCGCGCGGAGCGACTCGGGGCTTCCGGGGCCGCCTCGGCGATCTTGCGCGTCTGCTCCTCGAGGAGCTGGAGGTTCGCGTGGACGAACCCGATCGGGTTGTTGAGCTCGTGGGCAACGCCCGCGACGAGCTGGCCGAGCGACGCCATCTTCTCGCTCTGGACGAGCTGCGCCTGCGCCTCGCCGCAGCTCGCGCGTACGCTGCTCGACGCGCGCCTCGAGGGTCGAGTTCAGCTCGGCGATCTCGTCGTAGGCCTTGGCGTTCTCGATGGCGATCGCGCTCTGGTTGGCGAGGGTCCGCAGCAGCTGGCGGTCTTCGACGACGAAGCGGTCGCCCGAGAGCTTGCGGCCGACGGCGATCACGCCGAGCAGCTCGAGGCCGTAGGCGATGGGGACGAGCAGCTCGATCTCGAGGGTGTCGAAGACGTCGCGGCACGCCTCGCGCACTCTCGGAATCGGCCTCGTCGTCGAAGTCGAGCCGTGAGAGCGAGCGACGCGCCAGCAGGTAGTGGATGATCGGGTGGTCGGCCGGGATCTCCGCCTGGAGCGCCTCGCGGTCCCAGTCGCCGCGCGAGGCCGATGGCTCGAGCACGCGCTGCTCTTCGTCGAGGAGCATCACCATGGCGCGCTCGACTCCCATGGTGTCGGTGAGCGCCACGAGGATGCGGTCGCCGATCTCCTTGAGCGAGAGCATCGACACCATCGCCTCGGAGATCTCGCGTACGGCGAGCCGATAGGCGGCACGGTCGCGGTCGAAGACGCGGTCGACGAGCTGCTGGAGCCGGTTGCGCAGCGGGTTGAAGACGAGGATCGCGAAGAACAGGAACGCCAGCTGGAACCACGTGCCCTCGGGGTTGACGTTGACGCGCCGGACCGTGGCGTCGGCGAAGGTGATGAGGAACGCGAAGAGGCCCGTGATGGCGAGGGTGGCAGAGCCGTACGCGGCGGACGACCGGGCGACGACGCGGATCTCGAAGAGCTGGCGCCGCACGATGCCGTAGCCGACCGCGACCGGAAAGATGAGGAACCAGAGCAGCGCCACGTACCACGGGAGCGCCGTCCGGAAGTACGCCTGTCCGATCATCACCGCGATCACGGGGGCGAAGGCGACCAGCGCGCCGAGGAGCATCACGTCGGCGCGGTCGGTCGCGCGGCCCTGCCGCAGCCGCCGGCGCTCGCGCGCGAGGACGCCGAGACAGAAGACCGACATGCCAACCGTCCAGTAGAAGCCCACCGCGGGCATGAGGGCCGGCGGAAGCCCGAGTGCGGGGGTGAGCAGGACCAGCAGCGCAATGACGCAGGCGATCACGTACGGCACGGCGCGCAGCCGGCGGCGGCGGACGATCCAGAGGGGCTCGACCGGATACGTCGTGAAGAGGTGGAAGATCGTCGCCCCGATGAAGGGCAGGTTCACGAACGTGCGCAGGTGCGCGCGGGTCGCGATGTTCGTGTCCTGGCCCGTGGTGAGCGACACCGAGAGCGTGCAGCAGAACAGGAGCAGCGCCCACGACTCGGCGCGATCGGCCTTGAGCCGCCAGACGAGGAGACCGCATCCGACGTAGAGGCACGAGACGAGGATCAGGCTCGCGCGGAGCAGCGCGCTCCACGGCCGCTGCCACAGCGCCGGCAGCCACACCGGCTCGAGCTGGACCTCGAAGACCCCGCCGTCGGGCTTGCGGAACTGGTACGTGTTCGGCTCACCGGCCATGAGGCCCGCGAGATCGTTCCAGAGCCACTCGTGGATCGATGCGCCGTCGATGGCCAGCGCCTGGTCGGCCGGCTCGACGCCGAGCGCCGCCGCCATCGGCGAGACGGACTGGACCACCATCGCCCCGCCGACTCCAGAGGTCGAGAACGGCAGCCCGAGGGTCGGCGCTCCGCGCAGGAACGGCGTGAGGGCGAGGGCGAGGGCCAGCAGCGCCCACACGACGGCAAGGCGCGCCGTGAGGCGGCGGAAGCGGATCGAGGCCGTCGGGTTCATGCGTCTCCGCGCACCCGGTTCGAGTGTACGCGCGCGGGGGCGCAGGGGCGAGCCGGAGGCCGGCTCCTCGGGGGGCTGCGGGCTCAGCGCTCCCGGGCTTCGAAGTCGAGGGCCGCGGTGTCTCCGGCGGATCGGCCCTGCTGGTAGTTGTAGCCCCGGGTATTGAGCGGCTGGACGCCCTCGGCGCGGGCCTGGGCGCCTTCGGCCGCGAGCCGCGCCCAGACGGCCGAGAGGTCGCGCGGCGGGCGTACGGCCGCTGGCTCGCCCGGGCCGGGCACGCGGCAGCTCTCGGCTTCTTCCCGGGGCGCGCTCTCTTCGGCCTCGGCCGGCAACGTCGCTGCAAGCGCCACTGCCAGCGCCATGGTCCCGAGGAGGTTTCGCATCGCGACTGCCATGGGATCCTCCGTGATACCCTCCGGCCGTCTCCATTCATCGGCGGATCCCGCCCCGGTCTTGACAGGAGGCGCCGTGCACCTGGTCTGCTTCGAACATCGCACGCCGGTCCCGGGATCGCGGCCCGTGCCGGCAGGCGCCCGGGAGCCTCTCGCCGACGAGCTGCAGGCCGCGAACCTCGACGCCCTCGAGGCGAGCTGGCCGGGGCGCCGGCGCCTCGGCGCGCTCCTCACCGAGGGCCCGCGTGCCGGCGACGTCGTCGACCTCAATGGCGCCTTCGCCGTGAAGCTCGCCCTCGACGACGTCGGCGCGCCGGAGGCGGAGGCGGATTCGCTCCTGCCGTCGGATCCGATGCTGTTCTTCGCGCACTACGAATCGGCCCTGCCGGTCGCGCGGTCGGTGTTCGCGTTCGTGACGGAGTGCCTCCAGCGCTGGGATGCGCCGGATCTCGCTCGCGCCGGGTCGCTGCTGGCGCGTCGCGAGGTGCGCCTCGCGGCGCCCGTTCCCGCTCCGGGCAAGATCGTGTGTGTCGCACGCAACTACTCCGCCCACGCAGCCGAGCAGGGGCAGACGGCGCCGCCCGAGGAGCCGGTGCTCTTTCTCAAGGCGCCCTCGGCCGTGATCGGCCCGGAAGACGAGATCGTGATCCCCGCGGCGAGCGTACAGACCGACTACGAGGGCGAGCTGGCGGTGGTGATCGGCCGGCGCGCCCGGCGCGTTCACCCCGCGGAAGCGCTCGCGTTCGTCGCGGGCTACACCGTCGCCAACGACGTCTCCGCGCGGGACTTCCAGGGCCAGCGCGGCCAGCACTTCATCGGGAAGTCGTGCGACTCCTTCGCGCCGCTCGGCCCTGCGCTGGTCACGGCTGACGAGATTCCCGACCCGATGGACCTCGCACTCGCGACCCGCGTCTCCGGCGAGACCCTGCAGTCGGCGAGAACGGCCGAGATGATCTTCCCGGTGGGCCAGATCATCGCCTTCGTGAGCCGGCTCATGACGCTCGAGCCGGGTGACGTTCTTCTCACCGGGACACCGTCCGGTGTCGGAATGGCGAGGAAGCCCCCGCGCTGGCTCCGGGAGGGCGACGTGGTCGAGATCGAGATCGAACACGTCGGAAGGCTCCGCAACTACGTGCGGCAGGAGAAGAGCTGACGTGACGTCTCCCGATCGGATGCTGGACCGCAGCCGCGCCCTCCTTCTCGTGATCGACCTCCAGGAGTCCTACGCAGGGAAGCTCGCGAACGAGGAGCGCGTCGTCCGCGCCACCCAGCGGCTGCTCGAGGCAGCGCCGCTGCTCGGCCTGCCCGTCATCGTGACCGAGCAGTATCCGAAGGGCCTCGGCAAGACCCGGACCGAGATCGAGAAGCTGGTTCCCGCCGGCGCGGCGCGGTTCGAGAAGACGACCTTCTCGTGCCTCGGCGCGCCGGGCCTGCGGGATCACCTGCGCGAACTCGGCCGCGACCAGGTGCTGGTGGCGGGCATCGAGACCCACGTGTGCGTGTCGCAGACGGTCCAGGAGCTCCTGCGCTCCGACCATCAGCCCCACGTGGTGCGGGACGCCGTCACCTCCCGCTTCGCCCTCGAGGATGAGACGGGCTACGCGAAGCTGATCGCCTGCGGCGCGCTCGCGGCGTCGACCGAGTCCGCCCTCTTCGAGCTGCTCCGGGACGCGAAGGCGCCGGAGTTCAAGGCCATCCACCGGCTCGTGGTCTGACCCCAGCCTGAGGTCGAACGGATGATGCTCTCTCCTGCCTCTCGGAGCGGCACCCGCCGCTGGGTCGGTTTGCTGGCCGCCGCTTCGATCGTGGCCGCGACGGAAGCCGCTGCGGAGACAATCGATCTCGCCGCAACGACCTGCGCCGAGCTGACGACGAGCAGCAACGCAGCTCGGCGGTTCTTCGTATTCTGGTTCGACGGCTATCTGGCCGCGCGACGCGGCAGGACGGTCTCGGACGGCGACGAGATGGAACGACGCCTCGGCCGGGTGATGAAGGCGTGCGAGACGGACGGCGCCCAGAAGGTGATGCAGCTCATGGAGGCAGCGGATGCGAAGTAGCCGGCGTCAGCTCGCGATCGGCTCGTAGGCGATCAGCACCCGCTCGCCGCTCGCGAAGCCCTGCTCGAAGCGATCGCGCCAGCGTCCGATCTCGGCCGGATACTTCTTCTCGTAGACCGCGAGCATCCGCGCGAGAAGCGCCGGATCGTTTGCGAGGCGGGCCCGGGCGTCGAAGCTCGGTGCGCTACGGAAGGCTTCGCTTCGACCGGTGAGCTTCTTCCACGTCCCGTAGTCTCCTACCCAGAGCCGCGCCCGGTCGAGCCCGCCGGCGAGGCTGCGGGCCTTCCAGCGGTCGCGCGCGGTGATGACGACGGCCGCACCGTCGAGCCAGGCGAACCAGACCTCGCCGTGGCAGGTGCTCTCCTGGCCGTCCTTCTTGAGCGGAGACACGTAGACGTAGGGACTCTTCTCGAGGAGCTCGACCGTCGCTCCGGGAAGGCGGGTGGGCTCGCCGGCAGCCGTGCGGGCGAAGAGCGGCACGAGCGCTGCAGCGGCCAGGGTCCCCAGCAGGTCTCGGCGGGTGATCGGATGCATCAGATGCCCGACCCTTCCTTCTCCTCGCCGACGTGGATCCCGCACTCCTTCGAGTCGGGATTCTCCCACCACCAGCGGCCGGCGCGGATCTCGTCGCCCGGCTGGATCGCCCGCGAGCACGGCTCGCAGCCGACGGAAGGATAGCCCTGCGCATGGAGGCGGTTCACGGGAACGCCGTGGGCCCGTACGTAGGTGAGCACCTCGTCGTGGGTCCAGTCGGCGAGCGGGTTCAGCTTCACGATGCCGCCGTGGACGTGATCGATCTCGACCTTCCGCGTCCCGGTGCGCGTCACGTTCTGCTCGCGGCGAAGACCCGACACCCAGGCGTCGAGGTGCGCGAGGTAGCGCTTCATCGGGTCGACCTTGCGCAGGCGGCAGCACAGCTGGCGCTTCTCGACGCTCTCGTAGAAGAGGTTCATCCCGTGCTGGCAGACCATCGCCTCGACGTCGTCCGCGTTCGGGAAGATCACCTCGACGGCCTTGTCGTAGCGGTCGCGTACGCGGTCGATCAGGTCGTAGGTCGCCTGGGGAAGGCGGCCCGTGTCGAGGACGAACACGCGGGCCGCCGGCTCGATGCGGTGCATCATGTCGAGGAGCGCCATCCCCTCGGGCGCCCCGAAGGAGGCCGAGAGCGCGAGCCTGGGGTGAAAATTCTCGATTCCCCAAGTCAAGATATCGCCAGCGCTCCACGATTCCATCCCGCCGCGCGCAATCTCGCCGAGGATCTCGCTGGAGATGGGGGTTACGGGAACGGGAGCGAGGGAGGAAGCGCTCACCCCGAACAGCGTACCGGACTCGCCAAGCCCGGCAACGGTCAAGATATCTTGACTCTTTTATCGCTATTTTTGCGTGAGCCGCTCCTCGACGGCGCGGACCTTGTCCTCCATGCGAACGGCGGCATCGCGGCGGTCGTCCATCTTGAGGACCGTCGAAACCCTCACGGCCCCGGCCGCGAAGACCGCTTCTTGCATGCGGCGGACCAAGGCGAAGATCTGGTCCGGGTCGCCTTCCAGCGTCGTGAACATGGCGCCGAGTTCCCAGCGGACGCTCTCCTGCCCCTGCAGGACACGGATCGCCTCGGCGACGAAGGGCGCGACGCTCACGCCCTCCCCGATCGGCGAGATGCTGACGGCGACGATGGCCATGGTGCCTCCCCTGGGTATCCGGCCGCTGCGGGCTTCCGTCGACCGGCCCGCCGTTGCATAGTCCGTCGCGCGCGCCGGCGCGCAAGCCGGGGCACTGGGGATCGCCGGGGCAGGGCCCCGAAGACGAGAAGGAGACGGCGGATGCAGCGGGTCGAGAAGCTCTACATCGGCGGGCAGTGGGTCGCTCCCTCGAGCAGCGCGACGATCGAGGTCGTCTCTCCCCATTCCGAAGAGATCGTCGGGAGCGTTCCCGAGGCCCGGGAGGCCGACGTCGACCGCGCCGTCGCAGCCGCCCGCGCGGCCTTCGACTCCGGGCCGTGGCCGAAGATGGCCGCCAAGGAGCGCGCCGACGCGATGGCGAAGCTCTCGGCGGGAATCCAGACCCGGATGGCCGAGCTCGCGAGCGTCATCACCACCGAGATGGGATCTCCGGCGTCGTGGTCGCTCATGGGCCAGGTGCTCTCGTCGAAGATGGTCCTCGACTACTACGTGAACCTCGCCCGGGAGTTCGCCTTCGAGGAGCTGCGCGCGGGAATGCTCGGGCCGTCGCTGGTTCGCCACGAGCCCGTGGGAGTCGTCGCGGCGATCGTCCCGTGGAACGTCCCGCTCTTCACCACCGTACTCAAGCTCGGCCCCGCCCTCGCCGCGGGCGCCACCGTGGTGGTGAAGCCCGCACCCGAGACGCCCCTCGACGCGGTGATCCTCGCCGAGCTGGTCCACGAGGCCGGCATCCCGGCGGGAGTCGTCAACTTCGTCCCGGCAGGGCGCGAGGTGGGCGAGCACCTGGTGACGCATCCCGGTGTCGACAAGGTCGCGTTCACGGGCAGCACCGCCGCGGGCCGCAAGATCGCTGCGCTATGCGGCGAGCGGCTCCGCCGCTACACGCTCGAGCTCGGCGGCAAGTCGGCGGCGATCTTTTTGGACGACGCCGACGTGGCCGCGATGGTTCCCCAGCTCCTCCCCGCCGCGATCATGAACAACGGCCAGGCCTGCGTCGCGCAGACGCGGATCCTCGCGCCGCGCGCACGGTACGACGAGGTGGTCGACGCCCTCGCCGCGGCGCTGCGAGCCGTGACCGTCGGCGATCCCGCCGACCCGAAGACCGTCGTCGGCCCGCTGGTGGCAGCAGCGGCAGCGCGACCGCGTACTCGGCTACATCGATGCGGGCAAGAAGGAAGGCGCTCGCGTCGTCGTCGGTGGCGGCCGGCCGGCCGGGCTTCCCAAGGGCTGGTACGTCGAGCCGACGCTGTTCGCCGGTGTCGACAACCGCATGAAGATCGCCCAGGAGGAGATCTTCGGCCCCGTCCTCGCCGTGATCCCCTACGACGGCGTCGACGAGGCCGTTCGCATCGCCAACGACAGCGAGTATGGTCTCTCGGGAACGGTCTGGACGAAGGACGTCGACGCGGGCCTCGGCGTAGCGCGCCGCGTACGCACCGGCACCTACACCGTGAACGGCTTCATGATGGACTTCGGCTCGCCGTTCGGCGGCTTCAAGTGCTCTGGCGTCGGCCGCGAACTCGGCCCCGAGGGCCTGCGCGCGTATCTGGAGACGAAGAGCATCTCACTCCCGGCCGGAACGCAGCCGAAGCTGCAATAGGAGCGCGCCACCGGCACCCACGCCGCGCCCTGCGCATGCGCAGGCTCCTTCGGTCGCCTAGGCTTCGTGACCTCGCCCGCGGGTCCCGGGAGCCCGCGAGATGTCGGCCCCGAATCCGAAGAGCCGAGGCATGGCCAAGCCCCCGCGCAATCGCGCGACCTACGACGACCTCCGCAGAGTTCCCGATGATCGGGTCGCAGAGATCGTGTGCGGAGAGCTCTTCACGAGCCCCCGCCCCTCCTCGCCCCATGCCTACGCGCACACGCGGATCGTGGGCGTGCTCGACGCCGCGTTTGGTGAGCCGGGGGGAGGCTCCCAGGGCCCCGGCGGGTGGTGGGTGCTGATCGAACCCGAGCTTCACCTGGGAAACGACGTTCTCGTCCCCGACGTCGCCGCGTGGCGAAAGGAGCGCATGCCCGTTCTGCCCGACGTGCCAGCATTCTCGGTGGTGCCAGACTGGGTCTGCGAGGTGATCTCACCGAGCACCGGCTCGATCGACCGCGCGAAGAAGCTTCCGATCTACGCGAGTGAAGGCGTAACTCACCTGTGGCTCGTCGATCCGCTCGCTCGCACGCTCGAGATCTACCGCCTGGAGAGCGGGCGCTGGCTTCTCCTCGAAGTCCGGAGCGGGAACGAGACCGTTCGCGCCGAGCCGTTTGGCGCGGTCGAGATCGCGCTCACGCGGTGGTGGCTGCCGGAGGCGACGACCGGAGCGGCGGAAGGCTGAGGCGCCGGACCGCGGCGGGGTTGCGAACGCGCGCCGCCAGGGCGTCGATTCGCACACCGAGAACGGGATGGACCGCGTCGGCTGCGATCTCCGCCAGGGGTTCGAGGACGAACGCGCGCTCGTGGAGCCGCGGATGCGGAACCGTCAGCGCGTCCTCCTCGATCCGTAGCTCGCCGTAGAGCAGGAGATCGAGATCGAGCGTTCGCGCGGCGTTCTTCTGCGCGCCGCGTTCGCGGCCCGCGGCGGCCTCGATCTCGAGCAGGCGGTGGAGGAGCGCGCGGGGCGGGAGCGTCGTCCGGAGGCGCACCGCTGCGTTGAGATACGGGCCCTGGGGCGCCGGACCGACCGGATCGGTCTCGTAGAACGCGGAGACCGTGATCAGCTCGATGCCCGGGGTCGCATCGAGGGCGTCGAGGGCGCTTCGGAGCTGGCTCGCGCGGTCGCCGAGGTTCGAGCCGAGGCCGACGAGCGCATCCACGAGCGGCTCGAGCGTTCCCTCCCCGAGACGGATCGCGTCCTGGAGCGTGATGGGCGCCCGTGCGGCGAACGCTGCGGCACGCACCGGGCACGCGTCGACGCTGCATCCGGAGCAGTGTCGTGGACGGCAGGGGTCGAAGTGGACGATCGCCTCGGTCGGCATCCCGGTGGCGCGTGAGAAGATCCTGCCGATCTCCTCGTCGAACGCATGCGCCCGCTCGACGTCCAAGTATCGCGGCACCGTGAGATGGAGATCGGCGTGCTGGAGCCGCCCCGAGCGCCAGCCGCGCAGGCCGTGGACGTCGATCCATTCGCTCCGGCGTTCGCTCTCCAACGCCGCGACCAGGAGGTCGAGCCGCGGAAGGTCGGCCTCGTCCATGAGGCCGCCGACGGCCTGCCGCACGAGGCGCCAACCCGTGACGAGGATGTTGACCGCAACGCCCATCGCGACCAGCGGATCGAGTACGTGCAGATCGGTGATCCACACGGCGACGAGCCCCGCCACGACGCCTGCGCTGGTGACGACGTCGGTGAGGACGTGCTTGCCGTCGGCCACGAGCGCCAGCGAATGATGGCGGCGGCCCACCCGGACGAGGTACCAGCCGAGGGCTGCGTTCAGAAGGCTCGCCAGCACGAGGATGACCAGGCCAAAGTCGATGTTCTCGACCCGTGGGCCGCGAAGCAGCACCGCCGCGGCTTCCCAGAAGATCACCAACGACGCGCCGGCGATGCACGCGCCCTCGACCCCCGCAGAGAAGAACTCGACCTTGCCATGGCCGTAGGGATGGCTCTCGTCGGCGGGCCACGATGCGACGACGAGGCTGAACAGGAGGCCGCCGGCGGCGACGACGTTGATGATCGACTCGAGCGCGTCGGAGAGGACCGCCGCCGACCCGGTGATCCACCACGCCAGGAGTTTCCCGCCGAAGATCAGGGTTCCCGCGGCGAGAGCAAGCATGCCGGCCCGGATGCGCGCCGCGTGACTCGCCGCCTCGTTCTCGTTCCCGAAGGTTGCCACTGCGGAGAGGGTACCGTGCCCGGCGGCAGCGCCGCGACCGTGGCTACACGACGCCCGTGTCGACCTTCCGCACGCGCCCGGGCGGTCTACGCGCGTTACTGGCGGGCCGAGGCGCTCCGCCCCGGCGCGAGATCGAGCAGCACGTACCCGGGAAGATCGGCGATCCGAAGCGCGTCACGCACCACCGGCGGCAGGTGCGGGTACGCGGCTTTGGTGTCGACGATGCGCGGGTTGCGAACGACGTTGCGGCGGCCGAGCTGCTGAATGGCTCCGCCCTTCGCGGCGACGAGATTGCGAGACCAGTCGACGTCGCGGCCGTACGTCATGGGGATCACGAAACCCTTCGCCGTCGGAAACGCGAGCACGGGGCTGCGGTAGGGGCGCCCGCTCTTGCGACCCACGTGGTGCACCACGGCGAGCGGAGGTACGAGCCAGGCGAAGGTGCCCATGATCGGGTTGGTGACGACCCGGTTCACACGGCGCAGGAATCTGGGAAGGTGCATGTGGGAAGGCTACCGCCCGAGAGCGCCGACCGCCGGCCCGGCGAGGCGGTGATGGTGCCGGCGGGCCCGGACGCGGGCGAGGACGAGGGGTACGTGCCGTGGTGCCGCCGATCGCGCGAACCGGCGCGCGGGGCGTCTCCTGAAGGGGCCCGCTCGCGACGCTAGGGCGCCTTTGCGGAGGGCCCGGGCGGCCGGAAGAACTGCGCCTTCAGCCGCGCGAGATCCGCGAAGTTCACGATGCTGTCGCCGTTCAGGTCCGAGTCCGCGTTCGTCTGGAAGAAGACGCTCTTCAGGATCGCCAGGTCTCCGAAATTGACGATGCCGTCGCCGTTCAAGTCGGCATCGCAGGCGTTGCCATAGCCGTCGCCATTGCTGTCGATCTGGTCGGCGTTCGACACGAGCGTGCAGTCGTCCTGGTCGTCGGCGACGCCATCCCCGTCTGCGTCGGCGAAGGGATGGCCGCTCACGAGGCTTCCCTTCAGGAGCGTCACGGGAACGACGACGACGTTTGCAGCATCGCTGGCGTTCGTGATCCGGATCTCCGCCGAGGAGGTCGACAGGTCCGGAAGGCTGGCGGGATCGGCCGAAATGGCGAGCGTCGCCGGCGTCGCGAGGGTCGCTGAAGCAGCGCCGTCGATCGTGAGCCACGGCTGATTGCTCTCGGCCACGAAGCCGACCGCTCCCCCACCGCCGACGTTCGCCACGAGAAGGCTTCCCGTCTTCGCGGTCGTCGCGTTCCCTTCGACACTCCAGGAGAGCACCGAAGGTGTCGATGCGAGGATCGGGCCGGGGAGTGCGATCTCGTCGCCGACGATCACGGTCACGCTGGTCGTGGCGGTGAGCCCTGCCGCATTGGTGGCCGAGAGCGTGATGAGATTCGTCCCGACCTCGAGATCGGAGACACTCACGGCGGGGCCGGTGCCGAGGCTGCGATACGCGTTGGACCAGTGGATGCTCGAGTCCGGGAGGGGCTGCTCCTGGGGATCCCGCACCTCACCCACCAGGTTCACGAGCTGATTCCACTGGAGCTGCAGGCCGTCGCCGGGGTTGGCGATGAGCACGATGGGCGGCTTGGGTGCGACCTGGAACACATCGCTCTCGGCCCGCGCGCTCTGCGCGCCGTCGCTCGCCTCGACACGGAAGCGGCCCGTGCCGCCGGGCAGCGCTTCGCTCTCGACGGGGACGCTCATTCCGGGGATGGCGAGCCCGATGGGCTGCCACGTATCTCCATCATCGTGGGAGTAGAAGACGTCGAAGGTGAGCGGGTCGCCATCGGGGTCGCTGGCCGTCCATGCGAGCGTGACCACGCCCGTCACGGGGTCGGGTGGGTTCACGAGCCGGACGTCGGACAGCAAGGGACGGCCCGGGCTCACGGCGTGGGTGGCCACGACCCGCGACGTGGCGCTCTCCACTACCCGCAGCGCGCGCGTCTCGGCCTCGAACGGCACTACGACTTCGAAGCCGAAGCTCTGCTCGTCTCCCTCCGAGCTCTCGCGGGGAGTGAACGCATGGCTCGCCAGGAGTGCACCCGCGCCATCGCGGAGCTCGAGCGCATAGCCGCCGTCGACCAAGGGCGGCACGTCGGCCACGCTGTCGAAGCGCCGCACGACGCCGAACGAGCCGGTTCCCGACTCGCGCGGGAAGCTCCCGTACGCGAGGAGCCAATCGCCGGCAACGGCCGCCGCGGCCGCCTCGCGCGCTGCAGCGGGAAGCGCGGCAGCCAGCGGGAAGTACGCCAGCCGGTTGTAGATCGCCTCGAAGTTCCACGCGCTGATGCCGTAGGGAGCGCAGTAGCTCATGAGGTCGCCGGCGGTCGACGCACCGACCACCCGTACGAACGGGTTGAGCGGATTGTTCGGGTCACCGAAGTCGAGCCGCGCATGGGCGACCTCGTCGGGCACATTGGGCCCGCCGAAGGGTCCGCCCGCCACCAGTCGCCCGCCGATGCGTGCGGCCACGTACGGGTAGGCATCGTCACCGGTGCTCTGCCCCGGGCACGTCGGGGCCGCACCCGGTGTGGGGTGCCCGCGACCGAGCGCATGGCCGATCTCGTGGGCCATGTAGTTCTGCTCCGCCGAGGGGTCTTTCATGGGGCCCACGGCGATGGTCTCTCCGCCCGGGTTGAACCCGCGCGTGAACAGCGTCGCCGGGGCCGTCCCGTAGGCGATCGAGCCGTAGATGTACCGGTTCTTCGGAATGGTCCCCGCCGCGCGCATGGCCTGGAGCTGCTGCACCACGTAGTCCCCGGCGCACTGGTTGCGGTCGTCCTGGATCGTCCCCATCACGCCCGCCAGCAGGTTGGCGCAGTCCGTATCCGACTGGCCGGCGCTGCAGCAGGTCTGGGTACCGGCTCCGTTCTTGCAGATCCGCGCGTTGCAGACGTCGTTGGTCTGGTCGACGCGGCTCTCGAGGGCGTTGTCCGTCACGCTGCGGAACGCCACCCGAAGGCCGGGCCCGGGATCGTCGATGCCGCCGGAGCTGGTGGAGGCAACGGGGTAGAGCTCCCGCATCCAGCGCACGCTGTTCACATCATCGAAGATCCCGCCGATCGCGAGGGTCCCGGCGTTGTTGTACCGAAACTCGACGACCTCGAGCAGCATCCGCGGCGACTCCGTGAAGATGAGGAGCGGGGAGGTCGCGGCGTTGTTCGAGAAGTCGTCCTCGACGACACCTGCGAGGGGATTCACGATGCCCTGGAAGGTCAGCGCCGTGGAGAGCGTCCAGTCGAGGGGGATCTCGAAGAGGAAGGAATCGTTCACGTTCATCCGTTTCGGATCCGGCCGCACCGTGAGCAGCTTCCCGATGCGGTTCACCGGCTGCAGCCGGCCGAGATAGCCCTGGGTGTTGTAGACATCGAGGAAGGCCGTGACGCCCGCGACGCTCACGGCTTGGTTGGACTTCACGTAGAAGCGAACCATCGTGCGCTTGTTCGCGATGAGCGTCACGTCATTGGCAGGGTTCTGGATACCCTGGGTCACCTCGATTCCCGTGCCGCTGAGATCGTAGATCGGGATCGCCGTCGCTCCGTTGCGCAGCTTCAGGAGCTCGTTCGTCGAGCGGTTGTGGAAATAGAGATGCGTGAGGTCCGTGGTGAGGGCGTCGAACCCGGGGCCGCCGTTGTTCACGGGCCCGAAGATGAGCGTGCTGTTCCGGTACAGGCGCTCCTCGCGGTCGAAGACGCCGCCTGGATTCGCGGCGCGGCGCTCCAAGTGGTAGACGACGTCCAGGTTGTCCCGCGTGATGGCATGGATCGTTGCGTTGGGATCCGTTGCCGTGTAGTACGGCGGGTAGCCGCCGCCGGGGGACACCGCATCGTCGAGAAGAATCTGGTTGCCCTTGCCGTACAGGACGAAGGCAACGTCATAATCGCAGCCATAGCCGGGGTAACAACCCTGCCCCTGGTAGAAGCCCTCCGCGAAGTAGGCGGAGACGCCGCTCGCGACGACCGTCTTCTTCGCGCCGTTGGTGGTATCGTCCGCACGCAGCGCCGTGCCGTTCAGCCAGTAGAGATATCTACCGTCGTACTGGAGGCTGCGAACGGTTCCCGGTGCTCCCACTTCGAGGTTCGCCAGCCAGGCGCCGTTGCTCTTCAGGTACTCCGTGAGGAGATCCTGGCTTCCCGGTTGGCGCAGGATGGCGAACAGCACGGTCGGATACTCCGCGTTCAACTCGACGCTGGTCATGTTCGTGCCGAGGTCGACGAGTAGCTCCGACGGATCCGCCTCGTTGGCGTCGCGCGAGCGGCGCTGGAGGGCGAAGTGGCCGCTCGGCCCTTGGTTGTCCACGAAGTAGAGGAAGCTCTGGTCCACCGCGATGTTCGAGATCAAGCGATACGGGTTGCACGTGGTCGCCGACCGCGGCGGGTTGACGCTCAGGATCGTGCGGGGCGGCGCGGCGTAGGTGGTGCCGCGGAGGATGCGGGCAGGCGACGCCCCGTCCGACGCCGCACCGGATCCGCTGCAGGTCGGCGGCGTGTACCAGAAGATGCCCGGATCACCGAAGAGAACGTACTGGTTCCCCGAGTACGCCACCTGGTTTGCACCGGCCGCCACCAGGGTCGAGGGCGCCTCGGCTGCCGCTCTGGCGCCTGCGAGAGCGCCGAGGGCGAGGGCACCGATCAGTCCGAGCCGTCCCAGTTCTAGCGAGAAGCGTTCTAGCGAGACGCCACGACCACGCCGCATGGTCCTCCTCCGCCGGGGCAGAGGAGCACCCTCCTCCTTCCGGCGCGAAGTTGCAAGTGCCGCGAAGAAGGTGAGCGGAAATCGTACCGAGCGCGATCGAGCGTACTCTGCAGCGCGCCGACTTTGACCCATTTGCATGGGCGATCGAGCAGGCGGCCCATCGCCGCATGAAGATCCGTGCCCGGCGGCGGCGCCGCGACCGTGGCTACACTGGGCCCGTGTCGACCTTCCGCACGCTTCCCCCTGCGCTGTGTACCGAGGTTCCGGGGCCCCGCTCGCGCGCGCTCGCTGCCCGCCTGGCACAGGTGGAGAGCCGGAACGTCACGTGCCTCGCTCCCGGCGCGCCGATCTTCTGGGAGCGCGCGTCGGCGTCGAACGTCTGGGACGCCGACGGGAACCGCTTCGTCGACCTCGGCGCAGGCTTCGGCGTCGCGGCGACCGGGCATGCCCACCCGCGCGTCGTGAGCGCCGTGGCGCAGCAGTCGGCGCTCCTCCTCCACGCCATGGGCGATGTCCACCCCGCAGCGGTCAAGGTGGAGCTGCTGGAGGCCCTCGCCCGCCGCTTCCCCGGCGGCGGGAGCGCCCGTGCGGTGCTCGGCTCGTCGGGCTCCGACGCCGTCGAGGCGGCGCTGAAGACGGCGCTGCTCGCGACCGGCCGGCCGGGAGTCGTGGCCTTCGAGGGCGCGTACCACGGGCTCACCTTCGGGGCGCTCGACACCACCTGGCGTCCGATGTTCCGCGACCCTTTCCGCTCGCGCATCGCCGGAGCGACGGCGTTCGCGCGCTGGCCCGATGCCGCCGATGTCCTCGGCGCAGCGGCCACCTGCGCGGAGCCCGTCGGTGCCGTCCTGGTCGAGCCGATCCAGGGGCGCGGCGGCGAGCGGATCCCGCCGGAGGGGTTCCTGCGTTCACTGCGCGCGCTGTGCGACCGGCGGGGCTGGCTGCTCATCGTCGACGAGGTCTACACCGGCCTCGGTCGGACGGGCCGCTGGTTCGCGTGCGAACACGAGGAGGTGGTGCCGGACCTGCTCTGCGTCGGCAAGGCGCTCGCGTCCGGAATGCCGATCTCCGCGTGCATCGGCCGCGCCGAAGTGATGGACGCGTGGCCCGCGTCGGAGGGGGAAGCGCTCCACACCCAGACGTTTCTCGGCCACCCGCCCGCGTGCGCTGCGGCCCTCGCCTCGCTCGCGGTGATCGAGGAGGAGAAGCTCGTCCTGCGTGCCGCGGAGATCGGGGCCGCGGCCCTCGATCGTCTCCGGGCGTGCCTCGCGGGCCGCCCGGGCGTCGTCGACGTTCGGGGCAAGGGTCTCCTCCTCGGCATCGAGCTCGACTCGCCCGAACGGGCGATCACCGCCTGGCAAGAGGCGCTCCGGCGGGGAATCATCGTGCTCCCGTCGGGCGACGATTCGCGCGTACTCTCGATCACGCCCCCGCTCTCGATCGAAGCCGACGTACTGTACGCGGGCCTCGACCGGCTGTCGGAGTGCATCGGGTGAACGGCGGGCCCGATCCCGACCGCGCGGCGATCGACGATCGCCTCCTGGCGTGGATGCGTGAGCCGGCGTCTCCCGCTGCCTGGCCCCGCGACGACGCGCGATTCGAGACGCTCGCCCTCGATCTCTTCGCCTTCCAGTTCGAGCGCTGCGCGCCCTACCGGCGCTTCTGCGAGACGCGGGGTCGGACTCCGCGAAGCGTCACGACTTCGCGCGAGATCCCGGCGGTGCCGACGGGAGCCTTCAAGGAGCTGGCGCTGCGATCGTTTCCTGCCGCCCGCGAGGCCCACGTCTTCCGCACCAGCGGCACGTCGACCGCACGTCGCGGTGCGCTGCACCTCGACACCCTCGCGCTCTACGAGGCTTCGCTCGTTCCGACCTTCCGGCTGCACGTACTTCCGGATCTCGAGCGCGGCGAGCGAATCGAGATGCGGATCCTCGCGCCGGCTCCTGCCGAGGCGCCCGACTCGTCCCTCTCCCACATGTTCGGGGTGCTGCTCCCGCTCTTCGGGACGCCGGAGAGTGGGTGCGACGTCCGCGAAGGCGCCCTCGACCTCACCGCCCTCCTGCCGCGGCTTCGCGCGGCACAGGCGTCGGGGGCGCCCGTCGCCGTGTGCGGGACGGCCTTCGCATTCGTCCATCTGCTGGGCGCTCTCGAAGACCGCCGCGAAACGATCGGCCTCCCGGCCGGATCGCGGGTAATGGAGACGGGAGGCTTCAAGGGCCGCTCGCGGGAGATGTCCCGCGCGGAGCTCTACGCCGGCATCGAGGCAGGCCTCGGCGTTCCGGAGCACCGGATCGTCAATCAGTATGGAATGACCGAACTCGGAAGCCAGTTCTACGACTCGGTGCTCCGGCTGCCGGGTACCGAGCGGCGAAAGCTGGGCCCGCCGTGGGCGCGGGTGCGGATCGTCGATCCTGCGACCGGCGACGACGCTGCGTACGGAGAGCCGGGAATGATCGTGATCGTCGACCTCGCGAACACCGGCAGCATCTTCGCCGTCGAGACCGCAGACCTCGGCCGCGAGATCTGCGATGGCTTCGAGGTGCTCGGCCGCGCGCCGGGCGCCGAGGCGCGCGGCTGCTCGATCGCCGCCGACGAGATGCTCGGCGAGCCGGGGAGAGCGCGATGAGCGCCCGTGAACCGCGGCCCGCCGAGATTGCGGCGTCGCTCGGCCGGCTCCGCGAGGCCGGAGCCGGGCTGCGAAGGCGTCACCCGCGCGAGGTACGCGACGTCCTCGGCCTCGTCCTCGAGAGCTTCGCAAACCGCAGCACCCCGGCGCGCGCCCGCCTCGAGGCGGACCTTCCGGCAGCAACGGGCTTCTCGGCCGAGGTCGTTCGCCAAGGCCTCGATCTCGCGCTCGAGGGCTGGGACCGGGAAGCGCTGCGCCGGCTGGCCGACGCCGAGCTCGGGTCTCCCGGCGGCGCCGTGGTGAACGGCTTCGAGACGACTGCCGTCCTCCTCGGCGGCGCGCTGCCGACGCCGACGCTGCTCTCCCTCGTTGCGCCGCTCGCGCTGCGCTCTCCCGTCCTCGCGAAGACGTCGCAGCACGACCCGGTGACGGCGTGCGTCTTCGCGCGCGCCCTCTCGGCGGCCGATCCAGACCTCGCGGACGCGCTCGAGGTGGTCTCGTTCCCGGGAAGCGACGAGCAGCGGATGCGAGCGATGCTCGCAGCGGACTGTATCGTCGCGACGGGCTCCGACGAGACCATCGCCTCGCTCGCGTCTCGCGTCAGACCTTCCGTGCGCTTCGTCGGTCATGGCCACCGCGTGTCGGTGGCCGCGCTCGGGCCACGGGCGCTCTCGGGCGCGGCGCTCGAGAAGGCCGCGCGGGGGCTCGCTCTCGACGTCGCGCTCTGGGACCAGCTCGGGTGTCTCTCCCCGGTGTCGGTCTTCGTCGCAGGAGATCCGCGCCCGGTCGCCGAGGCCATCGCAGACGAGCTCGAGGCGCTGGCCTCCCGCCTCCCGTGCGGCACCGCGGATCGGGAGGCACAGGTGGCCTTCGTCCATGCGCGCGACGAAGCGCAGCTGCGCGCCGCCGCCGGGCACGGCGTAGAGGTCCGCGCCGGCACCGGCTGGGCCGTCGTCTGCGAGGCCGACGCGCGACACCGGCCTGCCCCGCTCCACCGGTTCCTTCGGGTCCATCCGGTCGCCGGCGAGGCGGCGCTGTGCGACGCGCTCCGCCCCCTCGGCCCCCACTTGGCCGGCGTGGCACTAGCCGGCTTCGGCAGCGCGACGCCGGGCGTCTCCACTGCGCTGGCGGATCTCGGCGCCTCACGGATCTGTCCGCCGGGAAGGCTGCAGGCGCCTCCCCTCGACTGGCACCACGACGGCCAGGGCGTGCTGCTTCCGCTCGCCCGGTTCACCGACATCGAGGTCACGTAGGGCAGGCTATGACGGCTCGTCGCCGCCCGGAGCCGGAGCGCTGGCGTCGAGCTCCTGGAAAGCGTCGCGCACCTCGGTCTCGACCTCGCTGAGCTTCTGCCCCAGCTCGCGGATCAGCCGCGCTCCCTCCTTCACGTCCTTCGCCAGCTCGTCGATGGGAGTGGCCGAGTCGTCGAGCCGCTCGAGGATCTCGTCGAGCCGCTTCGCCTTCTCCTCGTATCCGGGCGCCTTCTTCTCAGCCACCGCTCTCCCTCCGCGCCGTCCGGACGACGCTCGTGACGCTGCCGTCGGCAACTCGCGTTGCGATCGTGTCGCCCTCCGCAACGCTCTCGACCGAACGCAGCAGGGTGCCGTCGGCCAGGGTCGTCAGCGAGAAGCCGCGGCGAAGGGCCGTCGACGGGTCTGCCGAACGCACCAGCTGCTCACGCCTGGCGAGGGCCTCGCGCTCCGCCTCGATCCGCTGCAGGATGCGCCGCAACGAGAGCCGCCGCCCCTGCTGCAACAGGCGCTCGCGAGCCATCCGCAGCGTCACGCGGCCACCGCGGCCGAGACTCGCCGCAGACTGCCGGAGCCGGAGCCTTCGCTCGCGCACCACGCCCTCGGCCCGCGTACGGATCGAGACGAGCGCGGCGCCAAGCGTGCCGCGCTCGCGGCCCAGACGGTGGAGCACCTCGGCGCGCACCCGCTCCGCCACCTGCCGGAGCTCGGACCTGCGCTGGTCGACGAGCTTGCGACTGCCTTGTCGGAGACCCGTCGCCGCGCGACCGATCCGCTCCTGTTCGACGCCGAGAGCGCGCTGCCAGACGTTGCGGAACCTCGCTGCGGCGTCCTCGAGACGCAGCGCGACGACGTCGAAGCGGGCGACGATCGCCTCCGCCACGGCGGTCGGCGTCTTGAAGGCGGAGGCCGCCACCGCATCGAGGACGCTGGTGTCGATTTCGTGGCCGATCGCCGTCCAGACCGGGTGCGGATAGTCGGCGATCCTCCGGGCGATGGCCTCGTTGTCGAGCCAGGCGAGATCGGTCTTGCTGCCGCCTCCGCGGGTGATCACCACCAGATCGACCGGAAGCCGGGCGAGGGCGTCGAGTGCCGCGAGAACGGTCGCCTCGGTCTCGGCGCCCTGCATCGACGCGTCGGCGGCGAAGACCAGGAAGCCGTGCTCCGCGTCGCGGAGCGTCCGGGTGAAATCCTGGAAGGCGGCGCTGCTCCGGCTCGTCACCAGGCCGATCCGGTTCGGGAGCAGCGGCACGGCGTTTCGGGCGTTCTTCCCGAACAGCCCATCGCGCTCGAGCGCCTCGAGGATCCGCCTGCGGCGCAGCTCCAGCTCGCCGAGGGCGAAGGCCGGGTCCATGTCGCGACCCACCAGCGAGAGGCCGTAGCGCGGATCCCAGCGCAGCTCGCACTCGATGCCGACCTGCGTCCCGTTCTCGAGAACGAGGTCGATCCCCGCCGACTTGAACGTGGCCCGGATCCGCTCGAAGTCGCGCGCCCAGATCTGGCAGCGCATCTTCGCCACGACGTCGCCGGCTGCGTCGGACTCGACGAGGTCGCAGTAGAAGTGCGCGCGCGCCGACGCGGAGCTGATCTCCGCCTTCACCCAGAAGGTCTTGCCGAACGCGGGGCGAAGCAGCTCGCCGACGCGGCTCGTGATCGCCGAGAGCGGATGGAAGCGCGGAGGCACCCGGCGAGCCTACCACGGCCAGGCGGCGCGCTGCGCGTTACACGAGCCGGGCGACGAGGTTCTCGAGCCGCTCCTGCCCTCCCGAGCGGGGCTTCGGATCGAGCCCCCGGTCGAGCGCGAGGTCGGCCAGGTCGGCGAGGCTCCTGCGCCCGCCGGTGATCTCGCGGCCGAGGGGGCCGTCCCAGCCCGAGTACCGCTCCTCGACGCTTCGGGCGAGGCGGCCGTCCTCGACGAGCCGCGCCGCCGCGAGGAGGCCGCGCGCGAGAGTGTCGATGCCGCCCACGTGGGCGTGGAAGAGATCCTCCGGGTCGACGCTCTGGCGCCGGAGTTTCGCGTCGAAGTTGAAGCCACCGCTTCCGAGCCCGCCCGCGCTGAGGATCGTGTAGAGCGCGAGCGCCGAGTCTTCGACCGAGTTCGGGAACTGGTCGGTATCCCAGCCGTTCTGCGGATCGCCGCGGTTGATGTCGACCGACCCGAGCAGATCGCACGCCGCCGCGTAGGCCAGCTCGTGTTCGAAGCTGTGCCCGGCCAGGGTGGCATGGTTGACCTCGATGTTGAGCCGAAACTCGCCTTCGAGGCCGTGCTGGCGAAGGAAGGCGTGGACGGCGGCCGCATCGAAGTCGTATTGATGCTTCGTGGGCTCCATCGGTTTGGGCTCGATCAAGAGCGTCCCGGAGAATCCGATCCGGTGGCGGTGCTCGGCGACGAGGCCGAGGAAGCGTCCGAGCTGCTGGCCCTCGCGTCGCAGATCGGTGTTGAGCAGCGTGTCGTAGCCCTCGCGCCCGCCCCAGAGCACGTAGTTGGCGCCTCCCAGGCGGTGGGTCACCTCGAGGGCGTGACGCACCTGGAGCGCGGCGCAGGCGAAGACCTCGGGATCAGGGTTGGTGGCCGCGCCGGCGGCATACCGCGGGTGGCTGAACAAGTTCGCCGTTCCCCAGAGGAGGCGGACCCCGGTCCGCTCCATGTGCGCCGCCAACCGGTCGGCCATGCGGGCGAAGCGCTCGGACGACTCACGGAGCGTCGACGCCTCGGGTGCGACGTCGCGATCGTGGAAGGTGAACAGCGGTGCGCCGAGCTTCGAGAAGAACTCGAAGGCCGCTTCGGTCTTCCGCTCGGCGAGCTGCATCGGATCGCCGGGTCCGTGCCAGGGCCTCGCGAAGGTTTCGGTGCCGAAGGCATCGGCTCCGGCAAATCCGAAGCTGTGCCAGTAGCAGACGGCAACGCGCAGGTGGTCTTCCATCCGGCGGCCGAGGACGACGCGGTCGCGGTCGTACCAGCGGAAGGCGAGCGGGCTCTCGCTCTCGGGCCCTTCGTACCGGATCGGGTCGACGGTCGGAAAGTGGATCTCGGGCAAGGGGACCTCCTCATGAGGTGCGCTGGGCGCGCCGAGGCTACCACCGGCGGCGCCGGGGCTGGGCGTCAGCCCGCCTCTGCGAAACGCTCGCGGAGGCTTTGATACAGCCGCCTCCAGCGCGCGATCCGTCCGGCAAGGCGCGCGGAGAGTTCCGGATCTGGATCGATCGAACGGGCGAGCGGAGGGGGGCTGCACACGTCCTCGGGACGCTCGCCGGTGTCGGCAAGCCGGGCAAGGCGCGCTGCGCCGAGCGCGGGCCCGAGCTCTCCGCCCTCCCGGTAGTCGAGCCGCCGGTCAAGGGAGCTGGCGAGGATCTCCCCCCACAGCCGGCTCCGGGCTCCGCCGCCGATCACGGAGACGCGCTCGATGATCGCGCCCGACTGGACGAGCGCGTCCTGACCGTCGGCGAGGGCGAAGGAGACTCCCTCGAGGACGGCGCGGCACAGGTCGGCGCGGTTGGTGTCGTGGCCGATCCCGAAGAAGACGCCCCGGGCGTTCGGGTCGTCGTGGGGCGTACGCTCCCCAGACAGGTAGGGGAGGAACAGGACGGCGCCTTCTCGCGGCGCGGCCTCGGCCTCGGCGACCAGCGCCGCCTCGCTCGCCGCCCCGGTCACCGCCGACAGCCACGACAGGCAGCTCGCCGCGCTCAGGCTGACCGCCATCTGGTGCCAGGCCGCGGGCAGGCAGTGGCAGAAGGAATGGACCGCGCGCTCGGGGGCGGGCGCGAAGCGATCCGTGGCAACGAACAAGACGCCGGACGTTCCGAGAGAGAGGAGCGCGTCTCCGCTCCGGATCACCCCGGCGCCGACCGCGCCCGCAGCGTTGTCTCCGCCGCCTCCGGCCACCACGATGCCGGGTGAGAGGCCGAGCTCGGCCGCCACCTCGGGGCGCAGCCGTCCGGACGGCTCCGAGCCCTCGACCAGGCGCGGCATGGCCTCCACCGGGAGACCCGTCGCCGCCAGCATCTGCGGCGACCAGCGCCGCGCGCCGACGTCGAGCCAGAGGGTCCCGGCGGCGTCGGACATCTCGGACACCGCCTCGCCGGTGAGCTGGAGCCGGAGCCAATCCTTCGGAAGCAGTACGCGGGCCACCCGCGAGAAGACCTCCGGCTCGTGCTCGGCCACCCACAGCAGCTTCGGGGCCGTGAAGCCAGGCATCGCGCGGTTGCCGGTGATCCGCCTCGCTTGGGGCTCCCGCGCTTCCAGCATGCCGCACTGCGGCACGCTCCGACCGTCGTTCCACAGGATCGCGGGCCGGAGGACGCGTCCAGCCGAATCGAGAAGCGTCGCGCCATGCATCTGTCCCGAGAGGCCGATGGCGCGCGCCGCGTGAAGCGCCGCTGCATGACGCACTCGGACGTGGGACACGGCCTCCCGCACCGCACGCCACCAGTCGCGTGGGTCCTGCTCCGACCAGCCAGGGTGGAGACGCCGGGTGCCGAGGCCCGCAGCCGCCTCCGCGACCCGCTGCCCATCTGCGCCGACGAGGACGCACTTCACCCCGGAGGTTCCGAGATCGATCCCGAGGTACAAGCCATCCCTCCCGTCGATCCGGCTTGCCGCTCTCCCAACCCTTACGGAACTTTGACGAGCCCGCCATCTCGAGTGCGCGACACTCCAGCCAGACGCGCGCCCCCCGTCTCAGGAGCACCGCCGTGAAGATCCACCTCGTGACGCCGAAGAACCCGCCGAGCTTCTGGACCTACGACCAGATCCTCACGACCCTCGGCAAGCGCTGCATCTTCCCGAACCTCTCGATGCCGACGGTCGCGGGCCTTACGCCTCGCGAGCACGAGGTGTCCCTCTGCGACGAGAACGTCGAGGAGATCGATTTCGACGTCGAGGCCGACATCGTCGGGGTCACCGGGTTCATCGTCCACAAGCAGCGAATGCTCGAGATCATCGAAGAGTTCCGCCGCCGCGGCCGCTTCGTCGTCGTGGGAGGGCCCTTCGCGTCGCTGTGTCCCGAGGAGCTCCGCGGCCAATGCGATGTGCTCTTCGTCGACGAGGCCGAGGAGACCTGGCCCCGTTTTCTCCGCGATTTCGAGGCCGGATGCTGGAAGAGCGAGTACCGGCCCGAAGAGAAGCCCGATCTCACGACGTCGCCGATGCCGCGGTTCGACCTGCTGAAGGTCGACCGCTACCACGCCCTCACGATCCAGTTCGCCAGGGGCTGCCCCTTCAACTGCGAGTTCTGCGACATCATCGTGATGTACGGCAGGAAGCCGAGGGCCAAGTCGGTGGCCCAGGTGATGGCGGAGATCGAGGAGTGCCGGCGCCTCGGAGCGTCGCAGGTATTCGTCGTCGACGACAACTTCATCGGCAACAAGAAACACGCCAAGGATCTGCTACGAGCCATGGCGGCCTGGGGCGACGAGAACGGGCACCCGATCTCGTTCAACACCGAGGTCTCGCTCAACGTCGCCCAGGACGACGAGCTGCTCGAGCTGCTCCATGCAGCCCACTTCACCACCGTCTTCATCGGAATCGAGAGCCCGCGAAGGGAGTCGCTGCAGGAGACGCACAAGACGCAGAACATGCGCGGCAATCTCGTCGACAGCGTGCGGAAGATCCACTCATACGGCATCCAGGTACAGGCCGGAATGATCGTCGGCTTCGACCACGACGACACCACGATCTTCGACGAGCAGCTCCGCTTCATCCAGGAGGCGCGGATCCCGGTGTCGATGACCGGGATGCTCCAGGCGATGCCGAAGACCCCGCTCCACGAACGCGTCGTCGCCGAGGGCAGGCTCGTCGCCGAGTCGACGGGCGATCAGTTCGTGTTCTCGAACATCCTGCCGAAGTCGATGACCCGGCTCGAGCTCTACCGGGGCTACCGCCGGCTCATCGAGCAGCTCTACGACTTCCGCTACTACAAGCGGCGGACCCTCGACTTCATCCTCCACCGCGGCACCCAGGTGAAGGGCGCCAGCGGCGTGAGCGTGAACTCGAGCGAAGGGAGGATCTTCTTCCGCATCCTGCGGGAGACCCTCGTCCGCGGCGGGCCGCGCCGGGCCTGGTTCACGCTGTCGCTGCTCGGCACGACGCTGCTGCGACGCCCGAGCGCGTTCAAGGAGGCCGTCTCGTTCGCCATCATCCACAAGGCGTTCCAGGAGTACATGGAGACCTTGTGCCTCCACCTCGATTTCGCCATCGCCCAGATCGAGCGCCAGGGAAGCATCGAAGCCCGGGAGCTCGACCCGGCCTAGGGGGCCAGGCAGGCGGCGAGGCCGCCGGACGGTTCCGAGACCCGTGCCCCGGGGCCACCCGTGCCTGTCCGGCCGGCCGGACGACGGAGATCAGGGCCGAGCCGCGCCCGGCCGGCCGATTACCCACCGTGCCAGGTGGGCCGAGATGATCCCAGTCATATAGCGCCCCGTGCCGGCTTCCTAGACTGGCCGCCTGACCGGTGCCCCGGGCAGACCCAGGTCCTACGGGGTCTCCCGAGCGCTTCGGGTCGGAGCCGCGCCCGCGAAGTCCAACCAGGCCTGCCCGAATGCGGGCCCCCCGAGCTGGAGGGTCGTCATGTCCATGAACCGCCGCGAGTTCCTCGGCCGCAGCGCAGTGCTCGCGCTCTCCCTCGGCCTGCTCCGGATCTCACCGGCCGCAGCCGAGAGCGAGGGAGCGGCGTCGACGGCCGCCGGGGCGGCTGCCCCCTCCTACTCGGGGTGGAAGGATCTCTACCAGAAGCGCTGGCAGTGGGACCGCGTCGTCTACTCGTCCCACGGCCGGGCCAACTGCATGTCCGCCTGCTCCTGGAGCGTGTTCGTCAAGGATGGGCTCGTCTGGCGAGAGGAGCAGAACGCCGTGTACGGCGCTGCCGAAGGAGCCCCCGACTTCAACCCCCGCGGCTGCCAGAAGGGCGGCTGCTACTCGCACCTCATGTACGAGCCGTCCCGGCTCCTGCATCCCATCCAGCGGGCGGGCGAGCGCGGGTCGGGCAAGTGGAAGCGGATCAGCTGGGACGAGGCGCTCGGAACGATCGCCGACGCGATGCTCGATGCGGCGGTCGACAACGGCACCGGAACGATCGTCTACGACAACGGAACGACGAACCTCGACTTCGGCCCGGACCACACGGGAGAGGTGGAGCTGTTCCGCCTCCTCAACTGCACGAACATCGAATCGTGGGCCGGCGTCGGCGACATGCCCCATGGCGCCACGCAGACCTGGGGCATGTACAACTGCGAAGGAACGTCCGACGACTGGTTCAAGTCGGACTTCATCATCGTCTGGGTCGGGAATCCGACCTACACGCGGATTCCCGACATGCACTTCATGCACGAGGCGCGCTACCGCGGCGCGAAGCTCGTCGTGATCGCGCCGGACTACAACGCCACTGCGGTCCACGCCGACTACTGGATCAACCCCCGGGTCGGAACCGACGCCGCACTCGCGCTCGCGATGGCGCAGGTGATCGTCGAGGAGAAGCTCTTCAAGGAGGAGTACATCCGCGAGCAGACCGACCTCGCGATCCTCGTCCGCGAAGACACGCGAAAGTATCTGCGCGCCGAAGATCTTTGGGCGAGCGGCGGGAAGGACGTCCTCCAGTTCTGGGACGAGGCCAAGAACGGCCTCGCCGCGGTTCCGGGTTGCGAGGGAGAGGGCTCGACGACGCTCGCTCTCGGGTCGCTCCGACCCGCCCTCACGGGGCGCCGCGAGGTGACGCTCGCAGACGGCAAGAAGGTGGGCGTCCGGCCTCTCTTCGACTTCCTGCGCGAGCACCTCGACGAAGGCTATCGGCCCGAGAAGGCGGCGGCGGTGACCGGCGTTGCGCCGGGAACGATCCGCCGCATCGCGCGCGAGCTGGCCAAGGCCGGGTCGGCGATGATCTTCTCGTCGTGGGGAGCCTGCAAGCACTACCACAGCGATCTCGTCCAGCGGGCCGAGATCCTGCTGATGGCGCTCACCGGCAATCAGGGCAAGTCTGGCGGCGGCCTGCGGGTCGCTGCCTGGTGGGAGGTCGACGGACAGCGGGCGATGTGGGAGCGCTCGGGCCCCGGCTGGATGTCGGCGGGCGACAAGCTCAAGCTGCTCTACAAGACGCGCGTCGCCGGGAGCTTCAGCTGGCGAGACTTCGAGAACCTGGCGGTGCAGGCGAAGGAGTTCACGGGCAACCTTCCGACGATGTCGTTCCTCTACGCCCACGCGGGCTACAAGGAAATCTGGGACAAGCCGGAGTACCACGATCCCGACCAGCCGCGGCCGACCGCAGCGTACATGGAGGAGGCGGTCGAAAAGGGCTGGATCCCCGTCCGGCCGCTCCCGGGGATCGACCCGAAGGTCTACTACTTCACCGGAATGAATCCGCTGCGGCGCTGGCCCGCGCCGCAGATCGCGCAGAAGGTCCTCTGGCCGAAGCTCTCGCTGATCGCGAGCGTCAACACGAAGATGAGCACGTCGTCGCTGATGGGCGACATCGTCCTGCCGGCTGCCGGCTGGTACGAGCGCGATCTCATCAAGTACACCGAGGCATACATTCCGTACCTCGTCCTGAATCAGAAGGTCGTGGAGCCCCTCGGCGAGTCGAAGTCCGAGTGGGAGATCTCGGGGCTGCTGGCGAAGAAGCTCCAGGAGCGCGCGAAGGCGCGTGGGATCACGAAGCTGCGCGACGCCGCCATGAAGGGAGAGGTCGACGTGTCGGTGATCTACGACACGTGGACCGCGAACGGCAAGCACAGCGAGACGGATCCGAAGGCCGCGCTCGACCACATCCTCAAGAACAACAAGCTCACGGGGAACAAGGGCTACGACGAGGCGGCAAAGACGGGGATCCTCCCCGTCGTACACGCCGAGGGAGGCCCGGGCCCGTTGTGGGCGCTCGGAACCCGCTACCAGCCGGGGAAGACGGTGTTCCCGCACGAGCGCTTCGTGAAGGAGAAGGAGGCGTGGCCCACCTTCTCGGGCAGGCAGCAGTTCCTGATCGAGCACCCCTGGTTCATGGAGTGCGGCGAGGCGCTGCCGGTACACAAGGAGCCGCCGAAGGCGGGAGGGGATCACCCGCTCCTGCTCACCGGAGGCCACACCCGATGGTCGATCCATGCGATCTGGCGCGACTCGTCGCTGATGCTCCAGCTCCAGCGTGGCGAGCCCGTCGTGTTCGTCGCGGTGAAGGATGCCCGCGAGCGAAACGTCACCGACGGCGATCGGGTGAAGGTGTTCAGCGACCTCGGCGAGTTCGAGGTGCTGGCGAAGGTCTCACCCTCGGTGCGCCCGGGGCAGGTGATCATCTACCACGCGTGGGAGCCCTATCAGTTCAAGGGCTGGAAGGGCCAGCAGGAGCCCGTCGCGGCGCCGTTCAACCCGCTTCACCTGGCCGGCGACTACGGCCAGATCCACTACCGCGGAATCTACAGCGGCCCGGGCCACCATCCGCGCGCCCAGCGCGTCGACTTCGTCCGCGCGTAGCGAGCGCGCAGATTTGCCGCGAGAAGCCATCGCGGCGAAGACGGGCCGCCCGCCCACCGGGCGGGCGGCCCTGGCTCGCTAGAAGCCGAGGGTGCCGAGGTTGAAGCGGTATCCCACTCCCACCTGGGCCTGCCACCGGCCTTCGACCTCCGCTTCGACCGGCCCATCGAACCCGCCGGGCGTCTGCCCTTCGAGTCGGATGTGGTCCTGCCAGAACGGAACCCGGTAGTTCCCGCCGGCGAAGACGTAGAATCCGCAGCCGTCACGGCACGGCCGGAACTCGACGTTGCCTCCGAAGACGGCGCTCGCGGTCGTGAAGCTCTTGTTCTCCCTCACCAGCGGGAACCCGAACGCGGTCTCGTCGTAGACGGCGCTGAGGCGCCCGACGTCGAAGTTGAAGCCGATGGTCGGCGAGACGCCGATCTCCGAGTGGCCGACCGGGAAGCCCCAGCGAAGGCCTCCGCCGAACCCGAGGCTGCCCTCGAGCTCGACCTCTGCAGTGTTCAGTCCGGTCCGCCCTCGCGTGCCGAACATCGCCCCGCTCCCGTCCGCCGAAGGGTAGAGGTCACCGCCCACCTCGAAGAACGGCCGGGCGTTGGCGAACTCGCAGGGGAAGTGCAGGCGGCCCGTGAGCACCGCTCCGTCGGTGTCGATCCCGACCGACTGGCGAGCGAGTGACCAGCCGGGCAGGTCGATGTGCGCGGTGGTGTCGATGTCGCCGCCGATGTGGCGATAACCGACTTCCAGATCGAGCTCGAATCCCTTGCCGGCCGCAGAAGCGGCTCCGGCTGCCGCACCCCCGAGCTCGAGCGAGAGGGTCACCGGACCCGGGCCCGCGACCCGGAACGTTTCCGAGACGCCTCCGCTACGCGTCTTCACCCGGTAGCGCCCTTCCGGAAGCTCGAAGTAGACCGCTCCCCGGTCGTCGGACTCCTTCCGCTCGACCTCCTTGTCGGTCGCCGCATCGAGAACGATCACCTGCTCCCGCACTGCCGGCCCGGCCGGCGTCGTGAGCGTCAGGTTGGTGGCCACCGCGCCTGCCACCGACGGCATCACCGCAATCGCGAGCGCCAGCACCAAACGAGAGACGAAAGACCTCGGATGTACCCCTACCATGTTCCCCCCAGTTGGCCCGAGCCACGAAGGACCCGGACTCAGCGCAGTATGAGAGTCCTCCCCTCCGGCGGCCAGGGGAGTAAGGCCGCGGAGACGCTCCCGGAGCGATCTGGCTCGGCCCGGGGGTGAGGCCCGGAGCCGTTCATCGGATCTCCCGAGCTACGCCCGCCCGCTCGCGCCGTCCAGGCTCCAGATACCGGGCCCTGCCGCAGCGATGTAGAGGAAGACGAAGCAGTAGAGCACCGCCAGCTCGCCGCCGTTGAGCAGTGGGAAGAGACCCTCGAGGCCGTGGGCCATCCAGTACGCCACCGCCATGAGACCGCTGCACAGGAAGGCCGCCCAGCGGGTGGAGAGACCGACCATCACCAGGATGCCTCCCACCAGCTCGATGGGTCCGGCGCCGTACTGGATGAAGGCCGGCATCGCCCCCGCCTCGCGCGGGAACGAGAGCAGCTTCTCGCTGCCGTGCCAGAGGAAGAGCAGCCCGGTCACGATCCGCATCAGTGCGTAGGTCTGATCCTTGAAGCCCGACAAGAACGCCGGCATGGAGACCCTCCCTGTGAGTTTCTCGAGGAAGGGATAGCGGGCGCCCTCTACACCGCCACATGACGGGACACGGCGTGGTGTCCCGTGCCGACATCGAGCAGCCCGTCGGGGTTTGCCGACGGTCCTACGCGGAGCCGAACGGGCCCCTGCGCAGCCGCCCTTTCCAGCAGCCATGCTTCGGGCCGGAGCGTGACCTCGGCGGTGTCGCCTGCAGCGATCTCGACGCGCCGGAACCCGCACAGCGCCGGGAGCGGCCGCGGGTCGGAGCCGAGGGCGACGTCGACGTAGAGCTGAACCACCTCGTCTCCCGCCCGGTCCCCGATGTTGGTGATGGAGCACGTCACGTCCTCTCCCGTGCGGCGCGCGGCGCCGTAGCGGATCGGCGCATAGCCGAGACCGTGTCCGAACCACCACGTCGGAGAGAGCTTCTCGGCGGCCATCCAGCGGTAGCCGAAGAGCGGCCCGTAGTGCGCGCGGAGCGTCCAGCGCCGGAACGGAGGCAGCTGCGCTCCCGACCGTACCCACGTACAGGGAAGCCGGCCGCCCGGGTTGACGTCGCCGAAGAGGATCCGCGCCACCGAGCGGCCACCTTCCATCCCGGGGTACCAGGCCATGAGGACGGCAGGAACCCTGCGCCGCCACGGCTCGCAGACGATGGGGCCTCCTCCGACGAGCACCACGACGGTCCGGGGGTTCGCGGCGCAGACCGTCTCGATGAGCCGCTCGTCGCGGGCCCGCAGTCGCAGGGATCGCCGGTCTCCGCCGGTCCAACCGAGATACTCGCCTTCGTCGCGGTAGGTGTAACCGACCGCGACCACGGCCACCTCGGCGGCGGCTGCGGCCCGACCCGCTGCAGCGAGATCCGACGTGACGCACGGAACGATTTCGACTCCGTGCGCCGCCCCGATCTCGCTCATTCCCTCCGCCATCGTCACGACGGCAGGAGGACGAACCCAGCTCGACCCGTGGTCTCCCGTGACGGGAAGCGATGCCAGACGCCCGATCAGCGCCACACGGCGCCAGCCGGCGTCGCCGAGTGGCAGGAGCGGCCGGCTCGACGCTCCAGCCGGCTCGTTCTGCAGCAGGACACAGGCGCGATCGCTCACCCGCCTCGCGAGGGCACGGTGCGATTCGCAGGCCACCGCGCGTACGTCATAGCGCTCGGGCTGGCCGACGTTCGCGAAGCGGAGCTGCTGGCGGAGCAGACGGATCATCGACTCGTCGATCCGCGCCTCGGAGATCCGCCCGCTACGCACCGCCCGGGGAAGGGACCTGAACCGGAACCGGTACGGCATCTCGAGATCCTGGCCGCCGTCAATGGCTTCGGGACCGCTCCGGACGCCGAACACGAAATCGCTCATCACGAATCCGCGGAAACCCCATCGACCCTTCAAGACGTCTCGCAGGAGGGTGCGGTGATGGCCGCACCACTCTCCGTTCACCTGGTTGTAGGCGCTCATGATCGACGCCACTCCTGCGTCGACGCAGCGGCGAAAGTGCGGGAGGTACACGTCGTGAAGCGTCTCGTCGTCGACCGAGACGTCGACGAAGAAACGGGAGTTCTCGATGCTGTTCAGCGCGAAATGCTTGGCGCAGGCCATGAGATGGCGCTGGCTGCCGTCGATGAGGGCCGCTCCCATCTCACCCAGGAGGTGGGAGTCCTCGCCGTAGGTCTCCTGGGAGCGGCCCCAGGCCGGGTGGCGAAGAACGTTGATGCAGACGCCGCCGAAAAAGTTCGCGCCCTGCGCGCGTGCCTCGACGCCGATCGCGTCGCCCACCTCGCGCTCGAGGTCCGGGTCGAAGGTGGCGCCACGGGCGATGGCGGCCGGAAACGCCGTCGACGCCCCCATCACGACCCCGCGCGGCCCGTCCGAGAAGCGGATCCCGGGGATTCCGAGCCGCGGAACGTGTCCAGCGACGATGGGTTTCGCGTTGTAACGCCGCGCGTCCGCGAAAAGTCCGCGCAGGGTCGTCCGCTCTCCCGACAGACAGGCGAGCTTCTCTTCGAGGGTCAGCTCCGCCAGCAGGGCGGCGGCGGCCTTCTCCACCTGCTCGTCGCCGAGGGGTGCATCCTTCGTCAGGTCGTCCCAGCGACTCACGCGGCGCCCCCCTCTCCCACCGTGGCGCAGGCTACCGAGCGCCGCCCATTCGCTCGGTGAAGTCCCAGCTCACGAGCCGGCCCGGCGCCAGCGCGATGGCCGTCTCGGCCTCGGCCCGTTCGAGCAGCCACCGCGCGAACGGTGACGTGGAATCGCCCAGGTACCGATCGATGAGCCGGCTCAGGATCTCCCCGCCGCGCACGTCCACCAGCGATGCATCAGCGCGTCCACGCACACCGGTGTAGGGAATGGTCTCGGGCGCCACCTCGAAGGCACAGCGTGGATCGCGCTCGAGAAGCGAGACGATCTTCGCCGATCGTGGCGTCGCACACCAGATCTGGTCCTCGAGAGGTATGAACCAGAGCGAGGCGAGGACGGGATGGCCGCGGGTGCCGTTGACGGCGAGCCGCAAGGGGACGCGGGTGTGCGCGAGGAACGCATCGATCTGCGCGCGAGACCAAGGGCCCTTGCATTCCATGCGACCTCCGACAACCGCTCACTTCGCTCCGAACGCGCTCAGCAGCCGAGCGCGTCTCGGAACTCTAGGAGGCTCCGCTGCCTCCTACAACGCTCGCCGGGTTCGACAGAACGCTTCGCGTCGGCTTAGATGTTCCAGACGCCTGCGTCCCCGGCCCACCGCCTCCGGGGCGGGGCACTCCGTGACGCAGGATCGAGAGGAGGAGCTTCATGCATCCCCGGCTGCGATCGCTCCTGTGGCTGAACGTCGCGGGAGGCGTCGCCGTTCTCGGCAGCTACGTCCACGGGATCGCCTCGAATCCGCAGACGCGGGCGCTGGTCTGGGGCGGTGTTCCGGAAGAGCTGAAGCCTCTCTACACGATCAACATGTTTCTCGCCGCCGCGGGCTACTTCGCGTTCAGCTTCACCGTCTTCTTCCGTCTCGATCCAGATCGCACCCGGGTAGCCGGCCGCTACGGCTTCGGCTGCTTCCCGATTCTCTACGGCCTCATCCTCTTCCCATCGGCGCTGTGGATGCCGCTCACCTTCCAGATGCTCGCCGCGCCGAGCCCCTTGCTGTGGGCGGCGATCCGCGTCGTCCTCGCCCTCGTGGGCATCGGGTCGCTGGGTCTCCTGGCGGCGATCGCCACCGCCGAGCCGCGTGAGTCTCCCGGCGCGCGGCGCGTCGCACTCGCCGGGGCCGCCTTCTTCTCGCTCCAGACCGCGGTCCTCGATGCGCTGGTCTGGCCCGCCTATTTTCCCGCGTAACGGGGCGCAGCACCTGCCTCGGCGCGGAGTGATCGATGGACCTGGACGCCATCCGCAGCGAGCTGCCCGTACTCAGCCACATCGCATACCTGAACGCGGGAACCTTCGGGCCGCTCCCCCGCTGCTGCGCCGTGGCCATGCGCGACGAGGAAGCGAGAGAGCTCGCGAATGGGCGGTCCGGAGCGGCCTACTGGGAGAGGACGAACGAACTCCGGCAGCGGGCCCGCGAGGGCTTCGGAGCGCTCATCGGCTCCCCGGCGGACCACATCGCCCTCACGCGCTCGACGACCGAGGGATGTGCGATCGCCGTCGAGAGCCTCGGCCTCGGGCCCGGCGACGAGATCGTCACGACCGATGCCGAGCACTTCGGACTACTCGGCCCCCTTGCCGCCAGCGGAGCGCGGCTCGCGGTCGCGGAGGTCGTCGCACGGCCCGCCGCGGATGCCCTCGAGGCCATCGAATCGAAGATCGGCCCCCGGACCCGGCTCATCGCGCTCTCGCACCTCTCGTGGGTCACTGGCCATCTGCTTCCGGTCGCAGAGCTGTGCGGAAGGGACATCCCCGTCCTGGTCGACGGCGCCCAGGCGGCAGGCTCGATCGCCGTCGACGCTGCCGGGATCGGCTGCGACTTCTACACGATCTCCGGGCAGAAGTGGCCTCTTGGCCCCGACGCCACGGGCGCCCTCTACGTAGCGCCGCGCGTCCTCGAGTCGCTCCGCGTACCGCTTCCGTCCCACTTCGGCACGACGTCGCGGGAGGCCGACGGCAGCTTCGTCCCGGCGCCGGGCGCGCGACGCTTCGAGCCCGGAGCGATTCCTGCTCCCATCCTCGCGGGTCTCTGCGAATCCCTCGCGTTCGCTTCCGGCCTGGGGCCGGCGCGCTTCGAGAAGGCGCTCGCCATGGCGCGCCATTGCGGGGACGCGCTGTCGAGGCGCGTCGACGTGGTGACCGAGCCCGGACACGCGACGCTCGTGAGCTTCCGACCTCGGGGCGAAGCAGCGGCGGTGGTGCAGCAACTCGCCGAGCGAGGCGTCGTGGTCCGCGACCTTCCCGGCCTCGGCTGGGTTCGCGCGTCGATCGGCTTCTGGACGAGCGAGGAGGACATCGACCGCCTTGCGAGCGGTGTCTAGGAACGGGGCGCTCCGCCGCCCGGCCCGAGGAAGGTCACGTCTTCCTGGCGCTCGACGAAGCTCAGGGTAAAGAGGTCGCGCACCCGGTCCCGGTCGAAGCTCACCGGAGCCTCCCAGTCGAAGCCCTCGAGGGTATGGGTGAAGCTCGATGCAGGGCGCAGGAAGCGAGCCGCGCAGCTCGCGCCGCGGACTTCGACCACGGAAACGGTCCGGCCAGCAGCTGCGCGGCGAAGCGCCCCACGTGCTCTCCCACGCGCTCGGCCTCGCGGATCACCGCCTCGGGTCGCGCATCGCGGAAGCCGCACTGTGCCACCACGAAGCGGTGCAGCGAGCTGTTCGGCACCGCACCCCCCGGCCCCCAGCCGAGCTTCGCCGCCGTCTTCACGTAGCGATGGATCGTCTTGCGAATCCGCCCCGTCGCCCGCTCGATCCCGGACTTCGTCTCCCCGCGCTGCACCCGCCGGAGGACGTCCAACACTTCCCACATCCCGAGCTCCCGGTATGCCACCGCCGCCACCCCCTTTCGAGGGCCGCACGATGGCCGGTCTCGGCCTCGGGACCATCCCACCCCCCACAGGCGGTGGGTCATGATCGTGAGAAAACCGCCCTGCGCCTGGGTCATGTTCGTGGAAAATGCCATGCGCCGTTACCTTCAGCCTGAGATCATCTGCACATGCCCGGGTCCCTGCCCCGTTCCGCCGACGAAATCCTCACCGAGGCCCGCGCGCTCTCCTCGGGCGATTCGACGAGGGTTCACGAGCGACTGGCCACCCTTCGCTCCCTCTACCGAGAAGCCCCGCTGCTGTTCTCGCAGGAGGCGCTTCAGCTTCTTCGCGAGGCCGGAGAACGCGCGAAACAGGCGCGAGCCAGGGCGGGTGACGACCGGGCGCTCGCGGCGCTGAAGGAGGTCTTCGGCTACCCGTCGTTCCGGCCGGGACAGCTGGAGATCATCCGCGCAGCGCTTTCCGGGCGGGACTGCCTCGGGATCATGCCGACCGGGGCGGGGAAGTCGGTGACCTACCAGATCCCCGCGCGGCTGCTGGGAGGCGTGACGCTCGTCGTATCGCCGCTCATCTCCCTCATGAAGGACCAGGTCGACGCGATGGGCGAAGTCGGGATCCGCGCGACGTTCCTGAACTCGTCGCTCGACCCGGCTGAGCGCTCGCGGCGCACGTCGCGGCTTCGCGCGGGCGAGTTCGAGATGCTCTACGCGGCCCCCGAAGGAATCGACGCTTCGGTCGGCCGGCTTCTCGACTCGCTCGACCTCGAGCTAGTCGCCGTCGACGAAGCCCACTGCATCAGCGAGTGGGGCCACGACTTCCGACCGTCGTACAGGAACCTCGCGGGGCTGAAGAAGCGCTTCAAGGGAATCCCCGTCCTCGCCCTTACTGCGACCGCCACTCCTCGCGTGAAAACCGACATCATCGAGCAGCTCGCCCTCCAGGACCCCCTCGAAGTCCGCGGCTCCTTCTTCCGCCCGAACCTCCACCTCTTCGCGGTGAAAAAGGGCCAGGGCGACGGCGTGCGCGACATGATCCTGCAGCTGATCCGGTCGCGGCGCGGGGAAGCGGGAATCGTGTACTGCCTCTCTCGCAAGGCTGCGGAGTCGACCGCGGAGTTCCTCGAGTCGAAAGGCGTCCGCGCGGCGCCATACCACGCGGGGCTGACGCCGGAGAAGCGCGCGAAGACGCAGGAAGCGTTCAGCCGCGACGATCTCGACGTTGTCTGCGCGACGATCGCGTTCGGGATGGGGATCGACAAGTCGAACGTCCGGTTCGTCCTGCACCGCGACATGCCGCGGTCGATCGAGGGGTACTACCAGGAAATCGGCCGCGCGGGCCGCGACGGCGCGCCGGCCGACTGCGTGCTGTTCTATTCATGGGCCGACGTCCTGTCGCTCGACCGGCTCCTGGAGAACTCCGAGGCCCAGGATCCAGCCGTCGCCGAGCAGCAGCGTCGCGCCATCCGCCGCATGATGGACCTCGCCGACGGCCCCTCCTGTCTCTGGCGGCGCCTCTCCGCCCATTTCGCGGAGGTCATTCCCGCTTGCGGATCGTCCTGCGGAAGCTGCCTCGAGCGCGACGTCGTCGGCGAAGCGCGCGTTTCGGGCCGTAAGGCGTACGAACCTCCGAAAAGAAAGGATCGGAAGCGCCGGGCCGCATTCGACGCCGAGCCGTACGAGCCGGAGCGCCCCGAGCCCGAGCCGACCGAGGCGATCCCCGACCCCGGCCTCTACGAGCGGCTCCGCGCGCTTCGCCGCAAGCTCGCCGACGAAAAGACGGTTCCCGCCTTCGTCGTCTTCAGCGACAAGGCCCTTCTCGACATGGCCGCCCGCCGGCCGCAGAGCCGCGCGGACTTCCTCGAGGTGCACGGCGTGGGGCAGCGGAAGCTGGAGGAGTACGGGGACGTCTTCCTCGCCGAAATCCGCGGAACGGACTGAGAACGTGAGCAGAAACCTCCCTGCGCCGCGCGTCCTCGGTCAGCTTCTGCTCACGTTCTCACGGTATTCGGCGGTTGCTGCGCGGTCGTCGTGATCGACGTATCCGCAGTCGGCCAGGAATTCTTCGGGAATCTGGCCGGTGCGGGTTTCGATCTGCGTCAGCATTCGGTTGAGGTCTCCGAGATCGCCTCGCCGAACAAATTCGCTTCGCTCATCGGGTCGCCTCGGCAGCCGGGGTCTGCCGTTTCTAACACCGAGAACCACGGAATGGATCGCAACTCGACGCAATTCGGGTGTCAGAGCACGAAGAACGTCCTGCGATCGGGCAGCTCCTCCAGGTCGACTTCCAGGGCTGTTTCCGGATGCTGCTTTCCGGCGCCTAGAGGCCTTGTGTAAGCGCTTGGGCCTCACGCACACTTTTGCCCCCGTGGGCCGTCCGACGGGGAACGCCATCGCCGAGCGCTTCATCCAGACCCTCAAGGTCGAGCTGCTCTGGACGCGTGACTGGGAGTCGATCGAGGAGCTGCGGCCGGCGATTACGGAGTGGGGCGTACGCTACAACGAGGAGCGGCCGCATCAGTCGCTCGGCTGGCAGACACCGCACGAGCGCCTAGGAAAAAGAAGCGGGCGCTCTGCGGGTTACGTCCGATTACGCCCAACGTGACAAATTCCACGGGGGAGAGCCTGCCCCCAATGGCGACGCTGGCACCGGAAGCTTTCACTACCTGGAGAACGCCGTGAACCTCTCCGAGATCTTTGCCACCGAGCTCGCAACGGCGCGGGAGACCGTGACTCGCGGCATCGCGATCCACTTCACACCGCAGGCGGGTGCCGCGCTCGTCGAGGCTGCCGGCTATCCCATCGAGCGCGACGCCAGCGGCTCGCTCTGCGTGCGCCCCGGCTCCCTTTACGCGGGCCAGGATCGCCGCGTGTGGCTGACGTTCCGGGTTTCGCCGACGGGCCCGCCCGTCCAGGCCCTGGGGGCGCTCAGCCTCTCCTATCGCGCGGGAGACGAGGCCCTGCGTCTCGCGTTTGCGGAGACCTCGCGCGTCACGCGCGTCGCGAGCGAGGCCGCATTCTTCGCCCGCATCGACCGCGCGCGCTGGTCGCAGGCCGTGATCGTGGACGAGTACAGCCAGCTCGAGCGCGAGGTCGCCTCGGATCTCGAGCAGCGCCGGGCCGAGGAGGCGCGCGCGAAGATCTCCGACTATGACCAGCGGGTCGGCGCGATGAACGATCACATCGGCTCGGCCGAGGTGACGCAGCAGCTCGGCGAGGCCAGGGCCCTCGCGCGAAAGGTCGAGGCCGCTGCAATGGCGCCCGCGCCCGAGCGCGCGCGCACGGTGAAGGAGCTGCAGGCCGGCGCCGTGTCGGGCGGCCGCCCCGGCAGCAGCAAGTGAAGGAGACGGACGCCATCGCATTTCGACTCTTCGACCGCATCGCCCGGCTCGTTCGCGCAGACGCCCACGGGGTGGTCGCCGCACTCGAGGACCGGAGCCTTCTGCTCGAGCAACACCTGCGCGAGGCCGAGCTCGCGCTCGCGGGCAAGCGCGCGCGAGACGAGGCCCTCGCCGAAGAAGCGCTGCGGCTGCGCCGGGCCCTCGACGCCGAGACCGCCCAGGCGGCCGCCCTCGACGAAGACGCGGCGCTCGCTCTCGGCGGCGGCAAGGAGGAGCTCGCGAGATTCGCGCTGCGCCGCCTGCTCGCGAGCCGCAAGCGCGCGGCGGCCTACGAGGCCGAGCTCGCGCGTGGCACGGAGGAGCATAGCCGCCTCGCGGAGCGCCTCGCGTCGCAGGAGCGCGCCCTCGACGAGCTGCGCGAGCGCGTACGCGGCCATCGCGCCCGGACGGCCGCGCGCTGCGTTGCCGAGGCCGCCGCGCCGGCGACCTGTGCCGTCGCGGTCGCCGACGAAGAGGTCGAGCTCGAGCTGCTGCGTCGGCGCGGCGCAGGGGGCGCGTCATGAGGGGCCTGCGCGCGTTCGGGCGGACGCTCGTTCTCGAGACGCTCCTCGTCCTGCTCGGCTTCGTCTTTGCGCGCTGGCTGGCGGTGCCGGGCCTGCTCGGTGCCGCGCTCGCCGTCTGGGGCTTCGGCCTCGTTCGCAGCCTGCGCGCGCTCGTCCCGGACTCGCCCGCGACGCCTCTCGCCCGCAGCAGCGACGACGCCTTCGAAGCCGCAAGAGCGCGAGCCCTCGCGCTGCTCGAGCAGGAGCCGTGAGACGAATCGCAGTGAAGGGTGGCGGCGGGGCAGGAGCCCAACGGCTGCATCCTCGTCGCGCTCGACGTCGCAGGGCTTGCGGTAGCCCGTGCGTTCCATAGAGGCTGACGCAGACCCGTACGCCCAGGCCGGCCGGTATCACTGCCTGGTGTTGGAGCGCAACCGTCTTCCCACAGCGCGCCGATCTTCTTCTGTGCCCGTGGGCGGCCGGGGGCCCGCGGTCAAGCTCATTCGATTGTTACGGCAGTAGCGTGAGCTGCGCCTGATCTTCTTCGGACGGAGCCTCGCGCGATTCCGGCGTCGGGCTCGGCAGCTCCTTCGCCAGGACGAGGGGCCGGCTAACGATCGCGCCCAAGAGGCGAGCAGCACGCGGGAACTCCGCGAGGGTTGCTTCGAGAATCCACAGCAGCCTGAGAAGTTCGGTAGTGAACTCGGCGGTCCAGCGCTCCGGGCGGATGTCGTCGAGGGGAGAAGACTTGCGGCCCTTCCGGTTCGCGATCCGGTAGCCGAGCCAGGACTCGACGACGCGGAGGCCCGAGACCTCGAAGCCCCAGACCTCCGGCTCCACCGGGCCGAAGCGTCCATCGCCCACCGTGAGCGTCCGTGAGCCCAGATCGTAGGCGTAGCCCTCCGGGTACTCGTCGGGGTCGTCCGAGACCGCCTGGGCGCAACGGGCCGCGCCCTTCGGCAGGTCGCCCGGTGTCGTTCCCGCCGGCACGAATCGCTCGCCATAAGTGTGGAGCCAGATCAGCCGACGCCCGAGGTCGACGGCATCGTCGAAGAGCGCCTTCACTGCCGTGAGCGGCACCCGCAGCTCTCGCGTCTCGAGCTCCGTCGCGAACCTCACCTGGTACGCCGGCTGTGCGAGAAGCGCGTACACATAGGCCGCAAGGTCCTCGGGCGTAGCGGATGCTCCGAGACGAGCGGTCAATGCGCCGAGCAATCCCGGAGCAATGTTCAGAGCGGTAGCCGCCGAATCCCGGTAGAGCGGGACGAGGTGCTTTGCTCCATACGAGCCACGAAAGTGGTCCAAGTCTGGGATCGCGGCGCTGACTGTCAGGGCCGGCCCCGGCCCGAGCGCCTGGCTGAGGAGCGTGGAAAAATAGATCTGGCGGTCACCATGCGAGCGCCATAGTACCGGTCGGAGGTAGTCCGCCAGACGGTTGTCGGGGAGAATCCATTGACGGTCGAAGGACCGGTAACCGTAGCGTGAGGGTTCGGGCATTCTCGTCGATCGCGCGAGGCTCGCGATCGACGGCATCTTTCGATCAGTACGAATGTCGCGGTACTCGCCGAGGATCTTCCGATCGCGGGTTTCTTTGAAGGCGACCGCGCGATCAGCAGACACGAGCAACGCCTTCCATCGAGCTGCCAGCGTTTCAACGTCAGGAGCGATTGGCCACGTCCGCTTGATCTGTGCACCCGACTGCTGCCACGGCATCAGGTCGGTGAGCAGCGGCCAATCGAAGAATGCGCCGGCTCCGGCGGGCCGGAAGGGCTCATGCCATCCGAGCGGGCAGTCCTGCCATGAGAGATCGTCGAAGCTCTCCAGCGCTCCGAGCGCCGCGAGCTTCTGTTCTCGCGTGCCCTCGATGCGCGCGAAGTGGATCGCAGCCGGTTGATCGAGGTCCGGTGCGCCGGACCGCACCGCTACCGCGATCGCCACGGGCGTCTGGATTGCGAAGACGTTCTCCGAGCGACGGGTGCCGCGCCCCTCTCCGCCGAGGTCGATGATCCAGACCTCGTCGCAGTAGCGGCGGAGGTGCTCCCGCATCCCGACGAAGGCGTTGCCTTCGAGGTAGGACGACGCGGTGATGAAGGAGACGATCCCGGGCCCCGTCGCGGTCTTGTGCTCGAAGACCTTCCACAAGGCCCAGCGCCAGAAGTAGACGTAGAGGTTGTAGGCGTTCTTGAGATCTCCGCCTTGCCCGGCCCGGCGCGCCGGCTTCGTGAAGTCGTCGAAAATCGGCCCCTTCCCGTCGCCCCGGTCGCCCCAGCGGACCCAACCGCCGGTGGTCGCCCGGTTCGAGGCATCTGCCGCCGCGTGTCGGTCGTAGGGCGGATTCCCGAGGCAGACGATCACCGGCACCGCGTCTTTCACGCGCAACGCTCGCTCATGCTGATCGGCGATCGGCTGGAGATACAGTGGAAGCTGAGGCGGCTGGGCGAACGGCGACTCGAGCGTGTCGGCGAGATACGTGCCCGGGCCTTCGCGAGGGAATGTGGCTCCCTTTGCCGCGAGTGCGCGAGTCACACGAAGCTCGCAGACCGCGAACGGCCCCACGAGATTCTCGAACCCGTAGAGGTTCTTCGCGAGGAGGCTTGCGCGCGCCGGCACCGCACCCTCGCCCTCGCGGGCCTCGACACTGGCGAGAGCGTGGTCGATCACGCCCAACAGGTAGGTCCCGGTTCCGACGGCAGGGTCGAGGGTGACGACATTCTCGTCCGCGAAGCCGTGGGCGGAGCCGAGCCGGTCAGTGAGGAGGCGGTCGATGAGGCGCACCTGTGCACGGACGACTTCGACGGGCGTGTAGTACGCGCCAGCGTCCTTCCTGAGCTTCGGGTCGTACGCCTGGAGGAAGTCCTCGTAGAAATAGAGCCAAGGATCCTCGCGGGTGCCTGTCATGGCCCCGGGAGGCACGGCGTGGATCACGCGCTGGAGGAGCGCGACGGAGGCTTCGATCTCGGCCCGAGCGCGCCGATCGGTAAGGACTTCGAGGGCTCGCGAGAGGAGGCTGTGCTTCGCTTCCAGCTTATCGATCGCATCCTCGAGCCGTAGCGTTGGAGCGCCTTCCGACCGGGCGAGAAGGAGAGCGAAGGTAACGGTCTGCGCGTATGCGTCAGCGAAGCGCTCGTCGCTTGCTTCGGGGAACAGCAAGCTGCGCCAGTCCGCCGCGAGCTGGACGAGCGGCGAACCGGCATTCGACAGCGCGTCGGCCACGTCGTCCCGGAGGAGGCGGCAGAGCGGGGCCAGGAGTTCCGCGAGCTGGCGCGCAGAGAGACCGCTCGGGATGCTCGGCTCCCAGGCGAGGAACTCGGTGAGCAGCACGACGAGGGCAGTCGCATTGGCCGGCTGGACGGCATGCTTCCCGTCGGTCGCAACGTCCCCGGAGAGCACGACCATGGCGCGCACCCGCTCGCCGCTTCGGTAAACGCTCCACTCGTTCCCGTCCGTGTAGAGCACGTTCGGCAGCGCCTTGAAGCGCTCCCACTGCTTCTTGTCGTGCCCGTGGAATCGGTTCGGGTTGCCCCCCTTCCCCGGGGCCTTGAGTTCGACGTAGCCCGCGAGGAGATCGCGGACTTGGACCGCGAAGTCGGGCCTGCCGAGGTGATCGGCGAGCCGCGTCTCGCCGGTCACGAGCACGGCCGTCCCGAGGGCCTCGCCGGCCTTCGTAAGGAAGTCTTCGAGCGGACCCCGAAGCTGCTCCTCCGGGTCCCCGGTCGTTACGGCGCGGAGCTTTCGCGTGACCGTCGCCGCGAAACGCTCCAGCGCCTCGCGGAGGCGTTCCTCGGCCTTCGGCAAAGCGGGACCTCTCGGGGGCGGCCGCAGTATCCGGCAGCCGGGGGGCGAGGGGCAAGAATGAAATCAGGCGCCGGAGTCATCTCCTGCCCCCCGAGGCGACGCACACCGGGGCGGCGCTCCTCCTTGCAGGTATCGGGCGAGGGGCTGGGGGGGCTCGCGCTGGCCCTCCTCGGCCGTCGCGTGCCGCAAGGCCCGGGCAGGGGATCGGGCTTGCCCCCGGCCGGATGCCTCTTCTACGCCCTCGAATCTCGGCCACTCAGGACACGCACAACCGCCGTCGCCACGCCCTGAGCCGTTCGGTAGATCTCCCACAGGTCGCGCCGAGTTCGGGGCGCGCCGGCGTATCGTTCGGTGATATCAGGAAGCGCGAGGACCGCTGGCCTCAACATGGCTTCCGTCGCAGGATCGAAGAACCGGGCGGCCCAGTCGAACGTGCGCGAGAGGTTGTGGCTCAACTTCACGGCGCCCCTTTTCTCAAGCCCGTCGCGACACGCCAACAGCGCCTTCAGGTAGATTTCTGTGGCATCCCGTGACGTCTCTGAGGCGCGTTTCTCTGCGTATCTTTCCAAGAGGAGCGCCACCGTCGCTTCCCAGTGGCGCTCCGCTGCATCGAGGAGAACGGCGGCAAACGGAGTCGGTATGGCGGAGTCGGGGATCTCTCCTCGGCCGAGAACGTAGTCAGAGAGGTCAGAGAAGTACGCGGCGTAGTCGTCCGCGACTGAGGAGTCTTCAGCGAGAGATCGGAGGATCTCCGGCTGCATCTCCTGGATCTGTGCAAAGACATTGATCGGGCCCGACTTTCCGAGCGGGAAGGGAACCCCCACGCGCCAGAATGCTCCGTCGTAGTAGAAGCACCCGCGGGCGATCGGCGCCTGTTCTTCCCGCCCGAGAGCCGTGTGCGCCGACAACCACTTCCGAATTTGACGCGCGACAGGGAGGTGAAGGGGAAGCCCCTTGATTGGAAACGACTCGAGACCGTGCTCCCTCGCCCACATTGCAAGCGCCAGTAGTGGCCGCTGCGCCAAGGGAACGTCGTTCGCTCGAAACTGAATATTCCGTGCGACCAACCACGCTTCAGGCGCAGACTGCGAAGGATCGCCGGTGGGCATCGTCATGCGGTATCTATAGCGGGGGAGACGTCTACGAGCATGGCGCTAAGGCCGGAAGAGATTCGACTCCGCGACGACCTGGACGTCTTCCTCGAGGCGAAGTCTCCACGCCTTGCCCGAGAGTGGGCTCCGGGGCCGGACCCGCCTGACTTGTACCTCACGCTCGGCGCGGAGCGCTTCGCCGTCGAGGTGTCTGCGCTCGTCGAATTCGTCCAGACGGATCGCGGCAAGATCCCCGAAGCCACCTACAACCACGCGACCGACCGGCTCCGGGAGGAGATCGAAGAAGAAGCGCTCTCGCGCGGGGTCCTCCGCGGCGCGTACGCGATGTGGTTCGACGGTACGGCTTTTCCAGATCCTCGAAGCGACCGAGCCACCGTGAAGGCGGCTGCTCTCCGCTACGTGCGAGGGACCCACGACGCCGAGCGCGCTCCGGAAGTCGACCTCTTGCCGAGCGAGCCCGGAATCGTCGTGATCTGCAAGCTCTGTGTTTCCGAGACGAACATGGTAGCCGGCGAGTGGGATGGTGGTGGAGGTTGGGGGGGCGAGATCATCGCGCTCGCCGAGAACGCCCTGCACGCCAAGCTCGAGGAGAAGCGCGGAAAGCTCCGCGATGTGCCCGAGCCCAGGATCCTGCTTCTCGAGAACCGGCTCGGCGTCGCGATCGACCCGGGGGCGTTCGGCGCCTTCAAGCCGAAGGAAGAAGACGCGACGTTTTTCGACGGCATCTTTGTGCGATTCCCCGTGACCGGCGTCGTCGTGCCGGTCTACGCAGCGGTCTCGCTGCGCCGCGTGCTAGACGCTTAGCGATCCACGCTGGCGAGTGCGTGAAACACGCTCGCGTTGCGGCTCAACGAAACATCTACCCTGCCGGCATTACTTCGCAACCGGTGGTGTGGAAGCGCCGCCAACGCCGCCGCAGGACGCGCGCGCGGGCGACAACGACCGATCAGTCGAAGCGCTCGACCTCGAGCCCGAGGCTCGCCGCAGCTTCCGCCAGGGCCCGGTCCGCCGTGGCAACGCGGCCGAGCGCGAGGCTGCTCGCCACCGCGAGGTGGAGCGCATCGACGGTCCGGAGGGGATGCCGTGCGAGGCGATGGAGCAGCTCGCCGGCGAGGATGGCGTGCGCGTCTTCCAGGGCATGCATCTCGAGGTGGCCGTCACGCACGTCACGCTCGAACGTCGCTACGACCTTGCGCACGATGGCCGTCGTGATCTGGCGCGAGCGGCGCCGTCGCTCGAGGAGGCTGCGAATCTCGACGGCGGTGAGCGCCTATGAAGAGGAAGCGGGCGCTCCGCGGGTTACGTCCGGTAACGCCCAACGTGACAACTTCCACGGGGGAGAGCCTGCCCCCAATGGGCCGAGCGCGAGGATCGCATAGGGCTCCTTCTTCGAGCCGACTTCCATCCCGGGCGATCCGATCGGCATCCCGGGCACGATGAGGCCCGCGATCGCGGGCTTCTCGGCGAGCATGCGCGCGACCGCGTCTGCCGGCACGTGGCCCTCGACGACGTAGCCGCCGACGAACGCCGTGTGGCAGGCACCGAGCCGCGGCGGCACGCTCGCCTTCGCCTTGTACGGCGCGAGGTTCACGACGTCGACGCTGCGCACGAGGAAGCCCTGCTTCTGAAGGTGTTCGGTCCACTTGACGCAGCGGCCGCACGTCGCCGTCTTGTAGACCGTCACCTCGGGCGGGAGCGCGGGCCCCGCCGCGGCGCCCCGCGTGAGGCCCAGCGCAGCGAGCGCCACGAGGAGAAGCCTTCGACCGTGTTCCGGCTTGCCGCTCATTCCGGCCCTCCGATCGCCCCGCGCCGTGGCGGCAAAGGTAGCGCCAGGCCGACCGATGTCCCGCGCAGCGATGTCAGCACGAGGCAGGCAAGGCCCGTCGAGAGCAGCGCTGCTGTGCCCGGCTCGGGGATCGTGACGAGAAACGCCTGGGCGCGATGCTCGGCATCGTACGCGGTTCCGACGATGGTCATCCCGTCGGGCGTCATCCCGCCCGGGTGGCCGAGGGACCAGCCGCCGAGATCGAGCCCGTACTCAATCGTGAGCACCTCTTCGAGCAGCCGCATGCCGTGCACGGGATCCCAGAGAAAGGACGCAGAGGGGCCGAGTCCGGTTCTGCCGTAGCCGACGATGACATTCCCATCTGCGGAGACTGCGGTGGCGTGCGTCGAATCGAGGCCCGGAAGGAAGCCGAGTCCAATCATGCCGGTCGCTGCCGTCCAGCGGAACGCCTCGCGGCGAGAGCCGATGCGTGCATCGCCGACGACCACCGTGCCATCCGGCGAGACGGCGGACGGCGAGGTGTCGAGGCTTCCGCCCGGAAGCGTGCCGAGGCTCACGGCCCCACTGCTCGCGGTCCAGCGAAAGCCCTGCGATGACACCGAGTACACGGACGACTCCCCGGTACCCACGACGACCGCTCCGTCCGCAGAAACGGCGACGGCAACGCCTCTCGTCTCTCGCCCGAAGCCAATCGCAACCATGCCCGTGCTCGCCGTCCATCGGTATGCCTGCAAACGCGGCGCGCTTCCAGCAAAGCCGACGATCGTCGACCCGTCGGCCGAGATGTCGTACGCGGTGCTCCAGTCCGACCCGCCCGGAAGCGTTCCGAGCGTGCTGAAGCCACCGGAGGCGGTCCAGAGAAAGCCACGCGGCACCGAGCCGAGTCCGGAGTCACCGACTACCCGCGAGCCGTCTGCAGAGATGCCCAGCGCGACGGCGGAGCTGGCGCCCGGAGGTAGCCCGAGGCCGAGCATTCCGGTCTCTCGAGTCCAGCGAAACGGTTGCTGAACGCCGCCCGATCGGCCGACGCCGACGACCGTCGATCCGTCTGGCGTTATCCCGTAGGCGCCGCTCTCGAGCTCCCCACCAGAGATTTGTCCGAGCAGCTCGAAGGACGCTGCGTCGCCCCGCTCCGAGAAGGCGGCGATGAGGAGCACCACGCTGAGGCCGAGGCGGAATCGTGCCAGCATGCGCTGCCTCCGAGATCTCGACGGGAGATCGACACGGAGTCGGCCCCGTCCTCCCGAGCTCTTCGGCCGAACGACCCGTGTCATGAGGCGCAACTCGACGGCGCGGCGCGCGCCTCCGTCCGAGCGCGCTTTACTGGCGCCCAGAGCAGCGGCGACGCGGCGCCGTCGTTGCGTGGTGTCGGAGGCTCGCGCCTCGACGCACAGGCACGAGAGCGCCCGCAAGCAGCGGGGCCCCTGGCCAGGACGCGGGCCCTCAGGCGGGAAGCGAGTCGATCAGCACCGCCACCAGCACCGCCGGCTGATCCGAGCGGTTCGCCCAGCCGTGCATGCAGCCCTTCTGGACGATGATGTCGCCGGGCCGGAGCAGGACGTCGCGCCCCTCGGACAGCGCCCAGAGCTCGCCCGACACCAGCACGAAGTAGTTGAGCGTGTCGGTCTTGTGCATCGTCGGGCTCTTCGCCTTGCGCAGATACTCGAGGCTCGGCACGTGCGCGCTGTGGATCGCCCGGTGGTACGCAACCATCAGCTCCGGGGTCACGGCAGGCATGTCCTTCTCGGAATGGCACGCGTGGCGTCGGGTGGGTGGATCGTGGCAATGATCCGCATCGGCCCGCTGCACTTCGGGCACACGAAAACGTCGATGGCAAAGACGCGTTGGAGAAGCTGCGCCCACGAAAGGCGGCGCGCACGCCGTGCGGCGGCATTGAGGTGATCCTCGCCGCGGGCACCGGCGATCGCAGCGCCGGCCGCTGCAGCGTGAGAAAGCGGGATCTCGCGTGCGGCATCTCCGAGCGCGGCGGGAGCCTCAGCAGCGGCAGTGGGTGCGGTCGCTGCCGGCACGGCGGCTCGATCCGAAGCTCGCGCCGGCGGCCCGGGACACGAAGGGCCAGTGCCTCGGACCCGCGGAGCAGGCTCGGCGGGCACGACGCGATCTCGGTCGCTCGCGCATGGCCCGAGGATGCCGTGGTACCGAACGAGATGGGCGCGTGGCCGCGGCACGAGCGCGGCGAGCCGCTCCATGAGCTCGTGCGGCTCGAAGACGACGTGCGTCGTGCCGTCGCGCCAGCGGTGCTTGAGGCGGTAGAGCAGCCGCCCGTCGGCCTGCCGGGAGAGCCGTCCCGTCGCCACCGGCGGTCTCGACACGTAGCGACATAGCCGCTCGAGCCGAAGGCGATCGCGCGCGGGCACGGCCACGCCGGCGTGCAGGCTCACGCCGCCCACGCTGGCGCAGCGCTCGCCCTCGAGCTTCGGGAGATCCTCGGCGTCGATGCGATCGCCGAGGCGAAGCGTTCGCCTTCCGGCACGCGGGCCGGTGGCGGCACGGCCGGAGACGGAAGCGGCGGTGAGGGTGGCGAGAAACGGCTCCTCGGCCGCGAGCGGGTCGGCGTCGGCCCCATCGGCTTCGGGGCCGAGGCCTTCGCGCTCGAGCAGCCGGCAGAGCTTTCGGGCCACCTGCCCTGCGACGCGCGCCACTTCAGCATCGTCGGGCGCGGGAAGCGGGAAGAAGCGCGGCCACTGCCCGGACTTGGGCTCGTAGACCCCGTCGAGCACGAGCGAGTGGAAGTGGACATTCGCATTGAGCGCATCTCCGAACCGCTGCAAGAACGTTACCGCGCCGCACTGGCCCCGGTCGATGCGCCTCTGCTGGCGGGCGCGGCGGCGAAGCGAGGCAAAGACGGTGCGTACGAAGAGCGAGAGGACAGTGCTCGTCATCTGCGCGTCGTAGGCCAAGCGATAGCGCAGTGCGAAGGGGAGCGAGAGCACCCACTGGCGAACCGGCACCTCGGGGAACACGCGGTCCACCAGATGCGCCGCGGTGTCGGCCATGCGGCGGCCGCCGCAGGAGGGGCAGAAGCCGCGGCCCTTGCAGGAGAATGCCACCAGCCGATCCTCGCCGCAGGCATCGCAGCGAACGCGTACGAAGCCATGCTCGAGCAGGCCGCACGAAAGGTAGGCGCGGCACTCACGCTCGATGAAGCGGGGCACGGGGTGATCGCGCTCTCTTGCCCGCGCGAGAAACGTCTCGAGCTCTTCGCGGACGACGGCGTGGAGGACGGTCTCCTCGGGCCGGCGTCTCGCGTAGGACGGGGCGCGCGTAGATGTGGGAGTGCCTGCGCAGCGGGATTGGAGCGACGCCTCGAGGGCCATGCTCGCCGGCTGGTGCGAAGAGCGTACCGGCCGCACACCATCGCTCGCGCAGTCCCGCGCGTGCGGGGCGCGCTTTGGAGAACATCGCTTCACGGCATCGTGGCCAGGCGGGGTTTACGCGGCGAGCGCGCGCAAAGGGAGACGCATGGGGGGCGTGCTTCAAAGGATGAACCGGACTGAACACACTCAGCCATGCCCTTGACATTCGTTTTTCATTCGTATAGTCTCGGTGTCGACCCAACCCCACCGGTCCCGCTGAGTCCCGGAAGAGGAGGGGATCGTGACGGCCTTTCCTGGCCCGAGTCCTGGCATCCGTGTCGGCTCCAGCGGTGGCCGTCCTGTAGGCCCCAGCGCGGGAGCGCCTGCTCGCGACGCAGACCTTCGGCTCGCGGCCTGCGTCCGCGCGCAGGCGCCGCTGCGCCGCGTGCTGGCGCGCATCGCGGGGCGCCTGGTTGCAAAGAAGGCCTGGGAGCCGCTCGGCTTCGCCCGCCTCTCCGACTGGGCCCGCGAGCGGGCGGGGCTCTCGGCACGCTCGGTCTACGATCTCGCCCACGTCGATGCGGCGCTGGCCCGGCTCCCGCACGTCGAGGCGGCCTTCGTGGCGGGCGAGATCACGTGGTCGAAGGCCCGGCTGCTGTGCCGTGTGGCCGAGCCCGCCGACGAGGCACGCTGGCTCGCCTTCGCGCGTCGCTCCTCGGTGCACACGCTCGAGCGCGAGGTGCGCGGCGTCGACCGGGGCTCGATCGAGGCCGGCGCGCTCGGCACCGAGACGGACGAGGACGGCGCCTTCGTCTGGCGGCGCAAGACGGTCCAGGTGCGCTGCACGCCCTGGGTGCAGGGGCGATGGCACGAGGCCCGGCAGCTCGCCCGCCGTGTCGCCGGCGAGCCGCTCCCGCCCTGGGCCTGCATGGAGGCCGTGGTCGCCGAGGTGCTCTCGGCCCTGCCGCTCGCGGCGGATGCGGTCCTGGAGGAGAACGAGGCGCCCGCGGGATGGGATGCCGGCCGCGCCGAGACGCACCGGCCCCGTGCCGGGAGCGTGCTGCGCGAAGCGCGAGACGCGTGCGCCGCGGGCGAGCCCGCCACCCGTGCGACCGAAGCGCCACCTTCTCCAGCGCAGCTGCCGGTCTTCCTGCGCAATCTGGTCGCCGGCCTCGGCGAGGCGGACGCCTTCGCGCTCGATGCCCGCTTCCGCCGTGCCGTCGCCCTCGAGCAGCGCCTCTGGGCGCAGGCCGGGACGCTCCTCGCCCTGATCGCCTGCGAGCGCGGCCTACCTCGCCCTCGGCTACCGCAGCCTCGAGGCCTACGCCCGCGAGCGTCTCGGCATCTCTCCGCGCAAGGCGCGCGCCCTGCTGCGGCTCGAGCGCGCAGGAGAGCTATGCCCCGAGCTGCGCGAGGCCTACCGCGACGGGCGCCTCTCCTGGGTACAGGCGCTGGCGCTGGTCCCGATCATCGTCCTCGAGCATTCGCTCCCTTGGCGCGCGTGCTGGATCGCCCATGCGACGCAGATCACCGTGCGGCGCCTCGAAGAGGAGGTCGAGCGCGCGCTCGCCTTCGAGACCTTGGAGCCCCCGGACGAGCGGCAATCGTGTGCAAAACCCAGGGGCGCGGAAGGCGATGCATCTCCCGGCGACGACGAAGGCCACGACGAGCACGCCGCCCCCTCCACCAGGGCCGCCGAGACGGCCCGCTTCTTCTTCACCGGCCCCCGCGACGTCGCACTCCTCATCGAGGCCACGATCTGCACGGTCCAGCGGCACATCGAACGCCAGATCGGCCGCCTTCCGACGCGGGGAGAGGCGATGGACGCCATGTTCGAGCACGTCTTCGAGACCTGGCGACCGAAGCACCGGCGCGTGCCCCGCGAGCACCGCGTCTTCGAGCGCGACGGCTGGCGCTGCACGGCGCCGGGCTGCTCCTCCTACCGCAACCTCCACGACCATCACATCGTGTTCCGCAGCGCGGGGGGCAGCGACGAGCTCGCGAACCGCACGACGCTCTGCGCGTGGCATCACCTGCGCGGCGTCCACGCGGGCATGATGCGCTGCCTCGGCGAGGCGCCCGACACCCTCGTCTTCGAGCTCGGCGTTCGCCCGGGCCACCCGCCGCTCGTCCGCTACAGCGCCGAGCGCCGCCTCGCGTGACGATCCGCCTTACGCCTTCCCGGGCAGCCGCGCGGAACCGCCCCCCGGTCCCGCCGAGCTATTCCCGTGAAGACTTCCCCGATGAAGGTCGTGATCGCCCGCTGCAAGGAGCCGGTGGTCCGGCTCGTTCCCTACGCCGCGGGTAGGCCCGCTCGCGTCTTCGGCGCGATGAATGATCGGCACGAGTTCCGCGATGGCGTTGTTCACGGCCGTTCCGATCGAGCCCGATGAGCTGTCCACGTGTTCGAGCGCAAGCGAGACGCGCTCCAGAAACGCGATGGATCCTTCCGCCGCGAGCAGCGCGTCCTTCTTGGCAACCGTCTTGATCTCGGCGACGGCCTGCTTGACGCGGGTTATCGCCGGCTGCGACTTCCAGCCGAAGGCGTGACGGCGGCACCCCCCGCCCCCCGTCGCGGCTACGCTCCCGGCGCCACGTTTGCGAAGGCCGTCTCGGTGTCGCGGCCGGGACGTGTGCTACCCGGGCGGGTGCTCTGGTGAAAAGGGGGAATCACGATGAGCCGGATCTTCGGTGCGATCCGCCAGAACGGGTACGTGGTGCGCGACATTGGCGCCGCACTCGATCACTGGGTGAGTGTGCTGGGCGTCGGGCCCTGGTACTACTTCGAACGCGTCAAGATCGACTGGTTCCGGCATCGCGGTGCGCCGTTCGACCTCGAGATGAGCGTCGCGCTGGCGAACTCCGGTGACCTCCAGATCGAACTGATCCAGCAGAGAAACGCCGCGCCTTCCATGTACAGGGAGTTCCTCGACGCCGGCCGCGAGGGTCTCCAGCACGTCGCCTACTGGACGACGGACTACCAGGCCGTCTACGACCGCGCGCTATCTCTCGGATACCGGGTGGGGCACGAAGGTCAGATCGGCGGCGAGAAGGGCCGCTTCGCCTACTTCGACACGGAAGGCCACCCCGGCACCGTGATCGAGCTCTCCGACATCAGCGGGCCCAAGGGATCCTTCTTCGAGATGGTCCGGCAGGCGTCTACCGACTGGGATGGCTCCACCCCCATCCGTCGACTCTGAACGGCCGGATCCGACTGAAGCGATCGCTGCGGCGGCCGGCGACGAGATCGTTACGACCGATGCCGAGCACTTCGGGTTGCTCGGCCCCCTTGCCGCCAGCGGAGCCACGCTCGTTAGCTTCCGGCCTCGGCTGGGTCCGCGCGTCGGTCGGCTTCTGGACGAGCGAGGACGACGTCGAGCGGCTCGCGAGGAGTGTCTAGCCCGGACGTCTGGACGCTGCGTAGCGGACCCGCCGGGGCCCGCCGCTGACCTACCTGCCGAGGGCAACCACCATCGGAGAGTCCAGCTTCACAGTGTCTACTTGACGGGGGAGCTTACGGATTTGATGCGCGCCGTCGGATTCGAGCCCCGGGTCCGGATCGCGCTGCCGAGCCTGCGTCCGCGTAGGGCTGGAGGGGCGGCTTCTCATCGCGCCGAGGTCTGGCCTCGGGCAGGGCCCGTGCATCGCCACGTCGAATCTTGCCACGGCTCCCGCCCGCGGGTAGAGACCGCCTGGCCGTCATTCGAGCTCTCGATACCCGCTCTCGCTGAGATGCGTGTAGGTTGCGTCGAGTTCACGCAGCGGGGGCACGAAGACGACGGTCGCATCCCGCCCGCGAGTCATCAGCACGCGATAGGCGTTGAGACGGAGCTGAAAGGCATCCTTCACGTGGCTTCCGCGCTTGTAGCCGCGCGCACGGGCCGTCGACCAGCTTCCATTCTCCCGCACGAGATCGCTGCCCCAGGCGAGCAAGACCGCGTCTAGCTCGAGCCCCTGCGCACCGAACTCGGTGACGCAACTTCGAAGGTGCCGGCAAGAGCGCCCGCCTTCGGCATCCTCCGGGTCGCCATACCACGGTCCGAATGGAACTCGCTTCGTCTCCTGAAACCCGTTCGGCACGCCGAAGCTCTCGAGATCGCGGTCGCGAGAGGAGGCGACGAGGCCAAAGCGCGCGTCGGGGTCGTCGGCATACCGGTCACGCAGATACTGCTTGCAGCGACCGAGATCTCGCGCCATCCGCAGGTGGTAGCCGTCCCGCTCGAGCCGCGCCGCAATCGCCGAATTGTCTGCCGCAGGTGCGTTCTCGAGAAGCCCGCACACGAAGCGATGGATGTCCCCCGCGAGATGAAACCGGATCTCGGTGTCGAGGCTGAGGGCCGGGCTCGGAACGAAGATTTCCGGGCCGCCAGCGAAAAGGTTCGCGACCGGCGGTGGTCCATGGATTTGCCACGCAGACCGGTTCTCCGAGCGCTCGATTGCGTGCCGCCATTGCACGAGCCCGCCTTCCTCGCCCACGTGGATTTCCTGTCCGCTTCCGATCAGGCCCAGAACGACGCACCAATCGGGCACGCGATCCGCGAACTCGATGAAGTGCTCGGGCTCGGACTTTCCACCTTCGAATCCAGGCGTGTTCGCATGTTTTGCCTTCACCTGCTCTGCGTCGTAGGCGCGCTGCGCCTCGTCGAAGACCAGGACGTGCTCGAGCGGCACGCGCTCGCGTCGCGAGGAATAGCGCTTCACATAGTCTTTGACGCCGCGAACGAATGTCTTGCCGCCCCCTCCAGCGGCCCGCAGCTCGTACTGCAGCACCTGCACCAGCGGTCCGTTGCCGGAGAGGAAGACCGCCGGCGCCGTCGGCCGCCCCCCTGAGCGCGGCACGGCGAGATCGTCGAGAAAGTGTGCATGGACCGTCCGCAGTCCCACGAGCGTCTTGCCCGCGCCCGGAACGCCCGTCAGCAGGATGAGACGCCGCTCCTTCTTCGCTGCAGCCTCATGGATGATCCGGGAGACCTCCGCCACCGCTGGGTCCGTCGCGGCGGCCGCCTTCCGGATGCGTCGCAGGTCGCCTCGCTGCATCAGCTCGCGCGCCGCCTCGACCAGCGTCGGCAGCGGCCGATAGGCCGACTCTGCGAGGAAGTCCGCCGCGCGGATCGCGGGCTCTCGGGCAGACGCCGTGAGCTCCTGCACCACTCCATCGACCGCGTCCGGCCCCATCACCTCGACACCGCAGCGCGCACCGAGCCGCCCCTTCGCTCGGGTCGGCACGACGATGGGGACGACGGCGCGTCCCTCACAGGCGCCGTGATAGCACTGGAGATCACGTGCATAGGCCGCAGCCTGGTCGACGTCGGCCTGTGAGGGGGTCTCCTTCCCCTTGAGCTCGAGTACGATCACCGGCCCGCGTACGAGCAGCACGACGTCGGGCCGCCGCGCCTCCATCGGGAGCTCGTATTCGAGGATGGCCGTATATGCAGCGGCCCCCTCGTCGCGGTCGAGTACCTCGCCCACCTCGTGCTGGAGTTGGGGGATCGAGGCCTGCCACGCGCGCACCTGTTCGAGACTCGCATCCCGAAGGAATGCCTCGAGTTGACCACGGATGATCCGCGCCTCCGTGCGCCGGAAGCGCGGAAAGTCGGATTCCCAGCCGTAACGAGCTTCGGCTTCCATGGTCCTATCCCTCACGCCGCTCCCGACTCGTTCACCACCACGGCCAGTCGATGCCGTGCACGCGAGGCCCCCACGTAGAGGTACATGGGGCCGCTCGTCCTCTTCCCCGGCTCGACGTCGACGAGAATCACGACATCCGCCTCCAGCCCCTTGAAGCGCTGGAGCGACATGAACCGCACATGATTCGGCTCCCTCTCCTCTTCGGGCGACACGAGAGTGAACCCCGCGAGCTTGCGGTGCTGCGAGAGCACGCTCCGGGTCGGGTTGTGCGTCGATAGAACGACGATGCGATCCGTCGACAGCCGGCCCCCGGCGACGTAGCGGTGCAGGAGCGTGCGAATCGCGTCCACGACCGCCGCGTCGGTCGGGCAGGAGATCTCCTCCACCGGCTCCCCTTCCGGTGCGTCGGGGTGCAGCTCCGTGTCTGTGCCCACCTGCTTCGCACACCAGCGCGCGATCTGCGCCGTGTTGCGGCAGTTCCAGCTCAGCACGTGCGGGTGCACCGCGAGATCCTCCGGTGGCCCGCCACCGTAGATGTTCTGGTGCGGATCGAAGAAGACCGAGAGTGCGCCCTTCCCCGGCTCACGGAGCAGCGCCTCGATCGCCGGCCACCAGTGCGCGCGGAAGTCCTGCCCCTCGTCGATGATCAATGCGTCCCAGCGCTCGTCGGGAAGCCGCGCGAGCGCCTCGAGGAGTTTCTCCGGCGCCTCGCTGTCCCAGAAGCGCTGCTGGGCCTTCGGTTGGTCGGGGATGCGGAACTCGATCCCGGCCCGCTCCGAGAGCAGGCGGCAGAATCCGTGAAAGCTCTCGGCTGTGAAGCCCTGCGCCTGCCGTCCGGGATCCTTGATCGCGTGCGTCTTGCCAGCGCTCCCGGTCGAGCGCCACCCCGCCGTGTCGCGGCTCACGCCTCCGCCCTTCACTTCGAGCCCCAGCATGCCGCGAGCGGGATCGATCACGAGGAAGTCGAGCTCGCCCTCCTGCCGCCCGCGCCCCACAGCCGCTGCCGGTGGCACGAAGCGGCAGGCGTGCAGCACGGTGTAGGGGCCCGGGAGCCCATCGCGCAGGCGACCGAAGACGTAGCGTTCGGAGGCGGGGGTGTCGCGATCGGGTGTCGGCGGAATCATGCGTGCCATCGGGCTGCGATTCTATGCCGTCCGGGGCGGGACGTGCGGGCGATGTTCCCGTGGTGGCCTGCTTCGGCTTCATCCGAGGGGCGGGAGCCGCAGCTCGCACCCGGGCCGCACCGTCCTAGGCTCTCCAGCATCCCCCCACTGGCGGGCCTCGAAGCAGCATGCACGCGCACGCATTCGCACCGGATCGGCGAGCCCTCACGGCCGGGCTCGTCCTCACGGTCTCGGTCGCGGCCTTCGAGGCGATGGCCGTGGCGACGATCCTGCCGCAGACGGTGGCGGAGATCGGCGGGCTGTCGTGGTACGGATGGGCCTTCACGGGGTTCATGCTCGCCAACCTCGCGGGCATTCCGCTGGCGGGACGGGCGGCGGACCGGCTCGGACCCGGGCTCCCCTTTGCGGCCGGCGTGGCGTGCTTCGCCGGCGGCCTCGCGGTCGCGGGGCTCGCGCATTCGATGGAGGTGCTGGTCGCGGGCCGGGCGCTCCAGGGGGCGGGTGCGGCCGCGCTCTCGGCCGTCGCCTACGTCGCGGTGGCACGCGGCTATCCGCCGGAGGCGCAGCCGCGCATGATGGCGCTGCTCTCGAGTGCGTGGGTCCTGCCGGCGCTCTTCGGGCCTGCGCTCGCAGCGGCGGTCGCGGCACGGCTGGGCTGGCGCTTCGTCTTCCTCGGCCTCGCGCCGGCGACGCTGCTGTTCGGAGGGATCGCCTCTGCGGGTCTGCGCGGGCTCGGCGTGCCCCAGCCGGCCGCGGCCGGCCACGGAGCCCACGCCGTGCGCGATGCCGCGCTGCTCGCGGCCGGCGTGGCCATGACACTGATCGGCGTACGCAGCGAAACGCTGGCGATGTCCGTCTCATTCGCCGGAGCGGGCGTGGCCCTCGCGCTCCGCGCGCTCCTGCGCCTGCTGCCGCCAGGCACGCTAGTGCACCGCCGTCAAGATCGAATCAATATGAAGGAGATCCGTCCAACGTGGTATGAGACGGATGCACATGATCGTTCTGAGCAGCAAGCAGCGGCGCGAGATGAAGCGGATCGTGGCTCGGCCGGCTGAAGAAGCGGGCGTCGCGCGACGAGCGCATGTCGTGCTGTGGAGCGCGGACGGGATCTCGGGGGCGGAGATCGCGCGGCGCCTTCATCTCTCTGTGGAGGCGGTTTCGCGGATTCGGCGACGATTCCTGGAGGGCGGCGTGGCGGGACTTGCAACACGGCCGAAGCCGGGGCGTACGGATCACGCCGTGCCGGCCGCAACGGTCGAGCGCGTGGTCGAGTTGGCGATGTCGCCGCCGCCGGCGGGACGCAGCCGGTGGACGACCCGGCTGCTCGGCCGGGAGGTCGGGCTGACGAGCGGCTGCGTGTCGGACCTGTTGCGACGAAATGGCCTCAAACCACATCTGACCCGGACGTACAAGGTGAGTCGAGATCCCGCCTTCGTTGCAAAGGTGCGCGACGTGGTGGGTCTCTATCTGAATCCGCCCGAACACGCGGTGGTGCTCAGCGTCGATGAGAAGACGTCGATCCAGGCGCTCGAACGCACGCAGCGGCCGTTGCCTCTGCGCTCGGGACGCGCCACGCGGCACACCCACGACTACAAGCGCCATGGCGTCGTCGACCTGTACGCCGCGCTCGAGGTCGCCACCGGGCAGGTCACGCATCGTTTGAGCGCCCGGCATACCGCGGCCGATTTCCTCTCCTTCATGCGCAAGGTCGTTCGTGCGTATCCGCGGCGCGAACTGCACGTCGTGCTCGACAATTCCTCGACCCATCGAACGGACGAGGTGCGGGCGTGGCTCGCGAAGCACCCCCGCGTGCACTTCCACTACACGCCCACCAGCGCGTCGTGGCTCAATCAGGTGGAAGGCTTCTTCGGCATTCTCGGAAAGCAATCGCTCAGCCTGACCGACTTTCACTCCACTCGCGCCCTCCGCGATCATCTCGGGAGCTACATGCGCGCGTGGAATCGAAACCCCACCCCGTTCGAGTGGACCAAGCCGGCACGTGCGATCATCCGCTCGCATCGTCGCATGCTTGATCGCATTACGACGGCGGTGCACTAGTGGCCCGCGAGGGCCTGCCCGCCGCCATCGCGGTGCTCGCGCTCATGAACTTCTCGTTCTTCGCGACCGAGGCCTTCCTGCCGCTGGCGCTCACCCGGCTTCGCGGCACGGGCACGGGGCTGGTGGCCGCGTCGCTCACCGCGGGCTCCCTCGCCTGGACGGCGGGCGCCTGGCTCCAGGCGCGGGCGGCCGGCCGCATCCGGCGCCGAAGGCTGCTGCGAGGGGGGCTCGGCGCGCTCCTCGCGGGCGTCGCGGGCGCCTGCATGGTGCTGCTGCCGGTCGTCCCCCCGTCCTCGGCCATCGCCGCCTGGGCGCTGGCGGGCCTCGGCATCGGCGTCGCCTACCCGGTTGCGACGCTCGCGATCCTCGAAGCCGCGCCCGCTGGCCGGGAAGGCGAGGTCTCCGCAACGATGCAGATCGCAAATACGCTCGCGATCGCGCTGGGAACGGGCCTCGGTGGCGACCTGCTGGCGCGGGCGGCCGGTGCTGGGCGCCCCGCCGCCGAGGGCCTCGCCCTGGTGGACGCCGCCGCGATCTTCGCCAGCGCGCTGGCGCTGGTAGCAGCGCGTGGCGTGCGAGAGCGCCGGCGTGCGGCGCCGGAGGGTGTCACGGAATAGCAGCCAGCCGGGGCTCCTACCCGCGAAATACCGCCTCGTTGTGCCAGATCAGGTGCTCCCTCGACGGACGATGATCGGGGCGCCCCGGCAGCTGGATCGGCTTGCCGCGAAGCGCGTAGTAGTCGCGCCCGTTCTCAAACTCCTCGCGCATGGCGGCGCTCACCTCGAAGCGATGCTCGGGCGTGACCGTCACGTAGCCGCGGTCGAATAGAGTGTGGAGGTCGCTCCGGAGCAGGAGACCGTTGTCGATGCGGTGGGGCCCCCGCCCGCATAGGGCCGGATGTGGGCGGCCTCGAGAACGGGCAGCACCCGCTCGCCCGTAACCGCACAGCGGCGCGCGTAGGCGTCGGTCACGAGGACGCGGAAGGCTCCCTGGCCAAGGCGCGGCGTGACCCACTGCCCTGCGCCAAAGCGCGCGCCTGCCCCCGGCTCGGCTGCGCCAGGCCGGGAATCCGCCGGCAGGCCTGGCCGGCCGAGAACGTACTGCAGCCTGCGGAAGAGCTCGCGGCCCTCGCCCTGGGTGAGGTCGTAGCCCTTGCCCTGCACGATGTTGGGCTTCCAGTCCCGCGGAACAGGAATCCAGTCCGGCTCGCTCAGGAAGAACGGCTGGGTGAGGACGATGCACCCGATGGTGTAATCCGCGAGACGATCCGCGGCTCTCCTGCGGTACTTCTCGATTCTCGTGCGCATCTCGCCCAGCGATTCAGCGCCGTTCCCGAGCCCGAAGCTCTCCCATGCGAGGCTCGCCGGCAGGAGCGTCGCATGCGCGAAGATGCCGCCACCGGACACGACGTTTCGAGGGCTGTGGAGCTTGAACAGAAAGAGCTGGCCGGGCTCGAGGGCCTGGAAGACCCGCCTGCCCCCAGGCTGCCAGAAGTTGACCTCGTCGAGGACCGGCTGTGACGCAAGCAGCCGGAACCAGTCCCAATCGGTCACCCCGACGTAGGCCTTCATCGCGCCCATTCTACCCGCACGGCGCGCGAAGTGGATTGCCGGATGCAGGCGGAGCCCCGTGCGCCTACGCTGCGCCCGTGCCCACGAACCGACGCATCGGCAGGCCCCGGACGCTCGCGCTGCTCGGCGTTTTGCTCTTCGCGGCGGCGTCCGGCTGCGTCGACGAGCGGACCGACGAGGTGACGGAGAGCAGCTCTACCGCCGCTACTGCACGTCGTGTCACGGCATCGTGGGGCATGGCGATGGGACTCTCGCGAAATCGATCGCACCGCCGCCGACCGATCTCACGCTGCTCGCGCGCAATGCCGGCGGGAAGTTCGACGAGACGGCCGTCATGATGGCGATCGACGGCCGGCGGCTCGTCGTTCAGCACGGGCATCGCGAGATGCCGGTCTGGGGCGCCGTCTTCGCCGACCGCCACGCCGACGAGCCGTTTTCGGTCTACGGCCCCACGCTCGATGCGCGCGCCCTCGCCGACTACCTTCGAACGCTTCAGCACGAATGAGTCGGGCGTACGGCCGGCAGGCCGCGCCCGGCGCCAGCTCCCTCGGCCGTCACTTCTCGCGCGCTGGTGGCCCGCCCCTGCTACGCGCCCGCTCGGTCGGCTTGCCGGATATACTGTTCGAGCGTCCGATGGTGCACCGGAGGGGCAGCCCATGGCCGGGATCGACGTGAAGGGGCTTCTCGACTCGATGCGGCCACAGCTCGAGAAGGACCAGGCCGAGGGCCGGCTGCGCGGCATCACGGTCGACGAGATGCTGGGCGCCTTCTCGCATCCGAAGGCGCCGGACGCGATCGCCGAGCTGATCGCGATCGAAGCGCAGTCGGTGAAGCAGGGGGATCTTGCGCCGGATTTCACGCTGCCCCGGCTCACGGGCCACGGCGCGCCGGTGACGCTCTCCTCCCACCGCGGCAAGCGGCCGGTGGCCCTCGTCTTCGGGAGCTACACCTGACCGCCCTTCCGGGCCCAGGCTGGGTCCCTCAACCGCATCCATGCGCGATTTCGTGATCGCGTCGATTTCTACGTCGTCTACATCAAGGAGATCCACCCCACCGATGGCTGGCAGGTGAGCGAGAACGAGCGCGATGCTGTGCTGGTGCCGCAGCACCGGTCGCTGGCGGAGCGGGTCGAGGTCGGGCAGACCTGCATGCTGAAGCTGGCGCTCGAAATGCCCGCGCTGGTGGACGAGATGGACGATGCGGTCGCGCGCGCCTACGCCGCCGTGCCGGAGCGCCTCTATCTGGTTGGCTCCGACGGACGCGTCGTGTACAAGGGTGGCGTCGGCCCGATGTTCTTCCGCCCGCCGGAATGGGAGGCGGCCATCGGGCGCCATCTGGAGCAGCGATGAGCCCGATGACCTGGTCTGAAGCCGTCGCGGCGGTCACCGGGCCGCGCATCGCCCCCCTGCTGGCCCCCCTCGGCCTGCGGGCGCTCCGCGGGTTACGTCCGATAAGGCCCAACGTGACAGATTCCACTGTAGTACCCAGACAGAGATGTCCGGTTCCTCCAAAGTAGAAATGTCCGCTTTCTCCAGCGGCCCGCGGTACCCCCGAGGGCATGGAGACCGTGACCATGAGCTACGAGGAGCTGGATCGCGTGAGTGTGATCGAGCGGGTGATCGAGAGGCGGCTGACGCAGCGTGAGGCGGCCAGGATGCTGGGCTTGACGAGCCGGCAGGTGCGCCGACTCCGCCGCGCCTACGAGCGGGACGGCCCCGAGGGCTTGGCGTCGAAACATCGCGGCCGACCCAGCAATCGGCGGCTGGCTTCGGAGCTGCAGCGGGAGGCGCTGGCCACGGTCCGCTCCCGGTACGAGGGCTTCGGCCCGACGCTCGCCCACGAGAAGTTGACGGAGTGGCACGGCTTGCAGCTCTCGATCGAGACGCTCCGGCACTGGATGGTCGAGGACGGCCTCTGGGTTCCCCGCGCTCGCCGAGAGCCGCAGATCCAGCAGCCGCGACACCGTAGGCCGTGTCGCGGCGAGCTGATCCAGATCGATGGCTGCGATCACGAGTGGTTCGAGGAGCGCGCCGGTCGCTGCACCCTGCTGGTGTTCGTCGATGACGCAACGAGCGCCTTGATGGAGCTCCTGTTCTGCGAGTCGGAGTCGGCGTTCTCCTACTTCGCGGCGATGCGCTCGTACCTCGAGCAGCACGGCAAGCCGGTGGCGCTGTACAGCGACAAGGCCACGGTGTTCCGCGTGAACACGAAGGAGCCCCGGCGGTGGGACCGGAGTCACGCAGTTCGTACGAGCTCTCAGCAGCCTGAACATCGACATCGTGTGCGCGAACACGCCGGCGGCAAAGGGCCGGGTCGAGCGCGCTCACCTGACGCTGCAAGACCGGCTGGTCAAGGAGCTCCGCTTGCGCGGGATCTCGACGCCCGAGGCCGCGAACGCCTTCGCCCCGGAGTTCATGGCGGACTACAACCGCCGGTTTGCGCGAGTTCCGCGAAGCGAGCACGACGCCCACCGCCCCTTGCAGCCGTCCGACGACCTGGCCCGCGTGTTCAGCTGGCAGGAGACCCGCCTCGTCTCGAAGAGCCTCACGCTGAACTACAAGCGGGTGTTGTACGTCCTGGACCCGACCGACGCCGCCCGGGCTTCGCGCAGCAAAGCGGTCGGCATCGAGGAGCGGGAGGACGGCTCGCTGCGCTTCTGGCACGGCGAGCACGAGTTGCTGGCAACGGCCTTCCCGAAGGAGCACAGCGTGCAGGAGGCAGAAGTCGTCGAGAGCAAGCGGCTCTCAGCGACGATTGAGTTCATCAAGCAGAGACAGCGCGAGCGCATCGAAGCGAAGGTCGCGAAGCCGTCCACGACCCTGCGGAAGGCCCGGCTGCTGCGCGCCGGAACGCCTCGGCGAACCTCAACGGGCTCCTCCTCAGAGACTCGACCCTGACGGATGGAACAGAGAAAGCGGACAATTCTACTTTGGAGAGAACCGGACATCTGTACTTTGCGCCGACATCCACGGGGGAGAGCCTGCCCCCAATGGCGGACCATCCGATCGGTCCTGCGGCGCGACTGCTGAATCGCGCATACCCCTCTGCGGGTGGCGAGGAGAACCAGCTCGTCCACTGGCGCAACCTGGGCATCCTCGACGTGACGCCCGCCGAGCTGGCCTCTGCCCCGCGGCTAGCGGTCTGGAACGATCCGGCCGACGGCACGCTCGAGGAGCGCGCACGCGCCTACCTCGAGAGCAACTGCGCGCATTGCCACTCGCCCGAAGGACGCGGCCGCTTCTCCGCGCTCTTCTTCGAGGCTTCCCAGCCCATGGCCCTGGCGACGGGCGTCTGCAAGAGCCCGATCTCCGCCGGAACCGGCGCGGGTGAGCGGCAGTTCGATCTCGTTCCGGGTCGGGCCGACGAGTCGATCATTCCGTTCCGCATGGGATCGGTGGAGCCCGCCGTGCGGATGCCCGAGGTCGGAACGGCCATCGTCCACGACGAGGAAGTGGCTCTCGTGAGAGCCTGAATCGACTCCCTGCCCGAGCAGGATTGCATCCAGAACGGAAACTAGGAGTCGGCCCTGGAGGCCGCGGCGCGTGCGCGGCGGTAGTGCGTGACGTAGTCGGGCGCAGCGATCCCTTTGGCCAGCCGGGGGTCGTCCGCGGGCGCTCCGGCCTGGATGGAGAGCGGGATCACTCCGGCCCAGCACGGATGGGAGTAGTCCGCCTCGTCATCGTACGGATCCCCGTGGCACACCTTCGCCGAAGCCTCGCGGATCTCGAGCTCGAGAACGGTGGTCTTCTCGAGCTCCGCTGTCGTTGGCTTGCGGATGTCGCTCCAGCGGCCCGGAATCGCGTGCTCGACGATGGCCCGAAGGGCCTGGAGCTTCCCGGCGTCGCTGGAGACCTCCCGTGCGCTTCCGAAGAGGGTCACCGACCGGAAGTGTACGTCATGATGGATTCCCGCTCTGGCGAGCACGAGGCCGTCGACGATGCTCACGTTGACGCAAGCCTCTGCGCCGTTTGCCAGGGCCTTGAAGAGACCGCTTCGGGACGAGCCGTGGAAGAAGAGCTTCTCACCATCGCGGCCGTATCCGACCGGAACCACGCGGGGCTGGTCGTCCACCACGAACGCCACGTGCGCCACCATGCCCTCATCGAGGATGGCGTGGATGGTTGCGACGTCGTAGGAGCCTTCCTCCGCGAAGCGGCAGAGCGTCGTGCGGGAGGTCTGTCGTAGCTCGGCCATCTTCTCCCTACCTCCAGTGCGTTGCGAAGGTGACGGATGAACGGACGCCGCGGCATGGAGACGGCTTTGGTCTAGCGCGCCATGCGCAGTGGCAGGGGATCGGACATGAGGCGGACCTTCGCGCCGATTGGACCGAAGTCGATCCGGCCGCCCTCCCCGTGCGCAACGAGATCGGCCACGACGCCCTTGTCGTTCTTCACGGTCGCCGAACCGAGGCCTCCGCCCAGCCTTGCGTCTTCTTCGAAGCCCACGTAGATCCCCGCAAAGTCGGAGACCTCGTTCATCCCGTAGACCAGGCCCGTCACCCTCAGGGACGCCACACCCAGGTCTCCCAGACTGAGGGCCGAGACCGAGAACGGGTACTCCCTGCCCCGGAAGTCGAGTGTCCCGGAGCCCGTGGCCACGCCGACGCCAAGAGAGGCCACGTAGAGATCGAAGCTCACCGTCGCGACGGCCTCCGCCGTTTCTTCGGCGGAAGCGGAGATCGGGCAGGCGACCGCGAGGAGAAGCGCCACGAGCGCCGCCCTCTGCCATCGGCCCATCCGTGCCCATTCCATTTCAAAGGCTCCAGCCCAGATAGAGCATCGCATGAGACCAGACCCGGCTTCCCCCGGTGACGGCCCGTGCGCCCTCTCCCGGCACGTTGAAGCCGTACACGGCGGAGAGCGTGAGTTGCGTGGTCAAGGACAGGTCGAGCATGAAGTCGACCTCGTCGCCGATCCAGCGGGACGGCATGCGCCCCGACTGCTGAACCATGGCCGGCAGTGAGGTGAGTGTGCTCGCCGCACGCGTTGCGGACTCGAAGTGGTAGTAGATCACGTTCAGTACGATGTTGCGGGTCGGTGTCGCCCGCAGGCGTACCTGATGGGTGAGCAGGTTCGAGTTGATCGACTGGAACTCACCGAGAAGCTCCCCCTGGATCCAGGTGCCCCAGTCCGTCGAGCTGTAGAAGAGCGGATCGAAGTTCCTGCTGCCGTTGCTTCCGGGCGCTCCACCGCTCATGAAGGCATAGCGGTAGCTGAGTCGCGGCTTCCAGGGGTGATCGCTGAACTGGTACCCCGGCTCGACGTAGCCACCGTAGGCGTCGTCGAGTCGCGTGCCGTAGGCGCCCCCTGCCCCCCCGCCGTTGTCCTCGAAGGCGAGCTCTCCGTCGATGCGGAAATCCGGCATGCAGGGAAGCGGCGTGATGCCGGCGCGCGCATCCCATACGTCGAGCCCGTTCCGCCGTGCAATCTGCGAGCTGACGAACCGCATGTACGAGAAGCCCAGGGTGGCCAAGGGAAGCGTGTACTCGAGGTTGGCGCCCACGATGTCGGTGTTCGAGCTGGGAAGATCGTTGGGCCGCAGGTAGAACGCCTCGGCCAGGAGCGGTCCTGTCTTGAGGCGGGCAATCCCGGTGATCTGGAAGGCCGTGCGCGCGGCGAGCCAATCCCCCCCGCGCTTGCCTCCGTTGGTGGCCCCCGTACGGATGAGCATGCCCGTTCCGATCGTGTAGCGCTGAGAGCCGGCCGAGATCTCGATGGCATCCGGGCCGAGAGCCGGGAGCAGGTCGCCCGATCGCCAGCCCGCATACGCCTTCTCGAGCTGGAAGTCCTTGGGCTTGCGGGGATCGAGGTTGGAGCCCGCGGCATCCAGGCCCCCGCCCGTGAAGGTGAGCATGCCGGTCAGCTCGCCGAAGAGCGTCGTGCCGTGTGGTAGACGCAGCCGCCCTTCGAGGCCGGGCTCCACCGCGAGCTCGAGCCAGGAGTTGCCGACGGGGCCGTACTGTTGCGGCGGTGCCCCCCAGCCGTCGTGGCCTTCGATGAAGCCGGCCGATTGCACGTTCAGCACGGGGATGATCTCGGGCCAGCCCGACGCCGGCTGCATCCGATCGTCGGCACCGGCCGGCAGCGCGGCAAGCATGGAGACCGCCAGGAGCCGCATGGCCGATACCCGCCGGCCTCGGCCGCGCCGGGCCGCGGCCGGCGGGCCGCCCCTGTCCTGGCCCAGGCGACTCATGGGAAGCTCATGGCGCCGTGATCCCCTTGCGGCGCTCTGCGGCCTTCATGGAACGAATGAAGATCGGGTAGAGCGGGACGCTGGCGCAGACCACGATGAGCGCGTTCCGGCCCGTGCCCGGCGCGGAGCCCCAGAGCGCCCAGAGGCAATAGGCCGACGCAACGAGGCCGATGGCGACGTAACGGCGCAGTGTCGCCTCGGGCACGTTGTGGTCGTGACAGACGTGCCAGACCGCGACGGACGAATAGAGGTAGGGGATCACCACGAGGACGACCGCCAGATCGATGATGGCGTCGAACTGATGGGCGATCGTCGGAGACATGGTCAGGATCACGACCAGTGTCATCAGGAGACTCACCAGCACGAGTCCACGGACGGGTACGCCATTCGCATTGGTCTTCCCGAAGAGGCTCGGGAACATTCCGTCTCGTGAAGCCGCCTGCGCCGACTCGCCGACCAGCAGCATCCAGCCACCCAGGGCGCCAGAGCTCTTCAGGATGGCGCAGAGCGCCACGACGACGATGCCGGCCTTCCCGAAGGCGATTCCCGCCGCGGCCGCAAACGGCGCCGGTGACTTCTGCAGCTCGGCATTGGAGAGGATTCCCATGATCACCGTCGAGCACGCCACATAGGCGACCGCCGCGATTCCCAGGCCAGCGAGGGTCGCGATCGGGACGTTGCGCCTCGGGTTTTCGATGTTCGTGGCCGAGACCGATGCGCTCTCCAGACCCATGTAGGCCCAGAGCGCGATGGACGCGCTGCGCGAGACGGCGCCCATGTCCGAGCGTCCCGATACGTTCCATCCCTCCGCGAAGAGTTTCGGATCGAAGTAGAACCACCCCAGGATCGCGATCCCGCAGATCGGAACGAGAGCCAGGCCCATCGTCCAGGTCTCGAGGCGACCGATGAAGCGCGGACCCACGATGTTCGCCAGGGTGAGCAGCCAGATGACGCCGATGGTGGAGAGCGCGGAGAGCGGCTGATGCTGGAGCGGCGGCAGGAGCTCCGAGAGATAGCCCGTGACCGCCACCGCGATGGCGACGTTGCCCACCCAGTTTGCCAGCCAGTAGATGTAGTTGGTCTGGAAGCCGAGATAGGAGCCGAAGAAGTCGCGCGCATAGGCGTAGGGCCCGCCGAGCGCCGGCTGCAGCTCGCCCAGCTTGGCGAAGACGAGGCCCAGCGCCATGGCGCCCACGGTGGCCACCACCCAGCCTAAGATCGAGATGCTCCCCACCGTCGCCAGGTCGGCCGGCAGGAGAAAGAGGCCGGTTCCGATGGTATTGCCGGCCACGAGCATGGTGGCCCCGAGCAGGCTCATGCGGGATGCGGACGGAGCAAGGGGAACGCCGCCAGCGATCTCCGGCGCGCTCACGCGCGAACGCAACAGACGTGGTAGGTGCCGTCCAGGTTCTCGACACCGTGGGTATCGTGCTCGAATCCGGGGAAGCGCCGATCCCAGGCCTGCAACGCACCCAGATAGGCGAGATGTGGGCCATTTGCCGTGCCGGCGTTCTCGCCCGGCATCAGCATCGGGATGCCCGGCGGATAGGGAACGACACCCGTGGCCACGACGCGGCCGGGGAGCTGCTCCAGCGGAACCTGCTCCACGCGATTGCGGACCATCTCCTGGTAGGCCAAGGCCGGCGAGAGCACGGGCCGTGGCAGGGTGGAGAAGGCCTCGGCGAGCCACGCCACCTGCCCGGACTCCTTCAGCAGCTCGAACATCTCCCGCGCCAGATCACGAAGCCCGAGGCCCGCGTACCGCTTCGGATGTCCAGACATGAGGGCAGGAATCGCCCGCTCCAGGGAGAGGTTGGCGTCGAAGTCCCGCTTGAAGTCGAGAAGGGCGTTCAGGAGGGTGCCCCACTTGCCCCGTGTGATCCCGATCGAGAAGAGGAAAAGGATCGTGAAATCGGTCGTCTTCTCGACCTCGATCCCGCGAGCGTCGAGATAGGCCGTCACCAGGCTCGCCGGGATGCCCTGCGCCTCGAGCCCGCCGTCCGGCGCAATGCCCGGCGTCAAGACGGAGACCTTGATCGGATCCAGCATGCAATAGTCGTCTTCGAGGTCCGCGAAGCCGTGCCAGGATTCGCCGGGGTGCAGCACCCAGCATCCCGGATCACGGACCAGCAGGTCCTCCGGCGCTTCCTCGAACGCCAGCCGCCGCCCGCTCTGCGGGTCGGTCACCGTCTCGGCGTTCCACGTGGCAAAGAACCACTCGCCGGCAGCCGCCAGCTCCTTGCGAATCCGTCCCACCATCTGCCGGAAGCCCACCGCTTCCTCGATCGCCTCCGTGGTCAGCGTCACGCCGCCGGGGCCGTCCATCATGGCCGCGCTCACATCGTTCGAGGCGATGATCGTATACAGCGGAGACGTCGATGCGTGCATCATGAACGATTCGTTGAAGCGCGCGTGATCGATGGGGTTCCTGCCGTCGCGCACGTGGATGAACGACGCCTGCGAGAGCGCCGCCAGGAGCTTGTGGGTCGAGTGCGTCGCGAAGACGGTCGGGCCACGGTGATCGGCCGGGTCGCCGTTCATGCCATGGCGGTCGCGGTAGATCGGGTTGAAGCGAGCGTATGCGTACCACGCCTCATCGAAGTGCACCCGATCGACCGTCGGATCGAGGAGCTCCAGCACCCGCGTCGTGCGGTAGCAGAGCCCGTCGTAGGTGGAGTTCGTGATCACGCAATGTGCGGGTCTGTGATCCATGGAGCCATCCACGAGGGGGTTCGCCTCGATGGCGGCGCGCACGGCCTCGGGGGCCAGGCGCTCCGGGTGGATCGGCCCGATCACGCCGTACCGGTTCCGCGAGGGTACGAGGTAGGTCGGAATCGCTCCCGTCAGCGTCAGGCCGTGCTCGATCGACTTGTGGCAGTTGCGATCGCAGAGCGCGACCTGATCCCGTACCAGCGAGGCGGTGAAGATCAGGCGGTTCGACGTGGACGTGCCATTCGTCACCGTGTAGCTGCGATGGGAGCCGAAGACACGAGCGGCGTACTTTTCGCCTTCACCGATCGGCCCGGAATGGTCGAGCAACGAGCCGAGCTCCCCGACGCTGATGGACAGATCGGAGCGCAGCAGGTTCTCGCCAAAGAAGTCGTGGAAGACACGTCCCACCGGGGATTTGAGAAAGGCGGTGCCACCCGTATGGCCCGGCGTATGCCACGAATACTCGTGAACGGCCGCGAACCCGAGCAGCGCAGAGGCCATCGGCGGCAAGAGCCGCGCCGCGTATCGCTGCATGGCCACCACGAGCCGCCCGGCCACGAAGGGCGCGCTGTCCTCCAGGAGCCACACGAACTCGTCCACCAGGCGCAGCACGGCGAGCGGAAGCGACGCGATGCCGTCCCGCTCGGCCATGAGGAAGATCGGGAGCGTCGCGTTCCGCGACCGCGCCAGCTCGAGCAGGCTCGTGGCGCCAGCATGAGGGTCGGCGTCGCCAGCGGAGAGGCTCCAATCCACCAGGATGGCCCCGATGGAAGCGTCGGATACCAGGACAGAGCGGGCATCCGCAGCCGAAGCAGAGGTGACGATTTCGACCTCGTGCGAGGCGAGCTCGCTGGTGAGCGCCCGGATGGCCATGCCCGGCGCCGTGGCCCCGTCGATGGCCTCATGGACCAGCAGGATGCGCATGCGCAGTCTGGAGTTCGTACTGGGGATCATCCTGCCCTCCTGGATCCCGTCGCCGCCGGTGCAGCGGGAGATCGGTGACGCGTCGAGTTCCATGCGTAGAGGAGCGCCGTGAGCAGTACGACCACGAACGACCAGAGCACCTCCTCGGGATTCGATCCGACGATCGCCCACGTCGAATAGAGGGTCGCTACCAGGATGCAGGCGACCCACGCAGCGCGACGCCTGCCGAAGTACGCGGCTCCGAGCATGCGAAGTGCGGCCGCCGTATACAGGTAGGGCACCAGCGTCATGATCACGGAGATCGACGAGATGGTTCCGAACTGCTTGCTCGCCGTCGGCGAGATCGTGAGGAGCACGATGGCGCTCATCATCACGGCCACGATGATGAGGCCGGCTGCCGGAACCCCGCGCTGGTTCGTGCGTCCGAAGATCGCGGGAAAGAGCCCGTCGTCGGCGGCGGCCTTCGCCGTCTGGCCCACCACCAGCGTCCACCCGCCCAGCGATCCGATGCACCCCGCAGCCGCGCAGAAGGAAACGATGTCGCCTCCGATGTCTCCCAGGGCGAGCGTGACCGCGTCGGAGAAGGGGGAAGCCGACTTCACCAGGGCGGCGTTCGGGATCATGCCCATGATGGCCGTGCTGGAGAGCACGTAGGCGATCGCCGCCAGGAGGACCCCACCCACGGTGGCGATGGGCACGTTGCGTTTCGGGTTCTCGACCACTCCAGCGGCGACGGCCGCCGTCTCGAGGCCGATGAACGACCAGAGCGTGACGTTCAGGGTGCCTGCGACGGCGCTCGTGGCTCCTTTGCCGCTGACGTTCCAAGCGGCCATGTACTCGTGGCTGCTGAACCAGAACCAGCCGAAGAAGGCGACACCGAGTATCGGGATGAGCGCCAACGAAGTCGTGCACGACTGCACCCGGGTCACGAGGTCCGGGCCCAGGATGTTGAGGAAGGTGAACAGCCAGAGTATGGCGACGTTCGCAGCCGCCGCCGTCAGGGGGTCTTTCAGGGCGGGGAGGAAGTAGGAGAGGTAGCCGACACCCACGACGACGAGGGCGATGTTCCCCACCCAGCTCGCCAGCCAGTAGAGGACATTCGTCTGATAGCCGACGTAATCGCCGAAAGCACGGCGAGCGTAGGCATAGGAGCCGCCTGCGCTGTCGTCGAAGGACGAGAACTTCGCGTAGACGAGAGAGAGAGCCACGGCTCCAGCAATCGTCACCAGCCAGCCGAAGATCGCGATGCCGCCCGTGGCCGCCAGGTTGGCGGGGAGCATGAAGACGCCCGATCCCATGATGTTGCCAGCCACCATGAGGGTGGCCGGAACGACGCCGACCTTCCGGACTACGGCTGCCACGATGTCCCCCTTTGGCGGTATGCGCGGATCATGCGCGCCCCCTCTTCCTGGCGCGCCGCCGGGTGGCCGCAGCGATCTGCGGTGTTCCAAGGACGGGCTGCGTCTCGTCTTCCTTCACGCATCGCATCCAGAACGTGCCGTCGGTGGCGACCTCGATGCCGTGGACCTCGTGCTCGAACCCGGGAAAGCGCCGCCCGAACTCCTGCAGGGCCAGCAGGAAGCGGATGTGGGCGCAGCCGGCCGGGCCGAAGCGCTCGCCGGGCATCACGATGGGGATTCCCGGCGGGTAGGGCACCAGCATGTGGGCCGAGATGCGGCCGGCCATCTCTGCGACGGGCAGCCTGACGGTTCCGTTGCGGACCAGGCGTTGGTGGGTCTCCCACGACGAGAGGACGGCCTGCGGGAGGTCTCCGCAGGCCTGCTGCGCCAGGCCCGGGAGATCGAGCTCGCGCATGGCAGCGTGCATCTCGTCGCAGAAGGCGCGGAGCGTCATGGAGCCGTAGCGGTCGGGATGCCGGGCGGCGAGTTCGGGAAGGGACTCGACGACGCTGGCGCCGTCGTCGTAGAGCCGCTTGAACTCGAAGAGCGTCTCGAGAAGCGTGCCCCACTTGCCGGTGCTGGTGCCCACCGAGAACAGCACGAGAAGTGTGTAGTCGCCTGTCCGGGCGATCTCGGTCCGGCGTGAGTCGAGGAAATTCGTCAGGATTGCGCCGGGAATGCCACGCTCGGCCCATCGCCCGTGTGCGTCGATGCCCGGGGACAGGATCGTCACCTTCGTGGGATCGAGCATGCACCAGCCGCCATCGAGTGCAGCTTTGTCGAAGCCGTGCCAGGTGTCGTGTGGATCGAGGGTCCAGCAGCCGGGCTCGCGGGCGAGCAGGTCGTCGGGTGCGTCGGCGAAGTCGTGTTCGGCTCCGCCGTCGGGATCGGCCACGCGGTCTGGCTGGAACACGCCGAAGAACCAGCCGGCGGGGCGATCCGCATCCCGCACCTTGCGCGCGGCCGTGGCAATCGCCTTGCGGAAGCGGATGGCATCGCGAACCGTCTCTTGCATCAACGCGGGTCCGGCCGGCTCGTCCATCATGGCCGTGGCAACGTCGATCGACGCGATCAGGGGATAGAACGGAGACGTCGTGCCGTGCATCATGAAGGATTCGTTGAACTCGTCGAACTCCATTGGCGCGCGTGGGCTCGGCTGCACGTGGATGTAGGAGGCCATGGAGAAGGCCGGAAGCATCTTGTGGGTGGACTGCACGGCAAAGAGCGTCGGACGGCCTGGCATGTCCGGAGGTATGCCCATGGCAAAGCGTCCCCGGTAGAGCGGATGGAATTTCGCGTAGGCATACCAGGCCTCGTCGAAATGCAGGCTCGGAATGCTTTCTGCGAGCAGCGAAGCGAGACGGTTCACGTCGTAGCAGAGGCCGTCGTAGGTGCAGTTCGTCACGACGGCATGGGTGGGACGTTGCGACACGGAGCCTGCCGCGAGCGGGCTGCCTTCGACCAGCCGGCGGATGTGGGCTGGCTCGAACTGGGCCGGGGGGATGGGGCCGATCATTCCATGGCCATTGCGGGTCGGCTCGAGGTAGACGACGCGCGCCTGGCTGAGCGTGAGACCGTGATTCAGCGACTTGTGGCAGTTGCGGTCGGCCACCACCATCTCGTTGGCTCCGATTGCGGCCTGGCAGACGATGCGGTTCGAGTTCGAGGAGCCGGAGAGCACATAGAATGTCCATTGCGCACCGAAGATCCGGGCGGCGTTCCGTTCGGACGCTCCCACCGGGCCTGCGTGCTCGAGCCAATCGCCCAGCTCAGGAGTAGAGATGCCGATGTCGGCGCGCATGATGTTTTCGCCGAAGAAGTGGTGGAACTCGGCGCCGATCGGATGCTTCAGATAGGCCATGCCTCCCATGTGGCCCGGCGCGTCCCAGGAGTAGGCGCCGGATTCGGTGAAGCGCTTCAGCTCGCGGAAGTAGGGCGGCAGAAGCACCTCGCGGTACTGCCGCACGGCGAAGTCGAGGCGGCTGGCGAGGAAGGCGGGGGTCTCGGACGTGAGGTGGACGTACTCGTGGACCTCCCGCAGCACCGCTAGCGGCAGGTCGTTCACCAGCGTGCGATCGGCCAGCAGGAAGATCGGCAGCGTCCGGTTGCGCTGGCGGATCGCCTGGATGATCCCGACGGCGGCCCGCTCGTCCACGTGCCCGCTGCAGCGGAGGTCCCAGTCGAGCACGATGCAGCCGTAGGAGGGCTCGGAGCGTAGGAATGCGAGACCATCCTCCAGGGTGGAGGCGCGCACCCCGTGGTAGCCGAGGGCTTCGACGGCTTCGACGAGATGCCGCAGCGCGCGGTCGGAGGCAGAGGTCGTCCCGGCCTCCTCCGCCGCGATCAGCAGCACGTGGATGGGCGCCCTCATGGCGGCCGCTGCCGCTGGATGCGCATCGCGGCTCTCCGATGAATCCTCCCCATACGGGAGACCTTGCGGCCGGACCTGCCGGCGGCATGAGAGCGTTCTGCGTGGGCGGAAGACTGTGGCAGAGCTCTACACGGCCGGCTCGCGCTCTTCCTGATTCATGATCTCGCGCCGCGTCCGCGTGGCGGGGAACGGTGGATCCGCAGCGGAGGCCTGCTCCTCGCCTCCCTCTGGCTGGCCGGAGGGGCCCGCGCCCAGATCATTCCCGGCCCCGAATGCTTCTTCCCGCCGCCCTACCCGGCCATCCTCGAGGCCGACGTCTCGGTGCCCGCCGATGGCGGAGTCCACCGGCAGCTCGATCACCGCCAGTCCCGCGGTCGGAAGCTTCGAGCGCAGGCTCGCGAGCGCGCGGCTCTCGCCGAGGGACGCGAGCCCGCGCGCGAGATCCTCGAGCCCCGGATTGTGCCCGATCACCAGCGCCACCTGCGCGTCGTCCTCGAGCGCGCGCACACGGTCCAGGATCTAGTCCGGCGAGGCGCCGTAGAGGGCGTCCTCCACCGAGACGCGCGGGGCCCCGGAGAGCCGCGCGCGGACGGTATCGAGCGTCTCGCGCGTGCGACGCGCGCTCGAGCAGAGGATCACGTCGGGCGCGGGCTCGCTCCGTGCCAAGTACATGCCCATCGCCGCGGCGGCGCGCTCGCCGCGGGGCGAAAGGGGGCGCTCGTGATCCGAGAGCGTCGGGGCGCCCCAGCTCGACTTCGCGTGCCGCAGCAGCATGAGCGTCCGCACGGCCCCGATTCTAGCCCCATGAGCTTCGCTCGACTCGCGGCACACTGTGCGAACGGCGCCGCCCGGGCCGCCCGGGCGGAGGCTCGGCTATGCTCGCCGGGCTTCACGCCGGCGAGGTTCCGATTGAGCCCCGCTCCGATGGCCAACCCGCTCGCCGGGAATCCCCTTCGCACCCGCGCCGACGTGCAGCGGGCCGTGTGCGCTCTCTTCGCGCCCCTCCGGCCCCACTTCAGCCCGGGCGGGGCGCGCGTCCGGCTCGGCAGCGCCGGCGCCTTCTTCGCCGATGCGGCGGCGGAGCTCGAGGGCTTCGCGCGGCCGCTCTGGGGGCTGGTCCCGCTCGCGATGGGGGGCGGGCGCGTGGACGACTGGGATCTCTACCGGCGGGGTCTCGCCGCGGGCACCGACCCGGATCACCCGGAGTTCTGGGGCTGGCCCGAGACCGACCAGCGCCAGGTCGAGATGGCGGCGCTCGGGTTCGCGCTGGCCTTCGTGCCCGAGGCGGTCTGGGAGCCGCTCCCGGCAGACGCGAAGGACCGGCTCGCCGCCTGGCTCGCGCGGATCGACCGCTTCGAGCCCATCGACAGCAACTGGCAGTTCTTCCGGGTTCTGGTGAACCTCGGGCTCGCGCGGGTCGGCCGCCCCTTCGACGAGCGTGCCCACCGCGAGTCGCTGGAGCTGCTCGATTCGCACTATCTCGGCGACGGCTGGTACCGCGACGGCGCGAGCGGTCACCTCGACTACTACATCCCCTGGGCCTACCACACCTACGGGCTCGTCTACGCCGCCTCGCACGGCACGGACCCCGAGCGCGCGCGCGTCTACCGCGAGCGCGCCCGCCGGTTCGCGCGGGACTTCGAGCACTGGTTCGACCCGGGCGGCGCTGCCATCCCGTTCGGGCGAAGCCTCACCTATCGCTTCGCGCAGGGCTGCTTCTGGGGCGCTCTCGTCTTTGCGGACGAGGAGGCGCTGCCGTGGGGCCGCGTGAAGGGCCTATACCTCCGCCACCTCCGGGAGTGGGCGCGCCACCCGATCTCGGACCGCGACGGCGTGCTGAGCCTCGGCTACGCCTACTCGAACCCGCTCGCGGTCGAGCCCTACAGCTCGCCCGGATCTCCCTACTGGTGCATGAAGGCCTTCCTCGCGCTCGCCGCGCCGGAGACCCACCCGTTCTGGAGCGCCGAGGAGGAGCCGATGGCCGAGCCCGAGGCGCCCCGGGCGCAGCCGCACCCCGGCATGCTGATCTCACGCACGCCGACGCAGACCGTCGCGCTCTGCGCCGGACAGACCGAGCTCGTCTTCCCGAACGGCCCCGCCAAGTACGCGAAGTTCGCGTACTCCTCGCGCTTCGGCTTCGGCGTCGCGCTGCACGAGACGCGTCCCCACCAGAACTGCCACGACTCGATGCTCGCGCTGCGGGGCGCGGACGGGCCCTGGCGGGTGCGCGAGCAGGCCGAGGCGCACGCCGTCGAGGACGGCTGCGTCTACTCGCGCTGGCGGCCCTTCCCGGACGTGGTGGTCGAGACGGTCCTCACCGGCACCGCGCCCTGGCACCTGCGCCTGCACCGGCTGGTGACCTCCCGCCGGCTCTGGTCGGCCGAGGCCGGCTTCGCGCTCCCCTGGGACGGGGTGCTTCCGGGCGGGCGAGGCTTCGAGCGCGAAGGGGGGCCCGAGGCACCCCTCGCGCGCACCGAGGCGGGCGAGAGCGGGGTGCGCGACGAGAGCGGCGGGCGCACCGGCGCGATCATGATCGCGCACCCCAACACCAATCTTCTCGCGCCCCACACGGTGGTTCCGGTGCTCCACGGCGAGCACGCGCCGGGGACCCACTGGCTCTCCTGCGCCGTACTCGCGACCGACCGCTCCGGCGAGGCCCGCTGGGAGGCGCCGCCCGCGCTCCCGGCGGCCGCGCGGCGGCTCCTCGAGCGGATGGCGGATCGCAAGGAGGCCGCGCGGGAGGGCCTGCGCAAGATCGGCAGCACGACGAATCTCGGCGACACGGCGCTCTGGCTGGACGCGGATCAACTCCCCCGACAGCCCCTGGGTTCTCGACGACCTGCTGCGCCTCGTGGGCGAGATCGGTGACCGACTGGACGTGATCATGGTTCCCAAGGTCGAGGGCGCCTGGGACATCCACTACATGGATCGGCTCCTGGCGCAGCTCGAGGGCAAGCACGGCGTACGCCGCCCGATCCTGATCCACGCCATCCTCGAGACGGCCCAGGGCGTGGCCAACGTGGAAGAGATCGCCCAGGGCCAGCCCGCGCATGCAGGGCATGAGCTTCGGCCCGGCGGACCTCTCCGCCTCGCATCGCATGAAGACGACCCGCGTCGGCGGCGGGCATCCGGGCTATCAGGTGGTGGCCGACCCCGACAGGAACGATTCCAGCACGGCCCGCGTCTGGGCCCAGCAGGATCTCTGGCACTACTCCATCGCCCGCATGGTGGACGCCCGCACCGCCAACGGGCTCCTGCCCTTCTATGGCCCCTTCGGCGACATCAGCGACGCCGTGGGCTGCGAGGCGCAGTTCCGCGCGGCCTTCCTCATGGGCTGTGTCGGCGCCTGGTCGCTGCACCCCTCGCAGATCGACATCGCCCGGAAGGTCTATAGCCCCGACCAGGCCCGCGTCGGAACGAGATATGATCGCGATCATACGCGGATCGGTCGAACCAGCGACGCGGCAGCTCCTCGGTGCTGCTCGGAGGCCAAAGGGCCATGCCAGCGATCGCGCGCGTGCCTGGCGGAGCCTCGGACTGGGGCGATCCGACTCGGCCTAGTGTCATGCTTCGCAACTCGTGCGAGCGGACGAATGACCCAAGCGACCACTTTTCATCCAGATTCCGAAGCTTGGTCGCATTCTCCGGTGTTAGATTTCGCATGGCAGCGTGAAGGCGGTCGTACGGTCGACCGCGTCCGATTGCGAGATCGAGGAGGGTTCATCGTGAAGCTTCGGAAGAGAATGTTGGTTGTCGTTGCAATCGCGGCGCTTGGCTGGCTCGGAGCCGCGCGCGACGCGGCGGCGCAGTGCCAAGACACCTGCGAAGAGGGTGCACAAATCTGCCGCGCGGCCGCCTCCACCGCGGCCAAGGAATGCAAAGTCGGTTGCGTGGAGGCCGTGGAGGCCGCAGCGCGTGGGGCGGTCGCCGGCTGCCGCGAGAATGGGTTCACGGTGGCGGAGTGCAAGCCGCTGGTCCGCGAGGCGGTGGCCGGCGCTCGCGCGAACTGCTCGCAGGAGTGTCGCACCCACCTTACGGCAGCCAAAGCCGTCTGCGCTGGCGGCGTCGCGCAGTGCCGATCCGCGTGCAGCGGACTCGGCGACCCGGTCTGCCTGCAGGGTTGCAGTACCAGCTTCGGGACCTGCACGCAGAGCCTGAAAGCGTGCGCGGTCGCATGCCTCGCCGAGGCGAAGGCCGACGCGGCGGCTTGCCGTGCCAGCTCGACGGCGGACACCATCCGGGGCTGCCTCAAGACCGTGGCGGAGGAAGCAGTGGCATGCGGTATGGGCTGCTACACGCAGTACCCGTGCGACCAGTCCGGCGCGGCCTGCGTGGCCAGCTGCACGGCGCCCGGCACCCCGTAGCCCGGACGACCGGAGTGATTCCTCGAATGCGGTCGCAGCGCCGCTGTCGCAGCCTCACCATGCGCTCCACCCGGGCCGCCGAGGTTCGGCGGGGGATCCGGTGGGCCACGGAGGGCTGTCAAGAGGATACTGGGTGAACAAACCGTAGGAATCACGGTTGGCGCCCGCGTTCGCTGCTTTGCGACCGCGCCTCAACCGAGCCCGAAGTGCTCGAGCGCGCGGCGCGCGATGGGCTCGCCGAACTCCTGGACGAAGTGGCCGGCCTCAGGCACGCGCATCGGCTCGGGACAGCCGCGGATCACGCTGCGGAGTTCCTGCATCACGGGCTCTCCCAGCACCGCGTCCCTCATCCCGATCGCCATGAAGCTTTCGCCCGTCCAGTCGTTGGACCAGAACTTGCGGGCGCGCACGCCGTGCTCGATGCCCGCCATTCCCGGCTCCACGGGAACGAGCTGCGGGAAGCGGCGGACACCCGCCTTGTAGCGGTCGTCCGGGAAGGGCGCGTCGTAGGCGACTGCGTCCAGCGGGTTGGTCGCACCCGCGGCGCGCCTAGGAAGAAGAAGCCGGCGCTCTGCGGGTTACGTCCGATAGCGCCCAACGTGACCAATTCCACGGGGGAGAGCCTGCCCCCAATGGCGGGACGACTCTGGGTGAGTGGGCCGTGAACCGCTCCTGCCTCAGCCGCAGCCACCTCCGCGCCGCGCGCCACGACGCCGTGCGAACGGCAGCCCCATGAGGCCGAGGCCGAGCAGGGCCGCACTGGTGGGCTCGGGAACCGGGATCACCACGAACGATCCGAGCGGGACCCTGGCCTTCGAGCATTTGGCGATGAAGCAGACCCGCTCCGATCGGGACATCCGGAAGGTGATCGAGTCGCGTGTGAAGGCGGTCACGTTGATCCGGTCGCTGGCGTCGATCACTTCTCCGACGCCGTCCGGCATGCCCATCCCGGCGAGTCCCGTCAGCGCGAGCTCGAACGCAGGGACGGTCTCGGCGTCGGCGCCGACGATCGAGGAGCTCGTGACTGCCGGGATGGCGAAGAAAACGAGCAGGTCCGCGGCGTCTCCCGATGTCACCTCGATCCGGAATCGATCCGACGGCGCGCTGCCGGAAAGGGAGGGGAAGTGATAGGTGCCGTCGAAGCCGGACTCGCGGTCGCTCCCGTTGCTGCAGGCCGTGAAGGAGGTGTCGCTGGTGACGTTCGAGACCCAGGGGTCGTCGAAGGGAAACCCACCGGGCCCGGTGGCCTCGAGGGATGTCCAGGCCGTCCCGATCTGGAGGCTGCACAGATTCGCAGCGGCAGGAGGCGCCACGCACCACGACACAGCCTGGAGCAGCGCCATCCAGAAGACGGCGGAGCCGAGGGCGCGCGGATGCCGCAGGCGCGCGCCGATGCGACCACGGCCACCGTGGTCGCGCCGTTCCGCGCTCGCGGTAGCGGAGGCCGGAATCGTGCGCGGCGCGGCCGGACCCGGATCGCGGGTGGGCAGGATCGCGACGCGCGCTTCGAGCGCTTGCATGGGTCACCTCCTCACTGCTAAGTGGCTAAGTGGTCGCCGCTGCGTCGATGTGTCAAACGCCTCGATCGGAAGCCCGCGCGTGAGGCGAATCGCACCACGACGAAGGGCCCGAGGCGCGCCCCGGGCCCTCCCCGCGCCCGCTTCCGGTGCGGCGTCGGCCTTCGCGGCGACGCCGGGCCCGCGCGCCCATTCCGACCGGCAGGCCCGACGCCGGCTCCGGCACGACCACCACCGGTGGAGTATGAAATGCGCTTGGAGAAGCCTACGGCAGCGTGAGTCCAGTTATCCGGCTCCGGAATTTCCAGTGCACACCACCCACTGGCGAACCGGCACCTCGGGGAACACGCGGTCCACCAGATGCGCCGCGGTGTCGGCCATGCGGCGGCCGCCGCAGGAGGGGCAGAAGCCACGGCCCTTGCAGGAGAATGCCACCAGCCGATCCTCGCCGCAGGCATCGCAGCGAACGCGTACGAAGCCATGCTCGAGCAGGCCGCACGAAAGGTAGGCGCGGAACTCACGCGCGATGAAGCAGGGCACGGGGTGATCGCGCTCTCTTGCCCGCGCGAGAAACGTCTCGAGCTCTTCGCGGACGACGGCGTGGAAGACGGTCTCCTCGGGCCTGCATCTCGAGTAGGAGAGGGCCCCCTCAAAGGATGATTCGGACTGAAAACCTTCTCACGCGCCCTTGACGTTCGTTTTTTGTTCGTATACTCTCCATCTCGATCCAACCCCACCGGTCCCGCTGAGTCCCGGAAGAGGAGGGGATCGTGACGGCCTTTCCTGGCCCGAGCCCTGGCATCCGCGTTGGCTCCAGCGGTGGCCTTCCTCGTGGCCCCAGCGCGGGCGCTGCTGCTCGCACCGCGCCGGCCCGTGGCGCAGACCTTCGGCTCGCGGCCTGCGTGCGCGCCCAGGCGCCGCTGCGCCGCGTGCTGGCGCGCATCGCGGGGCGCCTGGTTGCAAAGAAGGCCTGGGAGCCGCTCGGCTTTGCTCGCCTCTCCGACTGGGCCCGCGAGCGGGCGGGTCTCTCGGCGCGCTCGGTCTACGATCTCGCCCACGTCGATGCGGCGCTCGCCCGGCTACCGCGCGCCGAGGCGGCCTTCGTGGCGGGCGAGATCACGTGGTCGAAGGCCCGGCTGCTGTGCCGTGTGGCCGAGCCCGCCGACGAGGCACGCTGGCTCGCCTTCGCGCGTCGCTCCTCGGTGCACACGCTCGAGCGCGAGGTGCGCGCTGTCGACCGGGGCTCGATCGAGGCCGGCGCCCTCGGAACCGAGACCGACGAAGACGGCGCCTTCGTCTGGCGGCGCAAGACGGTCGAGGTGCGCTGCACGCCCTGGGTGCAGGGGCGATGGCACGAGGCCCGGCAGCTCGCCCGCCGTGTCGCCGGCGAGCCGCTCCCGCCCTGGGCCTGCATGGAGGCCGTGGTCGCCGAGGTGCTCTCGGCGCTGCCGCTCGCGGCGGATGCACTGCTCGGGGAGGGCGAGGCGGCCGCGAATTGGGATGCCGGCCGCGCCGAGACGCACCGGCCCCGTGCCGGGAGCGTGCTGCTCGAAGCGAGCGATGCGCAGGCCGCCGGCGAGCTGGCCACCGGCGAAGCGGAGCTGCCGCCTTCCTTGCCGCAGATCCCCGTCTTCCTGCGCGAGTTCGTCGCCGGCCTTGACGATGCGGACGCCTTCGCGCTCGATTCCCGCTTCCGCCGCGGCGTCGCCCTCGAGCAGCGCCTCTGGGCCGAGGCTGGGACGCTCCTCGCCATGGTCGCCTGCGAGCGGGCCTACCTTGCCCTCGGCCATCGCAGCGTCGAAGCCTACGCTCGCGAGCGCCTCGGTATTTCTCCCCGCAAGGCGCGCGCCCTGCTGCGCCTCGAGCGCGCCGGGGATCTATGCCCGGAGCTGCGCGAGGCCTACCGCGACGGGCGCCTGTCGTGGGTGCAGGCGCTGGCGCTGGTCCCGATCATCGTCCTCGAGCATTCCCTCCCCTGGCGGGCGTGCTGGATCGCCCATGCGACGCAGATCACCGTGCGGCGCCTCGAAGAGGAGGTCGAGCGCGCGCTCGCCTTCGAGACCTTCGAGCCTCCCGACGAGCGGCAATCGTGTGCAAAACCCAGGGGCGCGGGAGGTGATGCATCCCCCGGCGACGACGAAGACCACGACGAGCACGTCTTCGAGACCTGGCGCCCGAAGCACCGGCGCGTTCCCCGCGAGCACCGCGTCTTCGAGCGCGACGGCTGGCGCTGCACGGCGCCGGGCTGCTCCTCCTACCGCAACCTCCACGACCATCACATCGTGTTCCGCAGCGCGGGGGGCAGCGACGAGTTCGCGAACCGCACGACGCTCTGCGCGTGGCATCACCTGCGCGGCGTCCACGCGGGCATGATGCGCTGCCTCGGCGAGGCGCCCGACAACCTCGTCTTCGAGCTCGGCGTTCGTCCGGGCCACCCGCCGCTCGTCCGCTACAGCGCCGAGCGGCGCCTCGCGTGACGATCCGCCTTACGCCTTCCCGGGCAGCCGCGCGGAACCGCCCCCCGGTCCCGCCGAGCTATTCCCGTGAAGACTTCCCCGATGAAGGTCGCGATCGCCCGCTGCAAGGAGCCGGTGGTCCGGCTCGTTCCCTACGCCGCGGGTAGGCCCGCTCGCGTCTTCGGCGCGATGAATGATCGGCACGAGTTCCGCGATGGCGTTGTTCACGGCCGTTCCGATCGAGCCCGATGAGCTGTCCACATGTTCGAGCGCAAGCGAGACGCGCTCCAGAAATGCGATGGATCCTTCCGCCGCGAGCAGCGCGTCCTTCTTGGCAACCGTCTTGATCTCGGCGACGGCCTGCTTGACGCGGGTTACGGCCGGATCCGACTGAAGCGATCGCTGCGGCGGCCGGCGACGAGATCGTTACGACCGATGCCGAGCACTTCGGGCTGCTCGGCCCCCTTGCCGCCAGCGGAGCCACGCTCGTTAGCTTCCGGCCTCGGCTGGGTTCGTGCATCGATCGGCTTCTGAACGAGCGAGGACGACTTCGAGCGGCTCGCGAGGAGTGTCTAGCCCAAGCGTCTGGACGCTGCGTAGCGGACCCGCCGGGGCCCGCGGTCGCGAAGGGAAGGCTCGGCTACGCTGCCGCCGCTGCGGCGGGAAGATCCGCGCAGGAAGCCGGTCGTCCAGCGAGCGACGGAGGAGTGCCCAGCGCCATGCCGTACCGGGTGATCCAGTGGAGCACGGGGAACGTCGGGGCCTTCGCGCTGCGCGCGATCCTCGGCCATCCCGATCTCGAGCTCTCCGGCGTGTGGGTCCACGGCGAGGCCAAGGCCGGACGTGACGCGGGAGAGCTGTGCGGACTCGGCCCAGTTGGCGTCCGTTCGACGCGAGACGCCGAGGCGCTGCTCGCCTCCGACGCGGACTGCGTCGTCTACACTGCGACGGCCGATCTGCGAATCGGTGGGGCTCTCGACGACGTCTGTCGCATCCTCCGGTCGGGAAAGAACGTCGTGTCGAGCTCGATCGTCTCGCTGGTGCATCCCGCGCAGCTCGGGCCCGACGTCCAGCGACGTCTGGAAGACGCCTGCCGCGAAGGAAATGCGTCGTTCTGGACCAGCGGAATCGACCCGGGCTTCGCCAACGACCTCTTGCCCCTCACCCTCTCGGGGCTGTGCGAGAGCTGGTCGCAGATCCGGATCCGGGAGATCGTCAACTACGCCACCTACGACCAACCCGAGGTCGTTCTCGGCACGATGGGCTTCGGGAAGCCGATGGATCAGCTGCCGATCCTCTTGGCACCCGGCGCGCTGCGGATGGCGTGGGGCGGAACGATCCGGCTCCTTGCCGAGGGGCTCGGCCTCGCCCTCGACGAGATCACCCAGCACTACGAGTGTCTTCCGGCGCCCCGCGACCTCGACACCGCCATGGGAGTCATTCGCAAGGGAACCCGTGCCGCGCTTCGCTTCGAGGTGTCCGGCATGGTCGGCAAGGAGCCCCGGCTCGTCGTCGAGCACGTGACGCGGATGCACGACGACTTGGCGCCCGACTGGCCGCAGAGCGCGGGGGCCTATCACGTCATCATCGAGGGGGTTCCTCGGATGGTCTGCAGGCTCGACATGGAAGACGAGCACGGCGACCACGCCGTGGGGGGAGTCGTCCTGACGGCGACCCGGCTGGTGAACGCGATTCCGGCAGTCGTTGCCGCCCCGCCGCGGCCCCTCACGGCCCTCGACCTTCCGCTCGTCACCGGGCGAGGGCGGATGGCACGCGGGCCGGCGCCCCGTTCGAAGGAGGTCTCATGAGCGGGCCGATCGCCCCGTTCCGGATCGCAGCCTCCGACGCCGAGCTGGACGATCTTCGCCGCCGCCTGCGAGCCACGCGGTGGCCCGAACGCGAGACCGTCGACGACTGGTCCCAGGGAATCCCGCTGGCGTACGTCCAGGAGGTCTGCGCCTACTGGGCCGACGGCTACGACTGGCGGGCGAGGGAGGCGCGGCTGAACCGCTTCGAGCAGTTCAAGACCCGGATCGACGGACTCGGGATCCACTTCATCCACGTGCGGTCGCCGCACCCCGGCGCCCTCCCGCTGCTCATCACCCACGGCTGGCCGGGATCGATCGTCGAGTTCCAGAAGGTGATCGCTCCGCTCACCGACCCGGCCGCTCACGGCGCAGATCCGCGAGACGCATTTCACGTGGTAGCGCCGTCGCTCCCGGGCTACGGCTTCTCCGACAAGCCCGACCGCCCGGGCTGGAACGTCGATCGGATCGGCGCCGCGTGGGCGCAGCTCATGGCGCGCCTCGGCTACGGGCGGTACGTCGCACAGGGAGGCGACTGGGGCTCGATGGTGACGACGGCGGTCGGGGTCCAGGATCCAGCGCACTGCGCGGCGATCCATCTCAACATGCCCGTCGCTGCGCCCGACCCTTCGACCCTCGCGAGCCCGACCGCCGACGAGCAGACGGCGCTGGCGGCGCTCCAGAACTACCAGGAGTGGGACTCGGGATATTCGAAGCAGCAGAGTACGCGGCCACAGACCCTCGGCTATGGCCTCGTAGACTCTCCGGCTGGCCAGGCCGCCTGGGTCCTCGAGAAGTTCTGGGCATGGACCGACTGCGACGGCCATCCCGAGACGGTGCTCTCGCGTGACGAGCTCCTCGACAACGTGATGCTCTACTGGCTTCCGGCGGCGGCCGCCTCGTCGGCACGGCTCTACTGGGAGAGCTTCCGGAACCCGCCGCTCGGCGAGGTGGGCGTCCCGACCGCGTGCAGCATCTTTCCCAAGGAGATCATCCGCTGCTCGCGGCGCTGGGCGGCGAAGCGGTTCACGAACCTCTTCTACTGGAACGAGCTCGATCGCGGCGGACACTTCGCAGCCTTCGAGCAGCCCGAGGCCTTCGCCGGCGAGCTCCGGAAGTGCTTCCGCGGAGTACGCTGAGAGAGGATGCGGCCCCGATGAAGCCCCTCTCGATCCTGCTCTGGGCCGCGGTCGCCGTTCTCGGCGCGGGGTCTCTCGGCTTCATCGCCCTCCAGCGCGGGGAATCGATCTCGAGTACGTGGTTCCTGGTGGCCGCGCTGTGTACCTACGCCATCGGCTACCGGTTCTACTCTGCTTTCCTCGCAGCGAAGGCCCTCTCCATCGACGACCGGCGGGTGACGCCTGCCCATCGGCTGAGCGACGGAAAGGACTTCGTCCCGACCAACCGCTGGGTGGTGTTCGGCCACCACTTCGCTGCGATCTCCGGCCCGGGTCCGCTGGTGGGCCCGATCCTCGCTGCACAGTTCGGCTACCTCCCGGGGACGCTCTACATCCTGATCGGCGTGGTGCTGGGCGGCGCCGTCCAGGACATGACGATCCTCGTGGCGTCGATGCGTCGCGATGGGAAGAGCCTCGGGCAGATCGTGCGTGAGGAGATCGGGCCCGTTGGCGGAATGGCCGCGCTGGTCGGCGTCCTCGCCATCATGATCATCCTGATCGCGGTCCTCGGCCTCGTCGTCGTGAACGCCATGTTCGGAAGCCCGTGGGCAACCTCGACCATCGCCGCAACGATCCCCATCGCGATCCTGATGGGCCTGTACATCACGCGTCTGCGCCCGGGGCGCGTTCTCGAGGCGACCATCGGCGGCCTCGTGCTGGTGGTGCTCTCGGTCTGGGGAGGTGGGGTCGTGAGCACGACCGCCTGGCTCCGCCCGTGGTTCGACTGGGACCGCGAGAGCCTCGCCTTCGCCGTGATGGCCTATGGCTGGGCCGCCGCCGTGCTCCCGGTCTGGATCCTCATGGCCCCGCGCGACTACCTCTCGGCGTTCATCAAGATCGGCACGGTGATCCTGTTGGCAGCGGGCCTCGCCATCGCGCGGCCCGACATCGCTCTTCCCCCGCTCACCCGCTTCATCGACGGCACGGGCCCGATCTTCGCGGGGAGCCTCTTCCCGTTCTGCTTCATCACCATCGCGTGCGGCGCCGTGTCGGGCTTCCATGCGCTGATCGCGAGCGGCACGACGCCAAAGCTGCTCTCCCGCGAGAGCGACGCCCGGATGATCGGCTACGGCGCGATGCTGATGGAGAGCTTCGTGGCGATCATGGCGCTGCTCTCCGCTGCAGTGATGGACCCGGGGACCTACTTCGCCATCAACGCACCGGCGGCGGCGCTCGGAACGAGCGTCGAGACTGCCGCTGCCGCCATCGCCGGGTGGGGCTTTACGCTCGACCCGGCGCAGTTCGAGGCGCTCACCCGGCAGGTGGGAGAAACGACGCTGCTGTCGCGCACCGGAGGCGCGCCGAGCTTTGCCGTCGGAATGGCCGAGATCTTCTCGAGCGCTCTCGGCGGCCCCACCATGAAGGCCCTCTGGTACCACTTTGCCATCATGTTCGAGGCGTTCTTCATCCTGACGACCCTCGATACCGGAACCCGCGTCGGGCGCTTCATGCTTCAGGACCTGCTGGGAAGGGTGTGGCGGCCGCTGGGAGAGATCAGCTCGCTGCCGGCGAATCTGTTCGCATCGACCGCGGTCGTCGCTGCGTGGGGCTACTTCCTCTACAAGGGTGTCATCGATCCGCTGGGCGGGATCAACTCACTGTGGCCGCTGTTCGGGATCGCAAACCAGCTCCTGGCCGCGACGGCCCTCGCTGCGGCCACGACGATCTTCATCAAGTCGGGGCGCCGCCGCTTCGCACTCTTGACGTTCGCGCCCTTCGGTTGGCTCCTCGTGGTCACGATGACGGCCGGCTGGCAGAAGATCTTCCACGCCGATCCCCGGGTCGGGTTCCTCGCCCAAGCCGCGCGCCTCGGAGATCAGCTCGCCGCCGGATCGGTTCCGCCCGATCGGATCGGGGCGACGCAGCAGGTGATCTTCAACGCCCAGCTCGATGCAGCGGTGACCGCGGTCTTCATGGTGCTGGTGCTCACGGTGGTCGCGGATTCTGCGCGGGTGTGGTGGAAGGCGCTGCGCGGCGGGCATGCGCGTTCTGCGGGCCCGAGCGCCGAAGGCGCGGCCACGTGACGGCCCGCACGGCGGCCGCGGACGCCACGGGCTGGCGACAAGCGCTGAGAAGGGCCGCGGCGGCAGCGAACGACTTCCTCCGCGGCTACACGGGAATTCGCAATGCGGGGCCCCTCTGCGGCCAAACCAGCGGCGGCGAGCCTGCGACTTCGGACGCCGCTCCCGGCGCGCTGCGGGCCGCCCCGACTCCGGCCGAGGTGCGCCGCGCACTGGCCGAGCACGCCGCACGCCGCCCGACCTGCTGCTGAGAGGCTGCTCCGGAGGGGCGCCTTGCGCTTCCTCCCTCGTAATCTCGCATTTCGCCGGCCAGCACGGGCCCGCCGTCCGGCAGAGGAGCTTCGATCGATGAAGGTGCTACGCACGCCGGACGAGCGCTTCGCGCCGCTCCCGTTCTTCCCCTGGCAGCCGCGTTACCTCGATGGCCTCCGCGGCTACGAGGGTCTGCGTCTCCACTATCTCGATGAGGGCCCGGCAGACGCAGACGAGGTCTTCCTGTGCCTCCACGGAGAGCCGACCTGGGCGTACCTCTATCGCAAGATGATCCCCGTCTTCCTGGCGGCCGGCGTGCGGGTGGTGGCGCCCGATTGGTTCGGCTTCGGTCGCTCCGACAAGCCCGCCGAAGACGCCGTCTACACGTACTCCTTCCACCGCAACACGGCGCTCCGGCTCGTCGAGCAACTCGACCTGCGGGGTATCACCCTGGTCTGTCAGGACTGGGGAGGCTTGCTCGGCCTCTCGCTGCCGATGGACATGCCGGAGCGCTTTCGCAGGCTCCTCGTCATGAACACCGGGATCCCGATCGGGAAGCCGGTGAGCGAAGGGTTCGCCGCATGGAAGGCCTTTGCGGCGGCCTTCCATGACATCCCCGTCTCGGGGCTGATCGCTCTCTCGTCGCCCGGCGCTCTCAATCCGTACGACGCCGCCGCCTACGACGCGCCGTTCCCCGATGCGAGCTACAAGGCAGGCGTTCGGCGCTTTCCCCAGCTCGTCGCCGTCGAGCCCGGCATGGAAGGCGTCGCATACGGTGAGCGTGCACGGGCCTTCTGGGCCAACGATTGGCGCGGCGAGAGCTTCATGGCCGTCGGACTTCGCGACCCCGTGCTCGGCAAGCCCGTCATGGACGAGCTGCAGCGGACGATCCGGGGATGCCCGCCTCCCTTCGAGGTGCCGGAGGCCGGCCACTTCGTGCAGGAATGGGGTGAGCCGGTGGCTCGCAAAGCGCTCGCTTCGTTCGGCCTCGGCGGAGGCAAGGGAGCCTGAACGACCAGCGGCTCGACGCTGCCGGGGCTCAGCCACTTCGCCGGAGCGACCATTTCTCGATCTCGACGAGAAACAGAACCGACGATCCCACCGCGACGATACGAAGCCACTGGGCAGGGGCGATCGCCTCCGTGCCGAACAGGAGCTGCATCGGTGGCGCGTAGGTGAAGGCCAGCTGGAACACGAGCACGAGTGCGATGGCGACGAGCGCGGGCCGGCTGCCGAAGAGCCCTTCCCGATTGAGGACCGGCGCACGTAGGTGTCTCGCGTTCCACAGATAGAAGATCTCGAGCATCACCAACGCATTGACCGCCACGGTCCGCGCCGTCTCGATGCTGGCGCCCTGCGCCCTCTCGTAGACGAAGAGACCGAAGGTCCCAAGAAGGAGAATGATCGAGACGAAGCCGATCCTCCACAGCAGGAAGCGAGAGAGCAGCGGCTCGTCGGGCCGCCGCGGAGGCCGGCGCATGACACCCGGCTCCGCTGGTTCGAAGGCGAGCGCGAGCGCGAGCGTCACGGCCGTGATCATGTTGACCCACAGAATCTGTACGGGCGTCATCGGCAGCGTCCGGCCGAGAGCGATCGCTGCAACGATCACGAGCGCCTCGCCGCCGTTGGTCGGCAGGATGAAGGCGATGGCTTTCTTGAGGTTGTCGTAGACGGTCCGCCCTTCTTCCACCGCGCTGGCGATCGACGCAAAGTTGTCGTCGGCGAGGACCATCTCCGACGCCTCCTTGGCGGCCTCGCTGCCTTTGTGGCCCATCGAAATTCCGACGTCGGCTCGTTTGAGAGCCGGCGAATCGTTGACGCCATCGCCGGTCATCGCAACGACCTCGCCTCGAGCCTGGAGGCTCTCGACGAGACTCAGCTTGTGCCTGGGGCTCGTTCGTGCGAAGACATCGACCTCTCCCGCGACCTGGCGCAGAGCTTCTTCGCCGATACCCGCGATCTCTCGGCCGGTGAGTACGCGCGAGCAGCCAAGACCCAGCTCGCGGCCGATGGCGCGGGCCGTTCCAGCATGGTCTCCCGTGATCATCTTGACGCGAATCCCAGCCTTCTGGCACGCGCCGACGGCCTCGATCGCCTCGTCGCGCGGCGGGTCCGCCAGGCCGAAGACACCGAGGAGGGTGAGACCGCTCTCGACGTCCTCGAAGCGGAGTTCCTGCTTGCCGTCGCAGAACTCGCGGGTTGCGATCGCCAGCAGCCGCTGGCCGTTGTCGGCGATCTCGGCCATTCGGTCCTTCCATGATCCTTCGTCGATCGGCTCGTCGCCGGCCCCGCAGCGCTGCCAGGAGCACATCTCGAGAATCCGCTCCGGAGCGCCCTTCACGATCGCGAACGCATGCCCCTCGTGGTCATGGTGCAGCGTCGCCATGAACCGGTGCTCCGACTCGAACGGGATCACGTCGACGCGCGCAAGCGCCCTTCGCTCGGCGTCGGGGTCGAGGTCGGCCTTCATGGCGGCCGCCAGCAAGGCACCTTCGGTCGGATCTCCTTCGAGGACCCAGGCGTCTCCGGAATGACGGACGACCGCGTCGTTGCACAGCGCTCCGGCCCTGGCGATCTCGCCGAGAATCGGGTGGTCGGCCGCACGGACGGGCCTTTCTCCAACATGGAATGCGCCATCGGGCCCGTACCCGACGCCAGAAACCGTGTAGGTCGCGCAGCGAACGGCAACGGTCCTGGCCGTCATTTCGTTCCGCGTGAGCGTTCCTGTCTTGTCGGAGCAGATCACCGTCACCGAGCCGAGGGTCTCGACTGCAGGAAGCCGCCGGATGATCGCGTTGCGCCTCGCCATTCGCTGGACACCAATCGCCAGCGTGATGGTCATGATCGCGGGCAACCCTTCGGGGATCGCGGCCACTGCGATCCCGACCGCCGCCATGAACATATCGGTGGCGTCGTAGCTGCGGAAGAAGTGACCGAAGGCGAACGTCGCTCCGGCCAGGGCGACGATCGCGAGGCTCAGCCGCTGGCCGAAGACCGTCAGCTGCCGCAGCAGCGGTGTCGTGAGCCGCTCGACGCTGCTCACGAGGGTCGTGATGCGACCGAGTTCGGTGGCTGCCCCCGTTGCGACGACCACGCCCGTTCCTCGGCCCGAAGTGACGAGTGTCCCGGCGCAGGCCATCGACGAACGGTCGCCGAGCGCCGCATCGGGAGCAACCGGACCGGTCGTCTTCTCGACCGGAACCGACTCGCCGGTGAGAGGCGCCTCGTCGACCTGCAGGTTCTTGACCCGCAGCAGCCGCAGGTCGGCGGGAACCTTGTCCCCGGACCGGAGCTGGACGACGTCGCCCGGAACGAGGTCCTCGGCCGCGATCTCGAAGGTCTCTCCGCCGCGCACCACGACGGATCGCGGTGCGAGCATCGCGCGGATCGCCTCGAGCGCGCGCTCGGCCTTGCCCTCCTGAACGAAGCCAATCAGCGAGTTGACGATCACGACACCGAAGATCACGCCGCTGTCGATCCATTCGCCGAGCAGCGCCGTCATCACCCCGGCGGTGATGAGAACGTAGATGAGGACGTTGTGGAACTGCGAGAGGAGCCGGACCAGTGCACCTCGCTGCTGGCGGATTTCGAGCTGGTTCGGACCATGACGAGCGAGGCGGTCTCGGGCCTCGCTCGCACAGAGCCCGTCGCGGCTCGTCTCGAGCGCAGCGAGCACGTCTTCGACCGCCTCGGCGTGCCAGCGATAACGATCTTCGGCTCGTTCGGCGCCGGCCATCCCTCCTCCCGAATGAGCGAGCGCAGGTCGGAGCAGGATACCGCGGGGATCCGCCGGGGCAGGCCGATCGGCGGCCTGCCCCGGTTCGAGAGAGACACCCGAGCCTCGGCGCGATTCTACGTTTGGCGCACCGCGGCGAAGGTCCAGGCCGCGCCCGACCACATTCTGCCGCATTCTAGCGCCGCCCGGCGCGTGCAAGGCCCGCGAGGCCGCCGAGCAGCATCATCACCGGCAGCGGCTCCGGGACGACGGTGAAGCGCTGATCGACGAAGGGCACCGCAGCGAGGATTCCGCTGCGGACGCTGAGGCTCTGTACCATGCGGAGCGACGAAGCGCCCCCGATGGGCATCGCGTCCGACACGCGAGGCGCGATCCCGGCCGCCGCGTAGACGTAGAGCGTCCCGAGCGACACGCCGCCGGCTCCGAAGATCGACTCGGCGACGACGATCTGGGAACCATCGCCCACGACGATCCCGTCGGCGAAGAGCGATGCCGCGAGGACGCCAGTCGGGTCGCTGGTCGACACGTCGTAGGAAAGGAGGAGGCTCCCGGACGCACCGAACATCGCCGAGAGCGGACCCGAGAATCGGAACCCATCCCCGAGCACCTGCACCGGATAGTCATCGAGAGCGGAGGAAAGAGCGCCCCCCGTCGAGACTTCGAAGTTCGAGAACGTGAGAGATCCTGCCGTGATCGATCCACCGCTCGCGAGCGAGCCGAGGGTGAGGGCCGAAGCGGTTCGAGACGCTGCGGTTCCCGTGAGAACGGCGAGAACTGCAAGAACGATCGAGAGCGAGCGAACGAGACGGTGCCGATGCATGAGACCCCCAACGCTTTGCCCCGGCCCGCTGCCACCGTGAAAGCGGCGATGGCGGGACTCGAGGCGACGTGGGGGAGTCATCGGAGACGACGGCGGGTCTTCGCGTGAGGATCGTCACGGGAGATGGCCCGAGCGACGGCGAGTCGCGTGACGGACGTCACCAGACGCCGCAGAGCGCCCGGAAGCCATGGGCAGCGAGCGAGTCCACGTCGCCCCGCCGCGGCCATCGGGCCGGAGGGTGTCGATGACTCGTGCAAGATGCCAATCTCGGCGGTACACGCCGGGACGGGCTCGGTGAGGAGGAGACCATGCGCCGGGTCATCGGCTGGGGATTCATGGCGGTCGTCGTACTGGCCGCCCTCGCCGCCATCGCGATGCGTTCACCGGAGGTCCAGGATCGTCTCGTGCGTCAGGCGATCGGGCGGATGGTCGCCGACCAACCCGCGGAGCTGTTCGAGCCGGATGCCATGCGCGTCCTGCTGTGTGGCACCGCATCGCCGCTGCCCCATGCGTCCCGGGCCAAGGCGTGCGTCGCGGTCTTCGCGGCCGGACGGTTCTGGGTAGTCGACGCCGGACCGGGCTCCTGGAACCGGATCGCGCTGATGCGCATCGACGGCAGCCGCATCGGCGGCGTCCTCCTCACGCACTTCCATTCGGACCACATCGGTGACCTCGGAGAGTTCGACCTCAACACCTGGGTGATGGGGCGCCCGGGGCCGCTGCGCGTCTTCGGTCCGCCCGGCGTCGACCGCGTCGTCGCGGGCTTCGAGGAAGCCTACGCCCTTGATTCGGGGTACCGGATCACCCATCACGGCGCAGATCTCCTCTCCGCGGAAGCGGGGCACATGAGGGCCCAGCCGATCGACGGGCCCGCACTGGGAACGGGGCCGGCGGTGGTGAGCGACGAGGACGGACTCCGGATCACGGCCTTCCGCGTCAACCACGCCCCGGTCGCCCCTGCCTACGGCTACCGGTTCGACTACGCGGGACGCTCGGTGGTGGTGAGCGGCGACACGATCAAGGACCCCGGCCTCATCGAGGCCGCCCGGGGCGCAGACGTCCTCGTGCACGAGGCCCAGGCGAATCACCTCGTCGCCATGATCGGGGATGCAGCCGCGAAGGCGTCGCGCCCGCGGATCGCGAAGGTGATGAGCGACATCCCCTCCTACCACACGTCACCGGTGGAAGCCGCGGAGGCGGCCAACGAAGCGAGCGTGCGGCTGCTGGTCCTCTACCACCTGACGCCACCCCCTCCGGTACGTCTCCTCGAGAGGGTCTTCGCGCGCGGCATCTCCGAGGTGCGGCCATCGGGTTGGATGTTCGGCGACGATGGGCTGCTGATCGAGCTGCCGGCGGAGTCGGAGCTGGTGAAGACACGCCAGCTCCGGTGAAGGCTCCGCGCTCCGGCCCCGCTCAGTCGCGGTGTGACCGCTCCGCAGCCACCCGAGCGCCCTTGGCGTAGGACTCGACGACCATCGCCACCGGCACGGAGCCAGATGCATCTCGCCGGCGCCCGCAGCGCGGCGCGCGTGCAGCCACGGGGCACACCGCGCGCAAGATTCCGCAAAACCCGGTGTTCCCCGCGTGGCGAAGGAGCGCCGTCGTGGCGATGTTACACAGGAGAAGGAGGACGCATGTCGCCTGCCCTCAAGCCCACTCTGCGCGGGCGCCAGTTCCTCCGCGCGCTGTGGCGCCTCGGCCGCAGCTACTGGCTGTCACACGAGGCGATTCGCGGAAGCCTGCTTCTGCTGGGCGCCATCGCCCTCGAGCTCGCCACGGTCTACGCGAGCGTCCGAATCGCCGATTCTCAAAGACAGGTCGTCGAGACCCTCGAGTACCGCAAGCCCGAGGAGTTCCTCGTCACGGGAGCGTTCTACGTAGGCTTCCTTCTGCTGCTGGTCGTCGTCTCGGCCTACCGCGTGTACGTGAGACAGGTCCTCGAGATCCGCTGGCGCCAGAACCTCACGGAACGGTTTTCGAACCGCTGGATCGGCCCTCGCGCCTACGGGCAGGCCCAGCTCCACGGAGATCTCGACAACCCCGACCAGCGGATCGCCGAGGACATCCGCGACTTCGTCGCAAGCGCGCTCGGCCTCTCGCTCTCGCTCCTCGCCGCCGTCGCGACCCTCGTCTCTTTCGGCGGGCTCCTCTGGACCCTCTCGGCCGACTGGAAGATCCCGCTCGATGGGACTCTCCTACAGGTGCCCGGGCTGCTGTTCTGGGTCGCCATCGGATCCGCGATTCTCTCGATCGTGGTGACGCAGCTCGTCGGCCGGCGGCTCGTACCGATCAACTACGACCGGCTCCGGTACGAGGCTGACTTCCGCTACGGCCTCGTACGCTTCCGAGATCACGTGAAGGAGGTTGCTCTCTCACGGGGTGACGTCGTGGAGCGCCAAGGGGCCGCCGATCGCTTCAGGAGCGTCTATCAGGTCTTCCTCCGACTGATCGGTGCGGAACGGGACCTCAGCCTCGTCACCGGCGGAATCGGGCAGCTGAACGGCCTGATCCCGCTCCTGCTGGCGATGCCGGCGTATTTCGCGGGGCTGCTCACCCTCGGGATGATCCTCCAGGCGCGCATTGCGTACGACCAAGTGTCGGGGGCGCTGCTCTGGTTCGTGAACGCATACCGGGAGATCGCGCGCTGGCGAGCGAACGTCGAGCGGCTCGCGGCCTTCTCCGATGCGATGGACGACACCGAACGCGCATTCTCCGCCGCGGGGATCCGGATCGAAACATCACACGACGGCGTGATTCGGCTCACGGATCTTCATCTGGAGGCGCCCGTAGGCCAGCGCATCATGGAGGGCCTGAGCGGAACCGTCCGGGCAGGCGAGCGTCTGGCCATCGTGGGCCCCATGGGAAAGGGGAAGAGCACGCTCTTCCGAGCGATCGCAGGGATCTGGCCGTTCGGAGGTGGTGTCATCGAGCTTCCGGAGGCGGGCCGCATGCACTTCGTCCCGCAGCGGCCGTACCTTCCGATCGGGACACTCCGTGCGGTGATCTCGTATCCGGCGGCCGACGGGGCCTTCTCCGACGACCGCATCCGCGAGGCGCTCGCGGCGCTCGGCATCGGCAACCTGGGAGAACGCCTCGCGGACGAGGAGGCCTGGGACCAAGCGCTCTCGGCCCACGAGCAGCAGCTCCTGGCGATGGCGCGGGTGCTGCTGCACGAACCCGATTGGATCCTTCTCGACGATGCGACCTCGGGCCTCGACGAGGCGACCGAGCGGCGGACCTACGAACTTCTCCTCGAGCGCCTGCCGCGTTCGGCGGTGATCGTTCTGGGAGCGCATGCGGGAGTGCTCGACCTGCTGCCGCGTCACTGGATGCTCGTTCCCCGCGGTGACGGCACGATGACGCTCGCAGCGGCCTGAGGCGCCGCGGTCGGAGTCCCGGCGGGAGGCGGGAGCGCGGCGGCGCCCCAGAGGACCATCTCCGGGGCCGGTGGGGAAAACGTCACAGCGCGAGGCTCCCGGGCATCCTCGCGCCGGCGGAGGGCTGGACGAAGAACGCTGCGCGGGCGCTGGTGCGGGCCTGGCGGCCCCCGGCAGGTTCCGGGACTCGCGGCCCGCGAGAAGAGCCTGTCCACCGGCAACACGGTTCTGCTACACCCCCGGCGTGCCATGAGCCGCTCCCTCCCGATCGCCCTCATCCCCCTCTGTCTCGCGCTCCTGCTGGCCGCCACGCTGGCCGCAGAGACCGATCCATCGTCTTCCGCCGCCGATGCCGCGGCGGCGCCGACGGCACCGAAGGATCCGCCTGCAAAGGCCGTCCCCGGGCAAGACGACGCGCTCGAAGGGGTCTGCTCCCAAGGCTCCCGCAGCGAAGAAGGTGACGCCGCCCACGCCCGTTCCGGCGCCTGCTGCATCCACTCCGGCGCCGGAGCGCTTCGACCTCGACCGGGTTGCGACGCTGGCGCGCGACCTCGCCTCACGCCCGTATCGCGCGCCGGTGGCGCAGCTCCCCAAGCAGATCGCCGACGCGAGCTACGACGACTACCGGAAGCTCCGCTTCCGCAAGGAACGCGCGCTGTGGTCCGGGCAGCGACGCTTCGAGGTCGAGCTGTTCCACATGGGCTTCCTGTTCAGGACGCCGGTGAAGCTCTCGGTGGTCGATCGCGGCCACGCAGCGCCGCTCGTCTTCGACCGTTCGATGTTCGACTACGGAGATACAGGCCTCGCTGAGTTTATCACCGCCCCTCTGGATTTCGCGGGATTCCGGATCCACTACGACCTCAACAGCTCCGAGTACAAGGACGAGGTGATCGTCTTCCTCGGAGCGTCGTACTTCCGGTTCGTGGGCCGCCAGCAGCGATATGGCCTCTCGGCGCGCGGCCTCGCGATCGACACCGCCGAGCCTCGCGGCGAGGAGTTCCCGTTCTTCCGTGAGTTCTGGCTCGTGACCCCCGAGCCCCACGCGACCGCCCTCACGGTGTATGCGCTTCTCGACAGCCAGCGCGTGGCAGGCGCCTACCAGTTCGTGATCCGTCCAGGCACCGATGCCCGCGTCGAGGTGAGCGCGCGTCTCTTCTTCCGCGCTCCGGTCGCGAAGCTCGGCATCGCGCCGCTGACCAGCATGCACCTGCATGGCGAGAACCTCGGACGTGCGTCGGACGACCATCGCCCGGAGGTCCACGATTCGGACGGCGTGCTCATCCACTCGGGGTCGGGCACCTGGCTGTGGCGCCCCCTGCTCAATCCGCCAGGACTGCGGGTCTCGGCGTTCGTGGAGACGAACCCGAAGGGCTTCGGCCTCATGCAGCGCGACCGGACCTTCGCCCACTACCAGGACCTCGAGGCGGAGTACCACCACCGTCCGAGCTACTGGGTCGAGCCCGTCGGGAGCTGGGGCGAAGGCGCCGTCGAGCTCGTCGAGATCCCGTCCGCCGAGGAGATCCACGACAACATCGTCCTGTTCTGGACTCCGAAGGCCCGCCCGAAGGCAGGTACGGAGCTCGCGCTCTCCTACGTCCTCCACTCGACCCTCGGAACCCCTGCGGCCCATGGCCTCGGGCGCGTCGTCGAGACGCGGATCGGCGCGTCGACCGTTCCCGGAACGGGCGAGCGACCTTCGCCGACCCGGCGGCTCTTCGTGATCGATTTCGAAGGAGGTGAGCTTCCACTCCTCGGAGCGAAGGTCCCCGTCCATCCGGAAGTCTGGACGTCGGCCGGCGCCGTCCGAGACCCCCACACGGTCCGGCTTCCCGAAGACGGCCGGTGGCGGGTGAGCTTCCGTCTCGACATGCAGGGCGCGGAGACGGCGGAGCTCATGGTGCGCCTCCTCCTCGACGGAGAGCCGATTACCGAGAGCTGGCTCTATCGCTACAAGCCGTGACTGGATCCCGCCGCATCCGACCGCTCTCGCGGGTGCCGCGCCGACTCGTCTTCTTCGGCCTCGGCCTCGCCACGACCGCTTTGGCTTCGCTCTCGATGCTCGACATCCTCGGCGCCAACGGTCTCTCGAGGATCGAGTTCGCGATCCTCCTGCTCTTCGTCTTCAACTTCTTCTGGCTGGCGCTGTCGTTCTGGTCTGCCTTCATGGGATTCGTCTTCGAGGTCTTCGACGTCGAGCCCATCTCGCTGCGCCGACGCTCGCGTCTCCATCCCGAAACGCACGAGCCGCTTCGAACACGCACCGCCATCGTCATGGCCGAAAGAAACGAGGCTCCCGACCGCATCTTTGCCGCGTTCGAGGCGCTCTACAAAGACCTCGCGTCGACGAAGCATCTCGAGAGCTTCGACTTCTTCATCGTCAGCGGAACCGATGACCCTGCTCGGGTCGAGGTGGAGCGCCAGGTATGGAAGGCAACCTGCCAGCGGATCGCCGCGTCGGGCAGGCTCTTCTTCTGGAAGCGCGAGGAGCGGACGGGACGCAAGGCAGGGACGATCTCCGACTTCCTGCGGCGCTGGGGACCGCAGTACGACCACATGGTGGTCTTCGATGCCGACAGCCTGATGACCGCGAACGTCGTGATCGAGCTGGTTCGCCTCATGGAGGCCAACCCCGAGGCGGGCCTCATCCAGACGCTGCCGATGCCGATCAACCAGGTCACCCTCTTCGGCCGGGCTCTCCAGTTCGCGAGTTACGTCTACGCACGGGTGTTCGCGACGGGGACTGCATGGTGGCAGTCGGGCGCTGGAAACTACTACGGGCACAACGCGATCGTGAGGACCGAGGCGTTCCGAACCTGCTGCGGCCTGCCCGTCCTCCCCGGAAATCCCCCGCTCGGCGGCGAGATCCACAGCCACGATTTCGTCGAGGCCGCGCTGCTTCGCCGCAGCGGCTGGCGGGTGTACTTCCTGCCACACCTTCAAGGCAGCTACGAGGAGCTGCCGAGCAATCTCCTGGACTTCGCGGTGCGCGACCGCCGCTGGGCGCAGGGAAATCTGCAGCACCTGAAGCTCCTCGGCGCCCGCGGCCTGCATCCAATCTCGCGCTTCCACTTCTTGAACGGCGCGTTCGCCTTCATCCTCTCTCCGCTCTGGCTCCTCTTTCTCGTCCTCAGCACGGGGCAAATGGTCGCCGAAGCGATCGTAGGGCACGAATACTTCCCGCCGGGATACAGCCTCTTTCCCGAGTGGCCCGTCTCGAAGCTCAGCGAGACGATCTCGCTCGCCGCGGGGACGGTCACCCTGCTCTTCCTGCCGAAGCTCCTCGGCCTCGCGGTGAGCCTCGCGAGGCACCGGCGGGAGTTCGGCGGCGCTGTGCGCCTCGCGGTGAGCACGGCGTTCGAGATGCTGTTCGCGATCCTGATGGCACCGATCATGATGGCGCTCCACAGCTACTTCGTCGCGACGCTTCTCGTCGGCCGGGTCACGGGCTGGGATCCCCAGAACCGCTCCGAGCGGGGCCTGGGAATGAGAGAGACGTTCTCGTCGCTAGGGGTACTGTTCTTCGCCGCGATGGCGTGGGGGGTGCTGCTCGTGGTGGCCGCGCCCGATCGCATCTGGTGGGTCCTGCCGGTGCTGACGGGCCTGGCGCTCGCGGTGCCGGTGACGGTCTGGTCGAGCCGGGGCACCGTGGGTGTCCGGCTGCGCGAGAGCGGGCTGCTGCTCACTCCCGAGGAGACACATCCGAACCCCGTGATCGCCCTCGCCCAGGGAGCGCAGCAGGCGAACGCCGCGGTTCTCGAAGCGCCCCCCGCCGGAGGCGAAGAGCCGCAAGGACCGCCCCCTCCGCGGCTCGAGCCGATGCTCCCGGCGCCCCTCTATCGCTGGCCGCCGGAAGACCCGGGTGATGCCACGCGGCACGAGCGAACGCCGGGCCCTCAGGGAAGCGGCGCGAAGTAGACCCAGGCGTCCTGGTCCACCGCGAGATCGATGAGGCTTCCGTTCCTCACGTCGAGGTGGACGTAGACCGGCGTTCCGGCTGGGACGATGATGGCGTAGCCCGACGGAAACGAGATGCTCGTGTTCGTGATGTTCGAGCCGAGATAGGTGCTCCCCGACGTTGCGCCGTAGTCGTAGAGGCCTGGGCCCGCGTACTTCACGCGGAAGATGCAACCCTCGGCATCCTGGTCGTTGCACTGGTACATCTCGGGCTTCGTGCTGATCTCGATGTCGACGTAGAGATCGACGTCGGCCTGCTCGGCGATCGACGCAGCCAGGATCCCGACCTTCGTCTTCGGTACCCAGACCCCGGCCTTGTCCTTGTGGCACGTCGTCCCCTTCTTGCACAGCCCCGTGGTGGACTTGATGACGGCCGTGCTGAGCGGGCGGAGCGGCTCGGCCGCCGCCGAGACCGCGAGCGAGACCAACGCCACGACTGCGGCCGAGGAAGCGGCGCGCTGCAGCACGGATCGAAACATGGAAGTCCTTCCTTTCCGTCAGTCGACGAAACGCGGCTTGCGACCTTCGCGCCGGGCGCGGATTGCCTCGTCGAGGTTGTTCGTCGTCATCCTCACCAGGAGCTGGTTGCGCGCCTCGAGGTCCATCGCCGCATGGAGGCTCGGCGTCTCGAGATTCGACCAGAGAACACGCTTGGTCATTGCGACTCCATGAGGGCTGTGCGAGCAGAGCTGCTCGGCGAGCGCGAGGGCCTCCTGGAGGAGGCGCTCGTCCGCAACGACGCGTGACACGAGGCCCATCCGTTCGGCTTCGACCGCGCCGATCTCCCGGCCGGTGAGGATCAGGTCGAAGGCGTGGGCCGCTCCGATCGTGCGGGGCAGGATCCACGAGATCCCGAGCTCGGTACCCGTGAGGCCGTTCTTGATCCCGGCGCCGCAGAACGTCGCCGACCCGGCGGCGATACGAAGGTCGCAGGCGGCCGCGAGGCACAGGCCGCCTCCGTAGGCAGGGCCGTTGATCGCGCCGATGATCGGCTGGGGGATGTTGCGCATGGCCGGAACCAGGTCTGCAAAGGCCGCCATCGCTCGCGTCGCGATGCGCGACATGGGGAGCCCCGAGATCCCCTCTGGTACTCCGTGGTCTTCCAGGTCGAGGCCCGAGCAGAAACCCCGGCCAGCGCCCGTGAGGATCACGGCGAAGGTATCGTTGTCCTCGCCGACCTCGACGATCGCTTCGTGGAGCGGCGCCACGGTCTCGAACGAGAGCGCGTTCAGGCGCTCGGGGCGATCGAGGGTGATCACGCTCACGTGCGGAGCGGGTTTCGTGATCTCGACGTAGGCCATTTTCGTCTCCCGATCGGCGGAGTCCAACCGCCGGCGCCGGTCACCAGCGCCAGCTTCATCAGCCAGCCCGGTACCGGGGCGTGCCGCGGCGCTCGTCCGTGCGCTCGGCTTCTCCGAGTAGGCGCAGGTGCTCGAGATGCGCGTAGGTCTCGCTCTCGGCCATGGAGCCCCAGCTTCGCGGCTTGAACAAGTGCTGCGAGAACTCGCGGACGGTCGCCGGGCGGCCGATCTGTCGCGAGATCTCCTTCACGCGCGCAAGGCGCTCCTGATGGTGGCGCTTGATGGCCTCGGCCCGTCCGCGCAAGTCGGTGAACGGGTGTCCGTGAGCCGGCAGCACCCTCGTGATGCCCTCGATCTCCGAGACACGGTCGAGGGAGTAGAAGAAGGACGCCAGCGGATCGCGCGACGAGGAGAGCCCGGAGATGTGCGGCGTGATCGTCGGCAGGACGTGGTCTCCAGCGAGCATCGTCCCCGTCGCCGGATCGTGCACACAGAAGTGGTCGGACGTATGGCCCGGGGTGTGGAGAACGAACATCTCGCGATCGGCCAGGCGCAGCTCGTCGCCGTGCTCGACGGGGTTCGTCACCTCGGGCAGCCAGCGGCGCCCCAGCCAGCGCATCACCCGGAACTGGATCCGTCTGCGCAGCGCCGGGCGCGGCCGCTCGCCGCCCCACGGAGTGCGCCCGGCCCAGGGGCTCTCGGCGGGCTCCGCGGGCTCCTCGTTCTGGTCGCTTGCCGGCTGCGCCGAGAGATCGTCGACCGAGACCTCCGGCCGCTGCACCTGATGCGTGTCGAAGAAGAACCGGTGATGGGCGATCACCTTCGCGTTCGCCTCGCGCTGGAAGCGAGCAGCACCGCCGAAGTGGTCGGGATGCGAGTGCGTGATGAGGACCGTGTGTACGTCCTTGGTCCGGAGCCCCGCTTTCGCCAGGCGATCCTGGATCGCACGCCAGGCGAGCGGTCCGGGCAGACCCGGATCGATCAGCGCTGCGCCGTCGGCGTCGAGAAGCGCGTACATGTTCACGTGGCCGAGGCCCGGCATCCGGATGGGAAGCTCCATCCGCAAGATCTTCGGCGCGACCTCGACGACCTCGGGCCGAGCCGGCTCCTGTTCCTGACGGCGCGTCACGTGCCCTGCCGGCCCCTTGTGCCCGTTGAGGGAGCGCCCGAGGGTACCGGCTTCGGGAGCGCACGTCCCATCCGCCGCCGGGTTGCGAAAGGCCCGGCACCTCCGGCGGCGGCGCGTGATATACATGCCGGGTCGGAGCCGCCCGCGAACGCCTCTCCCTGACTGAGAGGAGATGCCGACCGCGCGGCCGGCCCGCTGCGGCGGGAGGCCCCCCTGGCAGTCCGGATCGTTCAGCTCGGAAGCCCGCGCGAAGCGCATTGCCACCGCTCGGTGCTCCGAGAGCTCTTCACCGAACGCGGCGCCCCCTTCGCCCGATGAGCACCGCGTCACGCGGCCGGCGCGCTTCGCACCGCAGGGGTCGCCGCGTGCCGGGCAACGCCGAGATCGCAGCACGCCTGCGCGAGATGGCCCTGTTCCTCGAGATGGAGGGAGTCGCGTTCAAGCCGCGGGCCTACGAGAAGGCCGCCTCTTCGGTGGCGTCGTGCGAGAAGCCCCTCCACGAGCTGCTCGCCGAGGGCGGCACCCGCGCGCTCGATGCGTTGCCGTCGATCGGCAAGGGAATCGCCGAACGGATCGGGGAGCTGGTCCAGACGGGTCGGATCGAGGAGCTCGAGGAGCTGCGGGCGGCGACGCCGGTCGACGTCGTCGCACTGACGGCCATCGAAGGTCTCGGGCCGAAGCACGTGAAGGCCCTCCACGACGCCCTCGGGATCCGTACTCTCGCTCAGCTCGAGGCCGCCTGCCGGACCGGGAAGGTCCGGGAGGTGCCTCACTTCGGCGCGCGCAGCGAGGAGAAGATCCTTCGCGGGATCGCCCTGCAGAAGGCCGCGGGCGGGCGCCGGCCGATCGGAGAGGTCTGGGAACTCGCACGGGAGATCGAGGCCCGCCTCGCGGGGCTGCGAAGCGCTCGCCGCGCAGCCATCGCCGGCTCGCTTCGCCGCCGCAAGGAGACCATCGGCGACCTCGACTTCCTCGTCGCCTCCGACAGTCCCGGACCCATCATGAAGACCTTCGTCTCGATGCCCGAGGTCGTCGCAGTCCACGCGCAGGGAACGACCAAGGCGAGCGTTCGGCTGGCCAGCGGGATCGACGCCGACCTGCGGGTCGTCGGCGAGGAGAGCTTCGGCGCAGCCCTCGCCTACTTCACGGGGAGCAAGGACCACAACGTGGCGCTCCGGCGCATCGCCCAGCAGCGAGGCCTCAAGCTCAGCGAGTACGGCCTGTTCCGCGGAACCCGCCGCATCGCCGGCCGTACCGAGGAGGACGTCTACGAGGCCCTTGGCCTCCCATGGATCGCACCCGAGCTTCGAGAAGACGAGGGTGAGATCGAGGCCGCGCAGGCGGGCCGGCTGCCGGACCTCGTTCCCTACGGCGCGCTCCGGGGCGACCTCCAGATCCAGACCGACTGGACCGATGGCGCTGCATCGATCGAGGAGATGGCGGCCGCCGCGAGACGGATCGGTCTCGAGTACATCGCCATCACCGACCACACGCGCGATCTCGCCATGGCGCGCGGCTCCGACGAGAAGAAGCTCCGCGAGCAGGGCGCAGCGATCCGGAGCCTCAACGCGAAGCTACGAGGCTTTCGCGTACTCTCGGGAGCAGAGGTCAACATCCGGAAGGATGGAACCCTCGACGTAGCCGACGAGGCGCTCGCCGAGCTCGACGTGGTCGGCGCGGCCGTCCACTCGCACTTCGATCAGCCTCGAGAGGCCGCCACCCGCCGCGTGATCCGCGCCATGGAGAACCCGCACGTCGACATCCTCTTCCACCCCACGGCGCGCCAGATCGGCCGGCGCGCGCCCCTCGATCTCGACATGGACGCCGTGATCGCCGCAGCGAAACGGACGCGGACGGCGCTCGAGATCGACGCCATGCCCGATCGGCTCGATCTCAAGGACGAACATGTCCGCAAGGCGGTGGGTGCAGGCGTGCGGCTCGTGATCGACTCGGACGCCCACCATCCGAGCCACCTGCGGTTCTCGGACGACTTCGGGGTAGCGGTGGCCCGCCGCGGCTGGGCGAAGGCATCGGACGTGCTCAACACGCTACCCGCGACAAAGCTCCTGGCCGCCCTCCGCCGCTGACCGGTGGGCGTGCCTCGATGCGGTCACCTACCCGGACTCGGGCGGGGTCGGCACGGCCGCATGGGGCGAGCGTCCCGGTCCCCTTTCAAGATCGGAGGGGGGGGCTACGTTCCCGTGATCGGGGACCAGAGCCGTACCTGATTCCTGGCCGGCCGGCCCCCTCCCCCCGCGTCGCAACGGCGCGGCGGGGCCGATCAGGGGACGTCTGCCATGGTCCGAATGAGCAAGCTCACCGATTACGCGATCGTTCTGCTGACGCTGCTCGCCACCGAGGAGGGAGCGGCGCCACACAACGCGCGGGAGGTCGCAGCGAGGGCGTGCCTTCCGTTCCCGGTGGTGAGCAAGATCCTGAAGGCGCTCGCCCGGTCGGGCCTGCTCGTCTCCCACCGCGGCGCCAAGGGCGGCTACGCCCTCTCGAGACCGGCCGAGAAGATCTCGGTCGCCGAGGCCATCCGCGCGATGGAAGGCCCGATCGCCCTCACCGAGTGCGCAGCCGGGCCTGGCCACTGCCAGCAGGAGTCGACCTGCGGGATCCGCTCGCCGTGGCAGCAGGTCAACGAGCTGATCCGTGAGCACCTCGAGCACGTTCCGCTCACGCAGCTGATGCCGGCACCGATCGGCGGTGCGCAGGGCTCCGGCAACGCGGCGGGCTGGGCGAGGGGGAGCGTGTCGTGACGCAGCCCGACTCCCTCGAGCACCTCGCGAACCGCGAATACAAGTGGGGCTTCGTCACGGACATCGAGGCCGACACGGTCCCGCCGGGTCTCTCCGAGGACGTGATCCGCCTCATCTCGGCCAAGAAGGGCGAGCCCGAGTGGCTCCTCGCCTGGCGCCTCAAGGCATACCGGCGCTGGCTCGAGATGCCGGAGCCCGGCTGGTCGTCGGTGAAGTTTCCGCCGATCGACTACCAGGCCATCGTCTACTACTCGGCGCCGAAGCAGCAGAAGAAGCTCGAGAGCCTGGACGAGGTCGATCCCAAGCTCATCGAGACCTACGAGAAGCTCGGGATCCCGCTGGCCGAGCAGAAGCGACTCGCGGGAGTCGCCGTCGATGCCGTCTTCGACAGCGTGTCGGTGGCCACCACCTTCCGGGAGGAGCTCGCCAAGAAGGGCATCCTCTTCTGCTCCTTCTCCGAGGCCGTGCGAGAGCACCCGGATCTCGTGCGACAGCATCTCGGGTCGGTGGTTCCCTACGCCGACAACAAGCACGCAGCCCTCAACTCGGCGGTCTTCACCGACGGCTCCTTCGTCTACGTTCCGAAGGGCGTCCGCTGCCCGATGGAGCTTTCGACGTATTTCAGGATCAACGCCGCCAATACGGGCCAGTTCGAGCGGACCCTCATCATCGCGGACGAGGGCAGCTACGTCTCCTACCTCGAGGGCTGCACGGCGCCCCAGCGCGACGAGAACCAGCTTCACGCCGCCGTCGTCGAGCTCGTTGCGCTCGAGCGTGCCGAGATCAAGTACTCGACGGTGCAGAACTGGTATCCCGGCGACGCAGAAGGCCGCGGCGGCATCTACAACTTCGTGACCAAGCGTGGCAAGTGCCTCGGACGCGCATCGAAGATCTCGTGGACCCAGGTCGAGACGGGCTCGGCCATCACCTGGAAGTATCCGAGTTGTCATCCTCGTCGGCGACGATTCGATCGGCGAGTTCTACTCGGTCGCCCTCACGGCGAACCACCAGCAGGCGGACACCGGCACCAAGATGATCCACATCGGGAAGAACACCCGGAGCACGATCGTCTCGAAGGGCATCTCGACCGGGCACGGGCAGAACGCCTACCGGGGACAGGTTCGGATCCAGAAGGGGGCCGACGGCGCGAGGAACCACTCGCAGTGCGACTCGCTCCTGATCGGCGACCGGTGCGGCGCACACACCTTCCCCTACCTCGAGGTGCAGAACCCGACGGCGACGGTCGAGCACGAGGCCACGACGTCGAAGATCGGCGAGGACCAGCTCTTCTACTGCCAGCAGCGGGGCATCTCGGCCGAGGACGCCGTCTCGATGATCGTCAACGGGTTCTGCAAGCAGGTGCTGAAGGAGCTGCCGATGGAGTTCGCCGTCGAGGCGCAGAAGCTGCTCGGCGTGAGCCTGGAAGGGAGCGTCGGATGACCACGGACGCGTTGCTTCAGATCGAAGACGTCCATGCCACGGCGGCAGGGAACGAGATCCTGCGGGGCCTCTCGCTCACGGTGCGGCCCGGCGAGGTCCACGCGGTCATGGGGCCCGAACGGGTCGGGCAAGAGCACGCTGGCCAACGTCCTCGCCGGTCGGCCTGGAGTCGAGGTCACGGCGGGCAAGATCCTCTATGGCGGCCGCAGCCTCGTCGAGCTCGCCCCCGAGGAGCGGGCCCGCGAGGGCATCTTCCTCGCCTTCCAGTATCCGGTCGAGATCCCTGGCGTCACCAACATGTACTTCCTCAAGACTGCGGCCAACGCGGTTCGCAAGCACCGCGGGCAGGAAGAGCTCGACGCGATGGACTTCCTCTCCCTTGCCCGACAGAAGATGAAGCTTCTCGACATGGACGAGAAGATGATGAGCCGCGCCATCAACGAGGGCTTCTCTGGCGGCGAGAAGAAGCGGAACGAGGTGCTGCAGATGGCGATCCTCGAGCCGCGCCTCGCGATCCTCGACGAGACCGACTCGGGGCTCGACATCGACGCACTCAAGATCGTCTCCCAGGGAGTCAACTCGCTGCGGAGCCCCGAGAGATCGATGATCGTCATCACCCACTACCAGCGGCTCCTCGATTACATCGTTCCCGACCGCGTCCACGTCCTGGCTGGGGGACGGATCGTCCGCTCCGGCGGCAAGGAGCTGGCCCTCGAGCTGGAGGAGCAGGGCTACGCGTGGATCGACGAAGGAGCAGGCGCCCGGTGACCGCCGACCCGCGGGAGCACTACCTCGCGAGCTTCCACCGCTTCGCCGAAGGCGATGCCGCAGCGGATCCCGCCTGGCTGCAAGCGCTCCGCAAGGAGGCGATCGGCCGCTTCGCGGAAGCGGGCTTCCCGACCCCTGCGCTCGAGGACTGGCGCTACACGAACCTCGCACCGCTGGTGGGGACGCCGTTCGATCTCTCTCCCCCCATCCGCTCCGGGCTTGGCCGCGCCGATCTCGAGCGCCTGTCGTTTCCCGTCTTCGCGTGCAGTGTGTTCGTCTTCATCAACGGCCGCTTTGCACCGGAGCTGTCGGCGCCGAGAGCCCTCGCCGGCGGAATCCAGATCGGCAACCTCGCCGCGGCGCTGCCGAGCCCGCTGAGCCCCCTCGCGCAGCACCTGGGGAGCCTCGCGCGGCCCGGCGAGAGCGCCCTCGTAGCGCTCAACACTGCGTTCTTCACCGACGGCGTCCTCCTGCACGTTCCGGCGCACACGGTGATCGACAACCCGATCCACGTCGTCCACCTGTCGATTCCCGGAGATCACCCGATGATCTCCCACCCGCGCACGCTCATCGTCGCAGGGCGCGGGAGCGGAGCGAAGGTGATCGAGGACTTCGTGTCGCTCGGAGACGGGCAGCACCTTCACCAACGCCGTGTGCGAGATCGTTCTCGGCGACGGCGCCTTCGTCGAGCACGTGAGTCTGCAGCGCGAGCACGAGAATGCCGCTCACCTCGCCACCGTGAGGATCCGCCAGGATCGAGACAGCCGATACAAGGCACACGGGATCTCCCTCGGCGGACGCCTCACGCGGAACGACGTCCTGGCCGTCCTCGAGGGGCCGGGCGCCGACTGCGAACTGAACGGCTTCTACGTCGCCATCGGGCAGCCAGCACGTCGACAACCACACCACCATCGACCACGCCCAGCGCGAGGGAACGAGCCGAGAGTACTACAAGGGAGTCCTCGACGGCCGCGCGCGCGGCGTATTCAGCGGCAAGGTGATCGTCCGGCCCGACGCCCAGAAGACATCGGCCCAGCAGACGAACAAGAACCTCCTGCTCTCTGCCGATGCCGAGATCGACTCGAAACCCCAGCTCGAGATCTTCGCCGACGACGTCCGCTGCTCGCACGGATCCTCGATCGGGCAACTCGACGAGGATGCGCTGTTCTACCTCCGTGCCCGAGGCATCGACCTCGCGTCGGCTCGGGCGCTCCTCATGCGGGCCTTCTCGGCAGAGATCACCGGGAGAATCGGAATCGAGGCGCTCCGCGAACGGATCGATGAGCTTCTGCTGGCGCGCCTCTCCCGCAGCGACGCGGAGGCGGCGTGAAGCGCGGTTCCAGCAACGCCGCAGGCACCGGGTCGATCGGCTTCGACGTGAAGCGGCTGCGGGAGGATTTTCCGATCCTCCACCGCACCATCCGCGGACACCCACTCGTCTATCTCGACAACGCCGCCACGACCCAGAAGCCGCAGGCGGTGATCGACGCCGTCTCCCGCTACTACGCCGAGGAGAATGCCAACATCCATCGGGGAGTCCATCAGCTCTCCGAGTTCGCGACGTCGGCCTTCGAGGGCGCGCGAGACAAGGTGCGAATCCTCCTGGGCGCTGCCGACGCCCGCGAGATCGTCTTCGTCCGGGGGACGACGGAGGCGATCAATCTCGTGGCATCGAGCCACGGCAGGGGCCACGTGGGCCCGGGGGACGAGGTGCTCATCACGGCGATGGAGCACCACTCGAACATCGTCCCCTGGCAGATGCTGTGCAACGAGAAGGGGGCGCGCCTTCGGGTGGCGCCCATGGACGACCGCGGCGTCCTCGACATCGGCGCGCTCGAGCAGGCTGATCGGGCCCCGCACCAAGCTCGTCGCCGTGTCGCACATTTCGAACGCCCTCGGCACCGTCAACCCCGTCGGCGAGATCACGGCGCTGGCGCACGCGAAGGGAGTTCCGGTTCTGATCGACGGCGCCCAGGCGGTCGCGCACCAGAAGGTCGACGTCCGCGCGCTCGGCTGCGACTTCTACGCCTTCTCCGGCCACAAGATCTTCGGGCCGACGGGGATCGGCGTCCTCTACGGCCGCGCTGACCTCCTCGAAGCGATGCCACCGTGGCAGGGCGGCGGAGACATGATCGCGTCGGTCACGTTCGAGAAGACCACCTACAACGTGATCCCCTACAAGTTCGAGGCCGGAACGCCGCACATCGCGGGCGTGATCGGGCTCGGAGCGGCGATCGACTACGTTCAGCGCGTCGGCCTCGACCGGATCGCCGCATGGGAGGCCTCGCTCCTCGCCCACGGGACACCCCTTCTCGAATCGATTCCCGGCGTACGCCTGGTCGGAACCGCGCCAGACAAGGCGGGAGTTCTCTCGTTCGTCCTCGACGGTGTCCACGCCCACGACGTAGGGACGATCCTGGACCAGGAGGGCATCGCGATCCGGACCGGCCACCACTGCGCACAGCCGGTGATGGACCGCTTCGGCATCCCCGCTACGGCCCGGGCGTCGATCGCCTTCTACAACACCCACGAGGAGCTCGACGCCCTGGCGGCCGGGCTGCGCAAGGTCGCAGAGGTCTTCGCCTGATGTCGGACCTGCGCGAGCTGTACCAGACGACGATCCTCGACCATTACAAGAAGCCCCGGAACTTCGGGCCTCTTCCTGGCGAGAGCGCCCGCGTCGAGGGACACAACCCGCTGTGCGGCGACCGCGTCACCCTCCACGTGCTGATGGAGGGCGACGTGGTGCGCGACGTCCGCTTCGAGGGTTCCGGGTGCGCCATCTCGACCGCATCGGCTTCGATGATGACCGAGGCCGTGAAGGGGAAGACCCGATCCGAGGCGGAGCGACTCTTCGAGCGCTTCCACCAGCTGATCGCCGGCCCTCCGGAAGCCCTGCCCGGACCCGAAGAGATCGGAAAGCTCGCGGTGTTCTCGGGGGTACGCGAATACCCGACGCGGATCAAGTGCGCGACGCTGGTGTGGCACGCGCTCCACTCGGCACTTGGCGACTCGAAGACCGTCAGTACGGAGTGACCCCATGGAGACCGAAGCGCCCCCCGAGCCGACCCTGCGCGACCGCGTGATCGACGAGATCAAGACCTGCTACGACCCGGAGATCCCGGTGAACATCTGGGAGATGGGGTTGATCTACTCGGTCGACGTGGGCGCCGACGGCTCCGTCGAGATCCGCATGACGCTGACCTCTCCCGCCTGCCCGGTGGCGGGATCTCTCCCGCCCGAGGTCGAGGAGAAGATCCGCGAGATCGACGGCGTGACCCAGGTACGGGTCGACGTGGTCTGGGAGCCGCCGTGGACTCCGGAGATGATGAGCGAGGCAGCGCGGCTCGATCTCAACATGATGTGAGCATCGGCGCTGCGTGCTAGTCACGCAGCGTGCTCCTCCTCGGATCCGCAGCGTTCTTCGCCCTCGGCGTCGTCCTGGTGCTCGTCGGAGCGAACCAGCCCGACATGGCGAGAGACCTCTCGCTCGATCTCTCGGCATCGGGCTTCCTGGGAGCGAGCCTCGCGCTGGGGCTCGGCGTCGGCGTGACGGTGTCGGGGCCACTGGTCGACCGGCTCCCGCGCCGGCCGCTCTTCGTCGCCGCGTGCCTCGTGACGGCGCTCGCGCTCCTCACGGCCGAGACGGGGATGAGCTACGCGCGCGCAATCGGCCACGTCGCGGTCGTCGGTGCAGGCTGCGGCTTCTACGACACGCTGCTCAACGCCGCCGCCATCGACCGCTTTCGCGACCGTGCCGCCCGCGCACTGGCGGTGCTGCACGCAGCAGCGACCGCAGGGGCGGTCGCGGGACCACCGCTCGTGGCGTGGACGGCAGCGGGCGGGGACTGGGCCGCGAGCTTCCGCGCCCTCGGGGTCGTCTTCGCCGCCCTCGCGGTCTGGGCCGCATTCGTTCGCCTGCCGGACGGCGCAGGACGACAGCGTGCGACCGGCGGGGATCGAGACGCGGCGGCGCGCCCGCCGCTCCTCGGCCCGGCGCTGGTCGGCCTCGGCGCCGTCGCCTTTGCCTACGTCGGCGTCGAGAACGGCCTCACCCTCTTCGCCGTGCCGTGGGCGACGGCGGGCCTCGCGCTCTCGGAAGCCGCCGGCCGGACGGGAATCAGCGTCTTCTGGCTCGGATTGCTGGTAGGCCGCCTCCCGCTGGTGGCGCTTCGCAGGCCGCCTGGCGCCGCCGTGCTGGCCGCGAGCGGACTCCTCGGCGCGGCGATCCTGTGCGCGGCCGCCGGACTTGCGCGGCCCGAGCTGGTGGCCGTGATGGCCCTCGCCGGCCTCGCGCTCGGACCGGTCTATCCCGTGATGATCGCCTTGGCCGGCCGCTGCTTTCCGGCCGCGTCGGGGACCGCCGCCGGCCTCGTCGGTGGCGCGGGCGCTCTTGGCGGGTTCCTCCTGCCCTGGTGGGCCGGGATCGCCGGCGATGCGCTCGGGGTGATCCCGGCCATCGGCATGCTCGGCGCCTTCTGCCTCGTGATCGCCGCGGCCGCACTCTCTCTCGCGAGATCCGCGGGCAGGAGCGCGCGTAGCCACGAGACGCAGTCTCCGGGAAGGGAGTAAGATCGTGCCGGGCCGCCGGAGCTCCCATGAGCCAGTTCTTCCGGATCCATCCACAGACACCACAGAAACGCCTCATCCAGCAGGCCGCGGCGATCGTCCAGGAGGGCGGCGTCATCGTGTACCCAACCGACTCGACCTACGCACTCGGATGTCGGGTAGGAGACAAGACCGCGCTCGATCGCATCTGCTCGATCCGGCGACTCGAGGCGAGCCACCAGTTCACCCTTGCCTGCCGCGACCTCTCCGAGATCGCGACCTACGCCGTGGTCGGGAACTCCGAGTTCCGCCTGCTCAAGGCGCACACGCCGGGCCCCTACACGTTCATCCTGCCCGCGACGCGCGAGGTGCCCAAGCGGCTGCTCCATCCACGGCGGCGCACCATCGGGCTACGCGTTCCCGACCACGCGATCGCCCAGGCGCTCCTCGCCGCCATCGGCGCGCCGCTCCTCACCACGACGCTGGCGCTCCCCGGCGAGGACGAGCCCCTCGCCGACCCCGACGAGATCCGGACCCGCCTCGAGCACCAGGTAGACCTCGTGATCGATGGGGGCCCGTGCGGCCGCGAGCCGACGACCGTCGTCGACCTGGTGGGAGCCGAGCCCGTCCTGGTGCGCGCCGGCAAGGGCGACGCTTCGATCTTCGGCTGACGGCCTCCGGTGGGGCCCGTGCCCGGGCCCCCGCGCGGCGGGCAACGGAGCCGGTGCCCGGGGACCCCGGAAGGAAGGACCAAGCGCCTGCCACGCAGACCGTTTCCCGCCCACCTAACCAGGGAGGAACCGCAGCTCGGAGGCCCTCTTGCGCCTGCTCTTCTCGGTCGTTTCCTGGATTGCCCTGCTCGCCCTGGCGCCGGCCGCCACGGCCGCCTCCATCGTCTACGAGGCGGTGGACCTCGCCGACACGACGCCGGGCGAGGACCTCTGGCTGCATCGGTATCAGGTCCTGGACGCGGTCTTCCCGGCCGGAACGGGCTTCTCGGTCTTCTTCGCGGTCGGCTCCTACGAACAGCTCGCTGCCGGCGCTGCACCGGATGCCGACTGGGACGTCCTCGCGATCGAGCCCGACACGGGCCTTTCTTCGGACGGCTTCTTCGACGCCCTCGCCCTGGCCGGGCCCGCGTCGCTGTCCGGCACCTTCGAGGTGCGCTTCGTGTGGCTCGGCAGCGGATCACCCGGCGCCCAGCCCTTCACGCTCTACGACGCGGACTTCGAGACCATCGGGAGCGGCGAGACGACACCCATCCCCGAACCGACGACGCTCTCGGCGCTCGCGCTCGGCGTGGCTGGCCTCGCGCAGCGGAGCCGCCGCCGCCGCTGAGATGACCTGCGCGGCGAAGGCGCCTCCCGTGGTAGAAGGGGCCGACCCCGAAGGAGTCCCCGTGCAGACTTCGCGTCTCCAATCGATCGCCGCCGCGGCACTCCTCGTTCTCGCAGCGATCGTGATCGTCGTCGCACCGCAGGCCGCCCGCTCGGAGGCCGCTCCCTACCCCGGCGCGCCTGGTCCCTTCGCCGTGGGGCACGAGACGATGACGGTGACGGACGCCGAGCGGCAGGAGGTTCGCGGCGGCAGCCGCGGGCCCGCGCCAGCTCGTCGTCGACGTCTGGTACCCGGTCGATCCTGCCCAGGCCGCCGGCCCGTTCGCAGAATATTCCTTCCAGGTACTCGGCCTCGGCTTCTCGTCGGCGATTGCTCGCGAAGGGGCGCCGCCGATTCCGCGGGTGGCCCGCCCCCTCATCGTGTTCTCCCATGGCAACGGCGGTATCAGCGTCCAGTCGACGAACCTCTGCGAGACCCTCGCGAGCCACGGCTTCGTCGTGACAGCGCCGAACCACACCGGAAACACGGCAGGCGACGCCTTCTTCACGGCGAGCGATCCGTTCGCCGTGAGCGCGCGGAACCGGCCCCGCGACGTGTCGGCGGTGATCGGCCGGATGATCGAGCGCACCCGTACGCCGGGAGACCGCCTCCACCGCGTCGTGAACCCGTACCGGATCGGCGTCACGGGCCACTCCTTCGGCGGCTTCACGTCGCTGGCAGTGGCCGGCGGATACGGCGACTACGCGCCCGATCCCCGGGTCCGCGCGATCTTGCCCATTGCTCCCGCAGCGCGGCTCCTCACCGACGAGACGCTCTCGTCGATCCGGATTCCCCTGCTCGTCCTTGGCGGCACGCTCGACACCACGACGCCGCTCGAGCCCAACAGCCGGATCGCCTTCGAGCTGCCGGCGTCTCGCCGCGTGTACCGCGCCGACGTCATCGACGGCACGCATTCCCATTTTGCGAGCGTCTGCGTTCTCGGAGACGTGCTCTTCGGCTACGGCGCCCCGCTCGCGTGGGTAGCGTCCATCGTCCCGGGCTACCTGGAGACGTGCGGAGCCGGAGCGCTCCCGATCGCCACCGCCGAGCGCATCCAGAACTTCTACGCGGTCTCGTTCTTCCGCCGGCACCTGATGCAGGACGCGCGCTACGAGGTCTTCCTGACCGAGGAGTGGGCGCAGATCATGGAGCCGGGCGTCGCGTTCCAGCGGCGGGCTCCGGCGCTTCCGTGGCCCTGGCTCACGGTCCAGACCGCCGCTTCGTCCGGCGGCCCCTGACCCCACGACCGCGAGAGCGGGCACCGGGGGACTGTGCGAAAGCCGTCTCGGCGCGGCTGCTATGGTGCCCGGCACGTGGGAGACGAGACGGGACGCTTCCTGGTGACGGGCGCCAACGGCCACTTGGGCCGGAGGCTGCTCACGCGTCTCGCCGCCGAGGGACGCTCGGCGAGAGCGCTCGTCCGATCGGAGCGCGCGGCGCGGACGCTCCGCACGCTTCCCTGCGCCTCGTCGTTCGAGATCCGCATCGCGGAGTATGCGGATCGCGGGGCGGTTGCCGAAGCGGCCGCAGGCTGCGACTTCGTCGTCCACCTGGTCGGAATCCTCAAGGAGACCCGCGATACCAAGTACGCCGACGCCCACGAGCGAACGGCCGAGGTGCTGGCCGAGGCGGCTGCGCGCGCGGGTGCCCGGCGGATCGTCACCCTCAGCATCGTCGGCGCGCGGCCCGACCACGAGAACCCCTGCCTCGCGTCGAAGGGGCGCGCGGAGCAGATCCTCCTCCGGGGAGACGTTCCGGCCGTCGTCCTGCAGGTTCCGATGGTGCTCGGGCCCGGCGAGATCGCTGCGCAGGCCCTACGCGGGAAGGCGCTGGCGCCTTTCGTCGCGCTCCCGCGCGGCGGGGCGAGTCTCGAGCAGCCCATCGATTCCGGCGACGTGATCTCGGCGATCCTCGCCGCCGCCGAGAGACCTGGTCTCGGCGGGAAGACGCTGCAGCTCGCGGGGCCGGAGTCGATTCCGCACCGGGAACTCGTCGCGCGGGCTGCCGCGCTCCACGGCCGGCGCCCACGGATCGTTCCGATTCCGCTGCCGATCCTCCGCCTCGTCGCGGCGCTCTTCGAGCAGTTCTTCGCGAACCCGCCGCTGACGCGCGCCATGCTCGGCGTCCTCGACCACGACGATCGGATCGATCCCGCGCCGGCCTGCGCGCAGCTCGGCCTCACACTGACGCCCCTGGCAGAAACGCTGCGCCGGAGCGTCGGTCCCGAAGCGGAGGCCTCATGACCGGAGCGGCTCCCTCCTCGACGCCGACTCGGCCGCGGGGCGCACGCTGGCAAAGGCTCCTCCCGTGGGCGATCACCGCGGCATGCTTCTTCTATCTCTACACGCGGATCGATGCCGCGGCGCTGCGGCAGGGGCAGACCCTCGTCCCCTATCTCTCGGGCGTCTTCGCGCGGGTGCAGTGGAGCACGTGGCTCGCGCTGATGATCCCGTACTCGCTGTTCTTCTTCCTGATCGACTCCCTGGTTCTCTGGCGCGTCGTCAACTGGTTCAACACCCGGATCTCGTACGGCGACATCCTTCCGGTACGCGCCAGCACCTACATCCTCTCGATCCTGAACGAGCAGGTGGGCAAGGGTGCGATGGCGATCTACCTGAACCGGCGCAACAAGGTGCCCGGCTGGCAGGTGGGATCGAGCATGCTCTTCATCATGTTCTGCGAGTTCTACTACCTGCTGGCGTGGGCCACCCTCGGAACCCTGCTGCGCTGGGACTCCCTTCCGCCGGTCTTCCACCAGATCCCGCTGCTCGCGATCCTGGCCGCGATCTTCTTCGTCGTGTGGGTACTCTACTTCCGCGGGACCCTCCTGCCGGGGTCGAAGCTCCGCGACCGTGACATCCTCCACGCCTTCCGGCAGGCGCGGCCGTTGCAGTACGGAGTGATCCTCCTGCTCCGTTCGCCGGCGCTGCTGCTCGCCGTCGCCGTCTACACCTGGTCGCTCGGCCTCTTCGGCATCGAAGCCGGCCTCGGGGAGGTTCTCGGCTACCTGCCGGTGATCTTCTTCGGCGCAGCCGTACCGGGGCCGATGCGCGCCGTGGCCATCACGATGTGGACGCAGCTCTATCCGGACCAGATCGGCGAAGCGGCGGCCTTCGGGCTGTGCATGCACAACTTCTTCATCTTCTTCAACGCGGCGCTCGGCCTCTTCTTCCTGCGCCGCGTCCAACGCGAACTCTTCGGAGAGGCTTCCGGATGAGCGTATACTCTCGCCGTGCCGCGAATCGCCCTCATCCCCCCGGCCAAGGCCGGCCCCGAGCTGAGCGACGACGATGTCGAAGGGATCCATCCGCGCCCGAATGATCCGCTCGATGCCCTCGTCTTCGCCATCGCGGTCTGCAACGCCTTCGAACGGGTCGACCGCCTGCTCGCCGAGCCGGTCGCTCCTGAAGCCCCGCTTCAGGAGGCGTGGGCCGCCATCTCCTCCTTGAGCTGGCGCTTCAGGATCTTGCCGTTGGCGTTTCGCGGGAGTGGCTCCTCACGGATCTCGATCACCGACGGGACCTTGAAGGCCGCAAGGTGTCCTGCGACGAAGGCGCGCAGCTCCATCGCCGTCGCCGTCGAGCCCGGCGTGAGCTGCACCGCCGCACCGACCTCTTCTCCGAGCACCCGGTGGGGGATACCGACCACCGCCGCATCCATCACGTCCGGGTGCTGGTACAGAACGGACTCGACCTCGACGCAGTAGACGTTCTCGCCGCCGCGGATCAGCATGTCCTTGGCGCGGTCGAGGATGTAGAGGAAACCCTCCTCGTCGAGCTTGCCGACGTCGCCCGAGCGGAGCCAGCCGTCGGGAAAGGTTTCCCGCGTCGCGTCGGGCTTGTTCCAGTACCCCTTCACGACGTTCGAGCCGCGGATCCAGATCTCGCCGACCTCGCCGGCCGGAAGCGCCTCGCCGCCCCCACCGACGATCTTGATCTCGCACACCGGTACCGGGACGCCGACGCTGTCCGGACGCTGCTCGTAGTCGGCCGCGTTGTTGAGGGTGGTGACGGCGGAGGTCTCGGTGAGGCCGTAGCCCTGGCTGGGAGTCGACTTCGGGAACATCTCCTTGATCCGGCGCACCAGCTCCGGCGCCGCCGGGGCGCCGCCGTAGCCGACACCTTGGACGCTCGAGAGGTCGCGCTTCGAGAAGTCCGGGTGCTCGAGCACCTGCCAGACCATGGAGGGGACGCCGCCGAAGGTGGTGACGCGCTCGCGCTCGATCAACTCGAGAGCGCGGCCGGCGTCCCACTTGTACATCATCACGAGCTTGCCGCCGAAAGCGATGTTTCCGCACAAGACCGCGTGGCAGCCGGTGGCGTGGAAGAGCGGCACCGAGAGCAGCTGCGAAGTCTGCGGCCTCGGCTCGCTCGGGTTCGGGAGCGCCGTCCCGCTGCGAAGGGCGGCACGAACCGCGCCAAAGGCGAGGCTCGGGATGTTGCCGCAAATGTTGCGGTGCGTGCCGAGGGCGCCCTTCGGCTTCCCGGTGGTGCCCGAGGTGTAGAAGATCGTCGCGTCGTCTTCCGGCTCGAGCGTGACCGGCGGAGGCGTCACGCCGGCGCCGGGGTTTCCGACGAGGCTCTCGAAGGGCGTCCAGCCACCGGGGATCTCCTTCGCCGCTCGCGCGACGATCCGGTGCGCGAGGCCGGCGAGCCGCGGCAAGTGCGGGGCGATGCGCTCCGCCCGCTCGTCGTCGGCGATCAGCACCGTCGCTCCCGAGTCCGAGAGGCCGTACTCCAGCTCCTCGCCCGTCCACCAGGCGTTGAGCGGGACGCAGATCGCGCCGGCGCAGGCGGCCCCGAAGAAGGCGATCGGCCACTCGGGGAAGTTCCTCATGGCGATCGCTACGCGGTCGCCCTTGCGAACTCCGAAGTCGCGGGCGAGCGACGCGCCCACCGCCGCCGCACGCCGGTAGTGGTCTTCGAAGCTGAGGCGCTCGTCCTCGTAGACGAGGAAGGTCTTCTCGCCATGGAGCCGGGAGAGATCGAGCACCGCTCGCAGCGACGCCGGCGCGCCCTTCCAGCACCGGGTGGGAATGCCGCGGATGTCGTTCTCGACGGTCTCGAACGGCGCGCCGGGGCCCGTGAGCATGGCGTGGATCTGGGAGATGGAGGGCGGCATCGGGGGGGATCCTCTCGAAAAAGGGGTGACCCGGTAGGATGTCCCACGCACGGCCTCGAGGCGAGACGAGCGTTCCGCCCGCGCCGGCCGTGGACTACCGTGCTCTCTCCCCCCTGCCGGGAAGGAGGCCCCGCCATGTCGCGCCCCATGCTCCAGAGCCGGACCCTCGCCGCAGCCGCCGCAGCGCTCGGAATCCTCACGGCCTGCTCGGCCCAGGAGAACCTCCCGCCGGATGCACCCCGCGCGCCCGTGGCCGAGGAGCCGGCTCCGCCGCCGAGCGCCGCCTCGCCGAACGCGGCCGAATCGGTCGCCCCGACGGGAGAGGTCGCAGCCCATCTCGACCGGAGCCCCCTCGGCGTATTCGAGGGCACCCTTCCCTGCGCCGACTGCGCGGGAATCCGAACCGAGCTGACGCTCTTCCTCCAACCCGACACCTTCACCCTCCGCGAGACGTACCTCGGCGCGGCGGATGGGGAGAAGACAATCACCTCGGAAGGCACCTGGCAGGCGGCGCTCGGCGCGGCGGACGATCCGGACGCGACCGTGATCCGGATCGAGCCCGGCGACCCGGATTCCAGCCGTAGCTTCCGCGAGGTTGGAGGCGACCGCCTCGAGCTGCTCGGCCGCGATGGGCGAAAGATCGACTCGGCGCTCGACTACACGCTTACGCGTAGGGGAGAGCCGGAAGGAGGCCCGTAGCGTGGCCGGTGGTCGATTTCAGGCGAAGCCGCTGCTGGAGGAGCCGCTTCGCGCGCACGTCCTCCAGCACGTGCCGTTCGAGGCCGAGGGCAGCATCGCGTCGTGGCTCGCTGGCCATGGCGCCCGCGTCTCGCGGACCGCTCTCTATGAGGCACCGGTCTTCCCGGCGCTGGGCGACTTCGACTGGCTGATCGTCATGGGCGGACCGATGAGCGTGAACGACGAGACGGAGCTGCCCTGGCTGGTCGCCGAGAAGCGTTTCATTGCAGACGCGGTCGCGCAGGAGAAGACCGTGATCGGCATCTGCCTCGGCGCACAGCTGATCGCGGCATCGGCGGGCGCGAGGGTATTCCCGAACCGCGAACGCGAGATCGGGTGGTTTCCCGTCGAGCCTGCCGGGGCCGCCGATGGCGCTGCGGCCCTGTTCGCACCGCGGCGGGACGTCTTCCACTGGCACGGAGAAACCTTCGACCTGCCCGCGGGAGCGCGGCGCCTGCTGCGCAGCGAGGCCTGCGAAAACCAGGCGTTCGCCCTCGGGAGCCGCGTCCTCGGCCTCCAGTTCCACCTCGAGACGACTCCCGAGAGTGCCCGCGCGCTGATCTCGAACTGCCCAGGCGACCTGCGCCCCGGCCCCTACGTGCAGTCTGCTGGACAGATGCTGGCCGGGCCCGAGCGCTTCGGCCGGATCAACCAGCTCATGGGGCAGCTCCTCGACGCCCTCGCGCAAGGCTGACCGGATCGGCCGTCCCGCGCCTAGGGTCTTTTACCCCTCAATTCGTGACCCCGGTCACCCGATCCTTTGTACGAGGCGGCTGCGGACGGCGGACGCTGGGCACGGCCCGGGTTCACCGCGGTAGCCGCGAAGGAGTCGGCCATGACGCTCTCCCTCGCAAGAGAACGCGCGTGCCGGGCCTTGCAGCGCGCAAGCCACTCGCCGGGCCGTCGGGATCGGGCTTTCGATCCTGATCGCCGTAGGCGTCGCCGGATCTGCGAACGCGATCGCAATCACGCCGGAGGCCTTCCCGCCGGCGCAGATCTCCGGCTGCGACCGGGTCGCCGAGGTCGGCGAGAGCTCCGCGATCACCGCCTCCTCCGAGCCCCTCGGCGGGTCGCCCACGCGCCGGCGCAAGCCGTCGCGCTGACCCGCCCATCCCTACGGGCTCGAGATCGCGGGAGGAAATCATCCCCTCGGGGATGATCCAGAGGCGAGCGGACACCAACTTCTAAATCGGGACACCCTCCAGGTGTGACCAAACGGGCACTTGCTCCGCTGTCCGGGGCAAGGCGCCTGCACACCCTGCGAAGGAGTCCCCATGAGCCGCATTACCACCGCCAGCAGCCCGCCCCGCTCTCGCGGGCTCGCCACGAGTCTTCTGGTCACCGCGACCCTCGCCCTCGCGGGCCCCGCGCACGCCTGGATGATCGCGCCCGACAATGGGTCGGGAACCGTCGCGCTCCCGCCGATCGGCGCGTACCTGTCGGACCCGAGCAACCCGCTCGCCATCATCGATGGCCTGCCGGCAGGGACGACGATCGAGATCGAAGCCCAGCTCCAGAGCGCAGGGGGTATCGAGGCCGCAGGCGGGACCCTCGGCGGCCACCACCAGAGCTGGAACCCGGCACATTTCGAGCTCCACCTCACCGGAACCGGTCTGCTCGCGGGATTCAACCGTTTGATCGGGATGCCCGGGGTGTTCGTCTCGACCTACTCCGCGCCGCGTACGGCGGGAACGAGCCCTCAGGCCTTCATCACCGACGCCTTCATGATCCAAGGTCAGGCCATCCCCGGAGACCCCGACTTCGACCTGCTGCGGATCACCGCCGGAACGGGGAACGGGCTCCCCTCACCGGGGCACACGACGCTCACCGACGCGGGAGCAGGAAACTGGCTGGTCGACAGCTTCTTCGACATCACCTGGCGGATCGACTTCATCGCGGCTCCGGGGTCGGCCATCGATGACGTGTACGAGTGGACGCCGAGCGGCTCGACGGTCGGAACCACGCGCTTCACGCTCGGGCGCGTGCCGGAGCCGTCAACGGGCATTCTGCTTGCGCTCGGCCTCTCCGGGCTCGCCGCCTTCCGGCGGCGGAGCGGCTGAGAACGGGAAGCGTCTCTCGACGCCGGACAAAGCCACGGCTTCCATCGCGACGCCATCAGTGGGAGGCGTCCCCCCAGAGCGCGCGCAGCCGTGCGTCGCGGCCGCACTGCGCGCGGTAGTAGCGGTAGCGGATGGGATTCTTGACGGCGTAGTCCTGGTGGTACTCCTCGGCCGGATGGAAGGACCCCGCGTCGACGATCTCGGTCACGATCGGCGAACGCAGCCGCCCCGAGGCTTCGAGCGCACTGCGAGACGCTTCGGCGAGGCGCCGCTGCTGCGCGCCGTGGACGAAGATCGCTGCGCGATAGGAGTCGCCGACGTCGCAGAACTGCCGGTCCTTCGTCGTGGGATCGATGTTCCGCCAGAAGACGTCGAGGAGCTTCTCGTAGCCGATGCGCGCAGGGTCGTAGGCGACCCTCACTGCCTCGGCATGCCCCGTTCCGCCGCGGGAGACGTCTTCATAGGTCGGATCCGGCGTTCGCCCGCCGGTGAAGCCGGAGGTCGTCGAGATCACGCCCGGGAGCGCATCGAAGGGCGGCTCCATGCACCAGAAACAGCCGCCCGCGAAGGTCGCGATGGCAGTCTCCGCCAGCGCGGGGCTGGCCACGACGACGGCGGCGAGCAGCGCGAGCGACGGAGCGCGAAACGTCACGGCCGGAGCGCCGGGAGCGCCTCGCCTTCGGGAACGAACCGCAGCGCCACGCCGTTGTTGCAGTAGCGAAGCCCCGTCGGGGGCGGCCCATCGTCGAAGACGTGCCCCTGATGTCCACCGCAGCGCGCGCAGTGATATTCGGTGCGCGGAAGCAGCAGCCGGAAGTCGCGGCGCGTTCCGAGATGGCCTTCGATGGGGCGGAAGAAGCTCGGCCAGCCCGTCCCGCTGTCGAACTTCGCCGACGATTCGAAGAGCGGCAGATGGCATGCGGCACAGACGTACGTGCCCGCGCGCTTCTCCCGGTCGAGCGGGCTCGAACGGGGAGGCTCGGTCGCCTCCTCGAAGAGAACGGCGTAGGCCTCGCGTGACGACGAGCGTACGCCACGTCTCGTGGGGGAGGTCGAGAGCGGCCACGGCGGGCGCCCCTCGGCGGTAGCCGCACCGGCCCGGCGCGTACCCGCGAGCACGGCGCCGGCGGCGGCGAGGGCTCCCTGCAGCAGGCTTCTGCGGCTCATGGCGGCTCCTTCTTGCATGGTTCTCCTCCCCGGGAGCCTGACACGCGCACGGCACCCCGCACGCTTCGATGCCGCAGACCGCGAGAGGATTCATCCAACCGTGCAGCCCTCGGCACATCGGGAAGGCCGCGGGGGACAGCCCCTCTACGGTCTGCCCTGACGAAGCGCCCGCCACGCCCGGATCCGAAGACCCATCGAGACGAGCGTCGTCGCGACGAGCGCCCAGCCGAGCGCGAAGACGATGCCGTCCGGAGGCCAGCCGACGCCGACTCCATCGCGAACCACGGGGACACCGAGCAGGACGAAGTAGGCGACACCATTCCAGCGCCCGAGAGAGCTGGCTCGCAGCGCGCCGCCACCCAGTACCCGCGAGTCGATCGCATACTGGACGAACGCCGCCGCAATCAGCACGGGAAGGAGGACCGGAACCGACCCCGCGGCCGCACACGCCAGGAGGCCGAGGCTCACGAAAGTGGCGTCGGTCCCGTGATCGAGCACGCCTCCAAAGCTGGAAGGAGCGCCGCTCCGGCGTGCCAAGCGCCCATCGAGAAGGTCGCTCGCGACCGCTGCGACGAACACGCCGAGGGCAAGCCGGTTCGCTCCCCGGGCCACCGCCAGCGCCATCACCGGCGCGAGTACGAGGCGCAGCCCGGTGAGCACATTGGCGACGGCGCGAAGCTGCGGAAGCCGGCCACCGCCGGATCGGTCGTCTGGAAACGCGGCCATCATGCCACCGAGAGTCTACCTTGCCGCCGCCGTGGCGCGGCACCGCGCGTGAGGCGACACTCCCGGGCGAACGCCACCCGTTGGAAGGAATCCACGATGATCTCCTGGCTGTTTCTCGCGGTGAGCCTCTGGGGCGCCGCGTTCACCTGGAATGCCCTCTTCCCGATCAGTCGCGGGATGCGCTGCTCGGCCCTGAGCTTCGCCGCGGGCTGGCTCACCAGCGAACTCGCGCTGCACCACGTGACGTGGCAGGCGGCTGCGACCCTCGTCTTCGGGCTCCTCGGGGCCTTTGCGGGATGGCCCGGCCAGGTCGGTCTCGGCATCACGCTGCTCTCGTGGCTCGGCCTCGGGGTGGCTCAGACGCGCGCGGCGCGGGCGGGACACGTAATGGAAGAGGCGCTTCGCGAGGGGCTCGGCGCCGACTATCGCGAGCGGATCCTGCCCGAGAGCGGTGCGGGATCCGAAGAAAGGATCGACTGGCGGCGGATCGCCCAGCCGGTGCCGCTCCGCAGCTCCGACGTCGAGCGGATCAAGGACATCCGCTACACGCGCGAGCGCGGCGTCGATCTCGCGCTCGACGTCTACCGGCCCGCGTCGCATCCGCAACGGTGTCCCGTTCTGCTCCAGATTCATGGGGGCGGATGGGTCACCGGAAGCAAGAACGAGCAGGCGCTGCCGCTCATGCTGCAGCTCGCAGCGCACGGCTGGGTCTGCGTCACCGCCAACTACCGCCTCAGTCCGCATGCGACCTTCCCCGACCATCTCGTCGACGTGAAGAAAGCCCTGGTTTGGATCAAGGAGAACATCACAGAGCACGGCGGAGATCCGTCGTTCGTGGTGGTGACCGGTGGGTCGGCGGGTGGACATCTCGCCGCCATGGTTGCGCTAACCCAGAACGACCCCGCCTTCCAGCCGGGCTTCGAGAGCAAGGACACGAGCGTACAGGGATGTGTTCCGTTCTACGGCGTCTACGACTTCCTCGACCGGAGCCGCGTCTGGCCCCACACGGGCTTGCAGCGCGTACTCGAGAGGCAAGTGCTGAAGGGGTCGCGGGAGGAGATCGCCGAACTCTGGGAGCAAGCATCGCCGCTCTCGCACGTCCGCACCGATGCACCGCCCTTCTTCGTCGTCCACGGCACCAGCGACTCGCTGGTGCCGGTGGGTGAAGCGCGCGCCTTCGTGAAGGCGCTTCGCGAGAAGTCGCGGGAGCCAGTGCTCTACGCCGAGCTGCCCGGTGCGCAGCACGCGTTCGAGATCTTCCGGTCGGTCCGGACGCTCCGCGTCAACTACGCAGTCGAGCGCTTCCTCGCCGTGCTGCACAGCCGGCACGTCGCCGCTGAGCGCGGCGACGCACAGCCCGCCACGCTCCTTCACTGAGCGATCAGCCTAGAAAGCGTGCGTCCGATGATCGACATCAACGGTATTGCCCACCTGTTCTTGACCGTGAGCAATTTTGGACGCTCGCGCGAGTTCTACCGGAAGCTCCTGCCCGAGCTCGGCATGAAGCCGGTCCTCGACGGAGACGGATTCTTCTACTGCGTAGGCGGACGAACGGCCTTCGGAATCCGCGCCTGCGCACCCGAGCACTCCGGCGAGCGCTTCGAGCAGTCGCGGGTCGGCCTGCACCACGTCTGTTTCCGGGCACGGGAGCGGGAGGACGTCGACCGCGCCCATGCGCTCCTGTGCGGAATGGGCGCGACGATCGTCCATCCGCCCGAGGAGGGAAGCTGGGCGCCCGGCTACTACTCGGTCCTCTTCGAGGATCCGGACGGCATCCGGCTCGAGCTGAACCACGTCCCGGGCAAGGGGCTCCTCGCAGACCGCGGCTGACGCCGCCCTGCCCTCGCGTCAGCGTTCGCGAAGCGTCGTCAGCGCGAAGACCAGCAGCTCTCCGCCGCGGTCGTGGAAGCGCGTCTGTACCAGGACCGTGCGCCCGCGGCGATGGAGGATCGAACTCTCGATCCGGAACTCCTCGACGACCGGCTCGAAGTAGTCGATCCGCATGTTCACGGTCGCGAGCCAGCCGCGCGGGGCCTGTCGGGCAGCGCCTGCGCGCACCGTCCGCAGCGCGACCAGATCGACGTAGGTGGGCGTGAACCCGCCGAAGAGCTGGCCGCGGGGGTTCTTGACCTGCGCGGGGAGGTGGACGTCCAGCAGGAGCCATCCGGGGCGCTCCTCGAGTACCCGCCAGTCGTACGCCTCGAGGAAGTCGCCGACCGGGTGCCCGCGGCCGAGCAGTCGGCCCGGCTCCGGGTTCGTCCAGGCCGCGATGATCGCGGGCGACATCGGCTCGTCGGTGCGATTCGAATCGGACACCGCCCGATCTTAGCGGGCCGCCTCCGTACCCACGAGACGCCGCGGTCCACGCAGGCGGACGAAGACCACGAGCCCGCCGGCGACCAGGAAGAGGCCGAGGCACAGGCTCCACCAGATCGCCTCGAGACCGCCGCCCGCCTGCAGGACGAGGACGCTCGCAATGGGCAGCGCAACGACCCAGTAGCCTGCGAAATTGAGAACGGCAGCCGGCCGCGTATTGCCCATCCCGCGCAGGACACCCGCTGCGACCACTTGGAGTCCGTCGAAGATCTGGAAGGCGCCCGCGATCGGAAGGATCGACGCCGCGAGGGAGATCACCGCCGCATCGGCCGTGTAGAGCTGCGGCAGAACACCGCGAAGGGTGACGAAGATCGCTGCCCAGCAGGCCATGAGCACCGCGCCGAGGCCCATGGCGACCCACGCCGAACGGTCGGCATCGGCGAAGCGGCGCGCCCCTACGAAGTTGCCGACACGGGTACATGCGCCCTGGGCGACGCCGAGGGGCATCATGAAGGAGAACGACGCCAGGTTGAGGGCGATGGTGTGCGCGGCGACGGCGCCCGCTCCGAGCCGGCCCGCGAGCAGCGTCGCTGCGGAGAAGGCCCAGACCTCGAGGCCCATCTGGAGTGCGATCGGGATGCCGATCCGAATCATGCGGCGGAGCTCAGGCCCGTCGAGCGCCGCCCTCGACCACGGCGCCCACGCGTCGCGGTGGAGACCGGCGCTCCACACCAGACCAGCGAGTCCGAAGATCAGTACGAGGCGTGAGAGAGCCGTCGCGAGGCCCGATCCGACCAGGCCGAGAGCCGGGGCGCCGAGATTTCCGAAGACGAAGACCCAGTTGAAGATCACGTTGGCGACATTGGCCGCGACCATGACGATCAGCGCCGGGCGGACGATCGCCCTCCCCTGCAGATAGGAGCGGAGCGCGAGATACGTGAAGAACCCGCCGATGGTCGGGATCTGCACCGAGAGGTAGCGGCCCGCCGCGCGCGCCAGCTCCGGGTCCTGTCCCAACAGGACGAGGAGCGGCGCCGTGAACAGCAGCGCCACGGAGACGAGGACCGTGACCAGGACCGACACGACCATCCCACGCTGCAGGGCGAGCCCCGTCGCGCGGCCGTCGCCGGCGCCGTGCGCCTGGGTCACGATCGGGTCCATGCCGAGGACGAGCCCCTGGCCGACGAGGAGGAGCCCGTAGAGGTAGGCGTTGCCGATCGACGCCGCAGCGAGCGCGTCCACTCCGACGCGACCGACGAAGAGGGTGTCGACGACGCCCATCAGCATGTTGCCGATCTGCGCGCCCATGATCGGCCAGGAAAGACGCAGCAGTCGTACGAACTCGTCGCGAGGCGTGGGCATGGCGGGTGCGCGAGTCTACCGCGACGCCCAGCCGCTCGTCGCTGCGCCGGCCGAGCGCCGCTCGCCTGCCGCTGGTGGCCCGCTACCGTCCAGCGCCGGGAAGGCTCGGTGGACGCGAAGACACGACGACGCTTCGACGAACTCTGGGCGGAGCGCCTCGGCTGCGAGCCGGCACTGCTCGCCACTCCGGGCGTCCATCTCGTCCGCTCCCGCCCCGATCGCAGCGGCGTGTTCCTCCTCTTGCGCGGCAACTCGCTGATCATCACCGGCAACGACGACGGGGTACGGGCCCTCGCAGACCGCATCGGATGCGATCCGCGGCTGCCGACGGAGGCTCTCCTGCGCGAGCTCTTCGGCACGCGGATCGCCTGGACCGACGGACCCGTTCTCGTTGCCGCCCGCGGCGGCGCTCCCGAGATTCCTGCGGGCGCCGGAACCCCGCGCCTCCTCGGCGCGGGCGACTATGCGGCCCTGCGAAAGCTTCGTGACGCGGCTTTGCCTGCGGAGTGGAAGCGGTCGGGCCTCGGCCACGACCCGCGAGCCACGGCGATTGCGGGAGTCTTCGACGGCAACCGCCTCGTCGCTGCTTCGGGCTTCGAGACGATCCTCGGAAGGGCTGCACACCTGCGGGTCTTCACGCACCCGATGGCGCGCCGTCGAGGAGCTGGCCGCCGCGCCGTCGCGACGGCCGCCCAAGCGGCCGCCGTACGCGGCCTCCTCCTGCAATACGACGCGCTCGCATCCGATGTGGCGTCGCTTCGCGTCGCAGAAGCGCTCGGCTTCGCTTCGGCGGCAGAGTGTCTGACGGTCCAACTCCGCCAGCACAGGCTTGCTGCTGGTTGGCGCCTCCATCACGCGTGAGCAATCCTCGAAACGTCGCCAAGGAGGAGCCGGAAATGATCTCGTGGAGCGGATGCACGGGGCGAAGCGTCGTGGCTGCGGTCGTCACGGCTCTCGTAGGCCTCGCCTGCTCGCCGGGTCTCGACGACGCGTCGAAGAAGCCTCCGCTCTCGCCCCTCGCCGCCGAGGGCAAGCAGATCTACGCCGCGCAGTGTACGGCGTGCCACGATTCGAACCCGAGCCGGGTCGGATCGCTCGGACCGGCGGTCGCCGGATCGAGCGCCGACCTGCTCGATGTCGAAGGTGCTCCGGGGGGAGTATCCGCCCGGGTACTACTCCGAACGGGAGTCCCGGGCGATGATCCCGATGCCTCATCTCGCCGAGAAGATCCCGGCGCTCGCGGCCTATCTCGAAACGGTTCCTGCCGGTTCCTGATCCGCGGCGGCGTCAACCCGTCGTGATCTTCATGATCAGGAACAAGACCGACGGCCACGCCGAGACCCGCGTGAATGGTGCCTCGCACCGTCGCGAGAGGCTTCTGCGTCGCGAGACCCGGCCCCACGAGCGCATTGGCTTCGACTGCACCCAAGAGACCGAGGGCGAGGATCCAGTAGGCGGCGTTTCCGCCGCCGGCGCCGAGCGCGTTCAGATGGCTCGCAGCGCCCATGAAGAGCAGCATCCCGATCGAGAGCAGCGTGTTGGTTCGCGAGGCGAGCCCGGCGCGAGCACCTCGTGCGGCGGCTTCGGGGATCGGCCTGGCCGCCTCCCGCCACCTGGTTCGCCGACGCGATCACGACCTTCTGTGCGGGCCAGATGATGAACCACACGTTGGCCCACATGATCGTTCCCAGAAGGCCGCCCGTCAGGATCTTCGTCATGTAGGGGCTCGAGAGCGGGATCCCCTCGTGTCCCCAGCGCGTGAGGATGATCAGCCAGCCCGTGAGGAAGGTGAACATCGCGCCCCAGCGGAACCACCACAGCGCCTCGGGAACGAGTCCGCGGACCACCGGGCTTCGCGCCTGACCGCCGAGCTCGGTACTGAAGAACGGGGTCTGGACGAAGTTGAAGTAGTAGAGAATCCCGATCCAGGTGATCCCGGACAGGAAGTGGAGCCAGCGGTTGAAGAAGAGCCAATACTCCATCGTTGCGCCGTCCATCGAAGTCCTCCTCCCGGATTGCGGGGTGCTTCGAGTCTAACCGGAGGCGCGGAGAACGCCGGAGCCCTCAGCGCCTCTCTTCGGCCACGGCCTCGATCACGGTCCCGGCGGCGCGGGCGAGGTCGAGGGCCTCGGTCCGGCCGTCGCGGCGGCGTGTCAGGTCGACCTGCTTCTTCGCGAGGCCTTTGGGCCCGACCGTGATCCGGTAGGGAATCCCCACGAGGTCGGCATCCTTGAACTTGACGCCGGGCCGCTCGTCGCGGTCGTCGAGGATGACGTCGATCCCCGCCGCCTGGAGCGCTTCGTAGAGCTGGACGCCTGCCTCGGCCGTCGCCACGTCGTTGGGGTTCACGACCGTGACCACCACCTCGTAGGGCGCCACCTGCACGGGCCAGACGATCCCGGCGGCGTCGTGGCTGCGCTCGACGATGGCGGCCATGGTGCGCTCGATCCCGATGCCGTAGGAGCCCATGACGATGGGAACCGACGCCCCCGACTCGTCGAGGACCCTCGCGCCGAGGGCCTCGCTGTAGCGGGTTCCGAGCTTGAAGATGTGGCCGACCTCGATCGACTTCCCCACCGCGAGCACGGCGCCGCACAGCGAGCAGGCCTCGCCCTCCCGCACCTCGCGCAGCTCGACCCAGCCCGAGACGGGGATGTCCCGCGACACGTCGACACCGCGCAGATGGAAATCGTCCTCGTTCGCGCCGGTCACCATGTCGCGACGGCCCTCGAGGGCGACGTCGGCGAGGACCCGCACGCCGCGGACGCCGACGGCGCCGAGGCTCCCGGCCGAAGCGCCGAGTGCGGTGCGGATCTCGGCGGGATTCGCCGGCCGGACCTCGCGCGCGCCGGTCGCGTCGCGGAGCTTCTGCTCGGCCAGCGGATGGTCGCCGCGCAGGAGGACCAGCGTCGTCTCGCCGTCGAGGACGTACACGAGGGTCTTGATCTGTCGCTCGGCCGCCGCGCCGCCCGGGAAGACGCTGAGCTGGTCGATCGTCCGCACGCCGGGTGTCGCGAACCGCTCGGGCGCCGGCAGGCCGGCACCATCGGAGACGACCGGCACGGCGGAGGTCGCCTTCTCGAGGTTCGCTGCGTAGCCGCAGGCCGCGCACGAGACGATCAGGTCCTCTCCCGCATCGCTCGCGACCATGAATTCGACCGACTCGCTTCCCCCCATCGACCCGGATGACGCCTCGACGGCGACGGGGTCGAGACCGCAGCGCTCGAAGATCCGGCGATACGCTTCGAAGTGTCTCTGGAACGCGCGGTCGAGCCCGGCGCGATCGACGTCGAGGGAGTAGGAGTCCTTCATGGTGAACTCCCTCACCCGGAGGACCCCCGACTTCGGCCGCGCCTCGTCGCGGAACTTGGTCTGGATCTGGTACCAGATCTGCGGGAGGGCCCGGTACGAACGGAGCTCACCGGCGATCGTTGCGAAGATCTCCTCGGCGGTCATCCCGAGGCACAGGTCGGTGTCGCGACGATCCTTCAGCCGGAACATCTCGGGGCCCATCACCTCCCAGCGCCCCGACTGCTTCCAGATCTCTCCCGGGTGGAGGGCGGGGAGCCGGAACTCCTGCGCGCCGATCCGGTCCATCTCCTCGCGAACGACGGCGGTGATCTTCCGGCAGGTCCGGAAGCCGAGGGGAAGGAGCGAATAGACCCCCGCCATGAGCTGGCGGACGAACCCGGCGCGGACCAAGAGCCGGTGACTCACCGCCTCGGCGTCGGCGGGGTCGTCCCGCAGCGTCGGAATGAAAGCCTGCTGCCAGCGCACGGGATCCCCCAGCTGTTCGACCCGGAATGAGACTAGCGCGACGCGGGCCTCACCACGGCGTGCCCATCGCGGGCTCCCGGACGAGGTCTGCGAAGGGGGCCCTGCGCTCGGCCGGCAGGCCCGAGGCGTCCCCGGCTCGGCGGCGCTGGGGGGCGGGGGCTCGGGGGGGGGTTCCGCGCCCGGAGGGCCTTCGCTAGCCTCCGGCGGACCCGGTCGTCCCTCCCTCCTGGACGCCCGCCGCCCCCTGACCCGAGCAAGAGGCCCAAGAAGAGCCGCGTGGCGGAATACGATTGCATCGAGAGGCGGGGTGACCTGGAGGCGCTGGCCCGGGATCTGCTCCGCGAGAAGGTCGTCGCGCTCGATACCGAGGCCGACAGCTTCTATCACTACTTCGACAAGACGTGCCTGGTGCAGATCGCCACCTCGCAGGGCATCTACCTCGTCGATCCTCTCGCGCTCGGCGGCCCTTCCGAGCTGGCTCCGCTCGGGCCCGTCCTCGCGTCGCCTGCGGTACAGAAGATCTTCCACGCCGCCGAGTACGACATCTACGTTCTCAAGCGAGACTGCGGCTTCAAGTTCGCGAACCTCTTCGACACGATGATCAGCGCGCAGCTCCTCGGCTATCCGTCGATCGGGCTCGCTGCCATCGCCGAGCGACACCACGGAGTGTCGCTCCCGAAGGACGAGCAGCGCTCCGACTGGTCTACCCGCCCACTCACTCCGAGCCAGCTCTCGTACGCCGCTGCCGACGTCGCCTATCTGCTGCCTCTCGCAGAGACACTCGCTGCCGAGCTGGCCGCGGCAGGCAGGCGAAGCTGGGCGGACGAGGAGTTCGAAGCGCTGACGCGGCGCGAGTGGCCCGGCCGGCAGTTCGACGAGCTCGGCTACCTGAAGATCAAGGGCGCACGCGGAATGGAGAAGACGTCGCTCGCGGTGTTGCGCGAGCTGTTCCTGCTGCGCGACGTGCGCGCGCGGGAGATCGACCGCCCTCCGTTCAAGGTGCTCGGGAACCGCGCGCTGCTCGAGATCGCCGAACGGCAGCCTGCGACGCTGGAGGAACTCGGCGCCATCAAGGGCATCACCGACCTGATCCTCCGGCGCCTCGGCCGCGACGTGCTCGCTGCCGTCGCGCGCGGGAAGAAGCGCGGGCACGGCCCGCTGCCCCGGGTGGAGGGGAGCGGCCGCAGGCGGATGGACCGCCCCACCGAGCGGCGGCTGGTCGCGCTCAAGCGCTGGCGCTCGCGCCGGGCGAAGGAGCTCGCCCTCGACCCGGGAGTCCTGTGCCCGAACGCCTCGCTCGAAGCCGTCGCGGCGAAGAGCCCCGCGACGGCCGAGGAGCTGACCCGGATCCCCGAGCTGAAGACCTGGTTCGTCCGGGAGTTCGGCGGCGAGCTGGTGTCCGAGCTCCACTCGGACCGCGCCGCCGAGGCCGCTGAGACCGCAGAGACCGGGGCCTGAGCCGGAGCGCCGACGCGGGGTGAACGGCGCTGGATGAAGAGGCTGAAACGAGGCCGAAAAGAAATGGCCCCCCGGTCACTCGACCGGAGGGCCTTTTCGATCTGGATTCCTGAGCATCGGAGAAGGCGGGGTGCCGTTCTGGGGGAATGCGCCTTTGGTTCTCTTTCGTCTCAGGAGCTCGGTTCGCCGAGTAGCGCGCCCACGTCACTCAGTGAACCGAACCAGACCGACTCCACACCCGTAGCTAGAGCAGGAAGCGTGCCAGCGGCCCACCGGCCGGGGCGGCGACGCAACCGTGCCGCCGCTGCTGGGATTGCCGGATCTGCGCCGGACGGGGAACAGGGACTCGATGCCGCAAAAGATGGCGTGCCGTCGCAGCTCCTTCTGGACGCCGCTGCCCCAACCTCCTGTCCGGACTCGAGAAACCACGCGAGGGCCGGATGCCGCCGCGGAGAGCACCGCCGCCATTTGCGGCAGGTCTGTGGCGGGCATTCGGACTCGGCCTCGCCTGCAGCGTCCTCGCCGCCTGCGCCGCGACGGGCGGAGCGCCGATCGAGCGCTTCTCGCGGCCAGCTGCCGGCGGGCCGCCTGGCACGTGCGCCTGGTATGGCGACTCCGACGGGCGAGCTCCTCTTCTTCGGCGAGTCCGCGTTCTGGGCGGCCCTGCGCTCTGCCGGGGGTGATCCGACCGCCGACCTTCAGCTCGGCGGAACACCCAAGCGGATCGGACGGTTCGACCTGGAGCGCCGACGGATGGAGCCCCCGATCGAGATCGTCGTCTCCGGCGGCTCCGGCGTCTGGGACGTGCTGCTGGCGGGAGGGGAGCCTGTTCTTCACGACGTTCTTCGGGCCGGCCGGAAGGGTCGACCTCTCGTCCGGAGACCTCACGGTGTTCGATTCGCTCGGACCGGGACTCAACGAGCTGGCGCCGGGGCCGGACGGGGCGCTCCTCGCATCGCGGTACGGATCGGCCAGCGGCGGACCGGGCTCGGTCGTGCGCTTCACGCGGGATGGAGGCCTTCTCGCCGAGTACCCGCTGGCTGCGCCCGAGGGCACGATCGCGGCGCCGAAGACCGTCGCCTGGGATCCGGTGCGCCGGGAGATCTGGGTGACGGTCGACCTGGTGTCCACCACCGGTCAGCCGCCGACCACCGATTCGCGGCGCCTCGGCGAAGATGGCAGCGAGCTCGAGCGCATCACCGAGCCCGAGATCCAGTTCGTCGCCTTCGACGAGGGCGGAACCGGGTATCTCGCAGCGCGCCAGGGGCCGATCCTCGACCTGCTGGTGCTCGAGCCGCACGCCACCGGCGCTCCGCTCGGCGCCGCGCGCCGCTTCCCGCTCGACCGGGAGTTCGCGACGGGCTTCGACTTCGTACAGGACATCCACCCGGCGAGCGATGGGAGCGTGGTCCTCACCCGCTGGGGCGGATCGATCCACGTACTCGCGCCGGGCGCTGGCCACGTCGAAACCCTCCGGCTTCCGCGCGAGGGCGGTTCCGGCCTCTACTACAGCGGGGTTCTCTCCGGGCGCCTCGTGTGCGCCACCGTCTGCGCGGGCATCACGGTCGTGTGCACCGACCTGCCCTGAAGCCGTCGCCTCGAAGGCGGCGTTCGGTAAGCTCGGGGCGTGTACGCAGAAAGGCGGCGGCGATTCCTGGAACGGATGGGCCCGGGCGCCGTGGCGCTGCTGTGCGGTGCCCGGCCGGCGACCCGGTCTGCAGACACGCACTACCCGTTCCGGCAGGACAGCGATTTCCACTACCTCACGGGCTTCGACCACCCGCACGCCGCGGCAGTGCTGCGGACCGACGGCAGCCCCTCCTACACCCTCTACGTCGAGCCGCGGCAGCGCGAAGCGGAGATCTGGACGGGCCATCGGCCGGGAGTCGAGGGGGCCGTCCGGGACTTCGGCGCCGACGAAGCCCACCCGATCGACGACCTCCTCGCGCAGGTGCCGAAGCTCATCGAGGGCGCCCAGCGGCTGTTCGTCGTCCTCGGCCGCGACTTGGCGCTCGATGCGAAGGTCACCGAGACCATCGACCAGATGCGGCTTCGCTCGCGAACCAGCGCCGTCCCCCCGTCTTCGATCGTCGATCCGCGGTCGATCCTTCACGAGATGCGTCTCTTCAAGGACGATCCGGAAGTCGCGATCCTGCGGCGTGCAGCCGACATCACCTGCGCGGCGCACCGGGCGACGGCCCCCGGGGCCAGCGCCGGCCGCTTCGAATACGAGCTCGAGGCGATGCTCGACTACCACTTCCGCAAGCGCGGCGCAGCGGGTCCGGCCTATGGAACCATCGTCGGCGGCGGCGCCAATGCGACCGTCCTGCACTACATCTCGAACCGGGCGAGGCTGCGCGAGGGTGACCTCGTCCTGATCGACGCAGGCTGCGAGCTCGAGGGCTACGCCTCCGACGTGACGCGAACGTATCCGGTCGGCGGACGGTTCGAGGGGCCGGGCGCTGCGATCTACGACGTGGTGCTCGCCGCGCAGGAGGCCGCGCTCGCCGTGGCCAAGCCGGGAGCGACCCTCGAAGACGTCCACGGGGCCGCGGTGCGAAGGCTCACCGAGGGAATGGTCTCTCTCGGCCTGCTCGCAGGCGATGTCGACGGGCTCATCGAGAGCGGCGCCTACAAGACCTACTACATGCACCGCACCAGCCACTGGCTCGGCCTCGACGTCCACGACGCCGGCACCTACACCCACGAGGGCCGCCCCCGCGCCCTCGAGCCCGGAATGGTGTTCACGGTCGAGCCGGGCCTCTACGTCGGGGCGACCGACGAGAAGGCGGACCCGAGGCTGCACGGGATCGGCGTCCGGATCGAAGACAACGTGCTCGTGACCCCCGACGGGCACGAGAACCTCACCGCGGCGATCGCCAAGCGTCCCCGAGACGTCGAAGCGTGGGTCGCCGGAAGCTGACGGAGAAGCCGCTGATGGCCGACATCGAGTCCTTCCTTCGCGAGAAGCGCGTCTTCGCCCCCGCGGCGACCTTCGCCAAGCAGGCCAACTGGGGTCCCAAGAAGACGGCCGAGCTGCGGCGCCTCGCCGCGCGCAGCCCCGAGCGCTTCTGGGAGAAGATGGCGAAGGAGCACGTCTCGTGGTTCAAGCCGTGGCGCAAGACGCTCGATTGGAAGCCGCCCTTCGCCAAGTGGTTCGTCGGCGGCCAGACCAACGTCTCGTACAACTGCCTCGACCGCCATCTTGCCGGCGAGAACGCCTGGCGACGCAACAAGGCCGCCCTCATCTGGGAAGGCGAGCCGGGCGACTCCCGGGTGCTCACCTACGGCGATCTGCACCGCGAGGTCTGCAAGTTCGCGAACGTGCTGAAGGCGGAGGGAGTGAAGAAGGGCGACCGCGTCGCGATCTACATGCCGATGATCCCCGAGATCGCGATCGCGATGCTGGCCTGTACGAGGATCGGAGCGATCCATACCGTCGTCTTTGGCGGCTTCTCCGCAGACGCGCTGCGCGACCGCATCCTCGACCTCGGCGCGAAGCTCGTCGTGACGGCAGACGGCGGCTGGCGACGCGGGAAGGTGATCGAGCTCAAGGACGCGGTCGACGAGGCCGTCGCCGGAGCGAAGGGCGTCGAGCGCGTGATCGTCGTGCGGCGGACGGGCGAGCCGGTCCCCATGAAGGCGGGCCGCGACCTCTGGTGGCACGATCTCATGGCCGACGCGCCGGCAGACTGCGCTCCCGCGAAGCTCGACGCGGAGCACCCGCTCTTCGTTCTCTACACCAGCGGGTCGACGGGAAAGCCCAAGGGAATCCTGCACACGACCGGCGGCTACCTGACCCACGTCGCCGCAACCTCGCACGCGGTGTTCGACCTCAAGGACGAGGACACCTTCTGGTGTACCGCCGACGTGGGCTGGGTGACCGGGCACTCCTACGTGCTCTACGGCCCACTGGCCAATGGCGCCACCACCGTGATGTACGAGGGCGCTCCGAACCAGCCCGGGTCCGGACCGGTTCTGGGCGATCATCGAGAAGTATCGGGTCAGCATCTTCTACACCGCGCCGACCGCGATCCGAACCTTCATCCGCTGGGGAGACGAGCATCCGAATCGGCACGATCTCTCCTCGCTGCGCCTGCTCGGCACGGTGGGAGAGCCGATCAATCCCGAAGCGTGGATCTGGTATCACCGCGTCATCGGCAAGAAGCGCTGCCCGATCGTCGACACCTGGTGGCAGACCGAGACCGGGGGGATCCTGATCACTCCGCTCCCGGGCGCAGTCGCCACCAAGCCGGGATCGTGCACCGTCCCGTTCCCCGGAATCACGCCCGAGATCCTCGACGCCGAGGGCCGGCGGGCGAAGCCGGGACAGGGCGGCTTCCTCACGCTCCAGAAGCCGTGGCCGGGGATGCTCCGCGGGATCTGGGGAGATCCCGCCCGCTACCGGGAGCAGTACTGGAGCCGCTACCGGAACGTGTACTTCACCGGCGACGGCGCCCAGCGCGATGAAGACGGCTACTTCTGGGTCATGGGCCGCGTCGACGACGTCATGAACGTCTCCGGGCACCGCATCGGCACCATGGAGGTCGAGAGCGCGCTGGTCTCGCACCCGGACGTGGCCGAGGCGGCCGTCGTCGGCCGCCCCGACGAGATCACGGGGACGGCGATCGTGGCGTTCGTCACACCCAAGACCGGCGCCCATGCGAACGAGACGCTCCGGGAGGCGCTCCGCAGCCACGTCACGCGGGAGATCGGAGCGCTGGCGCGCCCGGCGCAGGTGCGATTCACCGACGCCCTCCCGAAGACGCGGTCCGGGAAGATCATGCGCCGTCTGCTGCGCGACGTGGCTTCGGGGAAGGAGACGGTGCAGGACACCACGACGCTCGAGGACCTCTCGGTGCTCGCCAGGCTGCACGCCCAGGAAGAGGCGTAGGGCATGCCCTTGCCTCCACCATGCCTCGTACGGCGCCCGGTAGCCAAGGCGAGAGCCTCGGCGTGCCCGTCCCCGGTGCGGCGATGCGGTTCGTCATCCGGTGCGGGATACGGCTGGAGCGATCTGCGTGCAGACCTCATGGCGGGGGCAGTCGTCGGAATCGTCGCGCTTCCGCTCGCCATGGCGCTTGCCATCGCGAGCGGGGTTCCGCCGCAGCACGGCCTCTACACGGCGATCGTCGGCGGCGGAGCGATCGCGCTGCTCGGAGGCTCGCGCTTCCAGGTCTCGGGGCCCACGGCCGCATTCGTCGTCCTGCTCGCGCCGATCTCGTCCCAGTTCGGCATCGGAGGCCTGCTCGTCGCGACGCTCATGGCAGGCATCATCCTGGTCGTACTCGGCGCCGTGCGGATGGGAAGCCTCATCCAGTTCGTCCCGCATCCCGTGACGACGGGCTTCACCGCCGGGATCGCGGTCGTCATTGCGACGCTCCAGATCGAGGACTTCCTCGGGCTGAGCGTCCCGGACAGGCCGGCGCACTACCTGGAACGGGTCGAGGCCCTCGTCCGCGCCCTCCCGACCGCAGAGGTCGGCGAGATCGCGATCGGCGCGGCGACGCTCGCTGTGCTCCTGGTCTGGCCCCGGATCACGAAGCGCCTCCCAGCTCCGCTGGTCGCCATCGCCGCGGGCGCGCTGCTGGCAGTGGCCTTGCACCAGATCTTTCCCGCGTTTCGCGCCGACACGATCCAGACCCGTTTCTCGTTCGACGCGGGGGGAGTGAGCGTCCCGGGCATCCCGCGGCTCCCCCCTCTCTTCGCGCTTCCATGGTCGTGGCCCGACGCCGGCGGAAAGCCGCTCGAGCTCAGCTTCGATCTGCTCCGCACCCTCGCGCCGTCGGCGTTCGCGATCGCGTTGCTGGGCGCCATCGAGTCGCTGCTCTCGGCCGTCGTCGCCGACGGCATGACCGGGACCCAGCACGATCCAGACACCGAGCTCCTGGCACAGGGCGTGGGCAACGTGCTCGCCCCGTTCTTCGGCGGCATCGCCGCCACCGGCGCGATCGCACGCACGGCCACGAACATCCGGTCGGGAGCCCGCTCGCCACTCGCGGCGTTCTTCCACGCTGCGTTCGTGCTCGGCGCGGTCCTCGCGGCAGCCCCCCTCCTCGGACACCTGCCGATGGCCTCGCTCGCCGCCCTCCTGCTGCTGGTCGCGTGGAACATGAGCGACGCACGGCACTTCGCGCACACGCTCCGCGTGGCGCCGAAGAGTGACACCCTCGTGCTGCTCACGTGCTTCACGCTCACCGTGGTCTTCGACATGGTGGTCTCGGTCAGCGTCGGAGTCGTCCTCGCTGCACTGCTGTTCATGCGCCGGATGGCCGAGCTCTCGAGCGTCACCCTCGTCGGCAAGGGGCACGCAGCGCTCTCGCCGCCGCTTCCGGCAGGCGTGATCGTGTACGACATCGCGGGGCCCCTCTTCTTCGGGGCAGCCCAGAAGGCGATGAGCGCGCTCGCACAGGTGGCGACCGGCGTCCGGACGGTCGTCCTCGACGTGCGCGACGTTCCCGCGATCGACGCAACCGGCCTCGTGAACCTCGAGTCGGCGCTCGAGCGGCTCCGGCGGACCGGCGTGATGGTGATCCTCGGCGGGATCCAGCCGCAGCCCGCGCGGGTGCTCGCACGGGCAGGGATCGAGAGCGAGGACGGAAGGCTGGTGCTGTGCGAGGGCTTCGACGATGCGATCGCGCTCGCGCGGCTCCTGGTGCCAGCCCCGCCCGAGGCGCGGACGCGCTGACGCGCAGCCCGCGCGCGCCTCAGGCCGCGGCGCCCTCGAGCCCCGCCGGGTTGCTCGAGCGGCGGCCGGCGAACCAGCTGCCGTTCGGCTCGCGCGTGAGCTCGACGAAATGGCCGAGCCCGGGCTCCTCCGCCGGCAGCTTTGCTCCGGTGAGGAGCTCGCACACGGTACGGATCACGCCCTTGTGTCCGACGACGAGGGCCGAGTGGCCGCCCGACTGTGCGATCTGGACGAGGCCGCGCTCGACGCGTGCCCGGAAGTCGGCGCGGCGCTCGCCGCCCGGGTATTCGAACCCCGGAGCGCCGCTTCGCCAATCTTCGAAGAGGACCGGGTCGGACGCCTGGATCTCCTCCCGCGAAAGCCCTTCCCAGCGCCCGAAGTGGATCTCGCGGAACTCCCGGACGAGCCTCACGGGACGGCCCTCGCTGACGATCCACGCCGACCGCCACGCACGCCGCAGCGGGCTCGTCGCCACCACGTCGAAGCGCTCCCAGCGCAGCTTCGGCGCTGCGAGCCGCATCTGCTCGCGCCCCTCGGGCGAGAGGTCGAGGTCGCTGCTGCCGTGGTAGCGGCTCGCCGAGTTCCCGGTGGTCTCTCCGTGGCGAAGAAGGACGATGCGGCGCATGGGCTCCTCCGGATGGGCGCGGCCCGGGCGGGCGCCCGGGGCGCGCGGAGGATCCGCGAGAAGGCGTCGGCCGTCAACGCAGCTCCCGGGGTTCGGTAGACTCCGGGCGTCCGGTGGGCCCATGCACTCGGGGGGGGAAGCAGGGGCATGCGTATCATCCTCGTCGTCGTTCTCGCAGGAGCCCTGCTGGGGCTCGGCGCCTTCACGCTCTACCGCAGCGAGGGGTCGGCTCCCTCGTTCGAGTCGCCCGGCGAGCTGGTGGTCGGGCGTCAGCCGAAGACCGTCACCTTCGCCGTCTCCGACGAGGGCTCCGGACTTCGCGACGTCACCATCTCGCTGGTGACACCCGCCGGAGAGCAGATCCTCGCGTCGCGGGAGCTGCCCGGAGGCTGGCTGGGCGGAAGCGGCGTCGGCCGGGAGACCATCGCGGTGCCTCTCGACGCGCGAGCCCTCGGTCTCTCCGACGGCACGGCGACGGTGCGCATCGTCGCGCGGGACTGGTCGTGGAGAGCGGCGTTCGGCGGCGGCCGCAGCGCCGCGGAGTTCCCGCTCACCATCGACACGAAACCTCCCCGCGCCTCGGTCGAGAACACGCTCACGTACCTCCAGCGCGGCGGCTCGGGCCTCGCGGTGTACCGGGTTGGAGAGGGCACGATCCGGGACGGCGTCCTGGTGGGAGAACTCTTCTTCCGGGGCCACCCGTTCCCGGGTGACGCCACCGGGCGGCGCCTCGCGTTCTTCGCGATCCCCCAGGATGCGCCGCCCGACCCGCCGATCCGTGTCGTCGCCGAGGACGCGGCCGGCAACCGCACGCTGGTGGGTTGGGGAACGCATTTCAAGGAGCGGCGCTTCCCCGACGTGTCGCTCAACCTCGGTCCGGGCTTCCTCGAGAACAAGGTGACCGAGCTGGCCGGCTCCCGGGGAATCGACGCTGCCGACCGGGTCGCCGCCTTCCAGCAGATCAACAGCGCAGGCCGCGCCGAGGACGAGCGGCGGATCCGCGAGATCACGAATCAGAGCGCTCCGGAGAGGCTCTGGCAGGGTGCCTTCGAGCAGCTCCGCAACTCGAAGGTGACGAGTCACTTCGCCGAGAAGCGGAGCTACTTCGTCGAGGGGGAGCAGGTTTCCGAGGCCACGCACTACGGGTTCGACCTCGCCACCACCATGATGGCGCCCATCACCGCGTCGAACTCCGGTCGGGTGGTCTTCGCGGACGACCTCGGCATCTACGGCGGATGTGTCATCCTCGACCACGGTTTCGATCTCTTCACGCTCTATGGGCATCTCTCGCGGATCGATGTCGGACCGGGGGATGCGGTCGAGAAGGGCCAGGTGATCGGGCTCTCGGGCACGACGGGCCTTGCCGGAGGCGATCACCTGCATTTCGCGACGCTGCTCGGCGGCGTGTACGTGGACCCGGTGGAGTGGTGGGATCCCAAGTGGATTCGAGAGAAGGTGGAAGCGCTGCTGGTCCCGGCCGCGGGAGCGGCGGCCGTGGCAGCCGAGCCAGCCTCGCCCGGCAGCGTGTCGGCGCCGGCGCCCTAGCGCTGGAGGTCCCCGCTGATCTGCGGGGACGCCTGCTCCGGCGCCACCGGCGCTTCTTTGCCGACGTCGAAGCCCCCGGTGGCGAGACGCTGCTCGCCCATTGCCCGAACCCGGGGAGCATGCTCGGCCTGTGCGATCCAGGGCTCGAGGTGCGCTGCTCCGAGAGCGACCGGCCCGGGCGCAAGCTGCGATTCACCCTCGAGATGGTGCGCGCGGGCCGGACCTGGGTCGGCGTCCACACCGGCCGCGCAAATTCGATCGCAGCGCTCGCCCTCGGCGCGGGAGCCATCGAGCCCCTCGCGGGATACACCGGGCTGCAGCGGGAGGTCGCCGTTGGAGAAGGTTCGCGGCTCGACTTCCGGCTCTCGGGACACCCGTTCGACGCGAGGCCCGCCTTCGTCGAGGTGAAGAGCGTGACCCTCGCCCGCGGCACGGCGGCACGCTTCCCCGACAGTCCGACCGAGCGCGGGCGGCGCCACCTGGCCGTGCTCTCGCGACTTCTCGGCGAGGGAGCGCGGGCGTGCCTGCTGTTCGTCGTCCAGCGGGCCGACTGCGACCGGGTCGAACCCGCGGACGAGATCGATCCTGCCTATGGCCGCGCGCTCCGGGCGGCGGCCGAGGCCGGCGTCGAGATCCTCGCGCTTCGCGTACGGGTCTCACCGCGAGCGCTGTCGCCCGAGGGCCTGCTTCCGGTCCGGCTGTGAAGGCCCGGCGAACGGCCAGCCGCGGCGAGCGCGAGGCGCTCCTCGCGTGGTACGACGCAGAACGCCGCGATCTCCCGTGGCGCCGTACCCGCGACCCATACGCGGTGTGGGTCTCCGAGATGATGCTCCAGCAGACACGCGTCGAGACGGTGATCCCCTACTGGCACCGCTTCCTCGACCGGTTCCCCGACGTCGAGGCCCTCGCCCGCGCAGATCTCGCCGAGGTCTACGAGCTCTGGGCGGGCCTCGGCTACTACTCCCGAGCCCGCAACCTCTCGCGTGCGGCACGAGCCGTGGTCGAGCGCTTCGGAGGCGACGTGCCGGACGACGTCGACACCCTGCGCTCGTTGCCCGGGATCGGCCGCTACACGGCGGGGGCCATCGCATCGATCGCCTTCGACCGCCCGGAGCCGGTCGTCGACGGAAACGTCGAGCGCGTACTCGCGCGACGGCACGGTCTGCGCGGGATGGTGAAGGAGCGCGCGACCGCTCGGCGCATCTGGGAAGAAGCCGCCCGGCTGGCGCGGGGTCCGCGCCCCGGCGACCTGAACCAGGCGCTGATGGAGCTCGGAGCCACGGTGTGTACGCCGCGCGCTCCGCGCTGCGACCGCTGTCCTCTCTCTCCCTCGTGCAACGCGAGAGCCCGCGGCGATGCCGAGAACGTCCCGAAGAGGGCGGCGAAGCCCATCGTGCTCGCGGCGCAGTCGGTTGCGGCGCTGGTGCTGCGACACGGACGCGCCCTCCTCGTCCGGCGCGCCGCGGGGGGCCTGCTCAGCGGCTTCTGGGAGCTTCCGGGGGGAGACCTCGGACGGGGCGAGGAGCCTGCCGCAGCGCTGGTGGCGCGACTCGCCGAGCGGCTCGGCGTACACGTCACGAACCTCTCGCCCGCCGGCGCCGTCAGCCACTCGCTCACCCATCGAAGCCTCCGGGTCCACCTCTTTTGCGCCACCGCAGGGCCCGGCCGGCTGCGCCGAAGCGGCTACGAGAAGCACCTGTGGGCGCCGCCGGACCGGCTCACCTCGCTCCGCTCGACCGCCCTCACACGAAAGGCCCTGCGTACGCTGCTGCCCGGAGATCTCGCGTCGTGATGGCGGGCGACAAGGATCGCGACGACCGCGAAGCGCTCGCGCGGGCGATGCAGGGGGTGAAGCCTCTTGCGAAGGGCAAGGAGCGCGTACCCGCCCCCCGGCGCCGTCCCGGGCCCCGGCCGGCGAGCCCTGATCCCGGCGCCGGCCCCGAGATCACCTTCGTCGCCGACGGCGAGGGGGAGGCGGCGGGATTCTATGCGCGCGATCTCGGCCGCGATCCCCTGCTGCGCCTCCGGCGGGGCGAGGTCGAGCTCGCCTTCGATCTCGACCTGCACCACACCCGCGCCGACGAGGCCCGGAGGGCCGTTGGCCGAACGTTGGCGCAGGCCGTCGCGGCGGGAGCCCGTGGCCTACGCATCGTCCATGGCAAGGGCCTGCACTCGGCAGGGGCCGCGGTCCTGCGAGACACCGTCCGCGACGACCTGCTGCACCCTCCGCTCGCGCGCTTCGTCGCAGCGATCGTCTTCGCTCCGCCGAAGCTCGGCGGAAGCGGTGCGACGCTCGTCTGCCTGCGGCGCGCGCGACGGGGAAGCCGCTCGGTGTGACGCTCGCCCCGGCGCCGGACAGCGCGCCGGCCTATGCTCGATCCGGCACCCGGAGGAGCCTCCCATGGGCAGCGAGCTCGGCCGCGCGTTCCGCATCTCGACGTTCGGCGAGTCCCATGGCGGCGGAGTCGGGGTGATCGTCGACGGCTGCCCGCCGCGTCTCGCCCTCGAGGTGGCCGAGATCCAGATCGACCTCGACCGGCGCCGGCCGGGACAGAGCACCCTCACGACGCCCCGCCAAGAGGACGATCGCGCCGAGATCCTCTCGGGCGTGTTCGAGGGCCGCACCCTCGGGACTCCGATCGCGGTCCTGGTCCGCAACCAGGACGCGCGCCCGTCGGCCTACGAGGCCCTGAAGGACGTCTACCGCCCGTCGCACGCCGACTACACGACCGAAGCGAAGTACGGCGTCCGCGACTGGCGCGGCGGCGGCCGCGCCAGCGCTCGCGAGACCATCGGCCGCGTCGCGGCCGGCGCCATCGCGCGAAAGCTCCTCCGGGCCGTTGCAGGGATCGAGGTGCTCGCGTGGGTCCGGCGCGTCCACGAGGTGGAGGCGAAGGTCGACCCCGGGCAAGTGACACTCGAGAGTGTCGAGTCGAGCCCGGTCCGCTGCCCCGACCCGGCCGCCGCGGCGCAGATGGCCGAGCGGATCGACGCCGCGCGCAGGCGGGGCGACTCGCTCGGCGGAATCGTCGAGTGCGTGGCGCGCCGGGTGCCGCCGGGCCTCGGAGATCCGGTCTTCGACCGCCTCGAGGCGGATCTCGCCCGCGGGCTCCTGTCGATCCCAGCGTGCAAGGGGTTCGAGATCGGGAGCGGCTTTGCGGGAACCCTGCTGACGGGGCTCGCGCACAACGATCCGTTCGTCCCGGGCGAAGGCGGCCACCCGCGAACCGCGTCCAATCGCTCGGGCGGCGTACAGGGCGGCATCAGCAACGGCGAGGACATCGTCGTCCGCGCCGCCTTCAAGCCGACTGCGACCATCTCGTCTCCCCAGCAGACGGTCGATCGCGCGGGGCGCGTCGTGACCCTCGAAGCGCAGGGCCGGCACGACCCGTGCGTCCTCCCGCGCGCGGTGCCGGTGGTGGAGGCGATGGTGCTGCTGGTGCTGGCCGATCACTGGCTGCGGCAGCGCGCGGTCGACGTGCTGCCGCCGGTCTAGCCGGGCGACGCGTGCGGCCGGCCCTGCTCGCGCTGCTGTCGGCGGCTCTCTTCGGTGTCTCGACTCCGGCGAGCAAGCTCCTGCTCGGCGAGATGGCTCCCCAGCAGCTCGCCGGTCTGCTCTACCTCGGCGCAGCGCTCGGCGTGCTGCCGATGTGCCTGCACCGCCGGTCTCTCGCCCCGCCCGCAGGCCCGGGCCGCCCGAGCGGATGGATGCTCGCGGGCGCGGTGATCGCAGGCGGCGTCCTCGGGCCCCTGGCCCTCCTTGCAGCGCTCCGGATCGCTCCGAGCAGCGACGTCTCGCTGCTGCTCAACCTCGAACTCGTTGCGACGGCGCTCCTCGGCGTCGCGTTCTTCCGCGAGTCGATCGGAGGGCGGGGACGCATCGGCCTCGGCGCCGTGGTCGCGGCGTCGGTCGCGCTGTGCGCGAGCAGCGGCTGGCCCGGGGTCGGAGCTGGCCTTCTCGTCGCCGCCGCGTGCCTGTGCTGGGGTCTCGACAACCAGCTGACGTCCCTCGTCGACGGCGTGACGCCCGCAGGCTCGACGCTGGTGAAGGGGCTCGTCGCCGGAACCTTCAATCTGGGCCTCGGCATCTGGCTCGCCGGCTGGACAGCGTCTTTCGCCTCGGTGGCCGGCGCGCTCGCGGTGGGAGCGGCGTCCTACGGCCTCAGCATCGTCCTCTACATCAGCGCCTCCCAGCAGCTCGGCGCGACGCGAGCCCAGGCGATCTTCGCGAGCGCCCCATTCATCGGCGCGGCCGTCTCGCTGGCACTCCCCGGCGAGAACGCCGGCGTGGGCCTGCTGCTGGCCGCGCTCGCGCTCGCCGGCGGCGTCGCGCTCGTGCTCCTGGACCGCCACGAGCATCCGCACCGTCACGACGCGGCCGAGCACGTACACGCGCACCGGCACGACGACGGGCACCATCACCACGAGCACTCCGGGCTCGCACCGCACACGCGCCACGTCCATTGGCACCGTCACGAGACCGTCGAGCACGCGCACCCGCACGTGCCGGACCTGCACCACCGCCACGACCACTGAACCGGCCTGCGGCGCGACTGCCACGACGGGCAGGATGCGCTCGGGCCACGCGGGATCCGCGCAAGGCGCTGGAAGGTTTCCGGACTTCACGGCAGCAGGACGAAGCCGGCCACCGCGGCGACGGCGGCCGCTCCCATCGCCAGGACGCCGAGAAGCGCGTGGGCATCCACGAGGCGCCCCCTCCCCTGCTCGAGGCGCACGCCGAGGACGGCAGCGGCCGCGAAGAGACCTGCTGCGGTGAGGCCGAGCCACGCGTGGGCGGTTCCGAAGGGCGTCTCGCCGCGAAACCACGCCATCGAGAGCGGGCCGCCGGCACATCCCGCGAGAACGAGCCAGACGGCGGGCTTCGCAAGCCGCAGGTGTCGGGTGCGAAGCGACGGGGCGCGGCGCGCGCGGAGGCGCCGCGTGCGCCGCAGGCCGAGCCCCGCACGCAGCGCTGCGAAGGCCAGCCCGAGGCTGGCAACCATCCACACCGGATGCGCGAACGCGAGCGCGCGAGCGATCGGATCGTGGCCCGCAGGGTCCAGGAGGCTACTCGACCCGCTGGATCGAGCCCTCGGGCAGCCGCGCGAGGAGCTGGTCGAGCGAGCGCTCGAGGTAGGCCTCGTCGCGCGACTCGAGCGTCACCATCACGTAGAAGTCCTCACGCCCGGTCCTCGGGTAGGAACCCATCTGCACTTCCGGGAACTCGGCGAGAACACCGTTCAGGACCTCGGCGATCTCGCTCTCCCGGCGTGTCAGGTAGACGCGGCGCAAACGGAACGGAACCCCCCGGAATCGCTCCTTCACGCTCGCGAACTTCCGCTGCAAGAGGCCCGGGATCCCCGGAAAGACGTAGACGTTGTTTACGACCACCACCGGGAACCAGAGGTCGCCGGCATCCATCAGCACCGCCCCGTCCGGGATCCGAGCCATCTTCCGCTGACTCTCGTTGGCTGCGCTCCCCTGCGCCCGCTCGAGGCGCGCGACCAGATCCTCGTTCAGGACGAGCTCCCGGCCGAACGCTTCGGCGACGCCATCGAGGGTGAGATCGTCGTGGGTCGGCCCGACCCCTCCAGACGTGAACACCAGGTCGTACGCAGTGCTCTGGGACCGCACCTCACCAGCGATGACGGCGATGACGTCGGGAATCACCGCGATCCGCTCGACGTCGACGCCGAGCTCGCGGAGCTCCCGGCACAGGAACGCCGAGTTCGTGTCGACGACCTTGCCCGAGAGGATCTCGTTGCCGATGATGATGATGCCGGCGGTCGACACCTGGCGAGGGTACCGGAGCGACCGGGCGCGTCCAGCGGCGCGCAGAGCGCCCATGGTCGCGAGAGCCGGCGTTGCCGGCCCGCGCGTGGCCGCTTCCGCCGGGTCGCATACAATCGCCCCATGATCGCGCGGATCCGCTTCGAGCCTTCGGGACGCAGTGTCTCGGTAGAACGCGGGACGCTCCTGCTCGACGCCGCCCGCCGGGCCGGGCTCCCGATTGCAAGGGCTTGCGGGGCCGGCGGGCTGTGCGGGCGCTGCGCGATCGAGATCCTCGAGGGTGGCCAGCAGGTCGCCGGGGAGTCTGCCTCCGAGACTTCCGCCAAGAAACGCAATCGCGTGTCACCGGAGGCACGACTCGCGTGCCAGGTCGCCGTCTCCGGTGACCTCGTCGTGACCGCATCCTACTGGTGACGGCGCGCTCGCGCTGCGCCCGGCGAGAGAGAGGGGTCGATGAAGGGTCTTCGCATCGGAGTGGGTCTCGGAGAGCTCGACGGAACCGGGGGCGGCCTCGACGCCAGCCTCGAGCAGTTCCGGATCGCCGAGCGCGACGGATTCCAGACTGCCTGGGTCGCGAACATCTTCGGCCTCGATGCCCTCACGGTGTTGGCGCTCGCCGGCCGCGAGACGAAGCGGATCGAGCTCGGGACGGCGGTCGTTCCGACCCACTCCCGGCATCCGCTCTACATGGCGCAGCAGGCACTCTCGACCCAGGCGGCATCGAACGGCCGCCTCGCCCTCGGCCTCGGACCGAGCCACAAGGTCGTGATCGAGCACATGCTCGGCCTCTCCTACGCCCGCGTCGCGAAGCACGTCGAGGAGTACGTCACGGTGGTCCGCTCGCTGGTCGAGACGGGAAAGGTCGCGTTCCAGGGAGAGATCTACCGCGTGAACGGCAACCTGTCGGTCTCCGGTGCGACGCCGTTTCCGATCCTCATCGGTGGCCTCGGTCCGAAGATGCGGCGCGTCGCGGGCGCCGTCGCCGACGGAACGCTCACCTGGATGACCGGGCGCCGGACGCTGGCCGAGACGCTGGTTCCCGAGATCCAGGCCGCCGCCAGCGCAGCCGGGCGGGGGCCCGCGCGCATCGTGTGCGGGCTGCCGATCGTCGTCACGAACGATCCGGCCGGCGCGCGGGACGCGGCGTCGAAGGCCTTCGCCATCTACGGCCAGCTCCCGTCCTACCGCGCCATGCTCGACGCCGAGGGCGCCAAGACCCCGGGCGACGTGGCGATCGCCGGCGACGAGCAGACGATCGAACGCGCCCTCGCCGACCTGGCGGCGGCGGGAGTGACCGACTTCCATGCTGCAATCTTCCCGTACGGCCAGACCGGCCCCGACCGCGACGCGGCTCGCGAGCGTACGTGGAGACTGTTGGCGGAGCTGGCACGGCGATGACGAGCGACCGCGGCCAACCGGTCGGATCGCTCGGATTCGAGACCCGAGCCATCCACGCAGGACAGGACGCCGATCCGGCCTCGGGGGCGACCATCGTTCCCGTCTATCAGACGGCCACCTACACACAGGACGCCATCGGCGAGCACCGCGGCTACGAGTACTCCCGGAGCGGCAATCCGACGCGGACGGCGCTCGAAACGTGCATTGCGAGCCTCGAGGGCGGGCGATACGGGCTGGCGTACGGCTCGGGAATGGCCGCCATCGCCGGGGCCATGCAGCTCGTCTCGGGCGGCGATCATGTGGTGGTAGCCGACGATCTCTACGGCGGAAGCCACCGCCTCTTCACCCAGGTGCTTCCGCGCTACGGAGTCCGTTTCACCTACGTCGACGCGACGAAGCCCGAAGAGGTCTCGAAGGCCGTCGAGCCTACGACGCGGATGATCTGGATCGAGAGCCCGACCAACCCGCTCCTGAGGCTCATCGACATCGCGGCCTGCGGCGAGATCGCGGCACGGGCAGGGGCGCTCCTCGTCGTGGACAACACCTTCGCGACTCCATACCTGCAGAACCCGCTCGCCTTCGGTGCCCACGTGATCGTCCATTCGACCACCAAATACATCGGAGGCCATTCCGACGTGATCGGCGGCGCCCTCGTCGTCGACGACGAGGAGCTCTCGAGGAAGCTGCGCTTCACGCGGAACGCCACGGGAGGCGTTCCGGGCCCGTTCGACGCCTGGCTCACCCTCCGGGGCTTGAAGACGCTGGCCGTCCGCATGCGCCAACACGAGACCAACGCAGTCCGCGTCGCCGCATTCCTGCGTTCACAGCGCGGCGTCGCGCGCGTCCATTACCCGGGCTTTCCGGACCATCCGGGGCACGAGATCGCGAAGCGGCAGATGCGCGGCTTCGGCGGCATGGTGACCATCGAGCTCGCCGGAGGCGAGGCCGCGGCCCGTTCTCTGTGCAGCAGTACACGGATCTTCTCCCTCGCCGAGAGCCTCGGCGGTGTCGAGTCGCTGATCGGCTACCCCTGGACCATGAGCCATGCCGCCTTCGCCGAGGAAGACCGGCTCGCCAAGGGGATCACCCCGGCGACGGTGCGGATCTCGGTGGGGATCGAGGACGCCGCCGACCTATGCGACGACCTCGCGCAGGCGCTGACGCGGTTGGCCGGCTGACGGCAGCGAGATCATGAGGCGGGCCGTCCTGATCGTCGATCACGGCAGCCGGCGCCCGGAGGCGAACGAGCAGCTCGATGCCCTCGTCGAGCAGGTCCAGAAGCGGTTGCCCGGGTACATCGTCTCGGGGGCGCACCTCGATCTGGCGCCGCCGACCGTCGCCGACGCGATCGACGCCTGCGCTGCGGCAGGCGCCGCCGAGATCGTGATCCACCCGTTCTTCCTGGCGCCCGGCCGCCACTCGGCGGAGGATCTGCCTCGGCTCGCCCGCGAGGGATCCGATCGACACCCGCGCGTGTCGATCCGCGTCGGTCCGGCGCTGGGCCTGCACCCCGGGGTCGTCGACGCCGTGGTGGCGAGAATCGAGGAGACGACGTGATGGCGACCTCGACGGGAGCCGCAGACGAGCCCGCCGGGGTGTACGACGTGATCGTCGTCGGCGCGGGTCCTGCCGGAGCGACGACGGCGTGGTATCTCGCGCGCCCGGGTGCTGGAAGGCCCGCGCCGCGGGTCGCCCTCCTCGAGAAGGCGCGCTTCCCGCGCGACAAGGTCTGCGGCGATGCGTGGTGCGCCCCCGCCCTCGAGATCCTCGAGGAGATGGGGGTCCTGCAGGCGCTCGAGGTCGACGGCCTCGCGCGCGAGACCCGCTCGGGAGGCTTCGTGTCGCCGTCGGGCGAGAGCTTCGTCGGCGCAGGCGAGGGCCAGACCGCTCCGGGAACCCGCGTCTTCGCGATCAAGCGCTCGGTGTGCGACGAACGCATCGCGCGCGCGGCAGCGGGCGCCGGTGCTGCGCTCTTCGAAAGCGCCGCGGTGGCGACGGCGGAGCTCGCGAGCGACGGCCTCTGGCACGTCGGCTGCAGCGACGGCCGCCGCTTTCGCGGCCGGATCCTGGTCGCTGCCGACGGAGCGACCAGCCGGATCGCACGCCGCCTCGGGCTCGTGACGACCGCGCCGACAGGCTTCGCCGCGCGGCAATACGTGAGGGGCGGAACGCACAACTTCAGGGCGGACGGCGTCCTCTTCTACCCGCACTACATCCTGCCGGGCTACGTCGCGCTCTTTCGCCACTTCGACGATGTCATCGACGTCGGGAGCTACGTGATCCCGGGGGGTGCCGCATCGGGAAAGGATCTCCCGCGCCTCTACGAAGAGCGGATCCGCCAGGATCCGCTGATTCGCGCGGCGCTCGGTCCGAAGGCCGAAGCTGCCGAGCCGCTGCGGATCGCCCCGCTGCGCCTCGGCGGCGTCGCGCGGAGCTACGCTCGCCAGCTTCTGCTGGTCGGAGATGCGGCCGGCCAGACGGACCCCCTCACGGGAGAAGGCATCCACACCGGGATGCAAGCGGGCCGGCTCGCTGCGCAGACGATCCATGAGATGCTCGCATCGGGGGATCTCTCCGAGCGGGCCTGCGCCGCGTACCAGCGGCGCTGGATGGCCGCCTTCGGCCGCGAGTTCCCGGCATCGGCGATGGCGGCACGGGTCACCCGGCGCATGCCCCTGCTGCTCGACGCGGCGAACGTCGTCGCGCAGCGCAAGGGAGACGCCTTCATGGAGCGTTTTGGCGCAGCGATGACGGGAGTCGCACCGAAGAGCGCCTTCCTCGCTCCGTCGGTCGCGGGCCCGCTTGCCGCAGAGATCGTCCGGCAGTGGTGGCGACGCCGCGCAGCGCCCGCCGGCGGCTGGGCGCACGGCCTCGTGGCAGGCGCCGAGCGTCCCACGTCGTTTCGCAATGCGTGCCTTCGCGAGCTTCCGGAACGACTGCAATGGGATCGCGGATTTCTCGAATCGGACCGGCCGCTCCGAGCGCGTGTGCGGCCATGAGGAGCGCTTCGTGAGCATCGTCGTTCGCGCGATGAACTGCGGCTGGCAGACCGCGCCGATGGGACTCTTCCTCGAAGGCGAAACCGGAACGCTCCGCGTCCCGACGCCCGTCTTCTTGATCGATCACCCGAAGGGCCGCGTGCTCTTCGACAGCGGCCTCCATTCCGAGGTGCGGACGGACCCGGCTGGGAGGCTCGGCACGACCATCGCCAGCATCTTCCAGATGGAGATCGCGGCGGACGACGACGTCTGCGCCAGGCTCAGCGCTCTCGACGTCGATCCCGCTTCGATCCGCCACCTCGTCCTGTCGCATCTCCATTTCGACCACTGCGGGGGCGCCCACCAGATTCCGAATGCTCGACTGATCGTCCAGCGCCGTGAGTGGGAGGCGGGCCACGACGACCGCGCGGTAACCGCCAACCACTACGACCCTCGCAACTACGACCTCGGCCACGACGTGATGCTGGTCGACGGCGAGCACGACCTGTTCGGCGACGGCTCGGTCGTGTGCCTCCCGACGCACGGCCACACGCCCGGGCACCAATCGCTTCGCGTACGCGCCGCCGGCAAGGACTTCGTCTTCGCCGCCGACTGCTGCTACCTGCGCCGAACGCTCGACACCCTCCACCTTCCCGCGATCGTCAACGACCGCGACGCCATGCTGCGCTCGCTCGAGCGCCTGCGGGCGCTTCGCGATGCAGGAAGCCGGATCGTCTTCGGTCACGACGCGGAGCAGTGGCAGGAGCTCGCGCACGCGCCGCAGGCGCTCTGATCCGGACCGCCGGCAGCGGGGCGGCTCCCGACCGGGATCACCGGACGGCGGCGCCGGCCTTCACCGCCGCGGCGGCCCGATTCCACGGCCGGGGACGGGGTCGGGCGCCGGCTTCCGCTCCTCGTCGATGCTCGGCAGCACCGGACGGTCGTCGGCCCCCGCGTCGCCCGCACGAAGCGCGACGGTGCGCGTAGCGATGGGACGGGGCGAGAGACGAACGTCGGGGATCCGCCGCAAGAGCGGCAGGGTGAGGACGCGCATGGACGAGGAGAGCGCGAAGATCGCCATGTAGCCGATCTTCTCCTCGCCGAAGTGATGGAGGATCGCTCCGCCGAGGAGGGACCCAGAGACCATCGCGACGGCGTTGGCGAGGTTGAACGTGGTGAGGATGCTCGTGCGCTCCTCTTCGCGGATCGCCTCGAAGACGAGCAGGAAGGTTCCGAGCTCCCAGGCGCCCCAGACGATGCCCGCCGCGATCTGGACCAGGACGAGGTAGGGGAACCACTCGGAAACGAGCCAGAGCGCCGCCATGGGCGTGATGCCGACGCCTCCGCACCAGAGCAGCGTGCGCGCACCCAAGCGCCTCGCGAGAAGGCCGAAGGCCGGCATCACGACGATCCGCGCGCCGAACGAGACCGCCACCAGTCCCATGAACTGCTCGTAGGAAAGATGAAGCTGCTTGAGCCAGTACGGAGCGAAGAACGGCGCGGAGATCTGCACGGCGATCTGGACGGCGAGCATGTAGCCGAGGAGACGGCCCTCGTGGCTGCGGCGAAGGTTCGCCAAGAGCTCGCGGGCGGGCACCTGGCGGAACTCCGCCGGCATCGGCACGGGCTCGCTCTGGCTGGCCAGGAGGCCGGCCGACGCAAAGCGGCAGGCCCCTGCCAGCAGGAACAGCACGGCGTAGGCCTGCATCTCCCACCCGCCCCCCTTCCCCGCAGCGAGCAGGCTGCCTCCGGCGAGAAGGCCGACGACGGTCCCGGCCTGGGTGATGCGCGTTCGCCGCGCGAAGTAGCTGGCACGAATTCCCCTGGGAACGAGAGTCCCGACCCAGGTATTCCACGCCGGCCCGGTGCTCATTCCGGCGCCCCAGTAGATGGCAGCGATCAGGAAGGCCCCCGTGGCGGGGATGCTGCCGATCAGCGCCGCGGCAATCAGCGGCACGAAGCTGGCGGCCTGCGTCAGCGCGCACAGCACGACCCAGCGCCGGTGCGACCCGAGGCGACGCACCGCTACCGGCGAAGCGAGCTGGAGAACCGCCCCTGCCAGCGGCGGCAGCGACGCGATGAAGCCGGCCTGCACCTCTCCGAGGCCGACGGCCAAGACGAAGGGCGCGAGGTACGTCTCGCCGCTTCCCACCATGACGCTGAAAGCGGCGCCGTCCAGCAGGATCGCGCGCAGGTCCCTGCGCGTCTGGGTCGGAGCGGAGGGCGGCATGCGGATGCGGCGCAGGGAACGGGACCGACGGGAGCGTGTCAAGTGGGGCCGCGCGAGCCGGCGGCAGCCGGTATCCTACTCGGTGGCGTCCCCTCCGGGCGCCAGAGGAGGACGTGCGCGTGGGCCAGGCGGCGACGGAGTTCGACGGCGCGATCGACAGGGGGCTCGAAGGGGTCGTGGCCTGTCATACCGGGATCAGCACCATCCACGGGACGACTCTCATCTATCGCGGCTACACCATCGAAGACCTCGCGGCCAACGCCAGCTTCGAAGAGGTGGTGTACCTGCTCTGGCACGGGCACCTCCCTACCCGGAAGGAGCTCGCCGACTTCGAGAGCGCGCTTCACGAGAAGATGGCGCTCCCGCCGCGGGCCTTCGGCTGGTTCCATGGCCTTCCGACCGAGGTCCACCCGATGGACTTCCTCCATGCGGTGGTGGCCGGACTCTCCCTCCACGACCCCGACGCCAACGTCATGACCGACGAGGCGACCCGGCGAAAGTCGATTCGCATGACCGCGCGCTTCGGCACCATCATTGCCGCCTATCACCGCGTCCGCAGCGGGCAGTGGCCGCTCCAGCCCAAGACCGACAAGAGCATCGCCTGGAACTTCCTCTACATGCTCTTCGGCAAGGAGCCGTCGCCGGAGCGGGTCCGGCAGTTCGACACCTGCCTCATCCTCCACGCCGACCACGAGCTGAATGCATCGGCGTTCTCGGCGCGGGTCACATCGAGCACCGAGTCGGGAATCTACTCGAGCATCATGGCGGCGATCGGGACACTCAAGGGCCCGCTGCACGGCGGCGCCAACGAGCAGGTGATGAAGATGCTGCTCGAGATCGGCAGCATGGACGCGATCGAGCCGTTCCTGAAGGAGGCGCTGGCCGAGAGGCGCAAGGTGATGGGCTTCGGCCACCGCGTCTACAAGGAAGGAGACCCGCGGGCCAAGATCCTTCGCGCCATGAGCGAGAAGATCACCCGCGAGACAGGCGAATCCCATCTGTACGAGATGAGCATCCGCATCGACGACGTGATGCAGCGCGAGAAGAACCTGCTCCCGAACGTCGACTTCTACTCGGCGACGGTCTACCACGCCATGGGGATCCCCCACGACCTGTTCACTCCGGTCTTCGCCATGAGCCGCGTCTCGGGCTGGTGCGCGCACGTGATGGAGCAGTACGCGAGCAACCGGATCTACCGGCCTCGCGGCCGCTACAACGGGCCCACGGGGCTCACCTACCAACCGATCGAGCGCCGATAGCCGCTACTCTCCGCGGCGCATGCGGCCGCTCGTCCACCTCGGCGCGGTCGTCGTGTGGGTGCTGCCGCCTCCCGCAGCGCCGAGCGATCAGGCGACCGGGGGCGCCGTGAGCCGCGCCGCGAGCTGCTGGTGCGCGGTGTAGGGGGGCGCAGCGTCGCTGAAGGCGCGCGCACGCGCGGCATGGGCGTAGCGCTCCTTCAGCGCACGCACGCGCCGTAGGGGCACCTCGACGAGCGCCGCCGGCGCCGACTCGATCGTGGTGAGCGCCTCCTGCCAGACCGAGTGGTCGCTGCACACCAGCAGCGCGTCGACGCCGGCCTCGAGGGCGCCGCGTACGCGGTCTCCGATCGAAAACGCATCGGCGACGGCGCGCATCTCGAGATCGTCGCTGAAGACGACGCCCGAGAAATCCGAGCTCCTCTCGCAGGATGCGGAGCACGCGGGGAGACAGCGTGGCCGGGCGATCAGGGTCGAGGGCCGGGAAGAGAACGTGCGCAGTCATCACGCTCGCAACTCCCGCGTCGATGACGGCGCGAAACGGCGGAAGCTCCACCCGTCGCAGCCGCTCGATCCCGTGGGCGAGCCGGGGAAGCTCGTGGTGGCTGTCTCGCGTGGTGTCGCCGTGGCCGGGGAAGTGCTTGGCGCACGCCGCGACGCCGCCGGCCTGGAGCCCCTCGACGAAGGCGCAGGCGTGCCGACGCAACGCGGTCGGGAGTCTCTCCAAAGCTGCGATCGCCGATCACCGGGTTCGACGGCTCGGTCGCAACGTCGACGACGGGTGCAAAGTCGAGCCCGATCCCCGCGTCGAAGAGCTCCTGTGCGAGCGCCGACGCCACCGCGCGGGTCAGCTCGGGATCGTCGCGATCTCCCACCACGCGCATGGGCGGCCAGAGCGTCCACGGCGCACGCCAGCCGCTGGACGCGGCCGCCCTCCTGATCGACCGCCACCAGGAGCGGAGCGTCTTCGGGCGCGGAGGCATGGAGCGCACGGACGAGGGAGCGCAGCTGGGCAGGGCCTTCGACGTTGCGAGCGAAGAGCACGACGCCGCCGATCCGGGCTGCGGCGATCAGCGCCTCCAGCTCGTCGGGCACGCGCGTTCCCTGGAAGCCGACGAAGAGGAGCTGACCCGGGGAGTCCGTCATCCGCCGGAGGCGCCCGCCTGCGCCTTCTTCGCGCTGGCCCGGATGTAGCGTTGGCTGACCGGCGAGAGATCTCCCGGCGGAACGTGCGCCTCGATCAGGACGAAGCCGCGTACCTCGTGGGCCGCGCGCAACGCCTCGCGCAGCTCCTCGCGGGTGCGGGCCTGGAAGCCGACGCCGCCCCACGCCTGCGCCAGCTCGGCGTAGGGCCAGGGCGGGATACGGAGCAGGTCTTCGCGCGGCGAGACGGGACGGAAGATCCCCCACCCGGCATTGTTGACGAGTACGACGATCGGAGACAAACCGCGGGCGGGGGCATGGGAGATCTCGGGACCGGTCATCTGGAAGGCGCCATCGCCGCAGAGCACCAATGGCCGGACTCCGGTCCCGATCTGCGAGCCGAGCGCCGCGGGAACACCAAAGCCCATGCTGGCGTAGTAGCCCTGGGAGAAGTAGAGCCCTCCCTCGCGCAGGCGCAGCTCGAGGCCCCCGAAGAGCATGTCGCCGGACTCGGCGAAGACGTTGTAGTGGGGACGCGTCCAGAGGAAGTCGTTCACCTCGAGCAGGAGATCGTTGACACAAAGAGGTGTCGACTTCCCACGAGCGCCCCGTCTGCTGCGGCGCCGGTCGAGGTTGTCGTGGTACGTGACGGGCTCGCGGAAGCAGGGCAGCTTCGCCGCCGCGACACCCGAAACGAACTCTCCGAGGGCCACCTCGGTGTACTGGTGGAACGAGACGTTCACCCGGTCTGCGAGCGCCCAGATCGAGCGTTCGCGGCGAACTTCGGGCTTCGCCGCGCCGAGATTCATGTCGGTCAGCGCCGTGCCGAGGGCGAGCACCAGGTCGGCCTCGCGAACCCGCCGGCCGATGGCAGGAGGGCTGAAGGGGCCCTGGTAGATCCCCATGTGGAGCGGATGATCCATCGGGAAGACACCCTTGGCGTCGATCGTGGTGACGACGGGAACGCGGATCCTCTCGGCGAGGCGACGGAACTCGACCTCCGCGCGCTCTCGGAACAGCTCGAGACCACCCATCAAGACCGGGCGCTTCGCCGCGCCGATCCGCGCCGCGGTTTCGGTCACCGCCTCGGCCAGCTTGCGGGGGTCGGACACTGCCCTCGGGAACTCGCCGTTCCAGGCGAGGATCGCGGGTGGGACCGGGATCTCGACGCCCACCAGGTCGCGATGGATCTCGAGATAGCCGGGCCGCAGCTCGCCGAGAATGGTTCGGACGATCTCGTGGACTTCGGAGGCCGCCGTCTCGGGATGTCGCAGGATGCGAGCGATGCACGTCACCTCGGCGAACGCGCGGCACTGGCCTTCGATGTCCTTCGCCTGGTGATGGATTCCCGAGAGCTTCTGCTCGGCCTCGCCCGGGCCGCCGGAGACCACGAGGAGCGGAACCTGCTCGGCGTAGGCGCCCGCGACCGGGTTCACGCAGTTGAAGCCTCCGGCGCCGTAGGTGACGCACACGACACCGAGCTTGCGCGTGCTGCGCGCATAGCCGTCGGCGGCGAATCCCACGCCGGGCTCGTGGGAGAGGGTCACGATCTCGAGGGCGCGGTCACTGCCGAAACGGTGGAAGAGGCCGAGAACGAGATCTCCGGGGAGCCCGAAGATGTGCGTGACTCCCGCCTTCTCGAGGTAGGCCACGAGGAAGTCGCCGAGCGCCATCCGCGGGCGCAGCGCGGGAGCCGTACGGCTCGAGCCTCCGCGGTTCTTCTCTCGCATCAGGCATCTCCTGCCCGGCGCGCAAGCTCCCATTGATAGAGCCCGGCGAGCACCAGGGCGTGATCGATCCCCCCGGACCGGACCAGCCGCGGGATCTCCGAGACGGGAACCAGCTCGACCGTGGTCTCCTCGACACCTTCGTTGCGGATCTCGGCAACCCGGTCGACTCCCGGCGCCAGGAACGTGTGGACCCGGTTCCCGAAGAGGGCAGGATTCGGGTTCACCGCGCCCACGGGCGTCACGCTTCGGGCCCGGTAGCCGGTCTCCTCGAGCAGCTCGCGCCGCGCGGCCTCTTCCGGCGTCTCGCCTGGATCGATCATGCCGCCCGGAATCTCGAGGGTGACGCGTCTGCGAGCCGTGGCGGAACTGGCGCACGAGCACCACCTCTCCGGCGGCCGTGATCGGCACGACGTTCACCCACTCGGCCGATTCGATGCAGAAGAAATCGTGCTCCTTGCCGCTGGTGGGAGAGCGCGCAATCACGCGCTCGAGCCGGAACACACGGCAGTCTCGAAGCCTCTCCGTCCCGAGACGCTCCCAGGGCCGGGGCTTCAAAGCACTTCGCCGAGGACGATCTCGACGCCCTCGGCGCCGGAATCGACGGCCGACGGCGCGGCTCCCTGGAGATCGCCCGCGCTTCGCGTCGTCGCGTTTCCGTCGCCATCGAGGCGTGCCGAAAGGGCGAACGGGCCCGTGAAGGGAGCGGTGGGGATCATGCGATCGCCCGGCCCGATCTCGAACTCGAGCGGGAGCCGGGGCGAATCGACGCGCTTCACTGCAACCGGCGGCCCCGACGCGCCACCGCTCCGCGCGATGATGAACAGGACCCCGGTCCCAGGAACGCGCGCGGCGAGCTCGGGCGCAACGCTCACGCGCCCGCGGACCGCGGCTCCTACCGGCGCCTCGCCCGGCGCAGGCGGCGGGGCGCCGCTCTCCGGCTGGCCCATGACTCCGCCGGCGCGTCCAGCTCCGTCCGCTCGCGCAGCCGCCTCCGCTCCCGGCGGAAAGATCTTGCGCAGGTCCGGCTGCGACGGCTCCTCGCCCGGAACATACGGCTCCATCGCGCGGTCGCAGCCGGCGGCGGCGCCGAGACCGCGCGAGGATCACGACGGCGAGGCGCACGCGAAAGAGCCCCATCGTCTCGTACCGTAGCGCAGGGCGCAGCTCTGGCGCCGCGCGCGCACCGCGCGAGAATGGCTGAATCCTTCGTTGGAGGGTCGCATGGCAGCCCGTTCCCGGAAGACCTCGTCCCCCCTCGTCGGCATCGTCATGGGAAGCGAGTCGGACCACGAGACGATGTCTCGCGCCGAGGACGTGCTCCGCGAGTTCAGGGTTCCCTTCGAGACGTCGGTCTTGAGCGCGCACCGCACGCCGGACGAGACCTTCGCCTACGCGCGCGGAGCCTCGGAGCGCGGCCTCCGCGTGTTGATCGCTGGCGCAGGCGCGGCGGCGGCGCTCCCAGGCGTGGTGGCGGCGCTCACGCCGCTTCCGGTGCTGGGGGTTCCCGTCGAGAGCCGCGCGCTCAAGGGAATCGACAGCCTCCTGTCGATCGTGCAGATGCCCGCCGGAGTTCCGACGGCGACGTTCGCCATCGGCACCGCCGGCGCCGCAAACGCGGCGATCTTCGCCGTGCGGATTCTGGCACTCCAGGATCCCCTCCTGGCCCGCGCCCTCGAGACGCACCGCAAGGCGGGCGCGCGGAAGGTCCTCGACGCCAATGCCCGGATGCGCGCACGCTGACGTTGTCGTTGCCCTCGGTGCGTGATAGGTTCGCTCCATTGCGGAGCCTGGGGGTGGCCGGAGCGGGACTCCGAGCCTGAGATCAGACCCTTCGAACCTGAACTCGTTGAGACGAGCGTAGGGAAGGCTCTTCGGCAGAAGTCCAGCGCCATCGGGACCGCCGTGCTCCGCTCTCGAGCAAAGGAGCGCCCGTGTCCGCCGAACTCCCCCCGAATGGTCCGCTGCGCCAGCCTCTTCCTGCCCCTCGGCGGGAACCCGTCGAGCCAGGCGCAGGGAACGAACCCCGGTAGCTTCGCGAGGCGACCGGAGATCGGCGGACCGCTCAGCCTTCAGCTCGCCGGACACGCCCGGCATGCCCGAGCCGTCGGCGAACACGGCGTGGGATTTCATGCCGTCGGACTGGAAGCTCGCGAGCGGAAGGTGGACGCCGCCGGCCGGCTTCGTTCCCGTGACGCAGCTCGAGAACGCCCGCCTCGGCATCGTGACGCCGCAGATGCGCCGCGTCGCCGAGCGCGAGGGACACCTCACGCCGGAGCAGGTGCGTGACGAGGTGGCCGCCGGTCGCATGGTGATCCCGGCCAACCTGAACCACCTCGGCTACCAGCCTCGACCCGATGGCCATCGGCCGGGCAGCGAAGACCAAGGTGAACGCCAACATGGGCGCGTCGCCCGTCTCCAGCTCGCACCGACGAGGAGGTCGAGAAGCTGCGCTGGGCCGAGCGCTGGGGCGCCGATACGGTGATGGACCTCTCGACGGGCGGCGACCTCGACAAGACCCGCGAAGCGATCGTCGAGCACTCGACGGTCCCGATCGGAACCGTGCCGATCTACTCGATGATCATCGGCCGCAGGATCGAGGATCTCGACGAGCGAGCTCGTCCTCGAGTCGCTCGAGCACCAGGCGAAGCAGGGCGTCGACTACTTCACGATCCATGCCGGCGTGCTGCGCGAGCACCTGCCGTTGGTGCAGCGCCGGCTGATCGGGATCGTGAGCCGCGGCGGCGTCGCTGCTGGCCAAGTGGATGCTCCATCACGGCCGCCAGAACCTGATGTACGAGATCTGGGACGAGATCTGCCAGGTGATGCGCCGCTACGACGTGACCTTCTCCATCGGCGACGGCCTGCGGCCCGGCGGCCTCGCCGACGCCGTCGGACGTCGCGCAGCTGCGCGAGCTCGAGACCCTCGGCGATCTCACCGAGCGTGCGTGGCGTCACGGCGTCCAGGTGATGGTGGAGGGCCCGGGCCACGTGCCCTTCGACCAGATCGAGTACAACATGAAGCTGCAGCGTCGCCTGTGCCACGGTGCGCCCTTCTACGTGCTCGGCCCCCTGGTGACGGACATCTTCCCCGGCTACGACCACATCACGAGCTGCATCGGCGCGACCGCCGCCGCCTATCACGGCGCGGCCATGCTCTGCTACGTGACGCCGAAGGAGCACGTCGGGCTCCCCAAGAAGGACGACGTCAAGCAGGGTTGCATCGCCTACAAGATCGCGGCCCATGCGGCCGACGTGGCGCTCGGGATCCCCGGAGCCCGCGACCGCGACGACGAGCTCACCAAGGCGCGGGCCGCCCTCAACTGGGAGAAGCACTTCGAGCTGTCCTTCGATCCCGACACCGCCCGGGCCTACCACGACGAAGACCTCGACGTCGACACCGACTTCTGCGCGATGTGCGGGCACGACTGGTGCTCGGTGCGGATCAGCAAGGAGATCAGCGAGTTCGTCTCGGGGAAGGACGAAACCTACGCGTGGGAGAAGCCGGCGACGAGCGCGGCGCTCTCTCCCGAGCAGCGGGAGATCCTCGAACGGCGCGGCGTCCTTTCGCCGGAAGAGCTGCTGCGGCTCGCGACCAAGACCCGCGAGAAGGTGGGCGCCGCGACCGGACTCAAGGCCGCCTGTCACAGCGACGTCGCCAGCGCAGACGCGGCGAAGGGGCTCCAGGGTGACGCAACCCGTCCGGGGGCCTGAGCCGCCCCGGGAGGCGCCGTGCCGGAACGAGTCGCTGCCCAGAGGCAGAGCGGCCCCGGGGCCGGGAGGCCGCCGGGGCGCTCAGGTCCGAACCTCACCCCCCCTGGATCAGCTCGAACCTATGCCTGTCCTTTCGACGGGTTGCGCTCGGACTTGAGCGCTTTCTTCTGGAGGGCTGCCGATCCGTGCGTACGCAGCTTCGACTGACGCCCGAGAACCTCCAGGAATACCTTGAAAATCGAGGACTTGTGCCCCGGGGATCCGGGGTCTCGGTGGAGCCCGCTGGCGACGGGAACATCAACTGGGTACGCCGGGTGAGGATCGAAGAGACCGGCCGGACCCTCATCGTGAAGCAGGCGCGCCTGGCCCTCGAGAAGTTTCCCGAATACCAGGTGACGACCGAGCGTGCGGTCTTCGAGGCCCGCTACTACGAGACGGTCCGGCCCCTCGACGCCAGCGGGCTGTGCCCACAGGTGCTCGACTTCGACGAGACCGAGCGAGTCCTCGTTCTCGAGGATCTCGGCGACGCTGCGCGCCTCGACGTTGCGCTCGCTCGAAAGGGTGGCCCGGAGGTGGCCATCACGGCCGGCCGCGCGCTCGGCGCATTCCTCGGCAACGTCCACGCGCAGACGTCCCGGCAGCCGGAGCTCGCTGGGCGTTTCTGCAACGACGAGATGCGGCGCCTGCACGGCGATCACATCTTCGCGCTTCCGTTCCGCGAGAACGAATTCCCGCTGTCTCCCGCGCTTCGATCTCGTGCCGAGGCCCTGTGGCGCGACGAAGCGGCGGCAACGCTCGCAGACGCCGCGTATCAGGCGTACCTGGAGCCGGCGGGCGCTCTCGTCCACGCCGACGTCCAGGGCGGGAACGTACTCCTCCAGTCCGGACGCCCGCGGCTCCTCGATGCCGAGATCGCCCACGTGGGTTCTGCCGCCTTCGACGTCGGAATCCTCCTCGCCCATCTGGCCGCGGCCGATGCGGCGCGCGGAGACGCCGGTCGGGCGCGACCGGCGCTGGTCGCGACCTGGGAGGCCTACCTCGACGGCCGGCAGCGTACGCGCGCTCCCGCCTTCGAGGAGGCGCTCCGCTTCGCCGGCATCGAGCTGATCCGGCGCACCGTCGGCGCGGCGCGCATCGACGCGGTACGAGAGGATGCCGCCGGCCTCGAGGTGCTCGATCTCGGCCTTCGCTGGATGAAGGCGCCGGCGGCGGCCCCGGGGTCGGCCGTCTGAACGCCTTCAGGAGCTCCGCTTCGCTGCCGTCGCCTCGATCTGCTCCCACTGGATCTTCTGGTAGTCGAAGTTCCCGTCGGCGAGTACGTTGAACTTCACGATCTCGAAGTAGGGCGAGAAGTCGAAGTCGCGCGGCGTGAGCAGCGTCGGGTGCCGCATCCGGAACAGCCCCGTGTACTCGTCGGGCGACTCCCTCCCCAGCAGCGCTCGAATCCAGCCCATCCGGCCCGCCGACGCGGAGCGGCGTTCCACGGGCGGCCCGAGCCCCTCGATGGGGGTGATCGGGTAGCCGACCTTGGCGAACAGGCGGCCGAGGAGGCTCGAGCAGATCACCTCGGTCGGAAGCCTGCTTCCGAAGTGGAGCGCGTCCCTGCGAAGCCGCGCGGGGACCAGGCTCACCGGAAGCAGGTAGCGGGCCAGGTCGAGGACGTTCTGGATGTCGTACCGCCAGCCGATGGCGGCGATGGCGTCGTCGAGGATGACCTGCAGGTGTTCCGGGCGCAGGCGGATCGGCCGGCACACGCGGAGGTTCATGTCGACGTACTTGTTCAGCGGGGCAGCCACGACACCCTCGGGGAGGGCCTCGACGATCAGGTGCCTGGCATGGTCGCCGAACTCGGCGAGCGCTCGTTCACGGACGGGGCCTGGCAGCCGGGTCAGCTCATCGCCGATGTAGAGCACGGAGTGGGACCAGGAGCTCTGGGTCAGATACTTGATCACCGCCGCGATCCGGGTGTCGCCCTCCACCAGCAGGACGTCACCCTTCCGGATGTGCCGGTAGAGAGCATCGACGTCGTTCCATCCGCGCCGCTCGTAGTGGGAGACCGGCTGCGTCAGGAGGTCGACCAGCCGCTCTGCGATCGCGCGGCGGATGCCCATCATCGCTCGCAGTCCCCCTTTGACGCTGCGCAGTCCCTCGGGAAGACTGGGAGCGTGCGCCGTTTCTGGGATGCTCTGGTGCGGGCGGGGCTCTGGTGCCTTCTCGGCGGCTGGGTCGGCAGCCTTCTCCTGTTCGCGGTCGTCATCGCTCCCACCGCCTTTTCGGTGCTTCCCTCACCCGAGCTCGCCGGGAAGGTCGTCGGACCGGTCCTTCGCAGCCTCAACCTCTACGGCATGACGGCAGGCCCGGTGTTGGCGCTCCTCGCGTGGAAGCTCCGGCGCGGCACGGTTCTGGTAGCACTTCCCCTCGCCCTCGCCGTCGGCGCAGCCGTCGCGGAGTTCGGAATCACGGCCTCCATCGAGGCTCTCCGGAGCCAGGCGTTCGGTCCCGAGCCCGACGTGGCCGCCTTGCAGCGATTCGGCCAGCTCCATCGGGTCGCAGTGGGGCTCTTTTCCTGCACCGGAATCGGGACCGTCCTCTTGGCATGGCTCCATGCCTGGGCAGAGACGAGCCGGCAGCCGGAGGCGTGAAAAAAGGCACGACGATCGGTTTCGCTTTGCAGAGGCGTGCGTTATCCTAGCCAGCGAGCTGTAAATCCCTAGCGAAATCGGATGGTTAGGGACTTCTCGAAGGCCGGGCGGTCGCGCGCGACGCGCGCGGATTCGTGGCTCGAGAGAGTTTTCCGGCGCGGGAGCGAACGAGATCCATGGCGATCCGAATCAAGGCGACCTTCGAGTTCACCGTCTCCGGAGAGGGGCTCGAGGAAGCGCTCGCCGAGTACGATGAGATCACCGTGGAGGGGTTCCTTCGCGAGGTGCTCGACAAGGCCATCGCGTGCGACGAGATCCGCGTCAAGGTGACCGAAGGCCCGAATACGCTGGAAGAGTTCGACCAGCAGGTCGGCTGACTCCCGAACGGCGCTAGAAGAGCGTGAGCTGCGCCGGGGCCGGCGGATCCGCGTGCGGCCGCCTCCCGACCGCTCGCGGGGGCCGCGCCTGCGGCGCGCGAGCCGCCGCCCACACAGCCACCGTCGGCTGCGGAGCCTCGACGACCGGAGCCGATTCGACGCTACGGGCGCCGGGACGATAGATGCCCTCGCTCCGTGCCCACTCGAGCACCTTCAGGTAGAAGATTTTGAAGCGCGGGCCATGGTTCATGTGCCGCAGGTGCGCGAGCTCGTGGCACAGGGTGTTGACCAGGCTCGAGTAGCGCAGAGGCCGCCCCGTCGAGACGTGACGGAGCCGGATGAAGATGCGGCCGTCCGAGTAGCAGATGCCGTAGCGCCGCTTCACCTGCGGGCGCTCGGGCTCGATCGACTGGTAGCGGAGCTGGAATCGCAGCGCGATCCGCTCTGCATCGCGGTTCAGGCGCGCCATCAGCTCGTGCGCCGTTTCCCGATCCAGGCCGCCGGTGCTCAGCGTGGAAACCCCTCCAACAGAGCAATCTTTCCCTTCCGGGACGGCTCTCGCAAGCCATGGACGTCTTGCAATGAAAGATGATGAAAGAGTTCGAAAATGAGCGAAAAACGACGATACTCAGGAGAGATGCCGAGGGGGGGATGACGGCCCCGACACGCGAGTGTGAAGTCTGATCACACCTGAGGCCTGCCCGGCGAACCCCCCGGAATGACGGGGCGATCGCCCTTCCAAACGAGATTTCTCCTCGGTGTCCGCCTCCCTGTGCCGCGGCCTGCCGATGCATCCCATGCGCCGACCGAGCCCTCTCAATCGAACTTGGTGCCCGCACCTGCCCATGGTCCAATGCGCGCGTTTCCAGCGGTTCACGGAGGAAAAACCTCCTCGGATTCCTGGAAAACCCCCGAGATTCCTGAATGACACCCCCCCATCTCTGGGACGGCGTTCTACGCCGCCTCGGAGCCGAGATGCCGGACTTCGCCGTCGAGGCGTGGCTCGCGACCCTCGTCGCCGAAGTCCGGGACGACTCCCTCGTCTTGCGATGCCCGAGCCCGCTGCACCGGGATCGGGTCCGCCTGCGCTACCTCGCAGCCATCGAGGCTCATGCCGCGCAGGAGGCCGGCCGGGTCGTCGCGGTCCATCTCGAGGCCGGCGCCCCCCGCGTCGAGGCCGCACCGCCAGCCGAAGCGTGGGCGAAGGCGCAGGAACCAGATCCTGCTGCACCGCGCGCGGCGCTGCGCCCGTCGCCGCTGCAGCGATCCCTTCCGTATTCGTTCGAGAGCTTCGTCGTCGGCCCGTGCAATGCCCTTGCCCGGGAGGGGGCCCTTGCCCTCGCTCGCGGGAGCCAGTCGGGCGTGTGCCCCCTCTACATCGCAGCCGGGACCGGCCTCGGAAAGACCCATCTGGTCCGTGCGCTCGCAGCCGAGGCCCGGCGCCAAGGATTGGAGCGCACCGTCTACACCTCGGCGGAGGCGTTCACCGGCGAGTTCCAGGGCTCGCTCCGCGCCCAGAAGATGCCGAGCTTCACGCGACGGTTCCGCGAGGAGTGCGACCTGCTGGTGATCGAGGACGTCCAGTTCCTCACCGGGAAGAAGGCCACCCAGCTCGAGCTCTTCCACATCGTCTCCCACCTCCTCGACGCGGGAAGCCGGGTCGCAGTGACCGCCGACCGGGAGCCGCGAGAGCTGACGGAGCTCGACCCTCGGCTGCGCTCGCAGATCGCAGGCGGGCTCGTCGCCGTCATCGAGCCCCCGGACGCCCGGATCCGACGCGAGATCCTCCGGCAGAAGGCGGCGGCCGGCGGGGTGCGGCTGCCCGAGGACTGCCTCGACCGCCTGGTCGACGGCGTCCAGGGAAGCGTGAGGGACCTCGAGAGCGTCCTCATCCAGCTCGTGACGACCGCCTCGCTGCTGAAGCGTCGCATCGACCTCGCCCTCACCGAGGAGGCGCTTCGCAAGCTGGCCGACGCGGCCCCGCCGCGTGCGGCGCTCCCGGTCTCGCAGGTCATCGGTGTCGTCGCCGCCTTCTTCAAGACCACCCCGGCCGCCCTCACGACCCGCTCGCGGCGGCGGGATGTCCTCATGCCGCGTCAGCTCGCCATGCTGCTGTGCCGCCGCTACACGGAGGCCTCGCTCCAGCAGATCGGGACCGCCCTCGGACGCGATCACCCGGCCGTGAGCCACGCGATCCGTCAGGTCGAGCGTGCGATCCTCGAGCGCGCACCGCTGCGCTACCAGGTCGAAGCCCTGTCCGAGCGCCTCGACGCGCTGGCCGCGGGAGGCGGGAGGGGCTGAGGCGGGCCGGCCGGCTGCAGAACGCACCCAACACCCGCGTCACCTCGCGCCGGCGCTCGCCTCCGCGTGGGCCTTGCGATCGGCCCTCCAGCGCTCGGGGCCGTGGACTTCCTGGCGGTGCTCGGGCTCGAGGGACGGCGGATCGAGCGCCGGATCGTCGAAGCGGCGCAGCACCCCGTAGGCGGTGTTCCTCTCGACGGGGACGCGGCCCACCTCGCGGATCAGCCGCCGGATCTCCTCGGCGGGCAGGTTCTCGCCATGGTGCGATCCCGATTCGCGGGAGATCGACTCCTCCATGAGCGTGCCACCAAAATCGTTCGCACCGGAGAGGAGGCCCATCTGGGCAAGCTTCGTTCCCATCTTCACCCACGAGACCTGTACGTTGGTGATGTGCGGCCGCAGGAAGAGGCGCGCCACGGCGACCAGCCGGAGGTCTTCCGTCATCGACGAGCCCGGCCGCGCGGCCATCTTCTGGTAGAGCCGGTTCAGCTCGTGGATGAAACCGAGCGGGACGAACTCCGTGAAGCCGCCCGTCTCCTTCTGGATGTCGCGCAGGAGGCCCAGGTGGTCTGCCACGTGGCCGGCGTCCTCGATGTGGCCGTACATCAGCGTCGAGCTGGTCCGGAAGCCGACCTGGTGGGCGGTGGTGATGATCTCGACCCAGCGCGCCTTCTGGATCTTGTTCGGCGCCAGCAGCTTGCGCAGGTCGTCGTCGAGGATCTCCGCCGCCGTTCCGGGAATCGTCCCGAGCCCAGCGTCCTTGAGCCACAGCAGGTAGTCGCGAAGCGACATCCCGCTCTTGCGATGGCCCCAGTCGATCTCCTCGGGTGAGTAGGCGTGGACGTGTAGATCCGGGAACTCGGCCTTGATCGCCTGGAGGATGGCCCGGTAATGGGTGTGGTCCTTCCCCGGATGGATCCCACCCTGGATGCACACCTCGGTGGCTCCTCGACGGACCGCATCACGGCACTTCTCGATCATCTCCTCCATCGTCCGGTCGTACGCGTCGGCATCCTCGCGGTGCCGCGAGAAGCCGCAGAAGGCGCAGCCCACGTAACAGATGTTGGTGAAGTTGATGTTGCGGTTCACGACGAACGAGACGTCGGCGCCGTTGTCGCGCTCACGGGCCCAGTCCGCCGTCCGGAGCAGCGCGTGGAAGTCGGCTCCCTCCGCGCGCAGCAGGCGCTCGGCCTCCGCCGTGTGGAGCTCGCGCTCCTCCAGCGCGCGGTCGAGGATCACGGCCACGTCGGGACTGACGGCCGCGAGCATGCGGGAGAGCGTCATGCAGCCTCCTGGCGTGCGCCGGCCCGGGGGCGGGCGAAGCCGGCCTCGTCCGCGAGCCGGTGGAGGGCGGCGCGGATCTGCGGATCGAAGAGCTCCGGGCGGAGCATCACGTCGGACGGATAGACGGGAAGCCGCTCGCGCAGCACCGCTCCGGCGGCTGCGGTCCGCGCCTGGAGATCCGCCAGCGTCGGCCACGGCGCCTCGGGGTTGATGAAGTCGACGGTCACCGGCGAGACGCCGCCCCAGTCGTTCACCCCCGCCGCGAGCAGCAGCTCGAGCGCGTCGGGTGCAAGGTTCGGCGGCGCCTGCACGTTCATGTGGGGTCCGAGGACGAGCCGCGCCAGCGCCACCCAGCCCGCAACCTCCCCGTTGGGCGGCGCGGCGCCGCCGCCCATGGGAGTGCCGTCCTTGGGATGGAAGGGCTGCACGATCACCTCCTGGATGTTTACCAAGCGGTCGGCGAGGTCACGGATCACCAGCAGGGTGTCGACCCGCTCGGTGAGGGTCTCGCCGATGCCGAGGAGGATGCCGGTCGTGAACGGGATACCCAGCTCTCCGGCCTCCTCGTGCATCCGGATGCGTCGCGACGGCTCCTTGTCGGGGGCGTAGTAGTGCGCGCCCCCCTTGCCCCGGAGCCGCTGGCTCGTCGTTTCGAGCATGAGCCCCATGGACGCGTTCCACGGCCGGAGAGCCGCCATCTCGTCGCGGGAGAGGACTCCGGCGTTGGTGTGCGGCAGCATCCCGCCGTCACAGGCGACGCGGCACGCCTCGACGACGTACTCGGCGGTCGACGCGAAGCCCCGCTCGCGGAGCCACTCCCGGTGCGGCCGGTAGGCGACCTCGGGCTTGTCGCCGAGGCACATCAGGGCCTCGGTGCAGCCCGCCGCGACCGCTCCACGCACCACGCCGGCGACCTCGTCGAGCTCGTAGGTCTTGGCGTCCGCATCGCCCGGGAGCTTGGCGAAGGTGCAGTATCCGCAGCGGTCGCGGCACAGGTTGGTGAGCGGGATGAAGACGTTGCGGGAGAAGGTGACGACGTCTCCCTTGCCGCGGCGCTTGCTCTCGTGGGCCGCCTCGAGGACGGCGCCGCGAAGCACGGAATCGCCGAGCCCGACGGCGAGAGCTTCCGCCGGTTCGCGCTCGAGGCGGCCGGTCTCTAGGGCCTCACGCAGCCAGGCGTCTGCGCTGGCTCTCGAAGGTGCGACGTCGGGGAGGGGCCGGGTCACCCGGGCAGCATACCCCAGGCCTCGCGGGCAGCCCCGCAGCGTGCGCGGGCCCGGAAGCGGCCCCTTGACCAAGAGACATCGTTCGTCGCTGGCTCCTGCCCGCAGGATAGGCTTCTTGCGCCATGCCCCACCGCGCCACGGCCGGGAACCTCGCCGGCGACGCGCGCTACGGAACCTTCAGCGATGCCCGCCCCTGGCAGATCGACCCGGCGAGCAGCCGCCGCATGCCGCGGCGTTCAGCTCACTCGCAGCCGCCTCCTCGCACGCTTCACGACGCTTCCATCGAGCACGACCGTGTCGTCCGGCACGATCGCCCCGGGCTCGACCACGACATGCCGGCCGAGCCGCACGCGCTGGCCGATCCGCGCATGCCGGCCGACGACGGCGCCCTGCCCGATCGCCGCCTGGTCGCCCACGGCCGCGTCCGCGCCGATCCGCGTCTCCGGGGCGACCTCGACGCCCACGCCGAGCCGCGCACGGGCGTCGATCCTCGCCTCGGCCCCCACCACCGAGCCGAAGCCCACGACGGCCGTCGGATCCACGAACGCGCTCGGGTCGATGCCCGAGCGGGTTGCAGTGCCAGGCGCCGCTGCTGCCTGGGGCACGGGCACGGGCGCGGGCCCCGGCGCCGGCGGGTGCAGCGCCGACGGACCCGGTTCCTTGAAGAAGAGATTCTTCAGCCGCGAGAGATCCGCGAAGTTCACGATGCCGTCGCCCGTCAGGTCGACGAGCGGGTCCGCCTTGAACAGCGCCGACTTGAGCCGCGAGAGATCCGCGAAGTTCACGATGCCGTTGTTGTCGAAGTCGGGATCCGCCGCGTTGCCATAGCCATCGCCGTCGGTGTCGGTCTGGGCCGGGTTCGGCACCAGAATGGCGTTGTCGCGACTGTCGGGCACGCCGTCGCCATCGGTGTCGAGGCCTGCCGGCAGCACCCGCAGCGAGAACAGGGCGGTCGACGGCGAGGATGCGCCCTCGCTGTCGCGCGCCAGCACCGTTACGCCGCGGGTCGCCTGCCCCGCCGTCGCGGACGCGTAGGCATGAGAGAGCGTGAAGGCGCCACCCGGGCCGAGCACCAGCGGCACCAGCGTCCCGTCGCCGTAGTCGGCCAGGGCCTCGATCCGGTCTCCCGCGGCATCGGTCACGCGGCCTGTGAGCGTGAACAGCTCCTTCTCGATCACCTGCGCCGGCGGCGTGCCGGTGAGCGCCACCACCGGGGCTGCGTTGCCCACGGTCAGCAGCACGCTGTCGCTACCTTTCCCGCCATCATCGTCGGTCACCTCGAGGGTCGCCAGGTAGTGCCCGCTCGGACGAGCGCCGAGGCTGAGGGTGGCGCCCGTCACGGGCGCGATGACGACGCCATTGTCCGAGACCACCGTCCAGCGGAAGGCGTGGCTATCGGCGCTGCCGGCGTCGGTGAAGCTCGTTCCCTTCGTGGCCCGGAGCACCGGGAGAGCCGTGCCTTCATCCACCGCACGGTCGGCGCCGAGCTGCACGGCGGGCAGCGCGTTGCCCGCATTCAGGAAGAACACGTCTCCATTCGTCGTGAGCCCATCCGAGACGTCGAGAGCGATGGCGTAGGCGCCGTCGTCCGGCGGCGCGAAGGAGAAGGCCTTCTGGTTGCCCGACCCGAGGAGTGTCGGGCTGCCGAAGCGGAAGGCCCGCCATGTGTAGCCGAGAGCATCGTTGCCCGGATCCGTGGCGATGGCCTCGAGCTCGATGGGGGTGCCCTCGCGCACGTCGCTGCCGCCGGTGTTCACCTGGATCTGGACCAGCGGCCGCGCGTTCTCCACCGTGATCCGTGTCGTGCCCGTGGTCGTCGCAAGGCCGTCGCCCACGCTGAAGGTGGCGGTGTAGGCGCCCGGCGCCAGCGGCGAGAACGATGCGCCGAGGCCGCTCTCGGTCAGCACGAGGCTTCCGTTCCCGGATCCCGTAGCCGGCTTCGGCCCTTCGATCATCACGGACGTCGTAAACGCGTCGCGGAGGCCCGGATCGGAGAACGACGCCAGCAGATCGACGGCGGTGCCCTGTGCCACCGTGAGCTCAGCGGGTACCGTGAGCGTCGGCGCCACGTTGGCGACGGCGAACGTCACCGTCGCGTTGCGGCTCCCGTCGTCGTCGTCCCGCGCGACGAGGCGCACGGTGTAGCTCCCGTCCTGCTCCGGCGTGAAGGCAAAGTCCGGCGTCGTTCCGGTGGCGACCACCACGTCATCGGGCGTACCGGCAGCGTTCAGCTGGGTCGCCGTCCACTCCGTGGTGAAGGCGTCGGCGGCGCCCGGATCGCGCACGGCGTTCGTGAAGGAGACCAGATCGCCTTCCTTCACCGCCGCCGGCACGGGCAGCGTGAGGAGCGGTGCAACGTTGGCGATGTTGGCATCGACGGTCGCGCTGCTCGAGGCGCCCTCATCGTCGGTCACGGTGAGCGTCAGGCGATACAGGCCGTTCTCGGGGGGCACGAAACGGAAGTTCGGATTCGTGCGATCTGCATTGGAGAGCGGGAGGTCGATCGGAGCACCGCTCACGACCTTGGCCACGCTCCACGAAACCGTGTGCGTGTCGGCGCTGCCGGCGTCGGTGAAGAGCGGCGCGCCCACGGGGTTGAGCTGGATCGTGGTCCCCTCCTGGAGCGCCGCACCGGCACGCAGCGCGAGGCTCACGCCCGGCGCCGCGTTGGCGACGAAGATCTGCGCCTCGGTCACGTACTGCCGGTTGCCGTCGTCCTGGTCCGTGATCGTGAGGGTCGCCACGTAGATGCCGTCGTCGGTCGGGGTGAAGGTCCGCTCGGGCACCGCGAACGTGCCGGGCGGAGCGCCCGTCACCGGAGTCGTCGGCACGGTGCCGCTCGACTGCACCACCACCGTACTACCGCGCGTCACCCGCCATACGAAGTCGAAGCGCGAGCCGTCGGCCAGGTTCCGGTCGAACACCTGGGCGGCGTTCACACGCACCAGGGTGCCTTCCACGCCGGTCAAGTCCGGCCCCGCGTCGACCGCGGCGACGCCGCCGATGGCGATCGGCACGCCGGGCTGGGAGGTCGTGACGACGGCCGGCAGCAGGAAGGCCTCGATCTCATCCGGCCGGAGGGCCAGCAGGATGTCGTCCCAGACCTCGAGCTCGGGCCGGCGCGTCGGATCGACTCCGACGATGACCTCGCGGCCGGTGGCCGCGCCGTAGCGCTCGATCTGGGTCGCAGTGCCCGAGCTGGGCTGCTCGACCGCCCAGAGCTTGCCGCCCGCCACGGTCAGCTCCGAGAACGATGCGAAGACGTTGCTGGTGAAGAACGCCGAGGCCGTGGTTCCGTTGAAGCGGAAGATGCCGGCGGGATCGTTGAAGAGGAAGTCGGGGCTCACCGCGAAATAGAGCTGCCCGTCGAAGACCACGAGATCGTGGGGGGAGCTCGAGCGGCTGGTGCCGAAGAACGCGGACCGGAGGTCGGCGGCGAGCTGCTCGACGCTTCCGGTGAAGCGGAACAGTTCGGTCCCGATCGTGCCGCTGCCCACCGCGCCGTAGTAGACGGCGTTCTGGAAGACTGCCAGGTTGCTCGTCACGGTACGGGTGCCCACGACCTGGAAGGTCGATCCGTCGAAGCGCGCCAGCCGCCCCGTGATGGCCGACACTCCGAAGGCCGCTCCGTTCAGCACGACGTTGCCCTTCGTCAGGTCGCCCTGGGAAGCAACGGTGAAGGTGCTGCCGTCCAGGCGGAAGAACGCGAGGTCCCCACCGTTTCCCCCGGGCGCCTGCTGGGTGTCGCCGGTCACGTAGAGCTCGCCGCCCAGCACGAAGAGCTCGGAGAGGTCTCCGGCCCCGTAGATCTCGAAGCTGTGGTTGGGATCGACGATCTGCACGGTATTTCCATCCGTGCGATAGACCTGGGTGCGCGTTCCGTCCGAAGCCAGGAAGAAGACCGAGTTCTCGAAGACCACGAACGAGAACGGATCGGAGCCGCCTCCGTTCGCCGCCGTCGTGTTGAGGTCGGCGAGCTTGCGGAAGCCGAAGGCATCCAGGACGAAGGGCTCGAGGCCGTCCGTGTCGGTCGAGCCGCCGAAGAAGAGCGCAGCGCCGAGCTCGACGCTGCCCGAGACCTTGGTGAAGTCTCCCACTGGGAGGAAGCGGTCGCGCACGCTCGACTGCACCGCAGGCAGCGCGGTCACGACCCAGCCTTCCCGGGGCAGGACCGCGAGCCGGGGACGCGCCAGGGCATCGAGACCCGGGAGCGCCCACTGGCCGAGGGCGTCGCTCACGCCGAACGTCTCGCCCGGATCGAGGGTGCCGTCGCCGTCGCGATCGTCGTAGATGGTGAAGCCCTCGAGGACTCCCTCGGGCGGCGTCTGGCGTACGCCGTCGCCGTTGACGTCGTCGAAGAAGACGCCGTGGACCGAGGAGATCCCGTCCACGGTTCCGTTCGACCAGGTGACGACGAAGGTCTGGCTGTGGGTGCGGCCGCCGAGCGCCTGCCCGCGCTGCCCGGTGCCGTCCCGCGCCGTCACCGTCACGTTCGCGAACCCCTGATCCGTGTTCGGCTCGAGATTGACGAACGAGCGGAGCGATCCACCGCCACCCCCGAGCGAGGCGATGGAGGTCGTGAGATCGGGGCTCGAGCTCGACGCCACGAAGCTGAAGGCACTCCCCGCATCCGGGTCGCTCGCGAAGAGCTCGACGCTCGTTCCGGCCGCGGCCGCGCTCTGCGGTGCGATGGGCTGGAGCGTCGGCGGGTTCGGATTCGGATCGGCGAGAACTCCTTCGCGCACGAAGGTCGTCCCGGCCTGATCCGGGACCAGGAGCTGGAGGGGCGGCAACGCGAGGGTGTGGGCATCGTCGTCGAGGGGGTTCGCGCGCAGGTCGAGGACGCGCAGACCCGTGCCCGAGTCCGTGCTCACGAGCCGGATCACGTCGGCGGCAAAGTTCCTCGACCCGAGGCGATCGACCTCGACACGAAGCGTGCCGCTCGTGCTGTCGAAGACGCCCAGGTTCTGGAAGCGGCCGGCGGTACTGCTCGGTGCCAGCACCTGGTTCACGAGCGCTTCGTGGGGCGTCTCGGAGAGGTAGACGAGTTCGCCGGCATCCAGGGACGCGGTGCCGACGCGTCGAGCGGCCCCCGTGCCCACCGACGCCGCGATCTGGTCCATGTCGACCGGTACCAGCGTGGCGTAGACGCCGTTCGGCGCGAGGGTCGTGAAGACACCGCCGCTGCCCTGCGGCGCAGCCGGGTTTCCCACCAGCGCCGTCATCGGCCCGCCAATCCCGAGCATCGGCGCCTCGACCGCCTCGACTGTGAGGTTCACGAACAGGAGGAGGTCGAATCCCGGGTAGCGATCGGCGAGCCCCGCCGGCCCGGCGGCCACCCGCAGCACGGCGGCCTTGGCGCCGGCCGGCGCGCGGTTGCGTACCTCGGCGCTGAGGATCGCCGCAGCATTCAGGTTCGTGAGCCCGAAGGCGGCGTTGCCGAAGGACAGCCCCTCCATCACCGGCGTGCGCTCGGCGCCGCCGGCGAGGAACGGATTGAAGGCCTGGCCGAGATTGGCGGGGGTCTCCGGCGCCGCCGGCGCGAAGAAGTCGAAGCCCGAGACGATCGCGCTCTCGCCCGAGACCGAGTAGCGGACGCTCGTGCTGCGCGTCTCGTGCTCCGGCCAGGCGGCGAGCACGTGGTAGCTCCCGGCCGCGAGGTTGGCGAACACGTACGCCACGCGGCCGTCGCCCTGCGCGGGATGGAGACGGTAGTCGCGGTCGTAGCCGAGCGGATTGCTCGAGCCGGTGAAGCCGGGTCCTTCGGCGTAGCCGTTCTCGAGATCGTCCACGATGCGCCAGCCCAGGAAGCCGTTCACGCTCCGGACCGCGTTGCCGAAGAGGTCGACGTACGCGAGGCCTGGCAGTCCCTCCACCACGCTCGTGTCGCGCACGCTCTGATTCGCGAGCGAGAGCCAGCGGAGCTCGGCGAGCTCGCGGAGCGGCTCGAGGTTGGAGAGCGCACCACCGACGATCGGGTCGGAAGCGTCGAGGCTCAGGTAACGCAGGTGCCGGAGCTCGGCGAGCTCGTCGGTCAGGACCACGCCCATGTAGTCGCCCGAGAAGAGCTCGAGGTCGGGAAGCCCGATCTCGGCCCCGGGCAGGAGCCGCCGGTCGGACGCCGGCCGGATCCTCTCGAGGCTGCTGACGCCCTGTCCGCTGAGGTTCAGCACGCGGAGCCCCGTCAGGTACTCGATGCCCTGCAGATCCGTGATCCCCGTGACGCGAGCGAGACCCTGCGGCCCGGCGCCCAGCATGGTCAAGGTCGCGAGCTCGCTGGTGAACATCGGGCGCGCGGGAGCCCGCGTCCCGTCGAAGCGCGTGAGGATCGGGATGCCGAGCTGGCGCGCCACCAGCTCCTGCAGGTCGCGGTCTGCAAAGCCGCGCTCTTCGACCGGGACGCTCAGGTCGAAGCGGATCTCGACGTCGCGCGGGCGCGGCTGCTGGGTGATCCGCTCGCTCTCGGCCGCGATCTTGAAGAAGAGGTTCCCGCCCGCCGCCTCCGTCGCGCTCCGGTCCCGGAGCTCCACGGGCTCCGCCACCGCGTAGTCGTCACCGTTCTCGCCGTAGACGCGGTCGAGGTCGTCGTTGCCGACCAGCACGTCGTTGGACTCGCCGCCCCTGATCTCGTCGCGATCCGAGAGATCGTGGGTCGCGCCGGGGAGCGGAACCTTGAAGTCCAGCACCACTTCTCGCGCCTGCGTCGCCCTGGGATCGAAGGCGCGGTGCACGCGCAGGTAGTAGGTGCCCGCCTCGAAGCGGCGCAGATCGATCACGGAGCCGTCGCTGCGGAGCAGTCCGCCCTGCTCGTCATGGAAGTCGGCCACCAGCCCGGGGATCGCTGCGGCGGCGATGGCCAACGTTGGATTCTGGATCGACGGGAGGCCCGCGCCGACCGTGGAGGTCACCCGGACGGTGAGGCGCGTTAGTCCCGCGGCCAGCGCCTCGCGCAGGGCCTGGGTGAGCCCGCCGTCGGCCAGCGACAGGGTGATCCCCGTGGCGGTCACGTCGCTCGCAGCCGGATCGCGGAGATCCGGCCGTTCCGCCAGCAGCTCGAAGCGCAGGCCTGCCGTCGTGAGGCCACCGCCCAGGGTGCCGGGCCGGAGCGTGGCGGTGAGGAGCTCCGGGTGGTCGATGTAGGGCAGCAGCATGGAGAGATCGAAGGTGTAGAAGAGCTGCTGCTGCTGCGGCCCGCCCACCACGAGGATCGTGTCGGGACCGGGCGCCGCGAAGAAGCCGCCCGGGTTCGAGAGCGCGACCGAGGTGGCCTGGAAGTCACGCGCGGTGAAGCCCGCCATGCCCTCGGCCCCGATGCGTACGCGGTGTCCCGGGAGACCATCGCCCAGGGTCGTGAAGCGGTACCACTTCTCGAGCTCGCCCGCGGCGAGGGTGAAGCGAAGATCGTCCTCCGCCGTGCGCCGGAAGACGATCGGGTTCCCGGTGGCGCGGTCCACCAGGAAGTCGCCGCTCCCCGACACGGTGCGGTTCACCACGTCCACCACGAGATCGTCGTCGGGGAGAGCCACGCGCGACGGCGTTCCCGGCACGAAGGAGACGCGACCGGCGCGCTCCAGCACCGTGGCCCCGACGGTGCTCGCGAAGGGCGCTCCGATGAAGAGGTCGTCGATGCCGTCCTGGTCGACGTCGATGCCGGGCGTCACGGGGAGCGTGCCGAAGCGCTCGCTTCCGCTCGCGCCCACGATCGTGACGTCGGCGTCGGCGAAGGCGAGGCCGCCCTGGAAGGGCGTGGCCGCGATGTCGTGGAACACGTGGACGCGGCCGCGTGGATCGCTCTGGACGAGGCGCACGGGAAGCTCGAACGCCGGATCGTCCCGGTCGAGCGTCGCGTCGAGGCTCGCCGTGAAGATCCCGAGGGCGCGCACCGGCTCGCCCACCACCAGGTCCGCGCGCCCATCGCCGTCGAGATCCCCGGCGTGGACCTGGAGCGCGCCGGCGTAGAGCACGCCGGTGGGCAGCGCGTCGCTGCGGTCCCGGCGGATTCCGAGATCGGTGTGCCGCGCGATGTGCCGGGAGTCCCCGGGGTCGACGAGCCCCGAGATGCGTCCGCCAGCCGGACCGATGCCGGCCCCGGGCCCGGTGGCCGAGCGGAAGGCGGCCACGCTTGGCGCCGCGTCGAAGAAGGCCGAGAGGCCCGGCACCGCAGTGGTGACGAAGTCTTCGATGGAGCGACCGATGGCGAAGTCGTCGAGGCCGTCGGCGTCGATGTCGCCCAGCGCGGCGATGCTGGCGCCGAGGGTGAAGTCCTCGAAGAATGCCGTCGCCTGGGCAGCCAGCGTCGTGTTGACGATCGATCCGAGGCCGGTGCCGCGCACCAGGTAGACGCGGCCGATGTCCGGGAAGGTGAAGACTCCGTCGTTGCTCTGGATGCGCGCGATCTGGGTGAGCGCGATGAGCGCGTCCTGGCGGCCGTCCCCGTCGACGTCGCCGACCACCAGGCTCTTTACGTTGTCGGCATCGTAGCCGGGCTGTACGGCCGAGAAGTTCGCGGCCGCCCCCCCCAGCACCTCCGTCCGCAATGTCGTCGTGTCGCCGGGGGAGAGGACGGGGAGGGCCATCCGGAGCTGCGCCGTGGTCGTACCCGTGAGGTTCGTGCCGCTACGCCCGATGAGCAGGACCGTGGCTGCGGGCGCCGGCAGGACCTGCGCGCTCACCTCGAGGATCTCGCTGTCACCGTCGCCGTCGAAGTCGAGGACGTGGAGCTGATCCGAGGGCTGCAGCACCCGGTTGAGGAGCGCGCTCACGGAAGGCGTGCGGGTGAGGTTGCTCGAGCCCAGCACCACCACGATCCGATCCGCATCCGGGTTTCCGAACACCAGGTCGACGAGCCCGTCGGCATTCAGGTCGCCCATGCGCTCGGCGGCGAAACCGTTCGGACCCGCCAGTACGCGGTGGTCGAGCACGACGTCGGCGTAGTCGCGTACGTCGCGCGCCTCGTCGAGAACGAATGGCCCGAAGAAGAGATAGGAGGCGTGTGCGTCGCGAAGCAGGAGGTCGCCGATCCCGTCGTCGTTCACGTCGCCCAGCTGCTCGATCCGCTGCAGTCGCTCGCCGGCGGCGTTGCCTTCGAGCCGGAAGGCGTCCCCACCGTCGCGCAGCACGGATCCGCTCGCGACGGGCGATCGCGTCGTGGAGGTCGACGCCCTGGGGCCCAGCCGGACCGCCGGAGAGGTCCGGCGTGGCCAGCTCGTAGTCGAAGAGCTCCGGTGTCTCACGCTCGCGCGGGGTCGGCTCGGCTCGCGGCACCAGAGCCTGGCCGAGGACCACGTAGCTCTTGCCGCTCACGGAGTCCGTGAACGCGTAGTCGGGGGCCCCATCGTCGTTCACGTCGCCGAGAGGGGCGAACTTGTAGGCCGTGGGATCGCTCGCATCCACGTCTGCGACCTGGGGCGCCTCGGGCTCGAGCACCACGTCGGGCTCGTCGATGTCCAGGCTCCCGAGCGACGACCGCCCCAGGAAGATCTTCACGATCTGGCGCTGCTTGAGCAGGCCGCCCTCGGCCGCGTCCACCGTCGCAAACGTGGCGAACCCGAGGTCGGCGCGTCCGTCGCGGTTCACGTCGCCGATGGCCGTCGGCAGCACGCGTCCCACGAACTGCGTGGCATCCGACAGCGCGCCGACGAAGACCTCGGTCTCCTGCGTCCGCGCGCGGCCGAGGATCACGTGGCTGGCTCCCCCGGTGGTGCGGAGCACGAGATCAGCGAAGCCATCGTTGTTGATGTCGTTCCCGGCCCCGGTCGTGAGCTTGGAGAGGTTCGCCGTTCCCTGGAACCCGACGATGCTGAGCCCCGGCGTCAGCTGCTGACCTACCGAGGCCGCTCCGTAGAAGATCCGCAGGTTCCCGTTGTCGTCGGGGACGGCGAAGTCCCGGAAGCCGTCCTTGTCGAAGTCGCCGATCCCGGAGGCGCCGAAGAACTCCGTTCCCGGCGACGCGCCGCCGGACCCTTCGCCGCTCGATCCCACGTTCGCGTCGGCGTCGTCGGTTGTGAAGACGGAGCGCACGCGCACGTCGTCGACGTAGAAGCCTTCGACCGTCGCGTCGTCCTGGCGGCCGTTGGAGTCGAAGAAGATCTGCAGCCGGATCCGGGTCGTGTCCTCCAGGTCGGCGGCCGAGAGGAGACCCTTCGCGCTCAGCCAAACGCCCGCCCGGTCCCGCAGCCCCCCGCCCGAGCTCTGCGGGGCGTTTTTCGAGAGGCTGTTCAGCAGGACGAAGGGACCGGACTGCCCGGCGGCGTCCACCGGCGCCCACGACACGGCGACGAAGTCCGCTCCGACCTCGAACCCGTCTGTCTCGAGGAAGTAGTTGAAGGACACCTCGAGGGACTTCGCGACCCCGCGCTCGATGATGGGAGACGTGAGAGAGCCTGCGGTGCGCGGCCCCGTGTAGCTCCCGTTGCCCGCGGCCGTCTCGTTGCGTCCGAAGTAGAAGCTCGTGGTGGGGCTGTGGCCCGGGTCCCCTGCCCGACCCTGGGAGAGATGCCAGAGCCCGTCGATGCCGGCGCTCGGGCTGTTGTTCACGACGAAGCCGTCCGCGTTCGGCGCGCCCTGCGTGTCCTGGAAATCCGCGTCGAGGAGCACCGGGTCGATCGTGAGACCGCTCCCGCCGAGGAAGACGCGAGTGATGAGGTTGTTCGCCGAAGTGCGACGCGAGTTGAGGAGGAGGTCCGTGATGTCGTCACCGTCGACGTCGCCTGCGCTGGCCACGTCCACGAAGTCGCCCAGGTCGGTGATCTTGCGCGCCGCGACGCTCGCCACTTCGGTCTGGCCCGAGAAGGCCCCGGGAGTCCGGCTCCCTTTCAGGATGTACACCGCGCCGTCGAAATCGCGGTTGTACTCGTTCTCGACGAGGGTCACCGTCACCACGAGGTCGTCGATCTCGTCGCCGTCGAGGTCGCCCGGAGCGACCAGGAAGGTCTGCGAGCCGAACTTGGACGGCGACAGGAGGGGCGCCGGCAGCACGAGGGTCGCCGACTGCGGCGTGAGGGTCTGGTCGGCCGTGCTGGAGCTGCCGAACACGATGCGCGCGAAGCTCGACCCGATCTTGGCGGCCGGGTGGGTGCTCGGCTCCGCCAGGGCGTCCACCAGGTTCTGGAAGTTCCCGAGCTCGTCGCGGACGGCGGCGATGAAGTCGGCGTTGCCGTCGCCGTTGATGTCGCCCAGCGGGATGGCCGCGGGCTGATCCAGCGGGTCGAAGGACGCGATCTCGTAGGTCGCCTCGGCACCGCCCAGGTACACGGTCTGTCCGAAGCCGAGCTCGGACGGGAAGGAGAGCGTGTAGGCGCCCATGGCGTCGGGCGGGATGGCGGGATTCGCGAGCCCGCGCACGTTGGCGATGCGGAGCAGATAGTGGGTCGGGACACCGCGGTAGTCGTCCGTCGCCTCGGCCGAGAGGATGTCGTTCACCAGGCCCGTCGTCCCGAAGGAGACCTGCGCCGAGAAGAGCTGGAAGTTCCGGTGGCTGGCGTCCTCGGCGTCGAAGGCGGTCTGGCTTGCGCCGTCGAGGAAGGTGACCCGGATCATCTCGCGGACCAGGTAGGCCGCATCTGCCGCTCCAAGGCTCCGGACGGCCCGCGGCGTCTCGAGGAGGTAGAAGTCGCCGCGGTCCCCGTAGTCGAGGGTGAGGCCCTCGATCGTCATGTCGGGCCGGAGCTCGGGGAGGAGTGCCGCGAACTCGGCGCGGTCGTTCGAGCCCTGTACACCGTTTCGCGTCACGATCTCGAAGTCGTCGCGGGGGGTGATCCCCTGACCGTTGCCGTGGATCACGTCCACGCCCGAGCCACCGGAGAGTGCGTCGTCGCCTTCGCCGCCCGCGATGAAGTCGTCGCCCGCGCCACCGTCGATCTCGTCGTTGCCGGCGCCGCCGAAGAGACGATCTGCGCCGGCGCCGCCCAGGATCTGGAGATCGACGAGCGTGCCGCGCTGCTCGCGATCGCCGGCCGCCATGCCGTAGCTCTCGGTCGTCCCCGGAATCTTGTAGCCCGGTTCGGCATGGACGGCGTCGTCGCCGCCGCGGACCTCGAGCGTGAAGCCCTCGACCCCCCGCGCCTGCACGAATGCGAAGGTCTGCAGCAGATTTCCCTGGGCATCGCGGGCGAACTCCTGGTTCGCAATGTCCCAGCGCAATGCCGTGAGCTCGTAGCGGTGGATGATCGGGTTGTAGCGGACGGCCACGTGATCGGGGACCGGGCGCCCGAGACGGTCCATGTCTCCGCCGAGGAAGAGGAGCCGGTCACGGCCTTCTCCGCCCTCGACCTCGTCGGAGAGCGTGGGCACGAGCGTCTGGCTCGTCCCCTTGATGAGCGGCAGCCCATCGGGCACGAGCTGGATGCTGTCGTGACCCTCGCCGCCGAAGATCACGTCGCTGGCCTGGCGATCGAGACCGCCGGAAAGGACGTCGTTGCCGGCGCCGCCCAGGATGAAGTCTTCGCCCGGACCGCCGGAGAGGATGTCGTGCCCGGCCCCGCCCAGGATCAGGTCCTTTCGCACGAGATCGCTGCGCGTGCCGAGATCCGCGGAGAGCGGCGTCGCCGCCGACGCTGGATCGAGCACGACCGAGAGGTCGTAGATCGTCGGGATCTTGTTGGGCGAGGCGATCTCGATCAGGAAGTCTGTCCCGGGCTGGAGATTGAGCCCGGCCAGGGAGAGCGAGCCCTGTGCTGCACCGGCCAGCTCGAGCTCCCGGTCTCCGCCTTCGCCCACGTCGAGCACCAGGTCGTAGCGCGCACGGAGCGTCGGCGTCGTGCCCGCGACCCGCACGAAGTACGTGCCCTGCGCGAGCCCGTCGAGCAGCAGCGTCGAAGCGTTCCCACCCGCGGTCACAGTGGCGCGTGCCACCGGGGCCGCCGCCGCGTCGGCGAAGAGCTCGAGTACGAGACCGCCCGCGCTGCCCTGCTGCGCGAGGCCGATCGAGCCCCGCGGCCCGGGGCTCGCCGTGGTCTCCACGAGACCGAGCTCGCTTCGGGCGGCGTCGTTCGGTCCCGAAAGCGCGAGCGTGGTGCCCGGCGTGTCCCCGACGACGGTGAAGGTGAGCCGGCCGTCCTCGATGCCAACGCGTACCACATCGCCGAGGGCCCCCGGATTGCCGCCGGAAAGGGGCGTTGCGGCGAGGAGCTCCGTGAGGCGAAGGACGAGGTCGTTGGCGGTCTGGTGGGCTGCCGTGGCGGCCGCCGTGAGCGTCACCGTCACCGGATCGGCGCCGCCCACGGCAAGCGAGAAGGTCGCATCGGCCGAGAGCTTTCCGTCCGCGTCGGCCCGCGTCGCGCCACGGATCCGGGCGGGCTCGTTCTCGAGGGTGAAGCGGAACCAGTCCACGTCGGAATCACGGTGGACCGAGAGGTCGGTGACCCGCGCGAGATCGTTCACCGGGTCGAGCGAGAAGGCGCTGGCCGCCGTGGAGCTCTGCTGGCCCGCGTCGAAGCCGAGCGCCCCCGGAAGTGCCTCGCTGCCCGCCACGGCGCGGAGCTCGAGGCGCGCACCGAAGGCCGTTCCCGAACCGAGGAAGGCCAGGCGCCCGTCGCGCTCCGAGATCTGCACCATGGTCACCGAGCCCGGCGTCTGCCAGCGCAGCTTCGAGATCGTCCACCAGGTCAGCGAGGCTCGCGTTGGTCGTGTCGCGGCCGAGGCGGAGCCGCGTGGCAGTCCCCTCCACCAGGAGGTCGAACTCGCCCGCCGCCGGGAGCACGCCGTCCACGGGACCGCTGCGCGCGGCGAAGAGGCCCTCGGCACGATCGGGCACCGAGGCGAGATTGCTCACGGCGCTCTGGCGCAGCAGCGTTCGCACCCCGTCCTGGACGCGATGGAGCCGCATCACGAGGCCGTCGTTCACGTTGGCGCTCGAGAGCCGGATCTCCCCCGCGTTCGCCGCCGCTGCGACCTGGAAGCGATAGAAGTCGGCGTCGTCGGGGTTGTCGATGGTGAGCCCGGTGAAGCTCACGTTGCCCGAGAGACCGCCTGCACCGCCGGCGGTGCGGCCCGCCGCGAGCCCGAGCACGTCGCTCGCGATCTCGTTCGCGTTCACGATCTCGCAGCGAGGCATCGGTACCCGAGTCGGGTGCGGGAGAGCACGACGCGGTCACCGAGCCGGCTGGCGACCACCTCGGCGTCGGCGCCGAGGGCGCGCAGCGCGTCGTTCAGGTCCTCCACCAGCGCGGCGAGCGTGGCGTTGAACTCGGTCGCCGTGGGATCGACCACGAGCTCGAGCTCGCGGGTGCCGTCCACCCGCAGCACGAGGCGTGCGCGCGCGGAGAGTCTCCCGTCGGCCGGTGCCGCCACCGTACCCACCAGGCTCGCCGGCGCTGCGAGCGTGTAGGCGTTCTCGGGCAGATCGTTCCGTGCCACCAGTGAGTTGCCTTCGGTCTTGTCGACCAGGATCGCGTTGCCGGCGAGGATCTCGACCCGGTCATCGCCGTCGCCGGCATCCACCCAGACCGTCTTCTGCACGGTCGGGCCGATGGTCACCTGGTCGTTCCCGCCGAGGGCGTCCACGATGATCACCTGGAACTCACCCTCCGGCGGGAGGAGCTCGCGCAGGAGATCGATCCGCCGCATGGGCAGGGTCGACAGCGTCTCGCTCCGATCGGCGAGGCGGTTCGAGCGCAGCTGCGACAGCTCGAGCACGGCGTCCTCGGCGTCCCAGATCGGCTCTCCGTCCTCGCCCACGGCGTCGAAGTCGAGGGCGAGCTGCGCGGCGAAGGTGAAGTTGCCGTTGTTGTTGGTGAGCCGCGTCACCAGGTGCCGGCCCTGGAGGAGGCCCGGCTCCGTCACGAAGTCGACCGAGATCACGTCGTCGGCGCCCGAGCCGCCCACGTACCAGACCTGGTTCGTGGCCTTCGCGTATTCCTTCCAGGCATCGCCCGCGAGCCCTCCGTCCAGGTTCTCGAACTTCGTGCCGTCGGCCCGGAAGAGGGTGTCGTTTCCACCGTTGCCGAAGAGGAAGTCGAGGCCCGTGCCGCCGTAGAGCTCGTCGTCGCCCCGGTCTCCGAGGATGCGATTCAGGCCCGTGTCTTCGAGCCTGCGCTCGAGATTGATCGTGCGCGTGCCAGGCGCTGCGAAGACCGGGGCGAGCGCGTAGACCGAGCGCTGGAACGAGACGGCGTCCGCGGCACCGGAGCGAGGCACGAGCTTGTAGTTGCCCGCGGCAAGCCCCGCGAGGGAGAGCGAGACGGGCGTGCCGGTTGCCGCGGCGAACGCATCCGCCAGGGGCGTCGCCGTCTCCTCGTCGTCCGTCGCTTGGAAGAGGAGCACGCGGACCGGCCCACCCTGGGCCAGCGAGGCGTCGACGCGCAGCGCTCGCGGGCGCCACGGCGTCGAGGGTGAACCGCAGGCGGTCCGTCTGCGCAAAGGCGTCCACCGAGAGATCCGTGACGGCGGCCACGGTACGCAGGAGGTTCAGGTTCACGTTTCGAGCCGTATCGTCGAACAGGTTTCCATCGGCATCGGTGAAGACGCCGAAGAGCAACCCCGGCGTCGGGTCCCGGGACCAGGCGAAGATCCGGTTGTCGCCTTCCTGTCCGAGCTGGTCGTCGTTGCCCTGGCCGCCGAAGAGCGAGTCGTCGCCGGTGCCACCGAGGAGACGGTCGTCGCCACCGAAGCCGTGGAGCGTGTCGTTGCCCGCGCCGCCGTCGATCCGATCGCGCCCCTCGGTGCCCCGCAGCGTGTCGTTGCCGGGCCCGCCATCGAGGATCGCCACGAAGTCGTCGCTCCGCTGCGAGAGGTCCGTCACGTCGAGGCGCTGCACGCCGCGCTCGAACTCGATCCGGTCGTTGCCGCCGAGGCCGGCGATGCGGATCTGCTCCACGAGGGCACGCTGCGACGCGTCGCGCCACGTGAGGAGGAGTGTGCGCCCGTTGTAGAGGATCTCCATGGCGCGCGGATCGACGGCCTGCCGCACCAGGATCACGTCGTTGCCATCCGTCCCGTCGACCATGAGGATGTCGGTGGCGTTGTCGTCGTCCGGTTTGCCCTCGGTGGTGTTGCCGAAGTGGCCGTCGATGCGGTCGCCGGAGACGGTGTAGGCGGCGTCCACGTCGGCGCGGAAGAGGTCGATCCCCGTGCCGCCGAACATCACGTCGGCGCCGTTCTGGCCTTCCAGCGAGTCCGAGTCGGCGCCGCCCCACATCTCGTCGTTGCCGCCGCCGCCATAGAGATCGTCGAAGCCGTCGCCGCCGAAGATGCGGTCGGCACCGCCCGTGATCGCCGCCTGGGTGCTGGTGCCGTAGCTCGGGCCAGCCAGGATGTCGCCCAGGATCGAGTCGTTGCCTTCGTCGCCGAAGAAGAGCTCGATGCGGAGATTCCCACGGAGGACGTCGTTGTCGAAGCCGCCGTGGAGCTCATCGCCGCGCCGTGACACCTCGGCCGCGATCGCAGCGGCCGGATCCGTGAGCCGCACCGGCGAGAAGGCGAAGAGCTCGTCGCGGCCCGCGCCACCCCAGAGGCGCTGTCCCTGGAGCAGGTGCTGGCCCGAGACGTCGTCGCCGGCGTCGCCGAACAGGAGATCCTGCCCCTCGTCGCCGTAGAGCTGATCGCGGCCCGTCGCCGCCCTCGAGCAGGTCGTCGCCGAAGCCGCCGCGCATCACGTCCTGGCCCGCGCCGCCGTCCAGGCGGTCGTTGTCGACGCCGCCGTCGAGGTAGTCGTTGCCGCCGTCGCCGGCGAGGCGGTCCTGGTCGCCGCCGCCGAACAGGAAGTCGGTGTCGTCGCCGCCCGAGAGGCGGTCCTCGCCGTCGTCCCCGGTGCCATCCAGGGACAGGCGCGCCACGGCCACCGGCGCGATCCGCGGCACCACGAAGCCGGTGGGATTCGCCGCCTCTGCGGCCTCGAAGTCGAGGGGCCGCTCGAAGTTCGCCGAGACCGTGAGCGTGAAGGCCGTCCGCGCCACGAGTTCGGCCCCGCCCCACAGCACGTCGCTCCCGGCGTCGCCCGCGAGCACGTCGTCGCCGGTCCCGCCCTCCAGCAGATCGGCGCCGTCGCCCCCCGAGATCGTGTCGTCGCCGCCGTTCCCGCGCAGGAAGTCGGCGCCCGGCACCGCCCGTGATGGCGTCGTCGTCCTCGTCGCCCGTGACGCTGTCGTTGCCGGCCTCGCCGGCGATCGCGTATCGGCGCCGGTGCCGCCCGAGATCGTGTCGTCGTCGTCGCCACCCAGGATCCGATCCGCCCCGCCTTCGCCGAAGATCTGATCGTCGCCGGCCAGCGCGGTGATGAGGTCGTCGTCTTCGCCGCCATGGATCACGTCGTCGCCCACGTCGCCGAAGATCTCGTCGCGCCCGGTCCCGCCTTCGATCGTGTGCGTGGACGAGACGGCTCGTTCGGGGTCGCCACCGGCGGCGTCGCTGCCGGCGAAGATCCGGTCGTCGCCGGCGTCGCCGTGCAGGATGTCGCTCCCCGAGCCGCCTCGGATCAGGTCGTTGCCGTCGCCACCCAAGACCACGTCGCTGTTCTCGCCGCCGTCGAGCTCGTCGTCGCCCGCGTCGCCGGAGATCATGTCGTTACCGAGGCCGCCGTCCATGCGATCGGCGCCCTCGCCGCCGCCCAGCATGTCGGCGCCCTCGTCGCCCCGGACCTCGTCGTTCCCGGCCTCTCCGGCGAGCATGTCGTCGTCGCGGCCGCCCTCCAGCAGGTCGTCGTCGGCGCCGCCGAAGAGCGAGTCGGCGCCGGCCTCGCCCTTCATGGCGTCGCGGCCCGCGCCGCCGCGCAGCACGTCGCCCTGGGCGCCGCCCAGCATCGAGTCGTCGCCGTCCCCGCCCTCGAGCTCGTCCGCTCCGGCCCCACCCTCCAGGCGATCGTTCCCGAGCCCCCCGAGCAGCCGGTCGTTCCCGCCCAGGCCCTGTAGGACGTCGTTGCCCTCGCCGCCGTCGAGGACGTCGTCGAAGGCGCCGCCCTTGAGGGCGTCGTCGCCCGCATCGCCGAAGAGCTGCGCGCCGGCTCCGCCCGCCTGCAGCACGTCGTCGCCTGCTCCGCCGTGCAGCACGACGGGCACCTTCACGCCCGACTGCACCGTGAAGCTATCGTTCCCGGCGCCGCCGTCCCCTTCGATGCGCGTCACGCCCGTGAACGTCTTCTTGACGCCGAAGGCGTCGATCACCACGGAGTCGTCGGCTCTCGCCGACCAGGATGCGGAAGGTCTCGTCGCCGTCCGTGGTGTTTCCGAACTGGCGATCGCCCGCGCGCGCTCCGGCGTGGAGCGTCAGCACGCCGCCGTTCTGGCTGGCGAGCCGCGGCGTCACGTCCGGGCGCTCGAGGTCGAAGTCGAGCAGCGTGACGCGCGCGATCTCGAAACGCTCGTCGAGGATGGTGATGGGTCCCGCCTCGATCTTGATGTAGGCCTCGAGGAAGGCGTCGACCTTGCCGGAGACGTCGAAGATGTAGATCGGTCCGATGTCGAAGTTGTTGGCCAGCTCCTGGAACCGGACCTTGCCGTCGTTGTCGTCGTCGTGGAGGTTGAGATCGACGCTCGCGAAGAGGCCGCCTCCGACGCCTGCGCTCGCGACCACCAGGTTGAGCTCCGCCGCGGCCGTGAGGCACGCCGAAGACCTGGACCTCCGCGACGTCGTCGCCGGTGCCGTCGGGGTTGGCCCGGTCGCTGATGAAGAAGCCGTCGGCGATCCGGACCGGATCCTTCGTCTGGCGAAGGCCGAGCGGAAGCCCTTGGTGTCGAAGCCGATCCCGAGGTCGATCACGGCCCCGATCGTGCCGCCGATCCGCGCGCCCAGGGGGCCCAGGATCGAGAAGAACTGGGAGTAGGTGAACTCGAAGCCGAAGCGCGGGACGTCGTAGGCGAAGAGCACGGGATCCTGGCCCAGGAGGATCCCGAACAGCGAGGCCGGGTTGTCCAGGAACGGGATCACGAAGGGGCTGTTTCCCACGTCCTTCGTCTTGTCGAGGTAGCTCTTGGCGTTGGTCGGAAGGTTCGCGGTCGGGCTCACGTTCTGCGTGGTGCGCGGCACCAGGTTCTGAAGGGTCTGGAGCTTGCGGGCGTCGGCATTGCCGAAGTCGAAGGCGCCGAGCGGGATCCGCAGGTCGCCTCCCACCGACGGGCGTGTTGGCGAGGTCGTTGAGGGTGGTCACGGCCTCCAGGAAGTCCGCCACGTCGGCCTGACCGAAGAGCCGGGCCAGATCGATGAACGTCACCGGCGAACCCAGGAGATCCGAGACCACGGGCACGGGCGAGCTGAGCGCGGTCGAGGATCGGCTCGAGCGGATCGAGGATCGCTGTCGACGGTCTGCGAGGATCGGGCCCAGGAAGTCCGAGAAGAACTCGCCCAGCGAGAGCTCGATCTGGCCGAAGGCGATGCGCGGAACGCCTCCGAAGTTCTCCTTCGCGACGCTGGTGTCGGCGGAGTCGAAGGCCCAGTCCAGGCTGAAGACGGTATGGATCGACGGGAAGTTCCCGTCGTTCCCGATCGACACGAAGAGATCGAGATCGACCTCCACCGTGGCGGTGAAGGACGCGTCGATGATGTCGCCGAAGCTCGCTCCCGAGAGCTCGCCGAAGGCGACGCGCCCGTCGTCGGCGCCCGGATCGAGGAGATCGACCTCGAAGATTCCCTGCAAGAAGCTGCCCTGCCCGTTCCGCGCCGGGTTCGGGAGGTCCCGCGCACCGAGCGTGAGGAAGCCCAGCGTGCCCGCCGCCTGCAGCCCCGGGATGGTGGCCAGCAGGTCGACGGTGATCTCGTCGTGGAGCTGGTTCTGGGCGTCGCGACGCGTGAGATCCGTTCGGAAGTAGACGCCGTCGTCGCGGCTCACACCGAAGCCCACGAGGAAGTCGAAGCCCAGCTCGAGCTGCACGCCGCCGTCGATGTCGAGACCGAGGGCGTCGATGCCCAGGTCGAAGTCGAGAGGTTGCGCCAGCCGGATGCGCTGGCCCAGGTGGAACGTGAACTCGGCCCCGTTGGGACCCGCCACGATGCCGACGTCGCTCTGGTCCACGTCGCCGTCGCCATCGCGGTCCTGGAGCCAGTCGAGTCCCCCGGGACCGAGGGCGTCGAAGAAGATCTTCCGCACGTCGTTGGCGAAGGGCGGCCCGCCGCCCTGTCCCCGGAAGAAGTCGAACTGGCCGCGCACGGTGTCGCGCAGGTCCCGGAAGAACGTGGCAGCGTCGGAGAGCTGGTCGCCGATGAGAGGCAGCTCGACGCCGAAGACCTCTCCGTCCATGGCATCGATCAGGAGATCGAGGATGCCGTCCCAGCCCGAGAGGATGGCGTCCAGGTTGTTGCCGAGGTTCCCGAGCGCGTCGGCGATGGCGGTGGCGAAGTCCGGCACCGAGAACGTCGTCGTCGCTCCCGGGTTCGCGAGGTCGGCCACCGTCAAGCGGAGGTTCGGGTTGAGCTTGTCGTCCTTGGTCGGGAAGTAGACCGGCAGGTCCACCTCGAAGCGCGCGTCGAAGTCGATGTCGAAGGCGTCGGCACCGAGCTCGTCGAAGGCGTACCCCGGCCGGGCCCCGGCATCGGCGAGGCCGACGCGTAGGCTCGCCGGGGCCACGATCGAGCCGGTGCGCTTGCGTAGCTGGAGCCTGCCGGGATCGTTCTGCGCCTGGTTGCCGATGAAGAGCCCGGCGGGTCCCAGGGCCGCGGTGAAGAACAGGTTGGGAGCGTCGAGCAGCGCCTCCAGCGTGATCGCCGTCGAGTCGAGGAGCAGGATCTCGAGGGCCGAGGGATCCGAGAGGTCGATGGCGAGGCCGAAGCTGAGCGAGGCTCGCCCCTCCACGGTCAGGTCGCCGCTGCCGGAGATCATGGGGGCGAAGGGGAAGTCGCCGAGATCGAGGCCCAGGCTCTGCGCGAGATCGAAGGTGAGCGGCAGCGTGCGCGTGAAGCTCTCGCCCAAGCGCGAAGTTGAACTGGAAGAAGCCGTTCTGGAGCTGGGTCGTGATGGAGCGGGGCGGAGCCGGAAGCGCCGCGGCGGCCGGCGAGAGCGTCGCCGCGAGCGCGTCGTTGATGATCTGCTCCATCTCCGCCAGCGTCGTCGGATGCTGGAGCTCGATCTGGTCGATCACGACGCCAAGGATTCCCGAGAGGTCCGGCAGCACGTCCCGCAGGCTCTTCTCGAGGAGCGGGATCTTCTCGTTGAAGAGGCCCACGCTCTCCACGGTGCCGTCGACGAAGCTCTGCACCTGGCGGAGCGCCGAGACGAGCTGCTCGAACGCGAAGTTCTCGAGCCCGGCGATGGCGTCGAGGGTTCCGTTGAAGCTCACGACCAGCGTGTCCAGGTCGGTCACGTCGGCCCAGGAGATCGTGAGCGTCGGCGTCTGGCCGGGAGGGGCCTGCAGGATGTCGGGCGTCAGCAGGACCGGAAGCGTCAGGCTCGCCGAGCCGGTGAGGCCGACACCTCCGATGAGCGCGTCGAGGTCGCCCAGGCCGTCGAAGAGCTCCGGCAGGGTGATGGTGCCGTCGCCGTTGCCCGGATCCTGGAGCTCGAGGGCGAAGCCGACGGTGGCGCCGCCGCTCCCCTCGACGATCTCGAGGGCCACCGGGCCGAGCCGCGCCTTCGCGTTCAGTCCCTCGGCGGTGAGGGCCAGGGTCGCGTTGAGCGTGGCGTCGCGCACGAAGAAGTGGTCGGCCAGCGAGTCGCCGTGGAGCGGCGTGCCGACGATCTTGCCGTCGCCGTCGTCGTCGCGCCCCACGATGCCGAGGAGCAGCGCGGCCAGCGAGCCGTTCAGCCCCGTCACCGCGAAGGTCGATGCGGCCCCCGGAACGAAGCCCGCTTCGGTGAGCTCGAGGCGCTGGCCGCTCGCGTGGATCGCGGCCGTGACCGCGCCGCCCGTGGCGGACGAGATCCGGGAGATGAGCTGGGCCAGCGTCGTGAGGCCGTCGAGGTCCACGCCGTGGGTGGTGCCGTTGCTCCGGGTGATGCGTAGCTCGGCCTGGGCGCCCGCCAGGACCTGCGAGGGAAGCTGGGCCGAGAGGCTCGCGAGGGTCGCGCTGGGCTGGAGCTGGAAACCTCCGCCCACGGCCCCCAGGCTCACGCCGAAGACGATCCCGCCCTGCAGCCTTCCGGTGGCGCTGATCACGCTGTCGGCCTGCTGGTTGGCGGCGAATCCGAAGGCGGTGCCGCTCTCCACGCGCAGCGAGCGCACGTTGTCCTTGGTGGACACGAGCTCGATGCTTCCGTTCCGGACCCTTGCATCCACACCGCCCGCGAAGTTCGTGTCGGTGAGGGCCGCGGCGATCGCCGCGTCGAGCTGGGTCGCAAGCTGCGCCAGGCTCGTGTTGGTGCCGGTCCCGGAGAGTCCGATCGGGACGGTGGTCGTCCCGTTCACCACCAGCGTCAGGTTCGAGTTCGACGGGTCGGCCGTTCGCGGACCCTGGATTCGCCGCCAGGAGCCGTACGAAGACCGACACGTCGGCGATGTCGCCGAGGTCGGCGCTGAACCCGACCGGGATGTTGACGAGCTGGTACGACTGGTCGATCTGGAGATCGAGCACGATCTCCTTGGCCTGGGCGTCGTAAGTGGCGCCCACCGCCCCGGCCAGCCGCTCGATCAGGTCCTGCAGGGTCTCGATCGAGAGCGGGGTTCCCTCCTGGAAGCTGGCGAACCCCAGCGCTTCGCCAGCGTCGATGCTGAGGGAGTCGACGCGGGAGTCGGTGGCCTGGAGCGCGAGACGGTTTCCGACCCGCTTCACCGTGACCGCACCGTTGAGACCTGCGGTGTCGAGGGGGGCCGCGAGGGCGGTGTTGATGTCGGTCACCAGAGCGTCGAGGTCCGCGTTCGTCGCGTCTCGCGGCACCAGGGCCTCGATCGTCTGTCCGTTCAGCTTGAAGCGCAGCGGCGCATCGGCGTCGAGGATGCCCGAGAGCGGTAGCGCGCCGTCTGCCACGAGGCGCAGGCGCTGGAGGGGCCCGGTCACGAGCTGATCGAAGAGGGCGCCGAGGTCCACGGCCTCGCCGAGGCTCACGTCCACGAAGGGGAGATCGATGTCGAGGGCTTCCGATCGGGCGATGCCCGAGAGGAAGTCCTTGAACTGGAGGAAGAGCCCGAAGAGCCCGGCGCCCGAGAGGCTGGAGAAATCGGTGAACGCCTCCAATCCCTGCACGTCGATCCTGCCCAGCACCTGGCCGAGCTCGCTCAGGTTGCGGAAGCGGCCGACGGTGTCGCCGTTCAGGGAGATCCGGATCGCGGGAATGGCGGTGCCGAGCCCCGGCAGCGGCTGGAGCTCGAGCCCGTCGATGTCGAGGCGACCGTCGAGGCTCACATCGACGAGGTCTCCCAGGTCCGCGTCGGCGATCTCGTCGAGCGTGATGCGATTGTCTGCGCCGGCCCCCGCACCCGGATCGGTCAGGTTGAAGTCGACCGAGGCGAAGACGCCGATGCCCTGGTTGTTCGGGACGCTCGCGTTCTCGCGGAGCTCGACGCCGAGGAACCCCACCTTGCCGGCCAGGAAGGGATCATCGAGACGTGCGGAGAGATCGAGCTCCACCTCGGGCGCGGCATCGGAGACCAGGTAGAACCGCTCTGCCGCCGAGAGCCCGCTGCCTCCGATGCGCAGCCCGAGTCCAAGCCGGAACTTCGGATCGAGGGAGAGCGTGAGATTGCCCGAGCCCTGGAGATCGAGGCCCGGAATCGCACCCGAGAGATCGAAGCCGTCCTTGATCGAGTAGGTGAGGGCCGCAGGATCGAAGGGAAGCGTGAACTCGACGCCGCGCGTGTCCCCGGTCCCCGTTACCTTGAGGTCGATCCCCGCGGCATCGATGCCGAGCAGGTCTGCGAGCGAGAGAAGCAACTCCTGCAGCGTCGGGATGCGGAAATCCCCGCTCACGCCCTCCTTGAGACCGCCGAGAGAAGCACGGAGCGAATCGCCCAGGTTGCCGCCGCGGGCGATCCGGACGCTGGGCGCCGCCCGATCGGGTTCGGCCGCGGCGTCGCTGGTCGTGACGACCACGACCTTGCCGCCAGCGCCCAACACGGTGCCCGCCACGTCGTGGCCGTCGGCGCCGCGGTACGTCACGGCGTCGCCGGCCTGGATCCCGTCGGAGGACGTGTTGGCCGACGCGAGGACGAGGGTCAGCTTCTTGCCCGCGCTCGTCGCCTCGAGCTCCGACAGGCTGTCGATCGCCGCGCCCGCATAGACAACGGGGGCGGGGTCACCTCCGAGGATCTCTCCCAGCGTGCGATTCAATACCGGGATCTTCGTCGAGAGGATGTCGATGTTCGTGAAGGAGTCGAGCAGGGGACCGATCGTGGAGACGCCTTCGGCGATGGTGTCGATCGCTCCATCGAGGAATTTCAGGACATCGTCGGCAACGCCGGCTTCGGCGGAGATGCGGAAGTTCTCGAGCGACCCCAGGTCGGCCCAGGTGAGGCGGACGCGGGCGTCGACGAGGCCGAGCGGCGCCGAGAGGCCCGGGAGCAGCGCCGATGCGCCGACCTTCGCCGACAGCACGAAGTCGTCGGCGAAGTCGTCGCTCTGGAAGCCGACCTGGGCCAGCGCCAGACCCTTCTCGATCAGGTGATCGATGCGGACCTTGCCGTCGTCGAGGCCCGTGACCGGGTCGGCGCCCGGCGTCACGATGTCGGCGACGAAGCGGACGTTGGGCCCGACCGTGAGGGACGCCTCCGTGACATCGATGCCGAGGAACCCGATCCGTCCCGTGCCCTTCACCGATCCGCCGTCCGCGAGAGAGCGGATCCGCAGGTTGGACACGACCAGTTCGGCGTCACCGGCACTCCCCGGCTCGATGAAGAAGCCGCCCTCGTCCACGCCGAAGACGAGATGGAGCTTCAAGTCCGCGTCCACCTCGAGGAGGCCGGACATCTCCACGTTGCCGCCAAGGCCGCGGAGGTCGAGGCCGGCCGAGCCACCGAGCGGACCTTCGACGGTCATGTCGATGCGCGTGACCCCGCCCTGCTGCGTGAGCAGCACGTTTCCGGCCTTGTCGTCGAGGGCGTCGAGGAGTCCGCGGAGCTCCTCGGGAGAGCCGAGCGCGGCGATGGCGTCGAGCGAGAGCGCCGCGGGTCCCGTCTCGAAGAGCCGCTGCAGGATGGACTGTGCGGCCTGGCTGAGGGGCGGCGCGGCGAGCGCGCGCCCCTCGTCGCGGTCGAGCGTGAAGTCCTGGCCGGGCTGCTGTACGCCAGCCAGGGCAGCGCCGAGCGAGTCGCCGAGCACCGGGAGGTCGTTCCCGAGCGCGCCACGACCGCTGAGGAGCCCCATCCAGCCCGAGGCCTCCTGCAGCCCGGTCTGGATCGTGGCGAGCACGTTCGGGGTGACGTTCACGGTCACCTGCGAGTCGAGGAGCGGCTCGCCGGCCGCCGTGACGATCTCGGAGGTCGTCGAGATGCGCACGGAGACGCCGTTCTTGTTGGCGAACCGGTCGCCCGGCACGAATTTGCTCTTCCGCACCACCGTGCCGCCGGTGTCGTCCGTGATCACGAGCCTGTCCGTTCCGGCGGCGCCGGTGAACTTGATCCCCGAGGCGACGGAGAAGAGGCCGTTCGAGAAGTCGAGCTCGAGGCGGTCGTTGCCGCTGCCGCCACGGAACTCGATGCGATCGAGCGCGGCGGCGTCGATGAACTGGATCTCGTTCTTCGAGGCCGACGCGAAGGAGACCTGCAACGTGTTCGGCAGGAACCCGAGCCTGGAGATCGTCACGGTGGTGGACTCGGGGCCTGCCGCGATGATGAGCTCGTCCGTGTTGACGGCAGCCGTGCTGGCGTTGCGCAGCGTGAAGCTTCCCCGCCCGAGCGAGGAGGCGAGCAGGAGGTTGTCGTTCGGGTCGTAGACGAGGTTGCGGAAGATCGCGTTCGGGAGGCGCCCGTCGATCTCCGTCCACCGCGTCGCCGCGCCTGCACCGGCAAAGGCGTCGAGCGTCCGTACGACGCCCCCCGTGCCACCCACGGCGAGGACCAGCTGGCCGCCCGACCCAGGGACCATGGCGGCGCTCCAGAGCTCGCCCAGGTTGCGCATGATGTTGCCGGTGATGTCCGTGACGGCGACGATCGGGAGCCCGGCGCCGTTCACCGTCGTCTGGAGTCGGAAGACGCGGTTCGCCGTGACCGCGAAGGCGTTCCGCCAGTCCGTGGGATCCACCGCGATGGCACGGATCTGGCCGCCGCCCACGTTCACCGAGTTCATCGTCGTGCCGAAGTCTTCCCGCACGTAGACCGTGGAGCCGGAGCCCGCATAGATGAGCCCGGTCCGGGCGTTTGCCCCCTGCATGCCGCCGTACACGAGGGCGGTGATCTCGTTCCCCGGAGCGCCCGCGGGCGTTCCCGCGAAGGCCGCCCCGAGCGAGCGCAGCGTGGCGCCGCGGTCCGAGGCCGTCGTCTCGTAGAGGCTCGGCGTCCGGGTCGCGAGAAGAAACCGGTTGGCATCGCGCGTGTTCACGACGAGGTAGGGGAAGAAGGCTCCCCGATCCGCCGCCGTGATTCCCGTCCCCATGCCCGCCGGAGGGGCAGCCATCGCCGGCGTGATGGGCGTGGCGTCGATCGCCACGCCAGCGGCGCCGTAGCGCTGCACGCGGAGGAAGCTCACGAGATTGGTCGCAAAGTACCGGACGGAGGTCGTCGCGTTGATGCGTCCCGCCTGGCCGATCACGCCGTCGCCGCCGGAGACGCCGAGCCAGAAGCCGCGCTCATCCGCGAGATCGGCGCGGTCGATCAGGCCATCGGGAGGATCGTTGTCGATGCCGTCGAACTGGAACAGGACGCCGTTGTCCTGCGCCCCCGCGATCACCTGATCTCCGACCGGATCCCAGGACGAGTCGCGGATCTCCGTCACCTGGAGGTTGCCGTTCAGCGAGATCCAGTGCCGCCGGCCCCGTTGCTCGGCGGCGCTCGCGGCGTCGCCGCCGAGGGTCGCGGTCTGGGAGGCCTCGTTCGGGAAGCGCAGGCGATACAGCCCGCCGTCGTCCGCCTGGAGAAGCGTGTTCGTGCGCGTGTCGAACACGAGCGCGCGTGCGTCGGCGTGCGGGGACGTGGCGTTCGCGTAGACGCCGAAGAGCGGCGTCCATCGGTTCGCCGCGGCAACGCTCGCGTCGCCGACGAAGATCCGCGCGCCGAACGCGGTCGTTCCGGAGGCGGCCAGCGCTCCGGAGTGTGTCCGACCGGTGATGTACACGCGGTTCGCGTTGTTCGGATCGGCCGTCACCGCGAAGTGCTTCTCGATCTGCGCGCCCCCGTTCGGGTCCACCGTGAGACCGCCCGCCGTGGTGAGCAGGGCGCCGGCGTTGTTCCGGGCGGTGGAGGTCCAGCTCGCGCCCACAGCGGCTGGGTTGGCAGAACGGAACACGTTCACGAACTGGCCGGCCTGGGAGCCCACGGCCGCCCAGAGCACCGTCGGGTTGGCGCCCCCGCCGTGGGTGGCGAGCCGCACGTTTCCCATCTGCGCGGCGCTCGCGAGCCCGGTCTGCACGCCCGGTGCGGGAGCGTTGAAGAGGCCCGTGTTGATCAGCGTCCAGCTCGTGAAGGCGTTCGTCGTCGGATCGAACTTGCCGCGGAAGATCCCGGCCTGCCTCACCGCCGCGTAGTAGAGCGTGTTGTCGTTCGGGTCGACGACGAGGTCGGTGATGGCGCCACCGATGAGGCCATGGGGCCCGGCCGCCGCCGGTGTCCCGGGCGCGCCGGGCACCAGCGGTGCCCCGGACTCCTGGGTGAAGGTCCGTCCGCCGTCGGTGCTGATCCAGAGGCCTAGCCGCCGGTTGGTGTTGCCGCTGTCGGAGTCGCGCGTCGCGATCAGCACCACCTGGTTGTTCCCGACGCCGTGCGCCGTCGGCAGCACGACCGTCACCTCGGTGCCGGTCCAGGTGTTGCCCGCGAAGCGCTGCCACGTAGTACCGCCGTCCGTCGAGCGCAGGATGCCGGAGGTGACGCTGCCGATGGAGCGCGCACTGCTGAACTTCCCGATCCCGGCGTAGATCACGCGCGCCTGTCCCGCCTCGCGGGTCGGGCTGAACGCGACCGAGCTGATGGAGAGCGAGGCCGTGTTGTCCGTGAGCGGCGTCCACTGCACCTGCTCGTACGGATCGGGGTTGCTCACGATGTCCGTAACGCCATCGGCGTTCAGGTCGGCGCCGTCGATGCGACCGTCGCCGTTCAGGTCACGGCCGTCGGCCGTCGGAATCGTGTTGTTGTTGTTGACGCCGTCGCTCGGGTGGGTGGCGTTCGTGGTGCGCCAGACGCCGCCGTTGGCGGTGCCGATCAGGATGCGGTTCCCGGCCGCGTCGTCGGGATCGAAGGCGATGCTCGTGACCGCACCCGACTGGGGTTGCCCCGGGATGCCCTCGATGAGCGGCGGGATCGCCACGATGTAGGGCCCGCCCCGGATCGTGGATGGGCCCTCGTTCACGAAGCGTTGCTCGGTGAACAGGTTGATGCCCGTGACGACGGGTCCGGCGGCCGCCGCCGCCGGCGGATCGCCGGCGGCCCGCAGCGCTTCCGGCAGCTCGCTCGGCGGCAGCGATGCGACGAGCACCGTCGTCCCGCCGTCCTGCTCCTGCTGGAGGGCGAGGATCTGCTCGAGACCGAACGGATCGCCGGACAGCAGGATCCGCGGCTCGAGCGGCTCGAGCCCGAACTGGGGCCGAGCCTTATCACGCGTGCGCGCGGAACGGCGCAGTCGACGGCGAAACACCCGAGGGGTTCTCATCAGCGACAGCTCGCGCCGTGCCCTCCGTCGGCACGTCGCAGGAGACGGAGCGAAGGCACGATCTTCACGGCAAGACCGTGCGCGGGAGCCTCAGCTGGAAGCCGACAATAATGTCAGTATCAGCCCTGCGGATTGTCTCACCGCCGCAGCGACGGGAGCAAGCGAATTCCCGACGGAAATGCGTTGCTCGGAGCCCTACGCGCCGAAACGAGCACGCTTCTCTTCAGCAGAGGGTGGCCGCGCCGTCCTCGACGCCGACCCAGGCGCGAAGCTGCGCCGGGTCGGTCCGGTGCAGGAACTCGCCCGCCGGAACCCCCGCGGAGTTGCGCTCGCGGATGGCGCGCAGGATTCCGACGAGCGCCGGCACCATCTTCTCGGCCGGGATCCGCGAGTAGAGCGTGTGGGCGAGGCGCGATCCCTCACGAGATCCGCCGACGAGGATCACGTGGTCGTTCTTGCCGTAGCCGAAGATGCCGATCTCCGCCGTCGGCGGACGCGCGCAGCCGTTGGGGCATCCGGTCATGCGGATCACCACGTCCACACCGCCGAGCCCCGCCGCTTCGACCGCATCGATCCACTGCGGGAGGACGTTCTCGGCCTCGGTCATGGCGAGGCCGCAGGTAGGCTTGGCCGGGCAGGCCATGGCGTTGCGACGCAGGAGCGAGAGCGTCTCGGGACGCGGGATGGCATGGCGATCGAGGATCGCTTCGAGCGCGCCGCGGTCGCGCACGTTGCAGAGCAGGAGGTCCTGCTGGGGGGTGAGCCTCACCGAGAGCCCGAGCTCGGTGACGGCGGCTCGGATACCGGCCCGGAGCTCCGGACGGATGCGTCCGTTCTCGATCGAGAGGCCGTAGTAGCTCCCTCCCCCGCGCTGGTCGTGCCACCCGTGGTGGAGGTTCATCGGCGCGAGCGGCTCCGGCTCGGCGTCGGCGAGTTCGAGACCGAAGCGGCCGCGAAGCTCGGCCTTCACCGCATCGACGCCGAGGCGGCGGATGGTGTGCTTCCAGCGGGCGAGGCGCCGGTCCCTCCGCTCGCCGTGCTCCTTCTGGAGGATCGCGATCGATCGGGCCGTCGCCACCACCTGCTCGCGCGGGATGCGGCCGAGATAGAGGCCGAGCATCGGCGACGTCGAGGCGTTGTTGTGGGTCATTCCGAGGCCGCCGCCGGTGTGGAGATCCCAGACGCTGCCGTCGGCGCGGCCCGCCACCTTCGCGGGAACGAAGCCTACGTCCTGGGTGAGGACATCGATCGAGTTGTCCCTCGGATGCGCGATGCCGACCTTGAACTTGCGTGGCAGGTACAGGCTCCCGTAGATCGGCTCGTCGGCATTGACGATGCCGTGCTTGTTGCCCTCGGCGTCGGCGACCCAGACCTGGAAGTACGCGGTCGACCGTGGCGCCAGCTCCTGGGCGATTTCGTAGGCCAGCTCGGCGCCGCGCACGTCGTGGTCGGGGTCGAGGGCATCGATGGGCGACGTCATCACGTTGCGGTTCACGTCACCACAGGCGCTGAGCGTTCCGTCCTGGCGGTAGTTCCGGGACAGATGCCGGATCAGCGGCGCCAGGTCGGGGCCGTAGACGTGGTGGAACTGCATGCTCTGGCGGGAGGTCAGCCGAATCGTGCCGTCGCCGAAGTGGTCGGCCGCGTCGTCGATGGCGACCCACTGGGCGCCGGTGAGCGCGCCGCCGGTAGGGCACTTGATCCGGACCATGAAGAAGTAGTCGTCCGCGATCCTCTTGCCGCGGTCACCGCGGCCCTGCTGCTTGTAGATGCCGTGGAACTTCGAGAGCTCCTTGGCCTCGGCGCCGATGGTGGGCCTCTCGCCACGCTCCAAGGCGTCGATCTCGTCGCGAAACGTGTGGACGTTCCCCTTGCCGTCGGAGACGTAGTAGAGGCCCTTGCTCTCGATCTTGATGCGCTCGTTCTTCGACATCTCGCCGAGCGAGGCGTTCTCGAGCGTCACGGCCGGCTTGGCCGGGATCTCCGGAGGCGTCATTCGTCTCCTTTCCGGGGCGGGGCTGCGCCTCGGGGGTGACCGCGGGCCCTAGAGGGTAGCCGAACGATCCAGGTGTGGCAGAGAGTCCCCGTCATCTGCCCCGCGTGAGCCCGGAAGTGCAAGCGACCCGAGAGCGAGGGGATCCGAAGCTCGGATCCGGCGCTCGCGATCGTCTCGACCGCCGTGTGGGAGGCCGCGCAGACGTCGATGCGCGAGCGAGGCACGCGCTACTCCCGCAGCGCCGGCGGCGGGATCAAGACTCACCAGGCCCGCACGGGCCGGGCTCGCAAGCGTACGACGGGTCGGTACCTTGGCGGCATGAACCCCGTCAGCGTGCGACCGTCGCGCCCGAGTGACTTCAAGGCCTGGTTGCCGCTGTGGCGCGGCTACCAGCTCTTCTACAAGGTCAACCTCGCCGACGCGGTGACCCGCGAGACCTGGCGCCGCTTCCACGATGATGCCGAGCCGATGCACTGCACGCTCGCCGAGCGTGACGGCCGCGTCGTCGGGCTGGTGCACTTCATCGAGCACCGCAGCAGCTGGACGAGCGGCAACTACATGTACCTGCAGGACCTGTTCACCGACGCCACCGTGCGCAACGCCGGCATTGGCCGCGCGCTGATCGAGCATGTCTACGCGCAGGCGAAGGCCCGAGGCTGTGCGCGCGCGCACTGGCTGACGCACGAGAGCAATGCCGTGGCCATGCAGCTGTACGACCGCATCGCCGAGCGCTCGGGCTTCGTGCAGTATCGCAAGGTGCTGTGAGGCACGCGGCAGGCGCGTAGGAAGTACAAGCGGGTGTTCCCCGGCTACGTCCCATAAGAAACAATCTGACAGATCTTCCCCGGGAGGAAGTCCTGCCCCAAATGGCGGAAGCTCCTGGAGGTTGGACCGGCTGACGATGGCGACGGTGCTCGCATCATCTACCTACACGAGGTGTAGGGGGCTACTCTTCGATGTCATCGTTCGTGCCGAACTTTCCATCTGGACCCGGAGAAATGATCCTGGTCGAGCCGTCCGGCATCGATTTCAGAAACACTGGCTTGCCCCATTCGTCATTGATCTCGTTTGGACTGAGAAGCCGGGCGCTCACGAGATCGGAAGGTCTTCCGGGTCGCCTCTTGTTGTCCATCGTGTAGATCTCTATCGCCGATTGAATCTTTGCGAAGATCGCGATCGTCCGCGGGCTCGGTGGCGGCGAGCCCGCCTGAGGCGCGCTTCGCACGGCTCTACCAATATCCTGAATCGTAGGCGGAGTCAGCTGCGGCTGCGAGATCTGGCGGCCAAAGCAGGTAAAATAGATCTCATCCGTCTTCAGGCTCTCGAGATTCCGTTGCTCGGGTGATATCTTCCAATTCGCAGGGTGCTCTCCCATGTTGCGAACGTGATCGGCTCCGAAGGCGGCCTCGAGCGCGTCGAATGTGCAATCGCAAAAGGCATCCGTGTCGATGGTCTCGAGTTGAGAGAGCAGTTCTCTGGCGTGGGGCTTGAATCGCAGCGCCCCAGAGAGAACTGGCAGGTGCGCGCGCGCTCGATTGAACTTGCAGACGGCCCGTCGATCGCGGAGTGAGGGGTGCTTCACGCCTTCCGATCCGGGACGGGTTTGAGCGCCGCCCGGGGTGGCGCTCAGTGAAAGAACCGCAAGAAGCAAGAGAAGCAGAAGAGAGGAGACACCGGACCTCATCGTTCCTCCTGCATGCGTGTAGGCGAAGCTGAAGCCAGCAGGAGCAGGCCGGAAGCCATGGTGGACATCAGGAATGCAAAGACCGTGGCCCACCAGTGCGGTCGCCGAATGGTGGAGTTCGAAAGTTCGATCGAGTGGTGAGACGTGATGCGACGACCGGCATGCCCCAGCCTCCGCGAAGCGGCGAAATCGGATTTGCGAGGACGGGAGTGGTCATCCGAACGGGTCGTGACATGACGGTCGAGCACTCGCGCGACAGCCGAGGGCCGATTTCGAAAGTCGAGTGTGAGTTCGGGGCTTCGTGAGTATTCCGACGAGAATTTTCCGGCAGCGCGAGACATAGGTTCTCTTCGGTCATACGAAGCCTGATCAGCAGGTTTCCGGTGCTTTTCGCAGAAACATCGCGGGTGACGCCTTACCATGGAGCCGCTGTGGTCCTGGGGCGCCGTCTTTCCCGGCCGGCAGTAGGCCCAAGGGGATCCGATCCTTGCTTGGCCGGCACCGGCGTGGAATAGAGGAATCGTAAGCCAGCCCTGCCACCGGCTGAGGTATGAATGGCGCGCCAGGCGCGTCCGATCCGCCGGAGAAGAGCGGCCAGACGCACCGAGACCTGAACGCCACGAAGCCCTACCCCTGCGAAAGGAATCCGATGAGCTCCTCCGAGAAGAACGCCCCGAAGGACTACCCGCTCGATCTGGGTCCGGGCAAGCCCACGTTCTCCGTCAACTTTCCCGGCGCCGCAGGTGAGGTGCGTTCGCTCTCGCTGGCCCCGGAAATCAGCGTCCCCGACGCCGTGATCGAGCGGCTGCGCGGCGTGTGCAACGCGGTCTCGACCGACGCTGCGACGCGCGCCGTGTCGAGCCGCGACTGGTGGCCGCTCGGCATGCACTGGGTGCGCGCCGACCGCGTGGGCGGCATGGCTGCCGTCGTGGCCCGGGCCGGCACGCCCGAGCAGGTGGCCGGCGTCCTGCGCATCTGCAACGAGGCCCGCATCCCGGTGACCGCCGCCGGCGGCCGCAGCGGCTGCGTCGGCGGAACGGTGCCGCTCTTCGGCGGCGTCCTGCTCGACCTGTGCGATCTCGCCGGCATCGTCGACGTCGACGACCAGTCGCTGCTCGTCGACGTTCGCGCCGGCACCTTCGGCGATCACTTCGAGCGCGATCTGCGCGCCCACCACGGCCTCACGCTCGGCCACTGGCCGCAGTCGATCCATCTCTCGACGGTGGGCGGCTGGATCGCGTGCCGCGGGGCCGGCCAGCTCTCGAACCGCTACGGAAAGATCGAGGACATGGTCGTGGGCCTCGACGTCGTGCTCGCCGACGGCCGCATCATCCGGACCGGGGGCGCTTCCCGTGCGGCCGTGGGCCCCGACATGAGCCAGGTCTTCGTCGGCTCCGAGGGAACGCTCGGCGTCATCACGGGCAGCCGGCTGCGCGTGCACCCGGTGGCGACGCACGAGGGCCGTTCGGCCTGGGGCTTCCGCTCCTTCGCCGACGCGCTCGATGCGTGCCGGCGGGTTCTGCGGCGGGGCCTGCCGCCGGCGGTGCTGCGGCTCTACGACGTCCACGAAGCGAAGTGGAAGTTCGAGATCGAGGGCAAGCACGTCCTTCTCGTCCTCGACGAAGGCGATCGTGCGGTAGTCGACGCCTCCCTCGCGATCGTGGCCGAGGAGTGCCGCGCGGCGGAGACGCTCGACCCCGGCCTCGTCGATCACTGGATGAGCGAACGCAACGACGTCTCGTCGATTCCGGGCGTGCTCGAGAAGGGGCTCGTCTACGACACGATCGAGATCACCGGGAGCTGGCGGAACCTGCCCGCGATCTACGAGCAGGCCGTCGCTGCGATGAAGGGTGTGCAGTACACCTTCAGCGCCAGCGCACACCAGTCGCATGCCTACGGCGACGGCGCGTGCCTCTACTTCATGTTCGTGGGCGCACCGCCGGCCGACGCCAAGGAGGCCTACTACTGCGCGGCGTGGGATGCCTGCACGCGCGCCGTGCTGGCCGCGGGCGGGAACCTCAGCCACCACCACGGTGTGGGCCTCAACCGGGCCCGCTTCATGCGCGAGGCCCTCGGCCCGGCCTTCGACACGCTCGTCGCGCTCAAGGACGCGCTCGACCCGAACGGCATCCTCAACCCGGGCAAGCTCGGGCTCCCGACGCCGTTCGGCGACGTCAAGTGGCCCTAGGCGGCGCAGACACGCGGCTGCTCGTCATCGACGTCGGCACGAGCGGCGTGCGGGCGGTGGTGGTGGATGGCGCTGCGCGCATCCTGCACGCGGAGCACCGGGAGCTGCCGCCATCGACGCCGGCTCCCGGGCTGGTCGAGTTCGACTCGCGCGCCACGGCCGACACCGCGCTCGCCCTGGCCCGCCGTGCGATCGCCGCCTCGGGCCGCGTCGGCGCGGTGGGCATCACCAATCAGCGGTCGTCCACCGTCGCCTGGGACCGCGCCACCGGCGAGCCGGTCGGGCCCGGCCTCGGCTGGCAGGATCAGCGCACGCTCCCGGTGTGCGAGCGGCTCTTCGCCGAAGGCCTCCTGATCGCGCCCAATCTGACGGCCACGAAGGCCGCCTGGCTGCTCGAGCAGGCCGACCCGAGCGGCCAGCGCGACCTGTGCGTCGGCACGATCGACACCTGGATCGCCTGGACGCTCTCGCAGGGAGTGCTCCACGTCACCGATCCCGGAAACGCCGGAGCCACCGGCCTTTCGACACCCGACGGTGTCGAATGGAGCGACGAGCGGCTGCGCCGGACGGGCGTCCCGCGACGCGCGCTCCCCGAGATCGTCGACTCGTCGGGCCTGCTCGGCCCGGCGACTGCGCTCGATGGCGCCCCGCCGATCGCCGGCATCGCAGGCGACCAGCAGGCCTCGCTCCTCGGGCAGGGCTGCGTGCGGCCGGGCATGGCGAAGATCACCTTCGGAAGCGGCGGCATGCTCGACCTGTGCCTCGGGCCGGAGCGGCCCGCCTTCGACGTCATCGGCAGTGGCGGCAGCGCGTCGATCGTCGCCTGGCGCCGGCAAGGGGCCACGACGTGGGCCCTCGAAGGGATCCTGCTCGCCGCCGGGACCCACATCGAATGGCTGCGCGAGATCGGCGTGATCGGCGACAGCAGCCAGGCGCATGGCATCGCCGCCAGGTGCGCGTCGAGCGATGGGGTCGTCTTCGTCCCTGCGCTGCTCGGCCTCGGCACGCCCTACTGGGACTTCCGCGCGCGCGGCGCCCTGCTCGGCGTGAGCCGCGGCACGGGCCGCCCGCAGATCGTGCGGGCCGTGCTCGAGGGCATCGCGCAGCGCGGCGCCGATCTCGTCGAGGCCGCCGAGACCGACAGCGGGCTCGCGATCGGCACGCTGCGGATCGATGGCGGGATGAGCGGCAACCCGACCTTCGTGCAGGCCGTGGCCGACGCCACGGGCCGCCCGATCGAGGTCTCGCCGGTGCTCGAGACGACCTCGCTCGGCGCCGCCTTTCTCGCCGGGCTCGCCATCGGCATCTGGGCCGACTGGGACGAGGTGGCTGCGACGTGGGCTCCGCGAGAGCGGATCGAGCCGCTGCGCGCGTTCGACCGCGCCCGCTGGAAGGAAGCCTGCCAGCGCGCGAAGAGCCTGCACGGATGAGCTGTCGCGAGAGATAGCCGGATCAGATCCGAGCGGCCGCAGCAATCGCAGCGAGAAAACGCTCCACGCTTCGAACGCCCGCTGATGGTGCGGCCGGGCGCGCGCCTAGTCGAGCCGTACGAAGCGCGATCCGTCGGGGGAGACGCGGGCGAAGCGGATTCGGCCGGTGACGCCCAGCTCCGGCAGGTCCACCTCCTCGGCGGCGCCGAGCTGGGCGAAGAGCTGCTCGCCGGCGGCCGCTCGTCGGCCAGCGCGAAGCCGCCCACCCGCGCGCGGCAGCCGGGAGGCCACGGCCATCGCGGAAGACCTCGGGATGGCGCGCGTGCGGCGGGAACGCTCCCGACGACGCCTCGCCGACGAGATCGACGAGATCGGGCGCCACTGCGCGTCGCTGCCCGTCCTCGATTCCCGCCCCGCGGAGGAGATCCTCGGCTACGGCGAGAACGGGATGCCGCGCTGATGGTCATCGACACCACGGCCCTGCTCGCGATCTTGCAGCGCGAGCCCGACCACCGCCGCTTCAGCGAGGCAATCGAAGCGGCCGAGCAGCGTGTGATGCCAACCGCGACCTTCGTCGAGATCTCGATCGTCCTCGAGGCCCGCTACGGAGCAGACGGGCTACGGGATCTCGACCTGCTCGTCGCGAAGGCGGGATCGATCTCGTCCCCGTCGATTCCGAACAGGCGCACGCGGCGAGGTCAGGGCTCGATCACCACCTTGATCGATCCGCTCGATCGGTCGCCCGCAACGGCGAAGGCCTGGCGCGCCTCGGCGAGCGGGAAGCGGTGGGTGATGAGCGTCGCCGCGATCTCGGGCCTGCTTGCGAGCAGGGCGGCCGCCTCCTCGGTCTCGCGGCGCCCCCCGTGGCGGCCATAGGTGGTGGAGCCGGCCAGCACGATCTCCTTCTGGAGCGTGACCATGCCCGGGAGCGGCACCATCCCGTGGAAGACCCCCACGAGAACGATCCGGCCCGCGGGCCGCACCAGCTCGCAGCAGCGCGCGAGGCCGGTGTCCGTACCGGTCGCTTCGATCACGACGTCGGCGCCCGGCGCGGCCCCGATGCGCGCACCCAGCCTTTCGGCCGCCCCCTGCTGGTGCGGGTGTCGCGCGTCGATCGTGGGGGCGTGGCCACTCGCCACCAACGCGGCCGCCACGGCGAGGCCGATGCTCCCGCCGCCCACGACCGCCACTGTCTGGCCGGGCTGCAGCTCCGCGCGCCGCACGGCATGGATGGCGACGGCGAGCGGCTCCACCAGACACGCGTCGGCCAGGGGCAACCCGTCGGGGAGCGGAACGAGGGCCGACTCGGGCACCCGCACGGCGTCGGCCATGCCGCCGTCGCTGAAGAAGCCCATGAGCGAGAGGCCTCCTACGCAGCGGTGTGTCGCACCCATCCCGCACTGCGGGCAATGGCCGCAGAACAGAGTCGGCTCGATCGCGTAGGGAACCCCGCCGACGCGCCCGGCCAGCTCGTGCCCCAAGACGAACGGCAGCGCGCCGAAGCGGGCCAGATGAAGATCGGTGCCGCAGATCGAGGCGGCCGCCACGTCGAGGAGCACGCCTTTGCCGGGCGGGCCGTCGCGCTCGACGACGGCAATGCCTTCGGCCGTCGACTTCACGACCCGGGTCACGGCAGCACCTGCATCGCCGGCGCCAGCTCGGGCACGAGGCCGATCTCGCGGAGCCAGCGCGCCGTGGTCTCCATCCCCTCGTCGAGGCCGATGCTCGGCCGGTAGCCGAGCCCCCGAAGCTTCTCGATGGAGTAGGTGGAGCTGCGCGTCAGATACCGGATCCACGTCTTCGGCTGCCCCATCTCGATCGCCTTCGCGGCGGAAATCGCGAGCAGCGAGCGTCCCAGCAGGCGCTCGAAGTGCCCGAAGAACGCCGTGGCCGGGGTTCGCGCGCCGTCGGTCACGTTGAACGGCTCGCCCGAGCGGTCGGCCGCGAGGATGATCATGATGCCGTCGATCAGGTTGTCGACGTAGACGTGGTTGTGCAGCGCGGCCTCGTCGCTGAGCTTCGTCCACAGCCCCGCCTTCATGAGCGCCACCGGCGTGCGAACCCACGGCTCGCAGCCGGGGCCGTAGACGTCACCGGGCCGGATCACGTAGACGTCGAATGCGCCGGGCTGGTGATGGCGGAGCACGGCCTGCTCCGACTCGATCTTGGTCTGGCAATACGGGTTGTTCGCACCGTCGAGAGGGCCGTCCTCGGTAACGCCGTCGGGGAAGTCGAAGCCGTAGACCATCACCGAGCTGAAGTGTACGAAGGCCGAGGCCCCGCCGCGGCGCGCCGCCGTGGCCACGCGGTCGCTTCCCTCGACGTTGACGGCGCGGAAGCCCGCCCAGTCGTCGTCGATCCCCATCTTCGCCGCCGTGTGCACCACGAGGTCGGCGCCGTCGGCAGCGCGCGAGAGGTCGTCTCCCTTCAGCATGTCGCCGGCGAGGAGCTCGCCGCCAAATGCCGCGTAGGCGCTGGCGGCCGCGTCCGAGAGGTCGAGGCCGCGCACGTGGAACCCGGCTTTCGCGAGACGCTGGGCCAGGCGACAGCCGATGAAGCCGCCGCCACCCGTGATCAATGCAGTCTTCTTCGCCATGGCTCTCCTCGTTTCCTGGTTCGTTGGCGGCATCTGCGACACCTGGTCATCGCGTCTGAGCCGCTTCGAGATCCGGCACGGGCGGGGATGCAGCCAGGCTCGCCGCGCGCCGGCAGGCCTCCTTCCAGCGCGCGCGGTCGAACGATCCGGCCGGCTCGACCCTTCGGGCGGGCGACCACGTGGCGGCGACGTCGTCCCAGCCCCGCCAGACGCCGGTCGCCAGGCCGGCGAGAAAGGCGGCGCCCAGCGCAGTGGCCTCCACCCCGTGTGCGACGTCGATGGGTCGGCTGGTGGCATCGGCCACCGCCTGCACGAAGGTCGGGTTGGCGCTCATCCCGCCATCGATCCGCAGCGTGCCGATCGCGAGCCCGCTGTCGGTCTCGGCGGCCTCGACGAGGTCGGCCGCGCGCTGGGCGATCCCCTCGAGCACGGCCCGGACCACGTGCGCCCGCCGCGTTCCCCGGCTCATCCCGAGCAGCGTGCCGCGCGCATCGAGCTTCCAGTAGGGCGCGCCGAGCCCGAGCAGGGCGGGGACGTACACCACCCCCTCGGCGGACGTACACGCAGAAGCGACGTCGTGAGACTCGGCTGCGCTTGCGAGGATGCCGAGGCCGTCGCGAAGCCATTCGAGGTTGGTGCCGGCCGCGAGCATCAGCCCTTCAACCAGCCAGGTCGTCTCGCCCCGGATGCGCCAGGCCACCATCGGCGTGCTGCCGCCCGGCCCGACGACCTCGAAGCCGGGGCGCTGCGCACCGAGGCAGAGATCGAGCATCCCGCCCGTACCGAAAGTGATCTTCGCCATGCCCGGCCGCACGCACGCCTGCCCGACGAGCGAGGCCTGCTGGTCGCCGGCCAGCGCCGCGATCGGCGGGGCGCCGGGCAGCGCGCTGGCCCTTCCGATCACGCCCGACGAGTCGACGATCTCGGGCAGCACCCGGCGCGGGATGCGGCACGCGGCGAGCAGCTTCTCGTTCCAGTCCTCGTGATCCGCGGACCAGAGCCCGCCCGCCGACACGTTGCTGACGTCGGTGACGTGCAGCGATCCCTCCGACAGCTTCCACGCCAGCCAGCTATCGACGGTGCCGACGCACAGGTCGCGCGTGCCCGCCGGATCGGCCTGCTCGAGCTGCCACGCCATCTTGGTCGGCGAGGCGTTGGGGGAGATGAGGAGCCCTTGCGCGTAGATCTCCCGGCATCGCTCGACTGTGCGCAGATCCTGCCAGCCGAGACCGGGAGCGACGGGCTCGCCTGTAGCCCTGTCCCACGTGACCGTGGAGGCGCGCTGGTTGGCGATGCCGACGACCGAGACGCCGCCCACGGCCGCCACCGCCGCCCGGGCCACGCCGGCCGCGGCCGCGGCCAGGGTCGAGGGGTCGAACTCGACCCGCCCGGGCCCTGGCGAAGCGGGCAACACCTGCCGGTGCTCCTCGTGCAGGATGCGGGCGTCTTCCCCGAAGACCACGGCCCGCACACCACTCGTGCCGGCGTCGATGACGAGAATGCTCACGGCCAGTTGACCGCCCCGAACGGGCTCGGAAGGCCGAGCTTGCCGGGGTTCAAGATGCCGTTCGGATCGAGGGCCTCCTTCACCGACACCAGCGTGTCGAAGGCCGGGCCCATCGCCTCGCGCATGAACCGTGCGCGGTTGAGCCCGACGCCGTGGTGATGGCTGAGGCTCCCGCCCGCCGCGAGCACCGCCCGCGTGCCGGCATCCCACGCCGCCTTGTAGTACGCCTCCCAGCCATCGGCCGGGGGCTTGCCCGCGAAGGTGAAGTAGAGGCACGCGCCGTCGGTGTAGGCGTGAGACTGGTGGGCGCTACACACGATCGTGTGCTCCACGGCACGCACCGCAGCGGTGGCCCGTTCGTAGATCGCGGGCAGATTCCGCCAGCTCCCGGTGATCTCCATGGTGTCCCAGGCGATCCCCACCTTCAGCAGCCCTGCGGGTGACGCGACCTCGTTGCGGTGTCCCATCCACTTGCCGACGAGGCCCGGGTCGGCCTCCACGGCGCCGGCGCACTCTTCGGCCAGGATCGAGAACGAGGCCTCGACCACCGCCCGGTCGCCCTCGTCGAGCGCGAGCAGCAGGTGCTGGTCGCCGGTCTGGTACTTGTGGTTCGCCTCGTGCGCGTCGTAGAGGCGCAGCACCGCCGGCGGGAGGCCGCGGCGCAGGACCCTGCGACAGGCGTCGAGCGCCTCGGCGAACGTGCGGAAGCCCCAGGCCCCCCGCTTCTCGTGGCTGGGCGCCGGGTGCAGCCGCAGCCGGCTGCCGACGATGATGCCGAGCGTGCCCTCGGAGCCGACGAAGAGCTGGTTCAGGTCGGGGCCGACGGCCGCGCGCGGGACGCCGCCGGTGCGGATGATGCGCCCGTCGGCGAGGGCCACGTCGAGGCCCACCACCATGTCCTCGATCTTTCCGTAGCGGTTCGAGAGCTGGCCTGCGCCGCGGCAGGCGAGCCAGCCGCCCACCGTCGAGAGCGCGATCGACTGCGGCCAGTGGCCGACCGTCAGCCCGTGGCGGGTGCGCAGCTCGTGCTCGAGGTGATCGCCGAAGGTGCCGGGGCGCACGTCGAGAACGAGCGACTGGTCGTCGACACTGGCGATGCCGGAGAAATCGCAGAGGTCGAGCAGCACCCCGCCGAAGACCGGCACCGTCGCGCCGCACACGCCGCTGCGGCCCGCGATGGGCGTCACGGGAATCCGGGCCTCGTTGCAGATCCGCAGCACGGAGGAGACCTCCTCCGCGTTGCTCGCGCGCGCCACGACGCTGGCGAGGCCGCCCACCTGCCCCTCGTGCGCCCAGCGCAGGCCGAGGGCCCACCAGTCACGGCTGGCCTCGGCGCAGGTCGCGGCATCCACGTCGACCTTCGCGCAGGCCGAGCGGATGCGCTGCACCACGGCCTCGGGCACCGCGACGGGCTTTGCGAGGGAGCGCGAGCGCGCCTGCGCCGCGCCGCCGGCCAGATCGACCGGGATCACGGGGGCCGCGGGCCCAAGGGGAATGGGGAAGGTGTCGTCGCACTCGGTCGTGGGGTTCATCGTCTTGCTCTCCCTGGTTGGATCTTCGGACGCGGGCCGGAGCCCTTCGTGGAGACGACCTCGCGCGGCGCAGCGCGGCCGAGGCCCGCCAGTCGCGTCAGCGCAGCGATCACGCGCCTCGGCGCTTCGGTCTCGTGGACCGCCATGCGGTGTACGGCCGCGCCCTGCAGCGCGAGCGTCGCGAGGTCGATGAGGTCGTCGAGGCGCTGCCCGTCACCGGCCCCGAGATCGACCGGGAGGGCATGGGCCAGGCGCCGCAGGTTCGCACCGTGCTGGTGAACGACGGTGTCGAGGCTCGCGCGAAGCCGCTCGTCGGTGCGTGCGGCGGTGTGGAGCTCGAGGGCCGCGAGGTAGCGCGGATCGTCGAGCACCTCGGCGAGGAGCCCGAGCGCAGCGGGCGCCGTCACGGCCCCGGCCGCCGCCACCTTCGCGAAGCGTGTCTCGTAGCGGGCCGTGAGAGTGGCGAAGAGGTGCTCGACGGTCGCGGCGAGCAGATCCGGCTTGGCCGGGAAGTAGCGGAAGAGGGCTCCCTGGGAGAGACCGGCCCGCTGAGCCACGGCCGTCGTCGTGAGCGCCGTATAGCCCGACTCGATCAGACACGCCGAGGCGGCGTCGAGAAGCCGCTTGCGGGTCGAGAGCCGGCGCTCTGCCTGGGTGGTGCCCATGGCGTCAATCTATCCCCAAAAATAAAAAGTGACAAGTCACTTTTTTATTATTATGATGCGCCCACCATGGAACTCGGCAGCTTCGATCGCTCTCGCTCGCTCGCTCGGCTGGCCGCCGAGGACTTCGACGTCCTGGTGGTCGGCGGCGGGATCACCGGCGCCGGCGTGGCCCTCGACGCCGCCTCCCGGGGCCTGCGGACGGCCCTCGTGGAGCGGGACGATTTCGCGTCGGGCACCTCGTCGAAGTCGTCGAAGATGGTTCACGGGGGCCTGCGCTACCTCGAGCAGGGCGACATCCGACTGGTCTACGAGGCTCTGCGCGAGCGCCAGCGGCTGCTGCGCAACGCCCCCCATCTCGTGACGACCCTGCCCTTCCTGATCCCCCTCTTCAAGAAGTCCGGCATGATCAATCACCGGATCGCGCGCGCCCTCGGTCTCGCGATGTGGATCTACGATCTCACCGGCGGCTACCGGATCGGCAAGCTGCACCGGCGACTCTCGCGCGACGAGGCGGTCGCCCACATGCCCGTGCTACCGCGGGAGCGCATCACCGGCGCCTACCTCTATTACGACGCGCGGGCCGACGACGCGCGGCTCACCCTCGCCGTGGCCCGCACGGCGGCCCTCGATCACGGTGCCGTCGTCGCGAACCGGGTCTCCCTGATCGGCCTCGACAAGGACGCGAGCGGCCGCACGACGAGGGCACGACTGCGCGCCGACGGCCAGGAGTTCTTCGTCCGCGCGCGCGTCGTCGTGAATGCCGCCGGCGTCTGGTCGGACGACGTCCGCGGCCTCGACGAGACCCCGCGCCCCGACTCCATCCGCCCCGCGAAAGGCATCCACATCGTCGTGCCGTGGTCAAAGCTGCGCAACGACATCGCGGTGAGCGTTCCAGGCAAGGCCGACAAGCGATCGATCTGCGCCGTTCCGTGGGGCGACTACGCGTTCGTCGGCACCACCGACACCGACTACGACGGCCCTCTCGACGACCCGCAGTGCACGCCCGAGGACGTCGACTTCCTGCTCACCGCGGTGAACGCCAGCATCACCGAGACGGTCACGCGGGACGACGTGCTCGGCACCTGGGCTGGCCTACGGCCGCTGCTGAAGCAGTCCAATACGAACCGCACCGTCGACCTCTCGCGTCGCCACAAGGTGTCGGCCTCGGGCTCCGGTGTGCTCTCGATCACCGGCGGCAAGCTCACCACCTACCGCCAGATGGCCGAGGACACCGTCGATGAGGCCGTCCGCATGCTCGGCCTGCGCGCGCGTGGCCGCCATCGCAGCCGCACCCGGCGGCTCCGACTCCGCGGCACCGAGGGCTTCGACGGCGCACGACACTACGACCGGCTGCCGGCCGAGACGGTGACCCACCTCGCCGATCGCTACGGCGGCGAGGCTCGCGTGCTCTTCGACATGATCGAGAAGCAGCCCGAGCTCGGCGAGCCGCTCGTGCCGGGGCTCCCGTACCTGTGCGCCGAGGCCATCCATGCCGTGCGCCACGAGATGGCGACCACCCTCGATGACCTGCTGAGCCGCCGCACGCGCGCGCGCCTGCTGGCGCGGGATGCCTCCGCAGCAGCGGCAGAGAGGGTGGCGGATCTCGTGGCCAAGGAGCTCGGCTGGTCGAGCGAGCGGCAGCAGGCGGAGGTGGCGTCCTTCCGCGCGGCCTGCGAGCTGGAGCGCAAGGCGGCGGGTCTCGCGGGAACGTCGTGTCCGTAGTGACAAGAGGAGATTGCATGAAGCGCGCTCTCGGAGCGCTCGCCCTCGCAATCGGAATCACTCTCGGCCTCGCGGCCTGCGACCGCGTCGGGCCCCACGAGGGCTTCGCGGTGCTCGACACCTCGGTCTACGTTGACGCGAAGAAGGATGCCCAGCCCGTCGCCGACGTCGTCCACCGAAGCGCTGCGGCGCCGGCCCGGCCGCCGAACGTCGTCGTGATCCTCGCCGACGATCTCGGCTACGGCGATCTCGGTGCGTATGGCAACACGCTGATCCGGACGCCGCACCTCGATGCACTGGCGAAGGCGGGCTCTCGCTTCACGGACTTCTACGCCCCCGACGCCTCGTGCTCGGGCACGCGCGCGGGGCTTCTCACGGGCCGCTATCCGCTGCGGAGCGGCATCAACGAGCCGATCCATCCGGCGTCGTGGGGGGCGCGGTTCGCGAATCCTTTGCTCAAGTGGGCCGCGCGCCTGGGGGTGCTCGACGGCGTCGAGATCGGCCAGGAGTCGGCGGTCGATCACCTGCCGGCCTCGGAGGTGACGCTCCCCGAGGCCCTGAAGCTCGCCGGCTACACGACCGGGATGGTCGGCAAGTGGCACCTCGGGAACTTCCGGGAGAACCCCGCGTACCACCCGCTGCGACATGGCTTCGACTTCTTCGTGGGCTTTCCGCACTCGAACGGCGAGCACCCGTACTCGTACTGGGAAGGCGAGACGATGGTCGACGGGAACCTCGGCCTGCGCCAGGCCGACGTGACGGCCACGCTCACGCGCGAGGCGATCGGCTTCATCGATGCCCACCGCGCCGAACCCTTCTTCCTCTACGTCGCGCACAAGAACGTCCACATCCCGCTGCTTCCGTCACCGCAGTTCGCTGGACGCTCGGCGGCCGGCCCGTACGGAGACTCCGTCGAGGAGCTCGACTGGAGCGTCGGCGAGGTGATGCAGGCGCTCGCCTCCCGCGGCCTCCTCGAGAACACGCTCGTCTTCTTCCTGAGCGACAACGGCGGATGGTTCTCGGGCAGCAACGCGCCGCTGCGCGGGCACAAGGGAGAGCCGTTCGAGGGCGGACAGCGGGTGCCGGCGATCGCGCACTGGCCGGGGCACGTCCGGGCCGGAAGCGTGGTCGGCGCGCCGGCGATGGGGATCGACCTGTTTCCGACGGCGCTGCGCCTCGCCGGCCTCGAGCTTCCGAGCGACCGCACGATCGACGGCCGCGACATCGGAGCGCTTCTCGAGGGGCGCACGCAGGAGAGCCCGCACGACGCGCTCTTCTTCTTCAACGCCAACGTGATCGATGGCGCACGCGGCGGCCGCTTCAAGTTCTATCGCTGGGTGAACCAGTACATGTGGCCGCTTCCGCTCGACAAGGTGAGCACGGTGGGGGGACGCGGATGGGAGGAGAAGCGCTACGTCGATCCGGAGACCGGCGTAGCCGACCGCCCGCGAATGCCGCTGCTCTTCGATCTGGCCGCCGATCCGGGCGAGGCGTACAACGTGGTCGAGTCCCACCCGGACGAGGCCGCACACCTTCGCGCGGCGATCGAGGCGTGGGAGCGCGACTTCTTCGCGAATCCGCGCGGCTGGAAGTAACGCCACGGGCGCCCAGGCAACGCTGCGCCGTTCACGATCGGGAGTGGACTGCATGAGAAAGACATCTCTGGCTCTCGCCCTCGGAGTCGGACTCACCCTCGGCCTCGTGGCCTGCGACCGCGTCGGGCCCCACGAGGGCTACGCGGTGCTCGACACCTCGGTCTACGCCGACGCAAAGAAGGATGCCCAGCCCGTCGCCGACGTCGTCCATCGCAGCGCCGCGGCGCCGGCCCGGGCGCCGAACGTCGTCGTGATCCTCGCCGACGATCTCGGCTACGGCGATCTCGGCGCCTACGGGAACACACTGATCCGGACGCCCAACCTCGATGCGATGGCGAAGTCGGGCGCGCGCTTCACGGGCTTCTACGCCAGTGGCTCAACCTGCACGGCGACGCGCGCCGGGCTTCTCACGGGCCGCTATCCGCTGCGCACCGGCATGGACACGCCGCTTCTCCCGGGCCACGGCTCCTGGCTCGAGAAGCTCGCGCTCCCGCTCGCGCGGCTGTCGGCCGGTCTCGGCATGATGGAGAGGCTCGAAACCCCCATCGGCGGATTGCCCGCCTCGGAGATCACGATCCCCGAGGCCTTGAAGCTGGCAGGCTACACCACGGGAATGGTCGGCAAATGGCACCTCGGCGACTTCTCGGCGGACCCGCGCCACAACCCGCGCCGGCACGGATTCGACTTCTTCGCCGGCTTTCCGCACGCGAACGACGAGTTCCCGTATGCGTACTGGAAGAACGACACCGAGGTCGACCCCAACATCGGTCTCCGGCAGGGGCCCGTGACCGCCACGCTGACGCGCGAAGCGGTCGACTTCATCGATGCCAACCAGACGCAGCCTTTCTTCCTCTACTTCTCGCACAAGAACGTCCACAAGCCACTCATCCCGTCGCCCGAGTTCGCGGGCAAGTCGGCGGCCGGCGCCTACGGCGACTCGATCGAGGAGCTCGACTGGAGCGTCGGCGAGGTCATGCGCGCGCTGGCCGAGCGGCATCTCCTCGATTCGACGCTCGTCGTCTTCAACAGCGACAACGGACCGTGGTACCTCGGCAGCCCCGGCCTCCTTCGCGGGCGCAAGGGCCAGCCGATGGAGGGCGGACAGCGCGTGCCGGCGATCGCCCAGTGGCCCGGCCACATCCCAGCCGGCAGCGTGATCACCGCACCCACGATGGACATCGACCTGTTCCCGACGCTGCTCGGGCTCGCCGGGCTCGATCTACCGCAGGATCGCACGATCGACGGCCGCGACATCGGGGGGCTGCTCAGCGGCCGCGAGAGCACGAGCCCCCACGACGCACTCTTCTTCTTCAATTCCTGCGTGATCGACGGCGTCCGCAGCGGGCGCTGGAAGTACTACCGCTGGGGCAACCTGTACACTTGGCCGGTGCCCCTCGACAAGCAGAGCAGCGTCGTCGGTCGCGCCGCGCATGCCCGCAGCTACACGGATTCGCAGACGGGCGAAACGCTCCAGCTTGTCGGCCACGACCGGCTTCTTTTCGACCTGGATGCCGACAGCAACGAATCGTACGACGTGCTCCCGCAGCATGCGGAAGAGGCCGCACGCCTGCACGCCGCCATCGAAGGCTGGGAGCGCGAGTTCTTCGCCAATCCGCGCGGCTGGAAGTAGCGCGGACCCTCAGCCGCGGCCGAGACGCTGCTCGCAGCGCGTGATCGCGTGAGCGCGTAGGAAATAGAAGCGGGCGGGCGGACCTTCTCCCGCTGCGGCAGGGCCAGGTGGCCAGGTCTGGCGTCGGCACGCGAAAGGCGCCGCCGGAACGAGTGGAGAGGGTGCAGGCAGTGGTACAGCCGTTGGTGACGTGCGCGCCTCCACGAAAGTTCACGCCGGGCGACGTGCCGGGCTATGCTGAGCTCTCCCACCGGGTGGCTTCGTTCGTTCCGCGCGAGCCCCCGTCGCTCCAGCATGAGGAATCGAATTGATCCCCGCCCAGAAGCGTGCCGACGACCACGCTCTCCTACCGCGCTCTCATCGGATCGACGTCGGCGGCGGCATGACCCTCGCCGCCGATGCCTGGGGGGATCTGGGCGCTCCGCCGGTCGTGTTCCTGCATGGCGGAGGGCAGACGCGGCACGCCTGGGGCGACACCGCCCGGGAGCTGGCCGGACGAGGCTGGCTCGCGGTCACCCTCGATCTGCGGGGCCATGGCGACAGCGCCTGGTCCGAGACCGGGAGCTACCGCCTCGGCGACTTTGCGCAGGACCTGCGCGTCGTGATCGCCGGGCTCGGACGACCGGCCATCCTGGTCGGCGCCTCCCTCGGCGGCATGACGGCCCTCGTCGCAGCGGGCGAAGACCCCCCCGCCGACGTCTCGGCGCTGGTTCTCGTCGACATCGCGCCGCGCATCGAGCGCGGCGGAGCCCTTCGTATCGTCTCGTTCATGCTCCAAAAGCCTGACGGGTTCGCGAGCCTCGACGAGGCCGCCGACGCGGTCGCCGCCTATCAGCCCCATCGACGGCGCCCGACCGACACCCGCGGACTCGAGAAGAACCTGCGGCAGGGATCCGACGGCCGCTGGCGCTGGCACTGGGATCCGCGCTTCCTCGCCGGAGTCGGCCTCCCCTTCGCCGGCGAGACACCGAACCGGCTCGATGCGGCGGCAAGCCGGCTCACGGCGCCGACGCTCCTGGTTCGCGGGCGGCTCTCGGACCTCATCAGCGAAGAGGGCGCCCGCCACTTCCTCGAGATCGTCCCCCATGCGCGCTACGTCGACGTCTCCGACGCCGGGCACATGGTCGCGGGGGACCGCAACGACCTCTTCACCCGCGCGGTCGTCGACTTCCTCTCGACGCTCCCCGAAGCCCCGCGTTGAAGGCGAAGCGAAGCCTCACGACGCGGATCCTCCTCGCCATGGCGGCGGGCTTCGCCTTCGGTCTCGGAATCGACGCCATCGGCAACGACGGAGTGGTCGAGAGCTGGATCGTCGACGGTGCGCTCCGGATCGGCGCCGAGATCTTCCTCGCAAGCCTGAACCTCCTGGTGGTCCCGCTGGTCTTCGTCTCGCTCTCCTGCGGAACCGCGTCGATGAACGACGTCGCCCGGATCGGACGGATCGGAGGCAAGACACTCGGGCTCTACCTCGTCTCCACCTCCCTCGCCATCAGCCTCGCGATCGCGCTGGCTCTCGTCGTGGCCCCCGGCTCCGGATTCGAGCTGACGGCGAGCCCCGATTTCGCGGCCAAGGAGGCGCCCTCGCTGGTGAGTACGCTCGTCGGCCTGTTTCCGTCGAACCCGGTCCGCGCCATGGCCGAAGGCAACATGCTGCAGATCGTGGTCTTCTCGATCCTCTTCGGCCTCGCCATGGCGCTCTCGGGGGCGCCCGGAAAGCGGCTGCTCTCGGTCTTCCAGGATCTGAACGAGGTGGTGCTCCGGCTCGTGGTGCTGCTGATGGCGATCGCTCCGATCGGCGTCTTCTGTCTGATCGCGCGGGTCATCGCCGGCCACGGGGTCTCGGCGCTCGGACCGCTGGCAGCGTACTTCTTCACCGTCCTCGGCGTACTCGCGCTCCATGCGCTCGGGGTGTATCCGCTCCTCCTGCGGGGGCTCTCGGGGCTCTCTCCCTCCAGTTCTTCCGCCGCTTCCGGGGGGTGCTCGCCGTGGCGTTCAGCACCTCGAGCAGCAACGCGACGCTTCCGGTCACGCTCGAGGTGACCGAGAAGAAGCTCGGCGTCCACAACTCGATCGCATCGTTCACGATCCCTCTCGGTGCAACGATCAACATGGACGGTACGGCGATCATGCAGGGCGTGGCGACGGTCTTCATCGCCCAGGCCTACGGAGTCCACCTCGGCGCCAGCGACCTTGCGGCGGTGGTCGTGACCGCGACCCTCGCCTCGATCGGCACGGCAGGAGTGCCCGGCGTCGGCCTCGTGATGCTGGCGATGGTGCTCCGCCAGGCGAACCTTCCCGTGGAGGGCATCGGCCTCATCCTCGGCGTCGATCGCCTGCTCGACATGACGCGGACCGCGGTGAACGTTACCGGAGACGCCGTCGTGAGCTGCATCGTGGCAAAGAACGAGGGGCTGCTCCGCGCCGACGTCTACGCCGGGAAGGACGAGCCCGCATGAGCGGCTACGCCGCGGGCAGCGGGGTCAGCGCGGCAGCTGGCCCTTCTTGCGACGGAGACCGAGGCGCTTGCGGAGCCGCCGCAGCGGCCGGGCGCCCTTGCTGGGGTAGGGCCTGTCGAGTCCGGCCGGCTGGGTCTTCCAGCGGCGGTGGCTCCAGATCCACTGGGTCGGCGCCTCGCGCACCGCGGCCTCGATGGCGGCGCTCATCCTCGCGACGTTCTCGCGCACTGCCGCTTCGGTCGCCGTGCGATCTTCTCCCTCGGGCGCGAGGTCGAGGGGAGGCAGGATGCGGATCCGGTGTCGCACCCCTTGGTCGATCCGGAACATGAATGCGGGGACCACCGGCACCCCGAGGCGCATGGCGAGCCGCGCAGGCCCGTCGCGGGTACACGCGGGCCTGCCGAAGAACGGGACGAAGACCCCTTCTCCGTGCCGCGTGTCCTGGTCGAGGGGCATCGCGACGCAGCGGCCGCTCCGGAGCGAGCGCAGGACGGCGCGGCCCGCCACACCGCGGCGGATCACCTCGATGCCGCTCGCCTCGCGCCAGCCCGTGATCATGCGGTCGAGATACGGATTGTTCGCCGTCCGGTGGACGATCGAGATCGGGATGCCGCGGGCGGCCATGGCCGCTGCGCACAGCTCGAAGGAGCCGAAGTGCGCCGTGAGGATGATGACGCCGCCCGTCCGGGAGGCCACTCGCGCCTTCTCGAGGTGCTCGAGACCCTCGGCATCTGCGATCTCGATCAGATCGTCGCGGGTCAGCCTCTGGAGCAGCGCCGTCTCGGCCACCATGCGGCCGAAGTTGGCGTAGATCTCCACCAGGAGGCTCTCACGCGCGGCCGCCGAACTCTCGGGATAGCCGATGGCGAGATTCGTTCGCGCAATACCGGTACGCGGGCCGTGGGCGCGCGCGTAGGCGCGGCCGAGGGTCGCTCCGAGGGCGACGGCGCGCTCGTGGGGAAGCGAGCGAACTCCCCGCCGAAGCATCTCGAGTGCCCCGGTGGTGACGCGATCCTTCGCATGAAGGAGGCGCCCGGTCCACGTGCGGTCCGGTTCGCCGGCGGCGGCGGAGGCCGTGTCAGCCGGCAAGCCCCCGCTCCTTCTCGTCCAGCTCCGCCATCACCTGCTCGTCGATCGCCCGGTACTTCTTGATGGCGCGGTCCACCCATTCCGGATCGCCGGCCTTCTCGGCGAACTCGCGTGCCTTGGTGCGGATCCAGTCGATGTGCCACGCCTCGTCCTTGGTGACCGCTTCCAGCACCTCTCGCGTCCGCTCCGGGATATCGGGACGGCGCAGGTGCTGCTGGTAGCGGCGCAGGGCGCGCTGCTCGACGACCACGGTCAGCGCGAAGATGTCGACGATCGTCTTCGGAACGCCCGCGAGCTTGCCGATCCGAACCTGGTAGCCGTCGTCCACCTTGATCGGCTGCGCGCCGAGCTCCCGGATTCGCTGGGTCCAGAGCCAAGCGTGCCGCGTCTCGTCTGCGAGGTGCTCGGTCAGGAAGACCTGCGACTCGGGATCATCGACGAGCCGCATCAGGCGGAAGAGCAGGTTCGCGCCGCGAAGCTCGGCATCGCGAAAGTAGGAGTAGATGAGGATCTCCTGCTCGACGGGGGTCAGTCCGGGCATGGGCGCCTCCGGCCCTCCGGAGGCGCGCTGCGCAACCGGGGGACATTCCGGGGGCCAGAGTAGCCGGGCGCATTGGTCCCGCACGCCGGAATCCGGTCAGTCTCCCTGGGCGTCGTCCCGGGTCCGGGTGATCCGGACGCCCGTGTGCTCGAGGACGCCGGCAATGGGCTTGGGCTTCCGGACGGTCACGGTGACGGCGTCGACGTCGAACTTCGAGAGAACGGCCTGGGCGATGCGCTCGCCGAGGGCTTCGACCAGCTTGTGCTCGACGTTGGCCGCGACGTCGGCCACTACGTCGTAGATCCTTCCGTAGTGGATCGTCTGGCCGATCCGGTCGCTGCGCCCTGCAGCGCGCAGGTCGCGCTCGACCTCGATGTCGAGCAGGACCGGCCGCCGCATCCGGCGCTCCGCAGCGCTGACGCCGAGGGCCGCCGGCACCTGGATGCCCTCCAGGAGGATCCGGTCGGCGGCGCGCTCCCGCGCCACCCTAGCCACCGATTCGCGACATGGTGCGCTCGGGCTTGACGTACATTCCGTCGGTGACGTGGTGCTTCAGCTCCTTGGTCGCCACCACTGCGCGGAGCCGCTCGAGGATCGCCTCGTCACGGGCACCCGATCGCAGGAGCTCGCGCAGATCGTGCTCGCGAACCGAGAACAAGCAGGTGCGCAGCTTGCCATCGGCGGTGAGCCGGATCCGGTTGCAGGCCGAGCAGAACGGCTGCGTCACCGAGTCGATGAACCCCACGAGGCCCGGCGCTCCGTCGGCGAACAGCCAGTCGCGGCTCGGCGAGTGCGGATCGAGGTCCGGGTCGGGAACGAGGGGCCAGCGCTCGGAGATCCTCTCCCGCAGCTCCTTGCCGGGCACCATGACGTCGGTCCCCCAGCGCCGCCCGTGTTCGAGGGGCATGAACTCGATGAAGCGGACCTCGAAGCCCCGCTCGCGGGCAAGGCCCGCGAAGGCGACGGCCTCGTGGTCGTTGAGCCCCCGGATCGGGACGTTGTTGATGCGGATCGGGCGGAGGCCCGCGGCCACGGCCGCGTCGATCCCCTCGAGGACGCGTCCGAGGACGTCTCGCTGCGCCATCCGGGCGAAGGTCTCCCGGTCGAGGCTGTCGAGGCTCACGTTCACCCGCCGCAGGCCCGCGCGAGCCAGCGGCGCAGCGAGCTTCGCGAGCTGCGTGCCATTGGTCGTGAGCGCCAGGTCGTCCAATCCCGGGATCGCCGAGAGCATCTCGATCAGCCTCGGCAGGTCGCGCCGCATCAGCGGCTCGCCGCCGGTGAGACGGATCTTCCGGACGCCGCCGGAGACGGCGATCCGCGCCAGGCGTGAGATCTCCTCCAGAGAAAGGAGCTGCGCCCGGGGAAGCCACTCGATGTCCTCGGGGATGCAGTAGACACAGCGCAGGTTGCAGCGGTCGGTGACCGAGATGCGAAGGCTCTCGATCTGGCGGCCGAAGGAATCGGCGAGCGGGCCAGCCGGGTGCGGCGTTTGGGGGGCCGACATGGGGAGGCAAGTATACCGGCTGACCCGCCGGGCTGCGCCCGGCGGCTTGACGGCGCAGGCCCGAGCGTCGAATCTCGCAGCTCTCCCGCCGGAGGCCCGATGCCCCTCGAGAACCTGCGCTCCGTCGTCTCGGCCCGCGCGCTGGAAGCAGCCCACTTCTTGCCGGTGGTCCGGCGCCTGCCGCTGGTGCTCGTCGAGGGGCACGGCGCACGCGTACGCGACGCCGAGGGCCGCGAGTACGTCGACCTCACCGGCGGCTGGGGCGTCACGTGCATCGGCCACAGCCATCCGGCGCTGGTGGAGGCGATCTGCGCCCAGGCCGGCCGGCTCATGCAGACGACGAACCTGTTCTACACCCAGCCGCAACTCGACCTCCTGGCGCAGATCTCGCCGCTCCTTCCAGCGGGCCTCGCCCGGTCGTTCTTCGTCAGCTCCGGCGCCGAAGCCATGGAGGGCGCGCTCAAGCTCGCACACCGCGCGACGGGACGGACCCAGTTCGTCTCGACGCTCCAGTCGTTCCACGGCCGCACCCTCGGCGCGCTCTCGATCATCGGTCAGCCGAAGCACCGTGAGCCCTACCGCGCGCTGCTGCCCGAGCCGGTCTTCGTTCCGTTCGGCGATCTCGCCGCGGCGCGCGCCGCCATCGGCGACCACACCGCCGCCTTCGTCGTGGAGCCGATCCAAGGCGAAGGGGGCGTCAACGTTCCACCGCCTGGCTACCTCGCGGCACTCCGCGACCTGTGCCACGAGAAGGGCGCGCTGCTCATACTCGACGAGATCCAGACCGGCATCGGCCGCACGGGGAAGCTCTTCGCCTGCGAGCACGAAGGGGTGCGGCCCGACGTGATGACCCTCGGCAAGGGTCTCGGCGGAGGCTTCCCGGTCGCGGCGTTCGTGACGACCGACGAGCTGGCGGAGACGGTCTCGCTCGGTGACCACGGCGGCACCTACGCCGGAAACCCTCTCGCCTGCGCCGCGGTGAGCGCCGTGCTCCGCGTCGTGACCGAAGAGAAGCTCTCCGAGCGCGCAGCCGAGCTCGGCGCCCGGGTGATGGACAGGCTCCGCGCGTTCGCGGCCGAGCGCCCGGGAGCGGTCGACGACATCCGCGGCCGAGGGCTCCTCATCGGCATGTCGCTCACCGACACCGAGCGTGCCGCGACGCTCTCGCTCCGCGCCGCGGAGGCGGGCGTGATGCTGAACGTCACGGCAGGCCGCGTGATGCGCCTCTTCCCGGCGCTGAACATCCCGGAAGAGGATCTCTGGCCGGCGCTCGAGACGGTGCTCGCGCTGGTCTAGGAGACCGGCCCAAGACTCGCGCCGCGCGAGAAGATGCCGCCCCGGGCGGCGCACTCCGCTCCGCGCGTTGCAGGAACCTCGCGGTGCATTCAGACGCGCGGGATCTGCGGCAGGTGATCGAAGTGGCGGTCGCGGGCGAAGAGGTGCAGCCCGTGCTGCACCGCGAGCGCCGCGGTCCACAGGTCGCCCGTCGGGACCGGCGTTCCCTGCGCACGGAGCTGGCGAAAGAGACGGGCGTAATGGTGCGTCGTCTCCTCGTCGGGATACAGGACATCGACTCGTGGCTCGGACAGGAAGCGAGTCAGATTGGCCTCGTTCCGCTCCGAGCGTGAGCCGCAAAGGAAGCCTGCTCGCAGCTCGGCGATGACGACGAACGACAAGTACACACGGGCCGCTCGCTGCAGGCGCTCGACTGCAACGGAGTCGCCGCGCGCAAAGTCGGTGTAGCGATTCGTGTCGACGAGGATCTTCAGCGCCACAGGTCCTCGTCGACGGTGTCCTGGGCCGCGATCGCGGCGTCGAAAGCGGGATCCGGCTCCCAGAGACCGCTCAGTCGGTCGAGGTCGTGATGAACCACGTCATCTGCGCCGCCCAGATCCGCTTCGCGAACGAGCGCGTCGCGAAGAAAGCGGTTCAAGCTCTTGCCTTCCTTCCGGGCCCTGCGCCGGAGGGCCTCGTCGACCTTCGGAGGCACGTCGCGCACCGTGTACTGGACCGGCCGCCGGCGCGCGCGCCCGGGCCCCTTGCGACCTGCCTCGTTAGACATGCCTGCAGTGTAGACATTAGAGTGCCTACACGCAACCGGGGATCCGGCGGGAGCACTCGCGCTCGGCAAGGCACGCCCTCTGCCTGTGGTCGCGACGGCCTGTTTTCCTTGACATCCCCCTTCGCCGGCCGTGTAGTGGAATCGGACGTCGCGAGCGACGGGGAGGGGACGATGGGCAAGTACACGCCTGCGGTCGAAACCGGCCTCGATCGGATGCGGGAGATGGCTCGGGGAAGCTTCGACCTGCGATGGATGCATTCCAACCCGGAGGGATGGGGACACCAAGCCACCCCCGGGCCGACCGGACTCCGGCTCACCGATATCGAGTCGGGCCACTATTGCACCGCCGTCGTAATGCGATCAAGCATGCGACGATGCGAGCGGATGATCGCACGTGCCGGCTTGGTCCACTCGAACGGGGTGGGGTTTCGATTCCACGCGCGCATGTAGCTCCCGAGATGATCGCGGAGGGCGCGGGTGGAATGAAAGTCGGTCAGGCTGAGCGATTGCTTTCCGAGGATGCCGAAGAAGCCTTCCACCTGATTGAGCCACGACGCGCTGGTGGGCGTGTAGTGGAAGTGCACGCGGGGGTGCTTCGCGAGCCACGCCCGCACCTCGGCCGTTCCATGGGTCGAGGAATTGTCGAGCACGACGTGCAGTTCGCGCCGCGGATACGCACGAACGACCTTGCGCATGAACGAGAGAAAATCGGCCGCGGTATGCCGGGCGCTCAGACGATGCGTGACCTGCCCGGTGGCGACCTCGAGCGCGGCGTACAGGTCGACGACGCCATGGCGCTTGTAGTCGTGCGTGTGCCGCGTGGCGCGTCCCGAGCGCAGAGGCAACGGCCGCTGCGTGCGTTCGAGCGCCTGGATCGACGTCTTCTCATCGACGCTGAGCACCACCGCGTGTTCGGGCGGATTCAGATAGAGACCCACCACGTCGCGCACCTTTGCAACGAAGGCGGGATCTCGACTCACCTTGTACGTCCGGGTCAGATGTGGTTTGAGGCCATTTCGTCGCAACAGGTCCGACACGCAGCCGCTCGTCAGCCCGACCTCTCGGCCGAGCAGCCGGGTCGTCCACCGGCTGCGTCCCGCCGGCGGCGGCGACATCGCCAGCTCGACCACGCGCTCGACCGTCGCGGCCGGCACGGCGTGATCCGTACGCCCCGGCTTCGGCCGTGTTGCAAGTCCCGCCACGCCGCCCTCCAGGAATCGTCGCCGAATCCGCGAAACCGCCTCCACAGAGAGATGAAGGCGCCGCGCGATCTCCGCCCCCGAGATCCCGTCCGCGCTCCACAGCACGACATGCGCTCGTCGCGCGACGCCCGCTTCTTCAGCCGGCCGAGCCACGATCCGCTTCATCTCGCGCCGCTGCTTGCTGCTCAGAACGATCATGTGCATCCGTCTCATACCACGTTGGACGGATCTCCTTCATATTGATTCGATCTTGACGGCGGTGCACTATGCACGCATTCCAGAGCATGGCTCGGCCCACGGCAGCATGGCGCCGCGCGGGTGCCACGTGCCGGAGGAAACCCCCGGCCTCGGCATGTACACCCTCAACGAGATGTCCGAAGTCTGGGCGGAGAACGCCGGCTTGCTCTACGACGAGGCCGTGGTCCGGCAATGGAACTCGGTCACCGACATCCCGTGGCACAAGCTCCAGAAGCTCCCCGACGACATCGAACGCGCGGTGTGCCAGATGTGCACCGGCCTCACCGAGGTCGAGTTCGTCGCCGGCGACATGCCCGCCAAGTGGCTCTGCCGGATCAATCACGACTTCCATGAGGTGAAGCTCTTCCTGGCGACCCAAATCATGGACGAGGCGCGCCATCTCGACGTGTTTCGCAAGCGCGCACTCGCCAACGGAGGCGGGCTGCTGATGGCTTCGCCCGGCCAGGAAGAGCTCCTGTCGGCGATCCTCGAAGCTCCCAACTACACCACCGCCAGCGCCCTCATGCACATCTTCGGCGAGGGGTTCGTGCTGACGCTGTTCCGCCAGGGCGAGTTCCTCGCTCCGACCGAGGTCGAGAAGACGATCTTCCGCCTCTGCATGCAGGATGAAGCCCGCCACGTCGCGTACGGTGTGAAGCACCTCGCCTACTTCCTCGAACGTCATCCCGACCGTGCGGAGCAGGTGCACAAGATCCTCGACCTCGGCGAACAGGCCATCTTCATGCTCACGCTCGAGCCGCAGACGTCGGAGCCGCGCGCGATCCTCGCCGGCGGAGGGCTCGCCAACATCGAGCTCGGCATGGCCCGCATGGCGTTCATCTACGCCAAGCAGGTGAAGGAGTATCTGAGGCGGCTGCAGATCGCCGGACTCGACCGCGAGTCGCGCCTCACCATCCCGAAGGAGATCCCGTTCGCGGAGCTGGCCGCCTAGCCGGCGTTGGAGTTGCACCATGGCCAACGAGACCGTCTTCCCCTCGACCCAGTGGTTCCAGGCGCTCGCACGCCGCATGGAGCACGACCAGGCCTCGTACCGCGCGCTCGGATCCATCGAATGTACGATGGTGGTTCGGGTCGAGACGCCGGCCGGCCCGGATCTCTACGAGATCGCCTTCGAAGGTTTCGCGGTGCGGTCGGTCCGCCAGCTCGCGGGGATCGACGAAGCCGCTCCCGGGCACTTCGTCCTCGAGGCGCCGCTCGATACCTGGCGCGACATGATCGACAACATCCGCGCCAATGCCGGACCCGATCTCGAGCATACGCTCAACTATCTGACCTTCCCCGACGTCCCGATGCGCGTCACGGGGCCCGATCAGCTCGAGGTCGACACGTTCTACCGATACAACGAGAGCCTGCAGCGATTCTTCAATGGCGCGGTCGACGTGCCCACGGCCTACGCACGCCAGAGCTGACCGGGGCCCGGCCCGCGGACCCGGCCGGGACGCCGGATCACCGCACGAAGCCGGGCTCGCTCAGGGCGCGGTCGTCTCGATCCCCACCTCGGCGAGGAGGCGACCGAGGTCGGCCGGCTTCGCCACCTCGATCCGCGAGCCCGGCGGGAGAGCTCCGGGAAGCCGCCGGAAGTAGTTCTTGGTGGTCCGACCCTCGACGATCACGACGAGTCCCCGGTCGGACTCGCTGCGGATGAGGCGGCCCACCATCTGTTTCAAATGGAGCAGCATGCGGCCGAGGGTGAAGCGTTCGAAGGTCCGGATGCCCTCCTGCTGGAGTCGCTGCTCGCGGCGCTTCAAGAGCTCGGTCGGAACGTCGAAGGGCAGCTTCTCGATGACCACCGCCTGGAGATCCGCACCGGGGACGTCGATCCCCTGCCAGAACGCGCGCGCGCCGAGGAGCACCGCACCCCCCTGGCGGAAGCGCTCGAGGAGCGCTCCGAAGTCGTCGCTGGCCCGCCGCGGCGTCAGCACCTCGATGCCCGCCGCCACGAGCCGGGGCGCGAGACGTTCGGCCACCTGGTTCATCCGCGCACGGCTGGTGAACAGGCCGAGGACGCGGCCTCCGAGCCGGAGCGCCAGCTCTTCGATCACCTCGGCGGTCTCGGCGACGACGTCGCCTCGGCTCTCGAGCGCCACGACGCGCATGTGCTCGCCATACGGAAACGGGCTCGGCGCGCTCACCCGCTCGAGACGATCTCGCGCACGGGCCTCGATCTCGAGCTCGCCGAGCGCGGCAAAGGCGTCGTTCTCGATGAAAAGGCTCGCCGAGACCCCTGCGAAGGATTCGAGGCGGGAGAGGAACTGCTCGTCGAAGGCGGCAGCCGGCGAGACCGGCCGCACCATGCAGCGCCAGCCGTCCCAGGGCGGAGCCACGCTCTCGAAGGACGCCACCGCGTCGCCGCCGCCACCGTCGAGGGCGATGCGGAGCGTGGCCGCCCACGCCCGCAGGTCGGCGGCCGCACGCGAGAGCGGGCCGCCATCGGCATCTCCCGTCCCAGGCGAATCCATCTTCTCGATGGCCGTCGCGAGCTCGTCGAGCCGCGCGGCGGCGACGTGCGCGGTCGCCTGCGCGGCTTCGAGTGCGGCACCGGGGTGCTCGGGGACGTGGATCGTCCCGAACTCGTCGACCAGCTCCCCGACGGCCCTTCCGAGCCCCACGAGATCCTGCTGGATGCCTCTGCGCCAGGCGATGGCATCTTTCTTGACGGCGCGCCGCTCGCGCCCGGGGAGAAGCGACGCGCTCGCGGCTTCCTTCGGGCGACCGAAGACCTCGTCGATCCGCGCCAGCACCTCGTCGGGCCGGACGACCTGTGCGTACACCTCGTCGGCGACGGCAGCCAGCTCGTGGACCTCGTCGGCGATGGCGTGGGAGAAGCTCGGATAGTCGGGCGGCCAGCGCAGCAGCAGGTCGTGGTTCGCTACGACGAGCTGCGCTTCGGCGAGGGCCGCCCGGCGCTTTCCGAACGGACAGTCGCTGCACCCCGCGCACTGCTCGCGCGTACACTGCTCCGACCGCGTCGTGACCGAGCGCTGAATGAGATCGCGGAGCCACCGGAACCGGTAGAGGAGCGCTCCCGGAATCGCACGAAGCTCTCCCTGGGGCCGGATTCGCGCGCACGCCTCGAGGACGGCGTACGCCATCCGCTCTTCGGGGAAGATCCGCGTCTCACGTCCTTCCTCGAGAACGCGTGCGAGGCGCCGGGCGCAGGCGTAGTTGGCGCGCCCCTTCATCGAGAGCGCACGGAGGCCTGGCCATCCGAGCATCCGCGCCGCCGCGGCGATGTCCTTCTCGAGGAGCTGATCCTGGAGGAGCTTGGTTCGCGTCGAGATCACCAGCGGCTCGCGACGCTTGCCGTTCTTTCGCGTCATCACGAACGGGATCGCAGCCGCGAGATACGCCAGCGACTTTCCGACCCCGGTCCCGCCTTCGAGCAGCAAGACGCCGCCCCCGGCGAGGTTGCGGACGAAGTGGCGCGCCAGGCGGATCTGCTCCTCGCGGACGCGGTAGCCCGGGAAGTGCCGCCGGCCGCGCGCTTCGTCGGCGAGCGCTGCGGCGATCGCCTCCTCGTCGAAGGGAACCGGCGGCTCGTCCGAAGCGCCGATCGCGAGCCACGGCGTCTCGGCCGCTGCAGGCTGCCGCGGCGCGTCCCCGGGAAGGAGCGCCAGCCACGGCGAGTCGGGAGCAAAGTGGACGAGCGCGTCGCGCGCCGCTGCGTAGCGAGCCTCACCGGCCCGAGCGCCGGTCGCGACCTGGGAGAGGACGCGGGCCGCGTCGAGGGCGTCCGAGAGTGCGCGGTGGCGCTCCTCGCTCCCCAGGAGCCTTCGCGTGAACGTCTCGAGCCGAAGGTCGGCCGCGTCGGGATGCGTGATCGAGAGCAGATCCTGGGTATCGAGCAGGACGAGGCCGCCGGCGTCTGCGAGGACGTCCCGTTCGAGAAAGAAGCGCTCGAAGTCGGCGTTGTGGGCGACGATGGCACGCCCACAGAGGAAGCCGGCGAGGTCGTCACGGACGGCGGAGATCGCGGGGGAGTCGGCCACCATCTCGCGGGTGATCCCGGTGAGCCGCGTGATGGCAGCCGGAACGCCTCGCTCGGGCCTCACCAGCGTCTCGACGCTGCGGACCTCCTCGACCCCCGGGTCGACCAGCAGTGCGCCGATTTCGAGGATCTCGGCGCGGGCGTCTCCCGAGAGGCCCGTCGTCTCGAAGTCGAGCGCGGCAAACGGGCCGACGCGGGCGGCGAGCGCCTGGAGCGCCGCCACGTCGAGACCGAGGGCGCTCGGCGCATGGAGCCGCTCGCCGATCGCCGCCTTCGCCGCGGGTTCAGACGTAGATGCCGCCTTTGTACTCGCGATCCTGGCGGATCACGACGTTCACGAGCGCCGGCTTGCCCGACGCCGCTGCACGGTCGAGTGCGGGGCGGATCTCCTCGGGGCGCTCGCAGTGCTCGCCGTGGCCGCCGAGTGCCTCGACGACCCGGTCGTAGCGTGTGTAGTTGAGGATCGTTCCCGCGAGGCGGTCCCAGCCGTAGACGGCGCCCTGGGGCCGCATCATCTGCCCCCATGCTCCGTCGTTTCCGACGATGCCGATGATGGGCAGTCCGAAGCGAACGGCGGTGTCGTACTCGAAGCCATTGAGGCCGAAGGAGCCGTCGCCATAGACGATCACGACCCGCTTGCCCGGGTGGGCGAGCTGCGCCGCCAGTGCGAAGGGCATCCCGACGCCGAGGGTCCCGAGCGGGCCCGGGTCCATCCAGGCGCCCTCGCGCGGAACCGGGAGGATCTTGGCGGCAGTGGCGACGATGTCGCCGCCGTCGCCGATCACGATGGTGTCGCCGAGGGTCGAGAGCCAGTCCCGCACCTCGCGGCACATCCGCTGCGGATCGATCGGAGTCGCGTCGCTGTTGAGCGCCGCCTCGACCTTCTGCTCGGCAGCGGCCTCGATCTCCCGCAGCTCCCCGAGCCACCCCGAGAAGTCGAGCTGCGTTCCGGAATTCTTCATCTCCTCGAGCAGCAGCTCGAAGGTGCACGCAAGGTTGCCGACCAGGCCAACGTCGGCGCCGCGGTTCATCCCGATCAGCGTCGCATCCATGTCGAGCTGGATGATCTTGGCCGTCGCGGGGATCGTCTTGCCGAAGGCGAGGCGGAAGTCGAGGAGCGATCCGGCGAGGATGATGAGATCGATCTGCTTCATCGACTCGCGGCGCGACCGGTTCAGATATTGCGGCGAGGTCGGCGGGATCGTTCCGCGCCCCATGCCGTTCGTGTAGGCGGGCATCCGCGTCTCGTCCAGGAACGCGTTCATCGCCTCGCTCGCCATCGACCACTTGACGCTCGTCCCGGCCATGAGCATGGGCTTTCGGCACTGCTGCAGCAGCGCGAGCGCCTCGCGCACATCGGCGCGGTCGGGCGAGAGCCGCGGGGGCGCAGTCCGGATTCGCGGGATCGGCGCCTGCTCCGACTCCGCCTGGCCCATGAAGACGTCCATCGGGATCTCGAGGAAGGCCGGACCGGGAACTCCCGAGACGGCGTGCCGGATCCCGAGTTCGATGTACTCGGGAATGCGCTTGGTGTCGTAACACGCGTCGGCCCACTTGGTGATCGGCCGCATGACGCTCACGTGGTCCATCTCCTGGAGGGACCCGCGGCGAAGGTTCGAGAAGGGGCCTTGGCCGCCAAAAACCAGGATCGGCGAGTTGGCGCGCCAGGCGTTGGCAACGCCCGTCACCCCGTCGGTGACCCCCGGGCCCGCGGTGATCGCTGCGACGCCGATCTTGCCGGGGTTGCAGCGCGCCCAGGCGTCGGCGGCGTGGACGGCGGCCTGCTCGTGCCGAACGTCGACGATGCGGATGCCCTCGTCGATGCAGCCGTCGTAGATCGGCATGATGTGGCCGCCGGAAAGGGTGAAGATGCACTCGACGCCGGCCTGCTTGAGGGCGCGGGCTGCGAGCTTTCCGCCGTGGACGGGGGGCATGGATCACCTCTTGGCTGGGTGGATCTTCGGACGGTATCACCCCCCGGCGGAGCCGGGCAACGTGGGCCTTCGAGGCGAAGCCTGCTCAGCGAAGCCCCGCTTCGAGCGCCGGCAGGTGGTACCGGAATTCGAGCAGCGTATCGAGCTGCTCCGCGACGGACCGCGCCGCGCGGCAGGTCTCGTCGAGGCGGCCCCACGGCCCATCGCCCGGCTCGGCGGAACGATCTTCGAGGCCGGCGATGCGGCGCCAGCGCGATTCGCGCCGAGGCAGCCCCTCCCGAGCCTGCTGCACGAGGGCGACCGCACGGAGCTGCTCGAACCGGAGCTCGCCGATCTCGACGTCCCTCCAGGTGTGCAGCTCCTCGAGGATCGGCCCCGTCGCCCCGAGGGCGGACGCAGCCGCTGCAGCCTCGAGATAGGCGATGCACGCCGACAGGCGTGCTCGGTGGCGGGTGAACGCGGCCGACTGATCGAGGGCGGCCGACGCCCGCTCGAGCGCCTCCCGATGCCGGCCGAGGCGCAGCGCGAGGTTCGACTCTGCGATGGAGAGGGCGACCTGTACAAAGCGCGACAACTCTCCCCGGCTGAACCGGTCGCGCGCGCGGTCGAGGTGGAGCAGTACGCGCCGGAAGCGTTCGGCGCGAAGCAGGAACGTCAGCAGCCACCGCAGGTGTGACGATGGACAGAAGCAGATCGGATCGCTGGCGGCCCCTAGGAGCGCCTCCTCGGCCTTCGCCGCCGCGTCGGCAAACCTGCCTCGGACACCCAGCAACCGAGCATCGAGCATCGCGATCCGCGAATGGCCCTCGCGTTCCCCTGCGAGCCGCCAGGCTACCCGGGCCGCCTCCACGGCACTCTCGATCTCGTGGAGCGGAGCGGGTCGCTCGATCTGCACCAGCGCACGGCGCGTGAGGACCCGGATGCGCGTCGTCGACCTGATCCCTGCGTCATCTGCGAGCGCCGGGGCGAGCACCAGGTCGGCTGCTTCGAGCCTCCCGGCATCGTGGTGGGCACACGCACACCAGAACCGCGCGAGGGCTGCCTGGTCGCGGTCTCCCATTCGCTCCGCCGACGCCACCGCCCCCTCGAAGGCAGCGAGCGCCTGCTGGGTATTCTGCTCGTTGTAGCCGTCGAGACCCGCTGCAATCCCGGCGCGGGACGGCGACGCGAGCGAGTCCTCCGGCGGTAGCGTAGGGATCCACGGGGCCGACGTCGCGAACGGATCGCCGAGGTCGAGCGTACGCCGTCCGCGGCGGTCGACGATCTGGTCCCACGAGCAGTAATACCTCGTGTCCTCGCCCTGCAGCTCGCGGATCGCTCGTCCGCGCGCCTCGGCACGCGCGCCTGCAGGCGGCTCGACCATCGCGCCTTCGATCGGACCCCGCTCGGGGATGTCGTGCGCGAGGGCACCGGCTTCGTCGAGCGCGTGGAAGAGCGATCGGGTAGAGAGCTCACCAAACCGCACGTCGATCTCGCACAGCTCCGCACCGAGGCCCCTCGTCCGCAGGAGGTCCGAGAAGGAGACTTCCCTGCGAGCGACGTGCTGCTGGAACAGCGCGTACTTGATCGCCCAGTCGAGGCTCGTCGCAACCGTCTCGGGCCCGCCCTCCAGCTGCTCGAGCACGCATCTCCACCGGCGGCAGACATCCGGCGCCCACGCCGGCATGAACTCGGCGCCGAGATGTTCCTCCACCATCTCGAGGTATTCCCTCTGGATCTGGAGCGCGGTCAGGCGCCGCCCGTCGCGGAGCTCGACGGTCCTGCGAAGCGTCGGGTCTCTGGCGATCTGCCTCATCGCCTTCACCTCGTCGCGAAGCGAGAGCCTGTCGCCCCTGCACACGTTGGCATCGACGAGGCGGACGACGAGCGCCGTCGTCCCGATCTTCAGGTAGTTCGACAGCTCCGAGCACAGGCTCTCGCCGCAGATCACGTGCAGTCGCTGGTACCCCCCACGGGAGAGCGGTTCGTCGCGTAGGTTGTAGATCGCGCGCTCGAACGTATCGCCGCCGGTTCCATGGACGAGCTGCGACGTCCGTGGGGAGATCACGAACGTGAGCCTTCTCCGCTTGTTGTCGAATCCGCCAGCCCCCGTGTAGATGAGCCGCGTCACGAGATGGGAGATCAGGTTCGGCGCCAGGGAGGCGTGGCCGCTTCGATGCTGGTAGCTCTCGTGACAGCCCCACGTGGCGCGCGACTCGCCGTAGTCGACGTTGCAACGGAAGAGCGCGATGCGCGCGTCCGGGGCTTCCACCTCGAGCTCGGTGACGAGGCCCGCGAGGATCCGCTCGCAGGCGAGCTGCCAGCGGACGACGTCGGCGGGGCTCTGGCACTCCGGCGTACAGATCTCCGGGTGAGCACCCATGTCGAGATAGAACCGGGCACCATTCGCGAGGAACATCCCCGGACCGACCGACTCGGGGAGCGCTACGAGCCGTTCTCTTGCCAGCAGGAAGAGCCGTGAGAGATGGCCGCTCAGCGAAATGTCTCCGCCATCGGAGCGCCGCCAGGCGGCAAACGCCAGCTCGGTCTCCATCCCGAAGAGCGGCCCCTCCACGCGTCACTCTCCTCCCTGCTGGCGGTTCTGCTCGAGGAAACGCTCGCTGTCTCCCGAGAGCGCTCTTCGGATCGCGTCGTCCCCGATGTCGAGGAGCCTTCGAGCGCGGCGCGCCGCCTCGTCGGCCTCGGGGCCACCCCGCGAGACCGGCGTCGCCGGCAAAGGGGCCTCCTCACGATGGTCCTGGCTGCGATTCCTCACGGGTCCTCCTCTCGGTGGCGTCGCCCTCGACGAGCGCCGCGGCGTGCTCGCGCGTAAAGCGGAGCGGGTCATGGAGTTCGATCGAGATCTGCCGGTACGGCCATGAGCCCTCGACGACGATCTCGTCCCAGTCGACGCTCACGATCTCCTCGGGCGCGAGGCGGCGGAGCAGCATCGCCCGCGTGAACGCACGGGTATCGTCGGGCGGCTCGCCGACGAAGTGGCAGATTTCCTGCTCGCTCACCCACGGCTCGACGAGGCCGCTCGCCGCATGGGGCCAGAAGAGCCCCTCGTCGGGGTCGAGGCTGCCGAAGATCTGGTCGAGATGGCGAAGCTCGGCGCTTCGCCACGCAAGATCGGGACGCTGCGACCGCACGCGCTCGAGGATCCTCAGCTTGAGCACCCAGTCGATCCTTCCAGCGAGCGCATCGAGGTCTCCCGCGGCGAGCCTCGACAGCGTGTCCGCCCAGAGCGAGAGGATCTGCCCGGCATGAGGAACGGTGTCGAGTGTTCCCGCGCCGTGCTCGCGCAGCGCGAGGTCGAGGATTCGATGCTGGATCTCGAGGGCTGTCGCCTGGCCCCTCCCGGCGAGAGGAAGCGCCGTCCGAAGCGCCGGGTCGTGGCTCCACGCCACGGCCGCTCCGATCGGATCGTCGATCGCGACCTTCGTGTCGCACCTCTCGGCCTCGAGAAGTGCCAGGACGATCTGCATCGTCCCGGCCTTGAGGACGCTCGCACCGGGGCACAGCGTGTTGTCGAAGAAGATGACGTGGAGCCGCGCGAGGCCTTCGCACGCTCCGCACAGCGCCTCGTCGCGTGCGTTGACGATCGGACGGCGGTAGGTCGTCTGGTGGGCGCAGAGGGTCTCGATGAAGTCGGCCCGCTGCGAGAGCTGATACGGGATGTCCGGGCGTCCGTTCTCGGAGCCGACCTTTCCCTGGCCCGTGTAGACCATGCTCGAGAGCTGGTGGCTCGCGAGGAAGTGGAGGTAATGGGGCTTGCGGTCGAGGATGTCGGCGAGGGTCTCGCGGCTGACGAGGAAGCTCAGGTGACTTCCGTAGGAGTTCGACTGTCCATCCGAGTTGTTGACGAGGACCTGGGCGCGACATCCTTCTGGCAGCCGCTCATTCGCACGCACCTGCGCCGAGCGCGCAATGCGGAGCATCGCTGCCGTGGCTGCGGCGTAGTCGAACGCGCTTCGCACCTCGGGGATGCACAGCTCGAGATGGTCGAGGTCGATGTACGCGCATCCGCCGTTCGACGCCAGGAACTTGCGGCCGGTGTCCTGCGGGTCGGGCGCATGGGATGGCCGCCGGCATCGCAGCACGGACGTTCTCCGCTCCGCAGCGACGCCGTCGATCTCGGCGAGAAGGGCGCGGGAGGCCTCTGCGCCCGACCCGTTGTGGGCGTTCGAGCCGAGGATGAAGTTCCCGAGCTCGAAATCGGCACCGACGAGCTTGGGAACGCGGCGCTCTTCCGGGGCTCTAGGCGACATGGCGGTAGCGATGCCTTCGTTCGGGCCTCGGGCGGAGCGGCTCGACGCGCACCACGTCGAGGTCGTCGGGGAGGTCGTCGAGATGCGATCGGACGTTGTGGACGCTGAGGGTGTTCGAGAGGCGTGAGATCGCCTCGGCAACGCCGCCGGCGGCATCGGCTTCGCAAACTCCAGGCGCTTCGCCGCGCGTGTCGCGGCGGAAGCCTCGTTCGCGGACCGAGAGGCAGATCTGCTCGATGAGCCTTCCGCTCATCAGCTCCCGCGCAAGGACGACGCGGGTGCTTCCGTCGCGGAAGGTCAGCCTCGCGAGCTCGTTCTCGGCGTTGGGCGCATAGAGGCGGGAGACGGCTGTGTCGAGGAGGCGGCTCCGCACTGCGTCCGCCTCCGCGCTTCCGGGCTCGGCCGCGCGCTCGGCGCCGCTCTCCCGGTACGGAAGCGATTCGGCCAGGTGGACCGCGAAGATCGCGCGCGCCATCCGCTGATCCGGGCGAGGAACGGCGATCTGTACGTCGGAGAGGCGGGAGAGGAGCGCCGGATCGAGGAGGTCGCGACGGTTGGTTGCGGCGAGGATCGCGACATCGCCGCGCCTGCGAAAGCCGTCGATCTCCGCCAGGAGCGCCGCGAGGCTGCGGTCGGCGTGGCGGGCGCCAAGGCCCCCTCGGATCCGCCCGATCGCCTCGATCTCGTCGAGGAAGACGATCGCCATGCCCCCGTCCGCCGCCTCGGCGAGTGCGGCGAAGCAGGCCCGGATGTTCGCCTCCGACTCGCCGACGTAGGGGCTCTCGAACTCGCCTGGGCGAACGACGGCGAAGCGGCACCGGCGCCCGGTCCGGCGCTGGAGCTCGGCGGCCGCTGTTCGCGCGAGGAGGGTCTTGCCGCAGCCCGGAGGGCCGTGGAGAAGGATCGCGCGGCGGCCCCCGAGGCCGTATCGGGTCGCAAGCTCAGGCTCGACGAGGGCGGCACCGAGGACGGCGACCAGCTCGTCGAGTCGATCGCGGCCATCGCCAACCTGGCCATACGAAAGGCACGGGAGATCGCTCGCCGCCTCGAGGAGGTACTGCTGGCCCGCGGAGCTCGGCAGGAGCTCGAAGGCGAGCCGCGACGGGCGATCGAAGAGGACGACGTCGCCCGCGCGCGGAGCGCTTCCGTTCATTCGCGCGGCGCGATCGAGCATCAGCTCTTCGCCGCGAGAGCACACCACGAGGCGCCCGTCGTCTGCGGTTCGGACGAAGCTCGCCGACTCGGTCGGCAGCGAGAGGCTGCCGTCTGCGCGGCCGAGGATCGCGCGCTGCTCCGGGTCGAGGAAGACCAGATCGCCCGCGACGAGGGCTTCGCCAGCAACATCCGGGTGGAGCGAGACCAGGCGCGGCGCCGGACCCACCGAGACCAGGGCGCGGGTTCCGGCAGACGTTCCGACGAGGCGCTGGAAGAGGCACGGGTGCCACGGCGGCGCCGTGATGCCGTCGAGGATTCTTCGCAGCTCGCCAAGGCTCGCCTGCGCCTGTACGAGCGCGTCGCGCAGCAGCTCGTTCTCCTCGTGGAGATCGTTTCCCGCATCGTCCCCCACCGAGGTCCTCATCCGCGGCATCGCCCCTCCTTTCTTCCTTCCTGCCGCAGCGTTCGGAAGCTGCGCGCTACGACCCGTCCCATCCGCCAGCCAAAGAGAGCCGGAACCCGCTCGCCACCGCGGAGCTCGCTCACGAGGAGCGCAAGCTGCCACGCCTGCGGGAAGCACGTCCGGTGAAGGTGCACGTCGTCGGCGCTGAAGAACGGGCGTGCGAAGCGGCACGACTCCCGCTTCTCCTCCGGGCAGCTCCGACAGAAATGCGGATGCGAGTGCCACCAGCCGAGGACGAGCTCGCTGCGGCCGCGAAGCGCGAGCGCCGCATGGGCGGCGGCCCAGGTGTCGGGGGTGAACGCGAAGCTCGCTGCGCAGGCCTCGGCGTAGCGCGCCGGAATCTGCGCCACGACCTCGGCGAAGATCTCGGAGCCCTCCGAATCGCGATCGAGACGCCCGACGAGGACGCCCCCGGTCTCGACATCGCCGGCCTGCTCGGAGAGCGCCTGAACCTCGCGGAGTACCTGTGCCGCAACGAAGACGGGAGCATCGTGGGGATCGGGATCGCCGACCTCCTCCGACGACGCCACCATCTTCGCCAGCGACCGCTCACCGAGGGCGATCGGCTCGGCCAGCGACTCTACGCCGAAGCCGACCGCGGCGGGATGCTGCGGCGGCGGCTCCTCCGCGGCGGCGGGGTAGGCGCAGACGCGGAACCAGAGCGGATCTCCCGCACGGACCTCGCCCTTCTCGCGGTATTCGCCGGCCTTCTGCTGCGCGGCCTCGAGGAAGTAGTCGGCCGAGAAGTCGGTTTCGAGTACGCGGATGCCGGTGCAGTGGGGAGGGCCGAGCTCGTCGCACCAGATCGGGACGATCTCCCCGGCGGCGGCCTCCGTCACGAGCGGGAGGATGCCGCGGCGCGCGGCTTCGAAGCGGGCACACTCGCGCGCAGGCTGGAAGTCCGGCGTCACGAGCGCCTGGCCGAGCGTTCGCCCCTCGCGGCTGAAGTGCTCGACGGCAAACCGATAGGTCGGCGCGTTCTCGCCCATTCTGCATCCCCCCTCGATCCCGGCCGCCGCACCCTGCGGCGGCCGGGAACGCAGCGCCTCGGTCAGCCCGCGTGGATCCGCGGCGTGAGGACGATCTCGTCGTCGCGCTGGAGGACGTCTCCGACGCGCTCCGAGCTGTGGAGCTGGCGCCCCTCGCGATCGAGGCGGGCGCGGTATTCGAGCTCCTGGCCGGCGTGATCGCGCGTGCCGAGGCCCATGCGTGCCAGCGCTCCCCGGACGAGCTCTCCAACGCTCGCCTGGGACGGGATGTCCGTCAGCCGGAACTTCTTCTGGCCCGTGACGTCACGGGCGAAGACATCGAGGCCAGGGACTGCAGGACTTGCCATGTCGTTCTCCTTCGCTTGGTCGTTCACGCGGGCGGGAACATCCCGCCTCGCTCGAGAAAGGCGCGCGCCAGCGGCTCCTCCTCCGCCATGAGACGCACCTCGCGCGCGCAGCAGCGGGCAGCAACGGCCACCGCAGCCACTGCTTCGCAGATCTCGGCGTCGCTGGACGCAGCCGGGACCCACGCTTCGAGAAACGCGATCGGCTCGGGTCCGCGAAGCACTGCGCGCACCATCCGGAAGGCGTCGTTCACCCCGAGCAGGAGAGACGAGACAGCCTCCCGGCAGGCGCCGCCACCGGGGAGCCGGACGAGCTCCGCAGCGACGACGACGGCGGCGTCCCTCACCTCGACGAGAGCCGGCAGGTACTCGCCCGGCACGCCGAGATCGACGGCGAGCGCTCCAGTGGTCCGCTCTTCGAAGGGCCACCCGGCGCCGCGGCACGCTGCCGCAAGATCGGGCGCAGGGCAGTCAGCGTGCGCGAGAGCGGGCGGTGCGCTCCGGGCCGCGAGGCCGAGGTGCGCCGCGGCGGCCGCAAAGCCCGCCTCCACCGCGACGGCGCGCTCGGCGGATTCGCAGCCGGCGACGGTCTCGGCGCGAAGGCGCGGCGCGCTGCCAGCGCGAGCAGCGAACTTGCACCCTGCGGGAAGCGCAGCGCTCCATGCAAGGAGATCCTCACGCCGGAGGTCGATAGCCTCCGGAAGCAGCGCCTCGTGGACGAGCCAACCCTCTTCGCACCGGACGTCGATGGTCAGCACGGAGCCCCCCCGCTGGCAGCACGCTTGATCGGACGGCGATCGATCGGGAACCGGTCTCGGTTGCGGCGCGCCCATGCGCAGGCCGCGCGGTTGAGCGCGTCGTCCTCCCGCATCGTCACGTTTTCGAAAGTGATCAGCTCGAAGCAGCGATGGACGAGATCCGTGAGGGGGGTTCCGGGAGCGATCTTGCCGAGGCAGACGAAGGGCGGCCGGATGTTCGGATGCCACACCTCGCGGGGCCCGAGCCACGTGAGGACCTTCGCCGGATCGACTTCGCGCAGATACGTCGAGGGGAGCCAGATGCCGATCTGGAAGCGATCGTGCTCGCAGATCTCCCCGCCCGGGCCCCGCACGAGGCCGCGGCAGCCGAAGCTGACGGCGTACTGCTGGAAGCCGAGCGGAGCCACCTCGACGAGGTCGCTGGCTGCCGCGAGCGCCATCACCTCGCGCCGCTGGGTCTCGAGGAAGAGCTGCAGGATGTCGTCCACGTCCGTCTCCTCTCAGGCGGCCTTCGGGTCCGTACACGGAAGCACCTGTTCGAGAGCCGCGTAGTCGCTGTCGTCGAAGCCGCACTCGAGGCACGGAGCATCGTCTTCGGGGAGATACACGGTCGTGCGGACCAGGAGGCTCGGGCCCCCGCCGACGGCGGCGTCGACGAACGGGCTCGCGGCCCGCCACGAGCGGGCCGCGAGCCGGAGGCGTGCGACCCGCGAATCGAGACAGCTCGCCGTGATGGCGCCGGCCAGGAGGCCCATCGGGAGGCGCTCGGCAGGCGCGGCGAAGGCCTCGACACGAAGGTCTGGCCGGATTGCGTGGAGCCGCTCGGCTTGAACGAGCACCTTGCTCCGGCCTGCGGCGGCGAGGGGGATGTCGTGGCCCGCGATCTGGTCCGCCTCGCAGGTGTCGGGATCGGAGAGGACGACGTGCGAGACCGCGGGCATGCGCGCGACGAGCGGCGCGAGGAAGGAGCCGATGTTGCCGAGGCCGGCGATGACGACACGGCTCCCGGCAGGCGCCTCGGGCACAGCGCCGAGCGCGAAGAGGAAGCGGCCATGAGCGCCCTCGACCCCGAAGACGTCGTTTCCGCGGAGACCACGCTCCTCGAGCGGGCGGCCGAGCAGGAGCGCGGGAACCTGCTTCGCCGAGAGCTGCTCGCTGAGATCGAAGCCGCGGACCGACCTCGTGACGCCGCACCGGGGGCAGCGGCGCGCGAGCGAATCGAGCGATTCCTCGAGCCGCCAGATCTCTTCCTCGCAGTCGCACGCCGAGCAGACGAGCCGCGAAACGAACGCCGACCCGGGAACGGAGAGCACTGCGCCAGGGCCACCGAGGGCGAGCGCCTCTCGCAGTGTCAATTCCCCGACATGTTCGATCTCCCACCGTTCGTGGGAAAAGCGGCACGCGCGGCTCCGGACGAGCCGGCTGACCGCGAGCGAGTGGCAGGCTGCGTCGAGGAGGACCTCGCGACCCGCAGCGAGCAACGCGCGATCCCCCGCGAGGAGCTTTGCGATCTCGGCCGCCTGAAGCGACGCAGCGAGACTTCCGGCGACGGCGTTCCCGCGGGTAGCCATCAGAGATCCTCCGGAGTCCACGACAGGTCTCCTTCGAGGCTGGTCGGTACGTCGCAGAGCGCGCACCGCGGCAGGTGTGTCCAGCAGGGCCGCTGCGGGAGCTGGTGGTGGAGAACGCCGCAGCCCGGACAGCGCACCGCAAGATCTCCGCACGGGATGGGCTGCGCACAGCGAGGACAACGAGGCCCATCCTCGCGGTCGCACGGCTCGACCCGCGCTAGGCGCTCGTCGGAGAAGTAGAGTGGGCCCGCTCCCTCGATACGAAGCTCGTCGCGGTGCCGGAGCACCGCGACGCCGAGCGCGAGGGATTCGCCGTTGACGGCGACCCGCGCGGTACGGCCGGCGAGAACTGCCCACGCCGAGGCCGCTCCGTCGGCGCACCCGGGTATGCGAAGTAGGAGCGTCTCGGTACGAGACGGCGCAGCATCGCCGAGCGAGACGACGCTCGGCTCTCCGCCGCCGGTGACCGTGACGCGGTAACGGTCTGCAGCCAGCGGCTGCACCTCGAATCCTTCATTCTTCGGTACGAACACGCGGCACATCGGCGTTCTCCGTCGGTGCGAAGGCACTCGCCGCTTTCATTGTGCAACGCGCGTGCCGCGCAACTCGCACGAACGCAAGGCTTCGGATCGAAAGTGGTTTTCTAGCGACGACAGCCAGCGGGAGAGGAGCGCTTCGCACCGGCGAGTTGTCGCGGCGAGTTGCTCGGCGATTCGCGCGACCAGGCTTCCAACTTGACGTCCGGCCCGTTCAGGGTGTAGAGGTGATCAACCGCCGCACGCGCGGCTCCCCCACAGGTTCGAAGATGATGCAGACACTCCGCTTTGCTGCCTCGAGTGAGGACGGCATCCCTTGCCGCCTCGATCTCGACGTCGAGGGGCTCGTCTCGTACCTCTCGACTACCCCAGGGGCATCGGTCGTCGTCGTCCGAACGCCGGACCTGCGCGTTCTCCTTGCACGCGACGACGTACGGCGAAGCTGGTCGTCGCGAGTCCAGCACGCGGGCAAGGGGCTCGGGCACTACTTCGGCGATGACGCGTGCATCGCGCTCGAGGGCAAGTACACCGAGGCGGGCCGCCTGCGCAGCGCGCTACGGAAGTTCCTCGCAACGGCTCGGGAAGCAAAGACCCACCTGCTCGGCGTCTCGGACGGGCTGTTCGCCGAGCTCGCGCACGTCAGCCCCGCCGGGGAGAGCGCTCTCGAGAACGCGTTTCGCGGGACTTCCCCGGAGGCGCAGGATATCCGGAGGCGGATTCACGACTTGGCAAGGAATCCCGAGTTCGAGGACTCCAGGGTCCTGATCCTCGGCCCATCGGGGTCAGGCAAGGAGGTGGTGGCACGAGCCATCCACGATCTCGGACGCGGAGCGCGCGGCGGCGAGTGGGTGGCGCTCAACTGTGCGGCGATCTCGAAGGAGCTCTTCGAGCCCGAGTTGTTCGGGATGGAAAAGGGAGTCGTCGGCGGCGTCGACCCCCGGAAAGGTCTCTGGGACCAGGCCAGCGGCGGAACGCTCTTCCTGGACGAGGTTGGCGAGCTGAGTCTCGACCATCAGAAGAAGCTCCTGCGGGCCCTCGAGGAGAACATGATTCGCCGCGTCGGCGGCCGCGGGGAGATTCGGGTCCGTGCGCGCATCATCGCCGGTACGAACCGAGACCTCATGGGCATGATCCGCGCCGGTACGTTCCGCAATGACCTCTACTACCGGCTTGCGGGGATCATCGTTCGCGTCTCGAGCCTCACGGATCGCGGCTCCGACCTCGAGGAGCTCGCCCAGCACTACTGGCGCCAGGAGGTGACGCGCTCGCAGCATGCGACGCTCTCCCCCGAGATCATCGGCGCCCTCCGCACTCACGGCCTAAGCGGCGGAGTCCGCGAGCTGAAGGCACTCCTGGCGAGCCTCCACTTCGAGTTCCCAGCCGAGCTCACGCCCAGCGTCGAGCATCTTCACGAGACATGGCGGAACCGCGGCGACGGGCCGGCGGTGGTGCAGATCCCACGGAGAGCGGTTTCTCGAACCGGAGGCGCCGTCGCACCGACACCGCTCGAATCGCTCCGCGACCAGGTCGAGGAGTTCGAGGGCGTCCGGAGACACTACGCGCGCTTCACCGACGTGCTCCGGAAGGTCCTCCGCAAGGTCGCCGAGCAGGTCGCTCCCCTCGCCATCATCGACGCGCGGACCAAGTCGACCGCGAGCTTCGCCGAGCGCATCCAGCGAGACCGCGCCCGGTTCGAGGACCTCCGCGATCTCGCCGGTGCGCGGATCGTCCTCCATACGGAGGACCAGATCCGCGACGTGTGCCGGGTACTCGAGGGTTACTTCGAGGTCGAGGGCATGGAGTCGATGGCGGCGGAGGCGGCGCCTTCGGCCCCGCGGCAGGGCTACGCCGCGCTGCGGCTCGCCGTTCGCCTCGACGCCGCCCGCGCCCGCGCGCTCTCGGCGGCTTTCGGGGTCAACGTTGCGCGGGAAGCGCTCGGGCTGTGGGGCGAGATCGAGGTGCGAACCGTCCTCGAGCACGCATGGGCACACGTGAGCCGCGGGCTTGGGCACGTCGACCGGCAGCCTCTTCCGGCACGCTGGCACGAGGAGCTTCGTGGCGTCGCTCGCGTCCTCGAAGCGGTGGACGTTGCCTTCGCGCGGATCCACGAGGGATTCTCGGCCTACCGGACGTCGTTCGGGGCGTACCTCAGCCCCGAGACGAAGCGGCGGGAACTCGAGATCCTCACCAACGTACTCGCGGTCGCGGCCGATCCGGCCGTCGCCCTTCGGCTCGGCAAGATTGCACTCAGCGACGGAGACTGGGACCGCGCGATCGCCGTCCTCTCCCCGCATGCCGAGGCGGGCCATCAGGCGGCGCTTCGCGACCTCGGTGTTGCCTATTGCCAGAAGCACCGCGACGACCCCGCGTCCGGCGGACACGGGCGCGGACAGAGGCTCCTCGAGCAGGCCTGCGCACCGCCGCACGGCGACGCCAGCGCGTGGGCATCCCTCGCGGGCGCCCACAAGCGAAGCGGGCGCTACGAGGAAGCTCGAAGGTGCTACGCGCATGCCCTCGAGCTGGATTCGACTCTTCCCTATGCGCTCGCCGGCCTTCTCGAAGCCGAACTGTTGGTCCGCCCCGACAGCGATGCCGCCGCGGCGCACGAGCCGTCGATCCGCCGAGCCATCGAGCGCTGTCGCGAGTACATCGAGGTCGGCGTGAACCTCCCGTGGGCGCTCTACGACCTCGGCAAGTTCCTTCTCCTGCTGGGCGAACGGACCGGGGGCCTCGTCACGATCGCGCGGTCCATCGAGGTGAGCCATCTCGACCACCAGCTACGCACCTCCCTCGAGTCGCTCGAGCGGCTCGTCGTTCGGCGCGACGCCTGGCCCGGCATCGACGAGGCACGTGCGATCGTCGCCATTGGCCGCGCGGTGAAGTTCCCCTCGCGCAGCGCGTGCAGCGAGCTCGAGCGGCTCGTGCCTCCGACACAGGCGCTGTCCGGCCCTGTGGTCTTCGTCGTCGGGGACGGAGCGGCAAACGGCCCGGAAGCCGGCGCCCGCCGCACCGCCATCGGCGACGCGCTGCGCGGCTTTGGCGGAACCATCGTCACCCGCAACTGGCTCCAGGGATGGGCGAACGTCGTCGCCTCGGGGATCCGGCCCGCGGACGTGACCGTCCTCGCCGACGCCGCCGACGAGACCACCGAGGTCGAGCGCCGCGTCGCAGCGGCGCTCGGCGCCCACGTCGTAGATCAGCTTCCCGCCGCCGCCGCCGCGGGGTTCTGACGGCAAGCAGGAGAAGGCCCGGGGCTGCGCGGCAGGGAAATCTCGTCCTTGCATTTCTGGAGCGGAGCTCCATAATTGCACGAGTGATTCCCCGCAGACTTCTCGCGGCGCTCGTGTCGAGCCTCGACGAAGTTCCGGCCGTCGCGCTCCTCGGGCCGCGCCAGGCCGGTAAGACCACGCTCGCGCTCGAAATCGCAGAGGCGCGGCCGTCGGTCTACCTCGATCTCGAATCCGACGCCGACCGGGCCAAACTTTCCGATCCCGAGCTCTACCTCTCGCAGCACGCGGACAAGCTGGTCATCCTCGACGAGATCCAGCGCACCCCGCACCTCTTCCGGAGCCTCCGCGGACTCATCGACAAAGGCCGGCGCGGCGGGCGCGGGAGGGGCCGTTTCCTCGTTCTCGGCTCCGCGTCGATCGATCTCCTGAAGCAGTCGAGCGAGTCGCTCGCGGGACGCATCCGTTATCTGGAGCTCGGCCCGCTCGGCGCGGGCGAGGTCGGTCGCAAGCGCCTCGACGCACTCTGGCTGCGCGGCGGTTTCCCCGAAAGCCTGCTCGCCGCCTCCGACGCCGCGAGTCTGCGCTGGCGGGTGGACTTCATCCGCACCTACCTCGAACGCGACATCCCGCAGCTCGGGCCGCGCATTCCGGCGGAGACACTGCGCCGGCTCTGGACCATGCTCGCGCACCAGCAAGGAGGGTTGCTCAATGCCGCGGCGCTCGCACGCGCCCTCGCCGTGGACGGCAAGACGGTCGCCTCGTACCTCGACCTGCTGGTGGACCTGCTCCTCGTGCGGCGCCTGAACCCATGGCACGCCAATGTCCGCAAGCGACTGGTCAAGTCGCCCAAGGTCTACGTGCGCGACAGCGGTCTGGTCCATGCGCTCCTCGGCATCGGTGACCGCGAGGCGCTGCTATCGCACCCGGTGTCGGGCGGGAGCTGGGAAGGCCTCGCGATCGAGTCGCTCATCGCGACGGCGCCTGACAACACAAGCCCATACTTCTTTCGCACGGCGGCCGGATCGGAGATCGACCTGCTGCTGAAGCTCCCGGGCCAGCGCAAGCCGTGGGCGATCGAAATCAAGCGCGGCCTCGCGCCGACGTTCGAGCGCGGCTTCCGGCTCGCCTGCGAAGCGGTGCGCCCGGATCGCCGCTTCGTCGCGTATGGCGGCACAGAACGGTTCCCCCTCGCTGAAGGCGTGGAGGGGGTGCCGCTCGTCGACCTGTGCGAGGAGCTCTCGGCAGCATGAGCCGTAAGCTCCCCCGTCAAGTAGACACTTTGAAGCTGAACTCCCCGGTGGTGGTCGTCCTCGGCAAGTAGGTCAGCGGCGGGACCCGGCCGAGGGCGTCGTGAGGCCGCTGTTGATGACCTGCAGACCTCATGGTACTGCGATCAGGAGGCGGGCCTTCTCATCTCATCTTGTTGGACAGCGGGCTCGTGTCTACGCTGCCTGGAGATCATCTGCCGGAAGCTCTAGAAGAGATTCGCCGGCAGGATCAAGCTTGGCACGAACAACATAGAGGCGGAGACCTCCAGCTGCGATGAGGCCTCGGTCCTCGACGACCGTGCCAACGAAGCTCCGCCCGCTGAAGCGAAAGCGCACACGATCTCCGACCTTGAGCCGAACTCCTGCTGATTGGGCGGATCGCTTCATCGAAGGTTGCCTCCTACCACGGCGGTGTGCCAGTCACCGCCTCAATATAGCGCGCAATCACGCGGTCGAACGAGCGCGCAAGGCCGTTGCATGCTCGTCTCCATGTCCTGATCGCCGGCAATGTGAGCGATTCCGGACGGAGGCTAGCGGGGTCGAAATCCTGGTGCGCGATTGCATTGCGCCACTCACACAGCTCGTCGAGTCTCGTCTGGCAAAGCCGGTTCCGCACATCGTCGCGCCGCACGTTGTTCCAGAAGGGTAGGCCGAGTCTTGTAAAGTCGGCGCCGATATTGCCCGCATTCGGATTGCCCCGATCTAGTTTGCGGGCCAACACGAACTCCGCGCGGAGGGCTGTGCGAAGGATGACTGGGTTGATGGCGCGGGCGAGGTGGTCAACGGACTCGGAATGAAGATCACGGCAGAAGCCCTGGAACTGAGAAGACAAGAGCATCGCGTACGCTTGGTTGATCTGTTGGGTGGCCCAGCGACGGCCGCGACCTGTGCCGCCCACTGCGCCGTGAGCCGCTGCGATCCGATCGAGTTTGGCTGCCCGCGTACCTTGCCAGCTGCGAAGCGACGCTGAGCTCATCTTCCCCGCTATCCAACGCCTCGAGCTGAGCCGCCTGGCCAGCCCAGAGCTAGTGTAGAGCGCAGTTCAAGGATCCGGGCTGCCCAGGTCGAGTCCATCGAGTTGGGCAGCCGCTACTCCTGCCTTCTTTCATCCCTTCGGCGTTGCTCTAGCTGTTTCATGGAGTCTTGAAGTTGGAGTGCGAAGAGTAGAAACGACATGGCCATCTCGACAAACTCGCTTGCAGAGATGGTGGCGTTTGCGCCGACTGCGAACTGCTTAGACGCGTCGACAAAGGACATGCCGAGAAGGGCGCCAGCCTCAACGTGGGCGGGCAACTCAATGGGCTGGTCGCCTTCTTCTGTGCGAACAGTGAGCTCGAGTCGACGCCACAGAATCTGTAGGAAGGGCCCGGATGGATCGTTTAGATCTTCGTGGCCGACAATGCCTCGGCGGTGGCTAAGGCAATTGCGAGCCTTGTTCAGGGTAAGGATGTGCTTGGTGAGTGGCGGTGGTACGAAGCCGTACTTCTGCTGGAGGTGATCTAGTGCACCGCCGTCAAGATCGAATCAATATGAAGGAGATCCGTCCAACGTGGTATGAGACGGATGCACATGATCGTTCTGAGCAGCAAGCAGCGGCGCGAGATGAAGCGGATCGTGGCTCGGCCGGCTGAAGAAGCGGGCGTCGCGCGACGAGCGCATGTCGTGCTGTGGAGCGCGGACGGGATCTCGGGGGCGGAGATCGCGCGGCGCCTTCATCTCTCTGTGGAGGCGGTTTCGCGGATTCGGCGACGATTCCTGGAGGGCGGCGTGGCGGGACTTGCAACACGGCCGAAGCCGGGGCGTACGGATCACGCCGTGCCGGCCGCGACGGTCGAGCGCGTGGTCGAGCTGGCGATGTCGCCGCCGCCGGCGGGACGCAGCCGGTGGACGACCCGGCTGCTCGGCCGAGAGGTCGGGCTGACGAGCGGCTGCGTGTCGGACCTGTTGCGACGAAATGGCCTCAAACCACATCTGACCCGGACGTACAAGGTGAGTCGAGATCCCGCCTTCGTTGCAAAGGTGCGCGACGTGGTGGGTCTCTATCTGAATCCGCCCGAACACGCGGTGGTGCTCAGCGTCGATGAGAAGACGTCGATCCAGGCGCTCGAACGCACGCAGCGGCCGTTGCCTCTGCGCTCGGGACGCGCCACGCGGCACACGCACGACTACAAGCGCCATGGCGTCGTCGACCTGTACGCCGCGCTCGAGGTCGCCACCGGGCAGGTCACGCATCGTCTGAGCGCCCGGCATACCGCGGCCGATTTTCTCTCGTTCATGCGCAAGGTCGTTCGTGCGTATCCGCGGCGCGAACTGCACGTCGTGCTCGACAATTCCTCGACCCATGGAACGGCCGAGGTGCGGGCGTGGCTCGCGAAGCACCCCCGCGTGCACTTCCACTACACGCCCACCAGCGCGTCGTGGCTCAATCAGGTGGAAGGCTTCTTCGGCATCCTCGGAAAGCAATCGCTCAGCCTGACCGACTTTCATTCCACCCGCGCCCTCCGCGATCATCTCGGGAGCTACATGCGCGCGTGGAATCGAAACCCCACCCCGTTCGAGTGGACCAAGCCGGCACGTGCGATCATCCGCTCGCATCGTCGCATGCTTGATCGCATTACGACGGCGGTGCACTAGTTTGTCCGGGAGGCCCATGCGGTCGAAAGCCTTCGCGCCCTTGACGACTTCCGTGTTCCACTCCAGGCCCGAGATTCTGGCGCCCAAGGACATCGATCCATCTTCGCGTATGGTGACGTCGCCAGGGCGAGTCCATATGAAGCAGAACCTCCGTGCCCACTCGAGCGAGGGCGCTACCGCCTCGACGCAGGCCCTAAAGCCATTGGCCAGGATCCATGACCGGAACTCGGCGCGGGCGTCCTCGACTGTGAGGGCGCGGTCCCCGGCGGCAGAGACGTGGCCGGTTACTCCCGGGATGGAAAGGTCGGCAGGTGTGGCAGTGTCAGCCGCCTGGAGGCCGAAGCCTACGAGATCGACGGCCCGCTGGAGTTCTGCCTGGATAAGGCCTGTTGGGTGCAACAGCTCAAGTTTGGTCAAGGGTTCCCCCTTCGCACGGTACGGTATGAACAGACTCGCTCGCTGCGGCTGCTCAACGGTTTGGCGCTCAGCTGCCGGCAAGGCCCGCCGCCGTAGTGGCCCGAAGCGCCCCCGAGCGTCGCCGCCAGACACTACCGTGGTTGATCGAAGCGCGGCCCTTGACGGTCAGCTGCAGCGCCTTGGGCGGCAGGCGCGGTGCCGCCAGCATGAGAGCGATCGTCGCCGCTGTTCGCAGCGGCTGGGTTCCATTCCGGCAGCACGTCGCGCCAGAACTCCTCGCTGCGGTTGTATGAGTATGGACCCCACGTAATGCGCCACAGAAAAAGCGTTGAGAGGAGAGCTGAGATCAGAGTGAGTGCGGCTGCAATCGAGAACGCCGCCCAGCCGGTGGGATTGTGTTCGCTCAGGCTTCGGCTTGCGAGCAAGATGGAGAACAGACTCAGGCCGAAGAAGGTGATGTGGTTGATGACCCAGAACTGGTTGCGGACCCATGAGCGACCCCGCTCGTTTCTCTTCTTCTCGAGATCGCGATAGCGACGCAGGGAGCGCTCGAAGCCGAGGTACTTGGACTCGTGGCCGAGGGCCGACTGGATCTGCTCTTCGATGAGCCGCAGATAGCCGACGAGGCGCGTGATGGTGGTGGCCTTGTCGAAGAAGATGGACCAGCAGGGCAGGACGATTGCTAGCGGAGCCAATGAGGTGAGCGTCGCTGCCAGCGTGCTCGGGGAGCTGTCGTGCATGAGGCGTGCGAAACCGAGAACCGCACCGGTTCCGGTGACTGAAAGGGTGAAGTACCGAATCTGACACTGCTTGAGCTCCTGCAAGTCGGCACGGAGCGCTGTGTATTCGTGTTGGAGCATCTCCCCCGTGGTCATAGCCATCGGCATCGTCTCCTGTTCTCCTGCCGCCCAACAGATCTTCTCCCTCAACCCCCGCCGCCAGTGTGCGCTGCGGATGGGCTGCAGTGCAAGACGAGAGTTGGTGCGGCGAGGGGATGGCGGCTGTCTAGTTGCGGTGGTGAGGGCGAATGGACTGCGCGGGAGGGCCGCCTTCCGCGAGGGAATTCGGAGGGTGGCCTGCGCGTTGTTCCCGGGTTCGTCCTCCCGTCGGATTCTCCTGGTTGGGTAATCCCCCGATGCTCGGCTCCGGTCGGATGGGCGCGCAGGCCGCTTCCACCGCAGCGATTCGCTGAGCCTGCGCGGCGGGCGGAATCTGCTCGCTGGCGAGGGCAGCGCCGCGCGTGGCGTTCGGGGTGGGCAGTTCGGGGTGGGCCCTCCTGGATTCGAACCAGGGACCCTCCGGTTATGAGCCGGGTGCTCTGACCGCTGAGCTAAGGGCCCGCAGCGGGGAGCCTACCACGGGGGCGGTGGCGGTTTGCCTCGCCCGGAGCGATTCGACATCCTCGGCCGCGCCCATGCCGCCGCCGCAGCCGGAGACGACGACCGCCCGCAGGACGCATCGCCATGCGGTGGCGGTGATCGGGGGCGCGACGGCGGGCGCCGAGGTGGCGGGGCGCCTGGCCGACCATGGCTGCGAGGTGGTGGTCTTCGAGCAGAACCCCCGCCCGTTCGGGAAGATCGAGGATGGCCTCCCGCGCTGGCACGTGGGCCTTCGCAACAAGGAGTACGAGGTCATCGCCGGGAAGCTCGCGCGGCCGGGGGTGCACTTCGTTCCGCTCACTCGGGTGGGGCGCGACGTCGATCTGCGCGAGCTCACCGGTGGCTGGGGATTCAGCGCCGTGGTGCTGGCGTGCGGCGCGTGGCGCGACCGGCCGCTCCCGATCGAAGGCGCCGAGGCCTTCGTCGGCCGTGGCCTCGTCTACCAGAACCCGTTCATCCTGTGGTTCAACCACAGCCACGAGAAGGGCTACGCAGGGCCGCGCTTCAGCATCGAGGATGGGGTGCTCGTGGTCGGCGGAGGCCTCGCGTCGATCGACGTGGCGAAGGCGCACACGCTCGAGCTGACGCGGGCGGCGCTCGCCCGGCGAGGGATCGGCGTGCCGCTCGTCGACCTCGAGGTCGCCGGGATCCCGCGGACGCTCGAGAAGCACGGCCTCGCCTGGGGCGATCTCGGCCTCGAGGGCTGCACGATCCTCTACCGGCGGCGGATCGAGGACATGCCTCTCATGGAAGCGCCCGAGGGCGCCGACGCGGCCCGCATCGCCAAAGTCGAAGCGGGCCGGCGGAGGATCCTCGAGAAGGCGATGGAGAAGTTCCTGTTCCGCGTCGAACCGCTCGCGGCGCCCGACGGGCTCATCGTCGAGGATGGACGCCTCGTGGGCCTTCGGCTCCGGCGCATGAGGATCGAGAACGGAAAGCCCCGGCCGACGGACGAGACCTTCGAGCGGCGCGGGCGCGCCGTCGTGAGCTCGATCGGGAGCATCCCGGAGCCGATCCCGGGCCTCCCGATGAAGGGAGAGCTCCTCGCCTTCGACGACTGGGACCTCGGCCGGATGAGCGCGTTTCCGACCTTGTTCGGCGCGGGCAACGTGGTGACGGGCAAGGGCAACATCGTCGCGTCGCGAAAACACGCCGCCCACGTGTCGGAGGAGATGGCCGAGCACTGGCTCGGCCTCTCGCCCCGGAGCGCCGAGGCCGACGCTCGGCTCGCCGAGGGCCTCGGCGCCGCCGCGCGCGCAGCCGCCGATGGCGTCGCCGCGACGCTGCGGCCCCTTCCTGCGCCGGCAGCGCAGGTGCTCGCCGGGCTCCTCGCGCGGGTCCGCGAGCGGCAGACGGCCGTCGGCTTCGGCGGCGACCTCGAGAGCTGGATCCAGGACCACACGCCACCAGCGGCCGAGTAACCGGCGCCCTCATTCTCGCGAGCGGAGGCCCGCGCCGCCGCCGCCGGCGGTACCCTCCTCCCCCGCCCGCCCGGAGCGATGCGAGAGGAGAGACGGCGATGAAACGCGAAGAGATGACCGACGTGCTCTACGAGGTCGAGGCCGGCCTCGCCTGGATCACGATCAACCGCCCCGAACGCTACAACGCGTTTCGCGCGCGGACGGTCGACGAGCTGATCTTCTCGCTGAAGAGCGCCTGGGCCGACCCGAAGGTCGGCGTCGTCGCCCTCACCGGTGCGGGCGACAAGGCCTTCTGCTCGGGCGGAGACCAGAAGCAGCGCCGCGAGACGGGAGACTACGGGCCGTCGGAATCGGGGCTCTTCGAAGTGGAGACGCTCCACCGGGTGATCCGCGACATCCCGAAGCCGGTGATCGCCGCGGTGAACGGCGTCGCCGTCGGCGGCGGTCACGTCCTCCACGTGGTGTGCGACATCACGGTCGCAGCCGACCACGCGCGGTTCGGCCAGGTGGGGCCCCGGGTCGGGTCGTTCGACGCGGGATTCGGGAGCGCGTACCTCGCGCGCATCGTCGGCGAGAAGCGCGCCCGCGAGATCTGGTACTGCTGCCGGCTCTACGACGCCGCCACCATGGAGCGCTGGGGCCTCGTCAACGAGATCGTCCCGCTGGCCGAGCTGCGAACTGCCGTGCGGCGCTTCGCCGACGAGATGCTCGACAAGAGCCCGACGGCGCTCCGCGTCCTCAAGCACTCGTTCAATGCCGACAGCGAGAGCATCGCCGGGATCGGCACCCTCGCCTTCGACCATCTCGATTTATTCGTCCGCAGCGATGAGGCCCGCGAAGGCGTCGAGGCCTTCAACGAGAAACGAACGCCAGACTTCCGGAGGTTCCGATGAGCGCCGCTACTTCGATCGAGACGGAGGTCGCCCCGGCGCGGGTCGCACTCGTGACCGGCGGCGCAGGAGGAATCGGGAAGGCCATCGTCGAGGCGCTCTCGGCACAGGGCGCACGCGTCGCCGTGGCCGACCTCGACCTTCGTGCGTGCGAGCGCGTCGCCGGCGGTCTCGGCAGCCCGGGTGGCATCGGCGTCGAGCTCGACGTCACGAGCCCGGCGTCGGTGCTCCGCGCCGTCGCGGTGGCGCAGCAGCGCCTTGGCCCGATCGAGATCCTCGTCAACTGCGCGGGATGGGACGAGCTGCGGCTGTTCCTCGAGACCGACGAGGCGTTTCGCGCGAAGATCCTCGAGGTGAACCTCGCGGGGCCGATCCGGGTGACCCACGCCGTCCTCGGCGGAATGGTCGAGCGGCGCTTCGGCCGCGTGATCCAGATCGCGAGCGACGCGGGCCGCGTCGGCTCGTCGCTCGAGGTGGTCTACGCCGCAGCCAAGGGAGGCGTCATCGCCTTTTGCAAGGGGGTGGCGCGCGAGGTCGCACGGTCGGGAGTGACCTGCAATACCGTGTGTCCCGGGCCGACGCAGACCCCGCTCATCGAGTCGATGGCCTCGGCCGACGAGCGGGGCCGCAAGATCGTCGACAGCCTCGCGCGGGCGATCCCGATGGGGCGGCTCGGGCTTCCGGCCGAGGTGGCGCCGGCGGTGGCGTTCCTCGCATCGGACCAGGCGAACTTCATCACCGGGCAAACGCTCTCGGTGAGCGGCGGCCTCACGATGGCGTGAGCCGGCGCTCGCGGCCTACTTCTCGACGAAGCCCTTCAGCATCCGGCTCCGGCTCGGATGACGCAGCTTGCGAAGCGCCTTGGCCTCGATCTGCCGGATCCGCTCGCGCGTCACCTCGAAATCCTGGCCGACCTCTTCGAGGGTGTGGTTCGCGCGCTCGCCGATGCCGAAGCGCATCTTCAGCACCTTCTCCTCGCGGGGCAGGAGCGTCGCCAGGACGCGGCGGGTCTGGTCCGCCAGGTTCTCGTTGATGATCGCATCCTGCGGATTCGCAGTCCGCTTGTCCTCGATGAAGTCGACCAGGTGGCTGTCCTCCTCCTCGCCGACGGGCGTCTCGAGCGAGATCGGCTCCTTGGCGATCTTGAGGACCATCCGCACCTTGTCGAGCGGCAGCTCCATCTTCTCGCTGAGCTCCTCGGGAGTAGGCTCGCGGCCGAACACCTGCACGAGGTGGCGGCTGGCGCGGTGGAGCTTGTTCATCGTCTCGATCATGTGGACGGGGATCCGGATCGTCCGCGCCTGGTCGGCGATGGCGCGGGTGATGGCCTGGCGGATCCACCAGGTGGCGTAGGTCGAGAACTTGTAGCCGCGCTGGTACTCGAACTTGTCGACGGCCTTCATGAGGCCGATGTTGCCTTCCTGGATGAGGTCGAGGAACAAGAGGCCGCGGTTCGTGTACTTCTTGGCGATCGACACCACGAGGCGAAGGTTCGCCTCGATCAGCTCGCACTTCGCGCGGTGGGTCCGCTCGCTCGCCTCGTCGTGGCGGTCGAGAGCGCTCCGGATCTCCTCGGCGCTCATTCGCGCGTCGGTGGTGAGCTTGCGTGCCGCCTCGTCGCTGGCGGCGATCTGCGCGCACACCTCACCGAGGCAGTCCGCGCTGTCGCCGAGACGCGCCAGCCAGTCCCGGCCACGGCGGCTGTGACTGCGCCCGGCACAGTCCGCCAGTACCCGGAAGTCGTCGACTCCGACGCCGAAGGGAGCCACCAGCTGGCGCGTTTCGGCGGCGATCCGGCCGAGCCGAGCGCCGATCGAGCACAGGCTCGCGGTGATCTCCTGGATGCGAGCCTTCGAGAACCGTGCCTGCCGGAGGGCGCGTACCGCAGCCCGGTAGCGCTCGCGGATCTCGCCGAGGAGCTGCCCGCGCTGCTCCTCGGCGGTCTTCGGGCTCGAGAGGGCCACGAGGCGCTTCTCGATCTCGGTCTCCATGCGCCGGACGCGCGTCATGGCCTGGAGGATCGCCTTGCGGGCGTCCTCCGGGCTCACCGCCGTCGGGCCCTCGTCGTCGACGCCATCGACGAGGTGCCGGAGCTCGACCTTGCTCTTGCGAAGCTGGTCGCCAAGGCGAAGCACGGCCTGGAGGCCGAACGCGTTGCCGAGTACGGCCAGCTCCTGGTCCTCTTCGCCGGCCTCGATCCGCCGGGCGATCTCGACCTCACCCTCGCGGGTGAGAAGCGAGACCTGACCCATCTCGCGCAGGTAGACGCGGACGGGATCGTTCGAGTGCCCGGCATCCTCCTCGACCGCAGCCCGCGAGCTCGCCGCAATGCGAGCTCGCCCAATGCGCTCGCTGTCGACCACCAGGATGTCGTACTCGCCGAGCAGCGTGATCACGTGGTCGAGGCGGTCGGGCGAGAGAGTGGCCGCCGGAAGGTTCGCGTTCAGCTCGGCGAGGGTGACGAAGCCCCTACGCCGCCCGCCGTCGAGGAGCTTCCTCACGCCTTCGAGGGCGAGCAGCGCCTCCGGAGCCGACGAGCCGACGAGGGCGGCCTCGCCCGGCGCAGGAGCACCGGAGGGCATGGCGGCCATCGCTTCCTGCCCCATGGGAAGCTGCGGCTGGCTAGGCCGGGGGGTCTTGGGCGCGTGGGGGGGCATGGGGACTCCTTCTGCTCCAGGCGACTGCGGCTTCACCGCCTCCCATCCGGGGGAAGCCCAACGGAACCAGACGACACCAACGACGCGAACGAAGCCGACGACGCCGAACGCTTCGCGTCCAGCTCGCGCTGCTTCGCGGCCAGCAGCGCATGGGTGTCGACTTCGGAAGTCTGGGTGAAGCGGAGCGTCGTCTCGCGCCTGCCGTCGGCGAGGCGGCGCTTGCCGAGGCGCGCGAGCGTCTGCTCGAGCACCCGCAGCTCCTCCTCGGCGCTCCGCTCGGGCGAGTCGTCGATCGCCACCGCGAACAGTGCGGCGGCCGCTTCGCGGCTGAGGGCGGCAGCCAATCCGGCCGGGTCCGGCGCCGACCCGCTTCGCGCAGCCTCGAAGAGCCGCACGACCACGTCGCGCCACGGGCCTTCGGGAAGCAGCGACATGAGATCGCTCTCTTCCACGTGCTCGGCGAGGGTCGGATGCCGCAGCAGGGCGCGCGCCACGACGCGCGCGTGGCGGTCTTCGGGGGCCCGCTGGAGCGGCGCCGACGAGGGAAGGTCTTCGGGCGTCGCCGCGATGCTCTTGCCGTCGCGCGCGAGGCGCACCGCCCGCTCGACGGCGACCGGATCGGTGTGCGTCGAGAGAGCAAGCCGCCGGACCCACTCGGCCCGCTCGACGGCATCGGTCAGCAGCACCAGCAGGGGAGCCACGGCGCCGATGGCGTCGGCCTTCTCCCATGCGGTCGAGACACCGGCTGCCGCTGCGCGCAGGATCACCGTCTCGATCGCCGGCGCGGCGCCGTCCACCAGCGCTGCGAGCGCCGCTGCGCCTTCGCGCTCGAGATAGGTGTCGGGATCGTCGCCCGCGGGAAGCGTGGCGGCGCGAACCCGGAGCCCTTCGGGTAACAACACCTCGAGGGCACGCGTCACGGCCTTCTGTCCTGCCGAGTCTCCGTCGAAGAGGAGGACGACCTCGCGTGCACGGCGGCGCAGGTTCTTCGCGTGCTCGGGTGTGAGCGCGGTGCCGCAGGTGGCGACGGCCTCACCGATGCTCGCCCGGTGCAGCGCAACGAGATCGAAGTAACCCTCGACCACCACGGCACGTCCCGTACGCCGCATGGGCTCGAGGGCCATCGGGAAGCCGAACAGCGCCTCGCGCTTCCGGAAGAGCGGCGTCTCCGGGGTGTTCAGGTACTTGGGCTCCTGGCCGGGACCGAGCGCGCGGCCACCGAACCCGATGAAGCGCCCGCGCACGTCCTGGATCGGAAACGTCACGCGACCGCGCAGCCGGTCGTACGAGCCGCCGTCCTTGCGCGGCGCGAGCAGCCCGGCTCGCTCGCCCACCTCGGCAGGCACCCGGCGAGCGCGCAGCGCGCTCGCAACGGCGTCCCAGCGATCGGGCGCGAGGCCGACGCCGAACCGCTCGATGACCCCCGCGTCGAGGCCGCGGCGGCGCAGATACTCCCGCGCCGTCTCTCCTTCGGCCGACGCGAGCGCCTTGCGGTAGACGTCCTGCGCGATCTCGTTGGCGAGCAGCAGGGCGTCGATGCCGCTTCGCTCCTTGCTCTCCTCGGGGATCTCGATCCCGCACTCGTGGGCGAGCTGCCGGACGGCCTCGGGGAACGTCAGGTTCTCGTGCCGCACGAGGAACGAGAACACGTGACCGCCTTCTCCGCAGCCGAAGCAGTGCCAGATCTGGCGCTCGCGGCTGACGTTGAAGCTCGGCGTCTTCTCGTTGTGGAAGGGGCACAGGCCGACGAAGTTGCGGCCCGACGGCCGGAGGCTGAGGTAGCGCCCGATCAGATCGACGATGTCGATCCGTTCCCTGATCTCGTGGATGGTCGGCTCAGGGATCCGGGCCAACGCAGCTCCCCCCGGCTCAGCGCGCCATTCGCTTCAGCTTCTTGAGCGCCCGCTTGCGTGCCGCTGCGGCCTTCTTCTTGCGCCGCACGCTCGGCTTGTCGTAGAACTCGCGACGCCGCAGCTCGGTCAGGATCCCCGCCTTCTCGCACTGCTTCTTGAAGCGCTTCATCGCCATCTCGAAGGACTCGTTGTCTTTCACCTTGATGAGCGGCATGCGTGCGGCGTTCTCCTACGACGGCATCGGAGGGCCCTGTGTGCCCCCCCGGAGAGAGAGTGGTTCCAAAGTCGGACAGGTGGCAGGGCGGTGACACGGTTTCCGCACCGGCCCCGCCCCGAAATCCCTCGCAAAAACGGAAAGTTGCACCCCTGGAAACCGAGGGGATGCACGCTAGCGCACGCAACCCCCGGCTTCAACCGGCGGCCGCCGCACGGGGATCCCGAGCTCGATCAGGCGGCGCTTCACCTCGCCCACCGTGGTGTGCTTGAAGTGGAAGATCGACGCCGCGAGGGCGGCCTGGGCGTGCCCCCCCTCGGGGCCGTCGCTGAGGGCGGCCGCGAGGTCCTCGGCGCACCCGCCTCCCCCCGAAGCAATCACCGGAATCGCAACCGCATCGGCAACGGCGCGAACAAAGGCCAGGTCGTAGCCCGATCGGGTTCCGTCGCGGTCCATGCTCGTGAGCAGGATCTCGCCGGCCCCGCGGCCCGCCATGTCGCGCGCCCACTCGACGGCGTCGATCCCGGTGGGCCGCCGCCCGCCGTGGGTACACACCTCCCAGCGCTTTCCGGGCTCGCTCGCGCGGGCGTCGATGGCCACCACCAGGTTCGCGCTCCCGATCTTGACGGCGGCCTCGGACACGAGGTCCGGGTTCTCCACGGCAGCGGTCATGATCGACACCTTGTCCGCGCCGGCGTTCAGCAGATCGCGTACGTCGCCGAGGGTTCGGACTCCTCCGCCCACGGTGAGCGGCATGAAGACGCGCTCGGCCGTCCGCGAGACGACGTCGAAGAGGGTACGCCTCCCCTCGTGGCTCGCGGTGATGTCGAGGAACGTGATCTCGTCGGCTTCCTGCGCGTCGTACATCGCCGCCACTTCGACCGGATCGCCGGCGTCGACGTGATCGACGTACTGCACGCCCTTCACGACCCGGCCGCGATCGACGTCGAGGCAGGGGATGATGCGCTTCAGGAGCAAGACGCGACCTCCAGCGCCGCGGCGAGGTCGAGGTCGCCGGTGTAGAGCGCCCGGCCGACGATGGCGCCCGACACGCGTGGCGCCGCACGGCGAACGTCGTCGAGGGTGCTGACGCCCCCCGAGACGATCACCGGGATCGCGATCTCGGAGGCCAGCGCAGCGCTCGCGTCGAGGTTCGGCCCCGCGAGCATTCCGTCGCGGGCGATGTCGGTGTGGATGATCGCCACGACACCCGCATCCTCGAAGCGCCGCGCGAGCTCACAGACCTCGACGTCGCTGGCCTCGGTCCAGCCTTCTGCCGCAACGCGGCCATCGCGCGCGTCGATTCCGACGGCGACGCGGCCCGGGAACCGCTTCGCGCAGCCGCGAACCAGGTCGGGGTCGCGAAGCGCCGCGGTGCCGAGGATCACCCGATCGATGCCGAGGGCGAGGCTCTCCTCGACGGCGCCTGCGCTGCGCAGCCCACCGCCGAGCTGGACCGGAACGCCCGTTGCCGCGGCGACGATGGCCGCGATCGCCGTCCGGTTCACGGGGCGACCGGCCTTGGCGCCGTCGAGGTCGACGACGTGGAGGCGGCGGAGCGGATGGACGCAGAAGCGCGCCGCAACCGCCGCCGGGTCGTCGCCGTAGACGGTGGCCTCGTCGTAGCGACCCTGCCGAAGGCGTACGCAGCGCCCGTCCAGCAGGTCGATCGCGGGGATCAGCTCGAACGGGGGCACGGCATCCTGCGGCCGGGCCGAGCTACTGCGAAGAGACGGGGAACGCAGCCGCCACTCCATCGGCGCCCCATCGCGAGAGCTCCTCCGCGGAGAGCCAGCGCGTTCCGCCGCCCGGATAGCGACCCATGTTGAACAGGTTCGTGGTGAGCGGCGCCTGGGTCTCGTCGAAGCCGGCGCTCCAGAGCCGGGTCGCAGCCGGTGCGTCGTAGAGCGTCACGGTGAATCCGACACTCGCCGGTGACGAGGCCCCGAGGTCTTCGCCGCGGCGGTCCCGGTAGCGCGACACCTGTCCCGTGAGCAGCAGGTTGGCGCCGAACTTCTGCTGGGTGACGGCGGCAATCTGGTCCGGCTTGGCATCGGCCGGGACGCCTGCGTTCTGCAGCGCACGCGCAACGTCCTCGGGCGGAACGACGTTGACGCCGCGGGCCGAGAGGGCCTCGGCCACCTGTCGCGCCACGACCGGCGCTCCCTCGGCCTCGGCGCCTTCGGACACGACGGCTCCGGTGCGGCCGCGGGCGTCGAACGGCGCGACGGCCACGGCCGAGACCCCCGACTGGGCCTTCTCGAGCCCCGGAAAGGTCTGCGTCTTCACCACCTGTGCGCAGCCACCGAGCACGAGCGCCAACACGAGCGTCGGGATCAGCCGCGGCATGAGATCACCCATGCTGCGTAGGCATCGAGCAGCCGCTTTCCAGCGGCCTGGCTCTTCTCGGGATGGAATTGCACGGCGAACATCCTCTCCGTTGCGACGGCCGCTGCGAAGGCGCCGCCGTAGTCAGTCACGCCCACCACGAGCTTGCCGTCCCGTGGAACCGCGCGGTAGGAGTGTACGAAGTAGTACTGATCCTCGGCAGGCAGCCCGGCCAGCATGGGATGGATCCCGGAAAACCGCACGTCGTTCCAGCCGATGTGCGGGATCCGGAGGCGCAGCCCATCCGGGCCGTTCTCGGGAAAGCGCTCGACGCGGCCCTGGAGGAGCCCGAGGCCTTGCGCCGGCCCGTGCTCGTCGCTCTCCTCGAACAGCAGCTGGAGCCCGAGGCACAGGCCGAGGTAGGGCCGGCCCGAGTCGATCGACGCCCGAACGGCATCGTCGAGGCCTTTGGCCCGCAGGTTTTCGACGCAGTCGGCGAAGGCGCCGACTCCCGGCAGCACGACGCCGTCGGCCCGCCGAACCTGGGCCGGATCCCCCGTCACCTCCGGCCGGAGACCGGAGCGCGCCAGCGCCTTCGCGACGCTCCTCAGGTTTCCCGAGCCGTAGTCGACGACCGCGATGGTGGGCGGTGCGGTCAGAGCGCTCCCTTCACCGTCGGGAGGCCCTGCACGCGAGGATCGACCTCGAGCGCCTCCCGCAGCGCCCGCGCGAGGCCCTTGAAGATCGCCTCGACCACGTGGTGCGGGCTCTTGCCGTAGCGGAGCTCGACGTGGAGATCGACTCCTGCATTCTGCGAGAAGGCGTAGAGGAAGTCCTCGACCAGCGCGACGTCGAAGTTGCCGATCCGGTCGCTCGCGAGATCGACCGCATAGACGAGATACGCCCGATTCGACACATCGACCGACACGTCGACCTTCGACTCCGCCATCGGCAGCGAGCAGCTCCCGTAGCGCCGGATTCCCTCGGCCGACCCGAGGGCGGTTCGCAGCGCCTGACCGAGGCTGATCCCGACGTCTTCGACGGTGTGGTGTGCATCGACGGCGAGATCGCCCTTCGCCGTCAGCTGGAGGTCGAAGAGGCCGTGCTTCGCGAACGATTCGAGCATGTGATCGAAGAAGGGGATTCCGGTCGAGATGCGGTAGACACCGCGTCCGTCGAGGTCGAGCTCGAGGCGGATCTCGGTCTCCTTCGTCTTGCGCTCGACGACGCTTCGTCGTTCACGCATGGTCAATCCTCCACGGCCGCCTCACGGGCGGCTTCGCGCTCGCGCCGTGCGCGCCGGATCTTCTGCAACCTCAGCTCCACCGATTCCCCATGCCCCGTGAACCCCTCGAGGGCCGCGAGGCGGATCACGTCTGCACCGAGCTCACGGAGCTTCGGCGGCTCGAAGCGCACGATGTTCGTCCGCTTGAGGAAGTCCTCGACTCCCAGCGGCGAGAAGAACCGGGCCGTTCCCCCCGTAGGAAGCACGTGATTGGGCCCCGCGAGGTAGTCGCCGAGCGCCACGGGAGTATAGTGCCCGACGAAGACGGCACCCGCATGGGTGGCTCGCTTGAGCGCCGCCTCGGGATCGTCGAGGGCGAGCATCAGGTGCTCGGGGGCGTAACGGTTCGCGAGCGTCATCGCCTCGTCGAGGTCCTTCGTGACGACGATGGCGCCGGATCGGGCAAGAGCCGCCTCGGCGATCTTGGCGCGCGCCATTGCTCGCAGCTGCTTCGCGATGGCCTCCTGGACGCGTGGCACGAGGGCCTTCGCGTGGGTCACGAGCACCGCGCAGGCGAGCTCGTCGTGCTCGGCCTGGGAGAGCAGGTCGGCAGCGACCCACGCCGGCGTCGCCGTCCGATCTGCGACGATCAGCACCTCGCTCGGACCGGCCTCGCTATCGATCCCGACCTCCCCGAACACGAGGCGCTTTGCCGTTGCCACGTAGACGTTTCCGGGGCCCACCACCTTGTCGACCCGCGGGACGGTCTTCGTGCCGAACGCGAACGCGGCGATGGCATGGGCGCCGCCCATCTTGAAGACGCGGTGGACACCCGCCACCCGCGCCGCCATCAGCACCTCGGGCTTCACGTTGCCATCGGGTCCTGCCGGCGTCGCGAGAAGGATCTCCGGCACCTCGACGACCGACGCGGGAATCGCGTTCATGATCACCGTGGAGGGATACGTCGCCTTGCCTCCCGGCGCGTAGAGACCGACCCGGGAGAGCGCGCGGACACGCTGCCCCATGAGGGCGCCGCCTTCCTCGCGCATCTCCCAGCTCGACGGGATCCTCCGGCGGTGGAACTCGCGCACCCGCATCGCCGCCTTGCCGAGGGCGGCCCGGTCGGCCGGGTCGACCTTCTCGACGCCGGCGTCCCACTCGTCGCGCGTCACCTCGAGGGCGCCGACCTTCGCGCTGTCGAGCTTGTGGACGAAGGCGAGGAGCTCCCGGTCGCCCCCGTCGCGTACCCGCTCGAGGATCTTCTTCACCGTCTTCTCCACCGCATCGTCGACCTCGATGCGGCGGCGCGTCAGCTTCTCGAAGGCAGCCTCGAAGCCCGGCTCGCCCGTCGCGAGCACCCGCAGGGGAGACTTCCCGGCAGTTCGTGCAGCAGCCATCGCCCTAGGCCTCCTCATCCATCTCGCGGACGCGGCGCACGTGCGCTCCGAGGCTCCTCAGCTTCTCCTCGATGCGCTCGTATCCCCGGTCGATGTGGTAGACGCGACTCACTTCGGTCTCTCCCTCGGCAGCGAGCCCTGCGACGAGCAGGCCCGCCGAGGCGCGCAGGTCGGTCGCCATCACGGGAGCGCCCATGAGGCGCGGAACCCCGCGGACGTGCGCCGTCCGGCCCGCAACGCTGATGTCGGCGCCGAGACGGAGCAGCTCCGGAACGTGCATGAAACGGTTCTCGAAGACGGTCTCGGTCACGATGCTCGATCCGCTGGCGACCGCGAGCACCGCCATGAGCTGCGCCTGCATGTCGGTCGCAAAGCCCGGGTAGGGCGCCGTGATGACGTCGACACCCCTCAGTGCATCGAAAGCACGCGCGCGGACGGTGCACTCGCCGGTCTCGATCTCGGCGCCCGCCTCACGAAGCTTCTCGAGGGTCGCATCCATCACGCCGACTTCGACCCCGCGAAGGCGAACGTCTCCGCGCGTGGCGATTCCAGCGGCGAGCAGCGTTCCGGCCTCGATCCGGTCGCCCGAAACGGTGTGGTCGGTGCCACTCAGGCGAGAAACCCCCTGCACGGTGATCCGCGCCGTCCCGGCGCCTTCGATGTGCGCGCCCATCTTCGTGAGCACCTCTGCCAGCTCGATCACCTCGGGCTCCCGCGCTGCGTTCTCGAGCACGGTCTGGCCGTCGGCGAGGCACGCCGCCATGAGCACGTTCTGCGTCCCGTTCACGGTGCACACGTCGAAGGCCACCCGCGCGCCGCGCAAACGCTCGCTCGACGCTTCGACGTAGCCGTGGGTGAGTTCGACCTTGGCGCCGAGCGCCTCGAGGCCCTTGAGGTGCTGGTCGACCGGCCGGACGCCGATGGCGCAGCCGCCCGGCTCCGATACGCGGCCGCGTCCGAACCGAGCCACCAGCGGCCCGAGGACCATGAACGACGCGCGCATGCGCCGGACCAGGTCGTACGGCGCCTCGGGGCGGTCGACCGTGTCGCCGCAGATCCGCAGCACCGTGGGGTCGGCAGCGTCCCAAGCGGCGCGGGCGCCGAGCGCCGAGAGGATCTGGAGCATCGCGTCGACGTCCCGCAGATGCGGAACGTTTCGCAGCACCACCTCCCCCTCGCACAGCAGCGCTGCGGCCATGAGCGCCAGCGTCGAGTTCTTGGAACCCGACACCTGGACCTCTCCCTCGAGGCGTGCGCCGCCAGAGACGACGATCCGATCCATCTACGCATTCCCCCCGATCTGCGCGAGACGGCCCGACACCACACGCGGCCGGCGGGCGAGGTCGTCGTGGACCCGGACGTCCTCGTAGCCAGCCGCCCGCATCCATCCTGCCACGGCCGGGGCCTGTGTGGGAGCCAGTTCCACGAGGAGGTAGCCGCCGGGCTCCAGGTGGGCTGGGGATCCGACCACCAGCTCCCGGAGCACCTCGGTGCCCTCGGGCCCCGCGAACAGGGCCTGTCTCGGCTCGAAGGCGAGCTCGGGAGCGAGTCCCGCCGCCTCGGCCTCGGCCAGGTAGGGGGGGTTCGAGACCACCAGGCCGAACCGCTCGCCGGCCACCGGCTCGTAGAGCGACCCGCTCCGCAGGTCGAGCCGGTCGGCCAGACCGAGCCGCTCGGCGTTGCTGCCCGCCACGGCGAGCGCCGCCGGCGACACGTCCGTGGCCACCACACGCAGCTTCGGCCGCTCGGAGAGCAGCGCCAGGGCGACCGCCCCCGAGCCGGTCCCCACCTCGAGGAGGCACCCCGGCGCCTCGCGTTCGGGAAGGCACTCGAGGGCCGCCTGCACCAGGGTCTCGGTGTCGGGCCTCGGCGTCAGGACCTCGGGAGTCACGCAGAGCGGGAGCGACCAGAACTCCTTGCGCCCCGTCAGGTGCGCCACTGGGACGCGATCGCTCCCGCGCCGCTTCACCAGCTCGCGGAAGCGTGCGCGCTCGGCCTCCTCGACCGGCTTGTCGAACTCGAGGTACAAACGCAGGCGCTGGGTGTCGAGGGCGTGGGCCAGCAGGCACTCGGCGTCGAGGCGCGCGGTCTCGATGCCCTGCTTACCGAAGTGGGCGGTCGTCCAGCGCAGCAGGTCGAGAACGGTCCAGGTCTCGGCCGTGCTCACGAGGCGAGCGCCTCGCGCTCGGCCTGCTTCTGGAACTCCGTCTGGACCGCATCGAGGAGGGCCCCGAGGTCGCCTTCGAGGACCTCGGCGAGGCGGTGGATGGTGACGCCGACGCGGTGATCCGTGATGCGCGACTGCGGAAAGTTGTAGGTACGGATCTTCTCGCTGCGGTCGCCGGTCCCCACCTGGCTCTTCTTCTCGCTGGCGCGGACAGCGGCCTGCCGCTCCTGCTCCGCCTCGAGCAGCCGGGCGCGAAGGATCTTGAGCGCACGCGCCTTGTTCTTGTGCTGGCTCTTCTCGTCCTGGCACTGGACGACCTCACCGGTCGGAATGTGGGTGACGCGGACGGCGGAATCCGTGGTGTTCACCGACTGGCCGCCGGGGCCCGACGAGCGGAAGACGTCGATGCGGAGGTCCTTCGGGTCGATCTGGATCTCGACCTCCTCGGCCTCGGGAAGCACCGCGACCGTCGCGGTCGACGTGTGGATCCGTCCGGCCGACTCGGTCGCAGGCACCCGCTGCACGCGGTGGACGCCGCGCTCGTACTTCATCCGGCTCCAGACCCGGTCTCCGCCGATGCTGGCGATCACTTCCTTGAAGCCGCCGGCGGCGCCTTCGGAGATCGACAGCGGCTCGACCTTCCAGCGCATGGTCTCGGCGTAGCGCGAGTACATGCGGAACAGGTCCGCAGCGAACAGGGCAGCCTCGTCGCCGCCGGTCCCGGCCCGGATCTCGAGGATCACGTCCTTGTCGTCGTTCGGGTCCTTCGGGATCAGCAGCTCCTTGATCTGGCCTTCGAGGAGCTCGCGTTCCGTCGAGAGCCGTTCGACCTCGGCAGCCGCCAGCTCTCGCAGCTCGGCGTCCGCCTCGTGGAGCATGGTGCGCGCGTCGTCGAGCTCGGAGACCGTCTGCCGCCAGCGGCGACCGGCCTCGAGCAGTGGCCGGAGCGCGCCGAGCTGCTTGCCGACCTTTGCGTACTCGCCCGGCTGCGACGCGAGGCTCGGGTCGGAAAGGCGCTCCTCGAGCGCCTTTGCCCGCATCTCGATCTCGTTCAAGCGGTCGCTCAGGTCGGACATGGCCGCTTGGAGGATAGGCGGAAAGGCTTATGAATTCATCGACGCCAGGAACTCCTCGTTCGAGTCCGTGGCCTTGATCTTCTCGAGGAGGAACTCCATGGAGTCGACCGGCGAGAGCGGAGAGAGGACCTTGCGGAGGATGTACATCCGGTTGAGCGTCGCCTCGGGCAGGAGCAGTTCCTCGCGGCGGGTGGCCGACCGCGTGATGTCCATCGCCGGGTAGGTCCGGCGCTCGGAGAGCTTGCGGTCGAGGACGATCTCGCTGTTTCCGGTGCCCTTGAACTCCTCGAAGATCACCTCGTCCATCCGCGACCCGGTGTCGATCAGCGCCGTGCCGACGATGGTGAGGCTCCCGCCCTCCTCGACGTTCCGGGCCGCCCCGAAGAAGCGCTTGGGCTTGTGGAGCGCGTTCGAGTCGACGCCGCCCGAGAGGATCTTGCCCGAGTGCGGCACCACGGTGTTGTGGGCCCGCGCCAGGCGGGTGATCGAGTCGAGCAGGATCACAACGTCGCGCTTGTGCTCGACCAGGCGCTTGGCCTTCTCGATCACCATGTCGGCCACCTGGACGTGGCGGGTCGCCGGCTCGTCGAAGGTCGAGGAGATCACCTCGGCCTTCACGTTGCGCTGCATGTCGGTGACCTCCTCGGGCCGCTCGTCGATGAGGAGGACGATCAGGTACGCCTCGGGGTGGTTCTCCGCGATGGCGTTGGCAATGTCCTTCAGCATCAGCGTCTTGCCAGCCTTGGGCGGCGACGTGATGAGCGCTCGCTGGCCCTTTCCGATGGGCGCGATGAGGTCGATGATCCGTGTCGTGAAGCCGCCGGGCGTGGCCTCGAGATTGAACTTCTCGTGCGGGTAGAGGGGCGTCAGGTTGTCGAACAGGATCTTGTGGCGCGCCGCCTCGGGCGGCTCGAAGTTGATCGACTCGACCTTGAGCAGCGCGAAGTAGCGCTCGCCTTCCTTCGGCGGGCGGATCTGGCCTGACACCGTATCGCCGGTTCGCAGGCCGAAGCGGCGGATCTGCGAGGGCGAAACGTAGACGTCGTCTGGGCCGGCCAGATAGTTCTGATCCGGCGCGCGCAGGAAGCCGAACCCATCGGGAAGCGTCTCGAGAACGCCCTCGGCGTAGATCTTGCCCTGCTTCTCGGTCTGCGCCTTGAGGATCGCGAAGATGAGGTCCTGCTTCCGGAGCCCCGCCGCGTTCTCGACGCTCAGCTCCTCGGCCAGCGTCGCCAGTTCGGGCATCGACTTCAGCTTCAGGTCCGTGACGTTCATCCGCTCGCCCGGCGCTTCCTCTGCGCCGTCGTCGATGGTGAAGTCGTCCTCCGGAAAGTCGTCGAGGGTCTGGTAGTCACGCACGCCGGGGAGCCCGCGATGGTCTCTCATCATGTTCCCATTCCCGTTCCCGCTGCGCGGGCGACGGCCCTTTCCTCGCCGGGGACCACGCGGCCCCCCCGGACCCAGATTGCCTTCACCGCTTCGCTGCATCTTCCATCTCTTTTCTTCTTTCTCTTCTTCTTCTGTTCTCGGGGTTTCCGGTGCTCTGAACCGTTGGTCGTGGGAAGTCTGGAGGCGCCTTGGGGGTTCTCAGTGGGGTGGTCGGTGGATGAAAGCCCGGACCGATCGAAGCGAATCGTTCTGCAGAGCGTTGGAGAGGGGGCGGGCCCCAGCGAACCGGGAGGATGGCGTGGTCGTACCGTGACCACGGTCGGCGGCTGGATCTACGGTACTGGTTCGTTCGGAACGTCCGTCCGAAAAATTGATGACTTTGGGGTTACTGGATCGATGCGGTCCCGCGACGGACACCGGATGGGAGGAGTGTCTTGCGAGCCGCTTCCGGGTCGGCCCGGAAAAGATGCCGCGATCCGGAGGCGACCCTACGACGGGGCCTGCGCATTGTCAAGACTCGCGAGCGGGCCCCGACCGGGCGGCGACGAAGTGCAACAGTCGCCCCGCGCGCGCGCCGTCGCGCCGAAAGCTGTGGAACCGCTCGGCGTCGCAGCGCGTACAGACGCCTTCCAGACTCGCCACGGCGCCGGGCTCAAGACCGGCGCGCACGCAGTCCTGCCGGACGAGCGCGCCGAGATCGAGCATGAAGTGGCCGGGCCTCGCAGGCAGCAGCGCGAAGTCCGCTCCGGCCGCGAACCGCTCGCGGAGCGCGGCGACCACCGGGGCGTCGACCTCGTAGCAGCACGGTCCGATGTGGGGGCCTATCACGGCGCAAAGTCGACCGGCAACTGCCCCCGCACGCACGACGGCGCCGACGCCTTCGGCGACGATTCCCCCTGCGAGGCCCCGCCAGCCGGCGTGGATCGCCGCGACGATCGATCCGTCGCGGTCGGCGACCAGCAACGGAACGCAGTCGGCCGTCACCACCGCAACCGCGAGGCCGGCGACGTCGGAAACGACGGCGTCGGCCTCCTCGACCGCTTCTCCGGAGCCCGGATGCGCGGTCATCACGCGGATGCCGTGACGCTGGAGCGGCCTCACGCATCCCGGCGGCGCCACGGATCCGCGAACGCCGAAGCCGTGGGCGACGCCGCACGCCGCGAGGAGGGGATGTTCGAGGGGCGGCGTCGTGCTCACGGGCGACGCTCTCGCTCTTCGAGCGTAGCGAGCGCCGCCGCGAGGTCTTCCGGAAGCGGCGAATCGAAACGCAAGGACTCTTCCGTTCGCGGGTGGGTGAAGCCGAGGGTCGCCGCGTGGAGAGCAGGCCTCTCGAGCGCGACGCCCGCCAGCTTCGCGCGGCCGTAGACGGGATCGCCCACGATGGGAAGCCCCGCCGACGCCAGGTGGACGCGGATCTGGTGCGTTCGTCCCGTCTCGGGACGAACCTCGAGCCACGCACAGCCGCTCGCCTCGAAGCGCCGGAGGACCGACCAGCGGGTGGCGGCGGTGCGGCCGCGATGGGTCACCAGCGACATGCGCTTGCGGTCGCGCGGATGTCGCCCGATGGAGCCCTCGATCCGCCCGCTTCCCGCAGAGGGGGCTCCGCGCACGAGAGCGTTGTAGATGCGCAGGATACTGTGGCGGGCGAACTGCGCGGCGAGCGCAGCGAGCGCGGCGTCGTGCTTGGCCACCACCATCACTCCGGAGGTTCCCTTGTCGAGGCGGTGGACGATCCCAGGACGCAGCTCTCCACCGATCCCGGCCAGGTCCGAGCAGCGGTGCAGAAGCGCGTTGACCAGCGTCCCCCGTAGATGCCCCGGCGCCGGGTGGACGACGAGGCCTGCGGGCTTGTCGAGTACGATCAGGTCCGCGTCGTCGTAGAGGACCACGAGCGGAATGTCCTCCGCCTCGGGAGTGGCAGGCACCGGCGCGGGGGGATCGGCCTCGAGAAGGTCCCCAGCACGGACACGCTGGCTCGCTCGGCACGCGCCCGAGTTGAGCCGGACGTGTCCGTCGTCGATCCAGCGGCGCGCCTGGGCGCGCGGCACACCCGCCGCGGCGGCGAGCGCAACGTCGGCACGCTGGCCAGCCGCGTCGGCACCGATTCGGTACGCCGACAATCCTCAGGCTTGCGGCTGCCGGCCGAGCAGACGCCCTCGCCGCTTCGGCTGCAACACCTCGAAACGCGCCATGTAGCTCGACGCGGCAGCAGCCGGATCGAGCCCGACGCAGCGTGCATAGGCCTTCACGAAGCCGTGGACGTAGACCGCCGCGGGAAGCTGATCGATCGCATCGCACTCGATCGCCCGCAGGTGCATCGGGTTGATCTTGGTGATGGCCGCCACCTGGGCCAGCTCGAGCCCCTGCTTGATCCGAGCGCGTCGAAGCCGCTCGCCGTCGCAGTCGCCCTCGACCTCCTCGCGATCCGCCTCCCGTAGCGGCATCAACGCTGCGGCCGGCGCCGCGAGCGCAACCGCCTGCGGGCGCGGTATCGCGGGGCGCTCTTGGGATTCGAGCCTGCGTGCGACGGCTTCGAGGAGCGGATCGGCCTCGTCGGGCGCAGCCGCGGCCGCCAGCTCTCCGCCGCTTCGATCGAGGTCATAGGCGCGCCGCGCCTGCGGATCGCCGAGGGTACGCCACGCGAGCTCGATGCGGTGGCGAAGCGCCTCCGTGTCGCGCTCGCCGAAGACCGAATACGTCGCCAGCGATCCCTCGGCGTAGGCCGAGCGGGCGACGTGGTACGCCCTCTCGACCTCGTCCGGGCTCGCGTCCGGCGAGATCTCGAGCACCTCGTAGTGGTCGAGGTCGGAAAGGGGCTTCACGGCGACCCCGGGGCCGAGCCTGCCGCGAGCTTGCTCGCAATGCGGCCGAGGTAGACCGCAGCATCGCAGCCGGGCTGTGCGATCACCAGAGGCTTTCGCGCGACGACTGCGCGCCGGGCCGTGACGTCTCGGTTCACGTAGCCGAGATAGTCGGCGGCCATGCCGAAGTACTTCATGCAGACGCTCTTCACTGCGAAGCCGAGCTTGATCTCCTCGGCCGAGTTCACCTCGTTGACGACGAGCCGCGGGCGCAGCTCGCGGAGGGCCTGGAGGAAGCGCTGCGCCTCGCGAGGATCCCTCGCCTCGACCTCGCGAACCAGGTCGAGCGGTGTTCGGATCCCCTGCTCGTTCCGCTGATCCATGGCCTGGGCGATCAGCTTGCGGACGAGACCCGACGTGAGGGTGAGGTGCATGCGGCGGTAGAAGGCAGCACGCAGGAAGCCATAGGCGTTCTCGACCGACGTGGGCTCCGGGGTGAGAACGAGGATGCCATCGTCCGCCGCCAGGAAGTAGTCGAGCGTCGCATGCTGCATCCCGGCGCCGAGGTCGACGACGACGAAATCGACCGGCAGCGCGCGCAGTCGCTGGATCAGCCGCACCCGACGGAAGTGGGCCGGCTGGGCTGCGCCGAGGTGCGCCTGGGTTGCCGCGATGAGGCCGAGGTTTCCGAAGGGCGTCTCGACGACGAGCTTCGCGACGTCCTCCTCTCGCTGGGCGACGTAGTCGGCGAGGCTCGTCCGCGGCGCGCCAACGCCGAGGGCGGTGTGGAGGTTCGCACCCTCGAGGTCACCATCGACGGCGACTACGCGGTGGCCCTCGCGGGCCAGGGCGGTCGCGACGTTGCTCGCGACGAAGGTCTTGCCTACGCCGCCCTTGCCGCCGCCGACGGCCACCAGCCGCGCGCGACGTTGTGCCCCGGTTCCGTTCACCCTGCTCGCGGCCTCGAAACCCGTGGGTTTCTCCCGGACGCTCCTACTCGACCAGCTCCGTGTTCCAGTAGGAGGCGTCGACGACGTTCAGGAACGGGCGCCACTCGTTGTAGCGGACGTTCGAGAGCACGAGGTTCATGAGCGGCGTCCAACGCGGCCGTGCCGGGGGACGCCGGAGCGCGAGCCCCGCCTTTTCGGGCGTACGGCTCCCCTTGCGCCGATTGCAGTCGAGGCAGCTGCAGACCACGTTCTCCCAGGTGCTCCGCCCACCCATGCAGCGCGGCACCACGTGGTCGAGGTTGAGCTCCGATCGCGGGTGACGGACACCGCAATACTGGCACGTGAAGTTGTCGCGGGCATAGATGTTGATGCGGCTGAACCGGACATGGCGCTTGGGAACCCGGTCGAAGGCGGTGAGCACGATGACCCTCGGCACTGGGATCGGGCCGCGCGCAGTGCCGATCACCTCGCCGTCGCGAGCGGCCGCCAGCTGCGCCCAGCTCTCGAAGTCGAAGGTCTGATAGCGCTCGTTCATGGCCCGGGCGATGCCCTGGTAGACGAGCGTGAACGCCCGCCGCACCGATGTGACCTGGATCGGCAGGTAGGAGCGATTGAGGACGAGAACGCTCGAGTTCAGCATGGCGTACCGGCGGGGAGGCTACCGGAGGCGAAGGGCCCCATCAACGTACGCAATCGTCGAGGACGGACTGGAGGGTCGCTACGACGGCAGCGTCATCGCCCGGGAGGAGCGTTCGAGCATCGAGGACCACCGCATCGTCACGAACCCTCGCCAGAACCGGGACCGGCGCTGCTCGCAGGGCGGCGGCGACGGCATCGGCGCCGAGGCGGCCCGAGGCGTCGCGCACCCGCACGACCCAGGTTTCGAGAGAGACACCCGGAAGAGATCCTCCGCCGATCGGCGCCTGCTCCCGCACCACCTCGACCCGCGCGCGAACGGGATCCGCGCCTCCGAGCGCCGCCGCAAGACCGCGCGCCCTTGCTTCCAGCTCGACCGGCGAGAGGCCGAGCATGTGCAGCGCGGGAATCTCCTGCTCGCGGCCTTCGAGAAGCGCCGAGAGCGTCCAGTCGAGGGCGGCCAGCGTCAGCTTGTCGAGGCGTAGCGCCCGGTCGAGCGGATTGGTCCGCATGGCGGCAACGAGGCGCTCGCGGCCGAGAGCGATTCCCGCCTGGGGCCCTCCCATCAGCTTGTCCCCCGAGAAGAGCACCAGGTCGGCGCCGAGGCGGAGCCGGGACGGCGCGTCAGTCTCCTGGGACAGACCCGCGGCCAAAGCCTGGGAAGGTGTGCCGCTGCCGAGGTCCTCGATCACCGGCACTCCCACCGACGCTCCGATCCGGGCCAGGGTCTCGAGACCCACCTCGGACGGTGAAGCCGCTGCACCTCGAAGTTGCTCCGGTGCACCTTCAGGATCGCGCCGGTCGCGGGTCCGAGCGCGCGCTCGTAGTCGGCAGGATGGGTGCGGTTGGTGGTGCCCACCTCCCGCAGGCGGACTCCTGCGCGCTCGATGATCTCCGGGATTCGGAAGGAGCCGCCGATCTCGACCAGCTCTCCCCGGGAGACGATCACGTCCTTGCCGCGAGCGACGGTGTCGAGGGCCAGGAGCAGCGCCGCCGCGCAGTTGTTGACGACGTGGGCGGCTTCGGCGCCAGAGAGCAGGACGAGCTTCTCGGCGACGGCGGCGATCCGGTCTCCCCGCCGCCCGCCGCCGAGGTCGACCTCGAGATCGCAGTAGCGGCTCCCCACGGCGGCGGCGGCCGCCGCCGCGCCCAGAGCCAGCGGCGCGCGACCGAGGTTCGTGTGGAGGACGACGCCGGTCGCGTTCACGACACGCCGCGGGCTACCAGCCGCGAGACGGCGGGCCTCGGCGAGTGCCGCGTCCGGCAGGCCCGCGATCGAGACCGGCCTCCCAGCCTCGGCGGCGGCCCTGGCCTGCCCGAGGGCCCTCCGCGCCCCGGCCGTCGCGGCCCAGACTGCCAAATCGGGAGCTTTTCCCCTCACGGCGAGGATCAAGCGATCCGCCGACGGGAGCTGGCGCCGGGGATCGTGCTTGACCTTGCCGTTCGAATCCATGATGTTCCGGGAGAACGTTTCCGCGGGCCAGGTTGGGTCGCATCGAAGAGACCCACGGAGGCTCGGCTCGGGCCGGACGGGCGGCGGGGTGCTGCACCGGGCCCGATGAGGCTGACTTCCAACGCTTGGCACCGTAGGTCGCGCATTGGTGCGAGTCAACAATTTCATCATTGATTTCGGGATTTTAGAGAGAGCCATCCGTCCGTCGGGAGGGCGCTGAGCGCTCCCGTCCGGATCCACACCACCCCGCCGCCGTCCAGAGTTCCCGGGGCCACCCGGGCAACATGGTCGTTTGCCCTCCCGGATCTCCCGAAACTGCCAGCACGGCGGGCCGGGTGACATGCAGAACGAGATCCTGATCAACGCCGAGTCCGGGGAGACTCGGGTCGCCATCCTCGAGCGCGGACAGTTCAGCGAGCTGCACATCGAGCGCCGGAATGGTGTCTCGATGGTGGGCAGCGTCCTCAAGGGGCGGGTCACCCGGGTGCTTCCGGGCATGCAGGCCGCCTTCGTCGACATCGGCCTCGAGAAGGCGGCCTTCCTCTACGCCGGCGACTACCTGGAGCGGGTCGACCCGGCCGACGTCGACATGGACGACGACGAGGAGCCCCGCCGAGGCCGCAGCCCCCGCGGACGCAACCGACAGCCGCCCCAGATCGATCGCCTGCTGCGCGAAGGCCAGGAGATCGTCGTGCAGGTCGCCAAGGAGCCCATCGGCACCAAGGGCGCCCGCATCACGTCCCACGTCTCCATCGCGGGCCGGCACCTGGTGCTGACGCCCTGGGGCAACCGGGTCGGCGTCTCGCGGCGCATCGACTCCGATCGAGAGCGCAGGCGACTGCGCGAGACCGTCGAGAGGGTCCGCCCGCGCGACCTCGGCTTCATCATCCGCACGGCGGGAGAGGGAGCACGCGAGGCCGACCTCGAGGCGGACGTCCGCTACCTGGCGTCGGTCTGGGAGGAGATCCAGCAGCGCCAGGAGACGGCCCGCGCTCCGTCGATCCTCCACTCGGAGCTCTCGCTCCCGCTGCGGGTGATCCGCGACTTCGCCAACACGGAGACCAAACGCATCGTGATCGATTCGCCCGAGGTCCACGCCCGCATGCAGGACTTCGTCTCGCGGTTCATGGCCGACCCGAAGCCGCGGATCGACCTCTATTCGGGCCCAGCGCCGATCTTCGATCACTTCTCGATCGAGTCGCAGATCGACGCGAACCTCGGCCGCAAGGTGTGGCTCAAGTCGGGCGGCTACCTGATCGTCGACCAGAGCGAGGCGCTCACGGCCATCGACGTCAACACGGGCCGCTACGTCGGCAAGCGCGACCTCGAGGAGACCGTTCTCAAGACCAACCTCGAGGCGGTCCGCGAGGTCGTCTACCAGCTCCGCTTCCGCAACATCGGCGGCCTCATCATCATCGACCTGATCGACATGGACTCGGCGGAGAACCGCGAGAAGGTCTACCGGGCGCTGCAGGAGGCGCTGCGGCAGGACAAGGCCAAGACGAACATCCTGAAGATCAGCGAGCTGGGCCTCGTCGAGATGACTCGCAAGCGGACGCGCGAGAACCTCGTGCAGACGCTGTGCGAGCCCTGCAGCTATTGCGAGGGGCGGGGGTACGTACTCTCCCGCGAGAGCGTCGCCTTCAAGGTGCTGCGCGAGATCCGCAAGGATCTACCCCGATTCCGGGGCCACAAGATCGCCCTCGCCGTCCATGCCCGCGTCGCCGAGCACCTGCTCCACGAGCGAGCGGCCCTCCAGGCCCTGGAGCGCGACCTCGGCCGGGAGATCGAGGTGCGAGCCAAGCCGGGGCTGCACCAGGAGCAGTTCGAGATCACCGCGCTCGACGCCGGGCCGCCGGTGCATCTCACCCTTCCCTGGCTGGGGCTGGGCCCGCCGGAGCCCGTTCTACCGCTGGCGGTCGCCGAGGCGGTGGCCGAGGCCGCAGATGGCGACGGCGTGGAGAAGCTCGAGGCCGAGAGCGAGGCCGAGGAGGCCTTCCCCCTGCCCCTGCCAGCCCGAGGACCCGAGGAGGTTTCGGCCCTCGAGCTCCTGGACGGCGGCGCAGACGAGCCCGCGGCGACGGCGGACGAGGATCCGGCCCGTGGTTGACGACCGCCTGGATTTCCCGATACTTCGGCGCCCCAGGCCATCCCCAACGCAGGAGCCTCGATGTACGCGGTGATTCGAACCGGAGGCAAGCAGGTCCGAGTGACCCCGGGTGCGGCGGTCCGCGTGGAGAAGCTCCCGGGGGACGTGGGCCAGGCGGTGACCCTTCCCGAGGTGCTCCTGGTCGGGGGCAACGGCGATCCGCGGGTAGGAACGCCGCTGGTTGCCGGCGCGAAGGTGGTCGGAACCATCACGGCCCAGGATCGGGGACCGAAGATCACGATCTTCAAGATGAAGCGCCGCAAGGGCTACCGCAGGAAGATGGGACACCGGCAGAGCTTCACGGAGATCCGCGTCGAGCGGATCGAGGGCTAGCGATGGCACACAAGAAGGGGCAGGGAAGCTCGCGCAACGGTCGCGACAGCAACGGCCAGCGCCGGGGCGTGAAGGTCTTCGCGGGCCAGACCGTGAGCGCCGGCTCGATCCTCGTGCGCCAGGTCGGAACCCGGATCCATCCGGGCCGCAACGTGGGGCTCGGCCGCGATTACACGCTCTACGCACGCGTCGATGGCGTCGTCTCCTATGGTCGGTCCCGAGGCAAGGCGGTGGCCGGCGTGGAGCCTCTTCCGCAGCCGTAGCCGGGGCGCGGAGCGCCACGGGCCGATGGCCGGAGAAGGCGCCAGGCGCCGGCGCGGCGCCGAGGTCGCGCCGTCATGAAAGCCAGTGCGACGTTCATCGACGAGGCCGAGGTCACGGTCATCGCCGGCGACGGAGGCAACGGCTGCGTGAGCTTCCGCCGTGAGAAGTTCGTGCCGCGCGGTGGGCCCGACGGCGGAGACGGCGGCCGCGGCGGCGACGTGGTGCTGGTGGCAGACCGCAACCTCGCGACGCTCCTCGACCTGCGGCTGCGGCCCGAGATCCGCGCCGAGCGCGGCTCCCACGGCCAGGGCAGCCGCAAGGACGGAAGTCAGGGCGCCGATGCGGTGATCCGCGTGCCTCTCGGAACGGTGATCCGCGACGCCGGCGCTCCCGACGAAGGCGAGGAGCCCCTGGCCGACATGACCCGCGACGGCCAGCGCTTCGTCGCCGCCCGCGGCGGGCGCGGCGGATTCGGCAACGCGAACTTCGCCACCCCGACGCGTCAGGCCCCCGACTTCGCAACCCCGGCTCGGCCAGGCGAGAAGCGAAGGCTCCGCCTCTCGCTGAAGCTCCTTGCCGACGTAGGCCTCGTGGGCCTTCCCAACGCGGGCAAGTCGACCCTGCTACGAAGGATCTCCGCCGCGCGGCCGCGGGTCGCGGCCTACCCGTTCACGACGCTGGTGCCGTCGCTCGGCGTTGCCGAGGTCGGTGAACGGCGCTTCGTAGTGGCCGACCTTCCGGGCCTGATCGAGGGCGCGAGCGAAGGAGCCGGCCTCGGCGACCGCTTCTTGCGGCATGCCGAGCGTACGCGCGTACTCGTCCACTGCGTCGACGTAGGGGCCGTCGTCCTCGAAGGGCGCGACGCAGAGGCCGACTACGAGACGATCCAGCGCGAGCTCGTGGCCTACGATCCTCAGCTCCTCGGACGTACCGAGATCATCGCCCTCACCAAGATCGACCTGGTGGGCGATCGCAGCGAACTCGATGGTCTCGAAGCGAGGCTCCGGAGCCGCGGCCGCCTGGTGGTCCGGGTTTCGAGCGCCACGGGCGAAGGGATCCCCGCGCTCCTCCACGCCATGGTGCGGGCCCTCGAGGCGGCGGAAGCCGCCTCGGCCCAGGCCGCCGCCGAAACCTCCGGGACCGCTGGAGCCGTCTGATGCCCCATGCCACTCGAAGCGCCGCACGACGAGCACGGCGCGTCGTCGTCAAGGTCGGGAGCAGCATCCTCACCGATGCCGGCGTACTACGCCGGCGCGTCTTCGTCGACATCGCGCGGCAGGTCTCGGCGCTGTGCGACGAGGGCCGGGAGGTGGTGATCGTCAGCTCGGGAGCGATCGCCATCGGGAGCCGGGAGCTCGGGTGGACGCACCCAGGCCGCTCGATCCCCGAGAAGCAGGCTGCCGCCGCCGTCGGCCAGATCGGCCTCGTCGAGCTCTACCGCAGGCTCTTCGCGCGCCGCGGCAAGGCGGTCGCGCAGATCCTCCTCACCCGAACGGGTCTCGAGCCGCGCGAGCGGTTCCTGAACGCGCGGCGAACGCTCCTCACGCTACTGCGTCTCGGCGTCGTTCCGATCGTGAACGAGAACGACACGGTCGCGACCGAGGAGATCCGCTTCGGCGACAACGACAACCTTTCCTCCACCATCGTCAACCTGGTGGGCGCCGACCTCCTGATCCTCCTCACCGACGTCGAGGGTCTCTATCACGAACCGCCGCGGCCCGGCGCGCCGAAGCCTGCGCTCTACGACGTGATCGAGGCCTTCGATCCCGCGATCGAGGGCGCTGCGCAGGGCTCGAGCCACGCCTTCGGTCGCGGCGGCATGACCACCAAGCTCGAAGCGGCACGCACGGCGGCGCACTCGGGTGCGGCAACGATCGTGTGTAGCGGCAGGACGAAGGACTCGCTGCTGCGCGTCTGTGCCGGCGAACGGATCGGCACGCTCTTCCTTCCCGGCCCACGACTGAAGAGCCGGAAGCACTGGCTCGCCTTCACGACGCGTCCACGCGGCGAGATCACCGTCGACGAAGGGGCAGCGCGGGCACTCCTCGAGCGGGGGCGAAGCCTGCTCCCGGCCGGGATCGTCTCGGTGCGCGGGCGCTTCGGAATGGGCGACCCGGTGTCGTGCCTCGATCCGGAAGGTCGCGAGATTGCGCGGGGCCTCGCGAGCTACTCGTCGGAAGAGATCGACCGCATCAAGGGACGCGCGACGCGAGAGATCGCGCCTCTGCTAGGATTCACGAACGGCGACGCGGTGATCCACCGGGACGACCTGGCCGTCGTCCCGGCCCCCGGCGCCGGCGATCGGAAGCCGAGCCCATGACCTCCCCCACCGACCTCGACGTGCAGATGCAGGGCCTCGCCCGGCGTGCGAGGGACGCCTCCCGTGCCGTCGGCGAGCTCTCGGCCCGGCAGAAGGACGCCTGGCTCCGGCGCGCCGCCGAGCGGCTCGAGAGCGCGCGCGAGCGCATCCTCGCCGCCAACGCCGAGGACGTCGCAGCCGCGCAGGCCGCGGGGGTCGAGAGGCCCCTGCTCGGCCGCCTTGCCCTCTCCGACGCGAAGTGGCGCGACATGATCACGGGGCTCGGCGAGGTGGCGGCGCTTCCCGATCCGGTCGGCGAGATCGTCCAGTCGCGCGTCCGGCCGAATGGCCTGCGGGTCGGCCGCATGCGCATTCCCCTCGGCGTCATCCTCATCATCTACGAGGCCCGCCCGAACGTGACCGTCGACGCGGCGGCGCTGTGCGTCAAGGCCGGCAATGCGGTCATCCTGCGCGGCGGGTCCGAATCGATCCGCGCGAACCGCGCGCTCGGCGACGAGCTTCGGGAGGCAGCGCGGGAGACCGGCGTACCGGAGGACGCGATCATCGTCGTTCCGACCACCGACCGCGCCGCGCTCGACCCGCTGCTGCGCGCGGACCGCTTCATCGATCTCGTGATACCGCGGGGCGGCCCGGGACTCATCCAGAAGGTCTCGGAGACCTCTCGTATCCCCGTGATCAAGCACGACGCCGGCGTGTGCCACGTCTTCCTCGACGCGAGCGCCGACCCCCAGATGGCGACGGCGATCGTTCTCGACTCGAAGATCAAGCAGATGGCCGTCTGCAACGGCCTCGAGACGCTCCTGGTACACGCCGCCGCCGCCCGTACGCTCCTTCCCGCGGTGGGCAAGGCGCTCCACGAGCAGGGGGTCGAGGTTCGCGGGTGTCCGCGAACGCGCGAAATCCTCGCCGAGGCGCGCGAGGCCACCGACGAAGACTGGGCGGCCGAGTACCTCGCGCCGATCCTGGCGGTGCGCGTCGTCGACGACCTCGACGAGGCCATCGCCCACATCCGGCGCTTCGGATCCGATCACACCGAGGTGATCGTGACCCGCGACTGGAGCAACGCGCAGGCATGGCTGCGGCGGGTCAGCTCGTCGACGGTGGGGGTCAACTGCTCGACGGCGTTCGCCGACGGGCAACGGCTCGGCCTCGGCGCCGAGATCGGCATCTCGACCTCCAAGCTCCACGCCTACGGCCCGATGGGGCTCGAGGGGCTGACGACGCTCAAGTTCGTTCTCGAGGGCGAGGGCCAGCTCCGCGAATGACGAGCCCCCCTGCGACGGCGCGTACGGGGCTGCTCGGCGGAACGTTCAACCCGATCCACGTGGCGCACCTGCGCGCGGCGGAGGACGTTGCCGATGCGCTCGGTCTGGAGCGCGTCGTCTTCGTGCCGAGCGCGACGCCGCCCCACAAGACGCCGACGACAGCCGACGTTCTGGCGCCGGCCGAGCTGCGCCTCGCATGGGTGCGCCGTGCCATCACGGGAAACCCGCGCTTCGCGGTGGACGATCTCGAGGTCCGGCGCGGGGGCCTCTCGTACACGGTCGAGACGCTGCGGCTCTATGGCGAACGCCTGGCGCCCGAGCGCCCGGTCTTCCTGATCGGCGAGGATGCGCTGGCGGAGATCCACACCTGGAGGGAGCCGGAGGCGATCCTCGCCCTCACGCACCTCGCGGTGATGACGCGGCCGCCGCGCCCCACCCTCTCGCTGGCCGAGGTCCTCCCTCGCGCGCTCTGCTCCGCTTTCCGCTTCGACCCGGGCGGCGATGGCGCTCGCCACGAGAGCGCCGGGACATGGATTCGCCGCATCCCGGTCACGCCCCTCGACGTCTCGGCGTCGCGTCTGCGAGCGCTGATTCGCAGCGGCGGCTCGGTGCGCTACCTGATCCCCGACGGGGTTCGCGAGGACGTGCTCGAGAGCTCGGTCTATGCAACGCCCGGCGGCGAGGTGGAGCGGTGAGCAGGAAACCGGGACCGGGAATCGACCGCCTCCAGAAGGCGAAGATCATCGTCGAGGCGGCCCTCGACAAGAAGGCCGAGGACGTCCTCGCCCTCGACGTGCGAGAGCTGGTGTCGTTCGCCGACACCTTCGTGATCGCAACGGGAAGCTCCGACCGGCACGTGCGCTCGATCGTCGATGGCATCGAGGAGGCGCTGCGCGCCCATGGCGAGAAGCCGCTCGGAATCGAGGGCGAGGACGAAGGCCACTGGGTGCTGATCGATTGCGACGACGCGATCGTCCACGTCTTCCTGCGGGACGTGCGGCAGCACTACGATCTCGAACGCCTGTGGGGAGAGGCGCCGAAGCTCACCTTCGTCAGCGGGACGGGCGGGCGGAGCGGCAGCTGATGCGCCCGGTGATGCTGATCGTGCTGGATGGGTTCGGCATCGGCGACGGTGGCCCGGGGGACGCGACTGCGCGGGCGAACGCTCCGTTCTTCCGCGATGCGGCCCGCTACCCGCACGCAAGGCTCGAGACGTCCGGCGAGGCCGTCGGCCTCCCTCCCGGGCAGATGGGAAACTCCGAGGTCGGGCACATGACCATGGGCGCGGGCCGCGTGATCGACCAGGACATCACCCGCATCTCCAAGGCGATCGCCGCGGGCGAGCTCGAGAGCAACGCCGCAATCCAAGGCGCGATCGATGCGGCGAAGAACCGCGGCGCCAGGCTGCATCTCATGGGCCTCGTCTCCGACGGGGGCGTCCACAGCCACGTCGATCACCTGGTGGCGCTGCTCGAGCTGTGCGGGAGACGGGGTGTCTGCGCCGAGCTCCATGTCTTCCTCGACGGCCGCGACACGCCGCCGAGCTCGGGCCTCGCCACCTTCGAGGCGCTGCTCCCGGCGGTCGAGCGCGCGGGCGCACGGGTCGCGACGGTCTCGGGCCGCTACTACGCCATGGACCGCGACAACCGCTGGGACCGCGTCCAGAAGGCGTACGATGCGATCGTCCTGCGCCGCGGCATCGAGGCGCCGGGTGCAGTGGCGGCGATCCGCTCGGCGTACCAGCGCGGCGAAACCGACGAGTTCGTCGTGCCGACCGTCGTAGCCGGGGGCGCGGCCCTCTCCGACGGCGACGCAGTGATCTTCTTCAACTTCCGCGCCGACCGCGCCCGGGAGCTCACCAACGCCATCACGGGACAGGTCCCCGATCGCTTCGGCAGCAATCTCGTCCGGGAGCGGACCGTTTCGCTCTCGAGCTTCGTCTGCTTCACCGAGTACGACGAGCGCTTCGACCTGCCGGTCGCCTTCACCGGCGGAACCCCACAGCAGATCCTCGGCGAGGTTCTCGCGCACTCGAAGCTGCGGCAGCTCCGGGTCGCCGAGACGGAGAAGTACGCCCACGTGACGTTCTTCTTCAACGGCGGCCTCGAGCAGCCGCTGCCGGGAGAGGATCGCATCCTCGTTCCATCGCCCCGAGACGTTCCCACCTACGACCACAAGCCCGAGATGAGCGCCATCGAAGTCACCGAGAAGCTCCTCGCGAGGCTGGATGCAGAGCCGTATGACTTCGTGCTGGTCAACTACGCGAACCCAGACATGGTGGGCCACACGGGGGTGCTCCCGGCGGCGGTGAAGGCGGTGGAGACCATCGACGCGTGCCTGGCGAAGGTGACCGAGGCCATCCTCGCGAAGGGAGGCTGCGTCCTCATCACGGCCGACCATGGGAACTGCGAGCAGATGATCGACCCGGTGACGGGCGAGCCGCACACCGCGCACACCACGAACCCGGTGCCGATCTGGTGGGTCACGCGGGACACCCTGGGAAAGCGCCTGCGGGACGGGACCCTCGCAGACCTCGCGCCGACGATCCTCGAGCTCCTCGGCCTCCCGATCCCGAAGGAGATGACCGGGTGCTCGCTCCTCGTCCCGTCGTGATGCGTCCGCTGCCGCCGGCTTTGCTCTTCGACCTCGACGACACGATCCTGTCGATGTCGGGGACGGCATTCCCGGCTTGGGAGGCGCTGTGCGTGCGGTTCGCGGACAGGCTCTCGCCGGCAGAGCCGGGAGCGCTCTTCTCGGCGATCCGGATCGCCAGCGACCGGTTCTGGAGAGATGCGGAGCAGCGCTGGCGCGGAGACGTCGAAGGCGCCCGCCGCTCGATCGTCGCCGAGGCGTTCCGAATCGCCGGCGCGGGCGCTCCAGAGACGGCGCCCGCCGTCGCACGCGAGATGGCGGACACGTTCTCGCGAGAGCGCATCTCGACCATCGTTCCCTTCCCCGGCGCGATCGAGACCCTCGGACGACTGCGCGCTGCCGGGCGGCGGCTCGCACTCGTGACCAATGGACTCTCGCGGACCCAGCGGGAGAAGATCGAGCGTTTCTCGCTCGCTGACTTCTTCGACTGCATCGTCGTCGAGGAGGAGTTCGGCGCCGGGAAGCCGAACCCTCGCGTCTTCCGTCACGCCCTCGCCACCCTCGGCGCCGCGCCCAACGAGGCCTGGATGGTGGGCGACAACCTGGCCTTCGACGTGGCGGGAGCCCAGCAGCTCGGCATCCACGCCGTCTGGCACGACGCCCTCGGGCGAGGCCTTCCCGAAGCGAGCGGCGTGCGGCCCGATCGGATCATCCAGCGCCTCACCGAGCTGCTGGAGACGGAGGAAGCCTCGTGACCAGCGGCGATCGGGTCTGGCGTTTCTACGCCGCGGAGATCTCCTACTTCTCGGCGAAGGTGCGCCCGGCGCTGCGCATGAAGAGCATCCATTTCGCCGAGATCCTGCCGACGCCGAAGATCTACCGCGAGGTGATCGTTCCGCGGACGGGGCTCGCGTTCATTCCGGTGATCGTAACTCCGGAGGGCGAGACCTGGCAGGATACGAGCGACATCCTCGACGCCCTCGATGAGCGCTTCCCGAAGCCGCCGCTCCATCCTACGAGCCCCGTCCAGCGGATCGCCAGCGCCCTCCTCGAGCTGTATGCCGACGAGATGCTCGTGCTCCCTGCCATGCACTACCGGTGGAGCTTTCCCGAGAGCGCGGCGAAGGCGCGCGCCGACTTCGCCGCCGTGAACGGCGACCCGGAAATGGCGCGCCACTTTGCGGATCGCATGTCGGGAAGCATCCGTGCCCTCGGCGTGGTTCCCGAATCGACGGGCGCGATCGAAGCGCACACGCACGACCTGCTGGCTCGCCTCGAGGCCCACTTCGAGGCTCACTCCCATCTATTCGGCGAACGGCCCTCGGTGGCCGACTGCGCGCTGATGGGCCCCCTCTACGCGCATCTCTACCTCGATGCGGTCCCGGGCCGCTTGCTGCGCGAGACGGCGCCGCGTACGTGCCACTGGATCGAGCGGATGAACCACCCCGAACCCGGCGCCTCCGGCAGCTGGCTCGCCGGCGACGCCCTCTCACCGACCCTCCACGCGCTGCTCACGCTCGTCGGAGGCGACGCGGTGCCGCTTCTCCTCGACACGGTCCGCGACATCGACCGCTGGGCGGACGCACACGGCAAGCCCGGCGAGGCGCCTCCCCGGGCGGTCGGCTTCCATGCGACGCGTCTGCGGGGTGCAGCGTTCCAGCGTTACACGAGCCCGTATGCCCTCTACATGGTGCAGCGGGTCCGCGACTCCTACGAGCGCCTCTCGCCGCAGGAACGGCACGAAGTCGATCGCGCGCTGGCGGGAACCGGTTGCGATTCGCTGCTGTCCGAGAAGATCCGGCACCGGGTGGCCAAGAAGGGCTTCGCGCTGGTGCTGGAGCGCTGAGGAGCACCAGTGGACGACGCGTTCATCGATCCGGTCTGCGCCATGACGGTGAAGCCAGACACTCCGCTCCGCACGGAGTACCAGGGCCGGACCTACGGCTTCTGCAATCCCCGGTGCAAGACGAGCTTCGACGCGGATCCGGAGCACTATCTCGCGCTCCCCCCTGGCGAAGCGCGGCGGAAGGACCGGGAGGCAGAAGCCGCTGCGGCGACCGCGGGTGCGGAGGCTCCGGCTCGTCGCTGGACGTGCCCGATGGACCCGGAGATCGTCCGCGACGAGCCGGGAGATTGCCCGATCTGCGGCATGGCGCTCGAGCCGATGGAGATCACCCTCGAGGACACACCGAACCCGGAGCTCGCCGACATGCAGCGACGCTTCGTCGTGTGCGCGGCGCTCACGCTCCCGGTGTTCGCGATCGCCATGGCCGAGATGATCCCCGGGCAGCCCCTCCGACACCTGGGAGGCGCCGCATCGACGTGGGCACAGCTCGCCCTCTCGGCGCCGGTGATCCTGTGGGGAGCGAAGCCCTTCTTCCAGCGCGGCCTCGCATCGCTCCGCAGCGGCCACTTCAACATGTTCACCCTCATCTCGCTCGGGACGGCAGCGGCCTTCGGCTACAGCGTCGTCGCGACGGCGGCGCCGTCACTCTTTCCGGACTCGTTCCGCTCCCACGGCGGGCAGGTCGCCGTCTACTACGAGGCGGCCGCCGTCATCGTGACCCTCGTCCTCCTCGGGCAGGTGCTCGAGCTGCGCGCACGGAGCCGGACGGGGGCTGCGCTCCGCGCCCTGCTCGGCCTCTCACCGAAGACCGCGCGCCGGATCTCGGCGGATGGAAGCGAGACCGACGTCCCCCTCGCCTCGGTGGCCGTCGGTGACCGGCTGCGGGTGCGTCCCGGCGAGCACGTTCCGGTGGACGGTGTCGTGCTGGAGGGAACGAGTGCAGTCGATGAATCGCTGGTGACAGGCGAGCCGATCCCGGCGGAGAAGAACCCAGGCGACCGCGTGACCGGCGGTACGGTGAATGGAACGGGCGGGCTCGTGATCCGCGCCGAGCGCGTCGGCGCCGAGACCCTTCTCGCGCGGATCGTGCGCCTCGTCTCGGAGGCGCAGCGCAGCCGTGCGCCGATCCAGCGCCTCGCCGACCGTGTCTCGGGAATCTTCGTTCCGACGGTGGTGGCGGTCTCCGTCGCGACGTTCGTCGCCTGGGCCTGGCTCGGTCCCGAGCCGAGATTCGCGTACGCCTTGGTGAACGCGGTGGCCGTCCTGATCGTCGCGTGTCCGTGCGCGCTCGGTCTGGCGACGCCCATGTCGGTGATGGTGGCCGCAGGAAAGGGAGCGACGGCTGGCGTTCTGTTCCGCAGTGCCGAGGCGATCGAGACGCTCCGGACGGTCGACACGCTGCTCGTCGACAAGACGGGGACTCTCACAGAGGGCAAGCCCAGCCTTTCGGATGTGAAGGCGCTTTCCGGCCTCAGCGAGAACGCGCTCCTCGCCTTGGCAGCGAGCCTCGAGCGCGCCAGTGAGCACCCACTTGCCGGGGCGATCATCGACGGGGCGGCCGCGCGGGGCGTCTTGCTCGAACCGGTCGAGGGCTTCGAGGCGATTCCGGGCAAGGGGATCTCCGGCCGCTGCGGAGGCCAGACCGTCGTACTCGGGACACGCGCGCTCCTCGATGCGCGCGGCATCGATCCGCGCCCGCTCACCGCGGATGCCGAACGGCTCCGTACCCAGGGCAAGACCGTGATGCTGGTGGCCATCGATGGGCGGGCCGCAGGTCTTCTTGCCGTCGCCGACCCGGTCAAGGCGACGACACCCGGCGCGATCCGGGACCTCCATGCCGACGGCCTCCGCATCGTCATGCTGACGGGCGACAGCCGGACCACCGCAGAGGCCGTCGCACGGAGCCTCGGCATCGACGACGTGATGGCCGAGGTGCTCCCCGAGCAGAAGGCCGAGGCGGTCCGGCGCCTCCAAGCGCGCGGCGCGATCGTCGCCATGGCGGGAGACGGCATCAACGATGCTCCCGCCCTCGCACAGGCGCACGTCGGAATCGCGATGGGAACGGGGACCGACGTGGCCATGGAGAGCGCGGGCGTGACGCTGGTTCGCGGCGACCTCTCGGGAATCGTCCGGGCCCGAAGGCTCTCACGCGCGACGCTGCGCAACATCCGCCAGAACCTGGTCTTCGCGTTCCTGTACAACGTCCTCGGCGTCCCTGTGGCCGCGGGAGCGCTCTACCCCTTCTTCGGAGTCCTGCTCAGCCCCATGCTCGCCGCAGCCGCCATGAGCCTCAGCTCGGTGTCGGTCATCACCAACGCGCTGCGCCTGCGCCGCGTCCGGCTCTGATCGCGCGGCAGGGCGCTCCCGCGTGAACGTCGCTTCCTCTTGACCGACCGGGAGCCGGGGCGAATCCTTCCGGCGCCTCCCGGTCCGCGGATGCTGCGTGAGAGATCTTCTGGTCTCGCTCCTCGACCTCCTGCTTCCGCCGGCCTGTGCGCGTTGCGGCGGCGCCGTGATCGACGCTTCCGTGTGCAGGGATTGCAGCCGCGCGCTGCCTCGTCTCCCGATCGGGAGCTGCCCGCGCTGCCGCGCCGCTCCCGGACCGGACGGCGTAGCCTGCCCGGCGTGCGCAGGGCGCCGCTCCCGCCTCGAGGCGCTCGTCGCCGAGGCGCCCTACGAGGGCGAGATCGAGGAGGTCATCCAGCGCTTCAAGTACCCGCACCCGGGGCTCCGCGGGCTCGACCCGGCGCCAGAGGCGCTCCTCAGGGCGCTGCTGCACGACGCCGCCGCGCGCATCGCAGGACCCCTTCCCGATCTCGTGGTGCCGGTTCCCCAGCACCGCGCGGGCCTTCTGCGCCGGGGATTCAACCCCGCCGCGGTGTTGGCGCGATCGCTGGCTCGATCGCGCCACGTCGCCTTCGCTCCGCGCGCCCTCGAGAGGCTCCGCGACGGACCGAGCCAGACCGGGCTCGACCGGCGGCAGCGCCGCCGAAACGTCGCTCATGCCTTCCGCGCGCGGCTCCGGATACCACCCCGGGTGTGGCTCATCGACGACGTCGTCACCACCGGCGCCACCCTGGAGGAGGCCGCCCGCATGCTGCGGAAGGCAGGAGCCCGAAAGGTCGTCGGCATCTGCGTCGCGCGGACTCCCCTTCGCGAGGGCTCCTCGTGACGCTCAGACGGCCGGGGCGGGCTTCTCTCCCTTCTCCACCACGTCGACGATCGCCTGATGCAGACGCGCCGGGTCGACGGGCTTCTTGAAGATCACGCCTTCGAGCCCGAGCAGCCGGCTTCGTTTGATCACGTGATCGCGGTCGTAGTGGAAGGCCGTCATCATCAGCACCGGAATCTCTGGGTGCCGCACCTGGATCTCGCGATACAGCTCGTAGCCGTCCATCCGCGGCATCACGACGTCGGTGAGGACGAGCTGGTAGTGCCCGTCGCGGATCTTCCGCAGCGCTTCCTCCCCGTCGCTGGCGGTCTCGACCGAGCAGCCCCACGCCGTCAGGATCTCGGCGAGGCTGGTCGAGATCCCCATGTCGTCGTCGACCACCAGAACCCGGAGGCCCTCGATTCGCGGGTCGCGCGCAACGACGGGCTGGCCCCGGCGGCGCAGGTCGACCATTCGTGCCGTTCCTGCGTAGCCGACGGTCTGATAGGTCTCCTCGCGGGCCATCTCGCCGAGGCGCTCGAGGATTCCGGTCACGCGGCCGATCTCGCGCCGGATGGCATCGAGGCGTTCCGCTTCGACCGAGCTGTCGTCCTCTCCCGCGCGCCGCTCGATGTCCCGCTCGAGAAGCTCGACTTGGTTCACGATCACGGCGAGCGGGTTGTTGATCTCGTGCGAGAGCCCGATCGCAACCTCGCCGAGGGTCGCGAGCTTGTCCTTGCGCAGGATCTCGCGCAGATCCTTCGCGAAGCCGATCGTCCCGTCCTCCCGACCCTGCTCGTCGTAGAGGAGCGTCCCGGAGATCGCGACGGGGATGTGCTCGCCCGATTTCGACACGAAGGTGGTCTCGAGGGTCTCGACGACGCCCGGGCCCCCGAAGCCCTCACTGCGCATTGTGCTCGCGACGCGCTTCGCCTCTTCGACGCTCGGATACAGGCGGCCGACGAAGGCACCGAGGACTTCCTCCGCCTCGTAGCCGAGGGTCCTCTTGGCGCCGTCGTTGTAGTAGACGACGATTCCCTTGCGGTCGGTCGCCACGACGATGTCGGTGGACCGGGCGATCAGCCGCTCCAGGGTCTCTCGCGTGATTCCCATCGACCGTAAGGGTAGCGCAATAGGCAGGGGGGCTCGCGACCCTGCTACTCGGCGCCCTGCTCCGCGAGCCAGCGCTCGGCGTCGATTGCGGCCATGCAGCCCGTGCCGGCGGCGGTGATCGCCTGCCGGTAGACGGGATCGGTCGCATCGCCGCACGCAAAGACGCCTTCCATCGAGGTGCGAGAGCTACCCGGCTGGACACGGATGTAGCCGACGGAGTCGAGATCGAGCTGGCCGCGAACGATGGCGGTGTTGGGGCTGTGGCCGATGGCGACGAACAGCGCCTCGATCGGGATCTCGCGCTTCGCGCTCGTCTCGACGTCGCGAACCCGGACGGCGGTGACGGAATCCTCGCCGAGCACCTCGTCGACCTCCGCATTCCAGACGAACTCGATCTTCGGGTTCGCGAGGGCACGATCTTGCATGATCTTCGACGCGCGGAGGCGGTCGCGCCGGTGGATGAGGCTGACCTTGGTCGCATATCGGGTGAGGAAGAGCGCCTCTTCGAGAGCGGTGTCACCGCCTCCAACGACGGCCATCGGCTTGCCCCGGAAGAGCGCCCCGTCGCAGGTGGCGCACGCCGAAACGCCGCGGTTGAGAAGGCGCTTCTCCGACTCGATGCCGAGCCACTTCGCCGAGGCGCCGGTGGCGAAGATCACGGCGTCGGCGAGGAAGACGTGCTCGTCGCTCTCGGCGCGGAAGGGGCGCTGGGAGAGATCGACGCGCGTCGCGTCCTCGGCGATGACGCGCGTTCCGAACCGTTCGGCCTGCTTCTGGAACAGCTCCATCATCTCGGGGCCGCTCACTCCCTCGGGAAAGCCGGGATAGTTCTCGACCTCGGTGGTGAGCATGAGCTGGCCGCCGAACTGGAGCCCCGCCAGCATCACCGGAGCCAGATCGGCGCGGCCGGCGTAGATGGCGGCGGTGTAGCCCGCCGGACCGCTTCCGACGATCAAGAGGCGCACCCTCTCGGGCTTCCGCTCCGCGCGGCCCGGCACGACGCCGAGCAGGGGATCGAGCTCACCGCGCTCCTCGAGCGCCTGCAGCTCGTCGCTTCCGCCCACGTGACGCTCTCCGATGAAGATCTGCGGAACCGTTCTCTGCCCGGATCGTTGGATCATCTCGTCGCGCCGGGCCGGCTCGTCCTCGATGTCGATCTGTGTCCAAGTCTGCCCCTTGCGCGCAAGCAGGGCCTTGGCCCGGTCGCAGTAGGGACAGGTCTTCTTGACGTACATCGTGATGGCCGGCATTCGGGGCTCCTCCGCAGCTGACCCAGAATGATCGGGCGGCCCGCGGCGGGATGCCACACCGGATCAGTAGGAGTCGGGCCTGAGCATGGCGTCGGTGCCGCCGTCGACGAACAGGACGCTCCCACAGCAGAACGACGCATCGGGCCCGAGCAGGAACGAGATCGCCGCGGCGATCTCCTGGGGCGCCCCGAAACCTCCCGTTGGGATCGGGAAGTCGCGGATCGCAGCTCCCCAGGCCGGATGGTCGAGGCCGCGCTGGAGGAGCGGCGTTCGCACCGCTCCCGGAGCCACCGCATTGATCCGGATCCCCGAGGTGCGGACCCATTCGGGTGCACTGCGGCGCATCCACCGCGCGAGGGCCAGCTTCGAGCCTGCGTAGACCCGAAAGCCATCGAGGGCGGCTGCGAGCCTGCGCGCCTCGGCCTCGTCTCCGGCGAGGCACGCCTGCACCATCGGGGTCTCGACGCCGGGAAGCGCCGACGAGTTCGACGAGACCACCACCACCGACGATCTCCCGGCAGCGGCAAGGGCCGGCCGCAACCCCTCGGCGAGCGCGTGGGCGCCGAAGTAGTTGATCGAGACGATCCCGGGCAGCGACTCGGATTCGGGGCCAACCCCCGCGCACAGGACGAGCCCATCGAGGGAGGCTCCGCAGGCGCCGAGGATCCCCTCCAGCGCCGCTGCCCGGCCCGAAGGCTCGGCGAGATTGGCGCAGACCTCTGCGTCCGAAAGGTCCATGCCGATGATCTCGGCGCCGGCCGCCTCGAGCCGCTGCCGGGTCGCGCGGCCGATCCCCGAAGCCGAGCCGGTGAGGGCGATCCTGACCATGGCGGGTCCCTTCCTCCTGGAGCGGGCTTCTACAGGCGCCGGCGCCCGTGCGCAACCTCTCCGACCCGGCGGCGCGGCAACGCCCGCAGCGCATCGCCCACGAGATCCGATTCAGCCCGGAGCACCCGCATCGTCACCTACAGCCAGCGCGTCGAGACGCTCCATGGTGTCGGCGTACTCCTGCACCATCTCCTCGATCACGCTACGAACCGACTTCACCTGGTTCATCGAGCCGACGACCTGGCCCACGAAGTAGTTGATGAGCTGCTGCGCTCCGGGCGACTTGTGCGCCGTACGAGCAATGCGCTCCTGTGCCTCGCGAACCAGTATGGGCTGCAGCGGCATGGGCAGCGGCTCGGGGTTCGCGGGGTCGCTCCAGGCCTCGGTCCACGCGCTGCGGAGCTGGCGAGCGGGCTTACCCGTGAGAGAGCGCGAGCGGACCGTGTCGCGCGAGGACGCCTTCAGGAACTTCTCCTTCACCACCGGATGCGTTTCGGCCTCCTCGGTCGTCAGCCAAACCGATCCCATCCACACGCCCTGCGCGCCGAGGGCGAGCGCCGCGGTGAGCTGCCGGCCACCGGCGATGCCGCCCGCGGCGAGCACCGGAAGGGGCGCCACGGCATCGACCACCTCGGGCACCAGGACCATGGTGGCGATCTCGCCCGTGTGGCCGCCCGCTTCGTAGCCTTGCGCGACGACGAGATCGACGCCCGCATCCTTGTGGCGGCGCGCGTGCTCGACGGTGCCGGCCAGCGCCGCCACCACGACTCCCCGTTCACGGCCGCGCTCGATCATCCACGGCGGCGGAGGCCCGAGGGCGCTGGCGATCAGCCGGATGCGCCGGCTGAAGACGAGCTCGATCACCTCGCGCATCTGCTCGTAGCCGACGACGAAGCCGGGCCGCACCTCCTTTTCCTCGGGAAGCGGAGGTACGCCATACTTCTCGAGCAGCTCGCGGACGAAACGGCGGTGCTCCTCGGGGAGCATCGCGTCGAGCTGCGAGAGCGCGAGCCCACCCTGCTCGCTGCCGACGAACTTCGACGGCAGGAGCAGATCGACGCCGTAGGGCCGATCACCGATCTCGTTCTCGATCCAGTCGAGCTCCATGCGCAGGTTCTCGAGCGAGTGCCCGGCAACGCCGAGTACGCCGAGCCCGCCGGCCTTCGAAACGGCGGCCGCCACGTCGCGGCAGTGCGTGAATGCAAAGATGGGAAACTCGAGGCCGAGATCCTTCGCGAGCTTCGTTCTCATGTCGTTCTCCCGTGTGGACGCAGCGCGAGGCCGCGCAGGACGATCTCCGTGAGGGCGTCGGCGGTTTCCTTCGGAGATCCGGCGATGACAGGCTCCATCTCCGGCCGCGCGAACTCGCGACCGAGGCCTCCGAGTACGTGGGCCACGGCTGCGGTGTCGACCGGCGCGATCTCGCCCGCGGCAACAGCACGGTCGAGGAGACTCCGCGCCACCGCGATCACGTACTGCTCGTGGCCGTCGAAGAGACGCCGCGATCCCGGAACACTGGCGAAGTCGCGGATGCACTCGCTGGTGGTCGGCTGCACGGCTTCGTTCACCGCGGAGAGATAGCGGCGGAGCGCCTCGAGCGGCGCAAGGCCCGGACCGAGAGCTTCCATGGCGGCTCGGCCGATGCGGTGCAGCCGGCGGTCGACCACCGCCAGCACCAGCTCGTCCTTGCTGGGAGCGATGCCGTAGAGCGTCCGCAGCGAGCAGTTCACCCGCGCAGCGATCTCGGCCATGGTGAGGTCGGCGAGGCCGCCACGGACCACCAGCTTCTCGAGCGCACCTAGCAGCTCGCGTTGCCGGTCGGTGAGCCGCTGCTCCGCAGCAGGCGGGAGCAGCGGCCTCGGGGGCCGCACGCCCGGCAGCCGCAGGCGTGCGGCCTCCGACGCCGTCAACGGAGCAGCGCCTCGGGGATTTCGACGACACGCGCGCGCAGCCACTCGCCAAGGCTCTTGGCCTGCGGGTCCTGGCGGGTCGAAGCTGCGACTCCCTCCTCGAGGAGGCCGTGGATCACGAAGTTGAGCGATCGGATCGCCGGCAGCCGATGGCGGTCGATGCGCAGCGGCGCCACCTCGGGCAGAAGTGCGCGAAGGCGTGCCACGTCGAGGAATGCGTCGAGCCAGGCGAACGCAGCGTCGCTGCGGGCGAAGACGCCGAGATTCGCGTTGCCGCCTTTGTCTCCCGAGCGGGCGCCCACGACGAGGCCGAGGGGAGCGCGCCGGGTGGTGCCCCCGGGAGCCGCGGTCTCCGACCCGGATGCCGGGCTCACCGAGACGCTGCCGGTGGGGATCACCGACGACACCTGATGCACATCGCCGCCGAGGATCACCACCTCCTGGGGCACTTCGGTTGCCGGAACGAGCGCCGGTTCATAGACGCCGAAAGGTCGGCCCGCCGACGGCCCACCGCCTACCCCGAAGAACCCGGGAATGGTCGAGAGGCCCAGCTCGGTGACGGCATTCGAGAACGCCCGTCCGACCTTCCGCTCGTCGGGGTCCTTGACGCTGATCTTCCAGATCGCGACCGCCTGCTCGTTGGTCTCGGGATCCGCCTTGTCGTTGCGCATGAGGCGCGTCGTCACCTGGGAGAAGTCTTCCTTGCGGACCGGGCACGCCTTCCAGAAGGCGTCCTCGACGAGCTGTGCCTTCGCCTCGATGTCGAGGCCCGTGAGGCAGATGCTCATGTCGTTCCGGAAGCCGCCAGAGCGGTTGATGCAGACCTTGAGGGTCTGCGGCGGAGGCTCGCCCGCGATCCCGCACATCCGGACCCGGTCGCGCGCCATCTGATCGAGCCGAATCGTGTCGAAGCGCGCCGTCACGTCGGGGCCGAGGTATGCGGGCCCACCGATCTCGTAGAGAAGCTGCGACGTGACGGTGCCGATCGAGACCTCGCCGCCGGTGCCGTCGTGCTTGCCGATGACCGATGACCCGTCCTCGGCGACCTCGGCCCACGGGAAGCCTACACGGCTCATCCCCGGCACCTCGGTGAAGAACGAGTAGTTCCCTCCCGTCGCCTGGGTGCTGCACTCGATCACGTGCCCCGCGACCACCGCGCCGGCAAGGGCGTTCCAGTCGGTCTGCTTCCAGCCGTGGTGCCATGCGGCGGGGCCGCAGACCACGGCGGCATCGGTCACCCGCCCCGTGATCACGATGTCGGCGCCCCGCGACAGAGCGTCGACGATTCCCCAGCAGCCGAGATACGCGTTCGCCGTCAGGAACTTCGACGCGTCCTTGATCGGCTCGCCGGTCTCGAAGTGCATGAGATGGTTCGCAGCAGCGAGGTCTCCGAGGCGTCCCATGAGGTCGTCACCGCGGACGAAGGCGATCTTCGGGTGGAGGCCGAGCTTCTGGGCGGCCTCTGCGACGGCGTTGGCGCACCCCTCCGGATCGAGTCCGCCGGCGTTCGACACGACCTTGATCCCGCGGTCGAGACACGCGCCCATCACCTGCTCCATCTGGGTGACGAAGGTCCGCGCGAAGCCTCCGCCCGGATGCTTGAGCCGGGTTCTCGCCAGGATCAGCATGGTCAGCTCGGCCAGCCAATCGCCGGTGAGGACGTCGATCGGCCCCCCTTCGACCATCTCACGGGCCGCAGAGAGGCGGTCGCCGAAGAATCCCGAGCAATTCGCAATGCGAACCGGGCCCGCCATCAGGCGTCTCCCTTCTTCTCGGCGTCTGCCGGCTCGACGACCATCAGGAGGGTGCCCGTTGCAACCTGCTCGCCAACGGCCACCCTCACCTCGGTAACGATTCCGTCCTCGGGCGCCGTCATCGGATGCTCCATCTTCATCGCCTCGAGGACGACGAGCGTCTGGCCTGCCTTGACCGCGCTGCCGGCTTCGACGCGAACGTCGATCACCTTGCCGGGCATGGGCGCGATGAGGCTCCCTGTGACGACCGCCGTCCCCGGAACCTCGAATCGGGGCCGCAGGACGAGCTCGACGTCGCCACGTGGGCCGTGGACGGCAATCCGGTCGCCCGCACGGGTGATGCGCGCTCGCAGTCGCCGGCCGTCGAGTCTCCACGTCGATCCCGTCTGCCGATACCGAGTGGATCCGCGCCGTCGCCTCCCCGTCCATCCGGAAGGTCCCGTCGCGAAGCGAGTGGTACCGGACGACCAGCTCGACGTCTCCGAAGTCGAAGACCACGCGCTGATCGGGAAGTCGGGCGTTTCGCCACCCGCTGGGGATGTCGCCGAGCACGGCCGCCTCCTCTCGGGTGCGGCTCTGCACCCAGAGCGCCGTGGCGCGCGCAAGCCGGACGCGCTCGTCGCTCGAGGGTACGAGCGTCCGCGGCGGAGCCACGCGATCGATGAAGTCGGTGGTGGTGTCGCCTGCGAGGAACTCCGGGGTTCGCAGCGTCGCCGCGAGAAAATCGCGGTTCGTGACGACGCCGCCCAGGTGCAGGCGCTCGAGGGCGAGGGCGAGGCGTCCGGCGGCCTCGCGGCGCGTCGGCGCATGGGCGATCACCTTCGCGAGCATCGGATCGAAGTCGACGCCGATCACCGACCCCGCTGCGACGCCCGAGTCCCACCGAACCACGGGAGACGGTGCAGGCTCGAACGCAAAGAGGGTCCCGGTGGCGGGGAGGAACCCTGCGGCAGGGTCTTCTGCGTAGAGCCGCGCCTCGATGGCGGCGCCCTCGAAACGGACGTCGCTTTGCCCGTAGCCGAGAGGCTCTCCACGCGCGATACGAAGCTGCTCGCGGACGAGGTCGATCCCCGTCACGGCCTCGGTGACCGGGTGCTCGACCTGAAGACGCGTATTCACCTCGAGGAAGAAGAACTCGCCGGTCTCGTCATCGACCAGGAACTCGACGGTGCCCGCGGACTGGTAGCCGAGCGCACGCGCGAGCCGGAGCGCCGCTTCGCCCATCGCTTCGCGGAGGGCAGCATCGACCCGCGGCGACGGCGACTCTTCGATGATCTTCTGGTGCCGCCGCTGGATCGAGCACTCGCGCTCACCCAGGTGGACGACCGCGCCATGGAGGTCTCCGAGGATCTGGATCTCGACGTGGCGAGAGCGCGGGACGTAGCGCTCGAGAAAGACGCGATCGTCTCCGAACCCGCCGGCCGCCTCGCGCCGCGCGGCAGCAATGGCATCGTCCAGGGCCTCGGGGTTGGTGACGATTCGCATCCCCTTGCCACCGCCGCCGGCCGCCGCCTTCACCAGGAGCGGGTAGCCGACCTCTCGCAGCCGCGCGCGGGTCCTCGGCGCTCGGAAGCGTCGGAACGCCGACCTCGCGGGCGAGGGCCTTGGCCGCGAGCTTGTCCCCCATCCGCTCGATCGCTTCGGGCGAAGGGCCTACCCAGACGAGGCCCGCCGCGATCACCTCGGCGGCGAAGCTCGCATTCTCCGACAGGAAGCCGTAGCCCGGATGGATTGCATCGGAGCCCGCCGCCCGCGCCGCGTCGACGATCGCCTTGCCATCGAGATACGAGCCCGGGAGCCGGATCGCTTCGTCGGCGTCGGAGACGAAGGGCGCGTGCCCGTCGGCATCGACGTAGACGGCGACGCAGCGGATCCCCATGTCGTGGGCGCTGCGGATGATGCGGCGGGCGATCTCACCCCGGTTTGCAACGAGAAGCGTCTTCAGGCTCACAGGCGGAACACTCCATAGCCGCGCGCCCCCTCGACGGGGCGGTTCCGGACGACCGAGAGGCAGATCCCGAGGACGGTCCGCGTATCGCGCGGGTCGATGATCCCATCGTCGCTGATGGCGCCCGTCGCCTCGAGAGCGAGCGAACCCTTCTCCTGGATGGCCTCGACGGCCGCGACGATCTTGGCGTCGAGCTCCTCGTCGAACGGTTCTCCCTTCCGAGCCGCTTGCGCACGGCGGACGATCGACATCACGCCTGCGATCTGCTTCGGCCCCATCACGGCGATCTTCGCCGTCGGCCACAGGAAGGTGAACCGGTTGTTGAAGGCGCGGCCCGACATGGCATAGGTGCCGGCCCCGTAGGACGCTCCAAAGATGACCGTCAGATGCGGCACCATCGAGTTGGTGACCGCGTTCAGCATCTGCGATCCCTTCTTGATGATTCCCGCCTGTTCGAAGTCGCGGCCCACGACGAACCCCGTGAGGTTCTGGAGGAAGAGCAGCGGGACGTCGATCTGGTTGCAGAGCTGGATGAAGTGCGCGGCCTTCTCAGCGGATTCGGGGTTGAGGACGCCGTTGTTGCCGAGCACGCCGAGAGGGTGGCCATGCAGCGAGGACCAGCCGCAGACGAGAGTCGTTCCGTAGCGCGGCTTGAACTCCTCGAAGCGCGAACCATCGACGATGCGTCCGATCACCTCGCGGACGTCGACGGGCCTCCGCAGATCGGGGCTCACGAGGCCGAGCAGCTCTTCGGGATCGAGCCGCGGCGGGTCGGAGCGAAGGCTCAGGGGCGGCCCCGCCTTGCGCCAGTTGAGGTGGGAGATCACCTCGCGGCACATGCGGCACGCGTCCTTCTCGTCCTCGGCCAGATACTCACCGAGCCCCGACACCTCGGCGTGCATCTGCGCGCCGCCGAGGGTCTCGTCGTCGGACTCCTCTCCAGTGGCCATCTTCACCAGCGGCGGACCCGCCAGGAAGATCTTCGATTGGTTGCGGATCACGATGTTGTAGTCGGACATCCCGGGCTGGTAGGCGCCGCCGGCCGTCGACGAGCCGAAGACGACGCAGATGACCGGGATCCGCAGCTTCGAGAGCTCGATCATCTCGTAGAAGAATCGGCCCGTTTCGGCGAAGTGGTCGATCCGCGCACGGCGGCGGCGTTTCTGCCCGTCGCCGTCGTCGGTCTGCACCCGCAGGTCGGCGCCTGCGGACTCGACGAAGCTCACGTAGGGAATGCGATTGTCGCGGGCGATCTCGAGGGCACGCATCCATTTCTTCGCCGCATAGGGAGTCAGGGCGCCACCCAGCACCGTCGGATCGTTCGCGAAGATCACGCACTCGACTCCGGCGATGACCCCGATGCCGACGATCGCGCCGCCCCCGACGGTGTAGTCGGAGTCGTAGCCGGCGAGGGGACTGATCTCGAGGAACGGGCTGTCCGGGTCGAGGACGTTGGCCATCCGCTCGCGCACGGGCAGCTTGCCCCGCTTCGCGAGCCGCTCATGGTGGGCGGGGCCGCCTCCCGCCTCGGCCTGGTCGAGGAGGCGGTCGATCTCCGCGAGCCTCTCGAGCATGGCGGTGCGGTTCTCGAGGAACGACTCCGCGCGAGGGTCGAGGTTCGATCGCAGAGGGGGTGCGAGAAGAGGCTGCATCGTGGGTCCCCTGGTGTCGCCGGGAGCGGCGAAGCTGCGGTTGACGCCGAGAGTACACGAGTGGTAATGTCGGTCAATAGGAATTACCGAGCGGATCGGAGGGCTCCCGTGGACGAGATCCTCGTCACCCGTGCCGGCAGCGGCGTCGTGACCATCACCCTGAACCGCCCGCAGGTGAAGAACGCAGTCTCGGGCCCGATGTGGGAGGAGCTCCGCCGCGTGTTCCAGGAGGTGAGCGAGCGAGAAGAAGACCGTGTGCTCGTCGTCACCGGGGCGGGTGGCGCGTTCTGCGCCGGCGCCCACCTCGCGCGCGGGATGGGAGCGCACGCTCACCCGCTCGGCGACATGTTCTCGGTTAACGCGGCCGCTTTGGCGCTCCACGACATCCCGAAGCCGACGATCGCGAAGGTCGGCGGCGTCGCCGCGGGCGCCGGGATGAACCTTGCCCTCGGCTGCGACCTCGTCGTCGCCGGCGAGAGCGCGCGCTTCTCGCAGATCTTCTCGCGGCGAGGGCTATCGGTCGACTTCGGCGGAACCTGGCTCCTGCCCCGCCTCGTCGGCTTGCACAAGGCCAAGGAGCTCACCTTCTTTGGCGACATCGTGTCGGCAGCGGAGGCCGAGCGGATCGGCGTCGTGAACCGCGTCGTCCCCGATGACCAGCTCGATGCCTTCGTCGACGACTGGGCCAGCCGGCTCGCCGCCGGGCCGACGATTGCGCTGCAGATGACCAAGCGCATGCTCGCGAGCGCGCACTCGCTGAGCCTCTCGGAAGCCCTGCATTGGGAGGCCGTAGCGCAGTCGGTGAACTTCGGCACCGAGGACACGCGCGAGGGCATCATCGCCTTCGCCGAGAAGCGCGCGCCGAAGTTCCGCGGCCGATGACGCCGGACGCACGAGGAGGCTCGATGAGCGTAGTGAAGGTGGAGACCCGGCGCGGCGTCATGACCGCGACGCTGGCGGACGTCGAGAACCGCAACGCTCTCGGCGCGGCGCTCGTGACGGGTCTTCGCGAGGCACTCGCCGCCGCCAATGCAGACCCTGCAATCCGGGCGCTCGTCGTCACCAACGAAGGATCGACCTTCTGTGCGGGCGCCAACCTGAAGGAGCGCAGCGCCGCATCGACCCGCCTCTCGGGGTCGGGCGGCCTCGCTGAGCTCTTCACCGAGATCCAGACGTCGCCGACTCCCGTCGTCGGACGCATCGCCGGTCACGTGATGGGAGGCGGCAACGGGCTTGCAGCCGCGCTCGACATCTCGATCGCCGCCGACGACGTCAAGTTCGGCTTCACAGAGGTCCGGCTCGGCGTCGCGCCGGCGATCATCTCGGTGATCTGCCTGCCGAAGATGCGACATGGCGAGGCGATGGAGGCGTTTCTTCGCGGACACCGCTTCCCCGCGAGCCGCGCAGCGGAGCTCGGTCTCATCAGCCGCGCCGTTCCCGCAGCGCAACTCGACGCCGCCGTCGAGGAGGTGCTCGACGACCTTCGCAAGGGCGGCCCGAAGGCGCTCGGCTTCGCCAAACGGCTCGTCCACGAGGTGCCTCACATGCCAAAGACGCAGGCCTTCGAGTGGACGTCGCGCCTATCGGCCGAGCTGTTCGCCGGTGAGGAGGCCGCCGAGGGAATGAAGGCATTCCTCGGCAAGAGGGCGCCGAGCTGGGCTGGCGACGGACAGGAGTAGGACCCCGATGACGACAGACCTCTACGGAACGCCCGAACACACGCTCTTCCGAGATACCGTCCGAAAGTTCGTCGCCGAGGAGCTGCGGCCCCGCGCGCGCGAGTTCGACGCCATGGGGAAGATCGACAAGTCGCTCTTCCGCAGGATGGGCGACCTCGGAATGCTCGGCCTGCGTTACGACCCCGCCCATGGCGGCGCAGGCCTCGACTGGTCGTACACCGCGGTCATGTACGAGGAGCTGGGGCGGGCGGACAACGCCGGCGTCACCATGGGAATCTGCGTCCATACCGACATGGCGACGCCGTCTCTCCACGAGTTCGGCAGCGACGACCTGAAGCGGCGGTATCTCGTGCCGGCGATCGCCGGAGAGATGGTCAGCGCGATCGCCGTCACTGAGCCCGACGCCGGATCCGACGTTGCCGGGATCAAGACGCGCGCCGTCCGTGACGGCGACGAGTGGGTGATCAACGGATCGAAGATCTACATCACCAATGCCGCCACCGCCGACTGGCTGTGCCTGCTCGCGGTGACCGACCCGAAGGCCGGCTACGGTGGCTTCTCGCAGATCGTCGTCCCGACGAACCTGCCCGGCTATCGCTGCACCCTTCTCGACAAGATCGGAAACTGGGGCTCGGACACTGGACAGCTCTTCTTCGAGAACGTTCGCGTCCCCGTCGCGAACACGATCGGCGAGATCGGCCGCGGATTCCAGCAGCAGATGATGCAGTTCCAGGACGAGCGACTCGTCGGCTGCGTGAGCTCGCTGGCGGGCTCCGAGCACCTGTGGGAGGAGACGCACAAGTGGGCGCGCGAGCGGGTGCTCTTCGGCAAGCCCCTCTCGAAGCTGCAGAACACCCAGTTCCGAATGGCCGAGTTGTGGACCGAGATCGAGGCCGCGAAGGCCCTCACCCGGGCGTGCGTTGCGGAGAGGGTCCGCGGCGCCGATGCTACCCGGCTCATCACGGCCGCAAAGCTCTTTTGCGGCCGGGTCGCGAGGCACGTCGCCGACGAGTGCATCCAGCTCCACGGCGGCTATGGCTACATGAAGGAGAGCATGGCGGGCCGGGCCTTCGTCGACTCGCGGCTCATCAGCATCGGCGGCGGCTCGGACGAGACCATGATGCACTACCTGGCAAAGCAGCTCGGGTTCTGAGGCGTTGGCCGTGGGCGACCGCCGCACGAGGCGTGCCGTCGACGTCGTGAGCAGTGCGATCTGCCGGTGGGCGGTCTCGATGATTCAGTGAGGGGCAGGGTCAGGCCCATTTGGCGGACCGAGCCCTGAGGTGCAGCGCCGGCCAGACGGCGCAGGAGGTTGCCACGATGCTGCAAGAGGCCCTCGATCTCGTCGCCGAGGCCGACGATCTGCACGCCTTTCTCGGCACGGTGCAGGATGCAGACTGGGCGCGCGTGACGCCCTTCCTCGGATGGACTCCGTGGGATGTCGTCGCTCATCTGCACTTCTTCGACCGCGTCTCCCTGCTTGCGCTGAACGATGCCGAAGGCTTCGCAGCCGAGAGGAAGTCTCTGATCGAGGCGATGATGGCCGGAAGGAAGAGCGCAGAACTCGCACGAGAGCGGTTCGGCCATCTCGACGCGGCTGCGCTGGTCGACACCTGGTGGAAGACCTGCCACGAGATGGCTGCGCAGCTCGGCGGGTCGGACCCCCAGCGCCGCCTTCCCTGGTTCGGCCCCGACATGGGCGTTCGCATGTTCACGACCGCGCGGCTCATGGAGACCTGGGCCCACGGCCAAGACATCTACGACTTGCTCCGCGTCCGGCGAACCTACACCGACCGCCTCAAGCACATCGCGGTCCTCGGTGTCAGGACCTACGGGTGGACCTTCGCCAACCGCAAGCTCCCGATTCCCGGGCCTCCGCCCTACGTTCGCCTCATCGCTCCGTCGGGCGCCGTCTGGGAGTGGAACGATCCCGCCTCTCCGAGCCGCGTCACCGGAACGGCGATCGACTTCTGCCACGTCGTTACTCAAGGCCGAAACGTCGCCGACACCGCACTCGAGATCACCGGTGAGCCGGCGCAACGCTGGATGGCGATCGCCCAGTGCTTCGCCGGCGGCCCCGCCGACCCGCCGCCGCCGGGCGAGCGCGCCTGGGATCGAGGGCGCGCGTAGGATGGCACGGGCGGCGACGAGGCCCCCGCCTCACGCCGCACGAGGATGCCCGCGCCGACCAACGCCTCCGAGCGCCACGACCGGGCCACGCAGGAGCGAGCGGACGGACCGCGTCCGCCGAAGGCCTCGCCGACCGCCGCCCCCGACCGACGGGAACGAGCCACTGGCGCCATGCCGCCCGATCGCTACGCACACGGTGACGGATCAGCCACCAGGCCCATCGAGGGGGCTTCGTACTCCGAGACCCGTCTTGTTGAGAACGTGGGTGTAGATCATCGTAGTCTTGACGTCCCGGTGTCCCAGCAGCTCCTGTACGGTCCTGATGTCGTAGCCGTTCGAGAGCAGATGCGTCGCGAAGCTGTGTCGCAGCGTGTGGCAGCTCGCGGGCTTCGCGATCCCGGCAGCGCGAACCGCGCGGGACATCGCACGCTGCACCGCCGTCTCGTGGAGATGGTGCCGGCGCTCTCCGCCCGTCTCCCGGTCGACGAATCGGCTCGCCGCCGGAAAGACCCATTGCCAGCCCCACGATCGCGACGCGCTCGGGTACTTTCGACCGAGCGCGTCTGGCAGCGCCACCTCGCCGAACCCCTCCGCCAGATCCTGCTCGAAGAGCGCACGAACGGCTGCCAGGTGCGCCTGCAGCGGTGTCATCAGCGAGTCGGCAAGCGGCGCGATGCGATCCTTCCGGCCCTTTCCGTCGCGAACGCGGATCTCCCGGGATGCGAAGTCGAGATCCTTCACGCGTAGCATCAGCGCCTCGAGCAGCCGCAGCCCCGATCCATAGAGAAGGCTCGCGACGAGGAGCGCCGGCCCACGGAGGTGGGAGAGCACCTGCCTCACCTCGTTGGGCGTCAGGACCACCGGAAGCCGCTTGGGACGGCGCGCCCGGATCAGCGTATCGAGAACCGGAACGTCGAGCCCGAGGACCCTGCGCTGCACGAAGACGAGGGCGTTCAGCGCTTGGTTCTGCGTCGACGCCGCAACGCGCGCCGTGGTCGCAAGGTGATTCAGGAACGCCGTGATCTCGTGCGGTCCCAGGTCGACAGGATCTCGACGGCCGCGGAAGATCCAGAAGCGACGGAGCCAGTGTACGTACGCCTCCTCCGTCCGCGGGCTCGCGTGCCGGAGCCGCAGGATGCGGTGAAGCCGATCGATCATCCGAGTCAGCTCCGGCGATGAACCTCGAGGCGGCGAACCGCTCGCTGCGGCCGCACCCACCATCGGACCGCGGCCGTTTGCTGCCGTGCGCGGCAAAGCGCCCTGCGTCGCAGCCGGAGTTCCGCCCGTTACGCCATCCTTCCCCACCGCCAGCAGAGCACCGGGTGTCGCCACCGGAGCTACACCCGCCATGGGTCCCGGCACCAGCCCCGGCGCCAATCCCTCATCCGATCTCTCCACCGATCCCGTCGCCGATCCCAGCACGGATCCCGGCAGCATCCCAGGAACCGAGGCCGCTCCAGGCACCGGTTCCCGCGTCGACTTCGGTGCCGATCCGCGCGCCAATCTCGACACCCGCTCGGGCGCCAACTCGGGCTGCGCCCTGGACGACGGACACCTCGCATCCACACGGCGCACCCACGCCGGGCAGTCGGCGTCACTCGGCGGCGGAGGCTCCCATTCCCGGGCCCCCGGCGCACCGCGTTGCAGACGTCGCTGCGGTGCCCGCCGCCGCGGCCCGTGCTCCTCTCCGAGCGCTCCGCCGTCGCTCCGGGCTTCGTCGCGCGTCCCTTCTCTACGCCCTTCTTCTCCGCGCCGTCCCACATCGCCCACGGGATCCCTCCAGAGCGGCGCGACCACCGCTCTCACCCGGGGCGAGATCGATCGAACACGGAACCCACGCGCAGCCTAATCCCCTCCACTACCCCGCGCAAAGGTCGCCTAGCTCCGCAGCCTATCCACCCCCGTCCGGGCGAATAGGCTGCCACCATCGGCCATCACCCCAGGATTCCGCCTTGCATCGCAGCCTCTCCGCAGCGCACAATAAGGCCCGGGTGGGCGGTAGAAGACCTGTTAGCCGGCAGGAAGAGGTACCTCGAGGTCGCGGCAGATCTTCCGTGCGAGGTGTTCGTTGATCTCGCGGTGCCGCGGCACAGCGGACGCCTTCCGTGTATTCCTGTTCACGTAGACGGAGTGCCGCGAGCCCTCGCGAAATAGGTCGCATCCGATCGCTTCAAGGTGTCGGAGGAGATCGCGACGCTTCACCCGGCGGCGATCTTCAGAGGCTCGCGAATCACTTCGCCTTCACCGGCGTCTTCCTTCGCCAAGGCGCGGTTCGCCTCCAGCACGAGTTCCACCGCTTCGCGGAGGTTCTCACGCGCATCGTCAAGCGTGGCGCCTTGAGTGTTCGCTCCCGGAAGCTCTTCGACGAAGCCGATGTACCCCTCGGGCACCTTCTTGAACACGGCTGTCAGAGCCAACTCCATCGGCTTTCTCCCATGGCTGGGGGCCACGCAGCAATAAAGAAGCCGTCGGACTTCATTCCGTGGGTAACCCTGTTGGGTGGCTCCTTCGCGTCAGATTGGAGCTCCCCGTTGTTCAATCGTTACCATCGCCCTCCTGACGCCTAACACGGTGCTGCACCTGACGCGCCCCAGCGGTGCCGCATCGTGGCACGGTGCCGTCTGGCGGCGTAGGGTCTGCCTCGGACGGTGAGCGGCGGCCGCTGGGCCGCGCAGGTGAGCACCAATCCGTTAGACGCCCTGAATGAAGATGACGAAGTCACACATCCTTGCTGAGATCGCTCGAACCGCGAAGGAGAACGGCGGCATTGCGCTCGGCCGCGCGCGCTTCTGCACAGAGACGGGAATCAAGGAGACGGACTGGCGCGGCAAGTTTTGGGCACGGTGGAGCGATGCGGTCCGAGAAGCGGGTCTCCAGCCGAACCTTCTACAGGGCGCGTTCAGCGAGGAGGCCATCCTAGAAAGGCTCGCCTCGTACACCCTCGAACTGGGGCACTTCCCGACCAGCGCCGAACTCCAGCTCAAGCGACGCTCAGACGAGAGCTTTCCCAATGCCAAGACGTTCCAGCGCCTCGGGCTCAAAGTCGATCTCATGGGGAAGCTGGCGCACTTCTGCAGCGGCCGGCCGGAGTACGCACTGGTCGCGCAGGTTTGCAGCTTGGCGCCCCGAGGCGATGACGACGAGGTGCGTGGCGATGCTTCGTCCCGATCTGCCGAGCAAGAGCTCGGCTACGTCTATCTGCTGAAATCCGGGCGCTTCTTCAAGATTGGCCGCTCAAACTCCGTCGGCAGGCGAGAGCGCGAGTTGGCAATTCAGCTTCCTGAGAGGGCCGCCTTGGTCCACTCGATCAAGACGGACGATCCCGTTGGGATCGAGGCATACTGGCATGGTCGCTTTGCGGACCGGCGGGGAAACGGTGAGTGGTTCCGGCTCTCAGCCGAGGACGTCGCTGCTTTCAAGAGACGGAAGTTCATGTAGTGCGAGCAGGGCGTCTAACAAGGCTCTGCACCTGACGCGTCCCAGCGGCGCCGCGCCGTGGCGCGGTACCGCCTGGCGGCGTAGGGTCTGCCTCGGTCGGTGTTCGGCGGCCGCTGGGCCGCGCAGGTGAGCGCCGAGCCGTTGTGCAGCCCTCAGACGAGGAGCCTCGCGGCGGAGCTGAGGTGTCGGCGCTACTCGTATGGTCGAACGAAGCCGGAGGCCACCATGGTGGAAGTCGCCGATCGGATCACGGTGAACCCGCAGCAGTGCGGCGGCCGGCCCTGTGTGCGGGGTATGCGAATCCGCGTCATCGATGTTCTCGATCTGCTGGCCTCCGGGCTTGCGCCAGAGCAGGTGCTCGAAGAGCTGCCTGACCTCGAGGCTGCAGACATCATCGCATGCCTCCGCTATGCGAGTCGTAGGCTCGATCACCCCGTGCTGGCTGCGTGACGATCTGGATCGATGCACAGCTCTCGCCCGCCCTGGTGAGATGGCTCTCGCAGCAGTTCAATCTTGTGGTCCTATCTGTCCAAGAGTTGGGTTTCCGCAGCGCGGTCGACCCCGAGATCTTCTTTGCGGCTCGCGAAGCGAACGCGGTCGTGCTCACCAAGGATCAAGACTTCGTTCACCTTCTCGAGCGTCACGGCGCTCCACCCAAGGTTCTTTGGGTGACCTGCGGCAACACTTCGAACGCGCGGATGCGGGAGGTCTTGTCTGCCTCGCTGCCTTCCGCCCTGGAACTTCTCGCCAAGGGAGAGGTGCTCGTCGAGATCAGCGACGCTCGGTAGCTGGAAGCTGCACAACAAGGCAATGGAGCTGACCGGCCGCGGTCGGTGACATGCCACGGCTTCGGGCCGCCGGCCACCGGGTTCGGGGTTGACACGCCGGCGGCCGGCGGTCGAGACTTCGGGGCATGCGGCGGCCGGCAGCTCATTGCCGAGCCGTTAGGCCGCACTGGCGGCTCACGGTCAGCGTTGCGGACGCGTATATACGCCTGTATGCTCCGGTGTGCGCTTCGACTGGGATCGCCGGAAGAGTGCCGAGAACCTTCGGGTCCGCGGCTTCGACTTCGAGTTCGCTTCTCTGATCTTCGACGGCCCCACGCTCGAGCGCGAAGACGAGCGCCGGGATTACGGTGAGAGGCGAGTCGTTGCCATTGGCATGGGTCATGGCATAGCAGTCACCGTTGTCTATACAGATCGGGCCGAGGCCGGCGTTTCGATTCGTCGAATTATCTCCGCCCGGTTGAGTAGCCGCCATGAGCGCCAAGAGTTCTTCAAAGCCGTCGCCCAGGAGTGAGAAGCCTCGCCGAGGACGAGCGGACCTTGCACGTCTCCGAAAGGTGACCGAAAGGTCCATCCAGCGGACTTCGCCGCCCGAGCTCGCCGACCTTCCTGAAGGTTTCTTCGCGAAGGCGATGCTTGTGCATCCAGCGCCGAAGCAGCCGATCTCGCTGCGGATAGATCCCGATGTCCTGAAGTGGTTCAAGGCCCAGGGTCCCCGCTACCAGTCGCGGATGAACGCGGTCCTTCGCGCATACATGGCAGCGGTGCAGAAAGGTGCGGCCTAACAAGGCAATGGAGCTGGCCGGCCGCAATAGGTGGCGTGCGGAGCTTCCACGCCGCCGGCCGCCGCGCATGAGTGGTTGACACGGCGGCGGCCGTCGGTCGACACTTCGGGGCATGCGGCGGCCGGCAGCTCATTGCCTAGCCGTTAGACCGCGCGGCGAACGAGCGAGACGATCAGGAGAGCCGCCTCCTCCTCGCCCTCGAATCGACGGAGCCGGCGTGCTTGGTCGCGCAGAAGCTCCGCGATGGGCGCCGTGCCCGCGTTGCCAACTTGCAGCCATACCACCTTAGGAGGTGCTCCTTCGAGAAGGCTACGCTGTCGGAAGTCGTCGTCCTTCGAGACGATGACGAAGCCATTGTCGCGGGCGTGGTCCCAGATTCGCCGGTCGGACGCACCTCGGAGGCCAAGGTCGCGCACGTGTGTGCTGCCTGGGTACTCATCCCGAACGAGCCCGACAAGATCGGGACTCAGGTTCTCGTCAAAGAGGAGCTTCACGCCGCAGGGTTAGCCAGCCGCCGCTCGCGGGCAGCCGCGAACCCGAGGCACGCGCGGATGTCCTCCGTCTTCAGGTCCGGGAAGTCCCGCAGAATCTCGGTTTCCGTCATCCCGCCGGCGAGGTACTCGAGCACGTCGTACACCGTGATGCGAGTACCCTTGATGCAGGGCTTCCCACTCCTCACCTCGGGATCCACAGAGATTCGATCCTCCCAGCCCATCCCCTCGTCTCCCGCGTGCGCTGATGAGCGCGGTCTAACAAGGCGCTGCAGCTGACGGCCAACAGCGCGTTCCAATTGTGGTTTGGTAGCCTTCTGGCGTCAACCTCGGGTGCTCGGACGGCCTCGGAGGCGCTGTTGGCCGCAGCTGAGCGCCGATCCGTTGGACGGACGGACAATCCGAGTCACATGCTCTACGAGAATCCTGAGCTCTACGACGAGGTCCTTCCGCCTTCGCGGGACCACCTGGAGTTCTACGGCCAGCTGGCAACGCTGCAGGCTGGTCCAGTCCTTGAACTTGCGTGCGGCAGCGGACAGCTGATCGTGCCGATCGCATGCAACGGGCGACGAGCCGTCGGGATCGACAACTCTCCCCAGATGCTCCGGGGAGCGCGCCGGCGAGCGGCTGCAGCAGGTGTGCACGTCGACCTCGTTGAGAGCGACATGAGAAAGTTCGACTTGGGGGAGCGGTTCGCGTTGATATTTGTCGCGCGAAACTCGCTTCTTCACCTCAGCACTACAGCCGACTTCGCGGCGCTGTTCTCGTCTGCGCGGCGACACCTCCTCGAGGGAGGTGTTCTCGCGTTCGACGTCTTCAATCCCGCGCTGGGGTCCCTTCGCGACGCCGGAGAGCGGTACCCGGTTATGCGCATCTCCTCGCCTTCGTACGGGGAACTCACAGTAGAGGCGACCAACAACTACGACGCTGCGACTCAAGTCAATCGAGCGACGTGGTACATATCGACGGCGACTCAGCGGGACGCGTGGATATCGCCGCTGCACCTTAGGTTCATATTCCCGCAGGAGTTGCTCTCTTTGCTGGCTGCGAACCAGTTCAAGCTCGTGAGCCGACACGGCGACCTCGATGGAGGTGACTTCTCTGCGACGAGCCCGCGACAGGTGTGTCAGTGTCAGCCCGAGTGATGGTGAACGCCGCCGTCCAACGAGGCGCTGCAGCTGACCTGGCGCCGCTTGGCCGGGTCGCGCGGCCGGTCAGCCGTCGGCCGGGCGGTCCGGGGTTGTCACGCGCCCGGCCTCCGGTCGTGGCATCATGGTGCGCGGCGCCAGGCAGCTGAGCGCCAAGCCGTTAGGCCGACCGGAGAACAGGAGCTACGTTCCCGACATGTCGACGGTTGCCACCAGCAAGGAACGGATTCTCGAGGCGCTTCGAAGCCTCCCTCCGGACGCTACGGTCGATGATGCGATCGAGCGGCTTGTGTTCATGGCCCGGGTCGAAGAAGGGCTTGCGCAACTCGATGCGGGCCAGGGTATCCCTCACGAAGATGTGAAGCGGCGCTTCGGGGCGTGAGGCGCCTGCTCTGGTCTCCGCGCGCGATCGCGGACCTCGAGGCGATTCGAGAGCACATCGCGTACGACTCGGAGCTGTACGCAAGCCTCATGGTGTCCCGTCTCGTCGCCGCGCCAAGCCGCCTTATCGAGTTCCCGAAACTGGGCCGCGTTGTTCCGGAGTTCGGCCAAGCCGACATGCGCGAACTCGTCCTTTGCCCCTATCGGTTGGTCTATCGGCTTCTGCGCGTTTCGGACCATCGTGAACACCCAGATCGGCGGATCGTGAACGCCTGGATCGGGATCGTGAACACGAAGATCGGCCATGGTGAACACCGGGATCGGGCATCGTGAACACGTAGATCGGGGATCGTGAACGGGGTGGTATCCCCTGACCTCCACGACGGAGGGGCAGGCGACCACGGAGCGACGCTGGGCAGCGGAGAGCGCGCTGGCCCCTCGAGAGGAGGGGTTGGTGGCGGGCCAGAGGCTGTCCATGCGGAAGACGCGCGAGATTCTGAGGCAGAAGTGGTGCTTGGGGCGGAGCCATCGGGAGGTGGCACGGAGCCTGGGCAAGAGCGTCGGGGTGATCAGCGCGACGCTGGCCCGGGCGGCGAAGGCAGGGCTCGAGAGCTGGGAGGCGGTCAGCGCGCTCTCGGACGAGGCGCTCGACGGCCGGATGTATGGCGTGCCGGCCGGCGGCCGTGGCCGTGTGCTGCCGGACTTCGCCGTGGTTCATGCCGAGCACAAGCGCCCGGGGGTGACGCTCGAGCTGCTGCATCTCGAGTACCTGCAGCAGCATCCCGACGGCTACCTCTATACGCAGTTCTGTGAGTACTACCGGCGCTGGCTGAAGCGGCGGCGGCTGTCGATGCGGCAGCTGCATCGCGCCGGCGAGAAGCTCTTCGTCGACTACGCGGGCCAAAAGCCGCGGATCGTGGACCCGCTGACGGGCGAGGTCACGGCGGTCGAGCTCTTCGTGGCCACGCTCGGGGCGTCGAGCCGTACCTACGCCGAGGCCACGCTGACGCAGCGCGTGCCGGACTTCCTGGCGAGCCACGTACGGGCGTTCGAGTACTTTGGCGGGGTCACGGCCGCGGTCGTGCCCGATCAGCTCAGGAGCGGCGTCACGACGCCGTGCCGCTACGAGCCCGGCGTACAGCGCGCCTACGAGGAGCTGGCCCAGCACTACGGCACGATCATTTTGCCGGCTCGGCCCGGTAAGCCACGCGATAAGGCGAAAGTTGAAGTCGCCGTGCAGGTGGCCGAGCGCTGGATTCTGGCCCGGCTGCGCCACGAGACCTTCATCTCGCTGACGGCTCTCAACGCACGGATCCGCGAGCTGCTCGCCCTGCTCAACGCCCGCACGATGCGCGCCTACGGCGCCAGCCGGCAGGAGCTCTTCGAGCGGATCGATCGGCCGGCACTGAAGCCCCTGCCCGCAGAGCGGTTCGTCCACGCCGAATGGAAGACGGCGCGCGTGAACCTCGACTACCACGTGGAGCTCGATCGTCACTACTACTCCGTGCCCTACGCCCTGGCCCACGAGAGCGTGGAGCTACGCTTTACCGCCGCGACGGTCGAGGTCTTCTTGCGGGGTCAGCGCGTGGCCTCCCACGCCCGAAGCGCCGAGCGCGGCCGCCACACGACGCTGCCCGAGCACATGCCGAAAGCGCATCAGAGGCACCTGGCCTGGACGCCGTCCCGGCTGGTCCACTGGGCAACGGGCATCGGGCCCGCGACGGCGGCGCTGGTGGAGGCGATCCTCGCCGACCGGCCGCACCCCGAGCAGGGCTACCGCTCGTGCCTGGGCATCCTGCGCCTTTCCAAGCGCTACGGGCCCGAGCGGCTCGAGGCCGCCTGCACGCGCGCGGTAGCGGTCCGCGCGCGCTCGTATCGCCATGTCGACTCGATCCTGAAGCGAGGCCTGGATCGCGTGCCGCTGCCCGCGATCGGGACGCTGGCAGCGCCCCCCGCGCACGAGAACGTGCGCGGCGCCGGCTACTACGAACCCCACCCGAACGAAGGAGACGTGCATGCTGAACGAACCGACGATGGACAAGCTCTTGGCCCTGCGCCTGAACGCGCTGGCAGCGGCCTGGAAGGAGCAGCAGCGAAGCCCGGAGAGCAACGGCCTCTGCTTTGACGAGCGGCTCGGGCTCCTGGTCGATGCCGAGTGGCTCGATCGCCAGAACAAGCGCCTGGGCCGCGTGCTGCGCGAGGCGAAGCTACGCCTCGGCCACGCCTGTATCGAGGACATCGACTACCCGGCCCGCCGTCAGCTGGACCGCGCCCTCGTGCGCCAGCTCGCGACCTGCACCTGGGTCGAGCAGCATCACAACGTGGTCATCACCGGGCCCACCGGTGTCGGGAAGACCTACCTTGCCTGCGCGCTCGCGCAGCAGGCCTGTCGCAAGGGCTACCGGGCCCTCTACCGCCGCGTCCCGCGCCTGTTCGACGAGCTCGCACTCGCCCGCGCCGATGGGACCTACCCGCGACTGCTCACCCGCCTGGCCCGCACCGACGTGCTCGTCCTCGACGACTGGGGACTCGCGCCCTTGGCCGACCTCCAGCGCCGCGATCTGCTCGAGATCATCGACGACCGCCACGGCAACCGGTCCACGATCCTCTCCAGCCAGATCCCCGTCGGGAACTGGCATGACCACCTCGGCGACCCCACCATCGCCGACGCCATCTGCGATCGCCTGCTCCACAACGCCCACCCGCTCGTGCTACAAGCACCCTCGCGAAGGAAGGAGTCCCGGGGGAAAGACTGAAACCAACCAGCGTCGCTCCGCTCCGTTCACGATGGCCGATCGGAGTGTTCACGATGAGCGAAATGCGCATCCGTGCTTCCGACACGCAACACGTCGACGGGTAGTCCGCCGCCCAACAAGGCGTTGCAGACGGCCCATCAACAGCTCGTTTGAACTGACCTTGGTTGCCGTCTGGCGGCATACTGGGTCGGCAGGGTCGGGTCCGGTAAGCGCTGTTGCTGGCCGCTGAACGCCGAGCCGTTGGGCTGCACGACGAGGTCCATGGCATTCCGAAAAGGCTCGCACCCGGTGTGGTACCTTTCCTGTATGGGCGACCCTGCGGGCAAGCTCGAAGCCAAGGCCCTCAAGCTGCCCCCTGAGCAGCGGGCTCGATTGGCTCAGCGCCTCATCTCTAGCCTCGATCAGGCATCAGATCCCGAATCCGAGAAGCTCTGGATTCGCGAAGCTGAGCGGCGACTCGAGGAGCTGGAATCCGGCAGCGTCGAGCCGGTTCCCGCCGAGGGGGTACTCGAGAAGGTCCGATCGTCGCTTCGGTGAGATCCGTAGCGTTTCATCCCGAGGCCGACGCAGAGTTCTTGGCGGCGGCGCGGTACTACGAAGGCCAGGCAGAGAATCTGGGCTTCGATTTCATCGTGTCGGTGCAGCGCACCTATCAGAGATTGGCTGCCTTCCCGGAGAGCGGCCATCCATTCGGATCTCGTCTTCGCCGTGCCCTTGTTCCTGGCTTCCCGTACGGCCTCATCTATCGAGTCGAATCGGAGCGCCTCATCATCGTTGCCGTCGCTCACCTACACCGCCGGCCCGGCTACTGGCGGGCCCGGGCTTGAGAGGCGTGCAGCCCAACGGATCGGGCGCTCAGCTGCGGCCGCCCCGTGTAGCACCGAGTATGCCTCCGCGGCCGCCGCCGACACAAGCACGAGCCGCGGCGGCCGCGGAGCAACCGACGCCGCACGCCCCCCAAACCGGGCGGCCGACAGCTGCAGCGCCTTGTTGGGCTGCGTGCCGCATGCGATCGTTCCTGTGATCCGGAGCGTGATGTGGAGCGAGCAGTCTTCATTTGCCCGCATGTGTTCGAGGCCACGAGACCCGTGCTGCTGGTCGCAGTAGAGGACGGCGACCTGATGATGCTCTGCGGAGCGGCCCATCCTGAGGATTCGAGACCACACGTTGTCGGGTTGAAGCACCTGATCGAGCGCGACCCGAGCCTGCGCGAGGTCGTGGACCTAGATGAAGGGCAGCAAGCGGAGCGCGGAGCGGTGGGCGAGGCTTGGACGATTGGTCCGCTCGAGTAGGCGCGAAGGAACGCCACGCAGCCCAACACGCCGCTGGAGCTGCCGGCCGCGGGCTCCAGCCTTGCGGGCGGCCTACGTCTCTTCGGGTCGCCGTAGCATCGCGCGCGGCCGCAGCTTAGCGGCCATCCGTTAGACCGCGCGGCGAACGAGCGAGACGATCAGGAGAGCCGTCTCCTCCTCGCCCTCGAATCGACGGAGCCGGCGTGCTTGCTCGCGCAGAAGCCCCGCGATGGGCGCCGTGCCCGCGTTGCCAACTTGCAGCCATACCACCTTGGGAGGTGCTCCTTCGAGAAGGCTACGCTGTCGGAAGTCGTCGTCCTTCGAGACGATGACGAAGCCATTGTCGCGGGCGTGGTCCCAGATTCGCCGGTCGGACGCACCTCGGAGGCCAAGGTCGCGAACGTGTGTGCTGCCTGGGTACTCATCCCGAACGAGCCCGACAAGATCGGGACTCAGGTTCTCGTCAAAGAGGAGCTTCACGCCGCAGGGTTAGCCAGCCGCCGCTCGCGGGCAGCCGCGAACCCGAGGCACGCGCGGATGTCCTCCGTCTTCAGGTCCGGGAAGTTCCGCAGAATCTCGGTCTCCGTCATCCCGCCGGCGAGGTACTCGAGCACGTCGTACACCGTGATGCGAGTACCCTTGATGCAGGGCTTCCCACTCCTCACCTCGGGATCCACGGAGATTCGATCCTCCCAGCCCATCCCTTCGTCTCCCGCGTGCGCTAATGAGCGCGGTCTAACACGGCGCTGCAGCTGCCGGCCAACAGCGCGTTCCAATTGTGGTTTGGTAGCCTTCTGGCGTCAACCTCGGGTGCTCGGGCGGCCTCGGAGGCGCTGTTGGCCGCAGCTGATCGCCAGTCCGTTGGCCAGACCCCGGATGTCGCCGGAGCGCCCGGCTCGCGATGCTCTCGCGACATGCGCATCGCGTCAGGCAAGGTTGTCCTCGGCAAGGTCGTCGTTGACGGCGAGCCGCTCGTTGAGGGCGCGACCGTCACGGTTCTGGCGGCGGACGACGACGAGACGTTCGACCTGACCCCAGAGGAGGAGTCCCTGCTCCTCGCCTCCATTCGCGAGGCGGAGCAAGGTCGGGTCGTCGAGGCCTCAGTCGTCCTCCGAGACCTTGGGCGCCGCTAGGTCTTCACCGAGCGTGCCGCTTCGCAGGTCCGCGACGCGGACGAGTGGTGGCGTGAGAACCGCCGGGCTGCGGCCGATGCGATCAGCGAGGAGATCGATCGCGTAGTGGCTCTTCTTGCTTCTCAGCCGCGGGTCGGTGCGCGCGCCCCGAGCGAACGGCTACCGCGCGTTCGTCGCGTCCTGCTCTCGCGGGTGCGTTACTTCTTGTACTACCGGATTCTCGAGCAGGAGCGCTTCGTTGAGATTCTGGTGTTCTGGCACGCACGCAGGGGCAGTGCCCCACACGCCTGAGGGCCGCTTAGCTTCACGTTTGAAGTGCAACGCCCGCTAGGCGACATGGAAGCGCTCTTTCGGGGTGTCGTAGTCGTACCTCTTGCGCGGCCGCGTGTTCAGCTTCTTGGCAATCCGGTTGCAGTCCCATTGGTTCGCTCGATCCATGCTCTTCCGCTTTGGTAGGTACTGCCGAACGAGCCCGTTGGTGTTTTCGCTCGTCCCACGCTCCCAGGCGTGATGCGGGGTGACGAAGTAGAACGTGACGCCAGTTGCCCGCTCGATCTCTCGGTACGAGTGAAACTCCGTCCCGTTGTCCGCCGTGATCGTCACGAACTTGCCGGGGTGCTTCCGGATCAGAGCGATCGTTCGTCGGTTGAGTTTTGCAGCCGTTCGCTCTCGGAGCTTTCCGATCAAGGCTATCCCAGTGGCGCGCTCCACCAGAGTCACCACGCAGTGGCTGCTCCCGACGCTGCCCATCACCGTATCGATCTCCCAGTGGTCCACCGCTTGGCGCTGCTCCACCCAAGCCGGCCGCTCGCCGATTTTCCGCTTGCCGGCCAGCCGCCCTCGGCTGTCGTAGGGGCCGTAGCGCTTGCGCCGCTGCTTGGCAGCGCACCGCAGGTGGCGATGCAGGTCGCCTCCTTCGGCCCGGTCGCTCCAGATGTAGCGATAGATCGTCTCGTGGCTGATCAAGAGCTCGCCCTTCTTGGCCAGCCATCCTGAGATCTGCTCCGGGCTCCAGTCCTGGCGTAGAAGCCCTTGCACCCGCCTCCAACCGGCTCCCTCGAAGCGCTGGTTGCGCCGGGAACGAGACCGCCTCCCGTTCGTCTGCTCCTGCGCCTTGCTCGGTCGATAGCTTCCGTCCCAGGGCGAGCAGTTACGCCGCAGCTCTCTCGAGATCGTGCTGCGGTACCGCCCGAGCTGCCGGGCGACCTCTGCCGGACAGCAGCCAGCCTGGCCGAGCGCCGCGATCTGATACCGTTCCTCTTCGGTGACCTGGTGATACGTCAAGGGCCCTTCCTCTTCCTTGGTCGGTTGCGGAAGAGCTCAGCATTCCAGGTCACTCCCTTTTTCGCGGCCCGTGTTGCACTTACTCTGTGAATCCGCGGCCACATAGAGGGCGGCGAAGCGAACGAAGGAGATGATGACGTAATGGCGAATGAAGGTTTTCACGAGGACGTCGCGGATCTCTCGGATGACACCCGCGACATGCATCGAGCTATCCAATCGCTCATGGAGGAACTCGAAGCCGTAGACTGGTACAACCAGCGAGCCGACGGGTGTACGGACGAAGAATCTCAAGGCGATTCTTGCGCACAATCGAGATGAGGAGAAAGAACACGCTGCCATGCTGCTCGAGTGGATTCGGCGCAAAGACTCGACATTCTCAAAGGAACTCAAGGACTATCTCTTCACCGAGACGCCCATCGCCAGGCTGGAATCTGAGCACAAGAGGTAGTGCTTCGCCCCCCCTCGGCTTCTGGTTCAACATGCATTCACGTTCGAACCGCTCTTGCTGTAACACCAGTCGGGCAAACACCGCCCACGGGCTTGCAGCGGACAACCGGCATGACGGATGAGTAACACCAGCCTACTACCGGGGGAGAGCCGACGAGCGTCCACTGGCGCGAGCATTCGTCTCGGCCCGGCCAGACCGGAGCCCGACTTCCCGAGCCTCCCGGCGCTATCGCCTCCAGAAGACGTGCCGCCAATATCGACGCAGGTGCTTCCACCACTGCGGCGGGGGAACGAGCTGACGTGCCCTCTTGTGTGCCACGACTTCGACGTATCCGTTCGGCGAGCCACGTCGCTGACGGCGGAGCTCGGCGGGCGCAGAAGCCGCCGGCAGGGCTCGAGACGCTGAGAGGCCGGCGTGCGCTTCGTTGTGGCCGCCGTGTTAGCCTTCGATCATCGATGCCGGACGCCTTGGCAGCGGCGCGTCGTGCCCTCCACGAGCGGCGGCCGCGTCGCTTGCGTCTGGTCGAGGCGGGTATGGAAGTCGAAGTGCGTGACGAGGATCCCAGAGACCTTCCGGCGATCCACGCCCTGAATACGCTGGCTTTCGGGCAAGAGCAGGAAAGCAACATCGTCGATGCCCTGCGGAGGAATGGCGCTGCACGCCTGTCGTTGGTGGCCATCGGGGGCGGCAGCGTCGTGGGCCACATCATGTACAGCCCCATTCGCATTGGCGACCGGCTCGAGGGTGCTGCTCTGGGACCCATGGCCGTACATCCGGACCATCAGCGCAAGGGGATAGGCTCTCGGCTTGTTAGAGCAGGAAACGAGCGGCTGCGGGAGGTAGGGTGCCCTTACATCATCGTTCTGGGCCACGCGGAGTATTACCCCCGTTTCGGCTTCGAGCCTGCGAGTGCGTATGGGGTTGCCTGCGAATGGGAGGTACCTGACGATGTCTTCATGCTTCTCGTCCTGGATGAGGCGAAGATGCGGGGTGTCTCGGGCAGGTCGACGTACCGTTCAGAGTTTTCCACGGTCGCGTAGACGATGACTCATGCGCTCGAGGCGACGGGCTTTGGCGAGACGCTGCTGAACTCGATCCTCAGGCTGTACGGAGAACGGAGTCCGCGGGGCATCCCGATGAGAGAACCGTCCAGCGGCGGCGAGCGACGTCTGGGCGTCGGAGGGCTCGTATGAGACCGGTACTGCGCATTCTGGGCGGCCTTCTCGCCGTACTTCTCGTGATCACGAGTGCTCTTCTCGTTGGAGCCCGCTTTGCCGATGGGCCGATCGCCATCATTGCGGGTGGCCCCTTCACGAGCGGCAAGTTGGTGACGGGCCCGGAGCCCGATTGGTCGTTCGTCAAAGACGTGCAAGAGGTCGAGTTCCAGCTTCTCGACCCTGCTCGCTCGCGGACCACCTGGATCCTCCATCACGATCGGAAGGCCTACATCCCCTGCGGGTACATGACGACGTGGTGGGGCAAGCTGTGGAAGCGGTGGCCTTTCGAAGCCGAAAACGACCCGCGCATCCTGCTCCGGATCGGCGACGCGCTCTACGAGCGCCGCCTCGTCCGGATCCAGGACGGCCCGGTCGTGGCGCCACTTCTGGCCGAGCTCGGCCGCAAGTACGCCAGCGGGAGGGAGATCCCGATGGAGGCCGTGACGTCGGGCTATCTCTGGCTCTTCGAGCTCTCACCGCGGGACTGAGCACCTGAGCCGAGAGGTACCTCGGCGCCCTCCGGAACGGAGCGGGTCGCGACTTTGGCCTCGTGTCAGCTTCGCGAGAGCGGTTTCGCGTGAATCTTGCTGGACACGTCTCTTCGTGCGAGATGGCGGCAACGAAGGTGGCGGGTTGATCGAGGAGGCTCCGCGGCAGTGACTGGCCGAGCGTTCACCCACGTGTCGAGGCTCTTCTCTCTCTCGATCCTCCTGACCGGTGCGCTTGCGATCGCACCCGCCACGGAGGCCGACGCGCCGCGGAAGGACTCGGCGCGGCAGCGGATCTCGGAGCGGCGCGCCGCGCCGCATGGCGCCGACCCCAGCGGTGACGCTTCACCGATCGGCGTTGGAACACACGCACTCGAGATCCGGCACGAAGGGCGTCCCCGGAAAGTCGTCATCCACGTCCCGCCGGGCTACGACCCATCGATCCCGGTTCCTCTGGTGATCGCCCTTCACGGCGGCGGAGGGCACGCTGACTTCATGGCCGACGAGGACCGATACGGGCTCGCCGGAAAGGCGGACCGCGCGGGCTTCGTCGTCGCCTTTCCCAACGGCTACAGCCGCCTTCCTCGCGGGCGGCTCGCGACCTGGAATGCCGGCGGATGCTGCGGAACGGCCCGAGACGAGGGGGCCGACGACGTCGGCTTCCTTCGCGCGGTCGTCGATCACATGAAGCTGCGGCTCGAGATCGACGGCTCACGCGTCTTCGCAGCGGGGATGTCGAACGGCGGCATGCTCGCGCACCGGCTCGCCTGCGATGCCTCCGACGTGTTTCGAGCGGTCGCATCGGTCGCAGGAACGGACGCCACCACGTCGTGCTCTCCCGCACGTCCTGTCTCCGTCCTTCACATCCATGCGCGCAACGACACGCATGTTCTCTTCGGAGGTGGCGCCGGGCAGGAGGCGTTCCGCGACCTCTCGAAGGTGATGGATTTCGTGTCCGTTCCCGAGACCATCTCGCGATGGGTGAAGCGGAACGGCTGCGGGGCAACCCCACGCCGCGTCCTCGACGAGGGAGGCGCCTACTGTGAGGCATACGCCGGTTGCAGGGAGGGAGTTTCCGTGCAGCTGTGCGTCACGGAGGGCGGCGGCCACTCGTGGCCAGGGGCCCGGACCGTCCGGCGCGGCAAGGAGCCCGCATCGAAGGCCCTCGACGCCAATGACGTCATCTGGAACTTCTTCTTGGCGAGTACGCGCGGCTGAAGGCGAAGGGGAGAGCCGAAGGAATCATGGAGATGCAGCTGCTGACGATCCAGGTAGGTCTTCCGCGGTCCGTCGGTCGGGCAGGAGCCAGCGACCCGATCGACCAGCCGTGGACCACGGGCTTCTTGAAGGAGCCGGTCTCCGCGGCGCTGTGGCTGGGCATCGTCAACCTCGAGGGCGACGGACAGGCCGACCTCGCGAATCACGGCGGGCCCGACAAGGCAGTGAGTGTCTACCCCGCCGAGCACTACCCGTCGTGGACGAGCGACCTCGGGATCTCCGCGTTCCAGAACGGAGGGTTCGGCGAGAACTTCACTACGGCGGGCCGGACCGAAGCGGACGTGTGCATCGGCGACGTGTTCGACGTGGGGACGGCGCGGGTGCAAATCTCCCAGCCACGGCAGCCGTGCTGGAAGCTGCCCCGAAGATGGCGGGTCGCGGACCTCGCCCTCCGCGTACAGCGTACGGGACGGACGGGCTGGTACTTCCGGGTGCTACGCGAGGGTGAGGTCGCACCTGGCATCCCTCTCGTCCTCGTCGACCGCCCGCACCCGGAGTGGACGGTGGCGACGGCCAACGAGATCATGCACGTGCGCAAGGACGATCTCGGAGCAGCGCGTGCCCTCGCGGCCTGTCCGGCGCTCTCGCCGAGATGGCGTGAGACCCTGTCGCGCCGAGCGGCGACTGGCGCTCCACACGACACGTCGGAGCGGCTCGGCGGCCCACCCCGGTAGCCGGGCCTTCGGATCCCGGTCCGACGCCGCTCGATCGCCCCTCTTCCACCCGTGCGGAGGGCGTGGCAGGATGGGCCAGCGGAGCCCGTAGACGATCCGACCCCGATTCCCGATGTGCCCAAGGACCGTAGAGACGATGACTCTCGAGTTCTGGTTCGAGTTTGCGAGCACGTACTCCTACCCGGCTGCGATGCGGATCGAGCGCCTCGCAGCGGAGCAGGGTGTCGCAGTCGCATGGAAGCCCTTCTTGCTGGGGCCGATCTTCCGGGAGCAGGGCTGGAACGACTCGCCGTTCAACCTGTATCCAGCGAAGGGACGCTACATGTGGCGCGACCTCGAGCGGGTCTGCGCTTCAGACGGGATCGCCTTTCGGAGGCCGTCGCACTTCCCTCGCAATGGGCTCCTCGCCGCGCGGTTGGCGTGCGCCTTCTGCGATGCGCCGTGGGCTGGGGAGTTCACCCGCGCAGTCTACCGCGCGAACTTTGCCGACGATCTCGACATCGCCGACCCCGCCGTCATCAGCAGATGTCTCGGGTGCTCGGGAGAAGACCCCCGAGCGCTCCTCGAAGCGGCACAGTCGGACACGGCGAAGGCGAAGCTGCGGGAGCAGACGGAGCACGCCTCCCGGCTCGGCATCTTCGGCGCGCCGACGGTCTGCGTCGGCGGCGAGCTGTTCTGGGGCAACGACAGGCTCGAGGATGCCGTCGCCTGGGCCGTGGAGCATTCCGAAACGCGCGGGACACCGGCAGACGCACAGCGGCGGGAGATCCTCGCACCCGTCGTGAGCGACGCCGTCATCCGGCGCAGCACGGATCGCGATGCCGAGAGCTTCCGCCACTGTCTCGATATCGTCGCACGCGAGCGTCGCTACCTGGCCTTCCTCGAAGCGCCTCCCCTCGCCGAGGTGCGGGCTTTCATGGCAACCCGTGGGCTGATCCAGTACGTGGCGGCCGTCGACGGCGAGATCGTCGGCTGGTGTGACGTCAATCCGCGGCCCTGGGACGGCTTCCGGCACTGCGGAGCCCTCGGCATGGGGATCGTGCCGAGCCACCGGCATCGCGGGCTCGGCAGGGCCTTGCTGTGCGAGACCCTCGCCGCCGCCGAGGCAGCCGGGCTCACGCGCATCGAGCTCGAGGTACTCGCATCGAACCAGCTCGCCATCGCTCTCTACGAGAGGAATGGCTTCGCTCACGAAGGCCGGAAGCGACGCGCCCGGATCCTCGCCGGCCTCGCGGACGACGTCCTCTGCATGGCGCGGCTCGCTCCCGGATCGGGAGGGCACCGTACCTGAATCGCCCCCTCCGGTGGCACGGCAGACCTCGACTCCCTGTTGCCGTCGGCGTCAGAGGGGCTCGGTGATCGGGAGGTCCTCCCATAGCAGCTGGAGGAACGTTCCGATGAAGATCGAGAGGAACGTCATCAGGAACACCGCCGTCGGGAACGCCAGGAACGGCTCGAGGCCCATGACGCGCGGAAGCTCCCCGGCGAATCGCGGCACCTCGCTCCGGAGCACCTCGAAGGCGACCTCCCCTCCCTCGGCCTCGCTCCAGGCGCGCAAGGTCATGAAGCGGCCAATCAGGCTCGTGGTGATGAGGCCAAAGACGAACGCCTGGAGTGTCCCGAGGAGGAAGATCGCGCGCGCACGGGCAAAGGCCACGGGAGACGCTCCGAGCCTCCGCTGCACCTCCACGTAGAGATAGAGCAGCGTCGTCAGCGCCAGCAGCGCGGCAACGGCGCCCAGGGGAACGAAGGCTCTCAGCGAGAGGGCCCAGACTTCGTCGATCAAGAAGACCGGCAGGTAGCCCACGATGATTCCCGCGCCGATCCGCGGGACGCCAGCAAAGAACTCGGTGAGATTCCTGCGCCATGCGAACTGGAAGGTGAGATACCAGAAGGCCACTGCCGTCACCGCCACGACCTCGGCCGAAACTGCAAGGTCGAACCAGAAGCGGGCGCGGTCGTACGCCACGGCCGCGCCGAGGAAGGGGAGCGACAGAGCGAAGAGCGAGAGCGCGTAGTTTCTCGCCGAATGTCGGGTCAGGATCCGCTCAGGATCGTCCCTGCCCTTCGCCACACAGGCCGCGTGTTGGATGATCTGCGCCGAATGCACGAGGTCGTACTGGCGAAGGAAGTAGAGCTTCACCTTGTCGAGGAGGCGAAGGCAGTCCTTGTTGCCGAGGCGGCGCAAGAATGGGGACAGATCGCGTCCACGAACGATGCGCCCCGAGCCGTCCGCCGAGCATGCCGCCAGCACCTCCGCCTCGCGCTCTCCGAAAGGAGAACTTTCGCCTTCGAAGGCGGCATTCGATTCGTCGAGGCACGCCTCTTCGAGCCAGCCGTGGTAGGCACGTTCGGCAAGGAGCAGGACCTGCCGCTCGGCGGCGGCGGCATCTTGGCCCGCCAGCGCCCGCAGGAGGGTCGCCTCGGACGCCTCCTCGCTCGCGGCAGCCGCGACGAACTGCCCTTCGCGGTAGCGCTCGAGCATCTCCTCGCTCACGCGTTCCGAAACCAGCCCCGAGAGCGCGCGCCAGCGAAGCTTTCGCAGATGAAAGGCTGCGAGCCGCGCGGGAGAGCTCTCGTCGAGCTTCTTGTCGGCAGCGAAGCGCAGCACCACCATCGAGAGGGCGGCGACGTCCTCGTTCACGCGGGCCAGTGTCGCCGTGTCCGGCGGAGAGGCGCGCTCGAGCCGTTCGATCACGCGTTCGAGATGCCCTGGGAGGCCCGCCACGAGCCTGCGTACGAATGCCTCGGCGTCCCGGCGGCTCGCTCCCGGCGAGAGCAGGCGCGGGCGCGTCCAGAGGTCTTCGAGCTGCAGATAGAGCTCGGCCGGGTCGTGTCGCGCCGCGTGGAAGGAGAACGTCTCGGGAAAGATCGGACCGTATCCCTCGCCGCGATCGATTTCGAGCCGAAGCTCTCGCGCATGGAAAGCATAGGTGACGCGCACGCTCGCGCGGAGCCGGTCGATTCGCAGGACGAGGCGGTCGAGACCGGCGGGCCTAGCGGGAGCAACCGGCTCCTCGTCAGAGGCTTCGCTGCTTCGTGTTGTCGCCGGACTCGTAGTAGGCCTCCACTCGCTGCGCGAGCTTTCGGGCTCTCACAGGGATCTCTTCGGGAAGCGGCCAGCGCGACATGGCGACACGCATGCGGTCGACCAGCAGCTGCGCGTCGGGGAAATCCTCTTCGCCGAGCGCGTCATCGACGGCGAGCCAGTTCTCGAGGGCGGTCATCGTGCGCGAGATCCGCTCGGCGAGCTCACCCATGCCGGGCGAGGCGACGCCGGAAGCTCGGACGCAGTCGCCGAGGGAACGCATCTCCGAGAGCGTCGCCTCGATGCGGGGCCGGAGTGAGCCCGGCTCCGAGACGAGGTCGGCGAGCATCTCCTCGAATCGCCTGCGGAGGGGCTCGTGCGAGATCTCTCGTAACAGCCAGACCCGTCCGTAGGTCTTGCCGTCGCAGTCGAGGAGCCGCTCTCCCGAGACGCGCAGGCGAATCGCCCGGCCAGACGGCTGCAGTGCGATCTCCTGGAAGGGGCTCTCTCCGGCAGCGAGGCTCGCGATCGCGTTTTCGAGGGGCGCCATCCCCGGACGGGAAAGGATCTCCGCCAAGCGCCTCCCGCGCGGGTCGGTGCCGATTCCGAGGTGGGCGCGGGCGGGGTCGTTGGCAGCCTGGATCACTCCCTGATCGTCCACCGCGACGGCTCCCATCCCGAGCCGATCCATCACGGCTTCGAGCAGCGCGTTGGAATGGCGAAGGCCCGCGAGCAGGCGGGCGTTCTCCTCTTGGAGCGCATGGTGCTCGACGGCGCGGCGAACCACCTGCTTCAGCTGGTCGGGCTCCCAGGGCTTCGAGATGTACGCATAGACGTGGCCGTCGTTGATCGCCCGAAGGATTGCTTCCATGTCGGCGAAGCCGGTCAGGATGATGCGCGTGGTGGTCGGATGCTTCTCGTAGACACGCGCGAGGAACTCGACGCCGGTCATGCCCGGCATCCGCTGGTCGGTGATCACGGCCGCCACGGGCGCGTGCTCTTCCAACAGCTCGAGGGCGCGGCGAGGATCGAGGGCGGTCAGCACCTCGTAGTCGTCCTCGAACGTGTAGGTCATCGTCTCGAGAATCGCCTCCTCGTCGTCGACGATCAGGAGGCGGTTCCGCGTCGATGCGCTCATGGGAGTTCGTTCCGGCTCGGCCGGGAGTGCTGCGGCCCTACCAGCCGAAGAGGCCGCGGCGACTCTCGCGGGCTGCGCTCTGCCGGCTCTCGATCTCGGCTCGGATCTCCTTGCGCTTCTCGGCGAGCCTGCTCTTCAGGCGGTCCTTCGCGGGAGCCGTCCAGGGGCGCTGCTCCGCGCCGTCGCGGAACTTGCAGAACTTCTTGTAGCCGGCCAGCTCGTGCTCGAACTGCTCTTCGAGAAACCGGATCATGATCGCGTCGTCGAGGTAGCCGAGACCCGGAAGCGAATCATGCACGAGATCGTGGGGGTTCGAGAAGTAGGCGACCGCCGTGAAGATGTCGGTGGCAATCTTCGCCGGAAGCCCGTACTCCTGGTCCTCGAGCATCCGGAGCAGCGCCTCGAGATTCGAGATGGCCTCCGTCACGAAGCTCGGCACCTTCTTCGCCGCACGGACCCGTGCGATCAGACCCTTTGCGTCGACGAGAACCTTCCCGCGGTCGAGCGCCGTCCCGTGCTTCTTGACCTTGCGGAAGAGGTCCTTGAAGTAGGCGAGGTCCTGCTCGTCGAGTGTGAACGTGATCTTCAGGCTGTTGGCCATTGAATCGCTCCAGCCAGGCGCCGGCCCGGCTCTGCGCCGGGCGAAATGCCCGGAACCAGGGCGGCCGGTTCCGCGCGACTCTATCAGTACCGCGCGTATCGGATCAAGCGATCCGGGGACCGACCGAGGGCCCCCTCCCACTCGTCGAGCAGGACCTGACCCGGACTGCGGCCAAGCGCCAACTGGGCCGCGACCGGCTCGAGCAGCGAGCGCTCGTCCCCTTGTGAGGTCTTCCGGGCCCGCGAAGCCGCTTCGCTTTCGCGAGACAGGCCTTCCCGCGCGAGGTCGAGCAGCTCCCGGGCGAGGTCGACGACCTTCCGCCCGCCGGCCTCCGCCCCGAGGCCCCGGCGAGCGACCGAGTCAGGTAGGCCTCTTCGCGCTCCGCCGGACTCCAGCCCGCCACCAGCGCGATGTGCCGCGGCGCGCACCTCCTGGTCGTAGAGGAGGCCCTTCCAGAGCGCTGGAACGGAGCACGCGAGATCGGCGGGGCAGGAGTCGGCGCCACGGACCTCGATGACGCGCTTCATGCGAACGTCGGGGAACACCGTCGTCAGGTGGCGGTTCCAATCCGCGAGGCTCGCGCGCTCGCCCTCGTGGCCTTCCTGGAGGAATCGCCGGAAGGTCTTGCCGCGCATGGGCAGATACCGCTCGCCGCGAAGGATGAAGAACATCGGAACGTCGATCGCCCACTCGGCGTACCGCGCGTACCCGATACCCGGACTCGAAGGCGAAGGAAAGGCGGGCCACATCGGTCGGGATCGGTGTTCCTCCAGATCGACCATCCGCTTGCGAGACGTGACCGGTGGGTCTGCCCGTCTGCGAGGCTCGAATTCGCGTAGATCGCGCGAAACGATGGGCCCGCATCCGAGCGCAGTCCGCATCTTCGAGATCATGTCCTCTTCGTCGGAGAAGTCGAAGCTCACTTGCACGCTCGCAGTGACGTGCATCATGTCGAGCGCCATGGATCCGTGCGCGGGCAGATAGTCGCGCATGATGCGATAGCGCTCCTTCGGAATGCGCGGCGCGCGAGCCGTTGCGTGGAGCGGCTGGATTCCGAGTGCGAGCCAGGCGATGCCGAAGGGCTCCGAGGCTCGCAGAAGGGCCGCCAGGTGATCGCGAAACTCCCGGGCTGCGTCGAGCGCGCTCCGCCACGGGCGACCCGAGAGCTCGAGCTGTCCGCCGGGCTCGAGGGTGATGCTCTCGCCGTCGCGATCGAGCGCAATCAGGTGCCCCGCCTCGACAACGGGCTTCCAGCCGCCCGCGCGCCCGAAGCCGGTCGAGGAGCGCCGCGATGCCCCGCTCTCCCTCGAAGGAAACCGGCTCGAGACTGCCCTCGATGAGGGGCAGGTTCTCGTGCTCCATTCCGAGCCGCCACGATGCCTGCGGCTTCTCCCCAGCACGAAAGAACCCGACGAGGTCGGCGACGGACTCGACCGGGCGCTCGAGCTCTCCTGCTTCGCTTCGGTCGAGAGTCATGGGGTCATCGCCTGCTCGAGAAACCGCTCGAGGAAATCGGCGATCGCAATCTCGAGGGTGCTCGCGTCGAGCCCACGGCACGGTCTCGCACGGACCCTCGGTCTTGCCGGCGCGGAACGGGCCCACGAGAGTCACCTCGCCCCTGCTCTTGGCGCTGACGAGTGCGACCGTCCGGCCCCGCAGCAGCTCGAACTGCACCGCACGGATGTGCTTGTCATCGAGGCGGGGCTCGCCCACGGTGATGCGGAGGTGGGAGAGACCGTGCTCCCCCAGGACGGCGTGCAGCACGTCCACCGCATCGGCGACCAGCTCGCGCAGGCGCCGCGCCTCGCTCCACGCCTGCTCGAGGGCCGCAGCGTGCTCGGCTTCGCGCTCGGCCAGCGCCTCGCCGAGATCGCGCAGGCGATCGCACAGCGAACTGGAGACGGCAGGCCGCGAGGCCGAGGGGGCGGGGGGAGCCATCGCGAGGGAGCGTTGCACACTCGCCGAGCCCTTGCCGGGGCCAGGCGGGGGCGACGTCAGAGCGCCTCGTCCACCGGAACCAGCGGGCGGGTCCCGAGGTCGGCCAGCAGGGTCTCGCGGGCCGTGCGGAAATCTTCTCGCTTCGCAACCGAGACCGCGTCGATGGCGCCGGCCCGGAGCCGCGCAGGATTCACGAACTGGCCGTCCTTCTGGACGCGGAAGCACACGTGCGGGCCGGTGGCGAGGCCCGTAGACCCCACGTATCCGATGACCTGCTTCTGGCGCACGCGGTCGCCGACCTTGAGGCCCTTCGCAAAGCGTGACAGGTGCGAGTAGAAGGAGACGTAGCCGTTTGCGTGCTCGATCTTCACCAGGTTCCCGAAGCCGCCGCTGCGCCCGAGCGAAACAACCGTTCCCTCGCCGATCGACCAGAGCGCCGTCCCCTCGGGCGCTGCGTAGTCGATCCCGAGGTGGGGACGGGTGATGTCGAGGATCGGGTGGAGCCGGTTGTAGGTGAAGCTCGAGGTCACTCGCTCGTACTTGAGGGGCGCCGCGAGGAAGGCTCGCTCCATGGGCGAGCCATCGGGCCGGAAGTAGGTACCACGGCCCTGCTCGGTCTCGAAGTAGATCGCCGAGAGGTCGCCGGCCGCGCCCTTGTAGCGCGCAGCGAGGATCCTCCCCGGACCCGCAAAGACCTCGCGCCCGTCGGCGCGAACGCGGTAGAGCCGCTCGTACAGCACCTGGAACTCGTCGCCGCGCCGCGCGCCGCGGGCGAAGTCGACGTCCCACTGGAAGATCTCGGCGAAGTCGCTCGCGAGCCGTCTCGACTCCCCGAGGCTCTGGACGGCGTCGTACAGCGTCGTCTTGATGATCCCGGCGACGCGGGCCGTGCGGCGGATGATGTCGTTGCCCCGCTCCTCGGCTGCGAAGCGATCGCCGTCGGCGGTGATCCGAAACAGCCTCCCGGCGACGGTCGTGTAGGTGAACTCCTTGATCTCGCCGTCAGGAGTTCGCGCGAGGTTGAAGCGGTCACCCGCGCGCGCCGCACGGAAATCGAGAAGCGACTCCATCTCCTGTGCAATGCGGTGCACGGACACGGGGCGGACGCCGGCAGACCTGAGCGCCTGCGCCAGGGTGCCGCGCGGTGCGATCACGCCACTGATCACGAGGGCATCGCCGGAGGCATCCGGACGGGCGACGTCTCCGGCATCGGAGGGCGCAAGGAGCGCCGCGAGATCGACAGCCGCAGGACCCGGTGCGCTGGCTCGCAGCGCGAGCTCGGCATCGGTGAGCGCGGGCGCCGAAACCGGCGCAGCGACTTCACCGGAGTCAACGAACAGATCGGACACCGTCGGCCAGAGCGACGAAGGAGCGAGCGTTCCCGTGAGCAGAACCGCCACGGCCAGTGTGGCCGGCAGCGGCACACCGAGCCGCGACCGGGCGTCTTCGAGCCCGCCCAGAAGGCTCCATCGTCTTCCGCTCTTCATGGCTCTCCCCTGCTGGTGACCGACGGGGGGATATACTGATCAGGGCGTGTGCAGGTCTTCCGGTAGATACGGATCTTGCGGGGTTAGGACTGTGACGGTTATCACAGTTCCTGGTAATTTTTCTGCCCGGCCCGGGATCTATTCTCCTTGGGTGGCGATTCCCTACATGCGGGTCTTGCGCCTCGTTGCCGACGGCCCTGGAGATTTCGCCTGACCCGCGGCGGCAGCAGGAGTGAGACGAAGGTGCAGACGGGGCGACGCCGGGGGGTGTGGCGAGGCGTCGCGATCGCCGCGCTCCTGGCCCTCCAGGCCGCGCCTGCCGAAGCCGTGTGGCCGTTCGACGGCCCGCCCATCCCCGACCCCCAGCACGATCTCGGCGCGGCCGCCGCCGAGATCCTTTCGCGAGCGATCCGCATCAAGACCGTGAATCCGCCCGGCGACGAGAGGCCGCTCGCCGAGTTCGTGGTCGACCTCCTGAAGCGAGCCGGCATCGAGGCCCAGGTGGTCGAGACGCCGTCGAACGGCTCACCGGCCGGGCGCGCGGCCGCGTGGGCCCGGGTGAGGGGAAGCGGCCGCCACCGGCCGGTGATCCTCCATTCCCACCTCGACGTTGTACCCGCGAGCCCCTCTGAATGGGTGGTACCCCCCTTCGATGGCCTGGTGGGGGGTGGCTACGTCGTGGGACGCGGCGCCCTCGACGCCAAGGGCATCACGGTCGTGCAGCTCTTGGCGCTGCTGGAGATCGCCCGCCGCGAGACCCCTCTCGACCGCGACGTGATCCTGCTCGCGACGCCCGACGAGGAGACGGGCGGGCAGCAGGGCGCCGGCTACATCGTCCGCGAGCACCGCGCGCTCCTGCAGGACGCGGAGTTCCTCCTCACCGAGGGCGGAGGCATCCTCGAGAGCGAGCCGCCGACGCCCACGATCTGGGGCGTCGCGGTGACCGAGAAGACGCCGTGCTGGCTGCGCGTGTTCGCGCGCGGGACTCCCGGCCACAGCTCGAGCGAGCCGCGGGATGCAGCCGTGCCGCGGCTGATCGGCGCGCTGGAAAGGATCCGGAACTTCGAGAGCGGATACCGCGTGGCGCCGGAGGTGGCGCGCATGTTCGCAGCCCTCGCACCCTACGCGCTCGACGACGACCGGAAGCAGCTCGCCGATTTGGCATTCTGGCTCGACTTCGACCCCACGTTCCGCGGGCGATTCCTCGCCGACCGCGGGCAGAACGCTCTCGTCCGCAACACCGTTGCGATCACGGTGCTCGAGGGTGGCAGCCAGACCAACGTCATGCCGGTCGAGGCGTCGGCGCATCTCGACGCGCGGCTGCTTCCCGGCGAGAGCTGCCAAGAGTTCAGGTCGGAGATCCTCGAGATGGTCGACGATCCGCGGATCGAGATCGAGACGCTCCTCGCCTTCGAGACCGGCTCGACCTCGCCGGTCGAGACGGATCTGTTTCGCACCATCCGGCAGGTCGCCGCGCAGGTCGATCCGGGAGCGGTGGTGGTGCCGCGCGCCATCGCAGGCTTCACCGACGCGCACTACTTCCGTGCGCTCGGGATCACGTCCTACGGATTCGTGCCACGCTGGCTCCCGCCCAGGGAGAGCCTCGGCATCCACGGCCCCAACGAGCGCGTCTCGATCAAGAACCTCGAGCGTGGCACGCACGCCCTCGTGGCCATCCTCGAGGAGTTGAGCCGTCAGGGGAATTGATGCGGCGTACGAGGAGAATCGACGGCATCCGTCGCCCCCTTGGGGCGGGCACCGCCCCCCGCCGATCGCACCCGGGCTCGCTAGAGTCTGACCCGCCATGAAGAGCGCAAGCACCGCCGCCCCTGCCCTCGACGATCCCTTCGCCAGCGACCTTCCCGAGCCCTCCCCCACGAGCAAGAACGCCCCGGGGCCGTACGACGAGGCGCTGCGCGACGGAGAGGCGCTGCGGCGACGCCCGTTCGAGGCCGCCGGGCCGATCCAGATCTTGCGCCAGCACGCCAAGGACCGGATGACGGTCTGGGAGCGGATCGACGTGCTCCAGGACAGCGGCGCACGGCCCACGGTGCTCTGGCAGAACTGGGGCAAGAGCCTCGACGGCGCGTCGATCGTGACGATCGTGACGAAGATCCACGGCCGCGATGTCGCCATCTATGGGCATGACTTCACGGTACGTGCCGGTTCGATGGACGCCACCAATGGCCGCAAGCTCGCGAACCTCATCTATCTCGCGGGCAATCGTGGCATCCCGCTGATCGGCATGAACGACTCGGCAGGCGCCTTCGTTCCCGCAGGCGTCGGCGGCCTCGACGGCTACTCCGAGGCCTTCACCGCGCTGCGGAAGGTCTCGGGTGTGGTGCCGAGCATCATGTGCATGTTCGGCTTCAACGCCGGAGGCGGCGCCTACCTGCCGCGCCAGGGCAGCTTCATGATCCAGCCGTCGGCGACGTTCTTCGGTCTCACCGGCCCCGGCGTCGTGAAGAGCGTGCTCGGCGAGGACGTGACGCCCGACGACCTCGGAGGCCCGAAGGTCCACAGCGCGAGCGGCGTCGTCGACCTCACGGTCTCCGACGAGGTCGGCGCGCTGCGCACGGCCCAGCGGCTCCTCTCGTACCTCCCGGACTCGAACAAGGTGATGCCGCCCTGGCAGCGAACCAGCGACCCGGTCGACCGGCCGACCACCGAGATCGACACGCTGCTCCGCAAGGCGTTCAACTCGCCGACGGGGTTCAACACCCCCTTCGACGTCCGGATCCTGATCGAGCGCATCTGCGACCACGGCGACTACTTCGAGCTGCAGCCCGATCGCGCCAAGAACGCCGTCACCGCCTTCGGGCGCCTCGGCGGCCACGTGGTGGGCTTCATCGCCAACAACAGCGCCTATGCGTCGGGGCAGATCGACGTCGACGCCGCGTACAAGATCGCCCGCTTCGTCCGCTTCTGCTCGATCTACAACACGCCCGTGGTCTTCATGGAAGACACGACGGGCTTCCTCCCGGGCCGAGACCAGGAGAGCCGCGGCATCGTCCAAGCCGGGCGCGCCATGCTCGACGCGATCATCGACATCCGGACGCCGCGCATCCTGTGCATCATCCGCAACGCCTTCGGCGGTGCCTACGCGGCCTTCAACTCCACCTTCACCGGCGCAGACCTCGTGCTGGCGCTCCCGACGACGCGGGTCGCCGTGATGGGCCCCGCCGGGAAGGAGTACGTCTACAAGACCGACCTCAAGAAGGTTCGCGACGAGGCCGCCGCACGTGCACGCGAGGGGCTCTCGCAGCGGGTCGGCGCCGGCGTAGCCGAAGACGTCGCCCGCGCCGAGGCCGATCGTGAAGCCAGCGACTGGCTGAAGGCGCAGGAGGCCGAGTTCAACCGCCGCTACGAGCGCGAGCTGATGAATCCGCGCGAGGCTCTCTCGCTCGGATCGATCTCCGAGATCGTGATGCCCGCCGAGCTGCGCGCAAGCCTCGTCCGGAATCTCGAGTTCATGCTGCGTCGCTACGAGCCCGGGCCCTGGCAGACGATCCAGCGAGAGTTCCATTGATGCCCGCCGACCGGCCCGGCTCCGAGCCCGGAGAGAGCTCGCTCGTCCACCGCGACCGCCGCAACGGCGGCTCCGCGTCGCCGTGGGTGCGATCGTTTGCCTGTGACGACATGAGCGTGCTGATCGTCTGCCGCGGTCCGATCCGCAAGGAAGCGATCGACGTCTTCCGCGAGATGGGAATGAGCCGCGTCGGCATGCTGCTCTCTGAGCGCGACAGCATCGTCTTCCCGCGCGCCCTCGCCCCCGAGCTGCGGATCATGGATCCGAGCTGCGTCCACGCCGTCCCTGACTACACCGGCGCGACCAAGGAGGAGCGCCAGGAGCGGATCGGCCAGATCATCGAGATCTGCCAGCAGCACGGCTATGGGTTCGTCTTCGCCGGCTACGGCTTCATGGCCGAAGATGCGAGCTTCGTCCGCGCCCTCGAAGAAGCCGGACTGCGCTTCGTTGGGCCCTGCTCGCACACGCAGATGGCAGCCGGCGCCAAGGACGAGGCCAAGCGGACGGCCATCGAGAACCAGGTGTCGGTGACGCCTGGTCTGAACGACGTGACGGTGAGAACGCTGCTGCGAAAGGCCTCGACCCACGCTGCGCTGGCGAAGCTCGCAGCACAGCACGGCATCGACGCCCCCGGGCTCCGCGACCAGAAGGTCGCCCTGCCCACCCTCGCCGAGCAGCTCCTCGAGGCCTCCTATCGCCAGCACGTCGACCTGTTCACGATCGAGGAGCTGGCCGAGTCGGTCGGGGTCGAGGCGGCGCGTCTCCTCGCGGAGAACCCCGGCCGCCGCTTCCGTCTGAAGGCGATCGGCGGCGGCGGCGGCAAGGGCCAGCGGATCTTCCAGCGTGCCGACGTCGTCGCCGGCCTCGTCCGCGAGGTCCTGTCCGAGGTGAAGGCCACGGGCAAGGGCGACAACAAGAACATGCTGATCGAGCTGAACGTCGAGTCGACGCGCCACAACGAGATCCAGATCCTCGGCAACGGTCAGTGGTGCATCGCGCTCGGCGGCCGCGACTGCTCGCTCCAGATGCACGAGCAGAAGCTGGTCGAGGTCTCGATTACCCAGGAGGGCCTCGAGGCCTCCATCGAGGCAGCGCGCAAGAGCGGGAGCGCGCTCAAGGCGACGGTGCTCGAGAGCGACCTGAGCGTGCTGCGGCGGATGGAGACCGAGGCCGAGCGCTTCGGCCAGGCCGTGAAGCTCGACAGCGCGTCGACCTTCGAGTGCATCGTCGAGGGCGATCACCACTACTTCATGGAAGTGAATACGCGCATCCAGGTCGAGCACCGCGTCTCGGAGCTCTGCTACGCGCTGCGCTTCACGAACCCCGACGACCCGCGCGACTACTTCGACGTCCATTCGCTGGTGGAGGCCATGGGGCTCGTCGCGCGCACATGGCGCGCGGCTGCCGCGGCCTGTCGCGAGTGCCCCGTGAGGGAGCGGCCCTCGAGGTACGACTCAACGCCACCGACCGCGCCCTCCAGCCGGCTGCGGGCGAGCGTCATCATCTCGTGGTCGGACCCGATTCCGGGCGAGATCCGCGACGATCAGGGCATCTCGCTGAAGAACCCGGACACGGGCCTCTTCATGCGCTACGGGCTCGCGGGGGCATACGACTCGAACATCGCGCTGCTGCTCGCGACGGGCGAGAGCCGTGAGCAGAGCTGGACGAACCTCACCGAGGTGCTTCGGCGAACGACGATCCGCGGCATCGACCTCGCGACGAACCACGAGTTCCTCTACGGGCTCATGCACTGGTTCCAGGCGCGTGATCCGTGGGCCAAGCCGACGACCGCGTTCGTCGTGCCGTATCTGACGCTGGTCGGGGAGCTCGCCCAGGAAGCGCAGTCGATCGACCTCGACTACGCGTTCCACCAGATCGAGCGGCGGGCGGTCGCCGCCGCAGCGCCCGAGACGCGGGCGGCAACGGCGAAGGCCTTCGCGCTGAAGGAGACTCTCGCCGAGCGGCCGATCCGTCTGCTCGTTCGACGAGCCGCACCATCTCTCGGCGTGGCTCTCACAGCACCGGCTCGACTTCGTCGTCGGGCCGACGCGGCGTGGTCTGGCAGCGAAACCCGGTCGAGGTGCTCGCCGAGACCTACCGGCTGCTGCACCTCGACGAGCGAGATCAGGCGGCCGCCGACCGCATCTGGGACCACGACGCCGAGCTGCTCGACACCGCGCTCGCCTTCTACGCGAAGCTCGCCGAGCGGCTCCCCAAGGGCCTCTCGTGGCAGGAGATCGACCGCCAGCTCCGCGCTTCGAAGCCGGCCTTCGGCATCGCTGCACCGCTCTGGGAGCGCGTTCGGGCGGCGCACGCAGGCCACCAGCTCGGCCTCGAGATCCTCGCGGTGCTCCCGATGGTCGCCTCGAAGGTCGGCTTCTACGACCTCGCGATGGAAGACGACCTCGGCATCCGCATCCCCGAGCGCCTGCTCGACCGAAAGCTGCAGGAGGCGATGCGCCGCGTGCTCGTGCCGCCTCCTGCGACCCGATCCGACGAGATCGTCGCGGCGATGGGCGGCATGTTCTACAACCGCGAGGCGCCGCACCTACCGCCGTTCGTCGAAGAAGGCGGACACTTCGAGAAGGGCGCGCCGCTCTACATCATCGAAGTGATGAAGATGTTCAACAAGGTCTACGCCACGTTCTCGGGCACCGTGCGCGAGCTGCTCGTCCCCGAGAACGGCGTCACCGTGCGCAAGGGCCAGCCGCTGTTCCGCATCATCCCCGACGAGCACGTGGTCGAGGAAGATCCGGACGCACGCGCCCAGCGCATCCGGGCCAGCACCGACTCGTACCTCGAGCGGCTGGGCTGACCCCCACCGCATCGGCCACGAGGGCGGCGGCCGTCAGGGCGGCGGGGTTTCGCCGGTGACGTAGCAGCGGTGCAGGTGCTCGAGCCTCGCCGAGCTCTCGGAGAGGCCCCCGGGCCGGTTCCGCGCGAGCCACAGGCGCCGGTGCTCGTCGATCACGGGCTCGAGCTCGAGGGCCAGGTCGCGACGCAGTGGTTCGGGAACGGATGCAAGCGTGCCGCTTGCGGCGAGCCGGGCGCGCGCGTCGTGGCACAGTACGCGGACCAGCGCGCAGGCGTTGCGAAGCTCGTCGAGAACGAGCGCGGAATCTGCTCGCCGTAAACGGGCACTCCGCAGCCTCGAGAGTGCATCGTCGAGAACGGCCTCGACGGCGAGGTAGTCACCGGCCGTGAGCCCGCCGCGCTTACCGCTGCCGAGGGTCCACTCCGGGAACCATAGGTGGAGGAGCGTCGCGGCGAGGTTGGGGATCTGCACCTTCGAGCAGCGATACGCGTCGCCGAGCGCGAGGATCGCGCCGCCGATCTCGCGGCTCTCGTCGAGGTAGCAGTGCGCGTCGAGGGCGGCCGCGAGGTCGATGCCGCGATTCGAAGCCAGGCACCACGACACGGCCGCGCCGTACGCGAAGCCGGGGTCGCTCATCGGTGCGTACTGGAGGTGGCCGAAGTCTCCCCAGTCGGTATCGAGGAAGCCCACGGCCCCGTGGGCGAGCGCCGCGTCCATGGCCGCAGTGCAGTTGCCGCGCATGTTCGTGACGCGGCCGAGGATCGTGAGCCAAGCCGAAGTTCCCGGGCAGACCCAGAACGGCATCCCGGCGCGCGCCAGCGCCGCCGCCCGCTCCGCGAACGGGTGCGCGGCCTCGTAGCCCCACTCACAGACGGTGACGCCATCCGGAAGCTTTCCGACCAACTCGGGATGCGCGGCGAGGATGTCGCCCCAGACGAGCATCTCGCGACCGGCGAGCTCGGGGAGCGCCCGCAGCCGCTGGAGCCAGCCCAGATATTCGCCGGACCGCTCGGCGGGAAGCTCCCACGGCTCGTCGAGGCCGACGTGAACCCGCCCGCTCGTGAAGTGCGGGAGGAGCTCGGCGAGGAGGCCGCGTACCAGGGGGAACGACTCCGGGTGCACCGGGTCGAGCGTCGAGGGCCCGCGGCGGCGCCCCCATTGCTCGAAGCCGTCCGGTGAGAGAGCGAGCGGCCGGTAGCGCTCGTGCGCGAGCCAGCGCTCCATGTGGCCAAGACAATTCTGGTTGGGAACCAGCTCGATGTGATGCGCGCGGCACAGCGCGTCGAGCTCGCGGATCTCGCCGGCGGTCATCGGCGAGGCGCTGCGCCAGACCTCCTCGTGGCCCTGGTAGGCGAAGGTGTGCTCGGTGTAGAGCTGGATCTGGTTGACCTTCCACGAGGCGAGCCGCTCGATGAGAGCGCGGAGCGTCGCCATCGTAGGCACCTTGTCGCGGGAGATGTCGAGCATGACGCCGCGTACCGCGAGATCCGGCCAGTCGGTGATCTCGCCCGCCGGGAGCCGGCCGTCTCCGCCGCGCGCAAGCTGCGCGAGAGTCGCCCGCCCGTAGTACGCGCCGGCCTCGTCGGCAGCGTCGAGCTCGACGGCGTCCTCACGGATCGTGAGCCGGTAGCCCTGTGCCGGGAGCGCCGCTCCGAGCGCCACCTTCGGCTCGCGCGCAGGGACGCGCAAGTCGGCCAGGTTCGCCGTGCGGGGCCGGGGCAGAAGCTCGGGCAGCGTCATCGCTCGCCTTTCGTCGCAGCGCCCGGTAGAGGCCCGGAGTCGATAGGGCCGATGGTATCAGTACGGCGAGCCGTGGTACGGTGCAACCGGGCTCAGCGAGGTGAGCATGGCAGGCCCGCTCCTGGAAGGCGAGGTCGATCCGCGGTTCGAGCGCGTCCGCGAGGCGTTCGCCGAGCAGCTCGCCGCTCTGGGTGAGCTCGGCGCCGCGGTCTGCGTGACGGTGGATGGACGCCCCGTCGTCGATCTCTGGGGCGGCCACGCCGACGCAGCACGATCGCGCCCTTGGCGCCGCGACACCGTCGTGAACGTCTTCTCGACTACCAAGGGCCTCCTCTCCCTGTGCGCGCACCATCTCGCCGACGCGGGCCTCCTCGACTTCGACGCTCCGGTCTCCCGCTACTGGCCCGAGTTCGCGGCAGCCGGCAAGGAGCGGCTCCGGGTCGGGCAGGTCTTCGAACACAGCGCGGGCCTCGCCGCGGTCTCGAAGCGGCTCCCGGCAGAGGCGATGTACGACTGGGCGGCCATGACCCGCGCGCTGGCAGAGCAGGCGCCGTGGTGGGAGCCGGGGACGCAGCACGGCTATCACGCGCTCACCTTTGGATGGCTCGCCGGCGAGATCGTGTGGCGCGCCTCGGGCAAGAGCCCGCGCACCTACCTTCGCGACGCGCTCGCGGGCCCTCTCGGCGCAGACGTGCAGATCGGACTCGGCGCCTCGGACGATGCGCGGGCCGCCGAGATGGTTCCGGCTCCGCTTCCGCAGCCCGGCGAGCCCAACATGATGGCGGAGGCGCTGAAGGATCCGCAGAGCGTTGCGGCGAAGGCGTTCATCAACCCGCTGATGCGACCGAACGCCGTCAACAGCGAGGCATGGAAGCGCGCCGAGATCCCCGCAGCAAACGGCTTCACCTCGGCCCACGGGCTCGCACGGATCTACGGTGGAGCGGCGTGCGGCTCGCTGGGCGGCGTCCAGGTACTGACGCCCGAAGGCCAGAAGCGGGCCGGCACCGAGCGCCGCGCAGGGCCGGACATCGTCCTCATGGGTCTCTTCACACGCTACGGCCTCGGCTTCATGCTGGGGACGCCCGAGGAGCCCCTCGGCCCGAACGACGGCGCCTTCGGCCACTCGGGAGCCGGCGGCTCGCTCGGCTTCGCCGACCCCGCGGCCCGGCTCGGCTTCGGGTACGTCATGAACCAGATGCAGTCGGGCGTGTACCTCATCGGCCCGCGTGCGAACGCTCTCGTGGCCGCCGTCTACGCGTGCCTGTAGCGCTGGCGCCCAGATGATCCATCGCCTCCGCGCGCTGCGGCGCGCCACGCTGGCCGGAACCGCCGCACCCACCATGCTGGCGATGCTGGCGTGCCTCGCGCTGGCGGCGCCGACCCACGCCTTCGAGGAGTTCGATCCCCAGAGCCAGACGCCTCTCTCGGACATCCTCGAGATCATCGTGTTGCCGCGATCGGTGCTCGCGGTGGACGCCACGAGCGGCGGAACGAGGGAGGCCACGCTCGAGCTCGGCGAGAAGATCCGCTGGCACGAGACCCGTGGCCGGGTCGGCGCGGTGATCACCGACCGGCGTCTCCTTCTCGTCGCCACCAACTCCGCCTCATGGCAGACGACGCGCTTCGGCCAGGGAGAGGACCCCCCTGATTCGGTGAAGCTCGGAGACCGCGTCGCGGCGGTGGTGACGCGGCGGCGCGCCCTCGGCTTCGACGGCGGCAGCGGAAACCTCGTGGAGGCGAGCCTCGGCCCTCGCGAGGTCGTCCAGGAGATCGCCGTCGGAGACAACGTGGCCGTGATCCGCACCGACCGCCGCGCCCTCGGCCTCTCACCCTTCGCGGGAGGGTTCTTCCCGGTCTCGATCCGGCTCGGCGAACGCGTCGAGTCGGTGGTCGCGAAGGCGAACCTTGCCACGATCACGACCCGCCAGCGCCTGCTCATCTTCCGCGCGGGGACCGGCACCTGGGAAGAGCGCGACCGCGATCTCTCGAACTGACGGCGGAGCGGCTCGTGCCTCCTCGCGCCGCCACCCTGCGCGGGGCAGAGGCTCCAGATCAGCGCCAGCCGCGCGGGTTCTCGCGGACGCTCGCCGTCATGGAATCGAGAGCGCTGCGAAGGCGATCGGCCTCCTCGGGGTGCAGCTTCACGAGGTTGTGCGCCTCGGCGTCGAGGCCGAGATCCGATAGATGCGGCTTGCTGCGAAGCTCCTCGCCGGTCTCGCGCCGGTACTTGAAGCGCGGGCCTCGGACGGCCTCCGGATCGGCGCCGATCGTCGGAAAGTAGAAGAGGACTTCGTGGGGGCTCGGCGCGCCGGTTTGCCAGGTGGCCGAGAGGTCCGCGCCGTCGAGGATGCGATCTCGAGGGAGCGGGAGGCCCGCCGCGGCGAGCAGCGTCGGGAAGAGGTCGATGTTCATGGCCATGGCGTCGCTCACCGAGCCCGGCGGAACGCGGCCCGGCCAGCGAACCAGCATCGGCACGCGCATCCCGCCTTCGTAGGTGTCCTGCTTCCTGCCGCGAAGGCCTCCGGGGCTACCCGCGTAGGCAGGACCGTTGTCGCTGGTCACGACGACGAGGGTGCTCTCCGCGAGGCCGAGGCGTTCGAGGGCATCCAGCACGGCGCCGGTGCTGCGGTCGAGGTGCTCGACGAGATCGCCATACGGCCCTCCCGCCGAGGTTCCCGCATGTTCGGAATCGGGGAAGTGCGGGACGTGCGGCGCCGTATGGGCGAGGTAGAGAAAGAACGGCTCGTCGCGGTGCCGCTCGAGGAAGGCGATCGCCTCATCCGTGAAGCGGCGCGTCAGCAGGCGCTGGTCGACGCCGCGGGGCTGCCGCGGCCCGTCTTCGTCGAAGAGACCGATCCAGCCGCGCTCGGTCTCGTCACGGGTCTCGATCTCGCGGCCGCGGTAGAGGTGGAGCGGCTGCATGTCGTTGCTGTAGAGGACGCCGTAGTACTCCTGGAAGCCGAAGTCGACCGGCAGGTGGCCGGGAACTGCGCCGAGGTGCCACTTGCCGACCATTCCCGTCGCGTATCCGGCGGCAGCGAGCGCCTCGGGGAGAAGGATCTCGTCGCGGGGCAGCTCGTTCGAGGCTCCGGCCATCTTGCGAACCGTCGCGACCGACTGCTCCTCGGCGAAGAAGACGTGCTGGTGGATCCTCGAACGAACGGCGTAGCGCCCCGAGAGCAGCGCCGCGCGGGACGGCGTACACACCGGAGACGCCGCGTAGAAGGCCGTCATCCGCAGGCCCTCGGCCGCAAGGGCGTCGAGCTGCGGCGTCTCGATCAGCCGGTTGCCCTGCAGCGAGAGGTCGCCGTAGCCGAGATCGTCGAAGAGGATGACGACGAAGCGAGGCGCCGTGGCGCGGTCGACGTGCGGGAGCCCCGCGAGGTAGGCCGCCTTCTCGGCCGCGTGGGCGGGCCGAACCGGCGCGTAGAACCACGACACCCAGGCAAGGCGCACCGCGAAGGCAAGGACCACGAGCCCCAGCGTCCCGAGGACACCGAAGCCCACCCCCTGCGCGATCCGCCGTAGCCAGCCCATGGCGGGCGAGTCTCGCGGGCCCTCCCCGCACGAGCAAGCGGGGGGACGTCCGGTACGAGTGCGCCGTCGGATCAGGGAGCTCCAGCGCGGAAGGTGTCGCAGGCGTCGATCTGCCCGGTCTCGAGACCCCGGCGGAACCATGCGACGCGCTGCTGCGAGCTGCCGTGGGTGAAGGACTCTGGAACGACCGTTCCCTGTGTCTGCCGCTGGATGCGGTCATCACCGATCGCTGCGGCGGCGTTCAGCCCCTCTTCGACGTCGCCCTGCTCGAGGATCTGCCGCGTACGCTGTGCATGGTGGGCCCACACCCGTGCGAAGCAGTCGGCTTGGAGCTCGAGCCGCACCGAGAGGGCATTGGCCTCTTCCTGTGAAACCCGCTGGCGGGCATCGTGCACCTGCTGGGAAATGCCGAGCAGCGTCTGCACGTGGTGCCCCACTTCGTGGGCGATCACGTAGGCCTGCGCGAAGTCACCAGGCGCACGGAAGCGCTCCTGGAGATCGCGCTAGAAGCCGAGATCGATGTAGACCTTCTGATCGGCCGGGCAGTAGAACGGCCCCATCGCCGACTGCGCCATCCCGCACGCCGAACGCACCAGGTCGGTGAAGAGCACGAGCCGCGGCGGAGCGTACCGCTCGCCGCTCGTCGCGAAGAGCTCGCTCCACACGTCTTCGGTATCGGCGAGAACGACCGAAACGAAATCGGCTTGCGCGTCCTCCGGCCCGCCGGTTCGCTGCGCGGGTGCTTCGCCCCCGCCGTCCCAGGGATCCACCGGGACGCTCACGCTCCCCTCACCCCCGCCGAGCGTCGCGAGCACCTGGAGCGGATCGGCCCCGAGGAGCCACGACACCAGGACGATCACCACGACCCCGCCGAGACCGATCGAGAGACCACCGCCGCCCATCGGCATCCGCGCCCCGCGCCGATCCTCGACGTTCTCGCTCCGCCGCCCCTCACGCCACCGCACCGTACGCCCTCCTCGCCTGGGCCTCCTCGTCCGCCCCCAGACCTATAGGGCCCGCACCGGAATGCCGCCCGCCACCGGCGGGAACGGCTGCCGCCGAGAGCGGACGGTCTGCGCGATGCGCTTTGCTTCGCGGTCAATCGAGATCCCGCGCCACCCTGCGCGACGCCGTGCTCACACGCGATCAGATCGTGCACGCGCTCGAGCAGCTCGATGCCGAGCTGGGACGCGAGGGCATACGCGCCGAGATCTTCCTCGTCGGCGGCGCAGTGATGTGCCTCGCATTCGCCGCGCGTCCCGCGACGAGCTTCGAGATGCGGCTTCGCCTCATGATCGAGTCGCCGCCTCCGTTTCGCATCCGCAACGTCTTCGTCCCGGAGACGTACCTCTCACGGGCGTGAGCGGGGCGGAGGGAAGACCCGATCCGTCAGAACCAGTCCTCCACGCGAAGGCCCCTCACACGGTCGAAGTGCTTCCGGTTGTGCGTGACGAGAATCAGTCCGCGCGAGAGCGCGTGCGCGGCAATCATCGTGTCCTCGACCCCGATCGTGACACCGTCGTCGAGAAGCGCCGCCGCGAGGCGGCCATAGCGGCGGGCAGCCTCGAGGTCATACGGGATCACCTCGAGGCCTGCGTAGAGCGCATCGAGCGCACGCCGCAGCTTGCGAGAGCCTCGCCGCACCACGCCCAGCTCGAGCTCGCCCGCGACCACTGAGCTCGTGCACACCTGCGAAGGCGACATGCGACGCAGCAGCTCCCCGACGCCACCCTCCCCTCGGAGCGCGAAACTGATGGTGTCCGTATCGAGAAGGAACTTCACTCAGCGACCGAAACCGTCCCGCGCCGCGCGGAGCGGGGTTCGCTCGGGAGGCGCCGGAAAGTCTGGGCAGCTCCCCAGCGCGTCGAGAAACCCCGCCGGCCACTCGTCGAGGGGCTCGAGGATGACCCGGCTGCCCTCGCGCCGGACCGTCACCTCGCGCTGGTCCTCATCGAAGCGCACCTGCTTCGGAAGGCGAACGGCCTGGCTGCGGCCCGTGCGGAAGATCTTGGCGCGGAGCTCGCGATCGCCCCCCTCGCTCGGTTTCGGCTTCGGCATGATTTGGTATATACTGCGATACCTATCAGATCGCAAGACGAAGGGCGCCCTGCCCCTCCCGAAGCTCACCGAGGGCATCTGTCGGTCACGTCTCCAGGAACACACTTCCTCGTGATACGCGGCGGTGAGGAGCAGCCGGCACTACACGAGCCCCTTCCCGCGCAGGTGGATCTTGATCGCCTCGATCCCTCTCACGTCGGCGGCGTTGTACTCGAGGAGGAGCCGCAGCGCCCCCTCGTCCCCAGACCTCGCCCTGCCCCACAGGCGGATCGCGTCGCGGCCGTCGAGCTCTTCTCCGCTTCGGACGAAGCCGATCCGCCTCTCGATGGCTTTCTGCCCACCGACGAGTCCGTTGCGTTGGCAGGTCGTGTCACAGGCCCAGCTCCTCGCCGAGGACCTTCGTCACGAAGCCCCCCGCGCTCTCGGTTGCGACCAGCTTCCGTACGCGCTCCCTCACCTCGGCCGCGCTGCCGTGGCGCTCGGCGGCCGCAAGCGTCGCGCGGTAGGCATCCCACACGTCGACGCTCGTGATCTCGTAGCCGTATCCCTGCACGAGCCAGTACAGCGACAGCAGCCCCGCACCGAGCGCGAATGCCGGCTGCTTTTCGGCATGGTCGCGCGCGGCGCGCGCGAGCGTCTTCGGGTCACACGGAGTGCGGCTGGCGAGGGCGAGCGCTTCGTCATAGAGCCCAGCGTGCTTCGCGGCTGCGAACCACTTGCCCTCGTCACCGGGCGTGGTCTTCACGAGGTCGGCGAGGATCTCTCCCGCCGCCTTGTGCGGGTACTTCTTGGAGACGGCACGGAACGTCGCGAGGTACGTGCCGCCCTGATTTGCCTCGAGCCCGTAGCGTCGATACGCCTCGTCGACTAGCCCTGAAGAGAGCAGCACCTCCTCGCACTCGCGGGCGATCGCCACGGGGCTGTCGTTGCGACCGCGCCCTTCCTCGGCGTACCGAATGGCCTCGGCCTTCTTACCCTTGGCCGCGAGCGCCTTCACCCCGTACTGGCGGTAGTGCCACATCTTGTACGGAGCGAGCTCGAGCAGGGCGAGCACATCGTCGTATCGCTCGGCGGCGACCAGGGCGCTCAGGCAGTTGGTCGTGCCCTTGAAGAAGCCTCGCAGGTTCGGGTCCGGGCTCCACGAGAGCCTCACGCCTTCGACCAGTCGATCGGCCCAGGCCGAGGCGACCTCCTTCGAGGCGCAGAGCGTGCCCCAGTGGTCACCGAGCCACTCGATGTATGGGATGCCGTCCTCCATGTACGCCTCGAACAATCTCTCGAGCCACGCGTCTCGCGTCTTCGCGTCCGCCTGCACGCCCGCAATGAGCGGCACCAACTCCGCGATTGCGTTGTTCACCGCGGTGCCGATGGCCCCCGACGAGCTGTCCACGTGCTCGAGCGCGGGCGACACTCGCTCGATGAGCGCGATGGCCCCCTCGGCAGCGAGCACCGGCTCCGTTTTGGCGACCTTCTTGATCTCGGTGACCGCCTGCTTGATGCGCGTGATTGCGGGCTGCGACTTCCAGCCGAACGCGTGCCGGCGGAAGCGGGCTTTGAACTCCCACTTGTGGGGATCGGCGCTCGGAGTGGATCGCTTCGCGCTCATGGTGCACCCAAGGCTCGGTCGAGCTCGGCGCGGAGAGCGGGGAACCTCTTGTGCTCGGCCCTCAACGCAGCAACCCAACGAGCCGTGTCCGTCGAGGGGGCACACGAGACGCAGGCCCCGACGAGGTCGGCGGCGTGCCCGTAGTGGCGGCGCCGTTTCTGTTCGGTGACCCCGGCCAGTCGGCTCTCCGCGGCCTTTCGCATGCCCGCGACTACGGCGCTCCTTGCCTCGGGCGTCGGGATGCTGACAATACCTGCCTGTTCCAGGAGCTGGTCGACATCGGGCGCGGCGAGACGCGGCTCGTCCTCGTCGACCGTCATCGCCTCGAGTTCCTCGATGTCCATCCCGCGATGCACCATCAGCTCGGTGCGCGGCGAGGTCGCCTTCTTCTTTCCGCCCAAGAGCCGCGTGAACAGCGGGAACAGCAGATGCCCGGGATGCTCGCCATTGGACCAACCCAGACCGGACGCCGCCGCGAGGAGCTTCGCGGCCGGCTCGAACTCGCCTCGAAGCACCTGAAGGAACGCACGCTGCCTGTCCGCGTGCTTCGGGCACGCTTCAAGCGCCTCCGACGCCCGTTTCCGCAAGGCTGCCTTGCTGGCCGCCGAACCGAGCCAGCGGCGAAGGCGCAGCGTGCTGGGACCCGCGCGCCATGCACGCTCGAGCCATGCCGAAAGGTCCTTGCGCCCGAGGCTCTGCGCCGCCAGCGCGGCGCCGTCGAGCAGCTCGCCTCTCGCGTAGTCCTTGTCCGCCACGATCCCGGCGGCCTCTTCGAACGCCGGAAGCGCGGCTTTCCAGTCACCAGCATCGACCAGGCTCCTGCACCACGCGCGGAGATCGTCGGCGCGCTTCGTCGTCCGCGCTATCTTCGCCAGCCCGTCCGATCCATCCATGCGTTGGACGACCTCGCGGAGCCATCGGTCCTCCTCCGTGTCCCAGTCACGGTTGCGCTCGCCGGCGGGCTTCTGCGCGATGAGAGCACGCCACTGAGGCAGGAAGTCCTCGAGGCCGGGGAGCGACTCCACGGCGACGCGCTCCAGCTCCCGGATGGGCTCCCAGAAGTGACCGACCTCCTGCACCTCGGCGATCGCTGCGCGGACCGCGGCGGCGCGCTCTGCGGGAGGCGAGAGCATATAGGTCGACACGACGTACTGGGCTGCACACTCGGTGGTGTCGGCGCCGAGCACCTCGTCGACCAGCTCGTGCTGCCCGAGGTCGATCTCTCCGTCGCCGATGGGTCGCAGCATCGCACCGAAGATGCGATGGGCTGCGCAGTAGTCCCTCCGGAGGAACGCGCCGGACGCGCGGCGAAGGTGCTCGTCCACCTCGGCGGGATCCGCCTGCCCGATTCGCTCGGCCGCTTTCGCGAAGGCGAGGGCCTCGTCGACCTCGTCGTCGCTGAGCGCCGCGGGCGCCCATCCAGAACCGCCGCGAGCCACACGCTGGATCAAGGAGTTGATCACGCTGCTCTTAGTCTTGTCGTCCAGCTCGAGCAATATCTCGCGCACGACCTCGCGGAGAGCGTCGGCGGACAACGCGGCGAGCGCCGCGTCGACGTCGTTGCGCGCGGGTTCGGGAGTCGTGGGTCGTCGTCTCATCGCGACGACTCCGAACCTTTGTCATCGCCGTTTACGCTCGTCGCGAGCCGCAGCGCGCGCTCCGCAGCCTCGCGCTCGCGCCAGTGGGACCGCTCGTCGAGCCCGAGGAACTCGAGCACGAACGGGTCCTCGAGCACGTCGGCGGGCGCCTCGATTTCGTGTCCGCGCCGTGCGAGCGCGAGGACGTTCTCCTTGTTGCGGCTCTTCGCGAGGCGCTCGAAGAGGAGCAACGCGATCTGCCGCTCCAGCTCGCGGCTCGGCCAGCTCTCTCGCGCGGCCTCGATCTCGTAGAACGCGCGCGCCGTCGGGTTCGTAACCCGCAGCGGCACGAGGTAGTGCGTCCAGCCGAGGTGCGGCGGAAAGGGCGCGGGCACGCCGGCAGATTGGGTCAGCGCCGCTGTCCGAATCTTTTCGGGCTTCGATTTGGACGGCGCTGCTGTCCGTCCCGCCGGCCCACCCAGCTCGGGAGGTAGCGCGGAGCCTTCGGGAAAGGTGACGTAGAACTGCCGGATGCGCCGCAGCGTTCGAGCGCCGAAGCCCTGACCCACGCTCCCTGCGAGTCGCTGCGCGAGACGCTCGATGACTTCGTCGCCGTAGCCGGCGCGCTTCTCGCCGTGATGCTCGACCTCGATCAACACGAAGGGACCCAGGCCTCGAGCCGGGCTCGATCGATCGCGATCGTGGCGCACCCGGCGCACGCGCAGCAGCCGTGCGTCGATGCCTGCGCCCGTTGTCGGGGCGATGCGCGTCGCGTCCGCGCCCTCGGCAGCGGCCACTCCTTCGTGAGCCATCGCGGTCGTCTGGGTCGGGGCACGCGACCTTCTCCGAGGCGGGTTGTCCGGGCCTTCACCGATTGGCGCAGGACTGGGCAGCCGTGTGCCGGTTATACCATGCGCCGGGCTCCGGACTGCCGATCAGGAGCAGGGCCGAGCGCCCCCGCTGCGAGGCCTCACCGCGCCTGTGCTTCCCGCTCGGTCTCCGCTTCCGGGACGCGGCGTCTCGGGTCGCTCCCTCCGTCACTGCTCGTCGCCGTACCACGTCCGCGACCGGTAGGGCGCGTGGAGCCGGCCGGGCGCGATCGGCTCCCAGCCTTGGCGCTCGGAGCGCGGCGGCGTGGCCTGATGGTAGTACTCGAACTGGCCGATTCGCGTCGAGGTACCGGAGCTGCCGTCGTTGTCGTTGTAGTAGGTGAAGTTCCCGATCTGATTCGAGGTGCCGCTGCGGTCGTCGTCGCAGTTGTAGTAGGTGAACCTACCGACGCGGCTCGTGGTGCAGTCGGCCGTCGCGGGAGCAGCCGCGAGAAGGACGAGGGTAGAGAGGAGCGTTCGCATGAGGCCTCCTTTCGGGCGGGCGTGGGGGCGGCCGGCCGGCTGGCCCACCAGGCCCGACCCGTTTGACGGATACACCCACCCCGTGACGGTTGCGGTCACACGGGGCGGAGCCTCCGAGGGCCCCTCCGAGCGGCTTCCTCCGCGCAGGCAGCATCGCGAGCCGCCGACTGCCAGAACGTGTGGACCTTCGACAGCCGAAGGCCGCAGCGACGCGACCCCGAGGTGAAGGCCGCCCGGCCTCCGCGGCGTCACCGCGGGGTGACGCCTGTCTCCAGGCAGAGGGCCTCGGCGACCTCTTCGATGGTGCCGCGCAGCTCGAGGGGGGCGAGCCAGCGGGGAGGGATCGACTCCTCGCCATGGGCGGCTCCCAGGAGCTGGCCCGTGACCGAGCCGGTGGAGTCGCTGTCTCCCCCGTGATTGACGGCCAGCAGGAGCGCTGCCTCGAGGGTCGGCGCGGCGAGGGCGCAGTAGAGGGCGATCGCCAGGGCCTCCTCGGCGACCCATCCTCCGCCGAGGGTCTCGACGACCTCGGGCCCGGGCGGCAGGCCTTCGGCTGCGAGCGCGAGTGCCCGCTCGACGGCATTCATCGTCTCCTCATGGCCGGGCCAGCGACGCAGCTCGCAAAGCGCATCGCCGGCGGCGTCGCGCAGATCGGCGCCCAGGACGAGGTCCCGGACGACTTGGGCCAGAAACCCGGCGGCGAGGTAGCCGGTTGGATGCCCGTGGGTGAGCGCCGCGACCTCGCACCCCAGCCGGAAGGGATCGTCGACACCCAGGGCAAGGCCCACGGGCGCCACCCGCATCACACCGCCACAGCCCTTGCTCGTGTTGAGCGGCTGCTCCGTCCGGCCCATCCGCTCGCCGCGCAGCCCGGAGAGGCAGGTGTTTCCGGGTGCGCGCGGGCTGTGGAGAGCGCTTACCGCAAGGAGCCAGCCTTCCTGCTCGGCGCCAGGGGCGCTCGGATGGCGCGCGCCTACGCGCTGCGTGCGGAGCCAGCGCAAATGGGCGCGGTGCAGGATGCGGAGCCGCTCGGACGGCTCGAGGAGAGCGCCCGAACGCGCTGCGAGCACCAAACCCTCCGCCACGAAGAGCGTCATCTGCGTATCGTCGGTGATCGCGCCCGCTTCGTGCCCGTAGGCGGGTGCGTAGTCGCGTAGGCCTTCCGGGCCGAAGTCTCTCTGGATGGCCGAGAGCGAGTGGAACTCGATCGCCGCACCCAGCGCGTCGCCGACGGCGCCGGCGAGGAGGCTTCCGCGGATGCGCGAGCTGCGGGAGGGTGAGGTGGCGGCGGATTCCATGATGCTGCTGCACCAGGATAGGCCCTGCACTTCGCTCGAGCCGGCAGCGGCCGCGCCAAGGCGAAGGCGGTGGCCCGCTCGGGAAAGGTCAGCCTCTGCATTCTCGACGAACGCTGGCCCTTCGCCTACCTGCAGGTCTACTGCGACGCGCGGCTGGAGACGGATCCGGCCCTGGTGGTCGACGACATGATGGCCGTCGGCGGCCGCATGTCGGGCCAGCCGCTGCCCGAGCAGGCCCGCCCGGTGGTGCAAGCGATGGCCGAGAAGGAGGGCCGCGTCGTCCTTCGGTGTCGCCCCGACGAGACCTTCGCGCAGCCCCCCGCCACCTGCACCGGAACGATCAGGAGGAACAGGTCACGCACTGGATCACGGGAGCGATGGCCTGGAACGCAGCGGACCGGCCGTAGGCGTGGGGCGATGCGGGCCGTGAACGCTCGTCCGCCATTGCCGGCCGCTGAAGCTGCGCGACCCTCTGCGGCCGCGAGGAGGGTCTGATGCAACAGGATGAAGAGGAGCGCCTCGTCGAGAAGCTGCGAAAGATCGAGGCGCTCTTCGCAAGGTCGACGACGCCGGGAGAGCGCGTCGCCGCGGAGAACGCAGGAGAGCGGATCCGCCAGCGCCTGCGTCAGCTCGAACGGGTCGAACGCGCGATCGAATACCGGTTCACGGTTGCAGACGGATGGTCGAAGCAGCTCTTCATCGCGCTGCTCCGCCGCTACGGCGTCAGGCCCTACCGCTACCGGGGCCAGCGCCGGACGACCGTCATGGCGAAGGTCACGCGGAGCTTCGTCAGCGATGTGCTCTGGCCCGAGTTCCAGCAGCTCGACGCGACGCTCCGCGCCCATCTCGATTCGGTGACGAAGCGCGTCATCGCAACGGCCCTCCACGGCGACGACTCGGACGTCGAGGAGCGGCCGGAGGCCGAGCCGCGCGGCGCGGCACAGCAGGGGGCGCCGGCCCTCGAGCCGTGACGCAGCCGGCCAGCCGCCCAAGACCGCGGCGTGTGCTCAGCCCCTGCGCAGCTCCTGGATGCCCTGGTGGAGGCACTCGAAGAGCGGCTCGATGTCGCCGACCTCGAGGCACGAGAAGGCGATGCGGATGTCGGTGGGGCTCGTCGAGATGAGGCCGACGCCGTGACGGTCGAGGAGATGGACGCGGAGCTGCTCGGCGTCGGCGCCCTTCACGGCGATGCACATGAAGTAGCCGCTGTTGAAGGGGTAGACGTCCCAGCTCTCGCGGAAGCGGGGAGCACCGGCCACCTCGAAGACCTTCTCGGCACGCGCGCGGAGGATCTCGCACTTCTGCTTTCGTTCGGCGTCGATCGACGACGAGGCGAGGGCCTTTGCCACGAGGGTCTGCGAGAGCTGCGGGGTGTTCGAGATGGCGCCGCGGATGGCGCCGCGGGCCTTGGCATCGAGGGCAGCGCAGGCGGCCTCAGCGGTGTCGGCGCGGCCCGGGCCGAAGGTGACGAAGCCGCAGCGGAGACCCCAGACGAAGAGCTCCTTGGTGGCGCCGTCGAGCTTCACGGCCAGCAGATTCGGGTGCCGGTTCGCGAGCAGGCCGAAGAGCGACTCGGTCATCGACGCGCCGCCGAGGTGGTAGAAGAGGCCGAAGTAGGCGTCGTCGAGAAGGACGACGAGCCGGGTTCCCTTCTCGGCCTGGGCGAGGAGTACTCGCGTGATGGCCTCGCCCTCGGCAGGGGTCGGCATGTAGCCCGTAGGGTTGTTGGGGAAGTTCAAGAGGACGATGAGCTTCTCGCGGCCGGCCGCATTCTCGGCGAGCGCCGTCGCGAAGGCCTCGGTGTGGAAGCCCTTGCCCGAGTAGAACGGGAAGGTCACGACCTTCGCGCCGAGACGGATCTCGTAGGTGAGGCGGTAGTTGCCCCAGAGCTTGTCGGGAAGGACGATGCGGTCGCCTTCGCCGATGAAGAGATCACCCACCAGCGCGAGGCCATGGGTGATGGCGCTCGTCACGATGGGCTGCCCGAACTTCTTGCCGCGAAGCGACGGGTTCTCCTGGACGCAGCTTTTCGCTCCAGCGCTCGCGCAGGTCGGGGCGGCCTGCAGGCGGCGCGTAGTTGAAGGCGTCGGTCGGCGAGATGCCCTGCAGGAAGCCGTGTACCGACGGCAGGTACATCGGGCTCCCGCCCTCGGTGGCGATGCCGATGGTGGCGTTGAAGCGCTTGGCGCGCGCCTTGGCCTCTGCGCTCTGGGAGAGGATGCCCTTCGGAAAATAGAGCCGGCGGCCGAGCGGCGAGAGCATCGCCAAGACTTCGGGCGCTGCCGTCTCGAGGGCGGCGTTCAGCTCGCGGGCAAGGGGATTCAGCGACTCCTGGGGGGCGGCCATGGTGTCCTCGTGCGGGTTCGATTCGCGCGGCGAATTAGGAGGATACGGCGGCGCCCTGCCCCGGGCTACTGCTCGGGCTTCGCTTCGAGGGCGCGATCGACGGCCTCGGGAGTGATCTCGCCCTCGATCTGGAGCTGCTGCCGCACCTCGTTCTCGATGCGCTCGCGAAGCTTCTCATTGGGAGTCTTGCCGTCTGTGGAGAGGTTGCGAACAGTGCCGGCGCGCAGCAGGCGGAACGTCCCGTGCCGCGAGCCATCGCGCTCGAAGCGGCCGCGCAGCTCGCCGTCGGCGACGCTCTGGGTCTCGTAGCGGGTGCCGCCCTCGAGGGAGTCCATCCCTGCGGCGCCGAGGGTCTCGCTGCGCAGGAAGACGGGCTTTTCCGCCAGATCGCGAACACCCCAGTCTTCGACGTAGGTGATGGTGTTCGCGTTCTGCGGCTGCCCGCTCTGCACCGACTTCCAGCCTTTCGCGTCGGACCCGGCGAGGGTCTTCACCTTGGAGCCGCGGGTATTGACCTCGAGACCCGACTTGATCTGCGCGAGCTGCTCGGGGCTCGGCTCCCACGCGCCTACGACCCGCGACATACCTCGTCGCGAGCGCTCGAAACGGCCGGATTCGTCGCCGAAGACGACGATCGGATAGTCGGTCCAGGTGAGATTCCCGCCCGAGTGCTCGAAGACCCAGATGCGGTCTTCCCAGCGCATGGCGTCGGGCTTGCCGCTGGCGTCGTCGGTGTAGTGGACGAGGACATACCAGGTGCCCGTGAGATCGACCGCCCCCGCAGCGGGAGCCGCTGAGAAGGGAAGCGCCGCCAGCAAGACGAGCCACGCGAGCGAGCGCCGCATCAGATCCTCCTCGAGATCTCGGGAAACCGGCGCCAGACGGGAACGCCGCAAAAGTGCGAGCCCTCGGTGCAGCGCGGATGGGCGAGGCCGCTTCGCACGACGCACGGCGGACCCACGTGACGGACGAGCTCCGGGTGGACGGCGCGCACCTGCTCGACCTCGTCCATGCTCGCCTCCCAGATCTCGCGCTGGGCATTGAGACACGTACGCATGGTCCACTTGTGGAGCAGGTGGAGGAGCGACCCCGACTCTTCGAAGCGAACGGCGAGGGCGTTCGGGAGTACGTAGAGGGCGTGGCCGGGGGCGACCCCGCGGTCGAGGAGCCGGGCCCGGGCGTCGAAGGCCGCCTCGACGGCCTCGCGGAAGATGGCGTGGCAGCCCGGGTCGTCTCGGATCAGCTCGGGCTCGACGACGTCGGCGGCGCGGGGAGCCGTCCGCGAGAGGAGCGGCCGCGAGCCGGGAACCATCCGGTGACGCTGGTCTTGCGAGTCGGCCGAGTGGGAGAGCTTCTTGCGGAACGTGTAGTGGGCGTGCTCGAGGGCGCGCATCAGAGGGGAGTGGACGCCGACGTCGAGGGTGTCGAGGCGGTGGCTGTTCTTCGCCGGATCGAGGGCGAGCGCGATCGCCGCTTCGTCGTCCAGGTCGGCGCGGCCGAGGACGCTGCGGATCGCTCCTGCCACGACTGCAGGCGACCGAACGCCGTAGTCGACCAGGCGTGAGCGCCGCCCGCCGAGCGACTTGTCGAAGCGCTCTCCCAGTGCTGCGTCGCCGGCGCAGGGTGCGGCCGCGAGGTCTTCGGGCAGCTCGCCCGCCGTGAGCGGGGGTTCGCCGATGGCATCGAAGAAGGCGGGATCGTGACGCGAGGCCTCCTCGATCATCCGGGTGACGACGCTGCGGGCCTCGTCGGGAACGTCGCACGCCGCGGCCATCCGCCTGAGGCGGTGCAGGACGATTCCCGAAACCGTGTAGACCATCGCCGTGTGGCAGCCGATGGGCAGTACGTAGCGGGCGGTTTCGATGGCCTTCTTCTCGGCCTCCTTGGCGACGCTCCGGCCGAAGGCCTTTCCCTTGCGGTCGCCGAGGCGCCAGAGGTCCGAGAGGATCGCCAGCGTCACGGGAGCCAGGCGCCGCGTCAGCTCGGCATAGGCGCGGAAGGCGTCTTCGATCGCGTGCTCGTAGAGGGCGCGGTCGTCTCCTCCGAGCGCAGGCGGAACGTGAGCGCGCACCTCGTCGAGACGCACGTAGCGCTGGCTCTGCTGCTCGGTGTTGTAGAACGGAAAGGCGTGGAGGAAGCACCAGACGAGGTGCCGCGAGACGCCCTCGATCGAGAACTGGAAGGTCGCGTGCTGATACACCGTATGGTGTCCAGCCGAGAAGGTCAGCGGGCCGATGGTGCTGCGCTGGCGAGGGGTGACCTCGGAGGCCTCGATCACCCTCGGCGAGTAGCAGGTGCGCGCGGCGGCGATGGCGTCGTCGTAGGGACGATCGAAGAAGTTGCGCAGGCGGACCTCGGGGCCGCCGTCGATCACCGCCACGGACGCTCTCCCACGGGCTCTCGCACCACGGTCTGCCGAGGCTACTGCCCGGGGGGGCCACCTGCCATCGCGCTGCAGCGAAGGGAAGGTCTTTCCCATTTTTCCTAGAATGGGGTGCGCGAGGTCTGTCCGTGGGGCATCCGGGCGCGCTCGGAGCCCCGCTGACGGTCGCGCGTTTCGCCTGCCTGCCGAGGAGCTTCGGCCGGCCGCCTGCCGGCGGGCTTCCGGGGGAACGCTCTTGGCACACGGTTTGCCGTCAAACGGGTGGGATCGAGTCTGTCCGGAGGTGCCCGCCGGCCCCCGCATCGTTCGCACGAGGCTGCTGACTGCAATGCCTACGCTCTGGATCGTGCACCGGGACGCTGGCCGGCGCGCCGTACTCGCCCGGCTCTCGGGTGCCGGGGAGGAGACCATCCTCGGCGACCCGGGCGATCGCCTGTTCGAAGGCTCGCCGCCCGCCGACGTCGTGATCCTCGGCCTGAGCAGCGATTTCGAGGCTGAGCTCGAGTTCGCCCACCGCTTCGCACCGCGTCTCGGAAGAGCGCGCTGGCTGCTGGTGGTCGAGGGCTCCGACCAGGCCGACGCCCGCCGCCTGTTCGACACCCTCGACGCAGAGGTGGTGATCTTCCCGCCGTCAGCAGATGGCCTTCGCAGCCGCCTGCGGTCGGTCCTCGGGCGGCGGGAGGTCGAGCCGCTCTCCGAGCGCCGGGCCCGCGATGCGATTGCTGCGCGCTTCGGACGCTGGTTCGCCGGCCTCGAGCTGCCCGAGCTGCTGCGGGCCCTCGATCCGCGGTTGGCGCGTACTCCGGTCCTGATCCGGGGCGAGCGCGGTACCGGGCGCTCGCTCTTGGCGCTCTATCTCCATGCCTTCGGCGGCACCGCCGGCGGGGCGCTGGTGCAGGTCGCCTGCCAATCGGAGCTGTCGAGGGACGATCTGCTCTCGCGGATCCGCGCAGCGACCCACGGCGAACGCGCGCGCGGCTCGCTCACGGTGGTGCTCGAGGATGTCGATCAGCTGGCGCCGTCGGTGCAGCAGGAGCTTCGCGGCTGGATCGAGTTGGGGGTGCCGCCGGCCGTCGCCCACTCGGCTTGGGTCCGGTGGATCGGCACCCTCGCCGAGACGCCCGAAGACCCCGCGCCTCGCATCGACCCGGGCCTGCGACAGGCCCTCGGCGCGATCCCGATCTCGCTCCCGCCGCTGCGCGAGACGCCCGACCGGGTAGCGAGCCTCGCCGAGGACGCCGCCCTCTGGTTCTGCGAGCGCACCGGATCACGGCCTCGCCACTTCGGCCCCGACGCGCTGGAGGCCCTTGCACTGCATCCGTGGCCCGGAAACCTCCGCGAGCTCGACGCGGTGGTCGCGCGCACCCTCGCTGCGACGTCGGGCGAGATGATCTACGCCGGGAGCCTTCGCTTCGACAGCGAGCCGCTGATCGTGACGCGCGCCGCGCCCGAGACGTCGCGCACGGTGTCGGATGCAACTCGCGCGGCCACGGCGACGCCGCGAGCGGAGGCCGAGGAGCCGGAGGAGATCGAGGACGACGACTCGCCCGAGGACGAGACCTGGCGGCTGATGGCCGAGGCGCTCGGCGAGGCGGAGGCCTCGGAGTCTGCCGCAGACGCCGTACGCGGTGCCGCGACGCCCGGGTCGGCCACCTCACCCGGGACCAGGTTGCCCGGAGTCGCCGCCGCACCGCCGCCGGCGAGGCCCGCTCCCGCATCGCCTGCCGACCTGGTGGCTGACCGGGCGCTCCGCGCCTTCCTCGCGGCGATTCCCTCCGCGCGCGAGGGCCCGGTGGTTCCGCTCCGGCCCGGCGAGACGGTTGCGGCCGAGCGCCTCCGGGGCCTCGAGGCACGTGCACGGCTCGCCGAGATCGTCGACACGGACTCTCGGCGGATCGACGAGCTGGCGGCGCGCGTCTCACGCTTCGCGGCCTTCGGCGCACCGGCCCGTGACGTCGTCGACCTCTCGTCGCTCCTCGACACCCTGGTCGACTCCCAGCGGCCCGAGATCGACGCGCGTCAGATCCTGCTGCTCCGCGAGCTGGAGCGCGCACATCCCCGCGTGGTCGGCGACGTCGATCAGCTCCGGTTCGGCCTCGGGTGTCTGCTCCGGAGGGCCCTCCAGCTGGTGAAGTCGCGGGGCGATCTCTACCTGGCCTCGCACTTCCACCCGCACGGCCTGCGGGGCGCGCCTTCGATCCGCGTCCTGCTGCGCTTCCAGGCCTCGACGCGCGTCATGCCGCTGGTCGCGACCCACGAGGATCCGCTCTCCGAGACCGCCCTCGACCTGTTCCTCGGCGAGGCGACCGTCCGGGCGTGCGGGGGCCGCTTCACCCTCGACACCGGCAACGGCGCGGAGACGGTGATCCTCGTCGACCTACCGGCTCCCGAGGCCACCACCTCCCGCTGACGCGCCACGGCTCTTGCGGCGCGGCGGGATCGCTGCTGGCCTTGGCAGCGTCTTCATGACGCGGCGCCCGCTGCGTCATGACGAGAGCGCGACGTACCGCGTCTCGGTGTAGGCGTGAAGGCCCTCGTGGCTGCCCTCGCGGCCGATGCCGCTCTGCTTGACGCCGCCGAAGGGGGCGGCCGGGTCCGAGACCATGCCGCGGTTGATGCCGACCATCCCGACCTCGCGCGCCTCTGCCATGCGGAGCGCGCGGGAGAGGTCACGGGTGTAGACGTATGCCACGAGACCGTGCTCGGTGGCGTTGGCGAGGCGCTCCACGTCGTCGCCGGGGTGAAGGTGGACGATCGGAGCGACGGGGCCGAAGATCTCCTCGAGAAGCACCGGCGAGTCGGCCGGAACGCCATCGAGGACCGTCGGCGGGTAGAAGAACCCCGGCCCGGGCGAGAGCCGGAGCAACCTTCCGGGTGACCATCGCGGCGGGGAAATTCCACGGCGTCTCGAGCAGCGCGACGCCGGCCGGTGCGTAAAGAACGAGCATGCGGCCTCCGCCCGTCGGCGGCGGTGGCGCGACGCGAGAGGTCCCCGCGCATAGCAGGCGGGGGGCCACTGGCCTAGAGTTTCCCGGTTCCCAGCCCCGCGCCCGAGGCCATCCCGTGTTCAACATCGGCATGCCCGAGCTGATCCTCATCCTCGTGGTCGCGCTCCTCATCTTCGGCCCCACGAAGCTTCCCGAGCTCGCCCGGTCGCTGGGACGCGGACTCGCCGAGTTCCGCCGCGCGTCGTCGGACCTGCGGTCGCAGTTCCTCGATCCGCCGGCGGAGCCTCCGAAGCCGCCGGAGCCGGCCAAGGCCACGGCGCAGCCGGAGGCACAGGCTGCCGCACCTCCCCCTGCCCTTCCGGAGCCGCCGGAGGGAACCGCTCCGGTGGACGCGGCGCCGGCCGAGCCCGCCGGCGCCGAGAAGACCGGCCAGACCTCCGTTGAATGACACGCCTCTCCCGCTGACGGCGCACCTCGCCGAGCTGCGTACACGGATCCTCCGGATCCTCATCGCGGTCGTCGTCGGCGCGGGTGCGTGCTGGACCTACCGGGAGGAGGTCTTCGGCCTGCTGCTGCGGCCGGCCTTGGCGGCCCTCGCCCCCGACGGCGGCCGCCTCCAGGCCCTCGCGCCGGGCGAGATGTTCTTCACCTACATCAAGTGTGCGCTGCTGATCGGCTTCGTCGTCGCGCTGCCCATCGTCTTCTGGCAGGTCTGGGCGTTCGTCGCCCCAGGCCTCTACCCCAAGGAGAAGCGCCTCGCGCTCCCCTTCGTGCTGATCTCGACGCTCCTGTTCCTCGGCGGGGCGTTCTTCGGCTACAGCGTCGTCTTTCCGATCATGTTCGCCTTCTTCTCCTCGTTCGAGAACCAGTACGTCGAGGCGGCCTGGACGATGCGGGAGGTCTTCTCCTTCACCGTCCAGATGTTCCTCGCCTTCGGCATCGCCTTCGAGCTGCCGGTGCTGGTGTTCTTCCTGGCGCTGGCCGGGATCGTCGAGGCACGGCAGCTGCTGGGAGGCTTCAAGTACGCGGTGATCGGCGCGTTCGTGGTCTCGGCGGTCCTGACGCCGACGCCCGACATCGTGACCCAGACGCTTCTCGCCGGGCCGCTGATCCTGCTCTACCTGCTGGGCGTTGCCGCGGCCTGGGTCTTCACCCGGCGACGTAGCGAAGCGACCGAAATCGAGTCGACCCCGGCGACTACGCCCTGACGCGCTTCGCGCCCGACAGGAGTCGCGTCATGATGACGCGCTCCGCAGCACGGGCGTCGACCGCGGTTGCGACGCGCATGGGGGAGCCGAGGCCGGCCGCCGGCGGCGCCTCGAAGGTTCGCAGGGTGCCCTCGGCGACGGTGGTCACGATGCGCAGGTCTTCGAACCGGAGCGCCTCCGGGTCGATCAGCGCCAGCGCAGCAAGGGGATCGTGGAGGAAGGCGACGTTGTCGGTGGGCATCTCTCCACCGAGGCCGCTGAAGATCTTGCGCTGGAGGGGATCCCAGATCCGGATCTGCGCCGCGAGGGCCGCACCGAGGGGGCCCGCCGAATCGAGGGCTTCGACGTCGCCCGGGCGCAGCCACACCTGGAGGGTGACGTCTGCCGGAACCAGGGTGGTCCGAAAGCCGGCCCCGAGCACCGCCACCGATGCCTCGGGGTCGGAGCACAGGTTGTAGTCGATACCGGGAGGGAGGATCTTCGCGCCGAGGGCCACCTGCCGGATGTGCCCGCCCATGACCGTCAGCCCGGCGACGCGCCTCGGCAGCTCGGGATCGAGCGCGAGCGCCCGGGCAAGGTTCGTCATGGGACCAACGGCCAGGATCTCGAGGCCCGGCACCTCCCGAGCCAGCCGGACGATGCACTCGGGAGCGGGCTCTTCCGAGATGGGCGCCGCGGGCCCGTCGCCGAGCCCGGCGCCCTCGTGCCCCCACACCGGGAAGCGGTGCCTTCGGAGCAGGGCCTCGCGCTCGCCGATGGCGACGGGCAGGTCGCTCCGCCCGGCCAGCGCGAGCAGACGCGCTGCGATGCGGGCTCGGCCGGCTGTGTCGGCGGCGACGGTCGTCACGGCGCGCAGGTCGAGCGACTCGGAACAGGAGAGGATCAGCCCGAGCGCGATCGCGTCGTCGACGTCGCTGCCGATGTCGGTGTCGAAGAGCAGCGGGCGCGGCACGGGACCGCCCCCCGCGCCTTCCTAGACCTGCTCGGCCAGCTCGCGGTTCGTCTGCTCGAGCCGCCGCTGGTATTCCACGAGATCGATCCGCGTACGCGCAACGCCCGTGTCCATCGCCGCCCGGGCCACCGCCGGGCTCACGTGCAGCAGCACCCGCGTGTCGAAGGGCTTGGGAATGATGTAGCTCGGCCCGAAGTGGAACCGCTCCCCGGGGTACGCCCTCTTGACCACGTCGGGAATCCCCTTCTCGCCGAGCTTCGCGAGGTCAGCCAGCGCGTGCACGGCCGCGAGCTTCATCGGCTCGTTGATCTTGCGCGCGCGTACGTCGAGGGCGCCCCGGAAGATGAACGGGAAGCCGAGGCAGTTGTTCACCTGGTTCGGGAAGTCCGATCGTCCGGTCGCCATGATCACGTCGGTGCGAACGCTCGCCACCTCATTCGGAGTGATCTCGGGATCGGGGTTTGCCATCGCAAAGATGATGGCGTTCGGCGCCATCGTGGCCACCATCTCCTGCGTCACGACCCCGGCCTGGGAGACGCCGACGAAGGCGTCCGCTCCCTTCATGGCGTCGGACAGGCTTCTTGCCTCGGTATTCCGGGAGAACTGCGCTTTGTGCTCGTTCATCCCTTCTTTGCGGCCGTCGTGGATCACGCCCTTCGAGTCTACGAGCAGCATGTTCTCGGGCGCGACACCGAGGTCGAGGTAGAGCCGCGCGCAGGCAATGCCGGCTGCGCCAGCTCCCGAGAAGACGACCTTCACGTTCTCGATCTTCTTGCCCGTGATCTCGAGCGCGTTGAGGAACGCAGCCGCCGAGATGATGGCCGTTCCGTGCTGGTCGTCGTGGAAGACCGGGATCTCCATCGTCTCGATCAGCCGCTGCTCGATCTCGAAGCATTCCGGTGCGCGGATGTCCTCGAGGTTGATCCCGCCGAAGGTTGGCTCCATGAGCTGGCAGCAGCGGATGATCTCCTCGGTGTCCTCGGTCGCAAGCTCGATGTCGAAGACATCGATGTCCGCGAAGCGCTTGAAGAGGACTCCCTTGCCCTCCATCACGGGCTTGCCCGCCAGCGCACCGATGTTGCCGAGGCCGAGGACGGCGGTGCCGTTGGTGACGACGGCGACGAGGTTGCCGCGCGCCGTGTACTTGAAGACATCCTCGGGTCGCGCTGCGATCTCGCGGCAGGGCGCGGCGACCCCGGGGGTGTAGGCCAGCGCGAGATCGACCTGCGTCGCGGTGGGCTTGGTGGCAACGACCTTGATCTTGCCCCTGCGTCCTTCCGAGTGGTACGCGAGGGCCTGCTCCTTCGTGATCATCGGGCTCTCGATCCTCGACCCCCGGCGGCGATGGCTGCCGGGCGGCAGTGACGGCGCTCCCGCGCCGCAGGGGCGCAAGCCTACCCCTTCATCAGCTCCCGTGCGATCACCACGCGCTGGATCTGGTTCGTGCCCTCGTAGATCTGCATCAGCTTCGCGTCCCGCATCAGCTTCTCGACCGGGTACTCCTTCGTGTATCCGTTGCCGCCGAAGACCTGGACCGCGTCGGTCGTCACGCGCATGGCCATGTCGGTGGCGAAGCACTTGGCGAAGGACGAGTTCTTGGAGGCCCGCATCCCGCGGTCGACCATCCAGGCGCTCTGGAGCGTGAGCAGCCGGGCCGCCTCGATGTCCTTGGCCATGTCGGCCAGCATGAACTGGACGGCCTGGAAGCCGGCGATCGGGAAGCCGAATGCCTTGCGCTCCTTGGCGTAGGCGACGCTCTCGTCGAGGGCCCGTCGGGCGATTCCCGTGGCGAGCGCCCCGATCGGCGGGCGGGTGCGGTCGAGGGTCCGCATGGCGATCTTGAAGCCCTCGCCCTCCTGGCCGAGGCGCAGTGAGCCCGGAACCCGCACGTTGTCGAAGTGGATCACGCGGGTATCGCTCGCCCGCTGACCCATCTTGTCTTCCTTCTTGCCCTTGGTGATCCCCGGCAGGTCGCTCGGGACGATGAATGCGGTGATGCCCTGATGGCGGGAGGTCCGATCCTGGGTCGCGAAGACGGTGTAGAGGTCGGCCACGCCGCCGTTGGTGATCCAGCACTTGGTGCCGTTCAGGACGTAGTCGTCGCCGCTCTTCTCGGCCAGGAGCTGCAGGCCCGCGACGTCGGAGCCGGCGTTGGGCTCGGAGAGACAGAAGGCGATCAGCCGGAAGCTCGCCGCGGCCCACCCGAGCCATTCCTTCTTCTGGGCTTCGCTGCCCGCGATCACGATCGGCATCAGGCCGAGGTCGTTGGCCATGATCGAGGTCGTGAAGCCCGAGCAGCCCCAGGCGAGCTCCTCGGTGATGAGGCAGTTGTCGACCGAGCTGAGGCCAACGCCGCCGTACTCCTGGGCGATGCAGGTGCTCTCGAGGCCGAGCTCCCAGGCGCGCTTGATGATCTCGCGGGGGAACTCGCCGCTCTGGTCGTAGCGGGCGGCGACCGGCGCGATCTCGGTCTGGGCGAAGCGGCGCGCCGTTTCCTGCAGCGCCAGCTGCTCGTCGGTGAGTGCGAACTCCATGCTGGACTCCGAGTCATGTTTCCGCTGGGAAGTCGCGGACTTGGGACCGCGGAAGCTAGGAGATGGCGCTTCGCCGGGCAAGGCGGGCGCGCCGCCGCGCAGCGCAGCCGACGCCTGCGAGGAGCCGAACCTAGGGGCGCTGGAAGCCGAGGGAGTGCGAGAGCCTGTCGGCTGCAGCGGTGACGAGGGGAGTGACCTTCCGGAGCAGCACGTCGGCGTCGACCCGGAACGACGGGCCCGAGACGGAAACCGCGGCAACCGCCCGTCCGGCGGCGTCGAACACCGGCACGGCGGCGCAGGAGAGCCCGGCTTCGCATTCCTCCTGGTCGGTCGCGTACCCCCGCACGACGACCTCACCGAGGTGATCGCGAAGGCGCGCCGGATCGACGATCGTCGACGGTGTTCTGGCCTCGAGCCGCCCGGTCGCGAAGGTCTGCCGCTCGTACGCGTCCATCACCCCCTTCGGGGCGAACGCCACCAGGACCTTTCCGAGGGCGGTGCAGTGGGCGGGGAGCCGGTGCCCAACACGAAGGCTGGTGTGGAGGAGCCGGTCCGACACCTCACCCTCCAGGTGCGTCACCTCGAAATCCCGCAGCGCGCCGAGATGGGCCGACTCGCCGGTGTCCCGGACGAGCTCCTCCAGCAGCGGACGGGCCTTACGCACCAAGCTGCGATTTCGCGTGAAGGACTGGCCGAGCTCGAGGCAGCGGGTGCCCAGCCGGTAGCGGTCGGTCCGGGTGCACTGCTCGACGTAGCCGGACTGCTGGAGCGTCGCGAGCAACCGGAACACGTTGTTCTTGTGGAGGTCGAGCCGGATCGAGAGCTCCGTCACGCCGAGCTCCTCATCGCCTGCAAACGATTCGAGCAACGAGAGCGCGTTGCTCACCGTCTGGATCGCGTACTCGCCCTTGGGTCTCTTCATCCTCGCCCCTTGGGGATGGTGGCTGGAGAAAGAACGCGACCGAGGCCCGTCCAGATTCGTCCAAGTTCGTCCGGATACGTCCAGGCCGGAAGCTGCGGGAATCGGCGAGAGCGGCGAGCGTGGGAGCAGATCGATCGGTTCGGTGTGGCTGGGATCTTCTACCGCAGACTGCGGCGACGTGTCAACGATCTTGTCGCGAAAAATCTCCTTGCTCCGTCGGAGATCGCCGAGTGACACACATCTGCGTCAGACGTCCCGTGAGGAACCGCTGCTCGAAGAAGGCGTTTCTCGTCCCGGCGCCTCGGCGGCCGCAGCAGCGCGGCTCTCGCCTTCGGTCGCGAGCAACTCGACGACGAGCAGGCCGACGCCAACGACGATGAAGCTGTCGGCGAAGTTGAAGTCGGGCCAGCTGTACCCCTGCCAGAGCTGGAAGCGAAGGAAGTCGACGACTTCTCCGCGAGTGAGGCGGTCGGCGAGGTTTCCGAGCGCACCGCCGAGAATGAGGCCGAGCGCGAGGGCCGAGAGTCGATCCCCCGGGGCGAGCTTCCGGTAGAACGAGAAGATGATTCCGATGGCGACGATCGAGACGGTCACGAAGAACGCCATCCGGATCGTCGGATCGAGGCCGACGAAGGTGCTGAACGCGGCGCCGGGATTCCGGACGTGGGTGATGTAGAAGAAGTTCTCGATGACGGGAATGCGGTCGGCGTACGAAAGGTTCGTCGCGACCCAGATCTTGCTCGCCTGGTCGGAGGCGAGGGCCAGGAGGCTGGCCAGTGCAAAGATCCGGAGCCTCGGCGTCATCGGGATCGCACCCTACCAGAGGGGCCTGGCCGGGGCCATCAGAACAGCTCCCGCAGCCAGCCCAGTACGCCGCGCTCTCGCGGTTTCCGTACAGGCGCCCCCCGACCGGGGGAAGTCGGCTGCGCATCCGGCACGGCGTCCCGGCGATCCGCAACGACCCCCTCGGGACAGACAGTCGTCGGCTCGGTTCCGAGTACGAAGAACTCCGGACGCCGCGCGGGACAGCCGTCGAGCGCGAGCGCTCCCGACGCCGGATCGACGTCCACCTGCACCACCTCGTCGGGCGCTGCGAAGTGCCCGCGGACGACGCCGCCCGTCGCCTCGCGCAGGAACCGGATCCAGATCGGGAGCGCGCCACTGGCTCCGGTGAGGCCCGTCTTGCGCGGCTGGTCGAAGCCGACCCAAACCACCACCACCATCTCGGGCGTGAAGCCGGCAAACCAGGCGTCCTTCTCGTCGTCCGTCGTTCCGGTCTTCCCGGCGATGGGCCCCTCGAGACCCGCCCTGCGAACGGCGGCGGCGGTTCCGTGATCGACGACGCCCTCGAGAAGCGACGTCGCCAGATAGGCGGTCCCTGCATCCAGCACCCGTTCGAAACGGGGGGCGCGACCGGGAATGGTGCGACCTTCGGCGTCGACGATGTCCTCGTAGGTCCGCAGCTCGGGCCGCACGCCGCCGCTGGCAAGGGTCGCATAGGCGCGCGCCAGCTCGAGCGGCGTCACGTCGGCGACACCGAGCGCGAGGCTCGGAACTTCGGGGAGCGGACTTTCGAGACCGAGCCGATGCGCGAGATCCGCCACCCGCCCGATGCCGACCCGCTGGGCAAGCCGCGCCGCCGCGACGTTCATCGAGCGCTCGACCGCGTCTCTCACGGGAACGCGGCCATGGAACTCGTGGTCGTAGTTCGCCGGGCGCCAGACCGGCGCGCCGGGGCTCGCGATGGTGAGCGGGTCGTCGTCGACGAGGCTGGCGAGGGTGATGAGGGGCTCTCCCGCCGAGGGCTCGAGGGCTGCGACGTAGACGAAGGGTTTGAAGGCGCTGCCCGCCTGCCGGCGGGCCTGGGAACACCGGTCGAACTGCGACTGGCCGTAGTCCCGTGAGCCCACCAGCGCGAGGATCTGACCGGTCTGGGGCTGCACCGCGACGAGGCACGCCTGCAGCATCGCCGCCGGATCCTTCGACACGAGCCGGGGGGAGCGCTGCTCGAGCGACGAGAGCCCTTCCCGGACCGCCTTCGCAGCGAGCCGCTGCAGCCGCGGGTCGAGCGTCGAGTAGATCTTCAGCCCCTCGGAGCTGAGCGCCTCGAGGTCGTAGGCCTGGGGAAGCTGGCGCCGCAGCGCATCCTGGAAGAAGCGTGCCTCGGCCGGCTCAACCACCAGCATCGCCGGCTGGAGCGGCTCGGCGACCGCAGCAGCGTGGGCGTCGGCTGGGATCCTTCCCTGCTCGAGCATGAGATCGAGGACGAGGTTGCGCCGGGCGCGCACCCGCTCGGTCCTCTCGAAGGGAGAGAGGCGGTTCGGCCCCGGGATCACCGCCGCGAGGGTTGCCGACTCGGCCAGGGTGAGATCGCGGACGGGTTTCCCGAAGTAGAGGCGCGAGGCCTCGCCGACGCCGTGCACTTCGGTGGCGCCGCGCTGCCCCATGTAGATCTCGTTCAGGTAGCACTCGAGGATCTCGTCCTTCTCGTATCGGACCTCGACCAGCACGGCCATCACGGCTTCCTGGAGCTTGCGCGAGAGCGTCCGCTCGGGGCTCAAGAAGAAGTTCTTCACCAGCTGCTGGGTGAGGGTGCTACCGCCCTGGGTGATCGAGCCTGATCGGAGATTGGCGACGAAGGCGCCGGCGATTCGCAGCGGATCGATCCCGTGGTGACTGTCGAAGCGCTGGTCTTCGACGGCGACGATGGCGTCGATGAGCGAGCGCGGCACTTCTCCGAGCCTCACCAGATCGCGCTGTTCGCGATCCGGGCCGTAGTAGGCCCCCATGCTCTCCGGCTCGAGAAGGACGGCGCTGCGGTCGCGGCCCGACGGGAGGTCGCGCAGCGCAGCAATCTCCGAGCCGTCGAGGTCGAGCTCGACGCGCTGCGCAGCCTCGGCCCGGGAGGGATGCTCGAAGGCGCGTAGCGCGAGCACCGCTCGATCGCGGCCCCAGACGTACTGCCCCGAGACGAGCGCCGTCTCCGACGGGGCCTCCTTGTACCCGAGCCTGGCGAGCGTTCCCTGGATGTCGCTCTGCACCCAGTCGAGGCCGGCCACGAGCAGGGTCGGAGCGGAAAGCACCCGGGCGGGCACGCGGAACCGCTGGCCGTCGAACCGCGCCCGAACGACGCGGTCGAGCTCGGAGAGGGTGCTCCCCGTCGCAACGCCGAGAACGACCCCGGCGCCGAACAGGGCCCAGCGCACGAGGCGCCGCAGCCGGCCGCCTCCGGACCGGCGGCGCCGCTGGCGGCCTCGTCGGGGAGGCGCCCGTCTTCTGGCGTCGCGTGCCAAAGCAACCCCCGCCGTAGTCTCGCAGAGCCCCCTCACCCGGACCATGCGGCGGATGCGGCCAGCCTCCCTTGCAGAATCCCTTTCACTTTCCGAGATTTGGGCCCATGGCCAAGGCGAAGCCCTGGGGCGGCCGTTTCCAGCAGGCGACCGATCCTGCGCTGGAGCGATTCTCCGCCTCGATCCACTTCGACCGCGCCCTCGCCGTCTTCGACGTCCGGGGCTCGATCGCCCATGCCCAAATGCTGGGAGCCCAGGGGATCATCCCCGAAGCCGAGGTGGCGGCCCTCGTCTCGGGCCTCGAGGCGATCCTGCGCGAGATCGAGGAGGGGAGCTTCCCGTTCGACCCCGCCCTCGAAGACATCCACATGAACGTCGAGTCGCGGCTCGGCGCGCTGGCGGGGCCCGCCGCGGGTCGGCTCCACACCGGGAGAAGCCGCAACGACCAGGTGGCGACCGACCTCGCCCTCTACCTGCGCGACGCAGCCGGGGCCGCCCAGCGAGGCCTGCTCGGGCTCCGTTTCACCCTGCTCGGCCGCGCGGAGGAGCACCTCGACACGGTGCTCCCGGGCTACACCCACCTGCAGCGAGCGCAGCCCGTCCGCCTCGCACACCACTGGCTGGCGTTTTGCGAGATGTTCGAGCGCGACGGCGGTCGCTTCGCCGACCTGCGGCGCAGGCTCTCGCGATCTCCCCTCGGCGCCGGCGCCATCGCCGGAACGACGCTCCCCCTCGACCGCGACCACACCGCACGCGCTCTCGGCTTCGAGGCTCCAACGCGCAACAGCATCGACAGCGTGGCGTCGCGCGACCTGGCCCTCGAGTTCCTCGCCGCTTCGGCGATCGCGATGGTGAACCTCTCGCGGCTCGCCGAGGAGCTCGTGCTCTGGTCGACCAGCGAGTTCGGCTTCGTCGAGCTGTCCGACGCCTTCTCGACGGGGTCGAGCCTCATGCCCCAGAAGAAGAACCCGGATACCGCCGAGCTGGTCCGTGGCAAGAGCGGACGCGCGATCGGAAACCTGGTCGCGCTGCTCACGGTGATGAAGGCGCTGCCCCTCAGCTACAACCGCGACCTCCAGGAAGACAAGGAGCCTCTCTTCGACACGGCGTCGACGCTCCGCGATTGCCTCGAGGTGACGTCGGGCGCTCTCTCGACGCTGCGGGTCGACGTCGCTCGCATGCGGAGCGCGGCCGAAGACCCGATGCTGCTCGCCACCGACCTCGCCGAGGCACTCGTTCGCGAAGGAGTTCCCTTCCGGACTGCCCACGACGCCGTGGGCCGCGTGGTCGCCTACTGCCTCGAGAAGGACGCCGATCTGCGGACGCTGTCGCGAGAGGATCTGCGGGCGTTCCACCCGGCCTTCCCGGCGGGCGCCGCGACGCTCGTCGACCTCGACCGCGCCCTCGAGTCGAGAAGCCTCGCCGGCGGGACGGCGCGAGCCACGGTGGCCGCTGCGCTGGGCGAAGCGCGCCAGCGCGCCGAGGCCGAAGCCCACGCGCTCGATACGAGAGGGAGCTCGGCATGACCCGGTCGCTCTTGGTGGCGCTCGCCATCGCCGCCGCTTCGGTGGTGGCCTGCGGCAAGTACGGCCCGCCGCGCCGGACGGGCCAGGCGCCGCCTGCGCCGCAGGCCTCCGAGCCGTCGCCGATCTCGCCTACCCCGCCGCTCCCGATGGGTTCCGAGGGAACGAGTATCCTCGATCCTACCAGCGAGCCGCTTCCCCCCCGACTGCACCCTCGCCGGAGCCCGAGGCGACCCTGGACGATCCCGAGGAGGAACTCGAGCCGTGACCGGCGAACGCTTCGTCGCCTTCGAACGACGCGGCGGCGTACTCCACGCCGAAGACGTCTCCCTCGTCCGCATTGGCGAGGCCGTCGGCACGCCGACCTACGTCTACAGCGCCGGCGAGCTGAGGACGCGCTACCGCGCCTTGGCGCGAGCGTTCTCCGGCGCGCGGGTGACGATCTGCTACGCGCTCAAGGCGAACATGAACCTCTCGGTGGTCCGAACGCTCGTCGCCGAAGGCGCCGGCGCCGACGTCACCAGCGGCGGCGAGCTGTTCCGTGCCCTTCGCGCGGGCGCCGACCCCCGCCGCATCGTCTACTCCGGAGTCGGCAAGCGCGACGACGAGATCGACTCGGCGCTCCGAGCGGGAATCCGCATGTTCAACGTCGAGTCGCGCGCCGAGCTGCGCCGCCTCGACGCGCGCGCGGGTGAACTCGGCCTGCGAGCACCGGTGGCCTTCCGTGTGAACCCGGACGTCGATCCGAAGACCCATCCCTACATTTCGACAGGGCTTCGAACCAGCAAGTTCGGGATCCCCATCGACGAAGCGATCGAGGCCTACGCCGAAGCGAAGGCGCTGCCGAACCTGCGCGTGGTGGGCGTCGACCTGCCACATCGGCTCCCAGCTCACCGACGTCCGGCCGTTCGCCGATGCGCTCGCGCGGATCCGTTCGCTGGTGAAGGAGCTGCGTTCGGCGGGGCATTCGATCGAGATGATCGACGTCGGCGGCGGCCTCGGCGTCACGTACACCGACGAGACTCCGCCGGCCCCGGAGGAGTACGCGGCGGCGGTGCTCGGCGCCGTCGGCGATCTCGACTGCGAGCTCGTTCTCGAGCCCGGACGCTGGATCACGGCGAACGCAGGCGTCCTCCTCACGCGGGTGCTGTACGAGAAGGACAACGACGCCAAGCGCTTCGTCGTCGTCGACGCGGCGATGAACGACCTGATCCGCCCGGCGCTGTACCAGTCGGTCATGGGGATCGAGCCGGTCGACGCACCGTCGGGCGAGCCGAGAACGGTCGACGTGGTGGGCCCGGTCTGCGAGTCGGGCGACTTCCTCGCGAAGGACCGGCTCCTGCCGCCGGTGGAGCGAGGCGAGCTGCTGGCGGTCCGATCGGCCGGCGCCTACGGCTTCGCCATGGCGTCCAACTACAACGCACGGCCGCGGGCGGCAGAGGTGCTCGTCAGCGCCGACCGCTTCGCCGTCATCCGCACCCGCGAGACCTACGAGGATCTGGTTCGCGGAGAGTCGATCCCGGAGGACATGACGGGATGAGCGGCCTCCTTCCGTTCACGAAGATGCACGGAGCGGGCAACGACTTCGTCGTACTGGACGGCGTCTCTGCGGCGCTGCCGCCCATCGACCGCATCGCTCGCCGCCTCGCGGACCGCCACTTCGGGATCGGCTGCGACCAGATCCTGGTGGTGAGGCCCTCGTCGAGCGCCGATTTCCGGATGGAGATCTACAACGCCGACGGCAGCCAGGTCGAGATGTGCGCCAACGGCATCCGCGCCTTCTTCAAGTTCGTCCGCGACCGCGGGCTCACGTCGAAGGACGAGATCGGCGTCGAGACCCTCGGCGGAATCGTCCGGCCGCGCTGGGCGGGCCCCGACCTCGTCACCGTCGACATGGGCCTCCCGGTGCTCGCCCCGGCCAAGATCCCGACCCGGCTCGGAAGCGGGGACGGTCCGGTGCTCGACGCGCTCCTCGAGGTGGACGGGGCGCGGATCCCGGTGAGCTCCGTCTCCATGGGCAACCCGCACTGCGTCCTCTTCGTTCCGAGCGTCGACGACGCCGACGTGGCAGGGCTGGGGCCGCGGATCGAGCGGCACGTGGCGTTCCCGAACCGGGTCAACGTGGAGTTCGTCGAGGTCGTCTCTCGAGGGCGCCTTCGCCAACGCACCTGGGAGCGCGGAACCGGCGAGACCCTCGCCTGCGGGAGCGGCGCCTGCGCCGTAGCGGTCGCCTCGATCCTGCGCGGCGTCGCGAACCGGAGCCTCACGATCGAGCTGCGCGGAGGAGAACTCGAGATCTCGTGGCCGGCGAGCGATGCCCATGTCTCCATGACCGGTCCTTCGGCGGAGGTCTTCACCGGTCAAATCGCCATGGAAGGAGTCTAGCGTGTTCGAGGGTGTCTACACGGCGCTCATCACGCCTTTCCGCGATGGCGCCGTCGACGAACGCGCGCTGCAGGAGCTGGTCGAACACCAGATCGCAGCCGGCGTCGACGGCCTGGTCCCCTGCGGATCCACCGGCGAGGCAGCAACGCTCTCCCACGCGGAGCACCGCCGCGTGATCGAGGTGGTCGTCGCCGCCGCGCGGGGCAGGGTCCACGTACTCGCCGGGACGGGATCGAACTCGACGACCGAGGCCATCGCGCTCACCCGTCACGCAAAGGAGGCCGGCGCCGACGGAGCGCTCCTGATCTCCCCCTACTACAACAAGCCGACCCAGGAAGGCATCGTCTCCCACTACGCCGCGGTTGCGCGGGAGACCGCCTTCCCGCTGGTCGTCTACAACATCCCGGGCCGGACGGCGTCGAACATCCTGCCCTCGACGTTCGTCCGCCTCGCGGAGATCGAGCAGATCGTCGGCGTGAAGGAATCGAGCGGCGATCTCAACCAGGTGGCGCACCTGATCGCCAGCGTTCCCGAGGGCTTCGTCGTCCTCTCCGGCGACGACTGGGCGACGCTGCCGATGCTGGCCCTCGGCGGCCGGGGAGTCATCTCGACCACGTCGAACGTGGCGCCGTCGGAGATCGTGAGCCTCGTCCGCGCCTTCCGAGCGGGCGACCTGGCCCGGTCCCGCGACGTCCACTTCCGGATGCTGCCGCTCTTCGACGCCCTGTTCTGCGAGACGAACCCCATCCCCGTGAAGGCGGCGGTCGCCCTGCGCGGCCTGTGTCGCGACGAGATCCGCCTGCCGCTGACGCCCCTCGGCGCTCCGAACCGGGAGCGCTTGAAGGTGGTGATGAAGGACCTCGGGCTGCTGTGACGGGCCGGGCTCCTCGCGCGGTCGTGGTTGGCGCTTGCGGGCGGATGGGCGAGCACGTCCGGGCCGCGATCGAGGCCGAGGGAGGCCTGCGGCTCGGCGCCGCGCTCGAGTCACCCGATCACCCGCGGTTCGGGGAGAAGCTCGCCGAGGGGGTGACCGTCGGCTCGGACGTGGCGGCGGCCCTTCGCGACGGCGACGTCGTGATCGACTTCTCGACGCCGGCGTCGACCCTCGCGCTGCTGCGCGAGGCCGCCTCGGCCGGGGTCGCGTGCGTCGTGGGCACGACCGGGTTCGGCGACGCCGACCTCGCCGAGATCCAGCGCCTCTCACAGCGGATCCCGATCGTCCACGCGCCGAACTTCTCCGTCGCGGTGAACGTGCTGACACACCTGGTGAAGGAAGCGGCGCGACTTCTCGGGCCGGCCTACGACGCCGAGATCGTCGAGCTGCACCACGCCGCCAAGCGCGATGCGCCGAGCGGCACCGCGCTGGCGCTGGCCGAGGCCATCGCCAGTGCGCGCGGCGAGACCCTCGCCGCGCGCGGCGTCTTCGAGCGGCACGGAGAGACGGGGCCCCGGCCACCGCGGGCCATCGGCATCCAGGCGCTGCGGGGCGGCGACAACCCGGGGGAGCACACCGTCCTGTTCGTCGGCACCGGGGAGCGCCTCGAGCTGATTCATCGCGCGGCGACGCGCGACCACTTCGCGCGCGGCGCCGTTCGCGCCGCGCGGTGGCTCGTCGGGCGGCCGCCGGGCCTCCACGACATGCGCCAGGTGCTTGGGCTCGAGTCCTGAGCGGCGGCCGGGCACAGCCCGGCCGCCGCTGGCTTCGGCTCTCCGATCAGCAGTCGAAGTAGAGCTCGAACTCGTGCGGATGCGGGCGCAGGCGGACGGCGTCGACTTCGGCCTCCCGCTTGTACGCGATCCACGAATCGATCACGCTCTCGGTGAACACGTCGCCCTTCAGCAGGAAGTCCTTGTCCCCTTCGAGGTGGCCGAGCGCCTCCTCGAGGCTTCCCGGCATCTCGGGAACGTTCTTGCGCTCCTCCGCCGAGAGGGCGTAGATGTTCTTGTCGAGCGGGTCGCCGGGGTGGATCTTGTTCTCGATGCCGTCGATCCCCGCCATCGCCATCGCAGCGAACGCCAGGTAGGGGTTGCACGCCGGATCGGGGAACCGCACCTCGATCCGCTTCGACTTCGGGTTCATCGAGTACATCGGGATCCGGATCGCAGCCGACCGGTTCCGGCTCGAGTACGCGAGGTTCACCGGCGCCTCGTAGCCCGGCACCAGCCGCTTGTACGAGTTGACGGTGGGGTTCGTGAACGCCGCCAGGGACTTCGCGTGCTTGAGGATCCCGCCGATGTAGTAGAGGGCGAGGTCCGACATGCCCGCGTAGCCCGATCCGGCGAACAGCGGCTTGCCACCCTTCCAGATCGACTGGTGCGAGTGCATGCCCGAACCGTTGTCCTGGAACAGGGGCTTTGGCATGAACGTCGCCGTCTTGCCGTAACGCCGGGCGACGTTCTTCACGATGTACTTGTAGAGCATGAGCTTGTCGCCCATCTCGACGAGCGGACTGAAAACCATGTCGATCTCGCACTGGCCGCCCGTCGCGACCTCGTGGTGCTGGGTCTCGACCTTGATTCCAGCCTTCTCCATCTCGAGGCACATCTCGGTCCGGATGTCCTGGAGGGTGTCCATGGGCGCCACCGGGAAGTAACCCTCCTTGTAGCGCGGCTTGTAGCCGAGGTTCGGCGTCGCGCCGTCGAACTCGCGTCCGCTGTTCCAACGGCCCTCGACCGAGTCGACGTAGTAGAAGCCCCGGTTCGGCCCCGTCTCGAAACGCGCCGAGTCGAAAACGAAGAACTCGGCCTCGGGGCCGAAGTAGATCGTGTCACCGATTCCGGAGCTCTGAAGGTACTTGACCGCCTTCTTGGCGATCCAGCGAGGATCGCGCGGATAGTGCTCGCGGGTGATCGGGTCGACCACGTCGCACACGAGCGAGAGCGTCGGGTGCTGCATGAACGGGTCGACCATCGCGGTCGCGGGGTCGGGGATCATCAGCATGTCGCTGTCGTGGATCGCCTGCCAGCCGCGGATCGACGAACCGTCGAATCCAAAGCCGTCCTCGAAGGAGGCCTCATCGAGCATCCAGATCGGGTGCGAGATGTGCTGCCAGACACCGGGGGAGTCGGTGAACTTGAGGTCGAACATCACACACTTGTTCTTCTTCGCGAAGTCGAGCACTTCCTTGGCGTTCATGTCCTCTTGCCTTCTCTGGGGTTGGGGTCGGGTTCGCTGCCGGAGCGCGGGGCCTAGACGGCGTCCGCGCCACGCTCGCCGGTGCGGATACGCACCGCTTCTTCCATGGGCAGAACGAAGATCTTGCCGTCGCCGATGCGCCCGGTGTTGGCGGCCTGGCAGATGGCCTGCACGACCTTGTCCGCCATCTCGTCACTGACGGCGACCTCGAGCTTGATCTTCGGCAGGAAGTCGACGACGTACTCGGCGCCGCGGTAGAGCTCGGTGTGGCCCTTCTGCCGGCCGAACCCCTTCACCTCGGTGACCGTCATTCCCTGGACGCCGATCTGGTTGAGGGCTTCCTTCACCTCGTCGAGCTTGAAGGGCTTGATGATCGCTTCGATCTTCTTCATGGCTTCCCTTTCCGTCCGCCGGCGAGGCCCCGGACGGGTCCGGGGCGCGGCCAGCGTACGCTATCACGTCGATCGCAGACTGGGCCGTCGATTGCGCATCCCTCCCGGGGCGCGCCCTAGACCGCCCGCTTCGCAGGCGAGCCGGCGAGACCCGACGCGCCGTGGCCAAAGACCGCTCCCGACTCGTACCCCCCCGAGCTGGACCCGAACACGTAGGCGCTCTCGCTGTGCTCCGAGAGGTCGAGGCCCTCGGCCTCGTCCTCGGCGTCGGCGCGGAGCGAGCCGAAGGCGAGCCGGAGGCCCGAGAGGATCAAGAAGGTCATCGCGGGTGCGAAGACCGCCGTGAAGCCGATCCCTTCGAGCTGGATCAGGATCTGCCGGGTGTTGCTCTCGACGCCCGTGGCGAAGATGCCGGCCGCGAGGGCCCCCCAGGCCCCGCCGAGCCCGTGGACGCCGAAGGCGTCGAGGGAGTCGTCGTACCCGAACGCCGGCTTGAGGAAGGTGACGGCCGCGTAGCAGACCGCCGCGACGCCGATGCCGACCGCGATCGCCCCGAGCGGCGAGACGGCGCCGCAGGCGGGGGTGATCGCCACGAGCCCCGCGACGGCGGCGGTGGCTCCGCCGAGGGCGGTGGGCTTGCCGCGGTGGAGCAGCTCGATGAGGGCCCAGGCGACGATGGCAGCCGACGCCGCGGTGCTGGTATTCACGAAGGCCAGGGCGGCAAGGCCGCTCGCGCCGAGGGCGCTCCCGGCGTTGAACCCGAACCATCCGGCCCACAACAGGCCCGCGCCGATCAGGCACAGGGGGAGGCTGTGGGGCGGCATCGGCTCTTTTCCGAACCCACGCCGCTTGCCCAGCATGATGGCGGCGACCAAGGCGGAGAAGCCGCTCGACATGTGGACGACGAGGCCACCGGCGAAGTCGATGGCGCCGCTCTTGAAGATCCAGCCCTCGCCTCCCCAGACCATGTGGGCGATCGGGGCGTAGACCACGAGGGACCAGATGGCGATGAAGGCGAGGTAGACGCTGAAGCGCATCCGCTCGGCGACTGCGCCGATGATGAGCGCGGGCGTGATGATCGCGAACATGCCCTGGAACATCACGAAGACGTACTCGGGGATGTTGCGCGCCGGCGTCGAGAGGTTCGGGACCGTCGAGTCGACGGTGATTCCGGAGAGCCCGAGCTTCGAGAGGTCACCCACGAAGGCGCCGCCCGTCCCGAACGCGAGGCTGTAGCCGGCAAGGACCCAGAGCACGCCGATCACGCCCGCGGCGAGGAAGCACTGCATGAAGATGTTGAGAACGTTCTTGGCGCGGACGAGCCCTCCGTAGAAGAGCGCGAGTCCCGGGAGGGTCATCATGAGGACGAGCGCCGACGAGACCAGGACCCAGGCGGTATCTCCCGTGTCGACGGCCGCCGGTGCGGCGTCTCCCTCGGCCCACGCACCCGCTGCCAGCAGCAGCGGGAAGAGCGCAGAGGCGGCGGCGGCCAGCCGGCGGGGAAGCCTCTGAAACAGGGCGGGCAATCCGGTCATGGGGCACTCCTTCTCGGCGCCAGACGCAGGCGTCCGTGCAGGTTCTCCTCCACGCTTCAGCAAGGGGCGTGCCAGCGTGAGAAGCGCCCCGGAAGCGCGGCGCCGAACCGTGAGAGGGTGCTCCGGGCCCGGCCGCTGAGGTCGTGCCTCCCGAACGGGCAGTCGCTGCCCAGCCCTTGGGCAGCGGGCGGGCTGCGCGGTGCGCCGGAGGGACCGCGGCCGGTGGCGATCGGTCTGGTGGGGTCGGAAAAGAGAAGGGGCGTGACGCCGGGTGGCGTCACGCCCCTCGCGATCAGGGCCCTACGCGCGCTAGAAGCGGTAGTAGAGCTGCGCTGCGAGCACCTGCTGGTTCTGCTGCAGGTAGTTCGTCCGCGTCGTCGCGCTGCGGAAGAAGTTGTCGCTGCCTTCCTGGTTGCTCACCCAGTCCGAGCGGAACTCCGCCCGCGCCGTGAGCTGGCTGGTGAGCGCGTAGTCCAGCGTTGCCGTGACTTCATACACCGAGCTCGACAGGTTGACGCCCGTCCCGGCGCATGACGCCGCGTTGTTGCCGCTCGGGTTGAGGGCGAAGTTGGTTCCCTGGGTGCAGAAGAAGCCGCTGCGGTCGTCGGTGAACCACTCGGAGCGGAGGCTGAGTCCGAGCCGATCGGTGATCGCGTAGCGGCCAGCACCCGCGATGCCGAACCAGAACGGAGTCTTCTGGTTCGGAACCGTGGCGCCGAAGTCCTCCCAGCCCATGTCGATCTCGAGGTACATCGAGAGCGCATCGATCGGGTTGGCCGTGAACACCAGGTCGAAGATGCCGCGCTTGTTGTCCTCGCGGCCCCACTGCTCCGCACCGTAGATCAGATTGCCGAGGACGCCGTAGTTCTCGCCGAGCCAACCGAGCCGGCCGAGGAGCGTCTTCGACTTGTTGTAGTCGGCTCCGTTGTCGCGGTCCCAGCCGTTCATGACGCCGAGTTCCCAGACGACGCCGTTGTCGTGCTTCTTGCCGGCCATCGCGCCCATGTGCTCGATCGGCAGGTTGTAGAAGAGGATCGAGCGGGTGATGTTGTAGTTGTAGGGCGAGTCGACGACCTCGGCGCCCAGCAGCGTGTACATCTTGCCCATCTTGAAGGTGATGTCACCGATGGGCGCGAGGTACTGCGCGTAGGCCTGCGACACGTGCACCGCCGTGTCGCTCTTGCTGTCCCCGAAGAAACCAGTGGGGGTGCCGACATCGCTGTAGCTCATGCCGCCGACGTAGCCGAGGTTGTTGAGAACACGCGCCTGCTCGCCGAACACGATGTCGGCGCGGAAACCACCCCGATTCTCGATGCTCACCGGCCGCTCGAGCTCGAACTTGAGAGCCTCGAGGTTGAAGCCGCTCGCGTCCGCCGTCGACGTGTAGAGGCCGTTTGCACCCGAAAGGTTCGGAATGATGATTCCGCCGGTGGTCGTCGGCTTCGAATCCGGGTGGTTGATGTTGTAGTTGTACGTCGCGTCGACGTAGCCGCCGAACTCGAGCGTATCGAGGAACGAGTCGAGGCCCGACTGCGAGCCCTTCGCAGCCGCGACTCCCGCGCTCTCCAGCATCTGCTGCTGCTCGGCAGCGCGCTGCTCCGTGACGGAGAGCTGGTCGGTCGTCGCCTGGAGGCGGTCCTCCAGCTGCGACATCCGGTCCTGCATCTTCTTCAACTGATCCTGAACTTCATCCGCCGCAGCGAGCTGCGGCGCCACGAAAAGACCCGCCGCAACCGCGGCGAGCGCCTTCCAGCTGGATCGCATTGCGACACCCCTCCTTGAATGACTGTGTCGATTGGGAACCCTTCCCGGGAGTGAGAATCGGGCTCGGATGGGGGACTGATCCCTTTTCGAGGCGTGGCGCAAGTGTTCCACGAACTCTCTCACTCCCGGCGCCTGCCACGCTTTCGCGTGACTACGCGGCGCATTGTACGCAAGGCTTTCGGGCTTCGCCGCCTCCCACTTGAATTTTTTCTTCACCCGCCCCGGGCGGCAGCAGGACCGCCGTTTGCGAGCAAGATGCAAGTTGCTTGCCAGTACCCTTTCGTGTGTCGAAAGTGTTGTGACTTCCCTTCATCCGCCGCGAGCGCCCTGAGCGACGTGACGCCACAGCCGATTTTCGTCCAGGAAGGCGAGGGTTCGCGGACACGGCGGCGGAGCGTCCCCGGCACGCTGAGCGGCAAGGAGCGCGAAGTCGCCCACCGTATCGAGGTCGAACCCCCTCGAAAGGCGAGCGGTTCGCAGCCCGAGGCGCGCAGCGCGCACGAGCAGCTCGTCGAGCGAAGACGACACACTCATGGTGTGGTCAAACACACCCGGATTGGGACGGTGCATCCCCACGAGGTTGTAGCCGCCGTCTTCGTCGGGGCTGGCGACCAGATCCGAGTGGGCGAGGCCCTCGACCGCCTCGCGCAGCAGCGCAGCGCCGAGCGCTGGACTGTCGCTGCCCCGCAGCAGGATCGGATCGAAGGCGCCTGCAGCCGCCTGCGCCACCGCGTGGGTCATCCGCGCCGCGAGATCGGCGCCGTGCTGCGCAACGACACGGAACGCCTGCGGAGCGCGGCCCGCCATCTCCCGGAGCGCGTCGGGCGGGTGGACCGCGAGGACTGGCTCGAGCCCGAGCGGCGGCGCAGCCTCGGCGGTTGCGGCAAGTACGTCGTCGAGCATCGCGGCGTAGAGGCCGGCGGCCATCTCTTCCGTGAGGGGCGGAGTCATCCGCGTCTTCACGAGGCCCGGTAGCGGCCGCTTGGCGAAGACGATGACGACGCCCGCGTACACGGCGCCGGCCTCCTTCACGCCGCCGGTGTCGCCGGTTCCACGAACGGCAACGCCGCCACCTGCGCACGCGCGCCATCCACGTCGAGCTCGGTTCCCGGCGCATCGTGCCCGACGCGCACGAATGCCAGTGCGATCCTTCCGGCGCGAGGAGACAGCGCCGAGCTGGTGACCTCGCCGACGACCTTGTCGCCGGCCCGCACCGGTGCGTTCTTCCCGGGAAGCCGCTCGGCGTCGAGCCGGAGACCAACGAGCAAGTGGTTCACGTGACCCCGCGACCGGAGGCGCGCGATGATCTCCTGCCCGATGTAACACCCCTTCGTGTAGGAGACCCATCGATCGAGGCGCGCCTCGGGCGGCAGGATCTCTTCCGAGAGCTCGGCGAGCATCCGAGGCCGGCCGGCCTCGATGCGCAGCACCTCGAGCGCTTCGGGGCCGCAGACAACGGGCGCGGCCCCCGCGGCCGAAGCCAGGAGCCCCTCGCGGACCCGCTGCGCGTCGCCGCTCGCAGAGAAGATCTGGTAGGCGTCTTCGCCGCTCCAGCCGAAGCGGGCGACGACGACGCGGGAGCCCCCGATCACGGCCTCGCGGCACGCATCTGGCGCGAGGCCAAGAGGAGATCCGGCCGCAGCCTCGACGGCCGCCCACGCGCGAGGCCCTTCGACACCGAAGCGCGCCGTCGCTGCGCTCTCGTCCACGAGCCGGACGTCGTCGGCGATCACCAGCTTCGAGAGGCGGTCGCGAAGTGCCGCCGCAGAGGCCGCTCCCGCCACCTCGAGCCAGAACCCGCCTCGCAGCGCCAGGACCTGGACGTCGGCGACGATTCGCCCCCGGTGGGTGAGCACGAGGGCGGGGCAGCCCGAGTGCTCCGGCCCCTCCGAAAGAGCAGCCACGTCGCCGGTGATCATGCCGCCGAGCCAGCGGGTGGCGTCGCTTCCCGAAACCGACAAGAGGCCCCGGTCTTCGAGCGTGAAGAGTCCCGCTGTGCGCCGTGCGGCCAGGACCTGTTCGCTAACCGTCACGCTGCCCGGCCTCGCGATGCACGACGACCCGCGCCGGCTCCGTTGCAGGCGGGAGCGCGAGACGCCCGTCCAGACGCGCCGCGCGCTCCTGCTGCGCGGCGCGCCACTCGTCGAAGCGCACGGTAGCCGCGTCGTAGTCGGGCTCGTTGTCGATGTCGATCGCACAGCCCCCCACGTCGGTCACGCAGAAGCGAAGACGTGTCCGCAGTAGGAGCGAGAGGATGCCCTCGATGCGGCTCATCGCGATGCCCCGGCGCAGCCAATCCGAGACGCGCCTCCAGCCGTGGCGGTCCGCAATCGACGCCAGGTGCATGCGCGCGTACAGCAACAGCAGCCGAGCGCCGCCCTGCTCGGTTCGCAGCAGCTTCCACGCCAGCTTGACGATGTTGCCGATCTCCTTCTGGTAGCGGTTCTCGTAGAGCTCCTCGACGTAGTAGCGGTTCACGAGGCGCGCCGGCCGCGCCAGGTGGAGGTTGCTCTGGCGAAAGCGACCCTCGGCGAGGTTGAAGTACGCCATCCGGATCCCCGGAAGCCCGGCCTCCTTCGGGTAGAACGCGACGAGGGACTCCTCGCGAACGAGGCCCACCACGTAGTCGGCGCCGCACGCGAGCCCCTGCTGCACGAAGCTCGAAAGCTCCTCCGGCTGCGCAAACGGCAGGTCTCCGGAGAGGTAGAGCACCCACTGATCGAGATCCGGCCCCACGGGATCCCGACCCTCCGACCCTGCGCCGGGGAGGAGCCTGCGGTACGTCTGCCAGGCATTCTCGTAGAGGTTCCGGAACTGTGGCACCACGTGCAGGGGCTTCCGCAGCTCGCCCCGAACACGCGGAGAGGTGAACACGGCCTCGAGCCGCTCCGCGTTGCCAACCACCCAGACCTCGGACACCTCGGGAACCCGCTGCAGCGCGAGAACCACGTGGGCGACCAGCGGCAGCCCTCCCACCTCGAGGTAGACCTTGCTCTCTCCGTGGACGGCCTTCGCCGCCCCCCGATCACCGGCGGTGACGATGGCAGGCAGCACGGCCGGCTCCAGCGAAGCGCACCCGCGAACCCCGCCCGCGCACTAGGAGCCGGAGTCCTCGAGGATGAAGATGATCCGCAGCGTCACCAGGAATTCGGTGATCTGCCCGTCCTCGACCCGCGCCTTCTCCTCCACCACCTGGATGCCGGTGATGTTGCGGAGGGTCTTGCGGGCGCGGTCGAAGCCGCGCTGGATGGCGTCCTGCCAGCCGTGGGGCGAAGCCGCGGTGATGGTGGAGACGCTCGCAACGGCCATGGCCCGCTCCTCACCAGTGCAGCTCGGCTTCGGGGGCCATGTCGAACACGAGGCGGAGCCGCACGCGGTATTCGACGATGCGCTCGGCCTCGATCTTGATGCGCTTCTCGACCACCTCGATTCCGGTGATCCCGCGAAGCGTCCGGTTGGCGCGCTCGACGACGCATCGCGCGGCCTGCTCGAAGCCGTCGGGAGAGGAGCCGATCAGCTCGTTGACCTTGGCAACCCACATGACCCGGGCGAGGGTACTTCGTTTCGCGGGATCCAGCGGTCCCGGGGTCGGCCCGCGGCGAGAGCGGCCGGCCGGCCCCGGGGCAGGTGCTGGTGGAGCCGATCGGGATCGAACCGACAACCTCCGCATTGCGAACGCGGCGCTCTCCCAGTTGAGCTACGGCCCCTCGGCCGCGGACGGTAGGGCGGCCCGTCCGCAGCGTCAACCTCCCGCCGCGGCTGCGGTTTCAGCCTCGTGTCCGGTCCTGCGAGCCGGCGCTCCCCGGCGCTCAGGAGCCCGCGGGGCTCGTGGCGCCGACATAGACCTCGCTGATCCCGCCGAGCTTGACCTCGTCCATCACCAGGGCCAGCACGCCGGCGGGCGCCGCCTTGTCGCCGATCACGACGACGGTGTCGTCGGGACGCTCGACGTGAAGGCGCTCGATCATCGGGCGCACCTGCCGGAGGTCGACCTGCTTGCGGTCCATCCAGATGTCGCCGTTGGAGCGGATCGCGATCAGGATGTTCCCGCTTTCGCGGTGCTCCGCAGTGAGCGCGTAGGGGCGGTCGACGGTGATGCCCGGCTCCTTCACGAAGGACGTGGTGATGATGAAGAAGATCAGCAGGTTCATCACGAAGTCGAGCATCGGAGCCAGGTCGATCTCGACCAGCTCCTTGTCGTGCCCCGACTGCATCCCGCCGCCTCCCGCTCAGTTCGTGACGCCGAAGGAGACGTTCGTGACGCCCCCCTGGCGCACCTGATCGACCACCTGCACCACGATCCCGGTGCCGGCGCGTGGATCGGCCACCACCATCACGCCATTGCCGGGCTTCTCGGCGAGCATCCGCTCGACGTTGGCGCGGATCGACCGCACGTCGACCGTCCGTTCGTCGACCAGGATCTCACCTCCTGAATCGATCGTGATCAGCATGCTGCCGGCCTCGCGGCTCGCCGCGCCGACTCCCGGCGCCGCGGGCCGACTCACCGGCATCCCGAACTCCTTCACGAAGACCGCAGTGATGATGAAGAAGATCAGCAGGTTCATCACGAAGTCGAGCATCGGAGCCAGGTCGATCCCCGTCGACTCGGAGCGCGGCTTGCGGACCCTGCGGCCGATCTTCCGGGTGTGCATCTCAGAACTCGAAGTGATCGGCGAGGAGCTCGGCTTCCCTTCGCGCGCGCGAGTCGAAGTAGTACACCGGGTACATCCCGCTGATGCTGACGGCGAGCCCCGTGAGGGTGCAGATCATCGCCTTGGAGACTCCACTCGCCATCGTCCGCGCATCCGCAGAGCCGCGAAGCGCCATCGAATCGAACACCTCGAGCATGCCGCTCACCGTGCCGATCAGCCCGAGGAGCGGCGCGAGAGGAACCAGGACGCGCAAAAGGCGTAGATTCGCCGTCATCCCGATCCGCAGGTGCGACACCATCGACTGCCGGATCTGCCTCGCGCACCACGACTTGTGCTCCGCGCGTTCCTTCCAGCGATCGAGGAGCAGCGCTGCCTCCCGGGGAAGGACCCGGGAGAAGTAGACCCAGCGCTCGATCACGAGCGTCCACATCAGGAGGCAGCAGAGGAAGATCCAGACCACGAACGGGCCGCCGAGGTCGATGAGGTCGGTGACGGCCAAGTACGGCGCAAGGAGCTGTTCTGCGAGCTGCTCCGGCACGCGGCTAGGCCTCCTGCGGCTTCGACTTCTGGCGTTCGATGTGCTCGGCGAGGATCCCCGTGCTCTGCTCATTGAGCACCTGGACGACTCCGTCCGAGAGCGATGCGAGCCCTGCGTTCACGAAGAGGAGCGGAACGGCGATGCCGAGGCCGAGCACCGTCGCGATCATCGCCTGCCCGATTCCGGTGGCCATCAGCTTCGGATCGCTCGACCCGGTCTCCGTGATGCTCTGGAAGGTGACGATCATGCCGACGACGGTGCCGATGAGGCCGAGCAGCGGGCCTGCCGCCACGGCGAGCCGGAGGAACGACTGGAACCGTTCGAGCCGGGGCTGTTCCCGGAGGACCGCCTCCGAGATGCGGAGCTCGACGACCTCTGCATCTTCCTCGATCTGCTCGGGGTCTCCCTTGAACGCCGCAAGTACACGGCCAAGGGGATTGTCGGCGTTCGGCTGGTCGAGCCGTCGCAGCTGCCGCGAAACGGCCATCCGGACGCGAACGAGATAGATGAACTGGTAGATCGCGCACAGCGCACCAATGACGCCAACGGCGATGATCACGTAACCGACTGCTTCGCCCTTCTCGATCCGCTCCCAGAGCCCGGGACGCTGGGTGTAGAGCGCCATCAGCACGCCGCGCGATGGGTCGACCACCGCCCTGGCGTATCCCTCCGGGGCCTGCTGCAGCCCCGCTGCGAGCTCGCGAAGGTCGCCTTCCGGCTGGCGTGGCAGGACGGTCAACGTGTCGGCGCCCGGGGTGAACGAGAGGTAGCGGCCCTTCGAGATCGCGGTAAAGCCGCCGATCCGGACGACCTCGGCCGGCTGCTTCTCGCCCTGCGCCGTCACGACCTGGGTGTCGAAGCGCGCGACCCGGCCCGTCTCGGTCATCTCGCGAAGCATCTCGAACCACAGCCGCTCGAGATCGACGATCGAGGGCAGCTGCTTCGCAGTCGCGAGGCGCGAGAAGAACTCCTGCCGGCCGGGATACTGCGCGCTCACCAGGGAGCCGTGGATCACGCTCTGGACGTCGCCAGCGACCTGGCGCGTCACGCCGAAGAGCTCTCCCAGGTTGCCTTCGCGCGACTTGAGGAGCGTCTCGAGCTCGTTCAGCTTCAGCTCGTTGGCGTCGAAGCGCGCCGAGAGCTGGGTGCTCTTCGTCTGGGCAGCCTCCCACTCGGCCTTGGCCCGGGCAAGGAGCTCCTTCTGCCGGTCGCGGGCGGCAAGGAACTCGGCTTCCCGTTCCTCGTGGGCCTTGGCTTCGAGAGCCCGCGCGTTGCGGGTCTGCTCGAGCAGATCGTCGAGGGTGTCTGCAGCGAGCGCCTGCGCTGCCGCGAAAACCGCAGTCAAGGCGCAGAGGAGCGGTCGCAGCGAATGCATCCTCACGAGCGTCCCTCCGAGGAGACCGACACCGGCGCCGGAACCGGCGCAATCAGAAGATCTGGAGCGCCCTTCTTGTCGGCGACGTCGAAGCCGCGCATCACGGCAGTCCGGTAGGAGTCGTCGACGACCCAGCCCTTCTTCGAGGCGTCCCAGTACCCGGTCTCCTTGCCGTCGAGCGTCTGGTAGAGGAGCGCCACGCGGCCGATCCGCAGGAAGCGGACCGTCCGGGGCTTCTCGTTGTCTCCGAGCTCGCCCTGGTACGCCTCCAGGGTACGGCCGTATTCGGTCTCGATCTGATACGCCTCGATGATCCGGCGGTACTTCTCGGAGATGCTGACATCGGCGCGCCCCATCATCTGGCGGAGCGATCCGGTCCGCTTGCTGCGCTCGTCGGGCTGGAAGGGAACGTCGAGGGCAACGAAGCGTTCGAGGGTATCCAGCATCTTCTGCATGAGGGGAACCACCTCCCGCGCCGTCACCTCGATCTCCTCGAGCTGCTCGTCGAGGAACTTCATTTCCTCGGCCTGGGACTCGACCTGGACCGAGAGCTGCCGGGTGTAATCGACGAGGTTCTTGGTCTCGGAGATGTACTGGCGGTACTGGAGGAGAAGCTCACGGGTTTCGTCGCCCATCTGACCGAGGCGCTTCTGCGACGCCATGGCCACCTCGTCGGCCGCGAGTTGCTCGCGGACCGAGGGCTCGATGGTCTTCTTCGGCTCGGCCGCAGCAGCCGACCGCGGCTGCCACACGGCGAGCGCCGGCAGCGCGGCCGCGAGCACCGTAACGACGATGAGGAAGGCTCGTCTCATGACTTCTCCGTCTCCCCGGCTCGGTCCCTTCGAAGGCCGGCGCCGGCGTCAGCTCGGCACCCTGACCTGCGAGCGCCGCGTCTCGAGGGTCCGGTCGATGTGCTCGAGCCAGGTCTGGGCCTGCTGTCGAGTCGCCCCCGACTTGTGTGCGCGAGAGAACCAGCTTCGAGCCTCGGAGAGCTGGTTCTCGTTGAAGTAGCTGATGCCGAGAAGGAGCTCGGCGTTCGACGCGTCGGCGAGGCCTCCCTTGGCGAGGCCACTCCGGAGCGCGACGGACGCCTCGGTCCACTCCTCCTGCATCATGTGGACCTGGGCCAGGCGGACGTAGAGGTCGCCTTTCGGCGCGAGCTCGGCGGCGCGGGCAAGAGGCGTCTTCGCCTTGGCGATCTCTCGCGCGAGAATCCAGCTGCCACTCAGCATCTCGAACGTCTCGACGCTCTCCTCGATCCGTCCAGCGGCCATCTCCCTCTCGAGGACACTCGCGGCGCGATGGGGAATCCCCTGGAGCAGATTGAGCTGGACCAAACGGATCAGGTCGGACTCGTCGGTGAGGAGGCCTCTTCGATACGCCAACTCCATCACCGCGAGCGCCTGGGCGTTGTCGCCGTTCGCGCCGTGAAGCGCCGAAAGCTGGAGCCAGTAGCCCTTGCCCAGGTCCGGGTGGATCGAGATCAGCTTGGTGAGGACCGGCGTCGCAGCGCGGTAGTCCTTCCGGCCGAGATGGATCGCGAGCAGAAGCTGGAGCCACGCCTGCTGCGGGTTCTGCGCGATGTCGACCGCCTGCCTCGCGGGCTCCAGTGCCGAATCGAGATCGCTCAGCTGATAGTGGGCCAGGGCGAGCAGGTAGTAGCCGAGCGAGTTCGGCTTCTCGACCGTTCGGAACCACGAGTCGAGCGTCGTGACGACGTCCTTCCACCGCTTCTCCATTCCCTGGATCTGCGCGATCTGGAACAGCACGTCGGCCTGGTCCGCCGGGGAGAGCGCATCTCCGGCGAGTGATTTCTTCATGTGCTGCACCGCTTCGGCGTACTCTTCCTTGCCGTAGGCGACGTATCCGAGCAGCCGATGGACCTGGGCCGTCTCGTAGGGGTTCAGCTTGCTCTTCTGCAGCTTGACGAGGGCCGCCTCGGCCTTGGCATGCCGGTCCGCCTGCAGGTGCTCTCGCACCTCGGCCAGCACCTCGGCGGTGCGCGGCTGTATCGAGAGTCGTGAACGGTCGCCGCGCTCCTTCGCCGCCGGAGGGCGGCGGGGAGGGTCGGGGTCTCCCGCCTCGGCCGGAGCGAACGGAACGAATTCGAGAATCACGGCAGCGAGCAGTACGGCCAGCGGTCGTTTGAAGGCGCCTGCGTCCATGTCTCAGCTCTCCAGCTCGAAGCGGATCCGGACCCGGATTCCCGGCCTCTCGACGGGCTTTCCATCTTGCAGCTTGGGGTTGTACTTCCAGCCCTTCACCGCCTGCAGCGCAGCGGTGTCGAAGATCGACCTCGGCTGCGCGGCCACGACGACGGGATTGCGAACGCTTCCGTCGCTGCCGACCGTGAACTGAACGTCGACCCAGCCCTCGATCCCTTTCTGGCGCGCGGTCATCGGATAGTCGGGCTGGATCCGGACCTGGGGCACCGCATCGCGGTCGACCCCGCCACCGGTCGCAAGCGCCGCAGCGAGGCCGCCGGCTCGGCCGATTCCCCCACCGCCCGTGGCGGAGAAATCGACGGAAGGCGCGAGGGCCGCGATGTCGGTTCCTGCGATGACGCTGGTCTTCTGCGACGTCGCGACATCGGGCGCCGACGGGGGCGGCGGCGCGGGCTTGTCGAACTGCGGCTTCACCCGCTTCTTCTCCTCGACGACGGTATCGCGGCGCAGCCGAACGAAGTCGATCTTCGCGGCAGGCTGGATCGATTCGAACACTCCCGAGACGCTGATCATCGCGCGGAGTCCCCAGAACATTCCCATTGCGAGCCCGGTGGCCACGACGAGTGCGAGCGGGAAACGCAGGGTCGCCACGCTACCCATGTTGAGACTCCGAGATGGCAGCGGGCAAGAACACCCTCGGCCGCCCGCACGAGAACGCGGCGATTTCGCGAACGTCATCGACAGCGCAAGGGTTATAGCAACGGACGACGCAGCGTCGGAGACAACTTCATGGATCCCGAGCGTCGAAAGCGTGTCGATCCTGCGAACTTTTCGCGACGGGACCGAGGGGGCTTCAGGATCGCGTGTGACGCCTGGATCGATTTCTCGTGAACCGGTCGGAACCCGGTCGCGGAGGCGCTGCCGGCACCGGGAAGCTGCGCGATCCTCTGGTCGCGCCCGGAGCGGGCGCATACGGCGCGTTTGCCCACCGCACGCAGAAGCGGCAGGCGCGCTTCCAGCGAGGAAACGATGCAGGCGCGCTGGGTAGTGGCTTCGATGCTGACGGCAGGAATGGCGCTTCGGATGCTGGCGGGCGTTGCGGACGTGGCGAGCGGGTTGGGCGGAGCGTCCGGAAGGCCCGCCGATCCGGAACGCCCGGCGTCGGCGGCCGCGTCTTCCGCGCACGGCGAACCGGTGAACGAGGGCGCTGGCGCCCTCGCGGCTCAACGGACGCGGGCGGATCTGCTCGCCGAGCCTTTGGCGGACGATCCGGAGACTGCTGCCGAATCGTTCCGGATGCAGGTGCTGAAGGCTCTCGAGGGGCCTCTCGAGAGCACCTCGGCGAGCGCGAGGACGTTCCACTCGGCGGGCGGCAGGAACGTCGACTGGGCATACGTCGAAGACGTGTTCGTCGGGCGCATCTCGGGCATTCCCGACGAACGCCGAGCGGGTCTCAGCCTCCAGGAGCTCGACGAGGTCGGAGCCATTCCCTACGTCGAACAGCTCCGCAAGGAGAAGCGCTTCGAGGAGCTCCGGGAGCTCGGCTTCGAGAACGAGACGATCTCCTGGCCGGGTTGCCTCCGGACCGGAACCTGCCGGCTGGACCGGGCCAGCTCTCCGCCCTCGTGAGTCGTCCACCCCTGGCCTGGGTGGAATCTTCATCTTTCCGACACGGTATCGTGACGGACGGAGCGACATCGGCGGCTCTACCTTCTCCCTTCGCACGCGATGCGGCGCGCGAAGGAGAGCCGTGTGGGAATGAAGGCTGCCCTCGTCGTGTCGTTCGCCGCGGCACTCGCGCTCGGCGGCAATGCCCGTGGTGAAGCAGAGGCGGCGGCCCCGCAGGGCGGGGACGTCGAGGCGGCCGGGTCTCCGGCAGGGGAAGGCGCAGCGACCGGAACCGTGGCTCCGGAGGTTGATTCGAGCGCGAAGGACTTCCGGATCGGCTTCTGGGAGATCGACCTCCTGGCGGTCGATCACGAGCCGCGGGGAACGACGGTCCGTCTCTTCGATTTTCGCATCTTCCGTCTTCTCGAGATCGGACAAGGCCCCGACTACCAGTCGTTCAGCCTCTTCGAGATGCCGGGGCTCCTGAACCTCTTCACTTCGCAGCGAGACGGGGCAAGCCGCGAGCTCCGGATCGTCGATTTCCAGGCGCTTTCGCTCGCGATGGTCCGGCAGACCCAGGAGAGCGAGAACGCCTACGCGACCAGCTTTCTGCGGCTGCCCGTGCTGGGTGCGGTGGCGGCGTTCGAGGCCGACGAAGAAATGCCGAACGTCGAAGAGCAGACCTACCTGTTCCTGCTCCGGCGCAACGCCCCGCGCTGAGACGCACCGCGCCAGCGGCGACGGGCTCGGCACTGCGCAGGAGACGATCGACCTACTCAAGATCGCAAGGCAAGGGCCGATAGCGCCTGGGTGGGGGCAGACCCCCGGATTCGGCGGGCATGGTCATGAGGCTTCTCACGTCGCTTCGCATCCTTCTCGGGAGCAGCGCGCTCCTGGTCGCGACGGCGGTCGCCGCAGCCGATGGGGGAGCGGCCGCCGCCGAGCGGCTCTCCCTGCTTCCCCGGCGGCAGGCCGGCGACGCGCACCGGCTGGCGCTCTCGGTGACGACCCGCACCGAGGCGCTCTCGCGCGGCGCTTCGGGTGAGTCGTACGAGGAGGACGTCCGGCTGCGCTACGAAGCCACCGTCGTCGTCCTCGAGGCCAGCAGCGACGGGCGGCCCATTCGAGAGAGGCACGAGCACGCGAGCCTGACCTTCGAGCGACCCAGCGAGTCCGGCTCGCTGTTCGTCGAGCCCGTCACCTATGAGGTGAGGAGGGGGGACCGGCTCGAGATCTTCCAGGGAAGCCGGCGGATCGACGGCGAGCTCGAACGCACCATCGCACGTGTGCTCGAAAGCCAGTTCGAGTACACGCTGGCGCCGGCGTTCCTCGATCCCGGACGCCCCGTCGAGGTGGGAGAGTCGTGGCGACTGGATGAGTCGCTGGTCCGCCGATTTCTCGCGAGCCGGGGGGTGAAGGTGCTTGCGTTTGGAAAGGGCGCGTCAGCAACGCTGTCGCGCTCGTCGGGCGAGAGCAGCGCCTCGAGTCTCGTCATCGACTACGAGGTTCCGATCGAACGCCTCGAGCTGACGCGAATGCCGCCGAACACCGCGGCGTCACGCTCCGAGGCACGACTCACGGGACGCATCGCCCTCGCAGCGGCGCGACGACAACCGCCCGTCTCGGCGCGATCCGATTTGAAGTTCCGTCTGAGTGGGTTGTCCCGGACCCTCGCCCAGTCGCTCCCCTGGAGCCTGGAGCGCTCCGAGACGGTCGAGACCATGACATCTGCCGCGCAGAACGTGGTTTCGTACCAGCCGGTGTGGTGAAGAAGGGCGCGCGCCGGCCCGAGCGATCCGGAAGCTCGCGAGGCTCCCTACGGTAGCCCTGCGACGCCGGGCGCTTCAGGGATCGTTCCGGCGGCCCGCACCTCGCCAACGTGCCGGTCGATCGCCGCGGCCAACTCGTTCACGACGGCCTTGCTCCAGGCTCGGTCGACGAGGACGCGCCCTTCCGGCGTCATCAGCATGACAGCCGGGAGCGGAGCGCCATCGGGCCGCAGCGAGCGGGCATAGCCCTCACCGTACTCGTCGCGAAGGAACCCCACCGGCCAGTCCATCTCGCGGAGCCGGGTCCTCAGCTCCGGATCGGGGTGTGTCCCCTGGGGCAGGAGCAGCGTCGTGACTTCGCTGCGGGAGCGGAGCGGGCGAAGGGCCGACGCGACCGCGTCGAATCCCTCGGCACCGGGGTCCGCGAACACGGCAAGGAAGACCTCCGCCTCGAGGAGGCTCTCGACGTCGGCAGAACGGATCGTCTCGGATGCGGCGTCGACCAGGCGCGGACCGAGCGCGTGGACGAGATTCGGAAGGCGCTTCTCGCGCTCGCCGATCCGGATCTCGTTCGCACGGGCGAGGATGTCCGTCTTCTCCACCGGGACCAGGAACCGGCCGTCCCGGCCGAAGTCGATGCGAGCGGCTCCAGAACCGTCGATCCGCACCAGCACCGCGCGGGTTCCTGCCGGAAGCGGCTCCGCACGCCCGTCGGGCTTCCAGGCTGCCGAGAGGTCGACTTGATACGGCCAGAAGCGCTCGCTCGCGAGAAGGTTCTCTCGGACGACCGGCGGCGCCGAGGGGTCGGCTGCACGGTACTCCTCGGACGCCGTGGACGAAGCCGAAGCCGCAGCCGCAAGGCAGGCGAGGACCGAGAGCGCTGCGATTCGATGCCTGCGCATGGTGGGATTCCTCCGGCGGAAAAGGTGGGAGCCGCCACCCGCGCTGCGGGTGGCGGCTCCGGGGAGCACGGACTCGCTGCGCCGATCAGGCGCGGCGGCGGCCGAACGCTGCGAGCCCCGTGAGGCCCGACATGATGAGCACCATCGGGCCGGGCTCGGGGATCACCGTCACGTCGGCGGCAATCGCCACGTTGTCGACGCCTGCGCGGATCGTGTTGTCGGCTTCGAAGCGAAACCGAACGAACGCGTCGCCGAGCGCGGCCGGCGTCACCGGCGCTGCGAAGGAATACGCCGCCGCCGACGTCGTCAGCAGCGCCGTCCCGATCTGCGAGTATGTGCTGCCGTCCTGCGAGAACTCGACGATCAGGCTGGAGGTGCCGTTCCGGGTCTGGCCACCGAAGCTCACCGAGAAGCCCTGCCCCAGCAGGTTCGCTCCGAGGTCCACCCCGAACACCACGTCGAGAATGCCCGGGACGACGTTCCACTCATCGGCCGCCTCCATGCGCACGCCGCCGAACTGGTACTGGCCGGCCCCGGGGCCGCCTTCGTTCAGCAGCAGGTTCTCGGCGGCACCGCTTCCCATCGGAACGCCCGCCACGACCGCAGCGTTGACGTTCTGCTCGATGCTCGCCGTCTGCGGAATGAACGGGTCGGTCGCGCCGTCGAGCGGCGTGTTGATCGAGCCGTACGCGCCGTTCAGGTACATCGTCCCGTACTCGGATCCCCGCCCGATGCCCGGGTATTCCGTCGCATCGAGATCGGAGTAGTTGGACGAGAGGGTGTTGGTGAGCGTGACGGCGCCGTCGATCGTCAGGAACCCAGGGGAGTACTGGGAGAAATCCCAGCCGGCCACCAGGACCGGAGCCGCCTGGGCGGACCCTGCGCCGAGTGCCAGCGCCACCGCGAGAGAAAGAGATCTGACCTTCATGATCGTGTTTCCTTGCCAGCTTCCTGGCTCTGAAGAGTTGAAGAGAGTTTCAAGAGTGCGGCCGGTTCCCACCCGCCAGCCTCCTGCTAGCGGGTGGGAGCGGCTTCATTCCCGTGCCGCGGAGCTAGAGCACCCCCGCGCGATCGAGTGCGGTCCACCGGTCGGTCCAGAGCGGTGCTCCCCCCTGGAACGCGCCTCGATAGGTCGCATTGCGGTCGACGCCCGGATGCTGGGGCGGAACGCCATTGGCCCCGCACGTGCCGAAGCGCGGTCGCGGGTCGATCGGAGTCGCCAGCGCGTCGAGCTTGCCGTCGGCGCCTCCCGTGGGCTCGATGAGCGTGTTCTCGCTCGTCAGGCCAAGGTAGGCGGTGTTGACGCAGTTCAGGCTGTTCGCGTTGTTGACCGCGCCGAGGCTCACCCGGACCGCATCGCCGTTGTTGAGCGCCGTCTGGGTGGCGGCGCTCGGCGGCGCGACGTCGTCGAGGGTCGTCGTGCCGACGACGATCAGCCCGGCGTTGGCGTTGTCCACCGCGTCGAAGCCCGGGCAGCCACCGCCGCCGTTCTCGACCGAGATCCCGGGGCCGGCGCCCGCGCCGTTCAGGGTGTTCACGACCATGCCATTGAACAGCCGGCCTGCGAACCCGTGCCGCAGGTGCATGCCCTTCTTTCCGCCGACCGCGGATGCGCTGAGGGGTGAGACCGCGGGGTTGGCGAAGCCGTCGGAGTAGGCACCGCCCGGTCCGATCAGGGTGAAGTTGTAGACGTGGGGGTTCGAGAGCGGCCACGGCGTGTCCTCGACGAGGGGAGCCGGCGCATTGGTTCCCGGAACCTGGAAGCGGGTGCTGCAGTTGACGTTCTGACCCGCCGGGCTCTCTTCCTTGCCGTTGTAGTTGTCGCCATCGAACTCGGCGAGCTTGTCTCCCGACTTCGAGCCGTAGGTGGACCCACCTCCCTCGTTGAAGGCGCCCTGGATCCCGAACCAGAACTGGCCGATTCCCGTGAAGCCCTCGTCGAGGTCGAAGAGGTCGTCACCGATGTAGGAGGCCATCAGATGATGGGTGTCGACGGTTCCGCCGAAGAACTCGAACCCGTCGTCGAAGTTGACGTAGCAGTCGCCGTAGGCGATCTCGGTACCGTCGCCGACGCCGCCCATCGAGAGGCAGTTGAGCTCGTTGCTCTCGCCGATCTCGTCGCCGCCGTGGCGGATCGAGAAGTAGACGAGGCGCCCGGAGCTGTCGTGGGGGTTGACGCCGCCATAGGTGGCGACGGAGGCCGGGTAGCCGGGGAACGTCAGGCCCTCGACGGTGCACTTTCCGTGACCCACGCCGCACAGGTCGGCGAGGTTCGTCGGCGCGTTGCCGAGGATCACGACGCCGCCCCAGAGGTCGGTGTTCTCGACGCCCAGGGCGTTGAGGGGAGCCAGGGGTGCGACGAGCGGGGCGTCGTCGAGGAAGACGTCGCCCGAGGCCTGGCCGCCGTAGGGCGCTCGGTCGAAGCCCGCCGCATCGGCGGCGCCATCGTTGTCGTTGTCGATGGCCGCGGTCGTGAAGATGATCGGCGCCTCGCGGGTTCCGACAGCGTTGATCTTGCCCGTCTGGGTCACGATCAGCGTTCCCGGCGTTCCGGCGGTGACGCCCGACTGGACGGCCGCTTGGCGGGTCTGCCCCCGCACGACGCACCCGGCGTTGATCGTGAGCGTCGCTCCGCCGGTCACGAACACCGGCTCGTTGAGAATGATCGGGCACGGGAAGGCTGCCGATCCCCACACGGTGTCGGTGGTGATGGTCGAGACGGCGCCTGCCGTCTGCGGGCACTCGCCCGGGTCGGGAGACCCGACGCAGGTCTCCTGGGCCTTCGCGCTCCCGGCGAGCGCGCCGGCAGCAAGCACGAGGCCGAGGATCAGTGTGTTTCGCATGTGTCGCATGTCGTTGTTCATCCTCTGGTGGGTTGGGGTGTCTTCAAGAATGCTTCGAACTCTCGTCGTGCTAGGAGGCTCGCGATCGAATCGAGCACGAACTCCCCGGCACGTCGCGAAGGCTACGACGGCGCACGCGCAGTCGACTCCCGCAATCCCGCCGTCGGTGCGCGAACTTCGGACGTCGTGTCGCGGAGAAACGGCTACGGACGCGCGAACGAGTGCGCACCAGCGAGCTGGATCCCTGACAATCCACCGACGGAGTGGCCCCCGAGCCGGCGGGCGTGGCGCGGCTCACGGGAATGACATGGAAAAGCAACGGCGACGCCTCGATCACGGGTCTTCTCGCCGTCGCACACCCGTCGAGGAGTCGTCGCGGCAGGGTCACCAAACAGACGCGGCCACCGCTCTACTCTGTCGCAGCGACCCTTCGAGCGCGTCCAGGAAGTGAGGGCACATGCCTCCCGCGGTCCGCCGCATCGCCACGAGCGATCTTCCGGTCGAAATCACGGCGCTCTCCCTCGTGCAGGTGATCGGAGGCGAGATGCTGCTGCGAGGCGAGTCGGGAACACACCGCCTGCTGGCCGGTGAGCTTCTCTCCGTGCGAAGCGGACCCGGAGTCGTCCTCGACACCCGCCGAAGTGGCGAAGCGCTCGTCTTCCACGCGGACCCCTCTTGGGCCAGCCTTGTACGGACCCTCTTCGAAGCGCCCGGCCAGCCCGGTGCGGCGGCTCCGCTCGCTCGCGAGCGAGCAGGAAGCGGCGTCGCGCAGCGCGCGGGGCGAGTCCTCGTTGCTTCGCATCTCGACCTCGGCCAGGGGTCGCCGCCGAGCACGGACCTCCGCAGGATCTGTCCGGCGAGTGCCGGCCGCTTCGTCGAGCTGGTGGCGATCGCGGAGGACATGGCGGGCTCTCTCGTCGACCCGCGCGAGCCTGCGGGGGCCCGGATCAGGTCGCGGCGGGCATCGCTGGTGCGTACTCTCGAGGATCTCGACGCCAGCGCTCTCGACGGCTTCTCCCTTGGCGTTCTTGCGGGACGGCTCGGCGTGTCGCTCCGGCAGGCTTCGCGGCTCGTCCGGCAAGAGCTGGGCACGTCGCTCCCTGCCTATCTGTCGGCGCTTCGCATCGAGCGTGCCAAGAAGCTCCTCGTACGCAGCGACGACTCGATCACCGAAGTCGCGCTCGAAACGGGCTGGCGCTCGCTCAGTCACTTCAACGCCGTGTTTCGCCGGCACGTCGGGATGACGCCCAGCGCGTTCCGCGCCTACGAGACCGCGCGCCACGCTTGCGCGGCACATGACGACGCGTGATCGCGGTCAGAAGGTGCGGCGGAAGGTGAGCGAGAGGGAGAAGTCGCGTCCCGAACGAAGCTCCTGCTCGACGATCTGCTTGTTCGTCTGATAGGGGTCGTAGACCAGCCGCCGCGGTCCATTGAGCAGGTTCTTGCCGGTGGCTCGGAGCACCAGGTCGCCGAGGCCGCCGGGCAGGGGGATCGTCTTGCTGATCGTCGCCCGGAGGTCGCTGAACGCACCGACGTAGCGGTCCGGGACGTACTCGAGGACGGTGCCCGTGTTGCTGAGGGTGGCGGATCCGGCGGCATCGAGGACGTCGCTGATGGCGAAGTACGCGACCGTGAGCTTGAGCCCCCAGTCCGGGTGATCGAAGGTGACGTCGGCGTTGGCGATCCACTCGGGCTGGTTGAACAGCCGGCGGGTCGGCGCGAGCGCCGCGAAGCGCTCCACGTCACCCGGCGCCGTCGCGAAGAACCGCTCCGACCGTGCCAGCTCGGCTTCGGTCCTGGGCACCTCCGCCTGGATGTACGTGTAGTTCCCGCCGATCGAGAAGTATTGGAGCCAGTCGGGAACGGAGAACCCGATGCCTTCGAGGAAGTCGATGTTCTTGCGGGCCTCGATCTCGACACCCCAGAGGTCCGCCTCGCCGGGGTTGTTGAAGAAGGTCTGGTACAGACCGGTCGCAGAGAGCTCCTGATTGAGCGGATCCCGCAGGATGAGCGCCTCGATGGGGTTCCCGATCGTCTTCGCGAAATAGCTCACCGCGAAGAAGTCACCCCGCTCGCCGAGGGTGTACTCGAGCCGCGCGTCATAGCTCTCGACGTTCGAGAGGCCGAGGCGTGGATTGCCAACGACGAGATCGTTCGTCCCTGGCTCGACCGTCACGTAGTACCCGAGCTCGCGGAACGACGGCCTGGCGACGGTCTGCGACCAGCCGCCCCGGAGGATCAGCCCTTCGAGCGGCTGCAGGGTGAAGCCGGCCGATGGCAGGAGTCGCTGCTCTTCGATCCGACCGTTGAAGAGATCCTGGAGGTCGTCGGGATCGAGCAGGTCGACGCACTGGAGGCCCGGGCGCGATCCGTTGTCGCCGGCGCAGGGGCCGGGGGTGATGCCCATGCCGAGCAGCATGTCGTTGTAGACGAAGCCGGCCGGCGGCGGGCTGCTCAGACCGTCGGGGCCTCCCGGGAACGGATTGTCGATGCGGTCGAAGAACAGGAACCGCGCGGGGTACGTCTGGGGGCCTCCCAGGATCGTCACGAGCTCACCGGTGAGCGGGTTCACCAGGAAGGGATCGTTCAGCGACTGGATCGACAGGTTCTCGCTCCGGATCCCTCCCAGCAGGTCGAGGGTGTCCCAGAGCGTCAGCTTTCCGCGGAGGTTCCAGGAGTCGATCCCGCGAGACGACTCGTTGCTGGTCGTCCGGATCCCGCCGAGGTTGCCGTTCGTGAAGGCGATCTCCTCGAACGCCGCCTCCCCCAGCTCGAACGGCGTGCTGGCGAGGCATGCGAACTGCGAGGTCGCCCCGGGAACGCACGACTCTCCGGCATCCGAGACCGACGGGCCCTCGAGGAAGGCCGAGGCGACGCTGCGGTCGGCACCCTCGACCCAGACGCCTCCCGCCAAGGTGAAGGTCGACTCTTCGGCGAGGTCGAACTCGTAGTCGGCGTCGATCCCGTAGAAGTCCGAGACCTCGCGGATGCTGTTCGCGCTCAGGAGCAGGTCGTTCCGCACGACGTACTGCCCTGGGCCGAGGGACTCCGCCGTGGTCGGGTATTCGCTGGGGACATCGATCGGGCCGGTCCCGGATGGGCACGGCACTAGGCTCGAGAATCCACAAGGCTCGTAGAAGTAGGAGATTCCGACGGTGGAATCCTGCTGCGCGGTCTTGGCCCGGTTGATGGCCCAGCGGACGTGGAGCGCTGGAAGCTCCGAGAAGCGGTGGTCGCCGTTCAGCTGCGTCACCCAGAAGTCGCGGTCGGTTTCGAACGCCGTACTCTGGCTGAAGGTGCCGAAGGCGAGAGCACCGTCCTCGAGCGGGCCGAACGCCGAGAGCCGCAGATTGTCGCCGATGAACGACCCGGCGGCGACGGAGCTGAACAGGTCGCCGGGTGGATTGCCTGCCAGCTGCTCGGCAGCGACCGCGGCGTAGTCGACCCCCGGCAGGTACCCGCCGGTCTCCGACTCGATGAGATCCTGCTTGACCCTCGTCCAGAAGAAGGAGCTGTCGATCTTGTGCCAGCCTTCCTCGTCGAGGTCGAAGCCGAACGCAGCGAAGGCGGTGCTCTGCTGCGTCTTTTCGCTGAGCACGAGGTCGTAGTTCCCCTTGCTGAGGCTGATCTCTCCGAGTGAGAGATCTCCCGACTCCGTGAGCTCTCCCGGGACCACCAGGAAGAACGGAGGGCGCGGGATTCGGATCGTCCGGGGCGCGCTGTAGACCGGCGGCGCAGGGACGCGGTTCTCCTGATACCCCTCCTGGGTCTCGTAGTCGGTCTCTCGCGAGAGGACGCCCTTCACGCGGAACTCGCGGCCGCCGAAGATCCTTCGCCCGCCGAAGGAACCGACGTAGTCGCTCTCGAGCACCCCTTCGAGGTCGTCGAAGAAATTGCCGTTCTTCTCCCTCGCGACGCCCACGGGGTTGCCGCCGACGAAGCGGATCCCCGCGGCGGCGAGATCCTTCCGGGTCGGAAAGGTCGGAACGCCGTCCTTGGTGCCCGTCGGTGAGAGGCCCGTGACGATCAAGTCCGCGTCGGTGTGGCCCCGCTGCTCGAGGAAGACGTCCTGGGCGTACTCGTTGAATCCGGTCCCCGCCTTCAGTGAGATCTCGAAATCCGCAGGGTACTCGTGGGTGACGATGTTGATGGAGCCGCCCGAGGAGTTGCTCGCGAGCTCCGGAGAGAAGGTCTTCGCAACGGCGAGGTTGCCGACGACCTCCGAAGGGAAGAGGTCGAGCTGCACCGATTGGCTGTCGGGATCGGGGCTCGGCACGGGGGCTCCGTTGAGGGTCGTGCTGCTGTAGCGGTCTTCGAGGCCCCGGATGATGGCGAACTGGCCTTCGACGACGTTTACACCGGCGACGCGCTCGAGCACCTCGGCAACGTCACCGGCAGCGAACTTCGAGAACTCTTCGACGCCGACTACGTTGAGAAGCTGGTCCGACTCGAGCCGGATCGTCATCAGGTCTTCGATCTTCTCGGCCGTGACGACGAACTCCTCGAGCTGCGTCGGATCGCCGGGCGAGTCGGTGTCGGTGTCAACCTCCTGACCCCGCGCCGGCGCCGCGGCGATGAGAAGCGCGAGCACGACCCGGCGAACGGTGCCGCCGCGGCACGAACGCACCGGCGCGATGGTGGGGGGAGCCACGGGTTCACGCTACGCGATCCGCGCGAGGCTGATCGAAGATGGCATGAGGGTTCGGAGGCGATTCGGTCACGGCTGCGCCGCCCGCGCATCCTCGCCAGCGACGGGGATCCTCTCCGACCGGGGGCCGACGCGTGCCGGCCTGCAGGCAACGGCTTCGGCACACCTGCGACGCACGATCGCGTAGGCGATGGCTGCCGTGTCGCCGGGCGGAGGACCGTCGAGGAGCGCCTCGACGAGCTCGCGGAGGGTGTCCTCGACGACAGCTTCGGCGGCCGCACACGACATCGTGTGCGCTCGGGCGTAGCGGGAGATCGGACCGAAGAACCGGTCGTAGAACGCGTCGAACGATGCGCGGTCTCCGGCTCTCAGGCGGCGTGCGGCGTCTCGGCCGTCGCGCATGGGCAACCCTCCGATTCGGCAGTCGGGTGACGGCGGGGCGTCGGCCGGGAGGGTGCGGAGTGCAGGTCCGGTGAGGAGCACGACGCCGGCAGGTTTCGGTGACGTTCCGGTGGGCCGGCTTCATCGAATCTTCGAGGTTCCGCCACCGGATCCCCGGCTCTTCGACGCACGCGAGTGGTTGAATCCCTCCCACGACATTCCCGCGGGGGCTCCCATTTCCGGCCTGCTCGTCGTCGATCCTGATCCCTCCTCCCTCAGCGCCATGAAGGCGTGTCTCGAGGGCGCCGCTCACCGGGTGCGCGCGGCGGCCAGCGCGACGGAGGCGCTCACGCTCGCACGGGAGGAGGTGCCGGATTTCCTCATCACAGAGCTGGTGCTTCCCGACGTCTCGGGGCTCGGCCTGTTCCGCAGCTTCCGGGAGGATCCTGCCCTGGCGAGGGTGCCGATCATGATGGTCACGGCGTCGGCGTCAGAGGTCGATCGGGTCGTCGCGTTCGAGGTGGGTGTCGACGACTTCGTCCCGAAACCCTTCCACCCGCGGGAGCTCCTGCTCCGCGTCGCGGCGATCCTTCGCCGGCTGGGTGCTTCGGGCGACCGGATGGGACTCGGAGACCGGCTCGCGCATCAGCGTCTCATCCTGGACTTCGGTCAGCACCAGGCCCGCGTCGACGGCCAGCCCGTCTCGCTCACTGCCCGCGAGTTCGACGTGCTCGCGCGGCTGATGCAGAACGCGGGACGCCCGCTGTCGCGGCGTCAGCTCCTCGAGGGAGTCTGGGGCCTCCGGTCCGGGAAGACCCTTCGCGTAGTCGACACCCACGTGAAGTGGATCCGCCGGAAGCTCGGTCCGGTCGGCCACTACATCGAGACACTACGGGGTGTCGGATACCGCTTTACCGATCTGGAGGCCGCACCAGCGGCGCTGGCGTCGCCTCCGCCGTTTCCGGCAGCCGGCGCAAATCTCCACGCGGTGAAGTGAGACCTACTCTCCGCGAAGACGCCTGCCGAGGCTGCCGCCGGGGTGGCGCGCCAGGAACCCCGCGCGCTCGAAGCCGCCAACGCGTTCGAGCGTCGCGGCCAAGGCGCCGAGCAGGAGCGTCTGGGCCAGCACGCTGGCGCGTGGCGCGAGGCCGAGCCCGCCGCCCTCGCGGGCGACGAAGGAATCGAGGGTCACTTCGGCGTGACGAGCGAGCCAGGAATCCGGAGCACCCGTGATCGCGACGACGCGTGCGCCGAGGTCTCGAACCACCGCGACGGTCGCCGTCAGCTCTTCCGTCTGTCCACTGTTGCTGACGGCGATCACGACGTCGCCGCGAACGACCTGTCCCGCCGCGCCGTGGACCGACTCTCCCGCATCGAGGAAGCTCGCGGGCGTTCCCGTCGACGAAAGCAGTGCGGCGCCGTAGCGAGCGACATGGCTCGCCTTGCCCACGCCCGTCACGTGGACCCGCCCGCCGCCGGTCTGGGCCTCACGAACGAGCCGAACGGCGGCGTCGAACGAGTCGGGACGGGCGCGACTGCGCAGTGCATCGAGCTCGCCCAGGACGACGTCCAGGGTGGCAAGCGCCTCGTGGGCCTCGCCCTCTCCGCCAGCTCCGCCCTCCGCGCAGCGGATCGGTGCGAGCGGGAGGGGTCCGCCGTAGAGGTCGAGGACGCGGGCGCGTACCCGCAGCGGCTCATCCGGAAAGGCGCCGAGACGCTCTGCGCAGGCGGCGCCGCAGGCATTCCCGAGCCGTCCGGCAGCTTCCCACGAGAGACCGTGATGCAGTCCCCCCAAGAGACCTCCGAGAAAGGCGTCCCCTGCCCCGGTCGTGTCGACGGCGCTCACCTTGGGTGAAGCCACGCGGCCCTCGAAGCCTTCGGCGACGATGGCGCAGCCGCTCGCGCCGTCGGTCACCACCACTGCCTTGGCGCCAAAACGGTCGCGAAGCCCCTTCGCCACGGCGAGGGCATCCCCTCGCGCGCCGGGCACCAGCTCGGACGCCGCCGCTTTCGACGGCTTCAGGAGATCCGCCGCCTTCAGCACGGCATCGAGCAGCGCCTTGCTCCCGAGATGCGGAACGGCCTGCGACGGCGGCACGTCGAGATCGACCACCGTCGGGACCCCCGCCTCCCGTGCGATGACAAGCGCTTCGAGGGCGGCCTCCAGCGGGAGCTGCGATACCTCCGTCGAGAGCCGTGCGGCTCGCCGGATGAAGCTCGCATGGTGGCGGCGCACGTGTTCGGCGCTGGTCTCCCCGGTCGCCGCCGACGCCATGTAGATCGCGCGCTCTCCCGCTTCGTCGATGAAGATCTCGGCCAGGGAGCTGGCCGAGCCGTCGAGGACCAGGTCGCGCTCGATTCCGAGGCGATCCATCGCACCACGCAGGAAGCGGCCGCCGTCGTCGTCCGCCTGCTTGCCGAAGATCCCCGTGCGCAGGCCGAGGACGGCGGCCCAGCCGAGCTGGTTCAGCATCACGCCACCGACGAAGCGCTGGACCAGTCCGGTCCCCGGGAGCGACAGCAGCGGGCCCTTCTCGTCGGCACCCACGATCCGCTGCGTGCGGTGCATCCGGTCGACGACCATGCTGCCGATCCCGACCAGGTCGAGATCCGCGCGCGGCGTCACGCCAGCGCTCTCGGCGGCGGCTCGTCCGCAGGCGCCAGGGTCCTCCAGGGCGGCGCAATCTTCTCTCGCGCAAGACGCCGGACCGCCTCGAAGGCTTCGTCGAAGCGCTCGGCATCGGGTCTCCCGAGACTCGGTGTCCCCGGCGCCACGATCGAGCTGGTGGTGACGCCGAGGCGGACCAGCGCCCGCTTCAGGCACGCGATCGATCGGCGCCCTCCCGCCATGCGGGTTCCGACGCGGAACGCCTGCACTACCTCCTGGACCTCGTCCATCCGCTCGGCGTCTCCCGCGCGGCACACGTGCCACGCGCGGGCCCACTCGCGGGGGAGGACATTGGCCGGCCCGGCGACGACGCCGGTCGGCTGCCCGCCGCGCATGCGCCAGCGGTTCCAATGGTCGCGCACGAAGCCGGAGAGTCCGACGGGGGGCCGGAGCAGCTCGAAGATCAGCATCGCGTCGCCAGCGTAGATGCCGAACTCACCACGCTCCCTGAAATGGCCAGCGGCCTTGATGTAGTTGCCGAGCACCTTCTTCGGCGCCGAGACCTTGACGCCGCGTACGAAGTCGAGGCGCGAGAGCGCCTTCACCTGCTTCGTCCGCATGTGCGGCACCGCAGGGTCGACGGCGATGTCGGCATTGTCGTAGAGATAGAGAGGTATGCGCCGAGCGCGCGAATCGAGCAGGTCGGCCACATCGCGCGCCACGAAGCGCACCGGGTCGCCGAGCCCCGGGATCGAAAGCGGGGCGAGAACCGCCGCGTCGACCCCGGAAGTCGAGAGCGCAAAGTCGAGGTTCTCGAGCGTCTCGGCCCGGCTCGGCGCCGTGATTCCGGCCCAGACCTCGACGCCGCGTCCGCCGGGCGCGCGCAGCCCGGCGCTCACCTTCGCGGCCTCCTCCGAGCAGACCTGGACGACGCGCTGCCGGACGGCGTTCGACACTCGATCCCACTCGCCCGTGGTTCCGGCCGCGAAGATCACGTCGGCTCCGTAGCCATCCTGGATGACGAAGCGGACCACGGCGCGCTGCTCTGCCTCGATGAGCTGGCCTGCATCGTCGAGAATGGTCACGACGGGAACCGAGAGCCCTGCTCGCGGCCTGATGTCCTCGACGGTTCGCAGCGCGAGCCCTCCTCTTCGCTCTAGCTCGGCGCGCCCGACAGCGTGCTGCGTCCCGCGTACCGCGCGCGCGCGCCGAGATCTTCTTCGATCCGGAGCAGCCGGTTGTACTTGCATACCCGGTCGGTGCGGCACAGCGACCCAGTCTTGATCTGTCCGGCGCCGGTTGCCACGGCGAGATCGGCGATCGTGGTGTCCTCGGTCTCGCCGGAGCGGTGCGAGACGATTGCTGCGTAGCCTGCCTCGCGGGCGAGGCGCATCGCCTCGAGGGTCTCGGTGAGCGTCCCGATCTGGTTCACCTTGATCAGGATCGCGTTTCCGACCCTCTTCTCGATGGCCTGCCGCAGGATCGCCGGATTGGTGACGAAGATGTCGTCGCCCACCAGCTGCACGCGGGAGCCGAGGCGCCTCGTGAGGGCCTCCCAGCCGTCCCAGTCCTCCTCGGCCAGACCGTCCTCGATCGAGACGATCGGGTAGCGGTCGGCCCAGTCGGCCCAGAACGAGATCATCTCTTCGGACGAGAGGTTCCTTCCCTCTCCTTCGAGTACGTACTTGCCGGGCGCGTAGAACTCGCTCGCGGCCGGGTCGAGGGCGATCGCAATGTCTTCTCCCGGCCGGTAGCCCGCCTTCTCGACGGCCGACAGGATCAGCTCGAGGGCCTCGCGGTTCGTCTCGAGCTGGGGAGCGAAGCCGCCTTCGTCGCCGACGGCCGTCGAGTAGCCCTTCTCGTGGAGGACGGTCTTCAGGCGGTGGAAGACCTCGGCGCCCCAGCGCAGCGCGTCCGAGAAGGTCGGTGCGCCGAGCGGGAAGAGCATGAACTCCTGGAGGTCGACGCTGTTGTCGGCATGCGCGCCGCCGTTCAGCACGTTCATCATCGGCGCAGGCAGTACGCACGCGCTCTCGCCGCCGAGCAGGCGCCAGAGAGGCTCTCCCGCTGCTGCAGCCGCAGCATGGGCGGCCGCCAGCGAGACGCCGAGGATCGCGTTGGCTCCCAGACGCGACTTGGTGTCGGTGCCATCGAGACGGATCATCACCTCGTCGAGAGCCTTCTGCTCCGCGAGGCCGCCGAGGGGATGCCCCGAGACGGCCCGTGCGATCTCTGCGTTGACGTGGGAAACGGCCTTCGTCACTCCCTTTCCGCCATAGCGCTTCGGATCGCCGTCGCGGAGCTCGAGCGCCTCGCGAGACCCGGTCGAGGCACCCGAAGGAACGGCCGCGTTCCCCACGGCGCCCGTCGAGGTGACGACCTCGACCGCGAGCGTCGGGTTTCCCCGGGAGTCGAGGATCTCGCGCCCTCGAACGGCAGTGATCACGGGCTTCGACATCCGTCTCCCCTCGCGGCGGCGGTCTTGGCGATCCCAGGTTAGCAAGGCCCCGCTAGGCGCGGTACGACGATGGGAGCGCCGCCAGGCCCGGGAATCACCTCGGCATCGATCTCGAAGACGCGGCGCAGGACCGAGGGGGTGAGCACCTCGGCCGGCGTTCCGTGGGCGGCGATCTCGCCTTCCGCGAGAAGCGCGATCCGGTCGCAGAAGCGTGCAGCAAGGCCGATGTCGTGAGAGACGACGAGCGCGCTGCGGCCCGCTCGCGCCAGCGAGCGGACGAGCCCGAGCACCTCGAGGCGGTGGCGAAGGTCGAGGAATGCGGTGGGCTCGTCGAGGAGCAGGATCGGCGCGTCCTGAGCCAGCGCTCGCGCGAGCACCACGAGCTGGCGCTCGCCGCCGGAGAGCAGCGTCACCGGCCTGTCTGCCAGGTGAGAGATCCCGACTCGCTCGAGGGCCTCGACGGCGCAGGCAACGTCGCGGGATGTCTCGAAGCCGAGCAGGCCCAGGTGCGGCGCCCGCCCCATCAAGACCACCTCGATCGCACGAAAGGCGAAGGGCACCGCCGTCTCCTGGGGCACGACGGCCAGAGCGCATGCCAGCTCGCGCCGCGAATACTCGCCGAGGCGCCGGCCGCCGAGGAGGACCGCTCCGCGGTCGGGGAGGACGACCCTCGTCGCAACACGGATCAGCGTCGTCTTCCCGGCGCCGTTGCGGCCGAGGAGGCCCAGCACCTCGCCTCTTTCGAGACCGAGATCGACGCCACGCAGCACCGGAGTGTCTCCGAGGGCGACCGACACGTCGCGCAGCTCGAGCGCCGCGGTCATCGAACGCTGCCCGCCGATTGCTGGCGTCGGAGCAGGAAGAGGAAGAGCGGGCCTCCGGCGAGCGCCGTCACCGCCCCCACCGGAAGCTCGCGTCCGGGTAGCACGCTGCGGGCCACGGTGTCGCAGAGCACCAGGAATGCGGCGCCGCCGAGCGCGGCGCTCGGCACCAGCAGCCGATGCCCCGGCCCGAGCAGGAGCCGGAGCAGGTGGGGGATGATGAGGCCGACGAAGCCGATGAGGCCCGATACGGCGACTGCGGCACCGACCATGAGCGCCGTCGCCAGGAGCAGGAGACGCTTCATCCGGAGCACGTCGACGCCGAGCTGCACCGCAGGCTCCTCGCCGAGGGCCAGCAGGTCGAGCGATCGGGCGAACGGAACGGCGAAGCCGAGGCCGACGACGAGAAACAGCGCCACGACACCCGCGACGTCGATCCGCGCCGCCGACAGGTTGCCGATCAGCCAGAGGAAGATGCTCGTTCCCTCGATGAGCCCTGCCAGCGACGCGACGAACACGATCGCTGCCGACGCGAAGGCGTTGAAGACGACGCCGGTGAGGAGGAGGCTCGTCGACGAGAGCCTCCCCCGCGCACCCGCCGCTCCGAAGAGAAGGAGGGTCGTGACGAGGGCTCCGCCGAAGGCCGCGGGCGGGACCCATGCGTAGCCGACACCGAGGCTCGCGCCGAGGCCGAGAACGACGATGCCGCCGAGGGCAGCGCCACCCGAGATGCCGAGGACGAAGGGGTCTGCGAGCGGGTTGCGCAGCAGCGCCTGGAACAGGACTCCCGCCACGGCGAGCGACGCTCCCACGAGCGCCGCGAGGACGACCCTTGGCAGGCGGACCCGCAGCACGATGTCGGCGTCTGCCGGCGATCCGCCGCCGAGGAGGGCCTGCAGCACCCGCTGCGGCGAGAGCCCGCTCGGACCGATCGCGAGGCCGAGCAATACCGCCACCGCCAGGAGCACCCCAAGGAGGGCCAGTACCCGGACGAGCCGTCCCTTGGTGAGAACGCTCAACGGCCGTCCCCGCCCGGCCCCGTCGCGGGCGGCCCGCCGTGGATGGCGCCGGCGAGGGCGCGAAGCGCGCCGTCGAGTCGGGGGCCCGGGAGCGTCACGAGGGATGGATCGATCGCAACGACGCGACCCGAGCGGACGGCCGGAAGCGAGCGCCATCGGCCCCAGTAGGTCGCTGCCGGCTCGGGGTCCGATGCCGCATCGAGGATCACCTCGGGCGCACTCGACACCAGCCACTCGACACCCGCCCGTGGATAGGGGCCACCGAGGCCCGCGGCCAGGTTGCGGGCGCCCGCGGCGCGCAGCATCTCGTCGATGAAGCTGCCCTCGCCTACGACGTAGAGAGGATCGCGCTGGAGGACCAGGACCACCGCAGGGTGAGGCCGGGAGCGCGCGGCGGCCTCCACCTCGCTGCGTACGCGGCGGATGGCCTCGACCCGCTGCGCGGCGGCCTCGGCCCTTCCCACGCGGCTGCCGACGGCTTCGATGGACCCCAACACCTCGTCGAGGGTCGTGGGATCGACCTCGAGGGTCGCGATGCCCGCGGCCGCGAGCTGATCCCGGAAGTCGCGCTGCTGGGCCGAGGGCACCAGCGCCACGAGGTCGGGGCGGAGCGCGACCACCGCCTCGAGGCTCGGGTCGTAGAGGCCGCCGACCCGCGGCAGCCCGGCGACCGTCGGCTCCTGCCGCGCCGAGAAGTCGTCGACTCCCACGAGGACGTCCCTCGCGCCGAGCGCCAGCAGGATGGCCGTGAGCGATGGGTTGAGCGAGATCACCCGCTGGACGGGGCGGGCGTCGGCGGCAAATGAACCGCCAGAAAGGCCGGCAACCGCCGCGGCCAGCACCGCTACGGCGAAGGGAAGCGCATGGGATCTTCGCAAGCGCTGACTCCCTCGCTGGGTGGGTGCGCCGGATGCCGCGAAGGCGGTGCCGGGAGCGGGGCGCTCCCGGCACCGGGCGGCCAGCTTATCGCGGCGCGCCGCTGGTGCGGGAGCCGACGGTGACCAGGGGGCGGAGCTTCTCCAGCGCCGCCTTCCCGATCCCCTTCACCTCCGTGAGATCGTCCAGGGTCTTGAAGCCGCCCCGCTTCTCGCGCGTTGCGACGATCTCCCTGGCGCGGGCCTCCCCGACTCCGGGAAGCGCCTCGAGCTCCGCAGCCGACGCGGTGTTGAGGTTGACCGGGCGCGGCGAACTCGCCGGATCGGCCGCGCCGGCGATGGCCGCCGCGAGCGCGACCGTAACGCCCATCAGGAATGCAAGTCCACGATTTCCAAGGCTCATTCATCACTCCGCGGGACCGCGGGGCGAGTGTGGGAACGTGTTCACAATCTCTGGCGACCGGCTCAGCGGTCGCGCTGGACCGCAAAGCGGGCGGCAGCGAGGAGCGCGTCCTTCACGGGACCCACCGGGAAGGGATCGATGGCGGCGGCCGCCTTCTCGACGTGCTCATGGGCGCGCCGGACCGTGTCCTCGATGCCCCGGTAGCGCCGGACCCGCTCGAGCACGGGAGCGAGATCCACCGGCTCCGTCAGCCCGTCTTCCGATGTCGGCCCATCCCCTCCCTGCCGGGCGCTGCGCTTGAGTACGTCGGCGATCTCGTCGCGTTCGGCCGGCGTGCAGCGCTTGAGGGTCAAGAGCAGGGGCAGCGTGACCTTGCCCTCGCGCAGGTCGGTGTACGGGGGCTTTCCGAGCTCGGCCTCACCCGCCTCGTAATCGAGGGCATCGTCGCGGAGCTGGAAGGCGACCCCGAACTCGCGACCGAACTCCGCCAGGCGCCGCCTCTCGGCGCGGGTCACGCCGCCGAGGATCGCGCCCGCCTCGCAGGCCGCCGCCAGCAGCGAAGCGCTCTTGCGGTCGATCACCCGGTAGTAATGGCTCTCGGTCACCGAAGGGTCGAAGCTGCGCGCGAGCTGGAGCAGCTCGCCTTCGGCCATCTGACGGATCGTGTCGCTGAAGATCCAGAGGATCTCGAGGTTGCCATCCTCGACGATCATCGAAGACGAGCGTGCGTAGAGGAAGTCTCCCGCCAGGATCGCGCTCCGGTTCCCCCAGACGGCATTGGCCGACGACCGGCCACGCCGCAGCACCGACAGGTCGACTACGTCGTCGTGGAGCAGCGTCGCCGTGTGGAGGAGCTCGACGGCGGCTGCGATCTGGATGCGACGCGCCCCGGTGTAGCCGCAGAGCTCGGCTGCCAGCAGCACGAGGGCGGGGCGCATGCGCTTGCCGCCAGACCCGAGAACGTGCTCGCCCATGGCCGCGAGCAGCTCGCTCTCGGACGAGAGCGCCTCTCGCATGGCGCGCTCGACCTGCTCCAGCGGAGCGTTGATGGCACGGAAGAGGTTGCCATCGGACGAGCGGCCTTCGGGGGGCATGCCGCAGAGCCTAGCAGCGGCGGGGTGCATGTCAAAGGGCGAAGTGCTGGAAACCCGTGAAAAAACGGACGGTTACCGCTACTTCACGGGACGCGGACCGGGGGCGTGCTCCCGCACCCAGGCCACGGCCCGGGAGAGGTCTGCGACGGGAACGAGCTCGCTGCCCGGCGGCGGATCGAGGGTCGCCCCGACGCGCTCGGGAAGCAGGAGCCGGCGGAATCCGAGGCGCGCGGCCTCTCGAACGCGGAGGTCGATCCGTCCCACCCGGCGCACCTCTCCCCCGAGCCCGATCTCGCCGCACGCCGCCACGTCGTCAGGAAGCGGAAGGCCGAGCCGGCTCGACGCGATGGCGAGAGCGACGCCGAGATCCGCCCCCGGCTCGGCCACCCGGACGCCGCCGGTCACGTTCACGTACACATCGCACGAGAGCAGATCGATGCCCGCGCGCCGATCGAGAACCGCCAGCAGCAGGGCGACGCGGCCATCGTCGATGCCGATGCACGTACGCCGCGCCGTTCCGTAGCCGGCCGGCGCCACCAATGCCTGCACCTCGAGCAGCATCGGACGGGTTCCTTCGAGGAAGGGAACGATGCACGAGCCCGGAACGCCGGGCCTGCGCTCGGCGAGAAACAGCTCGCTGGGATTTTCGACGCCCTCGAGCCCGGAGCCCGTCATGGCGAAGACTCCGACCTCCTGTGTCGAGCCGAACCGGTTCTTCGTCGCTCGGAGCGCGCGAACGGAGTGGCTGCGGTCGCCCTCGAAGGTGAGCACCACGTCGACGAGATGCTCCAGTACCCGCGGCCCTGCGATGGCTCCCTCCTTCGTGACGTGGCCGACGAGGACGAGCACCGTACTGCTCGACTTGGCGGCTGCCGCCAGCATCGCCGCACACTCCCGGACCTGCGCCACGGAGCCGGGCGCCGACTCGACACGATCGGTCCGCACGGTCTGGATCGAATCGACGACGACGAGCTCGGGCTTGGCCTCTCGCCAAGCCGCACCGATCGCCTCGACCCGGGTCTCGGGGATCACCAGTACGTCGCCGGGATCTCCGGGCAGCCGCTCGGCACGGAGCCGCACCTGCTCGGGGCTCTCCTCGCCGCAGACGTAGAGCACGCGGCGCCCGGCGCCGGACGAAGCTGCCGCCAGCTGGAGTGCGAGCGTCGACTTGCCGACGCCCGGCTCGCCGCCGAGCAGGAGCACCGCGCCGGGAACGAGTCCCCCGCCGAGCACCCGGTCGAGCTCGGAGATGCCGCTCGCAAAGCGCGGCGTCTCCTCGCTCCGGACGTCCGCCAACCGGACCGCCAACACCTCGTTCCGCGCAGCGTCGAGGAGCGATCCTCCGACCCCTGCGGCAGCCACCGGCTCCTCCACCAAGGTCGACCACGAGCCGCAAGACGGGCAGCGGCCGAGCCAGCGGGGCGCCTGCGCGCCGCACTCGGTACAGGCATAGACCGATTTCGGGCGAGCCATCGGCAGATCCTACCCGGGAACAGCGCCACCGCAGCTGTCAACCGTAGATCACGGTGGTGGTTGACAGCCGGTTCCCGATCCCTCTAGCCTGCCGGCGCGCCCGATCCGGTTCCCCCGGGCAGGAGAGACCCGTGCTCGAGACCTACTCCCGACTGGCGTCCCAGGCCTTGCGCGACGAGCCGCCCGGCGAGGCCGATGCCCGCTGGATCCTCGATGGAGAGGACGTGGCACTCCTGCCGCTGCTCCATGCAGCCTACGTCCCGCGCGAGCGGCATTTCGGCCGCAAGGTCATGGTGCACGTACTCAACAACGTGCAGAACGGACTGTGCCCGGAGGACTGCGGCTACTGCGCCCAGAACCGGGACTCGAAGGCTGCCATCCGCAAGTACGCGATGAAGAGCGACGAGGAGATCTTCGCCGAAGCGGAGCGCGCCGCCTACGCCGGCGCAACGCGCTACTGCATGGTGCTCTCGGGCCGGAGCCCCACCCTGGAGCGTACGAGGAAGCTCGCCGACCTCGTACGCGGGGTGAAGTCGCGCTGGCCCATCGAGGTCTGCATCTCGGTGGGCCTAATCGACGACGAGCAGGCAAGGATCCTCGCCGAGGCGGGCCTCGACCGTTTGAACCACAACCTCAACACCAGCGAAGAACACTACGGAACGATCTGCAGCACCCACAGCTACGCAGACCGGGTGAACACGATCCTCACGGCAAAGCGTCATGGGATCCAGAGCTGCAGCGGCCTCATCCTCGGCATGGGCGAGACGAGCGCTGACGTAGTCGAGCTGGCCTTCCGCCTTCGTGAGCTCGAAGTGCCTTCGATTCCGGTGAACTTCCTGATCCCGATCGACGGGAATCAGGTCGTGACCGATGGCTCGCTCTCTCCCGAGCGCTGCCTGCGTGCGCTGGCCCTCATGCGGCTCGTGAACCCGCGCGCGGAGATCCGTGCGGCCGGCGGCCGTGAGGGTCACCTCCGGTCGCTCGGCCCGCTGGCGCTGTGGCCGGCCAACTCGCTCTTCGTCGACGGCTACCTCACGACCCGCGGCGATGCGACCCGTGAGACGTACCGGATGATCCGCGACGCCGGATTCGAGGTGGCGGGCAACGACGCGTACCAGCGCGAGGCCTTCGAAGGCGAGCGGGCAGGGGGGTTCCGGCTGGAGGCCGGTGAGGGCGAGCTGCTGAGACCCGAGATCGCGCGATCGACCCGCGGCGTGGGATGAGCCTCGAGAGCCTGTGCACGGGTGAGCTGGACGCCATCCGCAGACGAGGAACCTACAGGGCCCTTCGCACCCTGGAGGGGCCCCAGGGAACGCGGACCGTCATCGAAGGGAAGGAGGTGCTGCTCTTCGCAGGCAGCAACTACCTGGACCTCGCGCATCACCCCGAGGTGGTGGAGGCGAGCGTCCGGACGGCCCGCTCCCACGGCTGTGCCGCTGGCGGATCGCGGCTCATCAGCGGCAACCTCTCGCTCCACGACCGGCTCGAAGAAGGAATCGCCGCCCACCTTGGGACCGAGACCGCACTCGTCTTCGCGACCGGCTACATGGCGAACGTCGGCCTCATCCCCGCGCTCGCCGGCCCCGGTGACGTGATCGTCTCCGACGCCCTCAACCACGCGTCGATCATCGACGGCTGCCGTCTCTCCCGCGCCGAAGTGCGGGTGTTCGCGCACGGGGACCTCGGGCGCCTCGAGACGGAGCTCGCCGACTCCGCGCGGCCGGGACGGCGCCTCCTGCTGGTGGCCGACGGCGTCTACAGCATGGACGGGGACGTCGCGCCCCTCGCCGAGATGGTGGCGCTCGCCCGGCGGTTCGGCGCGCTCGTCGTCCTCGACGACGCGCACGGCACGGGAACCCTCGGCCCACGCGGTCGAGGAACCGCGGAGCTCGCTGGGCGTCGAGGATGGAGTCGACGCCATCGTAGGAACCCTCGGCAAAGCCCTCGGATCCTTCGGCGCGTTCGTCGCGGGAACCCGCATCCTCAGGGACCTCCTCGTCAACGTTGCGCGCAGCTTCATCTTCTCCTGCGCCCTCGCACCGCCCCAGGTGGAGGCCGCTCGGGTGGCGCTCGCGCTCGTGGCGCGGGAGCCCTGGCGGCGTGAGGGGCTGCAGGCCAACGCCGAGAGGCTGCGGCGGCGCCTCGCCGGCCAGGGGATCTCGGCCGCCCCGAGCACGACCCACATCGTCCCGGTCGTCCTCGGTTCGAACGAAGCAGCGATGCGCGCCTGCGACGCCCTGCTCGCGCGTGGGTTTTTCGCCCAGGGAATCCGGCATCCCTCGGTGCCCGAAGGCACGGCGAGGCTGCGGCTCACGCCGATGGCGACCCACACCGCGGAGGAGATCGACGCGCTCGCCGACGCGGTCGCCGAGGTGTGCCGCTGAAGGGCGCACACGGAATCTTCGTCACCGGCACCGACACCGGAGTGGGAAAGACCCTGGTTTCGTGTTCGGTGCTGCGCGACCTGCGCAAGAGCGGGATCGATGTCGGCGCCATGAAGCCCGTCGAAACGGGCGTCGGACCCGAGGGCCCCCTGGATGCGATCGCCCTCCGCAATGCTGCGGGAGTGGACGACGATCTCGCCGAGGTCTGCCCCGTTCAGCTCGCACTCCCGGCGGCTCCGAGCGTCGCCGCCGCCCGGCAAGGAAGCAGCGTCGATCTCGCCCGCATCGAGGCGTGCTTCAGCGCGTTGGCAGCGCGTCATTCGATGCTCGTCGTCGAGGGCGCAGGCGGCCTGCTGGTGCCGGTATCCGAGACGGTGGACATGGCCGGGCTCGCCGCACGCCTTGGTCTCCCACTGCTCCTCGTGGCGCGCAGCGCGCTCGGAACCATCAATCACACCCTGCTCAGCCTCGAGGCCATCGAGCGGCGCGGGCTCGCGCTGGCCGGCGTCGTGATCTCCCACGCGAACGGCCTCCTCTCCGCTGCCGACGCGGCGAACCTGGAGGCGCTCCGGCGGCAGCTCGGGGGCCGCCTGCTGGGCGAGATCCCGGCCCTTGGTCCCGGCGAGCTCCCGGCTCGCAATGCGGTCGACTCGGCGCGGCTCCTCTCCGCCTGCGGGAGAGGCATCCCTACCTAGGGATGTGGCGGCCCGGGCGCGGCTGACCTCGTGGCCAACCGCGCACGGACCGCTCTCCGCTACTTCGCCGATCCGGTCGCGCCGACGGGCGTCCAGCCCGGGCCGACGCTGCCGACGGGCGCCGGCCGCTCGATGCCCCCGCCCTTCACGAGGAGGAGCGAAACCGAGCCGGTGGTGCGCTCGTAGAGAAGGAGATCCCTTCCTCCGTCGCGGGCGAGGTCACCCGTCGTCATGATGACGGTCGACGGGGTGATCCACGACATCAGAGCCGTAGCGTCGAAGCCAGCGCCATTGCCCGTGAGGATCCAGACCAGGCCGAGCATCGGCGCCACGGCGGCGAGGTCCGCCCGGCCGTCGCCGTTGAAGTCTCCCGCGGCCGCGACCTTCCAGCCCGTCTGGAACCCGAGCGTCGACGACTGGCGAACGGCTCCGCGGTCGAGGTGCCAGACTACGAGCTGCGGAGAGGTGACGTGCTGGAAGAGGACGTCGACCTGACCGTCGCCGTCGAAGTCCACTGTCGCAGCCACGTTCCAGCCGGCACCGGCGCTGCCCAGCGTCTCGGCGCTCTTCACGGCGAAGCGGTCCAGCAACCAGAGCTCGAGGGTGCCGCTCGCCGGATCGATCCAGAGCACGTCGCTCCTGGCATCACCGTCGAAATCGGCGACTCCCGCGACCTGCCAGTCGAGCTTGACCGACCCGATGTTCCCGACGCTCTTCTGCACGGCGCCGTTGTTGAGCGTGACCATGACGCCGCCCGAGGAGGTGTTCATCCAGAGCAGGTCGAAGCTCCTCGAGTCTCCGTCGAAGTCGCCAGCGCCGACGAGTGCCCACTGGGAGTTCATGCCCGCGGGCGAGACGCTGCTCTGGACCGTCTGGCCGTTCATGAGCCAGCCCGAGACCGTTCCGTCGCTGTGCCGGAAGAGAAGATCCGACATGGCGTTCCCATCGAGATCGAGTGGCGCGCCCTCGGTGGCAAGGCTGAGCGAGATCGGAATCGTCTTCGGGGACAGGCCGCTAGCGCTCACGGTGAGGGCCGCGGTGTGGCTCCCGGCTGCGAGGCTCGCCGTCGAGAACGTGACGCCGATCGTGTCGCTCTCGCCCGTCGACGTGCCGCTGGCGGGGCTGACCGTCACCCACGTCTGGTCGGAGACCACCGAATAGGCGAGGGTTCCGCCACCAGCGTTGCGGATCGTGAAGCTCTGGCTACTCGGGCTCTGCCCGGGGCTCGCCGCCGCATCGAGAGAGGTGACGGAGACCTCGAGGGCGGGAGGAGCCTCGACCACCGTCACGAAGACGGCGATGGTCTTCGCCGCGACGCCCGAGCCGCCGCCCACCGTGATGGTGGCGCTGTGGCTCCCCGCCGCGAGGCTCGCCGTCGAGAACGTGACGCCGATGGTGTCGCTCTCGCCCGTGGAGGTGCCGCTGGTGGGTGAGACCGCCAGCCAGGCCGCGCTATCCGACACCGTGTAGCTGAGCGTCCCGCCACCCGTGTTGCGCACCGTGAAGCTCGCTGCCGCCGCGTCCTTGCCGCGCTCGACGCTCGCCGCAAGGCTCGCCGTCGAGAGGCCGATCGCCGCCGCGGGCTCGGTCACCGTCAGCGAGACCGCGACCGTCTGCGCCGCAACGCCCGAGCCTCCGCCCACCGTGATGGTCGCGCTGTGGCTCCCCGCCGCGAGGCTCGCCGTCGAGAACGTGACGCCGATGGTGTCGCTCTCGCCCGTCGACGTGCCGCTGGTGGGTGAGACCGCCAGCCAGGCCGCGCTATCCGAGACCGTGTAGCTGAGCGTCCCGCCACCCGTGTTGCGCACCGTGAAGCTCGCCGCCGACGCGTCCTTGCCGCGCTCGACGCTCGCCGCAAGACTCGCCGTCGAGAGGCCGATCGCCGCCGCGGGCTCGGTCACCGTCAGCGAGACGGTGATCGTCTGTGCCGCAACGCCCGAGCCGCCGCCCACCGTGATGGTGGCGCTGTGGCTCCCCGCCGCGAGGCTCGCCGTCGAGAACGTGACGCCGATGGTGTCGCTCTCGCCCGTCGACGTGCCGCTGGTGGGTGAGACCGCCAGCCAGGCCGCGCTATCCGAGACCGTGTAGCTGAGCGTCCCGCCACCCGTGTTGCGCACCGTGAAGCTCGCCGCCGACGCATCCTTGCCGCGCTCGACGCTCGCCGCAAGGCTCGCCGTCGAGAGGCCGATCGCCGCCGCGGGCTCGGTCACCGTCAGCGAGACCGCGACCGTCTGCGCCGCAACGCCCGAGCCGCCGCCCACCGTGATGGTGGCGCTGTGGCTCCCCGCCGCGAGGCTCGCCGTCGAGAACGTGACGCCGATGGTGTCGCTCTCGCCCGTCGACGTGCCGCTGGTGGGTGAGACCGCCAGCCAGGCCGCGCTATCCGAGACCGTGTAGCTGAGCGTCCCGCCACCCGTGTTGCGCACCGTGAAGCTCGCCGCCGCCGCATCCTTGCCGCGCTCGACGCTCGCCGCAAGGCTCGCCGTCGAGAGGCCGATCGCCGCCGCGGGCTCGGTCACCGTCAGCGAGACCGCGACCGTCTGCGCCGCAACGCCCGAGCCGCCGCCCACCGTGATGGTGGCGCTGTGGCTCCCCGCCGCGAGGCTCGCCGTCGAGAACGTGACGCCGATGGTGTCGCTCTCGCCCGTCGACGTGCCGCTGGTGGGTGAGACCGCCAGCCAGGCCGCGCTATCCGAGACCGTGTAGCTGAGCGTCCCGCCACCCGTGTTGCGCACCGTGAAGCTCGCCGCCGACGCGTCCTTGCCGCGCTCGACGCTCGCCGCAAGACTCGCCGTCGAGAGGCCGATCGCCGCCGCGGGCTCGGTCACCGTCAGCGAGACGGTGATCGTCACCTCGGTCGACGGCGTTCCCGAGTGGATGACGGTGATCGTACCGTTGTATGTTCCAACGGGAAGGTTTGACGTGGCGAAGCTCACGCCGACGGTATCCGTCTCGGATCGCACCGTTCCCGACGAGTTCGAGAGAACGATCCAGTCATGGCTGAACGTCGAGAGGTAGCTGAGCCGCCCACTGCCCGTGTTGCGTACGGTGAAGCTGGTCGACGGTGCGTTCTTGCCCTTCTCGGTTGTCACGGTGAGCGTGGTCGGCGTGGCCGAGATCGCCGCCGCGGGCTCGGTCACCGTCAGCGAGACCGCGACCGTCTGTGCCGCAACGCCCGAGCCGCCGCCCACCGTGATGGTGGCGCTGTGGCTCCCCGCCGCGAGGCTCGCCGTCGAGAACGTGACGCCGATGGTGTCGCTCTCGCCCGTCGACGTGCCGCTGGTGGGTGAGACCGCCAGCCAGGCCGCGCTATCCGACACCGTGTAGCTGAGCGTCCCGCCGCCCGTGTTGCGCACCGTGAAGCTCGCCGCCGACGCGTCCTTGCCGCGCTCGACGCTCGCCGCAAGGCTCGCCGTCGAGAGGCCGATCGCCGCCGCGGGCTCGGTCACCGTCAGCGAGACCGCGACCGTCTGCGCCGCAACGCCCGAGCCGCCGCCCACCGTGATGGTGGCGCTGTGGCTCCCCGCCGCGAGGCTCGCCGTCGAGAACGTGACGCCGATGGTGTCGCTCTCGCCCGTGGAGGTGCCGCTGGTGGGCGAGACCGCCAGCCAGGCCGCGCTATCCGAGACCGTGTAGCTGAGCGTCCCGCCACCCGTGTTGCGCACCGTGAAGCTCGCCGCCGCCGCGTCCTTGCCCCGCTCGACGCTCGCCGCAAGGCTCGCCGTCGAGAGGCCGATCGCCGCCGCGGGCTCGGTCACCGTCAGCGAGACCGCGACCGTCTGCGCCGCAACGCCCGAGCCTCCGCCCACCGTGATGGTCGCGCTGTGGCTCCCCGCCGCGAGGCTCGCCGTCGAGAACGTGACGCCGATGGTGTCGCTCTCGCCCGTCGACGTGCCGCTGGTGGGTGAGACCGCCAGCCAGGCCGCGCTATCCGACACCGTGTAGCTGAGCGTCCCGCCACCCGTGTTGCGCACCGTGAAGCTCGCCGCCGACGCGTCCTTGCCGCGCTCGACGCTCGCCGCAAGGCTCGCCGTCGAGAGACCGATCGCTGCCGCCGCCGGAGGAGGCGCCGCGACCGTAAGGGTCACCGCGATGGTCTGTGCCGTCGCGGGTACGCCCGACTCTGCCACGGTGATGGTTCCCGCGTAGAGGCCGACGGGAAGGTTGGATGCGGCGAAGCTCAAGGGGATCGTGTCCGTCTCGGTCGTCGCGGTTCCCGAGGAGCTCGCGGGCACGAGCCAGCTATGGCTCGCGCTGATGACGTAGCTCAGGGTTCCGCCGCCGGCGTTCCGGACCGTGAAGCTCTGACCCGCCGGGTTCTGCCCCTGGGTCGCGCGTCGCCGCGAGGGTCGCCGGCGAGATCGCCAGCAGCGGAGGCGCCACGAAGTTCAGGGAGTCCGAGACCGGTGAATCGGGACCCTTGGCGCCGCTCGTGTCGTAGGCAGCGACCTTCACGACCAGGAGGTCTCCGGCGGATGCGGTCACGGTCGCCTGCGGCGCCGTCACGAACGCGTCGGGTGCCGAAGGGAAGGCCGCTCCGTTCCGGGAGATGAAGACGCCGTAGGAGGAAACGGGGCCGCTGGCCGTGGCCCACGTGAGCGCCGCGCTCGTCCCAGTTACGTCTACGACCGCCGCGCGCGCCGGCGGGGCGGCCAGCAGCAGGGCCACTGCGAGGAGGAGTACCTTCCGCGTCTGCCGTCCCGTCATTGCGTTCGCTCCTCGGTGCCGTGCTGTCGCCGTTTTGCGCGCGCAAAAGGCTGCACGCTTCTTCCGCGAGCGCTTCGGAGCAGTGGGAGGGCCTGTGGGTGATCACCGTCACAGGGTGGTTTCCGTCAGGAACGCGGGGCCAATCGGCCCGTTCCTGCGGCAGTGCTGCCTCGCAGGACGCAGGCAGGACTCCGGCAAGGGCCGGTGCTGGGCTGATCCGAGGGCGTGGTGAGGGGGTGGGCGCAGCGCCCTGCGTCTCACGCGATGGCGTGTACGCACTCCCCGGAGACCCAGGTCTCGACGACGTGGCCAGCGGCATCGATCACCGTCAGGTCCGCGCGCGCACCGGGCCGAAGTGTCCCGTGCTCGCTCTCCACACCGAGAAGGCGCGCCGGACGGAGCGTACAAGCCGTCACTGCCTCGAGCAGCGAAACGCTTGCATGGCGACAGGCGTTGCGGAGCGCGACGTCGAGGGTGAGGGAGCTGCCCGCGAGGCGCCCGTCCGGCAGCCGGATTGCGTGTCCGTCGTCCGAGAGCGTGCCCATGCCGCGGCCCAGGCCGCCCAGCAGTGGGTCGACCCGATCGGTGATCAGGATGAGCTGATCACGCTGCGCCTTGAACGCGAGCTTCACTACCCGGGGATCCACGTGGATTCCGTCGCAGATGAGGTCGAAGCTCAGTCGCTCGTCGGAAAGTGCGCACCCCGGAAGCCCAGGGGCGCGGTGCTGCAACGGGCTCATGGCGTTGAAGAGATGGGTGACGTGCCGTGCACCGCAGGCGATGGCGCGCTCGACGTCCTCCGCACACGCCATGGAATGACCGAGGGCGGCGGCGATGCCGCGGCGAGCCAGCTCGGCCAGGAGGTCCTCGGCGCCGGGGATTTCGGGCGCGAGGGTCACCATCCGGACCGTCCCTCCCGCGCGGTCGAAGAGCGAGCGGGCCTCCTTCATCTCCACGGCGTGGATTCCGGTCTCGGGGTGCGCGCCGGCAGCGTGCGGGCTGATCCAGGGCCCCTCCAGGTGGAGGCCCAGCGGCCGGGCCCCGTCACAACGTTCTGTACCGAGCGCCCATGCCAGGTTCGCGACGAAGCCCGCCAGCTCGGCCCCTGGCATGCTGACGCTCGTCGGGAGGAACGCCGTGACCCCTTCCTTCACCCGTTCGCGAGACGCCTCCTGGAGCGCGGCCGCAAGAGATTCGGGCGCTCCGAAGGGCAGCGAGCCGTGCCAGTGGACGTCGATGAATCCGGGCGCGAGGCCGAGGCCTCCGAGGTCGATGACCACCGCATCCCCAACCCCGATCGCCTCCGCACCGAGATGTGCAACGATCCGACCGTCGTCGAGAAGGAGGGAGGCGGCCCGGGGCTCCCGTCCCTCCGGGTCGAGGAGCAGGGCGTTGCGAAGGAGGATGCGCGCCACTTGCACTCGAGTGTACCCGAGCGTGCGGCAGGTTTGCGCCTGCGCTCGGCAGCTCCCGCCGTCACCGTCCTCCTGCTCGCTCAAGCCGTCCCGCCGCAGGTCCGATCGGGTCGGAGCCGGGAGGTCCTGGGTGTCGATCGAGGAAGACCTACAGATCCTCGACGCGAAGACCAAGCAGCTTCGCCTCGATTACGAGCAGTACTTCCTCGGGGCGCGTCCCCGCGAGCCGATCCAGCTGCGGGGCGAGGTGCAGAAGCTGATCACCCTCTATTCGAACGTCCCCATCCAGAATACGGCGCTCCGGTTCAAGTACTCGAGCCTCTGTTCGCGCTTTCTCATCCAGCGTAGGCAGTGGGACCTCATCCTCCGCAAGATCGAGGAGGGAACGTACGAGCGGCACGTCTTCAAGGCCGACCTTCACGCCAAGAACCGCCCCGGATCTCGCGTCGAGCCACCTGCGCCGAAGAAGGCGCGCCGCTCAGGAGGCGACGACCTCTACGACAGCTTCGTCGAGGCCTGCCGGACGGCCGGCCAGGAGACCGGCGGCCTCACCAGGGAGCGCCTCGCCCAGGCGATGGAGGCCCAAGGCAAGGCGCTGCGGGAGCAGCACGGCTGCGCCGACGTCCGCTTCCGAGTCGTGGTCGAGAAGGGAAAGGTGAAGCTGAAGGCGACGCCTGGCGCTAGGAGCGACGGTCGTCCTTCGCCACCGAAATCCGGTTGATCGCACGCCGCAGGGCGGCTTCTTCCATCCGGTAGAGCTTTTCCTCGTGGGCCGACTGGCGCGCTGCGGCGAGGGCAGCCTCCGCCCTCGCCTTGGCACGTTCCGCGCGGGCCAGGTCGATCGAGCTTCCGAACTCACAGGTCTCCACCATCACGACGACGTGTTCCTGCGTCACCTCGGCGAAGCCGTCGGAGATCGCTGCGACTCGTGTGCCCTGGGCCGTCCGGATCACCGCTTCTCCGATGACGAGGGACGTCAGGAAGCGGACGTGCCCCGGCAGGACCCCGAACTGCCCCTCGCTGCCGGGAAGGACCACGCTCGAGACGGTTTCCTGGAACGCCGTACCCGCCGGCGTGACGATGCTGAGATCGAACGGCATGAACTCTCCGCCGGGGTCAAGCCAGGCGCTTGGCCTTCTCGACTGCTTCTTCGATGGTGCCGACCATGTAGAACGCCTGCTCGGGCAGCTCGTCGTGCTTGCCTTCGAGGATCTCCTTGAAGCCGCGGATCGTGTCCTCGAGCCGGACGTACTTGCCCGCTGCTCCGGTGAACTGCTCGGCGACGTGGAACGGCTGCGAGAGGAACCGCTGCAGCTTCCGGGCGCGCGCCACCGTGAGCTTGTCGTCTTCCGAGAGCTCGTCCATGCCGAGGATGGCGATGATGTCCTGCAGATCCTTGTACTTCTGGAGCACCTGCTGCACCCCGCGAGCGACAGAGTAGTGCTCGTCGCCGACCACCTGCGGGTCGAGGATCCGGCTCGTCGAGTCGAGGGGGTCGACCGCCGGGTAGATGCCGAGCTCGGCGATCTGACGTGAGAGCACCGTCGTAGCGTCGAGGTGCGAGAAGGCGGTCGCCGGCGCGGGGTCGGTGAGGTCGTCGGCGGGCACGTAGATCGCCTGCACCGACGTGATGGACCCCTTCTTCGTCGACGTGATCCTCTCCTGCAGCTCGCCCATGTCCGTCGACAGCGTCGGCTGGTAGCCCACGGCGGAGGGGATGCGGCCTAGGAGAGCAGACACCTCGGAGCCCGCCTGCGTGAAACGGAAGATGTTGTCGATGAACAGCAACACGTCCTTGCCTTCGGCGTCACGAAAATACTCGGCCACCGTCAGCGCTGACAAGCCGACGCGTGCGCGGGCGCCCGGCGGCTCGTTCATCTGGCCGTACACCAGCGCGGCCTTGTCGAGCACGGTCGTGCCATCAGAGAGCTTCGCGTCGGCCATCTCATGCCAGAGGTCGTTGCCTTCGCGGGTGCGCTCGCCGACTCCGCCGAATACCGAATAGCCGCCGTGCTGCTTGGCGATGTTGTTGATGAGCTCGAGGATGACCACGGTCTTGCCGACGCCAGCGCCGCCGAAGAGACCGACCTTGCCGCCCTTCGGATAGGGCGCGATCAAGTCGACGACCTTGATCCCAGTCTCGAGAGCCTCGGCGCTCGACGCCTGATCGACGAACTCCGGCGGCGGGCGATGGATCGGAGACGACGATTCGGCGCCGATCGGTCCACGCTCGTCGACCGGCTCGCCGATCACGTTCATGATGCGGCCGAGGGTCTTCGGCCCGACGGGAACCAGGATCTCGCGGCCCGTGTTCGTCACGGCCTGCCCCCGCCGGAGACCGTCTGTCGTGTCCATGGCGATGCATCGGACGGTGTTCTCGCCGAGGTGCTGCGCGACCTCGACGACCAGGTTGTCCTGACGATCGTCGATGCCTGCGTTCGTCGTCCGCAGTGCCGTATAGATCTCGGGGAGCTGACCCGGCGGGAACTCGACGTCCACCACCGGTCCCATCACTTGAAGGATCTTGCCCTGTGCAGTCGCCATCGTTACTCCTGCCTGGACGCGCTAGAGCGCCTCTGCTCCCGAAATGATCTCGACGAGCTCGCGCGTGATCGCCGCCTGGCGCGCGCGGTTGAACTTCAGCGTGAGGCTTCCGATCATTTCCTCGGTGTTGCGCGTCGCCGACTCCATCGCCGCCATTCGCGCAGCGTGCTCGCCCGCCTGGTTCTCGAGGAGCGCTCGGAAGATCTCGACTTCGAGCGCCTTGGGCGCAAGGGCGCCCAGCAGCGTCGCGGGGTCGGGCTCGATCTCGAACGGGAGGTTCTCCGAGATCGGCTCATCACCGGCGGCCTTGAAGGGAAGCAGCACCGCCGCACGCGGCGACTGGTTCAGCGTCGAGATGAACTCGCTGTAGACGAGAACCACCTCGTCGGCCTCTCCGGTCGTGAACCGCTCACCGATGCGTCGTGCGATTCGCGCGGCCTGGTCGTACGTCACCGTGCCGAGCCCCGAGTAGACCTCGGCGATCTCGCGCGGTCGCCGCCTGCGGAAGTATTCCGCCGCCTTGCGTCCCGCCAGCGTGAGCGAGACCTGCTCGACGCCCTCGGCCTTCCTCTGTTCGATCGTCCGCGAAGCGAACTTCAGCACGTTGGCGTTGAACGCTCCCGCCAGGCCCCGGTCGGAAGTGACGACGACGAGGTCGAGCTTGCGAACGCGCTCGCGGGCCGCGAGGAGCGGGTGCTCGACGTCACGCTGGGTGCGCGCGATCTCGGCGAGGGTGCGGCGCATCCGGTCGGCGTAGGGGCGCGCCGACACGATCGCGGTCTGCGCACGGCGCAGCTTGGCGGCCGCGACCATCCGCATCGCGCGCGTGATCTGCTGCGTCTTCTTGACGCTGACGATCCGGCGCTTGATGTCGCGGAGGCTTGCCAATTCAGGCCGCCGCCATCGAGCCGGCTTGGCCCTTCGCCGCGGCGGGCTGGAAGGTCTTCCCGAACTCGTCGAGAGCGGCCTCGAGCTTCGCCTTGACGTCGGCCTCGAGCTTGCCGGTCTCACGGACCGCGGCGACAACGTCGGCGTGGCGCGTCGACATGAACTCGAGCATCTCGCGCTCGTAACGCCCGATGTCGGAAACCTCGTACTCGCGGACCCACGACGACCTCTTCTCCTGAGGCGTTGCCGAATAGATCGCGATGACCTGCTGCTCCATCGGCATCGGAGCGTACTGCGGCTGCTTCAGCATCTCGGTGAGACGCTCACCGTTGGCGAGCTGCTCCTGTGTCGCCTTGTCCAGGTCGCTGCCGAACTGGGCAAATGCGGCCATCTCGCGATATTGCGCGAGATTGAGCTTGAGCTGGCCGGCAACCGACTTCATCGCCTTCGTCTGCGCCGCGCCACCGACCCGCGACACCGAGATCCCGACGTTGATCGCGGGCCGTACGCCCGAGTTGAACAGATCGGTTTCGAGGAAGATCTGACCGTCGGTGATCGAGATGACGTTGGTGGGGATGTAGGCCGAGACGTCGCCCGCCTGGGTCTCGATGATCGGAAGCGCGGTGAGGCTTCCACCTCCCAGCGCGTCACTCATCTTGGCCGCCCGCTCGAGCAGCCGCGAGTGGAGATAGAAGACGTCGCCGGGATACGCCTCGCGGCCCGGCGGGCGGCGGAGCAGGAGCGAGAGCTGCCGATACGCCACCGCCTGCTTCGAGAGATCGTCGTAGATGATGAGGGCGTGCTTGCCGCCATCGCGGAACCACTCGCCCATCGAAACGCCCGCATACGGCGAAATGAACTGCAGCGGCGCGGGCTCGCTCGCGCAGGCGGCAACCACGATGGTGTAGTCCATGGCCCCGTGCTGGGTGAGCTTCTCGACGACCTGCGCGACGGTCGACTGCTTCTGGCCGATGGCGACGTAGATGCAGTAGACCCCGGCGCCCTTCTGGTTGATGATCGTGTCGATCGCGATCGCGGTCTTCCCGGTCTGGCGGTCGCCGATGATCAGCTCGCGCTGGCCCCGTCCGATGGGCGTCATGGCGTCGATGGCCTTGAGGCCGGTTTGCAGCGGCTCGTGGACGGACTTGCGCGCGACGATCCCGGGCGCCTTGAGCTCGACTCGCCGTGTCTCAGTCGCCTGGATCGGCCCCTTGCCGTCGATCGGGTTCCCGAGGGCATCGACCACCCGGCCAAGGAGACCCATTCCGACGGGCACCTCGATGATGCGGCCAGTGCGCTTGACCAGGTCGCCCTCGCGGACGTGGGCCGACTCGCCCATGAGCGCGACGCCGACGTTGTCCTCCTCGAGGTTGAGCACCATCCCCTGGAGGTCGCCAGGGAACATCACGAGCTCGCCGGCCATCGCCTGGTCGAGGCCATAGACGCGGGCGATGCCGTCGCCCACGGACAGGACCGTCCCCGTCTCGGCCACCTCGATGGATCGCCCGAACTCCTTGATCTCACGCTTCAGGATGTCGGTGATCTCTCCAGGCTTGATGTCCGTGCTCATCGTTCCCTCACGAGGTTTGTGCGCAGCTGATCGAGCTGCGTGCGGATGCTTCCGTCGAAGACGAGATTGCCGACGCGCGCGACGATCCCACCGATCAGCGACGGGTCGACGCGCGGGTTCACCCGCACGTCCCGCCCTGTGTTCGTGCGCCAACGCGCGCGAACGCGCTCGAGCTGCGCGGGGTCGAGCGCCGCCGCCGAGACCACCTCGGCCTCGACGCGACCGGCTGCGTCATCCGCCAGCCGGTGGAGCTCCTCCGCGATGAGCGGCAGGTCGCGGAGCGCGATGCTGCTCCAGCAGGAACTCGACGAATCGCTTGGCGGTGGCGCCGAGGCCGATCCGCGAGGCCACCGCGTCGAACGCAGCCCGACGCTCCAAGAGCGGGTAGAGCGGCCGATAGAGCACGTCGGCCAGCGCGCTGCTCTCGGCGAGCAAGCGTGCGAGGCCGTCGATCTCGCCGACGACCTCGTGCGGTGCGGCCTTCCTCGCCGGCGAGCTGGAAGATGGCGCGCGCGTAGCGCCGCGCTGCGGCGTGGCTCCGCATGGGATCAAGCCCCTCCGCGAGCGCCGGGCGCCGCCGGACCGAGGGTCGTCACGAACTCGTCGATCAGCTTCACACCGTCAGCCGGCGTCATGCGCTCTTGGACCAGCCTGCCCGCGAGCTGGACCGCGAGCTCCGCAGCTTCGGCGCGAAGCTCGGCCCGGGCCCGGCGCAGGTCCTGCTCGGCCGACGCCTCGGCATCGCGCCGCAGGCGCTCCGCGGCAGACCTCGGCCTCGGCCAGGATGCGACGCGCGCTCGGCCTCGGCCCGCTGCGCGCGCGAGCTGCGCGGATCTCGCCGAGCTCGGCGTCGAGCCCGAGCCATCCGCTGCTCCCACTCTGCGTACTTCGCCTCGGCGTCGGAGAGCAGCTGCGCAGCCTGTCCGAGATCCTGGGAGATCGCCTGTCGCCGATCGAAGAAGAAGCGCCGGATCGGCTCGCGGCCGAACCAGGCGATGAGGCCGACGACGAGGGCGAGGTTGAGCCCTTTGAGGAAGATGTCGATGAGCGCCTCTTCGGCCGGCTCGGAGGCGCGCGCCACCTCGGGTGCGAAGGCGCAGGCAACGGCGAGCGCCAGCGGTGCGAGGAGCCGCCGGCTCACGAGAGGGTCCGCCCCAGGATGCGAGCAGCCGCATCCCTGGCGAGGGTTTCGACGTCGCGGCGCAGCGCCTCTCGCGCGCTGCCGAGCGCACCGTCGATGGCGGTACGCGCTTCCTCGCGGCGCCGCTCGGCTTCGGCCCGCTCTCGCGCAATGCGTTCGGCCTGTGCGCGGCGTGCGGCGTCGAGGGTCGCCTTGCGTTCGGTATCGGCCTCGGCCCTCGCCTGGTTCACGGCAACGCGATAGCGCTCGAGGACGGCAGCAGCGTCTTGATCGAGCTGGGCGGACCGCCGGCGAGCGCCGTCGATCCGCTCCTCGCGGGCGTCCAGGATCTGGAAGATGGGCCGGAAGAGGAGGCGGTCCACCAGCGGGATCAGCAGCACGAAGAGCACCATGAGCGGAACCAGCTCGGTCCACTCGGGGAATAGCACGAGCCCGTGGCCGCCACCGTGCGCGTCGGCGGCAAGGGCTGCCGGAGCAGCGGCAACGATGCCCGCGGCCGAACCGAGGCCCAGGACGCGGCGCGTGAGTGAACCCGGCCTTCCTTCGCGGCGCGCGTCGACCACTCCGGCCCTGCTCCTTTCCGTAACCCCGCAGCCGGTCCCCGGCGATCCAGCGCCCGCGGCAAGGACTCCTTTCCCCTCTCGCTGCCCTTCCGGAGCCAGAGAGGCTTTCCTACCGCAGGAGCTTCGAGCGGAGCCCGAAAGGGCCCAAGAGGCCAACGGGCCGCACCATCGCCGGCGACCCGCCGGGAGCGAAGCGCCGGGATGTTTGCATAGCCCCGGGGAACTTCAAGCTGTGATCGGGATGGATTCCAGCGCCAGAACCGGGGCGGGAGCCGGCGACGCCGAGGCTGACGAAAGTGCCGCTTGGGCGCGCAGGGTACCCGCCGCGCACTGGCCGTCGAAGCACGAGCCATCGGCGACCACCAGGCAAGGCGCGCTCAGCCGGCCGCGGACCCGCGCCGTTGGCAGCAGGTCGATCCGCCTGCGCGCCTCGATCTCGCCCTCGAAATCGCCCGCAACGAGCACGTGGTCGGCCTCGACGCGGCCCTTCAACTGGCCTTCTTCGGCGAGCCAGAAGGTCCCGTCCGTGACGACCTTGCCCACGACCCGTCCAGCCACCCGAACTGCACCGTGGAACGACACCAGTCCATCGAAGCTCGTGCCAGCCTCGACGATCGTGGGGATCGCCTCGCTCTCCGCTATCGCGTGGGCCTCTTTCAACGCCCCTCCAGGATCCGTTTGGCGATCCGGTGCAGATCTTCCGGACCGAAGTAGTCGATCTCGATTCTCCCTCGCCCTCCCGACCCCTGGATCCGCACGCGGGTCTGGAGCGTCTGGCGCAGGGTCTCCACGAGCTGGGCCAGATTCGGATCGATGGTGCGGGATGTCGGCTTGCGGCGGGAGGGCGGCACCGGTCCGAGTCGTCGCGCCTCCTCCTCTGCGCCGCGTACGGAGAGGCCCTGCGAGACGATCCGGTCTCGGAGCAGGCGGCGCCGCTCGGGGTTCGTGAGGTGGAGGAGAGCCTTTGCGTGACCTGCCGTCAACCGGCCGAACTCCACGTCCTCCTGCAATTCCCGGGGCAGCTCGAGGAGCCTCAGCGTGTTGGCGACGCTCGAGCGGTCGAGGCCCACCTCCGTCCCGATCTCGTCCTGGGTGAGTCCCGCCTCGGAGAGCCCGTGGTAGGCATGGGCAAGCTCGATCGGGTTGAGATCATGGCGCTGGACGTTCTCGATCAGCGCCAGCGCCAGCCGCTCGCGAGGCGCAGCGTCGGAGACGACGACCGGGATCGTCTTGCGGCCTGCAGCGCGTGAGGCGCGCCAGCGGCGCTCACCGACCAGGAGCTCGAACCGGTCGCCGCTGCGCCGGACGACCACAGGCTGGAGGACGCCGTGCGCACGGATCGATTCGGCGAGTCGGTCGAGCTGCTCGCCGTCGAAGCGTCGCCGGGGTTGGTCGGGGTTCGGGTCGATGCGGTCGACGTCGATCTCGAGGAGGCCGTTCTCGTCGGCGGGCACCTCGGGCGCCGCCGCGGCGGAGCCCGCGCCGGGGATGAGCGCCCCGAGACCACGTCCGAGCGCGCTACGTCCTTTCGTCATCGGCCTCTCCCTTGCCCCGAGGCCCCGTCCGGGCGTCGAGACGCTGCAGCACCTCTTCCGCGAGGCGCAGGTACGCGATGGCGCCGCGCGAGCGTACGTCGTAGAGCAGGATGGGCTTCCCATGGCTCGGCGCCTCGCTGAGCCTCACGTTCCGCGGGATGACGGTGTCGAAGACCCGGTCGGCGAAGTGGGTCTTTACCTCGGCCAGCACCTGCCTCCCGAGGCTGTTCCGCACGTCGACCATCGTACCTACGATCCCCTCGAGGGTGAGGGCTGGATTCAGCGATCCCCGGACCAACTCGATGGTCTCGAGCAGGCGGGCGAGGCCTTCGAGGGCGTAGTACTCGCACTGCAGCGGGACGATCACCGAGTCGGCGGCCGTGAGCGCGTTGAGCGTCAGCAGGCCGAGCGATGGCGGGCAGTCGACCACGACGATCTCGTACTGCTGTCGGGCATCGGCGAGCGCGAGGGCGAGCCGCCTCTCGCGATCGGGCATCGGCACCATCTCGATCTCGGCGCCGACCAGGTCGCGGCCCGACGGGACCAGATGCAGGAATGCCAGGTCTGTCGGAACGATGACATCCTTGATGACCCGCTCGCCGATCAGTGCGTCATAGATATGACGCGTCGGAATTTCGACACCGAAAGCACTGGTCGCGTTCGCCTGGGGATCGAGGTCGACGAGGAGGGTCCGCCGTTCCGAAACCGCGAAGCAGGCAGCCAGGTTGACGGCCGTCGTCGTCTTCCCGACGCCGCCCTTCTGGTTGGCAATTGCGAATACCTGACTCGGACGGGACATGGGGCTTGGTTTCACCCCCGAGGGGATTCGACGGGTATGATACCCATAACATATCAGGCACCGCGCTGCTCTCCCGAGGAAACTGCGGACCTCCTGCCGATCCACACCGTTCGGACGGTGCCAACGAGCGGAACGCAGTAGCGCCGGATCTCCACATCCGAGACGCCCGGCGGGGTCGCCAGGGCCGGCGGATCAGCACCGCCCGGAATCGCGAGCCAGGCCCCCTGCGCGGCCCAGGGGACGAGCAAGGGAACGGCACGCGCGGGCGACGCCATGGCCTGTGCCACGACTCCGGCATGGGGATTGGCAGGCAGCTCCTCAGCACGGCCGCGGAGCGTCCGGACGTTTTCGAGGCTGAGCCTCCGGACGGCTTCGCGTTGGAAGTGATGCTTTCGTTCGCGAGACTCGACGAGCGTGAATTGCCGGCCAGGGAACAGGATGGCCATCGGGAGCCCCGGAATACCCGGCCCGGCGCCGAGGTCCGCGACCGTCTCGGCCTCCGGCAGGGCCTTCGCGAGGGCCGCGGCGTCGAGAACCAGCCGATCCAGGATCGCGCCGGGTTCCCGATGGGCCGTGAGGCTGATGCGGCTGGCCCACTGGGCGAGGAGCTCGCAGAGGTCGAGGAGTCGCTCACAGGCCGCAGCGGGCGGGTCGAGCTCGAGGGCACCGAGAGCCGCGGTGACACGGGCCCTCGAAGCGTCCCGATTCCAGCCAGGGGTCACGAGTGTTCCACGTGGAACGCCTGGTGGCCGTTCCACGTGGAACATCTCAGCCTTGACCCTGCGAGCTGGACTCGGATTGCCGGCGCGCCTGCTCATACTCCGGCGCCCCTTCCGGCACCACCACGACCTGCCGGTACCGCCCGACGCCGACGCTCATGGTGGCGACACGGTCGGCCTCTCGGAGCGCGACGTGGATCACCCGCCTGTCGCGGGGGTTCATCGGATCGAGGGCCACCGCTCGGCCGCTCTCCCGCGCTCGCTCCGCGGCACGCTCGGCGAGGCGCTCGAGATGACTCTCGCGTCCTTCGCTGTCTCCTTCGGCATCCACGACGACTCGGGGCGCGTTCTCGTCCTGCCGGAGCGCCACCTGGTTCACCAGGAACTGCAACGCATCGAGGGCCCGACCGTCGCCACCCACCAGCCGCTCGGCCGCTGCGCCCCTGAGCTGCACCACCAGCAGGTCACCGTCCTCGCTTTCGGCGATCTCGAAGGAACCGAGGTCGAGCCGCTCGACGAGGCCCTGGACGAAGCTCCCCGATGCGCCGAGCGCCGTCTGGGAGGTCCCAACCGAGGGCCCCGCCGGCGCCGGCTCCTCACCGCGCGACGGCTGGCTGCCTCGCTCGGCGTCGCGCCCCGGCCGACCCGACTCGCGCTCTCGCCGGCCGCCGTCGCGTCGCCCCTCGCGTCCGCCTGTGCGGCCAGCATCTCCACGGCCCTCACGCGGCCCGCGATCGCGTCGCGGAGGCTCGCTCCGACGCTCGCCGGAACCACCCGGGGAGTTCCTCGGGACCGTGCCCGAGGCCGGCATCGCCACCAGCACCACTCGCGCTGCGAGGCCGTAGACCTCCCCCGCCTCGGGAAGCCGGATCCGAAGGCCCTGCTCGTCGGTACCGAAATACGCGCATGCCTTGTCGACCGCCTCGCTGCGGGTGGCGCCGACGAACTCCCGGGCCTCGCTTCTTCCTTCGTACATTCGTTCTCCTATGCCTTCTTCTGGGTCTTCCCAGAAGGGGTCTGCGCTGCCGGGCTCGGCATGCGGGTCAACCAGTATTGATGGGCCGAGGCCAAGACGTTGCTCACGAGCCAGTAGAGCACGAGGCCGGATGGAAACTGGTAGAAGAGGACCGTGAACATGATGGGCATGATCGTCAGCATCATGCGCTGCTGTGCGGGATCGACCGTTGGCTGCGGCGAGAGCTTCTGCTGCACCACCATGCTCGCGCCCATCACCAGCGGAAGCAACCGCACCGGCAGGTCGATTCCCGGCACCGTGAAGAGCGTCTCCGGCGCCGACAGGTCGTTCATCCACCCGAAGAACGGCGCCTGTCGAAGCTCGATCGAACTCTGCAGCGCGTAGTAGAGTCCAACGAAAACCGGGAACTGCAAAAGAATCGGAAGGCAGCCACCGAGTGGATTAACACCCGATTCACGATAGATCTTCATCATCGCTTCCGACTGCTTCTGCCGATCGTCCGCGTATTTTTCCTGTAGCGCCTTGATCTGCGGCTGCAGCGCCTGCATCCGCTTCATCGAGTTCATCTGGCGCGTCGTCAGCGGTGCGGTCACGACACGAACGAGCAGCGTCAGCACGATGATTGCGACGCCATAGTTCGGGATCACCGCGTAGAGCGCGCGCAGCAACCACACGAAAAGCTTCGTGAGCGGGACCATCCAGGTGTACCCGAGGTCGATCGAACGATCGAGGTTGCCGCCAACCGCTTCGAGCGCGCGCGTTTCCTTCGGGCCCGCATAGACACGCAGCTCGCGCTCGACCGCTTGACCCGGCGGGACCGAAACCGGTGCGAACGAGAGGCGCGTCTCGGCGGCTGTCCCGGTCTTCACCGTCACGAACCGTGCCGAGGCGTCCCGCGGGAGGTCCGGCAGCATCGCAGCCAGGAAATAACGGCTCTGGGCCCCGGCCCACTCCACGTTGCCGGTGAACGAAGGATCCTCGACCGGGCCCCTCGAGAACAAGCTCCCGAAGAAGCCGGGGCTCCCCGCGGCCGAGACCAGCTGCGTCTGAAGTCCCCCATCCTGGAAGGCCGCCAGGGCGTACTCCCGGAAATCCTCCTGATCTGATGCGCGCTCCGGCCAGAGCGTCTCGAAGGATGGCTCGACCGCTGCCCCCGACCCGTTCCGCACCCCGATCCTCAACGTCAGCAGGTACTTCGCCGTATCGAAGGTGAACGTCTTCGTGACCTCGATCCCTTCCGCGGACCGGGTGAAGACGAACGTCCCCGGGGCCGGGCTCGAGATCTCGAAGTTGGCGCTGCTCCAGTCTCCTGCGCCCAGCTCACGGAACGGCGTCGCAAGAGCCCCTAGCGCGTCGTCTTCCGTCGTGGTGAGGACGATCCGCGGTTTCCCGGGAGCCCCCGCATCGTAGAACTGCTTCAATTCCCAGCGCTTCAGCTCCGCTCCACGGGAGGAGAGAACCGCGCGGTAGAGATCCGTCTCGAACTCGACCGTTCGCTCCGGCGCCTGGGGTGTGGCCGCCTTCTGCGTCGCAGGCCTTGCCGCCGTTTCCCGCGGCCGCTCCGCCACAGGAGCCGCTTCATCGGCAGGTCGCGGTTGCTTCGCCTCCTCCGCACCGATGGGCGGTTCCACTGCCGGCGCAGGGGGCTCCCCCTGCAGGTAGCCCCAGAGCGTGAGGACCAGCAGAGACAGTGCGAGCGCCAGGAAGAGATTGCGGTCGATCATGGCTGCCTACGGAACCGGATCCAGCCCACCCTCGTGAAACGGGTGACAGCGCAGGATCCGGCGACCGGACAGGAAGGAGCCTCGCAGGACGCCATGCCGTTCGATTGCCGCCAGGGTGTAGTGGGAACACGTCGGCTCGAAACGGCAGGACGGGCCGAGAAGTGGTGAAATCGCGATCTGGTAACCACGCACGGCGAGAACCGCCCCACCTCTCACCCAGGACGCTGCAGAGTCAAACATCTACTCCCCTCGGGGCGCCGCTCAACCGATCCAGTTCCGCCGTCAACTGGGCAAACGTCACGCTCCTCGCGCGGGCCCTCGCAATCACGAGCCAGTCGGTGCCTGGTCCAAGACGCGGGCGGGCATGACGGAACCACTCCCGTACTCGCCGCTTCACGCGGTTCCGTTCCACGGCACCACCAACCTTCCGGCTCACCGTGAGTCCAAGCCTCGTTCGGTGCCCACGCCCCTCCGGCTGCCTGACGGCGCGGAGGACGATGAATGCTTCGCCCGCGCGCCGCGCGCCGAACTGGGAAACCCGGCGGAACTCCGCCGGCCGCCGTAGCCGGTCCAAGGGCCCGAACGACCCCGTCCGAGGCCCCATACCTACTTGGACGGCGTCGTGACCGAGAGCCGCGCTCGCCCCTTTGCCCGCCGGCGTGCGAGGACGTTTCTTCCGCCTCGCGTCTTCATCCGCGCCCGGAAACCATGGACCCGCTTCCGACGAATCCTACTCGGCTGATATGTACGCTTCATGGCCTCCGCTCTCCTCGTTTCACGCCGGGACCGTTCTCCCGACACCCCTCGGCTCGGACGACCACGCCGCAACCGGCCAGACCCGCCTCGGACCGGCCGAGGCTACCGATCCACGCCGAACCCTGTCAAGCGACGCGACCACCCCCTCCTTCACCCACTTCCCAGCCGATCTCGTGATAAAATCACGCCATCGCGGCGCTGCCGGGCACCAGGAGGGGTATCCGCAGCACCACCCACGACACCGAAACCGTCATCCTTCCCGCGCCTCATCCGCGTTCTCGACGGTCTGTCCGCCCTTCCTGTCATCACTCTCCTTCCATTATTTCGAGGGAATCAAGGAAGTCATGAAGCTCAGCATCACCAAGCCCGAGCTCTCGAAGGCTCTCTCCCGAGTTCAAGGAATCGCCGAGAAGCGCAACGCCATGCCGATCCTTGCGAGTGTTCTCTTCGAAGCCGAAACGGCCCCGGCCGGCGGCTCGCTCCGTATCTCGGCGACCGACCTCGAGGTGGCGCTCACTGCTCTCCATCCGGCCGACGTACCGTCCCCCGGAAGCGTCACCATCAACGCGCGAAAGCTCTTCGAGATCGTCCGGGAGCTCACGGACGACACCGTCCACCTCGAAACGACGCCGAACTCCTACCTCGAGATCCGTTGCGCTCGTTCCCGCTTCGTACTTGCTGCCGCCTCCGCCGAGGAGTATCCGACCCTCCCATCCCTCACCTCCCTGCGTAGCGTTCGCGTACAAGCCGCCGTTCTCAGCAGCATGATCGACCGGACCATCTACGCCGCCTCTGCTGACGAGACCCGCTACAACCTCAATGGCGTCTATCTCGAGGTTCTCGAAGAAGACCGCAAGCTGCGCATGGTCGCGACGGATGCCCATCGCCTCGCCTACGCGGATCGATCCATCGGCGACGACCTCACCCATGTCACGAGTGGCGTCATCATTCCGCGTAAGGGGATGACCGAACTCAAGCGACTCGTCGACGAGGACGATGCCGACGAAATCGAACTTGGATTCGCTGCCAATAGCGTCATCGCGTCAACCACCTCCGTCCGCCTAGTCATGCGCCTCATCGAGGGAGAGTTTCCGAACTACCGCCAGGTCCTACCCCGAGCCTCCACGCACCGGATCACCGTCGACAGCAACGACCTCGCCCACGTCTTGCGGCGCGTCCAGCTCCTTGCCATGGAAGATGGGCGTGGTGTTCGCCTCGACCTCTCCCCTGGCAAGCTAACCATCTCCGCGAAACACCTCGAGCTCGGCGAGGCCCAGGAGGAGCTCGACCTCGACTACGCCGGGGAGGAGGTTTCGATCGGCTTCAATGCCCGGTATCTCCTCGACTGCCTCGCCGTCTTCGACGCCAAGGAGGTCGAGATCGGCCTCGTCGACCAGCTCTCCCCCGTCGAGATCCGCCCCACCGACGACTCGGACGCCCTCGCCGTCATCATGCCCATGCGCTTGTGACCGCTCCGCGCTGAGATCCGGAGCCTTTACGGGCTCTTGCCGACGTACTATCTTCCCGCCGGCCTGCGGTTTCGCGGCGACCCCTTCCTGGCCGCGCCCCACTCCTGCCGCACGCCCGCGATAGCCGGAGAAGGGAAAAGACCGCCTCGTGACCTCCGATACGTCCTACACGGGTGAGAACATCCAGGTTCTCGAAGGCCTGGACGCCGTTCGCAAACGCCCGGCGATGTACATCGGCACGACCGGCCCTGATGGGCTGCACCACCTGGTCTACGAGGTGGTCGACAACTCGATCGACGAAGCCCTCGCCGGTCACTGCAAGCAGATCACGGTCGTCATCCACGCCGATGACAGCGTCACCGTCACCGACGACGGACGCGGGATTCCCGTCGACGAGCATCCGAAGATGAGGCGCCCCGCGGCCGAGGTCGTGATGACCGTCCTTCATGCCGGCGGCAAATTCGACGACTCGAGCTACAAGGTCTCTGGCGGCCTCCACGGTGTCGGCGTCTCGGTGGTGAATGCCCTCTCCGAGCTTCTCCAGCTCGAGATCCGCCGTGACGGCAAGGTCTGGCGACAGAGCTACCGCCGCGGCGTTCCCCAGGATGCCCTCGTCGCGGTCGGGACCACCGACAAGACCGGCACCAAGATCACCTTCCTTCCCGATCGCGAGATCTTCGCGTCGATCGAGCTCTCTTTCGAGGTCTTGTCCCAGCGTCTCCGCGAACTCTCGTTCCTCAATGCGGGCGTGCGCATCCAGATCAACGACGAGCGCAATGGAAAGAACCACGACTTCTGCTACCAGGGCGGCATCGTCGACTTCGTCAAGCATCTCAACCACGCCAAGAAGCCGATCCACGAGCCGCCCATCTTGATCGCCGGAACCCGCGAGTTCGAAAGCCGCGGCAACCGGGTCCCCGTCGAGATCGAGATCGCCCTTCAGTACAACGAGTCGTACAACGAGGCCGTCTTCTCCTTCGCCAACAACATCAATACCGTCGAAGGTGGCACCCACCTCGTAGGCTTCCGCACCGCGCTCACCCGGAGCCTGAACCGCTACCTCGCAGGCCAGGCCAAGAACGGCAAAACGACCGTCGAGTCGCTCTCGGGCGACGACGTCCGCGAAGGTCTCACGGCGGTGATCTCGGTCAAGGTGCCCCAGCCTGAGTTCGAGGGGCAGACGAAGGCGAAGCTCGGCACCACGGAGGTCAAGGGCCTCGTCGAGACCCTCGTCTACGACCAGCTGAGCGCATGGCTCGAGGAGAAGCCGGCCGCAGCCAAGCTCATCACCGCAAAGGTCGTCGATGCTGCGCGCGCTCGCGCCGCCGCGCGCAAGGCGCGGGACCTCGCCCGCCGCAAGGGCGCCCTCGACAGCTACAGCCTTCCGGGCAAGCTGGCCGACTGCCAGGAGCGCGACCCCGCACGCTGCGAGCTCTTCATCGTCGAGGGCGAGTCGGCAGGCGGCTCGGCCAAGCAGGGCCGCCTGCGCGAAGTCCAGGCGATCCTCGGGATCCGCGGAAAGATCCTCAACGTCGAGCGCGTCCGCGAGGACAAGATGCTCTCGAACCAGGAGATCCAAGCGCTGATTGCGGCGATCGGCTGCGGAATCGGTGAAGAGTTCGACGCATCGAAAGCCCGCTATCACAAGGTCATCATCATGACCGACGCCGACGTCGACGGGAGCCACATCCGCACCCTGCTCCTGACGTTCTTCTACCGCCAGATGCGCGGCCTCATCGAGCGCGGCTACCTCTACATCGCGCAGCCACCGCTGTTCAAGGTGAAGCGCGGCAAGAGCGAGCGTTACGTCAAGGACGAGGCCGCCCTCGATTCGCACCTTCTCGATCTCGCCCTCGGAAGCCTCGACATCTTCCCGGCGGGCCGCGACACGCCTCTCAGCGCCGAGACGGTCCGAACGCTTCTCACCGCAACGGGCGAGTACGAGCGGCTGCTCTCGCGTCTGGGTCTGCGCAACATCGACGGCCGCATCGTCGACGCCGCGGTCTGGGCCGGCGTTCCGTCCGAGGCAGACCTCCACGACGAGCGGGCCCTTCTAGGCCGCGTCGCCGAGGCGCTCGAGGCGCAGCTCCAAGCGTCGGCGCCCGATGCCCTCCCTCTCGTGGTCGACGTCGAGGGCGACCCGGAGCACGGCGCCCAGCGGCTCCTCGTCGGGTCGCGGCGTGCTGGAATCGTCTATCGAACCGTCTTCGACACCGATTTCGTCACCTCACCGGAGTTTGGCCGTCTGCGCGACCTCTCGGCGCAGATGGCACGCTTCGGCGGGCCGCCGTTCCGCATGGCCGGGCGCGAGAAGACTCCCGACGCGGCAGCCGCGACCTACCAGGAGCTGCACGCCCGGGTCCTCGAAGTCGGCAAGCGCGGCCTCTCGATCCAGCGCTACAAGGGCCTCGGCGAGATGAACCCCGATCAGCTCTCGCAGACGACGATGGATCCCGCCAGGCGGACACTGCTCCAGGTGAGGGTCCAAGACGCCGTCGACGCCGACGAGGTGTTCACGACGCTGATGGGAGACGACGTCGAGCCGCGCCGGAACTTCATCGAGAAGAATGCCCTCGACGTCCAGAACCTCGACATCTGACGTGATGCCCCGCCCCGGCGGGAGGAGCTCCCAGCGTGGCCGATGAGCCCACCGAAACGCCCGATCCGGAAGACGAGCCGGAAGGTCAGCCTCCGGCGCCCCCGTCTTCGCTGTTCCCGGTGAACATCGAGGACGAGGTCAGGCGCTCGTTCCTCGACTACTCGATGTCGGTCATCGTGAGCCGCGCGCTCCCCGACGTGCGCGACGGCCTCAAGCCCGTCCATCGACGCATCCTGTTCGCGATGAACCAGGAGGGGCTGCTCTCGAACCGCAGCTACTCCAAGTCGGCAGGCGTCGTCGGCGAGGTGCTGAAGCACTACCACCCCCACGGTGACAGCGCCGTCTATGACGCGATGGTCCGCATGGTGCAGGACTTCTCGCTTCGTTATCCGCTGATCGACGGCCAAGGGAACTTCGGCTCGATCGACGGCGATCCGGCCGCCGCGTACCGCTACACGGAAGCGCGCCTCACGCCGCTGGCCGAGGAGATCCTCCGCGACATCGACCGGGACACAGTCGACTTCACCCCCAACTTCGACGGCTCGATGGTCGAGCCGTGGGTTCTGCCGACGCGATTCCCGAACCTGCTCGCAAACGGATCAGCGGGAATCGCCGTGGGCATGGCGACCAACGTTCCGCCCCACAACCTGCGCGAGCTGATCGATGCCATCGTCCTCGAGGCCCGGAACCCGGACTGCACCCTCGACGAGCTGATGACGAAGATTCCCGGGCCCGACTTCCCGACCGGCGCGCTGATCTGTGGCACCCGAGGCGTCCGCGAGGCGTATACCACGGGTCGCGGACCGATCACCGTGCGCGCGCGGGCCGGCTTCGAAGAGCGCAAGGGCAGGCTGCGGATCGTCGTCACCGAGATCCCGTATCTCGTGAACAAGGCAACGCTGCTCGAGCGCATCGCCGAGCTGGTCCGCGACGGGAAGATCGAGGGGATCTCCGACCTTCGCGACGAGTCGAACCGCCAAGGGCATGCGGATCGTCATCGAGCTCAAGCGCGACGCTCCGGAAGACGTGATCCTGAACCAGCTCTACAAGCAGACTGCGCTGCAGACCACCTTCGGCGTGAACATGCTCGCGCTGGTGAACGGCCGGCCGCAGCTCCTCTCCCTCAAGGAGTCGCTGCGGCACTTCCTCGACTTCCGACGGGCCGTGGTGGCCCGTCGCGCTGCGTTCGATCTTGCGCAGGCCGAGGCGCGGGCTCATCTGCTCGAAGGCTTCGCGATCGCGCTCGATCACCTCGATGAGGTGATTGCGGTGATCCGCGCGTCCGACGACGCCGCGTCGGCCCGAGACCAGCTGATGACTCGCTTCGCGCTCTCCGAGCGACAGGCGCAGGCCATCCTCGAGATGCGTCTACGGGCGCTGACGGCGCTCGAGCGCCAGAAGATCCTCGACGAGCTGGCCGAGGTGCGGGCGAAGATCGCCGAGCTGAAGGAGCTCCTCGCGAGCGACGCCAAGATCCTGGACCTCGTCATCACCGAGCTCGAGGAAATCCGCGAACGCTTCGGCGACGAGCGGCGGACGGAAATCACCGGAGCGCTGGAAGACTTCACGACCGAGGACCTGATCCCCGACGAAGACATGGTCGTGACGCTCTCGCATACCGGCTACATCAAGCGCAATCCGATCGGGTCCTACCGTGCGCAGCGGCGCGGCGGCAAGGGCGTGATGGGGATGGAGACCCGCGAGGAGGACTTCGTCGAGCACCTCTTCGTCGCGTCGACCCACGCGTACATCCTGTTCTTCACCAATCGCGGTCGGGTCCACTGGCTGAGGGTCTGGGAGCTCCCGCAGCTCGGCCGGGCGGCCAAGGGCAAGGCGCTGGTGAACGTGATCCAGCTGGCCGACGGAGAGCGCGTCCAGGCGCTGCTTCCGGTTCGCAGCTTCGAGGAGCAGGGCTTCGTGACCCTGTGTACCCGGCAGGGCGTCATCAAGAAGACCGATCTCCAGGCGTACTCGAACCCGAGGCGAGGCGGGATCATCGCCATCAACCTCGAGGAGGGTGACGAGGTGATCGCTGCGCGCCGGACGAACGGCCAGCAGGAGATCCTGATCGCCACCAAGAACGGGAAGTCGGTGCGCTTCAACGAGTCGCAGGTGAGGGCCATGGGGCGAACGGCGACCGGCGTTCGCGGCATCTCGCTGATCGAGGGCGACGCAGTCGTCGGAATGGAGATCCTCTCGCCGGGCGCGACCATCCTGACGGTGACCGAGCGCGGCTACGGCAAGCGGACGCCGCTGGACGACTACCGGCTGCAGAACCGCGGCGGTCAGGGCGTGATCACGATCCGCACCAGCGAACGCAACGGCTCGGTGATCGGCGTGGCACAGGTGATGGACGACGATGAGGTCATGCTGATCACCGATGGCGGCAAGGTGCTGAGGTGCCGGGTCTCCGGCATCTCGACCATGGGCCGCGTGACGCAGGGCGTGACGCTGATGGACCTCGATCCGGCAGAGCGGCTCGTCGCCGTCGCCCGGCTCGCCGAACACGACGTGGCCGGCGATGGCCGCACCGAGGGCAGCGCGTGACGGCCTGCGGACGTCCCCAGCGGGTCGCCGCATGAAGACCGGCGCGTCGAAGCGCCTGTTCGCCCGCGCACTCGAGCGGATTCCCGGCGGCGTGAACAGCCCCGTGCGGGCGTTCGGCAGCGTCGGCGGCACGCCGCGCTTCATCGACCGCGGCCGCGGCTGCCGCATCTGGGACGCAGACGGGAACGCCTACATCGATTACGTCGGCTCGTGGGGGCCGCTCATCCTCGGTCACGCCGATCCGGGCGTGCTGCGCGCGGCGCGGGCTGCGATGGCGAAGGGAACGAGCTTCGGCGCTCCCACCGAGCTCGAGGTGCGGCTGGCCGAGGCTGTGGCGGCGGTGATGCCGTCCGTCGAGATGCTCCGCATGGTGAGCTCGGGAACCGAAGCCACGATGAGCGCGATCCGCCTCGCCCGGGCCGTGACGGGCCGCGACCGCGTACTCAAGTTCGACGGCTGCTACCACGGCCACACCGATTCGCTCCTCGTCGGAGCCGGTAGCGGCGTCGCGACCCTCGGCATCCCCGGCTCGCCGGGGGTTCCGAAGGCGATGACCGCCCTCACGGTACAGGCGCCGTACAACGATCTCGCAGCGGTCGAGGCCGCCGTCCGTCGCTGGGGCGCCGACCTCGCAGCGATTCTCGTGGAGCCGGTGGCGGGCAACATGGGATGCATTCCGCCGGTGCCCGGCTTCCTCGAGGGCCTTCGCGCGCTGTGCGACCGGAGCGGCACGCTGCTCATCTTCGACGAGGTGATGACCGGGTTCCGGGTCGCGCACGGTGGCGCGCAGGCGCTCTACCGGGTGCGGCCCGATCTCACCTGCCTCGGCAAGGTGGTGGGCGGCGGCTTTCCGGCCGCAGCGTATGGCGGCCGCCGCGAACTCATGGAGCGCGTGGCCCCCGCCGGCGACGTCTATCAGGCCGGCACCCTCTCGGGCAATCCGGTGGCCGTCGCGGCCGGGCTCGCCACCCTCGAGCGCCTCTCGCGGCCCGGCGTCTACGAGCGGCTCGGCAAGACCGCCCGCGCGCTCACCGGCGGGCTCTCGGAGATCGCCCAGCGCCGGGGCGTCGAGCTCTCGACGGCGGCCGTCGGCGGCATGTTCGGGTTCTTCTTCCACCCCGGGCCCGTCCGCAGCTTCGAGGACGCCAAGAAGTGCCATGTCGAGCGCTTCCGGCGCTTCTTCGGCGCCATGCTCGACCGCGGCGTCTACCTCGCCCCCTCCGCCTACGAGGCGGGCTTCGTCTCGCTGGCCCACCGCCCTGCCGATGTGGCGGTGACCCTCGAGGCAGCGGATCTTGCGATGAAGGCCGCCGCGAAGGTCGGCTGAGGGCCGGGGAGGCCGATCCCGGAAGGGCTGCTGTTCTCCGTTGAGGCCTCCGCCGGCGTCCGCTAGGCTGCGCGCGCCTTTCGGGAGGCCCGGCTCCGGCCGGGGCGCCCGCGGGGTGGCGCGCGGAGGCGCGAACCCCTGACAGATCCGAAACGAGAGCAGCCGGGAGGCGACAAGGACCGGGGTCCGGACCAGGACTCCGCGAAGCGGAGTATGGCCGCTGCATATCAGGGGGCCGTCGAATCGGTCTTCGGGTTCCTGCTGCCGAGCCTTCTCGGCTGGTGGGTGGACGAGAAGCTCGACACCTCCCCCGCCTTCCTGCTGACCGGGTTCGTTCTCGGGTTCGCAGCTTTCTTCGTTCGTCTCTGGCGGATGCGCAACCTCATGTCGGGGCCGCGCGGCGAGGGACCGGGGCCTCCGGAGTCGAGTTGAGTTCCGTGCTGGCGCTTCACCCGATGGAACGGCTGAACCTTGGTATCTCGGCCGGCGCCCTCGCTGTGTCCCTCGCCGTGGCGTCGCCGTCATTCTCGGGGAGCCTGGCGTTGGGCGTGGCCCTCGAGGCGGTAAACTTCCGGGCGCTTCGCGTGGCGACCACCCGGCTCTTCGCCGGAGAGCTCCAGGGGGCAGGCGCCTGGGCACTGCTCTTCGCGATCCGCCTCGTCATGCTGCTGGGCGCCATGGGCGTTGCGCTGGCGGCCGGGGCCCATCCCCTGGGCCTCCTCGCGGGAGTATCGACGATCGTTCCCGCGGCGCTGATCGGGGCCTGGCTGATGCGGCCGCCCGTCGACCCGACGGCGCCCGCTCTTCCGCCCGACGATCCGAGCTGGGATCTCTACAGCGTGTGGCACGCCGGGGACCGTGAGCCGGCCGAGGAGGACGAGGGGTGAGCATCTACGGCCTGCTGTACGACACGCTTCACCTGTCCTGGGTGATCCAGGCCGCACTCCTCGCGATCGGGATCCTGGTGGGTCTCAGCGTCGCCGTTCGCCGCCGCGCAGCCGGGCCCGACGGCGGGCTCCTCCCCGACGACGGCATCACCCTTCGGAACATGGTCGAGGTGGTCGTCGAAGGCCTTGCGAACCTCGGCCGCCAGACGATCGGCCACGACTACCGCAAGTTCTTCCCGCTGGTCGGAGCCATCTTCTTCTTCATCCTGATCTCGAACCTCCTGGGGCTGATCCCCGGCGTCGGCGGCGCCAGCTCCGACATCAACACGGGGCTCGCCTGGGCGATCATCGTCTTCTGCGTCTACTGGATCGCGGGCATCCGCAAGAAGGGCTGGCACTACTTCGATCACTTCATGGGGCCTCCGTTCGAGATCAAGCTCTTTGGCGAGGTGCGCTCGCTTCGGCTGATGGCGCCGCTCCTGTTCCCGATCGAGCTCGTTCTCGACGCCGCCCGGATCGCCACGTTGTCGATTCGTCTCCTTGCGAACATGTTCGCAGATCACACCGTGGTCGCGATCTGGTACGGGCTGGTTCCTGTCGTGATTCCGGCCGTCTTCATGGGCCTTGGCGTGGTGATCTCGATCATCCAGGCCTTCGTCTTTTCGCTGCTCTCGATGATCTACATCGGTCTTGCGATCGAGGACCACCACTGAGGCGGTCTGCGGTCGAGCCACTTCCCTCCAGGAAAGGAACGTCATGCGGAACTTCGGAAAGCTCTTCGTCATCACCCTGGTCGCGACCCTCGTCCCGGTCGCGGCGTTCGCCCAGGAGGCCGGCGGTCACGGCGCCGCGTCGAACTGGGGGCCGGCCCTCGGGGCGGGCATCGCCTTCGGCCTGGCCGCCCTCGGCTGTGGCCTCGGCCAGGGCCTCACGGCGAGCAACACCACGGCGGGCATCGCCCGGAACCCTGGCGCTGCCGGCGCGATGAACACGCCGTTCATCCTCGGGATGGCACTCATCGAGTCGATCGCGCTGGTGGGCTTCGTGACGGCGTTCCTCCTCATCGGCCGGATCTGAGGCGGAGACGGCGCTCCGGCGCCGCCGTCCATTGAAGTTCGCCTCCAGAGAGACGCCGGGCGGAGACTCGATGCGGGCCTCACCCCGTCTTTGTTCCCGCACCGAAACCCTGTCGCCGCCCGGCGCCTCGAATCCCGCGAGCCCCCGGTCCCGATAGAGGGGCGGAAGCGGGAGACGCCCGAGGGCGCCGTCGCGGTGCAGTCGCAAACCACATGCCAGCGCTTGGCGGGGATTCCTGCAGCGGAGAACCACCGGCTTGCGCGGGGTTGCGCGCGATGCGGCGGGTGGCGCCGCCCGGCGTGTGAACCGCGCGGCGCCACGCCGCCGTGAAGCGCGGTTGGCTCGTGGCCTTCGAGGGCCTCGACGGCTGCGGCAAGTCCACCCAGCTTGCACGCCAGGCGGCGCGCCTTCGCGCCGCCGGCCACGACGTGGTGGCCACCCGCGAGCCGACCGGGGGCGCCCATGGCCGGCGCATCCGCGAGATGGCGGCCGCCGGCGAGCGTGCCGTTCCCGAAGACGAGCTGGCCCTGTTTCTCGCCGATCGGCGGGAGCACGTGTCGGCCGTCGTCGCCCCGGCCCTCGCGCGTGGGGCCGTCGTCCTCACAGACCGGTACTTCCTCTCGACCGTTGCGTACCAGGGCGCCCGGGGCCTCGATCCCGAGCGCCTGCTCCGCGAGAGCGAGGCCGAATTCTCGATTCCCGATCTCGCGCTCCTGTTCGAGCTCGCCCCGGAGCAGTGTCTCGACCGTGTCCGTCTCCGCGGCACGGGCTCCGAGCCCGCCTTCGAGAAGCTCGACGAGCTCGAGCGCGTGGCAGCCGTCTTCCACGGCCTCCTCCTGCCGTACCTGCTTCGCATCGATGCCCGAGGCAGCGTCGAGGAGGTCGGCGCGCGGGTCGACGCGGCCCTGTCGGTGCGATTGGGGCTCGCCTGACGAGACCGGCTGCGAGGCCGGTGCCACCCGGCGCAGGGAAGGAGCGCATGGAGCGCAGGAAGACGATCGTGTTCGCCGCGGAAACCTTCAATCTCGCCGAGGTCACGCGGATGCTCGAGATCGCCAAGGTGGCGCGGCGAAGCTTCGACTGCGTGTTCACCAGCTATGACGCCGCCCGGCGAAACCACCGGCACATCGAGTCGGCCGGCTTTCCGATCGTCGAGCTGGCGCCGCCGATGACGCCCGAGAAGGTCCAGCGGTTCTGGGCCGTCGACCGTGGCGAGAAGCTCGGCGAGATCATCCCGACGGCCGATGTGAGAGAGCGGGTCCGGTCCGAGATGGCCCTCTACCGGGAGGTCTCGGCCGCCGCGGTCGTGACGGGCTTCTGTCTCTCCGTCCCGATATCGGCCCGCGCGGCCGGCGTCCCCCTCGTTTGGGTGAACCAGACCACCTGGATGACCGAGTACGCCGCCCGCTTCGCGATGTGGCCCGACGCGTACGACGCACCGGCGCTCCGCGTCATTCCCGCCGCGCTGAAGGACCGGCTGACGCGCTGGGTGACGCCGAGGCTGGCCACGCTCCTGGCGCGCCCGTTCTCGAAGGTCGCGCGGGAGCTGGGGCTTCCGCCGTTCCGCCATCACGACATCGTCTGGGGCGACCACAATCTGATCGCCGAGTGCCCCACGTTCTCGGGCGTTCCGTTGCCGGACCGTCTCCGCGACACGTCGTCGTTCATCGGTCCCCTCGTCGCGCGCCTCGACGTGCCGATCCCCGATGCGGTTCTCCGGCTGCCGAAGGACCGTCCGATCGTCTACTTCGCCATGGGGAGCTCGGGCGTCGAGCGCGTCATTTTGGAGATCCTGAAGGCGTTCGCGGGGACGCGGTACAGCGTCATCGCTCCGGTCGCCGAGCTGACGAAGACCGCGGGCTTCGTGGCGCCGCCGAACGTCGTCGTGACCGGATGGCTCCCAGCCGACCGCGTCAATCCGATGGCGCGTGTGTCCGTCATCCATGGAGGCATCGGCACCGTGATGACCGCGTGCCTGTCCGGAACCCCGATCGTCGGGATCGCCAACGGCCTCGTCGAGCAGGAGTACAACCTCGACTGCATCGTCCGGCGCGGCGCTGGTGTCCGGCTGCGGCAGCGCCGCTTCACCGCCGCCGGCGTGATCGCGCAGGTCGACCGGCTGTGCGAAGACCCCGCGGTGCGTAGGCGGGTGCAGGATCTCCGCAGCGAGCTCCTCGCGTGGGACGGCCCGGAGAACGCGGCGCGCCATCTCGAAGCGCACTTCGCCTGAGTCTGCGAGCCAGGAGACCGACCCGAGACCCGCACCGCGGCCACGCCGACCGCGGCGTCTCGCGCCACGTGGATCGCGGTGTCAACGCGCCAGTGGCTGCCCGAACCGCTCGCCGAAGGCGATCTCGTCGAGCGGACGCCGCGCGAGCCTTCGCGGAAACGACCGCTCGGGCCAGCCCAGCGCCAGCAGCGCAGCCGTGCCGAACTCCGGAGGAATCGCGAGGAGGGCCTTCACCTCCTCCTCGTCCGGACACAGCAGCGTCGTGAGCGCCGCGCCGAGCCCTTCGTTACGCGCCTTCAGCAGCAGGTTCTGCACGGCGGGGTAGACGGACGCTCCACCCACGACCGAGGTGCGCCCGAGGCCTGCGTCCGTCGCGAACACGTCTGCCACCCGAAAGCAGACGACGACGAGCACCGGGATCACAGCCAGGTTGCGTGCCATGTGGTCGGCGCCGGCGAGGACACGCGGGAGGGCGACGCCGCTCTGGCGGAGCGATGCGAGCTGCTTCCCTGCGTAGGCCTCCCAGCGCGGGAGATACAGATCCGCCAGCGCCTGCCGTGCTCCCGCCTCCTGTACGGCAACGAATCGGACGGGCTGGCGATTGCCGCCCGTGGGCGCCCAGCGAGCGGCGTCGAGTACGCGGCGGAGCACCTCCGGTGCGATGGGATCGGGCCGGTAGTGGCGACAGGTTCCGGCACTCTCGAGGATGCGGTCGAGCTCCATCGGTCCTCCCGGCAAGAGATCCGTCGCCGGCAGACCGTACCGCAGGCGCGACACGCGCTCGCCCCGATCGTCAGCGTCGCGCGGCGCGCTCTTCGCCGGCCGGAGCGTCGATGCGATCCATCCGAAGGGCTACGTCTCGCGCGAAGGCCGGCACGGGCAGCGTGACGCTGCCGCCGCTCACCGCCAGCGTGTCGTACGCGACGTCGTCGCCGGTGTAGGCGTCGATCCAGCGAGCCGACCAGTCGGCATCGGCCAGACCCGTCAGCACGAGTGTCGCACCCTCGACCGGGGTCGGGTCCGGTCCCGCGAGAGGCGGAAGCAGCCACTGGTGCGCGCGATTCTGCACCCATGCCAGCACCACCGACGAGCCCCGCAGCGCGTACGCCGTCAGGTCTCGGCCGTCGGCGCTCGCCGCGGGCCGCTCCACGGCAAAACCCTGCGCGTCGAACGCGATCCCGTCCACCAAGGCGGCCAACGGACGGAAGTGGAAGTAGAGATCTTCGGGGTCGACGAGGTTGTCCCACCACCAGCTCATTCCCGTTCCGAAGCCGCCAGTCATGAGGCCTGCCCAGAGCCCGTGGTGGAAGCCGATCGACTCGGGGTCGACCTGGAGGGTCTCGCCGGGGCCGCGGTAATCCGACCCGACTTCGCCGACGAGGCGCGGCTTGCCCGGGTGTGTTGCCGCCTGGGCTGCCATCCGCACCGAGACGATCGTCGGGATGTCGAGACCAAGTGGATAGGCGTAGTGGTGGATCTGGAGGAGGTCGATCTCGGGCAGGTCCCAGAGTGGCGACACGTCGCCCCGCGAGAGGCTGGTCGTGATCAGGTGATCGTTCGGGTCGAGGGCGCGTAGCGCACGCGCCATCTCGACGTGCCAGGTCGCGACCGCCGGGCTCGGCGGCACGAGGTCGACCTCGTTCCAGAGCTCCCAGGCCAGGACGTTCGAAGACCACCCCCAGCGCGCCACGACGTAGCGCAGCCGGCGGCGAAACAGCTCCCGTGCGGTGTCGTCGGAGAAGACCGCTTCGGGCTGCGCCAGCGGCCCGCCGTTGGCGGCGTTGTAGGGGTTGCCCGCCCACTCCGAGTTGTGCTCGAGCGAGAAGGCGCCGTGATTCTGGAGGCAGAGCATGACGTAGATGCCGTGACGCTCTGCGGCGTCGAGGACCTGGTCGAGCTGCCAGGCGCGACCCAGCCGGGTCGAGTAATCCCCGAGAGCGTCGTCCCACTCGAGGCCGAAGGCCCAGCTCGGCATCCAGATCCGTGCGTAGTTCGCACCCGAGGCGGCGAGCTTCGCGAACCACTCGTCGTACGCGGCGGCGCCGCGGCCGTCGTACCAGCCGGTGTTCTCACCGATCGCGACGTACGAGGTCCCGTCGTCGAAACGCAGATAGCGCGAGTCGATCGGGCTCGTACGCAGGAAGCCGTGACGCCCAGGAGCCGGGGGTCGACCAGGAACGCGCGCCACTGCGTCTCCGTACCGCCGCTGGGCGTCGACACCACCCAGCGCCACTCCCACGGGCCCGGCCGCGGCGGCGCAAAGCGCACCGCCCAGTAGATCGGGCCCAGCGCGGCGAGTCGCTCGAAGCCGTCCACGAGCGCGCGCTCGTAGGGCCGCGTAGCGAAGCCGGGAGTCGTGAAGACCTCGCCGTCCGGCGCACGGAACTCGCCCGTGAGCATCACCTCGGCGGGGTCGAAGGGGTTCTCGTAATCGTCCCACACCTGGCCTGCGGTCTCGAAGCGCTCCCACGTGCGGGCCCGCTCGCTGAGCGGAATCGCGATCGCCAGCGGCGCAGCATCGGGAGCCAGCGAGCACCGCGGCGCCAGCAGCAGCGGCAGCACAGCGAACCCGGCAATGAGAAGCAGGCGGTGAGGCGACACCATGCGCGGGGATTCTACCACGACCGTGTGGCCCGCCTGGGCCTGCGCCCTTGCTGCCGGATTACCGGCTGGGTCTGCTACGACGCGGGCCGAATGAGGCGGCGCGGGCGGTCGACCGGCCGGGAGCGCGCTTCGCCGCCTCCCGCCGGCCACGAGTCGATGGCTGCGCGAACGGCACGAACGAACCGCTGGTCGAGCAGCGGCGCGAACGTGAGGAAGCTCCGAAGAGCCCCCTCGGCGATGTCCCGGCGGGAGATCGTCGCGCGCGGCCGAGCCGTCGTGACGAAGCTCAGCCAGCTCATCCAAAGGATGATCGCATTGGTCGCGATCCGCTCGGTGTCGCCCTCGAATCCGCGCAGATCCATGTGGCCCTGGTCGCAGAGGTGCCGGAAGAGCGCAACGAACTGGTCCGTCAGCCACGCGTGCAGGACGCGATACTCGCGCGAGAGCACCGGATCGCTCGCGAGAAGCTCCGCTCGGTCACGGAAAAAGAACCGGTAGGCCCACAGGCTCTGCGCCCCCAAGAGGTGATACGTGCCGACATTGTCGGGCGTGATCTTCCTATCTTCGGGAAGCGCGAGCGACGCGCGGGCGGCATCGACGACCCGGGGAAAGAGCGCCCGGATGATCTCCTCCTTGTTGCGGAAGTGGTAGTAGAGATTTCCGGGGCTGATCGAAAGATGCGCCGCGATGTGGTTCGTCGTGACCCTCCGGACTCCCTCGTCGTTGAACAGCGCGAGGCTCGCCTCGACGATCCGGTCCCGGTTTCCCGACCGGGCCCGTTGCGGATCGTCGAAATGTCTTGACAACGCCATGCCCCGAGCGTACAAGCTCGACCGATTAGAGTAAATACTCTCGATGGCCGGCGGCGCCGGCGGGAGGCGGGCGCATGACGGGAACGCCGAGCGGAACACGAGCCGGAGCGCGACAGGAAGCCGGCCGCACCGAGGGCGCATGGGCCGACCGCTACCGCCAGCGCTGGACGTGGGACCGCGTCACCTTCGGCAGCCACTCGGTCGACTGCTACCCCGGCGGCTGCGCCTGGCACGTGTTCGTGAAGGACGGAAAGATCGTCCGTGAGGAGCAGGCCACCCTGCACGCGCCGGTCGAGCCGGGAATCCCCGACATGAATCCCATGGGCTGCCAGAAGGGCGCGTGCTGGAGCCACTGCCACTACTCGCCCGACCGTGTGACCGAGCCGCTTCGGCGGGTCGGCGAGCGCGGAGAAGGCAAGTTCGAGCCCGTCTCGTGGGACACGGCGCTCACCGACATCGCCGACGGGATGCTCGACGCGATCCAAGAACAAGGCCCCGAGTCGGTGATCACGCTGCTCACGCCCGAAGTGGGCGCGATGTCGGCGCGCTACTTCGCAACCCTGCTCGGAACGCCGACCACTGATGGCAACGCGGAGTTCCAGGACTTCAGCCCCGGGTGGCACCTCACCTGGGGCGTCTTCAACCCCACGTCGAGCATGGACGACTGGTTCCTTGCAGACCTGACGCTCATCTGGCATGCGAATCCCGTCTACACGAACATCCAGTGGTACCACTACGTCGCCGAGTCCCGTTACAACGGCGGCGAGGTGGTGACGATCGCGCCCGACTACAGCCCCTCCGCGGTCCACGCCGACTACCATCAGCCGATCCGCATCGGCACCGACGCCGCGTTCGCACTTGCCATGTGCAAGGTCATCATCGACGCCGGCCTGTACCAGAAGCGCTTCGTCCAGGAGCAGACCGACCTTCCGCTCCTGGTGCGGAAGGACACGGGGCGCTTCCTGCGCGGCCCGGACGTCCAGCCGGGCGACCGCGAAGACCAGTTCTTCTGGTGGGACACCCTCACGAACACCCTCGCCCCGGCGCCGCGGCACACGCTCGCCACCGCCGGAATCGACCCCGCTCTCGAGGGAGCCTTCGAAGTGACCCTTGCCGACGGCACCCGCGCGGTGGTCGAGCCGGTCTTCGTCCGGCTGCGGCGCCACCTCGAGCACTACACGCCCGAGAAGGCAGGCGCCGTCTGCGAGATCCATCCCGACAACATCCGGAAGCTCGCGCGGAAGGTCGCGACCCGGAAGACCAAGATCTTCATCGGCTGGAACTCGGGCAAGTACTACCACGGTGACCTCATGGAACGCGCCATGGCGCTCCTCCTGGGCCTCACCGGCAACTGGGGCAAGAAGGGGACGGGAACGCGCTCGTGGGCCGTGATGGGCCTCGACGGCAACGCGCTCATGCACCGCAAGGAAGGCCCGGGCCAGGCGGAGGCGCAGAAGCTCATCTCCGGAATGATCGCGATGCGCCGGATGGCCTCTGCGGCGGATCCCTCGATGACGGCCGAAATGATCCAGAACCGCGTTGCCGAGCGGGCGGTCGAGATCGGTGGCCTCGGCAACACCATGCCGCCTGCGTTCCTCTGGTATCACCAGTATGGCTACAAGGAGCGCTGGGACGATCCCGAGAACCACGACCCGAGCTTCCGGCGCAGCTTCGGCGAGTACCTTCGCGAAGCCGTCGAGAAGGGCTGGTGGGATCCGAGCTACGCCAAGGCGTACGAGAAGATCGAGCCCCGCGTCCTGTTCGAGGCCGGCGGCAACATGCTCCGGCGCCAGCGGGGCGGCCAGAATCTGCTGCTGAAGACGCTCTGGCCGAAGCTGAAGTTGATCGTCTCGGTCGACTACCGGATCACGACCACCGGGCTCTACTCGGACTACATCCTGCCCGCGGCGCAGCACTACGAGAAGCTCGGCAACAGCATGCCGTCGGTGCACCACTTGAACTTCGTCCTCTGTGACCGGGCAACTCCGGCAGCGGGTGGCTCGCTTCCCGACGTCGAGATCGGCCTGCGCCTCATCGAGAAGATCGAGCAGCGGGCGAAGGCCCGTGGGCTCCGCGAGTTCAAGGATGGCAAGGGCAACGTACGGAGCCTCGAGAACCTCGTCCAGCGAGCCACCCTCGGAGGCGCCGTCCGCGACGAGGAGAAGCGCTTCGACGAGAACGTCCGCGACATGTCGGTCTACGGAATCCTGCCGAAGGGGACCACTCTCGAGACGCTTCGCCAGAAGGGACAGGTGCGCTTCACCGGGTGGGGGATGGTCGGCCACGGCGTCTCCCAGGCATCGACGCTCCAGCCCGATGAGGTGCACAACCCCATGCGCTGGCACACCGAGGACAAGGTTCCCTACGACACCCTCGTTCGCCGTGCCCAGTACTACATCGATCATGAGTGGTTCCTCGAGGCCGGCGAGGAGCTTCCGACCCACAAGGAGCCGCCGAATCACGGCGGCAAGGGCCGGCGCTTCCAGCTGACCAGCGGACACAACCGCTGGAGCATCCACTCGATGAACATGACCAACAACGTGATCCTCAATACCCACCGGGGCGAGCCCTTCGTCTTCATCAACGACCGCGACGCGGCCGATCTCGGCATCGCCAACGGCGACCGCGTCCGGCTCGTGAGCAACGACGGCGACTGCCGGCTCGCCGCGAAGGTGACCCCCTCGTGCCGCCCAGGGCAGCTGATCCTCTACAACGGCTTCGAGCCGTACATGCACGAGAACTGGCGGAGCCAATCCGACCTCGAGGCCGGGCACATAAAGCCCCTCGGCCTCGTCGGCGGCTACGGACACCTCCAGTACCGCGTCTTCTCCTGGCAGCCGATCCCGGCCGACCGCGCAGTTCGGGTCGACGTGGAACGCATTGCCTGACGCGCGAGTCCGGCGCCGCTGAAGGCGGAGGGCGCGAGCATCACTCCCAGCCCGGAGCGAGATCGATCGAACACGGGACCCACGCGCAGCCTAATCCCCTCCACTACCCCGCGCAAAGGTCGCCTAGCCCCGCAGCCTATCCACCTCCGTCCGGGCGAATAGGCTGCCGCCATCGGCCATCACCCCAGGATTCCGCCTTGCATCGCAGCCTCTCCCCAGCGCACACTGGGAGCGCCGGTGGGCGGTAGAAGACCTGTTGGACGGACGGACAATCCGAGTCACATGCTCTACGAGAATCCTGAGCTCTACGACGAGGTCCTTCCGCCTTCGCGGGACCACCTGGAGTTCTACGGCCAGCTGGCAACGCTGCAGGCTGGTCCAGTCCTTGAACTTGCGTGCGGCAGCGGACAGCTGATCGTGCCGATCGCATGCAACGGGCGACGAGCCGTCGGGATCGACAACTCTCGCCAGATGCTCCGGGGAGCGCGCCGGCGAGCGGCTGCAGCAGGTGTGCACGGTCGACCTCGTTGAGAGCGACATGAGAAAGTTCGACTTGGGGGAGCGGTTCGCGTTGACATTTGTCGCGCGAAACTCGCTTCTTCACCTCAGCACTACAGCCGACTTCGCGGCGCTGTTCTCGTCTGCGCGGCGACACCTCCTCGAGGGAGGTGTTCTCGCGTTCGACGTCTTCAATCCCGCGCTGGGGTCCCTTCGCGACGCTCGGAGAGCGGTACCCGGTTATCCGCATCTCCTCGCCTTCGTACGGGGAACTCACAGTAGAGGCGACCGAACAACTACGACGCTGCGACTCGAGTCAATCGAGCGACGTGGTACATATCGACGGCGACTCAGCGGGACGCGTGGATATCGCCGCTGCACCTTAGGTCCAGTACTCCCGCAGGAGTTGCTCTCATTGCGGGCTGCGAACCAGTTCAAGCTCGTCGAGCCGACACGGCGACCTCGATGGAGAGCTGCGACTGCTTCCCTCTGCGAAGAACTTGGAGACACCCCGCACGAATCCCATATGAATGTCCTTCCGCTTAAGGCTTACACTGCCCAGTATATGACAGGTGGCTCCTTCAGTGGGCCACTTCCGCCGCATCAAGTGGCGGGAAGCACGCCGCCCAACACGGCAATGGAGCTGGCCGGCCGCAGTCGGTGGCGTGCGCAGGCGGGTGGCCGCCGGCCGCCGCGCCGGGTGGTTGACACGGCGGCGTCCGGCGGTCGAGACTGCGGGGCATCCGGCGGCCGGCAGCTCAGTGCCAAGCCGTTAGGCCGCACTGGCGGCTCACGGTCAGCGTTGCGGACGCGTATATACGCCTGTATGCTCCGGTGTGCGCTTCGACTGGGATCGCCGGAAGAGTGCCGAGAACCTTCGGGTCCGCGGCTTCGACTTCGAGTTCGCTTCTCTGATCTTCGACGGCCCCACGCTCGAGCGCGAAGACGAGCGCCGGGATTACGGTGAGAGGCGAGTCGTTGCCATTGGCATGGGTCATGGCATAGCAGTCACCGTTGTCTATACAGATCGGGCCGAGGCCGGCGTTTCGATTCGTCGAATTATCTCCGCCCGGTTGAGTAGCCGCCATGAGCGCCAAGAGTTCTTCAAAGCCGTCGCCCAGGAGTGAGAAGCCTCGCCGAGGACGAGCGGACCTTGCACGTCTCCGAAAGGTGACCGAAAGGTCCATCCAGCGGACTTCGCCGCCCGAGCTCGCCGACCTTCCTGAAGGTTTCTTCGCGAAGGCGATGCTTGTGCATCCAGCGCCGAAGCAGCCGATCTCGCTGCGGATAGATCCCGATGTCCTGAAGTGGTTCAAGGCCCAGGGTCCCCGCTACCAGTCGCGGATGAACGCGGTCCTTCGCGCATACATGGCAGCGGTGCAGAAAGGTGCGGCCTAACAAGGCAATGGAGCTGGCCGGCCGCAATCGGTGGCATGCGGAGCTGGGAGGCCGCCGGCCGCCGCGCCTGGGTGGTTGACACGGCGGCGGCCGTCGGTCGACACTTCGGGGCATGCGGCGGCCGCAGCTCATTGCCGAGCCGTTGGACAGCGCGAGGAAGCAGAGGGGGAGAGGCGCGGCGCGGCATCCGGGTCGGTCGGGGGTACTATCGTGCCGGCTTTTGGGAGGAACATCCTGTGAAGTTTCGTATCGTTATCGACGCTGACGAGGACGGCGTGTTCGTGGCGACGGTGCCGTCTCTTCCGGGCTGTGTGTCACAAGGTGCGACCCGCTCAGAGGCGCTCTCGAATGTGCGCGAGGCGATCGAGGGGTATCTCGAAAGTCTTCGCGAGCGGGGCGAACCGATTCCGCCCTCCATCCACGAAGAAGTGATCGACGTCGCGGTGTGAGTCTGCTGCCGCGGGTATCCGGGCGAGCGGCCGTAGTCGCGTTCCGCAAGCTCGGGTACGAGATCGACCGTCAGAGGGGCAGTCACATCATCTTGCGGCATCGCGAGCCTCCGTTTCGCAGGCTCACGGTCCCCGATCACCGCGAAGTCGCGAAGGGTACGCTGCGGGCATTGATCCGCGAGGCGGGCATTTCGATCGAGAAGTTTTCGGAGCTCCTGCGCGGGTAGCGCGCTGTCCAACAAGGCAATGGAGCTGACCGGCCGCGATCGGTGGCGTGCGGAGGTGGGTGGTCGCCGGCCCTCCGCGCCAACGTACGTGAGACACCCGGCGGTCGACACTTCGGGGCACGCGGCGGCCGGCAGCTCATTGCCAAGCCGTTGGACAGCGTGCAGGAGGTAGTGGCGCAGTGGACGCGAAGGCACTCAGCGGCCCGAACTTCGTGCGCTACATCGGGCCGGTCCTGACCGCACTCAAGCGACTCGGCGGCTCCGGGCGTCCTGCCGAGGTCCGAGAGATCGTCGCCGAGATTCTTGCGTTGGACGGCAAGGTCCTCGATGAGCAGTCCTCGGGTGGCAACAACCGCTATGACAACCAGGTGGCATGGGCGCGCTTCTACCTCGCGAAGGCCGGCTACATCGACGCCTCCAAACGCGGTGTATGGACCCTCACAGAGAAGGGGCTTGCCGCGCCGGAGATGAACCATTCAGAGGCTCTCCAGCTGTTCAAGGGTGTCCATGCGGAATTCGGCGGTGCACAGGATGATAGTGCGGGAGAACCATCCACCGAGACCATCGAGTCCGGCGAGGCGTCCCCCGAGCAAACCGAGGAGGCTGGCAGCTCCAATTGGCGCCAGCAGCTACTGCACCTCATTCGGTCTCTCCCGGCCCCCGGATTCGAGCGCCTCTGCCAGCGTCTGCTCCGCGAGTCTGGGTTCGAGCATGTCGCGATCACGGGTCGGTCCGGCGACGGCGGAATCGACGGAATCGGCGTCCTCCAGGTGAACCCACTGGTGAGCTTCAAGGTTGTCTTCCAGTGCAAGCGGTACTCCGGCTCGGTATCGCCCTCGCAGGTGCGCGATTTCCGGGGCGCGATGCAAGGGCGTGCAGACAAGGGCATCATCCTGACGACGGGCACATTCACGGCGGACGCCAAGAAGGAAGCCCTCCGCGACGGTGTGCCTCCGATAGAGATCGTTGATGGTGAGAAGCTCCTTGAGATGTTCGAGTCCCTCGAACTCGGACTCAAGCAGAAGATCACGTACGAGCTCGACGCGCCGTTCTTCGAGCAGTACAAGAACTGATCTGCGTGGCGCGGGCACGCTGTCCAACAAGGGCTTGCAGCTGCCCGCCCGCTGCATCGGTGATACGCGCTGACTGGTGGCCGGCTACCGCCCGGTTTGTGCTTGACGCGCGGGCGGCAGCCGGTCGACACTGGACGGGTTCGCGGGCGGGCGGCAGCTGAAGCCCGAGCCGTTAGCCCGCCCGGAAGGTGCTCAGCTGGCGCGCTTGAGGACGGCGACCTCCTTGCGGAGGCGCGGGCCAAGACGATCGCGTTCGATCTCGAGGTCGTAGCGCATCTGCAGGTTCAGCCAGAACTCGTCGGTGGTTCCGAAGTAGCGGGCAAGGCGGAGCGCCGTGTCCGCCGAGATCGCCCGGGTGCCGTGGACAATCTCGTTGATCCGCCTTGCAGGAACGTTGATCTCCTTCGCCAACCGGTACTGGCTCAGTTCAAGCGGCTCCAAGAACTCCTTCTCCAGGATCTCTCCCGGGTGAATGGGCGGATGTGCTCGGCGCGGCATGGCTTCTCTCCTAGTGGTAATCGCAGATCTCGACGTCATGTGCTCCATCGGAGCGCCAGACGAAGCAGACCCGCCATTGGTCGTTGATACGAATGCTGTGCTGTCCGGCCCGGTCATGTCGGAGCCGCTCCAATCGGTTTCCCGGTGGGCTTCGCAGGTCTTCCAAGGCGTCGGCTGCGTCCAGCACGAGAAGCTTCCGGTGCGCTTGACGCTGAACTTCCGGTCCCAACCGGGCAACCCTCTGACGTTCGAAGACCCGCCTCGCGAGAGAGTCCCGAAAGCTGCGGATCATGCCATCAAGCTATCGTCCTGCGATAATAACGGCAAGCGTTACTATCAAGGGGCGGCTTAGCTTCACGTTTGAAGTGCAACGCCCGCTAGGCGACATGGAAGCGCCTTCCGGGGTGTCGTAGTCGTACGTCTTGCGCGGCCGCGTGATCAGCTTCTTGGCAATCCGGTTGCAGTCCCATTGGTTCGCTCGTCCCGCGCTCCCAGGCGTGGTGCGGGGTGGCGAAGTAGAACGTGACGTCAGTTGCCCGCTCGATCTTTCGGTACGAGTGGAACTCCGTCCCGTTGTCCGCCGTGATCGTCACGAACTTGCCGGGGTGAATCGGCCTGGTTTGCCGGAGGCTCTGGAGTGCCCCGGCGTTGTCGGAGACGGATGTCGGCGAGAGCCTCGGTCGTTCGTGTTCGGATCGAGGCATTGTCGATGCGACGGGCAAGTGCGTTCATCCAGGCTGTGCGCGCGAGCCGCTCGTTCCACGGCCACTGGGCGTATCCGCCCGCCACGGTCGCGCAGTACCGAGCGTTCGTGCAACGCGTTCGGAGGCCGACCCACATCGGCCATCTGGTGTGTACGGAAGCGGGTGTTCTGGCTGGCGTCATCAACATCAACGAGATCGTCCGCGGTGGATTCTGTTCTGGCTACCTCGGGTACTACGCACTCGCACCGCATCAGGGTGAAGGGTACACGCGCGCTGGGCTCGTCCGCGTCCTTCAGCTGGCGTGTCGGCGATACGGTCTCCATCCGACGCTGGCCCGAGATTTGCGATCAGGACCGTCCACAGCTGATACAAGTCGAAGCAGAGGATGGCAAGTGCTTCCAGTTCCACTTCCGCGTAGAGGACCGCACACCCGGGCGCATCAGCCGAGCACCTGCGCGAGCGCGCGTCCGGTGTGGCTCGAAGTGACGCGCGAGACCTCCTCGGGGGTGCCCTCGGCGACGATCTCGCCGCCAGCGGCGCCGGCTTCGGGGCCGAGGTCGACGATGAAGTCGGCGCTCTTGATGACGTCGAGGTGGTGCTCGATCACGACCACCGTGTTGCCGAGATCGACGAGGCGCTGAAGGAGCTCCAGCAACTTCTCGACGTCGGCAAAGTGGAGGCCCGTCGTCGGCTCGTCGAGCAGGTAGAGGGTCTTGCCGGCGGCGCGCCGCGACAGCTCGCGAGCGAGCTTGATGCGCTGCGCTTCCCCGCCCGAGAGCGTCGTGGCCGGCTGTCCGATTTGCAGGTAGTCGAGCCCCACGTCGTGGAGCGTCTGCAGGATTCGCCGGATCGGGGGGACGTTCTCGAAGAACGACAGCGCCTCCTCCACCGACATGCCGAGTACCGCGGCGATGCTCTTGCCCTTGTAGGTGATCTCGAGGGTCTCGCGGTTGTAGCGGCGCCCGCCGCAGACTTCGCAGGTGACGAAGAGATCGGGAAGGAAGCTCATCTCGACCCGGATCATCCCGTCTCCGGCGCACGACTCGCAGCGGCCGCCCTTCACGTTGAAGGAAAAGCGCCCGGGGCCGTAGCCGCGCATGCGCGCCTCGGGAGCCCGCGAGAAGAGCGCCCGGATGTCGTCGAAGATCCCGGTGTAGGTGGCGGGATTGCTCCGCGGTGTCCGGCCGATCGGCGCCTGGCTGACGTCGACGACCTTTTCGAGATGCTCGGCCCCGCGGATCTCGTCGAAGCGCCCAGGAAGCTGCGTCGCCCGGTGAAGCCGCCGGGCGAGGGCGCGGTGGAGGATGTCGTTCACCAGCGATGACTTTCCCGATCCCGAGACCCCGGTCACGACGGTCAGCAGACCGAGGGGAACCCGGAAGGTGACGCCTTGGAGGTTGTGCTCGCGGCAGCCGGTCATGACGAGCCAGCCCGCCGGGTCGGGCCGGCGGCGCTGCGGAGTACGGATGCCCCGCTCGCCTCGGAGGTACGCGCCGGTCAGCGACCGCGGGTTCGCCTCGACTTCGTGCGGCGTACCCTCGGCGACGATCTCGCCGCCGTGGATTCCGGCGCCCGGCCCCATGTCGATCACCCAGTCGGCGCGGCGGATAGTGGCCTCGTCGTGCTCGACGACGACCACCGAGTTCCCCGAATCGCGCAGGCGGAGCAGGCTTCGCAGCAGGCGGTCGTTGTCGCGCGGATGGAGCCCGATGGACGGCTCGTCGAGGATGTAGAGTACGCCCATGAGGCTCGCGCCGACCTGGGTGGCGAGCCGGATCCGCTGGGCCTCGCCGCCCGAGAGTGACGCGCTCGGACGGTCGAGGGTGAGATATGCGACACCGACCTCTTCGAGGAAGCGCAGGCGCTCGAGGATCTCGGCGACGACGCGGTCGGCAACCAGCCGCTCGGACGGGTCGAGTGCGAGCGATTCCAGGAACGGTCGCGCGTCGCCGATCGGCCGTGCGGCCAGCTCGTGGATGCCGAGTCCGCCCAGCCGGACGCTCCTTGCCACCGGGCCGAGCCGGGCGCCTCCGCACGCCTCGCACGGCTCGGCAGCAGACCCGTCACTCGCCGAGTCCACCGGCGTCTCTTCGTCGCTCGCGCCGGCGACGCCGAGGCCCTTGCACCGGGGACAGGCGCCGTGGGGGCTGTTGAACGAGAACGTCCGCGGTGCGATCTCGGGAAACGATACGCCGCAGTCCATGCAGGCGTTCTTTTCCGAGAGCAGCCAGCGGCTTCCTCCATCTCCGGGGTCGATCTCGACGAGGCCGCCGCCGAGTCGGAGCGCCGTCTCGAGAGAGCCCGCGATCCTCGCCCGGGCGCTCTCCTTCACCCGGATGCGATCGACCACGAGGTGGATCTCGTGGGTCTTCTGGCGGTCGAGGGCGATCGCCCTCGACAGGTCGCGCACTTCGCCGTCGATCCGCGCACGAACGAACCCCTGGCGGCGGAAGGTGTCGATCTCCTTGCGGTAGGTCCCCTTTCGCCCGCGGACGACCGGCGCCAGCACCTCGACCTGTGCGCCCTCGCCGAGGCCGAGGATCCGCTCGGCCATCTGCTCGACGCTCTGCCGCGTGATCGGTCTGCCGCACGACCAGCAGTGGGGACGGCCCACGCGCGCCCAGAGCAGGCGCAGATGGTCGTAGACCTCGGTGACGGTCCCCACGGTCGAGCGTGGGCTCTTGCCGATCGACCGCTGCTCGATCGAGATGGCGGGTGAGAGCCCGTCGATCGATTCGACCTCCGGCTTTCGCATCTGGTCGAGGAACTGCCGCGCGTAGGCGGAGAGCGACTCGACGTAGCGGCGCTGACCTTCGGCGTAGACCGTGTCGAACGCGAGGGACGACTTTCCCGATCCGGACAGGCCCGTGATCACGACGAGCCGGTCGCGCGGTATCGAGACGTCGATCCCGCGCAGGTTGTGCTCGCGGGCGCCCCGGACGACGACGTGCGTCGGGCCTGCAGGTGCCTCCGCCAGCGGTTCGTGCACTACCTCGCCGTCGGGCCGTCCGCGCCGGCTCCGCTCACCGCCGGCAGCGTCGAAGTGCGCTGCGCCGTGGAGAAGGCTCCCTTGCGCTCGATGAATGCCTGGGTGCGGAGCTTGTCCATCCAGCGTCCGTACTCGACATCCATCCGCTCGCGGAAGACCTCGTCATAGAGCTGCTCGCGAATCTCTTCGTAGCTCCTCTTCTGGAAGGCGCGCTTCTCGACTACTTGGACGAGATTGCATCCAAAGGAGCTCTCGACGACGTCGCTCGTCTCCCCTTCGCCCAGCGATCGGACGACGGGGACCATCCAGGCGTTGAGGGCCTTTTCGTGTATCCACCCGACGTCGCCGCCACGGTCGGGGTTCACCGCGGAGATTCTCGATGCGACGCTCTCGAAGGACTCACCGCCACGGATGGTCGCGAGCGCCTGCTTCGCCTGCCCGCAGACCGAGGCCTTGCGGTCGGCCTTCTCGCTCACGAAGGGGAGGAGGATGTGTCGCAGGTGGTACTCGGCGCCGCCTTCCGGAGCGTTCGCGAAGCGGTTCGCGTAGAGCTTCCGGAGCTCGTCCTCCTCGACCCGGATCCTGGAGCGCACCATTCCGTTCATGACCTTCGCATGCTGGATCTCGCCGCGGATCTTCTCGCGGTAGACCGGCATCGGCATTCCACTCGCCTCGACGCTCTCCTGGAGCCTCTCGAGCGAGATGCCGTTCTCCTTGGCGATGGCGGCGATGGTCTGGTCGATCTCGACCTCGGTGGCTTCGAGCTCGGCCTTCTTGACGACCTGATCGATGAGCTTGCGCTCGATGAGCCGCTCGAGCACCTCCGACTTCATCCGCATCACGTCGTCGTCGGAGGCGCCGGCCTGGCGGATCTCCTTCTCGACCGGGTCCGTGTACTGGGTGACCTCGGAAACGAGCACGATCTCGCTGCCCACCTGGGCGGCGATGCCATCGACGATGTCGCCGGCCGCTCCCGCGGAGGGCAGGAGCAGCGCAAGAGAGCCGATCAGCAGTCCGCGGCGCATGAGAATCTCCTCGGGCGCTGCCACCCACGGTCCGGGCGCCAGCGGGGGCATGATACCGTGCGGGGCCTGCGGGCCCCACGCGGGAAGGGACGCCGCGGCGGGCCCCGCCGCTCCGGGGTCGGGTCTTGGAGAGAACGCAGCGAAAGGGCAGGATGCGGGTGGTCCGGGGTCGCGTCCAGAATCGCATCCAGAAGGCCGGAATGGTGCTGGTGCTCCTCGCGCCGCTGCTCTTCCTTTGGCAGCGCTGCGAGCGCTCGCCGGCCGTCCTCTGGATCGACCAAGGCCCGAACGGGCCGTGGATCACGGCGCCAGCGCCCGTGACGGCGCAGCTCCAGCAGTGGGGCCGGCGGGAGGTTCCGGAGACCACGTTCCGGCGGCGCTTCCAGGCGAGGCCTGCCGGAGTGCCGGTGGTGCTCCGCATCCGGGCCCTGCGCGACGCCGAGGTGCGGATCAACGGAACGATCGTGGACGGGCTGCAGCTCGCCTCCGGTGACTGGAAGCGCGAACGCCGGGAGGACGTGACGAAGCTCCTCGTCGAAGGAGAGAACGAGCTCCAGGTGGCCGTTCGCAATCCACTGGGTCCCCCGCTGCTCGCCGTGTGGCTGGGTGGGATCGAGCCACCCGTCGTCAGCGACACGAGCTGGACGGCGCAGCGCGCAGGGCTTCCCGTCATCGCCGCCGCCGTCGCGTCGGATACTCGCCCGCACCCGTCCGCTGCGGGCGGCCCCCAGACGCTGCGCAGCCTGCGGGCACGGGCCCGTCTTCTGGCAGGACTGTTCGCCGCGTCCGCGGTGGGTTGCCTCGCCTGGCGCCGTCTCGCGGGGCCGCGGCTCCGAGCAGCACTCCCTCGCCTCGCCTTGGCCGGGGGCCTCGCGGGCTTCGCGGCCTCCGTACTCGCGGTCTATGCGCGAGTCCCGGTCGAGAGCGGCTTCGGCTTCGACCTCGGCAACCATCTCGCGTACGTCGAGTTCGTGCGAACGCGCCACGCGCTTCCGCTCGCGACGGACGGGTGGTCCATGTACCACCCGCCGCTCTACTTCATCGTCTCGGCCCTGCTGGCGGACACCTTCGCCGCGCTCCTTCCTGCGGCCGATCCGCGAAGCGCGCTCCGGGTGCTCCCGTTCGTGTCGGGCCTCGCCCTCATTGCCGAGGCCTGGGCTCTTTCGCGCATCCTTCGGCCTGGCGACGTACGCTTCTCCCTACTTGCCACTGCGTTCGCTTCTGCCGCTCCGGTGGGCCTGATCATGGCGGTCTACCCCTCCAACGAGGCGCCCCAGGCAGCGCTCGCGGGGCTCGCCCTCGTCTGGACGGTGCGTGCGCTGCGAGCCGATCGCGCGGCGCCGTCCGAGGTGCTCCGCATCGGCGCCGTCTTCGGGGTCGCGCTGCTGACGAAGTTCACGGCGCTCGCGATCCTCCCGGTGGCGGCGTTCTTCCTTTTCTGGAAGATGTGGATCGTCGAGCGATCGTCGGCGGCGAGCGCAGTGGGCCGCATCTTCGCGCTCGCCGCAGCCGCTGCCGCAGTGTGCGGTGGATGGTACGTACGGAACCTCCTCCATTTCGGCCGTCCGATCGTCGCCAACTGGGGAAGCCTTCCGGGCGAGGCCATGGCGTGGTGGCAGCAGCCGGGCTTCCACACCACCGCCTATTACCTGGGCTTCGGCGCGAGTCTCGACTACCCGTTCTTCTCGGGATTCCGCTCGTTCTGGGACTCGCTCTATTCGACGTTCTGGGCCGATGGCTACCTGGGCGGGCGGGCCGACGTGCTGCTCCAGCCCGCGGTCTTCGACTACGAGCTCATGGCCGCCGTCGTCCTGTTGGCGGTTCCCGCCACCGCGGCCCTGGCGGTGGGAGCCGTTCGGGCGCTGTTGCGGGCGCTGCGAAGCCCCGATCCGGGCGAGCGCGCCGCGCTCTCGTTCCTCCTCACGGCGGTCTGGGCCCTCGCCTTCGCGATGCTCACCATGACCCTCGAGCTTCCGCTGGTCACCCAGGCCCGCGCACCGTACCTGCTTGCGCTCCTCCCGGCGCTCTCGGCGCTCTTCGCGTCGGGGCTCGCGCCGCCGGGCTCGCGGGCAGCGTGGCCGGGCGGCGATGCGGCCGCATGCCTGCTCGCGGGCTGGGTCGGCGCGCTCGTTGGCGCGAGCTGGCTCTCGCTGGCCGGCTGATCACCGGAACGCCTCGCTCGAAGCGGACGAGGCGGCGCCGCGTGCCGGAGACGGCCCGCCGGCCGCGCAGAGATCGCGCTTGACGGGCCCCTGCGGCAAGCGCAGTGTCACGGGCCATTCCAGGAGGAACGTCATGGCCGCGGGATCCGAGCAGATCCGACACGAGCGAATCCGGGCCGGGAATCTCCACTTCCACGTAGCGAGCTGCGGCGAAGGCGACCGGCTCGCCCTCTGCCTGCACGGCTTTCCCGAGAACTGGTTCTCGTGGCGTCATCAGCTCCCGCTCCTCGCGCGGCTCGGCTGGCGCGCGTGGGCACCGGACCTTCGTGGCTACGGCGAGAGCGATCGCCCCGCTCGCATGGAGGACTACGCCATCGAGGTGCTGATGGAGGACGTGGCCAATCTCATCGACGCATCCGGCGCGCGCGAGACGATGATCCTCGCCCACGACTGGGGCGCGGTGATCGCATGGCTCTTCGCCATGCGAAGGCTTCGTCCCCTCTCGCGCCTCGTCATCATGAATGTCCCCCACCCTGGGCCGATGGCGCGCGAGTTCCGGACGCTGCGGCAGCTTCGCAAGTCGTGGTACGTGTTCTTCTTCCAGATCCCCTGGCTGCCGGACGCGCTGCTCGCGGCTCGTGGCGGCGAGGCGATCGGAAAGGCGATCCTGGGCTCCTCCTGCGACCGGAAGCGATTTCCCGACGACGTTCTCGAGGTGTTCCGCCGGCCGGCGGCGACTCCCGGGGCCACGACTGCGATGCTCAACTACTACCGTGCGATGGTCCGCGGCGGCGGGGGCATGAGGCAGCAGAAGCTCGGATTTCCGGTGATCGAGACGCCCACCCTCATGCTGTGGGGCGAGGAGGATGTCGCGCTTTCGAAGGAGACCACCTTCGGCACCGACGCGTACGTCCGCGACCTCACGCTTCGATACCTGCCGGGCGTCTCCCACTGGGTACAGCAGGAGGCCCCCGAGAGCGTGAACGCGATGCTCGAGGCGTGGCTCGGGGGGCGTCCGGTGCCCGAGCACCCGGCGCGCTAGCCGCCCTCGAGGTGGCGCACCACGAGGGCGGCCAGCCACTTGTGGAAGCGCCGCCCGCTGTCCGGGTCGTCGCCGAATCCGCCGCTCGCCCGGATGGCCTGGCCGAGGAGCGCGTCTCCGACGAGCGCCGTTACGGCGAGCATCACGACGAAGCGCGAGTCCTCGAACGACGGGCCCGGTTCGGGGCCCGTCCATGCTTCCATCCGGCGCGTGTGGACCATGACGGACAGTACGCGCAGGAAGGGCCCCGCCTCGCCGGCCATGGCGCGACCCTCGGTGGATAGCGCGAGCCACGCGAGCATCCGCGCTTGGCCGTGCTCGCCCAGTGCCGAGAAGATCTGCTCCACCAGTGCGGCGACGTCGCGTTTCGGGAGGTCGCCCTCGCCGAGCGCAGCCACCAGGTCCGCTTGCAGGGCTCCGAGGCTTCGCGCCGCGACCGCGCGGACCAGCCCCTCGCGGCTCCCGAAGTGGTGGAGGATGGTCGGATGCGAGACGCCGAGCTCCCCGGCGAGTTCCTGCAGCCGCAGCGCCGCGGGGCCTTCCGCGAGGAAGCGCGCCTCCGCGGCGTCGAGGATCATCCGCCGCGCTTCGTCGGCGGTTCGCCGGCGCCGCGGCGACTTCTCGGTGGGCATCGAGTCGGAACCCCGCTGATCGGATTCCCGACGGGCCGGACACCGTGCCCGGGCCGCTGTCGAGGAGTCTCGCCCAGGACCCGCGGCGAGCCCAGGGTGCGCGCCGTCAGGCGCGGTGGGCGGGCTCCTCCGGCGTGGGTGCGCCGTCGCCGAGACTCTCCAGGAGACGCCGCGCGGCGTCGAAGAGAACGCCCGGATCGCCTCCCCGGGGCGCCGGCGCGAGGATCCGATGGTCGGGAGTCACGCGGATCCCGCCGCCCTGCTGCAGCACCCGGCCGACGAGCCTGTGCGGATCGATGCGTGCGGCAGGCCCGGCGACGAGTACGAGGTGTCCCTTGGCGATCTCGACCGACGCTACACCGAGACGGCGGGCGAGGATCTTGAGCCGGATCACGTGCAGCAGGTTCTCGGCCTCGGCCGGAAGGTGACCGTAGCGGTCGAGGATCTCGTCGCGGATGCGGCCCACGTCGGCGTCATCACGGCTCGATGCGAGCCGCTTGTAGAGAACGAGCCGCTGGCTCACGTCGGGAACGAACGCCTCGGGGAGCCGCGCCGTTACCGGCAGCCGGATCTCCGGGTCGACCTCGGTCTCGCGAGGCTGCCCGCGTAGCTCGGCGACCGCCTCTTCGAGCATCTCCATGTACGCGTCGTAGCCGAGAGCCGCGAGATTCCCGCTTTGCTCGGCGCCGAGAAGATTCCCTGCACCGCGGATCTCGAGGTCCATGCTCGCCAGGCGAAAGCCGCTCCCGAGCTCGGCCAGATCCTGGATCGCCTGCAGGCGGCGCTCGGCGTCGGCGGTGAGGCCTGCTTCGCTCCGGACCAGCAGGTAGGCGTAGGCTCGGTGCGTACTGCGGCCGACGCGGCCCCGGAGTTGGTAGAGCTGTGCCAGGCCGAGGGTATCGGCGCGATTCACGAGCATCGTATTGGCCCGGGGAATGTCGAGGCCGCTCTCGATGATGGTCGTACACAGGAGAACGTCGGCCTCGCCGTGCATGAACGCGAGCATCCGCTTCTCGAGGTCGTTCTCCTTCATCTGGCCGTGGGCCACCAGGATCTTCACTTCCGGGACGACGCGCTGGAGGTGCTCGGCCATGGCGTCGATGCTCTGCACCCGGTTGTGGACGAAGAAGACCTGCCCGCCCCGCCGAACCTCGCGCAAGATCGCCTCACGGATCACCGCATCGGAGAAGCGGCACACCTGGGTCCGGATCGAGAGGCGATCCGCCGGGGGAGTCTGGATCACCGAAAGATCGCGGATCCCCGTGAAGGCCATCTGGAGCGTTCGCGGAATCGGTGTCGCGGTGAGGGTGAGGACGTCGACGGTCTTCTTGATCTGCTTGAGCTTCTCCTTGTGGGCGACGCCGAAGCGGTGCTCCTCGTCGATCACGAGCAGCCCGAGGTCACGGAACCGGACCGCGCGCTGCAGCAACCGGTGCGTGCCGACTACGACGTCGACCGTCCCGGCTTCGAGCCCCTCGAGGACCGCCTTCGCCTCCTTCGCGCTGCGGAACCGCGAGAGCGACTCGATCCTCACGGGATACCCCTCGAACCGCGCGCGAAAGGTCTCCTCGTGCTGCTGGGCGAGGATCGTCGTCGGGACCAGGACGGCGGTCTGGCGCCCTTCCATCACGACCCGGAACGCGGCGCGGACGGCGACCTCGGTCTTGCCGTAGCCGACGTCGCCGCAGACCAGGCGGTCCATCGGCCTCGGCCGGTGCAGGTCGGCGAGGACGTCCTCGATGGCCGCCAACTGATCGGGAGTCTCCTCGTGAGGGAAGGTCGCCTCGAACTCCTCCAGGTGGCGGTCGCGCGGCGCGTACGAGTGGCCCTCGGCCAGCTCTCGCGCCGCGTGCAGCGCGAGGAGCTCCTTCGCCATGTCGCGGATCGACCGCCGGACCGAGCGCTTGGCCTTCTCCCAGGTACTCCCACCCAGGCGATCGATGCGAGGCGCGTGGCCATCGGCGCCGACGTAGCGCTGCACGAGGTTGAGACGGTGGACCGGAACGAAGAGGCGGTCTCCTCCCTCGTACTCGAGCCGCAGGAACTCTCCGGCCGAACCTCCGAGCTCGAGGGGGACCAGGCCGCGATAGATGCCGATGCCATGTTCGGCGTGGACGAGCGGGTCTCCCGGCGCGAGCTGCGCGAGGCCTTCGATGGCGGCGCTCTCCATCAGCGAGAGGCGTGTACTGCGGCGGTGGTCTCGCGGGCCGAAGATCTCCTCCTCGGTCACCACCGCGAGGCGCTCGAGGGGAAGCACGAAACCTTCCGACACCGTCGCGACGCGAACCACGACGGTGCCGGGAGCCGACCAGCGCCAGACCGGTCGCGAGTCGTTCGCGACGCGTGCCTCGATGCCGTAGCCGTCGAGGAGTTCCCTGAGCCGTTCGGCGCTCGAGAGCAGCGCCGCGGTGATCGTCACGCGCCACCCTTCGGAGACCCACTCCGCGAGTCGATCGGCGAGCGGCGCGAGCGCCTGGTCGCTGGTGCGGGCCTTGACGAGCGCGCTTCGCAGCTCGTCGTGGCCGTAGGCGCGGACGGCGTACCGCTCTCCCGGATCGCCAGTCACGTCGAGGCGTTCGAGGAGGACCGGGGCGCGTGCCGAGACCGCGTCGATGAGTGGCTCGATGGGGAGCAGCACGTCGTCGGGGGCGCACACGAGCCGTCCGCTCGCTCGCGCCGCGTCGTAGGCGCTGAACGCCTCGCTGGCATAGCGAGCCAGCCTCTCGCGGCCGGCCGCGCCGTCGTCGACGATGACGAGGGTTTCAGAGGGCAGATAGTCGAGGAGCGATTCGAGGCCGGGCTGCAGCAACGGTGCGAGGGCCTCGGCGCCGGGAGGCGCGAAGCCACGGAGCAGCGAGTCGATCAGTTCGTCGACCTGACGTGGTGGCACCTGCTGCGACTGCGCGAGCTCGCGGATCTCGTCGGAGCGTTCGATCACGCGGTTGCGATCGAGGAGCAGCTCGCGCGGAGGCGCGAAGGCGACGCTCTCGAGGGTTGCCTGCGACCGCTGGCTCGCTGGATCGAACTCGCGGATCGACTCGATCTCGTCGGCGAGCAGCTCGATGCGGACCGGCCTCTCTCGCTGGGGTGGGAAGACGTCGACGATTCCGCCCCGCACGGCGATCTCGCCGCGGTCCTCGACGAGGGGCATCCGCGTGTAGCCCGCCGCAACCAGCGATTCGACGAGGTCGTCTCGGTCGACGGCCTGGCCGGCGGCGAGCCGCACCGTGCGAGCGGCAACGGCGTCGCGCGCGGGCACACGGGCCGCGAGGGCGGTCCAGGGCGCGACGATCACCGGCGGAGCCTCGGCAGGAGGTCCTGCCGCTCCGGCACCCGCCGCCGCCAGCAGGCGGTGGAGGACGTCCATCCGCTGGGCGACTACGAACGGCTGCGGCGAGAAGCGGTCGTAGGGGGGCGTGTCGTGGCGGGGAAAGGCCCGCAGGCGAGAGCGGCCCGGGTCGCCGAGCATCGCGTGAAGGTCTTCGAAGAGCGCGTCGCCGGCCTTGGCGGTGGGGACGAGGCACAGCACCGGAAGGTCTTCGCGCGCGAGGCTTGCGATGACGGCAGCCCGGGCGGCGCCACGGAGCCCCGTCAGGTGGACCGGCCCGCGGCGAGCGACGATGCGGGCCACGACGTCGGCCAGGTCTCGGAGCCGGGGGAGTGAACGGCCCCCAGCGGCATCTTCGGGCTGGACGACGTCTGCCATCTCTTCCATCGCTTCCATCGCTCTCCGGCGGCGTCGCAGCCGCTCCGCCCACCGGCCGCCGCCCCGGGGTCTCTGCCGCCCGGCAGCAAGGTAGCCGGGCGGCAGGCCCCCCTTGACCACAAAACTGATCACGTCCATATTTGAGCACGTTCAGTTTTTCGGGCTCCGACTCCGGTGCCCGGCGAGGAGAAGGAAGCGATGAATCTACGTACCGCGGTCGACCTGCTCCGCAGCGGTCATGCGCGCCTCCTGGCGGCGGCTGCCCGCATCACGACCCCCCACTACCGCCTCGTCTGGTTGGTCGCCGCCTTCCGGTCCGGGCTGCTCGCCCGTCTCGAATCACGGTCGGCGTCTTTCGACGAGCTCGCCGAGGACCTGGTTCGCGACGCGCGCGACCACGACTGGCTCCGCACCTGGCTCGAACTCGGCGTCCGCATCGGTCAGCTCCGCCTCGACGCCGGGCGCTACTCGCTCCGAAGCCGGTTCGCGCGTGAACTCGCGCGTCCGGCCAACGACGCGATCGTCGCCATCCTCGAAGAGGTCGCCACGCTCCATCATACGCTGGTGATCGACAGCCCCCGGCGCATGGCCGAAGGCAGGCGCTTCACCCTGGCAGACCAGGACGGCGTCCTCATCGCCCGCTCGTCTCCCCTCGTCCGTCCTTTCGTCCACGAGGCGATCGATGCGGTGGTCCCGCGCCGCGGCAGGCTCCGTCTCCTCGAAGTCGGCGCCGGCTCGGCCACCTACATCCGATACGCCGTCGAGCGCAACCCCGACCTCACGGCCGTTGGCGTCGAGCTGCAGCCCGACGTCGCCGAGTTCGCCAACGCGAACCTTCGAGCGTGGGGCCTCGAGCGCCGCGCGCACGTCGACAAGGGAGACATCCGCGATCGCACGCCGTCGCCGGAGTTCGACGTCGTGACCTTCCACAACAACATCTACTACTTCCCCGTCGACGAGCGCGTCGCCCTGCTGCGACACGCACAGGGATTCCTGCGGCCGGGCGGGACCGTCCTGTTCACGACGGCGTGCAGTGGCGGGAGCCCGGTGGCCGTCGGGCTCGACATCTGGAGCGCGGGCACCGAGGGCTGCGGCCGCCTTCCGGCCCCCCAGGAGTTCGTCGACCAGATGCGCGAGGCGGGCTTCGAGGATGCACGCGCAAAGAGCCTCGTCCCCGGCGACAGCTATCACGCGTTCTTTGCACGGCGGCCTCGTTGAGCGCCGTCGGGACGCACGCAGCCCACACGTCCGGGAGCCCGCCGCCGGGCCCGCGCCGCAGCATCGATCACGCGGACGAGCTGCGCGACATCGTCGGCGCCGAACACGTCTTCGACGATCTCGATACACGCAGGGCGTGGGCGCGCGACGAGAGCCTGTGCCCGCCGTCGACTCCCCGCTGCGTCGTCGAGGTCTCGTCGGCCGAGCAGGTGAAGCGGATCGTCGAGTGGGCGAACGCCACGTCGACGCCGCTGGTCCCCGTGAGCTCGGGACCGCCGCACTTCCGCGGAGACACGGTTCCCTCGGAAGGAGGCGCAGTGGTGGTCGACCTGCGTCCGATGAACGGAATCCTTCGCGTCGACCGGCGCAACCGCGTTGCCATGATCGAGCCGGGCGTCACCTACGAAGAGCTGATCCCAGCGCTCCGCGAAGAAGGCCTCGCGCCCTACCTGCCCCTCGCTCCGCGCCGGACCAAGTCCGTGATCGGCAGCATGCTCGAGCGCGAGCCCATCACCATGGGGCGCCATCACTGGGACGCCCAGGATCCCCTCCTGTGCCTCGAGGTGGTCTTCGGAAGCGGCCAGCTGTTCCGGACGGGCTCCGCCGCGGGTCCCGGAACGATCGAAGAGCAGCGCAAGGCCGGAGGCGCCCAGATGCGTGGCATGGGACCGGGGCAGACCGATCTGCAGCGGCTGGTCCAGGGCGCGCAGGGGACCCTCGGCATCGTTACCTGGGCCACCCTCAAGTGCAGGCTCCTCCCCCAGCGCCACGATGCCCTCTTCGTGGCGTGCGACACGCTGGAGCCCCTCGTTGGCCTCGCCCAGGCCGCCCTCCGGGCGCCCCTCGGCGACGAGCTGCTGATCCTGAGCGGAACCGCCCTCACGAGCCTTCTCGCTGTCGATCCGCCGAAGCCCCTCCGGCCCGGCCGCAGCGCGCCGCCTCCCTGGGTCCTGCATTTCGGCGTCGATGGGACGGGGCTGTTCCCCGAAGATCGGATCCGATACCAGGTGGACGACTTCTGCCGTGCCGCCCAGCAGGCGGGCCTCGTCCCCGTCGCGACCCTCGATTGCGGCCTCCGCGCAGCGGATCTGGCGCGCGTCCTCGCGGCGCCCTCGGCCGACCCGTACTGGAAGCTCCGGCTCCGGGGAGCCTGCGAGGAACTCTTCTTCCTCACAACGCTCGACCACGCGCCGTCCCTCATCGAGATCGCGAGGCGTGAAGCCGAGCAAGCGGGCTACCCCGCCGGTGACCTCGGTGCCTACGTCCAGCCGACGGTGCAGGGGACGAGCTGCCACTGCGAGATCCACCTCCCGTACGACCGCGCCGACGCGGATCAGGCGCGCCGCGTCGAGAGGATCCTGCGCAGCGCGAGCGAATCGCTCGCGGCGTCCGGAGCGTTCTTCTCCCGTCCCCACGGCGCCTTCGCGGATCTCGCCTACCGCAGGGATGCCGTGACGACCAAGGCGCTCCACCACGTCAAGCGCATCTTCGATCCGCAAAACGTGATGAACCCCGGAAAGCTCTGCTTCTAGCCGGCGCTCGCCGGCACACGAGGACGACTGCGATGGCGCTCGAAGACTACGAAGCCGACATGACCCGCTGCACGCGGTGCTCCGACTGCAAGTTCGCCCCAGCCTCGCAGCTCGACGAAGACTTTCCCGAGATATGCCCCAGCATCTCCCGCTTCGGATTCCACTCCTACTCGGCGAGCGGACGGCTGATCGCCGGTCTCTCGTTCCTCTCGAAGCGCATCGATCACTCGCCCGCCCTTCTCGACATCCTCTACACGTGCCAGATGTGCGGCGCCTGCGACGTCGCCTGCAAGAAGGACCGCGAGCTCGAGCCGCTCGAGACGATGCTCGAGTTCCGCAAGCGCTGCGTCGACGACGGCAAGACGCTTCCGGCCCTCGACAAGGTGATCCGCGGCCTCGAGCACACCGACAACATGATGCTGCGGCCGGCAGCCGGCCGTGGTGACTGGGCAAAGGGCCTCCCGGTGAAGGACCTCTCGGCAGGGAAGGCCGACGTGGCGTACCACGCGGGCTGCCGGCTCTCGTTCGACTCCGCGCAATGGAAGATCGCGCGGAGCGCCATCGAAGTGCTCTCCCACGCCGGCGTCGAGGTCGCGATCGCCGGCGATGCCGAGTTGTGCTGCGGCGGCCGCGCGTACGAGATGGGGTACCAGGACCATCTCGAGAAGTACGCCGAGCGGCACCGCCAGCAGCTCGAGGCCGCCGGTGTGAAGACGCTCCTCACCTCGTGTGCGCACTGCTACCACGCCTTCGAGGTGCTCTACACCAAGATCGGCAAGAAGCTCGATCTCGAGGTGGTGCACGTTGCGGAGTACGTGGGCCGCCTTCTCTCCGAAAGGCGCATCGAGCTGACGCGAGAGGTGCCGCTGGAGGTGACCTACCACGACCCCTGCCACCTCGGCCGGCTCGCCGAGCCGTGGATCCCGTGGGACGGCGAAGAGAAGAAGGTCATGCAGCAGCTCGTGGTCCACGATCCTCCGAAGCAGTTCCGCCGCGGACGCGACGGAGTCTACGAGCCGCCGCGGGAGGTCCTGCGCAGCATTCCGGGAGTCCGGCTCGGCGAAATGAAGCGGACGCGCGGCTACGCCTGGTGCTGCGGCTCCGGAGGTGGCGTCCGCGAGGCGTACCCGGATTTCGCCGCGTGGACCGCAGCGGAGCGGATGAAGGAGGCCGAGTCGACCGGAGCCCAGGCGCTGGCGAGCGCATGCCCGTGGTGCATCCGCGGCCTCGAGGAGTCGGCCCGGGAGCGCGGAAGCGCGATCGAGGTCTACGACGTCGTCGAGCTGGTTCGAAGGGCGCTCTGAGGATTCCCGGACAGGAGAGACGACATGACTCTTTCCCATGACGCGTACGAGGCACTCGAGGCGGTGGTCGGCCCGCAGTTCATCAGCCGCGAGCCGGTGGTCCTCGACGGCTATTCCTTCTACTTCCTCTCCGAGCTGATCACCGCGCTCGGCCAGGGAGGGGAAAAGAAGTTCATTCCCCGCCCGTCTGCGGTCCTGCTTCCCGGCAGCACCGAGGAGATCCAGGCGATCGTCCGCGTGTGCAACCGCCACGACCTCCGCTTCCACGCCTTCTCGACCGGAATCGTCTGCGAGGGCGGCCCGGACCGGATCCAACTCGATCTGCGCAGGATGTCGAAGATCGTCGACATCGACGAGAAGAACCGGATCGCCGTGATCGAGCCCTACGTGACCAACGCCGAGCTCTTCCACGCGACCATCAAGAAGGGCCTTCGCGCACACGTCCATGCGGCCGGCGCCAACACCTCCCCCCTCGCCAGTGCGACATCGGTCGGCGGCGAAGGGCCCGACAACCCGAGCGCGGGCTACAGCTCGCGCAACGTCCTCGGCGTCGAGTGGGTCCTTCCGACCGGTGAGCTGCTCAGGCTCGGATCGCTCGGGTCGGGGGCAGGTTGGTTCTCGGGAGACGGCCCCGGACCGAGCCTGCGCGGCGTCATGCGGGGCGTCTTCGGCGCCTTCGGTGGCCTGGGAGTCTTCACGCGCGTCGCTGTCAAGCTCTATCCCTGGCACGGCCCGCCCGTGCTGAAGGGAAGCGGCCTCCCGCCCACCTACGACGGCGAGCTCCCGGAAGGAATGAAGGCCTACTTTGCGGGGTTTCCCACCAGCGACGCGATGTACGACGCCGTCAGCGCGATCTGGGAAGAGGGCATCGCACACACCTTCAACCGGATGCCGAAGTCGTTTCTCTGTTACGTGATGTCCGATTCCAACGAAGAAGCCTGGGAGCTCTGGCAGACCGGAATCCTCGAGGAGGAGTTCACCAACGGAATCTCGATCCTTCTCGCCGGGCACTCGAAGGCGGAGTTGGCCTACAAGGAGAAGGTCTTCTTCGAAATCCTCGAGCGGACCGGGGGTCGGATCTCGAAGTGGCTCCAGGACAACCCGCGTTCGGCGCTCGGCGTCCTTCGCACGAGCGTTCTCAGCGATGGCGTCTTCCGCGGCGTCGCGCGCCCGAGCGGCGGCATCCTCGAGGGCTATTACCTGAACGAATCCGTCGACGTCTCGCGGCTCAGCCACGACGCGTCCTATGCCCATACCAAGAGCTTTGCCGACCGCGGGATCTGCATCGACAACGGCGAGACCAACTGGGGAACCTTCAGCGACATCGCGTACCTCTCCGAACAGATTCCCCACTTCGATCCCCGCGACGAGAAGAGCGTCCAGGGGATGCTCGAGCTGCTCGCAACCTCGTACCAGAAGCAGTTCGAGACGAGAAGCGGGGCGGGACTGTTCGCCAACATCGGCGCCGCCATGAACGAATCCTTCGGCCCGATGCTGAGCAACGTCCACATCTGGAAGAAGAAGCTCAAGCGCGCATTCGATCCCAACACGGCCTGCGACCCGACGGGATACTCGCTGCCGGAGTAGGCCGGGAGGAGCGACGATGAAGATCATCGCGCCGGTCGACCACTCGGGAGAGGTTCGGTCGCTCGTCGAAGCCGGAGCGGACGAGCTGTTCTGCGGACTCACCTGGGAGCGGTGGATCGGCGAGTACACGATTGCCGCCGTCAGCCGGCGTTCTGCTCGGATCGCAAGCGTGAAATCCCTCGAAGACCTCGGGGCGACCGTCGATGCCGCGCACGGGTCCGGCGTTCCGGTGTGCCTCACGGTGAACGAGCACTACTACACCCATGCCCAGCATCCGCTCCTGCTCGAGTACCTCGGGCTTGCCATCGACACCGGAATCGACAGCGTGATCGTTGCCGACCCTGCCCTCCTGCTGGCGATCCAGGAAGCCGGCCTCGACGTCGACCTCCATCTCAGCACCGGAACCTGTGTCCTCAACTCCCAGACCGCGCGGTTCTTCCAGGACCTCGGCGTCTCGCGGGTCACCCTCGAACGCCAACAGACGATCGGCGAGATCGGGGCGCTGGTGGCGGGTTCGCCGGGACTCGAGACGGCCGTCTTCGTGCTGAATGGGCGCTGTCCGAATGTCGATGGCCTGTGCACCTACGACCACGTGCAGATCCCGGGCGAGGCCTACAAGAACGCGTGCATGCTGTCCTGTCGCGTGCGCTGCCACTCGGAAAAGCCGCAGGCCGCAGGCGGCGAAGCAGATCTTTACGCCGGGATCAGCCCCGTCATCCGCCAGCAGATCTGGGAGCGGGTCCACATGGACGATTCGCCGTGCGGCGCGTGCGCCCTCTACGATTTCGAGCGCCTCGGGGTGACGCACCTCAAGATCGTCGGCCGCGGGAACCCCACCCGTCGCAAGCTTGCCGACGTGAGCTTCATCCGGTCGCTCGTGACGCTGCTCGGCAGCGGCGTAGTCACCCGCGATCGTTTCCTGGAGAGCGCGAGGCTCCTCCACGCGCACGTCTACGAGCGGCCGTGCCGAGTGGTCTCCTGCTATTACCCGGAGGTCCTGCCGCGTGAGCGCAGGGCGTCATGAGCGAAACCGCGGCCGAGCAGGCGCTCTACGCGACGTGCGAGGCCGATCTCGCTTCGCTGCCCGAGGGCGTGTCGCGGATCTATCACGGTCACGAATTCTGCGAGCGTCTCCTTCCGTCGCGGCGCGAGTTGTCCCGGATGGTGGGACTCGCGGAGAGGCGCGGCCTCGCGTTCACGCTGCTGACGCCCTACGTGAGCGAGCGAGGTCTCGAGCGGGTCCGGCGGCTCCTCGGGGCGCTGAAGCTGATCGCTCCCCGTGCCGAGGTCGTGTTCAACGACTGGGGAGTACTCCGGATCGTCGAAGAAGAGTTCGGCGACTTCGAGCCGGTTCTCGGGCGGCTGCTGATCAAGATGAAGCGTGGCCCCCGCCTCGCGTCGCTCGCGGGCGCCTTCAACGCCTCGACGGCACGGTACTTCCGGACCTGCAGCCTCGATGTCCCCCTCTACCGGCGCTTTCTCCGCGCGCGAGGGATCTCACGGGTCGAGCTCGACAACGTGCTCCAGGGGATCGATCTCGATCTCTCGGCTACCGAGCTGCGCGGATCGCTCTACGTCCCCTTCGGCTACATCGCAACGACGCGGATGTGCCTCGCCGCGGGGTGCGGCGAGCACGGCATGGAGGACCACGTGGGGGTCTTCCCCTGCCGGAAGGAATGCCGCGCGTACACCTTCGAGCTGCAGGCGCGCGGAGAGCCCGTGCCCCAGATCCGCAAGGGGAACACGATCTTCTTCGAGAACGCAAAGCGGCCCGACGGCATCGTGCTTCGCGGAGTCGACCGCATCGTGACCGAGCCGCGGCTGCCGTTCTGAGCACGGCGTGTGGGCACGGAGAGGAGGACTTGCATGGCGAGCTGCGATCATCGACCGGCGGGCGTACACCTGGTGGGAAGCGTCCCCCTCGCGAGCGCGAAGGACGTCTTCCAGACTGCGAGCGCCGTGCTCGGAACGCGCCTGTCCCGCGTGAGCGACGGTGAGACCGGCGAGCGTTCGAGCTGGATCCAGTGGCAGTCGCAGGTCTTCCAGACGCACCCGCAGCTCGAGATCGTGGCGCCCGCCGACGCCACCGCCTACTCGCCGGGCGCCCATGTGCGCCTGCGAGAGGGGATCCCGGCCTCGGCGCTTCGCTTTGGCGAAGCGGGATACGCCCGGGTTGCCAAGGCGTCCTACGCAGAGTTCGCACGCCTCGCGAAGACGGGAACCGTCGCTGGACACCTGCGGTTCCAGGTGAGCCTTCCGACGCCTCTCGCTCCGGTCACGTGGTTCGTGCGGCCAGAAGACCAGGCGGCCGTCGAGCCCGCGTACGAGGCGGCGCTCCTCGCCGAGATCGCGTCGATCGCCGCGGCGGTGCCGCTCCAGAAGCTCGCGATCCAGTGGGACGTCGCGGTCGAGTTCGCGCTCCTCGAGGGCCTGAGAGGTTCCCACTTTGGCGATGTCGAATCCGGAATCGTTGAGCGGCTGATCCGGCTCGGGAGCCAGGTTCCGGAGGGCGCCGAGCTGGGCTTCCACCTGTGCTACGGCGACGCCGGCCACGCGCACTTCAAGGAGCCGGACGACAGCGCCAAGCTCGTCCGGATCGCGAACGCGATCTCGGCGGGCGTCTCGCGCCCCGTCGACTACATCCACCTGCCGGTCCCACGGGACCGCACCGACCCGGCCTACTTCGCGCCCCTAACGGATCTGGCGCTGAAACCACACACCCGCCTCTACCTCGGCCTCGTCCACCTCACGGACGGCGCCGCCGGCGCGGCAAGGCGGATCCGCGCGGCGCGGGAGTTCGTGACCGAGTTCGGTGTCGGTACCGAGTGTGGCCTCGGCCGGAGGCCTCCGGAAACGATCCCCGACCTGCTTCGTCTCCACGCCGCCATCGCCGGCCCGGCGTAGCGCGAAGGAGGGGCCGCAGGGCCGCCCGATCGCGGTGGGTGCTGCCGGCTGGCCGACCCTCCGCGACATCCGCCGTGGTAGGCTGCTCGTACGGCGGCGTGAGGGCGGCAGCGCGGCTTCGCCCTCATGCCCACGGAGGGCTACCGATGAAGGCACTCAAGATCGCAGCGATCGTCGTCCTGGCGTACGCGGGGATCGTCGTCGCGTTCGAGTCGCTGATCGGGTTCTTGCAGCCAACGGCAGGGTCGACGCTCGTCATCACCACGTTCGATGCGGGAGGGACGCCCCACGACCGCGTCGTGTCGCGCCTGGCGAGCAACGGCCAGCTCTACGTCGCCGCCAACCACTGGCCCCGCGCCTGGTACGAGCGTGCGCTCGAGAACCCTGCGGTGCAGGCGACGATCGACGGAAAGAAAGGCGACTACCGCGCCGTTCCGGTCACGGGCGCCGAGCACGATCGGGTCGGCGCCGACAACCCCGTCGGCGTGATGTTCCGATTCGTGACGGGCTTCCCGCCGAGGTACTTCGTCAGGCTCGATCCGCAGTAGGCGGCGGGCTGCTCGCGGCGCAGGCCGCACCGCTGCGCGAGCGCGGAGGTGACGCGATGAGCCCTCGGACCGTGAGGGTCGGTCAGAAGCTCCTGGCGCTCGTGGCAGGAGCCTTCGGCATCGCGACCCTCGTTGCGGGCGGGCGTGTACTCGCCGGAGCCGATCCCGGGTACGTCGTCTTCCGTCCCCTGCTCCTGTTCAACACGACCATGGGCGTCGCGTACCTGGCGGCAGGCGTCGCCGCGTGGATGCGATTCGAAACGGGCCGGCTGGCTGCGGCAGCGATCTTCGCCGCGAATCTCCTGGCCTTCGGGATCATCGGCTATCTGTTCTCGACTGGAAGTGCCGTTGCGACCGAAAGCATCCGCGCCATGGGCTTCCGAACGGGCGTCTGGCTCGCGCTCTTCCTCGGGCTCACGTGGCTCGCGCGTCGCCGCGGCTGACGGCGGGCAGCTAGTCCGACCGCCCGGCGCGGTAGCGTGCGATCCGGGAATCGATGATGCGGGCGAGGGGCTCGTTGCCGCCGGTGCGAGCCAGCGCCGCCGCGCGAGTTGCCGCCTCGCCTGCGTCGCCGAAGCGGCCCTTGCGCGCGAGGGCAACCGAGAGGGTGAAGAGGGGCTCAGGGCTCATTGCGCCGCTGCCTTCGACGGCACGGGCTGCGAGCGCGAGCGCCTCGTCGTGCTCCGCCTCCGGCACGGCGGGGTGCGTTGCGAGGAGCCACGCCAGGTTGTTCAGCGCAGGGACGAGGCCCGGGTCGAGGCGGACGGCCGCCCGGAGCTGGCCCGCGGCCTCCTCGAAGCGGCCCTGCTCTTCGAGGGACGCGGCGAGCTGCGCGCGCGCCACCGGGTTGTCGCGGGTCACGGCGAGAACGCGCTCGAAGAGGACGACGCCGTCGCGCCAGAAGCCCACCTGGCGGAACGAGCCCACCGCGAAGGCGACGAGGCTCACCGCCGCCAGCGCTGTGATGACGCCTCGAAGCCTCGGCCGTCTCTGCGCGAGCTCGGCGGCAGCCCAGATCGGAAGGATCGAAAGGCCGATCAGCGGCAGGTAGGTGTAGCGGTCGGCGCGGGCCTGGGAGCCCACCTGTACGAGGCCCAGGACGGGAACCAGCATGCCGAGGAACCACAGCCAGCCCACGAGAAGCCACGGCCGCCGCCTTCGCTGGACGAGGCCAGCGATGGCCACACCCGCAACCACCAGCAGGCCGACGAACGCCTTCGCGATCGGCAGATCGTCGTGTGGTCCCGGGTAGAAGGCCGCGAGCCCTGCCGGCCACACGCTCGTGCGCAGGTAGTCGGTGACCGCTGCAAGGGCGTTCGCGACCCGTGCAGCAAGGGGGAATGCATCGGCGGCCACCGTCGCGCCGGAGGCGCTCTGGGCGAGAACGCTCGCGACGCTCGCGAGTGCGACCAAGGCGAAGAGAGGAATCTTCTCGGCGACGGCGCTGCGCAGGCGCCGCGCGTCGATCTCGCCGCGGGGTCCGGTGAGGCGGCCGAGAGGCCACAGGTCGAGCAGGAGGAGCACGAAGGGGAGCGTCACCAGGGTGGGCTTCGAGAGCAGCCCGGCGGTGCACGCGAGCGCAACGACCGCCTGGCGCCCGGGGCCCGGCTTCTCGGTGAAGCGCAGGTGCGCCCAGACGGGCAGCATGAAGAATACGCCCGAGAGCACATCCTTTCGCATGGCGGCCCACGCCACCGACTCGACGTGAAGTGGATGGATTGCGAAGACCGCTGCGATGGCCGCGCTCTTCCACACCGCGCCAGTCATCCGCCAGAACACGTGCAGCAGCAGCACCGTCGAAGCTGCGTGGAGGGCCACGTTCTCGAGGAGCACCCAGCGGGGATCGAGCCCGTGGAGCTGCGCGTCGGCCAGCAGCGAGACGACGGTGAGGGGAATCCAGTTCGCGACGAGGGTCGTCTGGAAGGCCCAGGCGAGGCCCCGTGGCGAGAGGCCGAGTCGCAGTCCGGGGTTGCCCGTGATCGCCTCGGCGTCGTCGTAGCGAACGAAGCCGTGGTCGTACACCTGCGCGTAGACGGCGGCCACCGCCAGTACGAGCCCTGCGCCGAGAAGGAGGAGCAGCCGGAACGGCGGCGAGGTCTCGCCCGCGGCCGGCGTCGTCTGCGCAGGCCCCTGCGTTACGGTCATCTGCGCAGCGCCTACTCGAGATGACCGATGATGGCGTCGGTGATGCGGTCGAGAGACGCCGTGCCGCCGAGATCTCCCGTCCGGGTTTCGGGGTCGGTGAGGGCGGCATGGACCGCGCGCGTCACGGCGTGGGCGGCGCCGTCCTCTCCCAGGTGCCGGAGCATCTCGGCAGCCGAAAGGATGACCGCGCTCGGGTTCGCGAGGCGCTTGCCAGCGATGTCGGGGGCGCTGCCGTGGACCGCCTCGAACACCGCGCAGTCGTCGCCTACGTTGCTCCCGGGAACGACCCCGAGGCCACCCACGAGGCCGGCGCACAGGTCGGAGATGATGTCGCCGTAGAGGTTGTCGAGGAGGAGCACCTCGAAGCGGGTCGGGTCCTTCACGAGCTGCATGGCGCAGTTGTCGACGATCATCTCGTCGTAGCCGATCTCGGGGTACTGCCTCGCCACCTTGCGCGCACACTCGAGGAACAGGCCGTCGGTCAGCTTCATGATGTTGGCCTTGTGGATGGCCGTCACCGTGCGCCGGCCTTGGCGGTCGGCCAACGAGAAGGCGAAGCGGGAGATCCGCAGGCACGCCGACTCGGTCACTACCTTCAGGCTCTCGACGATCCCGGGAGCGACCCGGTGCTCGAGTCCGGCGTAGAGGCCCTCGGTGTTCTCCCGGACCACGACCAGATCGACCCCATCGAACCGGGTCGGAAGCCCGGGGATGCTCTTCACCGGCCGGACGCAGGCATAGAGGTCGAGGGCCTTTCGCAGGGTCACGTTCGCACTCTGGAAGCCCTGGCCGATCGGGGTCGTGATGGGGCCCTTGAGGGCCACCTTGTTGCGCCGGACCGAGTTCAGGACCGAATCCGGGACGGGGGTGCCATGCTTGGCGATCACCTCGGCGCCGGCCTCGACCCGGTCCCAGTCGATCCGGACCCCCGCGGCGGCGACTACCCGCTCGGCAGCACCGGTCACCTCGGGTCCGATCCCGTCGCCCGGGATGAGGGTCACCGCGTAGGAATGGGTCGACATGCTGGCCTCCTCCCCCTATGCTCCGCGCTCGCCCGAAGAACCCCCTCCGGAGAGATTCCCCGTGGCCATCGAATTCCTCTGCCGAAAGATCGGCATGACCCGCCTCTTCGACCAGGAGGGGCAGTGCATCCCGGTCACCGTGCTCGACGCGGGCCCGAACGCCGTCGTCCAGAAGAAGACTCCCGGGAAGGATGGCTATGCCGCCCTCCAGCTCGGCGTCGTCGACCGCCGCCGGAAGAACGTCTCCAAGGCCGTCCAGAAGCACTTCGAGAAGGCCGGCGTTGCTCCGAAGCGTTTCCTCGCCGAGAGCCGCGTGTCGGAGGAGGATGCCGCAAAGTACGACGTTGGGCAGGAGATCACCCTCGATCTCTTCAGCCCGGGCCAGAAGGTCGACGTCATCGGGACCAGCCGGGGCCGCGGTACGGCGGGTGTGGTCAAGCGGCACAACTTCCCGGTCCATACCGAAGGCCACGGCACCCACGAGTTCTTCCGCCACGGCGGGTCCATCGGCGCCAACAGCTACCCGGGCCGCGTGATCAAGGGCCTCCGGATGCCGGGCCGGCTGGGCGCCGAGCGCGTCACGACCCGGAACCTGGTCGTGGCGAAGGTCGACCCGGAGAAGCGCCTCATCTTCGTACGCGGTGCCGTGCCCGGCCACACGAACGGCATCGTCAAGCTGAGGGCCGCGGTCGCGTCGCGGCAGTAGCCGCTCCCACCGGCGGTCCCCCATCGCCCGCTACGACCGCAAGGACAGCCTCCATCAGCGTGCCAAGCGCGAGGGATACCGCTCGCGGGCCGCCTACAAGCTCCTCGAGATCCAGGAGAAGCACCGCCTCCTGGCGCCGGGCCAGCGTGTGATCGACCTCGGCTGCTGGCCGGGGGGCTGGCTCCAGGTGGCGTCCGCCATCGTGGGCTCTTCGGGCCGCGTCGTGGGCGTCGACAAGGCTCCGATCGATCCGCCGCTCGACCTTGCGAACGTGATCGCAATCGTAGGAGACCTCTCGGAACCCGGCGTTGCGGAAAGGATTCTCGAAGCGCTTGGCAGGAAGGCGGACGTCCTGCTCTGCGATGCGGCCCCGAAGCTGACCGGGATCCGGGCCACCGACCGCGCCCGCGAGGAAGAGCTGCTGACGGTGGTCGCAAGGCTCATCCCCCGGCTCCTCCGGCCCGGGGGAGACCTCCTTCTCAAGCTCTTCGACTCGCCCGAGGCCGACGCTGCGGCGCGGGCCATCGGCATCGGCTTCGAGAAGAAGATCGGGACACGCCCGGAAGCGACCCGCAAGGGCAGCAGCGAGCGCTACCTGCTCGCCCGCGGCTATCGGGGCGCCACGAGCTGAACGCTGGCACGCGGCATGCAAAACCTCCGGGAGACGTGGAGGGAGGGACGGCATGAGCGAGCAGATCGTGACGGTGCCGCCCGACGCCACGATCGCCCAGGTGGCACGGACGCTGCGCGAGAATGCCATCCACCGGCTGCGGGTGGCCGAGAAGGGTCAGCTCCTCGGCATCATCGGCAGCCAGGATCTGCTCGTCCTCCTGGAACGCGAGAACGACTAGCGCCGCGGGGCTTTCTGTCGCAAAACGTGGGGCCTGCGCGGCAGGGAGTCGCAGCGGGGAGGAGCCGGATTGCGGAGTTCGGAGTGCGAGCCGGCGTGGCTGCCGCGTACGGGATTGCAGCGTCTGGTGGATGCCCTTGCGGCCGGCGGCTTCCGCGTACTCGGGCCGGTGGTCCGCGACGGCGCCATTGCCTGGGACGAAGTCCTCCGGGTCGGCGACCTGCCAGAGGGCTGGCGTGAGGAGCAGGGCCCCGGCTCCTATCGGCTCGAAGCGGCTGGTCACGGCCGGTTCTTCGACGTGGTGAACGGCCCGGCGTCGCTCAAGGCGTTCGTCTTCGCTCCGCGGGAGGAGTTGGTGAGGGTCTCCCGGGAAGGGAAGGGCTTTCGCGCCGCGTCGTGCCGCCCCGACGCGCCTCGCCTCGCCCTCCTCGGCGTCCGGGCGTGCGACCTAGCGGCGCTGCGGATCCAGGACCGGATCTTCCTGCACGACCGGGTCGCGGACCCGGCCTACGCGGCGCGACGCGACCCGCTGTTCCTGGTGGCGGTGAACTGCACCCGCTCGGCGCAGACCTGCTTCTGCGTCTCGATGGGAACCGGGCCCGAGGCGGAGTCGGGCTTCGACGTGTCGCTGACGGAGTTCGACGATGGCTTCGTGGTGCGCGCCGGCAGCGACGCGGGGGAGGAGGTTCTGGCGGATCTCTCCCTCCCGGAGCCGCCGGCGGCGCGCAGAGACGAGGAGAGGGCGGCGCTCGCCTCCTGCGCGGCCCACATGTCGCGTTCCCTCGATACCAGCGACCTGCCGGAAATGCTCTACCGGAACCTCGAGCACCCCCACTGGGACGATGTGGCGGCCCGGTGCCTCTCCTGCGCCAACTGTACGCAGGTGTGTCCCACGTGCTTCTGTCACGACGAGCGCGACGAGCCGATGCTCGATGCGAGCGGATCGGTGCGCGTCCGCGAGTGGGACTCGTGCTTCAACCGCGAGCACGCCCAGGTACACGGTTTCAACTTCCGGCCGAAGATCGCGCATCGCTACCGGCAGTGGCTCGTCCACAAGCTCGCGTCATGGATCGACCAGTTCGGCAGCTCGGGCTGCGTCGGGTGCGGCCGCTGCATCGCCTGGTGTCCCACCGGGATCGACCTCACCCGGGAGGTCGACGCCCTCCGTGAGCCGCGCGTATGACGGCCATTGGCGCTACCCCCCGGCCTCTTCTCGACGCGCTCCTCCCGGAGCCCGCGGAGATCGTCGACAAGCGGAGCTTCGGCGCTGCGCTCCACGCCTACCGGCTCCGGCTCATCGACCCGTCGGCGCGCCCTCGCTTCGACTTCGAGCCTGGCCAGTTCAACATGCTCTACGTCCCCGGGGTAGGCGAGGTGGCGATCTCCATCTCGTCGGATCCGGACGAAGAGACCCTCGAGCACACCATCCGCATCGTCGGCCGGACGACGCGCGTCATCGAAAGTTTCGGTGTCGGCGACGTACTCGGGATCCGCGGGCCCTACGGCGTCGGCTGGCCGCTCCAGGAGGCGCGGTGGAAGGACGTCCTCGTCGTGACGGGCGGCATCGGCTGCGCGCCGGTGACGGGCGCCATCGACTACATCTTCCGCCGCCGAGCGAGCTACGGCCGCGTCACGATCCTGCACGGGGTCAAGAAGGCCGTCGACCTCGTCTTCCGCGAGCGCTTCGACGCTTGGCGGCGCTTTCCCGACACCCGTGTCCTGCTGAGCGCCGACGAGCCCGACCGGACCTGGCACGATCGCACGGGCGTCGTGACCGAGCTCTTCGAGGAAGTGGAGATCGATCCGGCTCGAACCGTGCTGTTGATGTGCGGGCCGGAGATCATGATGCGTCACGCCATCCGCATCCTCGGCGCCCGCGGGCTTCCCGACGAGCGCATCTACGTCTCGCTCGAACGGAACATGAAGTGCGGGATCGGCCTCTGCGGCCACTGTCAGATGGGACCGAAGTTCGTGTGCAAGGACGGCCCGATCTTCCGGCTCTCGGAGATCCGGCGCTTCTTCCGGACGGAGCACCTGTGAGCGCGAACGGAAGAGCGCGCCCGCGACTCGCGGTCCACAAGTTCGCCTCCTGCGACGGCTGCCAGCTCCAGCTCCTCAATCTCGAGGACGAGCTGCTGCCCCTCTCCGAGCGAGTCGAGATCGCACACTTCCTCGAAGCGTCGAGCCGCGTAGTCCCCGGCCCCTGGGACGTGTCACTCGTCGAAGGCAGCGTCACCACGCCCCATGACGTCGAGCGAATCCAGCAGATCCGCGAGCAGAGCGCAGTCCTGGTGGCGATCGGGGCCTGCGCCACGGCCGGCGGGCTCCAGGCGCTGCGGAACCAGGCCGACGTCGAGGAGTGGAAGTCGCACGTCTATCCCGAGCCGCGCTGGCTCGACGTGCTCGCCACGTCCGCGCCTCTCTCGGCCCACGTGAAGGTCGACCACGAGATCCAGGGGTGTCCCGTGAACGGCCGGCAGGTGCTGCGGGTCCTGCTGCGGCTTCTGCTCGGAACCCAGCCGGACCTCCCGGGGCACAGCGTGTGCATCGAGTGCAAGCGGCGCGGATCCACCTGTGTCCTCGTCGCGCGCCGCATTCCGTGCCTCGGCCCGGTGACGCGCGCGGGCTGCGGCGCACTCTGTCCCTCCCTCGGCCGCGACTGCTACGGCTGCTTCGGGCCCGCGGACGATGCGAATCCGGATGCGCTGGTGAGGCAGCTCCGCTCGCTCGGCTTCTCCGCCGCCGATGTCGCCCGGCGACTCCGTGGCATCTACAGCGCTGCCGTGCCATTCGGGCGCGCCGCCGCGGCGCTCGAGCGCGAAGTTGGCTGAGCGGCGCACCATCGAAGTTGGGGCCCTCGCAAGGGTGGAGGGCGAAGGCGCGCTCCACCTCACCGTCGAGGGAGACCGCGTCATCGATCTGCGGCTCGAGATCTACGAGCCGCCGCGCTTCTTCGAGGGGTTCCTTCGCGGACGCGCCGCACGCGAGCTTCCGGACCTGATGGCGCGCATCTGCGGCATCTGCCCCGTCGCCTACCAGATGAGCGCTCTCCACGCGGTCGAGTCGATCTTCGGGGTCTCCATCGACCCGGCGGTCCGTGCGCTCCGGCGCCTGTTCTACTGCGGCGAGTGGATCGAGAGCCACCTGCTCCACATGTTCTTCCTGGCCGCTCCGGACTATCTCGGCCTCGACGACGGGATCGCCGTGGCAAGGCTCCATCCCACCCAGGTGGAGCGCTCTCTCCGGCTCCGAAAGCTCGGCAACCGGATCCTCTCCCTTCTCGGTGGACGCCCGGTGAACCCGGTGGGCGCGTGCATCGGCGGCTTCAGCCGGACGCCTACCCGCGCCGAGATGTCGGCGCTCGAGGCGGAGCTGACCCACGCCGTCGGCGAAGCCGAGGCGTGCCTGCGCTGGATCGCTTCGTTGCCCATTCCGAGCCGGCCCCAGGAGATCGAGCTGGTGTCGCTCCGGCATCCGCACGAGTATCCGATGAACGAAGGACGCATCGTGTCGACGCGCGGCCTCGACGTCGCAGCGACCGAGTTCGCGTCGGCCTTCACGGAGTCGCAGGTGCCGCACTCGACGGCCCTGCACTGCCGCCGGAGCCACGGCGGCACCTACCTGGTGGGCCCGCTCGCCCGCCTCGTCCTCAATGCCGATCACCTCACGCCGGGCGCGTTGGCGGCGCTGGAGACTCTCCGTCCTCGGGTTCCGGCGTTCGATCCGGCGGCGGGGGTCCTGGCACGCGGCGTCGAGGTTCTCTACGCGTGCGAGGAGGCGCTGCGGATCGTGCGCGAGTACGAGCCTCCCGACGAGCCGGCTTCGACATGGACTCCGCGAGCGGGAGTAGGGCACGGCGCGACCGAAGCGCCGCGCGGCATTCTCTACGTGAGCGTCGAGACCGACGCTGCCGGCGACGTCCTCGAGATCCGGATCGTGCCTCCCACGTCGCAGAATCAGGCGCGGATCGAGGAAGACCTGCGCGGGCTGGCACCGGGAGTGCTGGCGCTCTCCCACGACGACGCGCGACGCACCTGCGAGAGCGCGATCCGCGACTACGACCCGTGCATCTCGTGCTCGACGCACTTCCTGACGCTGGAGATCGATCGGCGAACGTTGCCGGAGGAAGCATGAGGGTCCTCGTGATCGGAATCGGATCCCCCCACGGCGACGACGCCGTGGGCCTTCGGGTCGCCGAGCGGTTGTCGCGCGAGCCCCTGCCAGAGGGAGTCAGCGTCGTGGCGCGAGACCGCCCGGGGCTCTCGCTGCTCGACGACCTCGAATCGGCGGCGGCAGCCGTGATCATCGATGCTCTTCGCTCTGGAGCGGCTCCGGGGTCGGTGGTCCGGATCCCGCCGTCGGCGCTCGCCCGCGAGCGGCTCACGTCCTCCCACGCGCTACGGGTCGCGGAGACCCTCACCCTGGCGGTGGCGCTCGGACGGCCCCTGCCCGTCCTGCGCATCGTCGCCATCGAGATCCCGCTCACGTCGGGCACCGAGCTTTCGCCGGAGGTGGCCGCGGCCATCGAGCCGGCCTGCCGGGCGACGAGGGCCGCCCTCGCGGAGCTGCTGCAGCGTGCATGAGGCGGCGCTCTGCCTCGCGCTGCTGAGGCTCGCCGAGGCGGAGCGGGTGAGGGCCGGCGCCGCGCGCATCACGGCGCTACGCATCCGGATGGGAGCCCTGTGCGGGGTCTCGAAGGACGCCCTCGTACGGGCGTTCCCGATCTGTGCGCACGGCAGCTCGGCGCAGGGGGCCGAGCTGCGGGTCGAGGACGCTCCCGGGCGCGAGCTGCTCCTCGCGGACTTGGAGGTGATCTGATGTGTGGCACCTGCGGGTGTGGGGAGTCGGCACTGCCCGAGCCGAAGCACGCGCACGACCACGGGCGCGACGCGAGGCGGATCGAGGTCGAGCAATCGATCCTCGCCGAGAACGATCGGAACGCGCGAGAGCTGTCGGCGGAGCTTCGCGCCAGGGGGATCGACGCCATCGGTCTCGTCGGTGGTCCCGGGTCGGGGAAGACGACGCTTCTCGAGGCGACGCTCGCGCAGCTCGCCGATCCCGGCGCCGATGCGGTCGTCGAGGGAGACTGTGCGAGCGACCTCGATTCCCGGCGAATCGCGGCCGCCGGCGCACGGGTGTCACAAGTCGAAACAGGGAGCCTGTGCCATCTCGACGCCCATCTGGTGGGTCACGCACTCGAGCCGATCGATCTCGACGGGGTGCGTCGGCTCTGGATCGAGAACGTCGGCAACCTCGTCTGCCCCGCTGCCTTCGACTGCGGCGAGGCGCGCCGGGTCGTCCTCCTCTCGGCTGCCGAAGGCGATGACAAGCCCGAGAAGTATCCGGCGATTCTCGCCGCCGCCGATCTTCTGCTCGTCACCAAGTCGGATCTCCTGCCCTACGTCGACTTCGACGTCGCCCGCTGCTGCGAGCGGGTGCGGCGGGTGGCGCCGGAGCTGCCGGTCCTCGTACTCTCGGCGAGGACGGGAGAAGGCATGGCCGACTGGATCGCATGGGTCCTCGCGGGCGCCATCCCGGAGAAAGGCTGATCGGATGTGTCTCGCGGTCCCTGGACGTGTGCTCGAATGCATGGACCGAGACGGGCTGCGGTTCGCGCGCGTCGACTTCGGCGGCGTCCGCAAGGAGATCTGCCTCGAAACCTCTCCCGAGGCCATTCCGGGCGACTGGGTCCTCGTACACGTGGGCTTCGCCTTGCGCGTCCTCGATGAGGCGGCGGCGAGGGAGGTTCGCGAGGCGCTCGGTGCGTCCGAGGGGCGGGCGTGAAGTACGTCGACGAGTACCGTGACCCTGCCGCCATCCTGGCACTCGCCGAGCGCATCCGGAGCGAGGCGACGCGACGCTGGACGCTCATGGAAGTCTGCGGCGGACAGACCCACGCGATCCTGGCCAGCGGCCTCGACGCCATGATCGACGAGGCGGTCGAGCTGCTGCACGGGCCGGGGTGCCCCGTGTGCGTGACGCCCATCGAGGTCCTCGATCGGGCGGTGGCGTCGACGGCGCTGCCCGGCGTCACCCTGTGCAGCTTCGGCGACATGCTGCGCGTACCAGGATCGCGCGGTGATCTCTTTGGCGCACGAGCACGCGGAGGCGATGTCCGCGTCGTCTACTCGCCTCTCGACGCCGTTCGCCTCGCGGCGTCGGCGCCCGACCGCCGGGTGGTGTTCCTCGCCGTCGGGTTCGAGACGACGATTCCGGCCGTCGCGACCGCTGCGCGGCTCGCGCGCTCTCGCGGACTCAGGAACTTCTTCCTCCTCACCTCGCACGTGCGCGTGCCGCCGGCCCTCTCGGCGATCCTCTCGGCGCCCGGAATGCAGATCGACGGCTTCCTCGCCGCAGGCCACGTCTGCACCATCATGGGCACCGCGGAATACGAGCCTCTCGTCGCTCGCCATCGCGTCCCGATCGTCGCCACCGGCTTCGAGCCGCTCGACATCCTCGAAGGCGTCTGGCTCGCGGTGCGGCAGCTCGAACGCGGCGAGGCGCGGATGGAGATCCAGTACCGGCGGGCAGTCCGGCCCGAAGGCAACCCCGCTGCACGGGCGCTGGTCGACGACGTGTTCGAACCCGGCGATCGGCCCTGGCGCGGGATCGGTGTCGTTCCGGGCGGTGCCTTCGTGCTGCGACGCGAGTGGGCCGCGTTCGATGCCGAGCGCGCCTTTCCGGAGCTGGCGTCGGTGGTGGCCGGTGAGCCGCCCGAGTGCCGTGCCGGAGACGTGCTGCGCGGTGTCCTTCGTCCGCCCGAATGCCCGGTCTTCGGCCTCGCCTGTACGCCGGAGCGGCCGCTCGGCGCGCCCATGGTCTCGTCCGAGGGCGCCTGCGCCGCCTACTACCGCTATCGCCCCGTCGAGGGGATCGAGGCTTCGCCATGACCATCGACTCCGCCGCGCTCGCGAGCCCGACGTGCCCCACGCCGGTAGACGGTGACCGCGTGACCCTCGTCCACGGGGCCGGAACCGGAGCGAGCGCACGCCTCTTCGAGCAGCTCCTCCTGCCCCGGCTGCGATCGGCTCCTCTCGAAGAGAGGCACGACGGCGCAGTGCTCGATCTTCCCGGCGGCGGCCGTCTCGCCTTCACCACCGACACCTTCGTCGTGAGCCCGCTCGAGTTCCCGGGCGGCGACATCGGAAGTCTCGCGGTGCATGGCACGGTCAACGATCTTGCAATGTGCGGCGCGCGGCCGCTGGCGCTCTCCTGCGCGCTGGTACTCGAGGAGGGGCTCCTCCTATCGACACTCGAACGTGTCATCGACTCGATGGCCGGCGCCGCTCGTCGCGCCGGTGTCTCGATCGTCACTGGCGATACCAAGGTCGTCGAGCGCGGGAAGGGCGACGCGCTCTTCGTGAATACCGCCGGAGTGGGCCTCGTTCCCGCGGGCCGCGACCTGCGGCCCGTTCGCGTGTGCGCCGGAGACCGGATCGTCGTCTCGGGGCCGCTCGCGAGCCACGGCGTCGCGGTTCTGTCCCAGCGCGAGGGGCTCGCATTCGAGAGCGAGATCCGCAGCGATTCGGCCCCGCTGGCGGAGCTGATGGAGGCGATGTGCGCGGCGGTTCCCGACCTGCACTGCCTGCGGGATCCCACGCGCGGGGGGCTCGGCGCCGTGCTCCATGAGATCGCAGCGGCCGCCGGAGTCGAGATCGAGGTCGACGAGGCGCTCCTTCCCTTCGAGCCCGCGGTGTCCGCGGCCTGCGAGCTGCTCGGCATCGATCCGATCTTTCTCGCGAGCGAAGGGCGCTGCGTCGCGTTCGTCCCGCCGGCGCAGGAGGCGGCGCTGCTCGCCGCGATGCGCGCACGCTCCGACGGCTCCGGTGCGGTGACCGTCGGCGAGGTGGCGGCTCCGGTCTCCGGCCACCGACCTGCTCCCGGGAGGGTGGTGATCCGCACGCGCATCGGCGGGCGGCGTCTCCTCGAGAGACCCCTCGGCGAGCCGCTGCCGCGGATCTGCTGAGCGCGGGGGTGGGCGTGGCACGGGTGGAGCTGCGCCTTGCCGGGGTGGTGCAGGGCGTCGGCCTTCGTCCGTGGGCGGCACGGCGCGCGAGGCTCCTCGGGCTCGCTGGCAGCGTCGCCAACACCCCCGGTGGCGTGCTGCTCGCACTCGAAGGCGCGCCGGCGGCCGTCGAAGCCTTCCTTGCAGCCCTTTCCGAGTCTCCTCCTCCGGGTCTCCTCCTCGCGGAGGTCGAGCGCCGCTCCGCTGCGCCGGTGGGGGCGATCGGGTTCGTCATCGCGGAGTCGTTACCAGCAGGCCCCGCAGCCGGCTTGCCACCCGACATCCCTGTGTGTCGGGCGTGCCTCGACGAGATCTACGCCGCCTCGGGGCGGAGGGCAGGGTATGCCTTCACGCACTGCGCGAGCTGTGGGCCTCGTGCATCGGTCCTTTGGGCGCTTCCCTGGGATCGCGAGCGGACGACCCTCGCGCCGTTCCCGCTGTGCGCTGATTGCCGGCGCGAGTACGAGAGTCCAGACGACCGCCGGTACCATGCGGAAGGGATCGCATGCCCCGCCTGCGGCCCGCGGCTCACGGCGCTCGATCCGGGAGGGAGGCTTCTCGCACGCGACGAAGCCGCGGTGACGGCTGGTGGTGGAGCGAGTCGCGAAGGCCCGCTCGCGCAGGCGCTCGCGGTGATCGCCGCTGGCGGCATCGTCGCGGTGAAGGGCTACGGCGGCTACCACCTCGCCGTCGACGCCACGAGCGAGGCTGCGGTCTCGCGGCTCCGGAAGCGGAAAGGTCGGCCGGCAAAGCCCCTCGCGATGCTCGTTCCCGATCTCGAAGCCGCTCGCTCGATCGTCCGCCTTGCGGACGCCGAGGAGGCGCTGCTCGCTGGCCCCTTTCGCCCGGTCGTGGTGGCTCCGAGGCGGCCGGATGGCTGCGCGGCTCTCGGAATCGCGCCGTCCGTTGCGCCCACTACGAGCGATCACGGCCTCCTTCTCCCGAGCGCGCCGCTCCACCATCTCCTGCTCCAGGCGCCGCCGGGGGATTCGACCCCGCGCCCCCGCGCGCTCGTCTTCACGTCGGCCAACCGGTCGGGCGACCCCACCCTGTGGGACGATGCGGCAGCTCTCGGCGAGCTGTCGCAGGTGGCGGACCTGTTTCTCAGCCACGATCGCGGCGTGGCGCGGCCGTGCGACGACTCGGTGTTCCGCACGAGCGCGCGGGGATCGATCCCCATGCGGCTCTCACGTGGCGCAGCGCCGCTCGTGCTGCGCTCGCCAGGTGCGACTCGCTCGGGCGCAGCGGTGCTCGCCGTGGGAGGAGACCTCAAGGCAGCTCCTGCGCTGGCGATCGACTCCACGATCGTTCTCGAAGCGCACGTGGGAGATCTCGAATCACCGGCGACGGCCGACGCCGCACTCGAACGTGCGCTCCGGCTGTGCCGCGAGCGCGGGATCCGCCCCGATCGTGTCGCCCACGACCTTCACCCCGGCTACGTCGGAACGCGGATCGCCGCAGAGATCGCCGCGCAGCTCGGGGCCGAGACCGTCGCCGTACAGCACCATCACGCCCATGCGCTGGCGGCGGCTGCCGAGCACGGCATCGTCGAGCCCTTCCTCGCGATCGTCCTCGACGGACTCGGCTTCGGGGCCGACGGAACGCTCTGGGGCGGAGAGCTCCTCATGGTCGACGGCATTCGCGCCGAGCGCGTGGCGCATCTCGAGACGCTCCGCATCCCGGGCGGCGACGCAGCGGTTCGCGAGCCGTGGCGCTCGGCTGCGAGCTGGCTCGGTCGCGCGTTCCCCGCCGGGGATGCGCCGCAGCTCGACTGGCACGCGCGGCAGGACGCCTCGGCACTCGGGCTCCTCGCACAGGCGGCCCGGCGTGGCCTCAATGCGCCCGAAACGTCTTCGTGCGGCCGCCTCTTCGATGCGGCCGCGTCGCTGCTCGGCTGCGGAGATCGCGTGCGGTTCGAAGGCGAGGCCGCGATCGCACTCGAGTCCCTCGCGGCGCAGGCGCCCGCACCGTCTGCGCCGTCCGCGTCGGCTGCGGCTTCAGCGCCGTCTATGCTGTCCGTGCTGTCCAGGCCTGGAGGGACAGCTCCTGGAGCACCGAGAGAGACAGCCGCTCAGGAGCCCTCTGCGCAGATCCCGTGCTCCGACCTCGTCCGCGATCTCGTCGTCGGCCTCTCCCGTGGAGCGCCGCGACCGGCGCTCGCCCGCGTCTTCCACGACGGCCTCGCCGACCGCATCGCAGCCCGAGCCGCCGCCGTTGCCGCCGCGTCGGGCCTCGGGACGGTCGTTCTCACGGGGGGCTGCCTGCAGAACCGGCTTCTCGCCGCGGCGATCGCTCGCGGTCTCGAGACCCACGGCCTCGCGACACTCGCTCACCGCCGCTTGCCCCCGAACGACGGCAGTCTCGCCGTCGGCCAGGCGGCGTACGCGCTGCACGCCGCCTGCGCGTGACGCGAAGGCTTCCCGTGGGTCCGCCCCGCGATGCGCCACCGCCCTGACACCTTCCCTTCCCCCGAGCCACTCTTTTTCCGGACGTTCTTCCGGAAGTCCTTCGGACTTCCTCCGGGCGCAGCGGGAGGTAGGATGCGGCGAGTAGGGATCTTGGGGGCGCTCGCGCTGCTGGCCGCAGCCGGGCCGCCGGCGACCGCACAGGCAGCCCCCCTGGGTTACGCGCTCGTCTGGGCGGACGAGTTCGACGGCAAAGCCCTCGATGCGGGGCGCTGGCGCCACCACCAGCTCGGACCGCGCCGCGATGCCGTGAACCTCGCCGAAGCGGTCCGGCTCGACGGCGCCGGGAACCTAGTGATCGACACGTGGACGGAAGACGGCGTCCACCACACGGGGATGATCGATTCGAAGGATCGCCTCGAGCCGATCTACGGCTGGTTCGAGGCGCGCATCGACTTCGATACGTCTCCCGGCATGTGGTCCGCGTTCTGGCTCCAGTCGCCTACGTACGGAAAGGTGATCGGCGATCTCGCCGTCTCGGGTGCCGAGATCGACATCCAGGAGCATCGCGTCGAGTGTGCCCCGGGCTGCGACCTCGCCGAGTTCTGGACGACCACCGTCCACTGGGACGGCTACGGCGCGCATCACAAGCAGATCTCGAGCGGGGGCGTCATCGCGGGGCTGGACGAAGGCTTCCACGTCTATGCCTTCGAGTGGACCCCCGATGCGTACCGGTTCTACGTCGATGGACAGCTCACCTGGGCTCCGGAAAATCCGCCGATCTCGCACGCTCCCGAGTACGTGGTGCTGAGCTCGGAGGTGGAGGACGCAGTCCCGCTGTGGGCGGGGTCGATTCCGCCGGGCGGCTACGGAGCGCGTGACACGAGCACGACGCGGATGGTCGTCGATTACGTCCGTGTCTATCAGGCGGTCCCCGAGCCGGCGACGGCGCTCCTGGTCGGCGCCGGACTCGTCGTGCTCGCGGGCCGGTGCCGCCCCCTCAGCCAGCCCGGCGCGTTCGTTCGACGCGGGCGACCCGCACGTGGTAGTCGCGATATCACACCGTTCGGCCGCGTTCCTGTGCGACGCGGGGCTCAGCGTGGTCGCGCCAGGAGCGGATCTCCTCCTCGCTCCGCCAGTACGAGACCGTGATCCCGAAGCCGTCCGCTCCTCGGACGCTCTCGGCGCCGAGGAACCCGGGCATGCTCCCGGCGAGCTCGACCATCCGCTCGGCCATCTCCGCGTAGCCCGCATCGCGAGAAGTGCGGAGGCTCGTGCAGATCATCGCGTAGTAGGGGGGCTCGGGCGTCTGGGCGAATCCGCTCTCGCTCATCGATCGCTCTCCTCCCCGGCGCCCGCGAAAGATCAAAAGTCGCTGAACTCCTGCTTCGAGTCGATGTTCCTCGCGACCTTGTTCTGCTCGTAGTTCACGTTCCACGACGCCATTCGCGCGAACGTCGTCGGGAGCGGCAGCCGCCGGAGCATCGACCGGACCGAATAGAACTCGCAGTGCAGCCGGGACACCCGATCGATCAGCTCGTCGGGCGTGAAGTGGAGCGGCTGGAAATGGCAGGTGACACCGGGCCAGCGCTCCATGTTCTCGGCGTCGAGGAGCCTCCCCTCGTCCTTCATCCGCTGGAAGAGCGGAGTTCCACGAAGGGGGGTCATCACGTTGAAATACGCTGCCGGCACCTTGTACTTCCTCAGGAACTCGGCGGTCGCCTCGAAGACGCTCGCGTCCTCGGTATCGGAGCCGAAGACGAAGTTGAACGAGTAGCTGATGTCGCGCTCGCTGAGGTTCCGCATCACGGCCTCGACGTCGATGCGATTGAAGTTCTTGCTCATCGAATCGAGCGTCTCACGGTCGATGCTTTCGAGGCCCATGTTCACGTGGAGGAGGCCCGACTTCTTGGCGACGTCGAGGAACTTCCCGTCGAGACAGAAGCGCGGTGAGAAGAGCGCCGACCAGTGGATCCTAAGGGGGATCAGCGCCTCCATGAAATCCTGCGTACGCTTCGGGTTTCCTGCGAACTGGCTCGCCGCGAAGAAAATGTGACGGCTCCCGCAGCGCTTGATCTCCTCGACGACGTCTTCGGCCGGGCGGTAGCGGTAGCCGTAATCGCCGTTGAGTCGCCGTTCGGCGCAGAAGTCGCATGTGTACGGGCAGCCGCGGGAGTACTGGATCACGTTCGGCCGGTAGAAGACGTAGTGCTTGGGGTCGAGCAGCTCCCAGCGCGGCATCGGCATTCCGGCGAGGTCGGCAGGCGTATCACGACGGTAGAACTGCTTGAGGCGCCCGGCGGCCGCGTCCTCGAGCATCCGGGGAAAGATCTCCTCGGCCTCGCCAACGCAGACGCCGTCGGCGTGCTCGCCCATCTCCTCGGCGTGGAAGGTCGCGTGGGGGCCTCCCATCAGCACGGTCACGCCCCGCTTCCGGAACTCGTGGGCCAGCTCGTACGCGCGCAGCGAGGTGACGCTCCGGACGGTGATCGCCACTACGTCGGCCGGAAGGCTGAAGTCGACCTCCTCGACGGCATCGTCGACGAGCGTCACGTCCCACTCGCGGGGAGCGAGCGCGGCGAGGTACGGCAGGACGGCGCCGACGAGCTTCCGCTTGCGGAACTTGTTGGGTATCCGACTGTGGGGATAGCGGTAGGCAGTCGCCTGGATGATCGTCAGCTTGGGCATGCGAGAACCCTCCGTGGCTCCATGGCCGGCCGGACACCCGACTCGTTCGTCCCTGGCCGCCGCGAATCCTAACGCGACGCGCGGGGCGGCAGCGAAGATTTTCGCTCCAAGCGTCCCGAGATCCGCGGCCGCAGCGCGCCCCGCGCCTCGCCCGGCGCCGGACAGGTCGGCGCTACCCTGTGGCCGTGGAACCGCTGGTCGTCGACGTCTACTCGGATTTCCTGTGTCCCTGGTGCTTCAACGCGTGGCTGCGGATGCGGCGGATCGAGGACGAGTTCGGCGCTTCGGTCGATGTCCGATGGCGGAGCTACCTGCTGCGGCCCTACCCACAGCCGCACCGGAATCTCGAGCGGTTTCGCGAGTACACGCACGGCTGGCTGCGCGCCGCGGCCGACGAGCCGCTGGCGACGTTCCATCCCTGGCAGGGGGACGCCGGCCCGCCAACCCACAGCGTTCCCGCCCTCGTGGCGGCGAAGGCGGCCGCGAGCCTCGGTGCGCAGGCCGGGAACGCGCTTCGCTCGCGGCTGTTTCCCGCGTACTTCGCCGAGAGCCGTGACATCAGCGCCGAGGCCACGCTGCGCGTGCTCTGGTCGGAGGCGGGACTTCCGCCCCCGGAGTTTGCGCGGACGCGCGATCCGGCGTTCGAGGCGCAGGTACGCTCGGACCACGCGGAAGCGGTCGAGCTCGGAGCGACCGGGGCGCCAGCGGTCCGCGTCGGCGGAAGCGATTTCGCGCTGGTCGGCGCGCAGCCGATCGAGACCTGGCGGCGCTGGATCGCCCGCAGCCTCGAGCGGCGCGCCGTGGCCGGCGAGGGTGGATGAGCCGAGGCTCAGGCCGTCTGGCGGGACAGGAGCTTCTCGGCCTGGACCGAGGCGAGCGCGACGACCGCGCCGCTGAGGAGCTTCGCCGTCGGCGTCTCGCGCCGCGTGTGCATCCAGCCTACGAGGAGCAGCCCGCGCGCCATCACGAGGGTCTCGAGCTCGGCGACGTGCGACTCCGGGAGCGGCGCGATGCCGCGGTATCCCTCGATCCACGCCTCCTGCGCCGTTGCGTAGTCGGGGTCTAGGAGCTTCACCGCGAGGAGCGTCGCGAGGTCGTAGAGATACCAGCCGTACCCGGAGTCGTCGAAGTCGATGACGAAGGCGGCGCCATCGTGGAGCAGCACGTTGTCGGGCATCAGGTCGCCGTGGGTGAGGCCGAAGCGGTCAGGGCCGTGCCCGAAGGCCGCGAGGCGGCGGAAGACGACGGCTGCGGCGCGATCGAAGAGAGCGCGCTGCTCCGCGGTGAGTGCTGCGAGGTCGGCGTAGTCGCCCCATAGCGCGGCCTTTCCGACGAGGGCCGGAGCGTCCCACCGGGGCCGGCGGAACCACGCCGGCGGCGTCCATCGCTGCGCTTGCTGCTGAATCTGCGCGCAGGTTCGGCCGAGGAGCCGATACGCGTCGGCACCCGAGCCGGCATCGAGAGGGCTGCCCTCGACCCAGCTCAGTACGTCGACGTCTCGCGGCGCATCGAGGCCTGCGACGGTCACGGTTTGGACCGTGCTTCCGTCCACGGCGGCCCTCGGCGCCGGGGTGTGGATGCCGTCGCTGCGGAGCGCCTCCATCCAAGCCAGCTCGGAGCGGATCTCCTGGGTCGTTCGATAGCCGAGGCGATGGACGCGGAGCGCGAAGGGCCGACCGTTTTCAGGGTCGACGACCCGGAATACCGCGTTCTCCCGGTGATGGAGCAGCGAGACCGGCGCATCATCGGGGAGCCCGAAGCGCGGCAGCGCCGCGCGCGCGACAGCCTCCAGCGACTCGATCGTGTCATCCGGTCCGCTGCCGGGCATGGCACCTCCCCGTGATGGAGCGAATCCTGGGTTCCTGGCCGAGGGCGGCGCCTCGCGCCGGCTCAGATAGCTCGGATCCGACGCGCCGACATGTGCGCCCGCTCACATCGCCGCAGACGCGCTGCGCCGACGTCTTTCATCGAGGCGTCCGGAGATGCCCCCTGGGGCATGGGCCTCTCGCGGGCGTTCTGCCGGCCTTACGCCCGGCGCCGACGACGCGGGAACCTCTGGAAGACCGCGCACACCGCCGCGAAGCCGCCGTCCGCCTGCCGGTAGGGGCGAATTCCACTCAGGTTTCGAGCGTCTCCTGTCCGACAAGGAGGGGGCACGGCGAGAAGCCGCGTCTTCGAAGGCGCGGACCGCGCCGCACGACAGGAGAGTCCCATGTTCCCCTCCGCCCCCCACCGGAAGCTGGCCTCGCCCATACTTTTTGTTGCGACCGCGCTGGCGATCACTCTCGGCGCCTCCGCGCCGGCCGCCGCGCTCTCGCTGAGCGGCGTCACGATCTCGCTGACGGGATCCAACAGCGCCTCGGAACTCGTCCAGAGCGGCGGCACCATGCGTACCCGCGACAGCGCCGCCTCGGTGGTGTCGAGCGATGCGACGTCGTTCACGACTCGCTACGCGATGGTCGTCGGCGCCGACGTAGGCAACCGCCCTACGGCCACCGAGAATATGACGTCGAGCTATCAGATCAGCTTCGACGTGACCGCGGACGCCGGCGCTGCGTGGTACGTGATCCTCGACGCGAGTCGCATGGGAGCGCTCTCGATCGTGAGCGACGGCGCGCAGGGCTCTGCGATCGCGTCTCTCGGCGGCCTCACCGCTACGAGCTCTGGCGCAGGAACCCTGACCGGCAGCCTCGACATGGCGGCGCTCACGCCGATCACCAGCGGTGCCACCACCGATTCCCCGTTCAGCCAGTTCTCGAGCGCCGTCCTGAGCGGCACCGGCACCGGCGCCGCGCAGACGATCACGCTCGGCTTCGACTGGACGGCAAGCGCTCAGTCTACGCGCTCGGGAAACAACGGCGACGAGGCCGCGGTCCGCATGGGGCTCACCTCGGCGGCGACGGGGTTCACCGCAGACGACTACCCCGGTCTCGGCTCGCGATCGATGGCGGGCGACGGACAGTTCGTGTCCGCCATGCTGGTCCCGGAGCCGGTCAGCGCAGTCCTCCTCGCGAGCGGACTGATCGGTCTGGCGATGTTCCGCCGCAGCGACGTGAGAGATCGGCTTCCCGTCGCGTAGAAGACGGGAACCGCCACCGGCCCACGGCGATGGCGTCGGGAACGTCGCGGAGGGCCACCAGGGCGGCGATGCAGGCGCCACGCCGGCCGCGAGGACCCCCAGAAGGGACAGCCCGGGTTCCCTCTTCCCGGTAGACTACGCGGGACATGGAACACCCCGCGTTCGTCCCGCCCCCCCTCTGGGTCGTCCCCTTTGCCAGCGTGCTTCTCGGAATCGCCGTGTTGCCCCTCGTCGCGGCGCACTTCTGGGAATCGAACCTCCGGAAGCTGCTCTTCTCGGTGGCTCTCGGCGCGCCCGTCTTCGGCCTCTACCTGCAGCACCATCCCGCCGCGCTCGTCCACGCGGGGACCGACTACGTGTCGTTCATAGTGCTCCTGGGCAGCCTCTTCGTGATCTCGGGCGGCGTACTCCTCGATGGCGACCTGCCCGCTACCCCCCGCACCAACACCCTGTTCCTCGCCCTGGGCTCCCTCCTCGCGTCCTTCGTGGGGACGACCGGCGCCTCGATGCTGCTCATCCGGCCGCTGCTCCGTACGAACTCGGAGCGCAAGCACGTGACCCACACTGCGATCTTCTTCATCTTCCTCGTCTCGAACATCGGCGGGTGCCTCACTCCGCTGGGCGATCCGCCGCTCTTTCTCGGGTATCTGCAGGGAGTCCCATTCACCTGGACCCTCCGGCTCGCTCCTGCCTGGGCATTCACGACGGTGCTGATTCTCGGCGTCTACTACGTGTGGGACCGGCGTGCGTATTCGCGCGAAGCGGCGACGGATCGGCTCGAAGATCGCCTCGTCGTTCGGCCTCTCCGGGTCGTGGGGACGGAGAATCTCGTGCTCTTGCTCGGGATCGTCCTCGCCGCGGCCTTTCTCTCGGCTCCCTTGCGCGAGGGCGCGATGGTCGGACTTGCCCTGCTGTCCATGCTGCGTACGGATCCCGAGCTGCGGAAGGCAAATCACTTCTCGTTCCACCCCATCGTGGAGGTGGCGGTGGTCTTCGCCGGGATCTTCGTCACGATGCTCCCCGCTCTCGATCTCCTTCGCGCGCGGGGCGCGGAGCTGGGTGTGAGCGAGCCGTGGCAGTTCTTCTGGGCGACCGGAGTGCTCTCGTCGTTCCTCGACAATGCTCCGACGTACTTGACGTTTCTTGCCCTGGCCCAGGGGCAGGGGCTCCCTGCGGAGGTCGTCGGCGTGTCGCACCGGATCCTGGTCGCCATCAGCCTCGGGGCCGTATTCATGGGCGCCAACACCTACATCGGGAACGGTCCGAACTTCATGGTGCGCTCGATCGCCGAGAGCCGCGGAGTCAAGATGCCGAGCTTCGGCGGGTACATGCTCTTCAGCAGTGTCGTCCTGCTGCCCGTGTTCGTCGTGGTCACCCTCGTGTTCTTCGGACCGGGGAGCTGAAGGGAGCGCCTGGCGCTCTTCTCCAAGGCTCAGATCTCGTAAGGGCTTCGGTAGCTCTGGAGGATGCGAACGTAGTTGGCGCGTTCGAAGGCTTCGGGGTTCGAGACCTTGTGGAGGCTCATCGAGCCGCGGACCTGCGAGACGCCTGCGCACTCGTGGCGCTCGAGCCACTCGGACAGGCCCGAGACCAGCGTCTTCAGGTGCTCGGCGCCGTGGCGCAGCAGCGCGGACGTCGTCATCACGACGTCGGCGCCGGCCAGCAGGTACTTGACTACCTCGACCGCCGATTCGACGCCGGTGGTGGCGGCCAAGGAGGCACGGATGCGGCCGTGCAGGAGCGCGATCCAGAGAAGTGGCAGCCGGATCTCGCTCGGGCGACTCAGCTCGAGGCTCGGCTCCACCTGGAGCCGCTGGAGGTCGAAGTCCGGCTGGTAGAACCGGTTGAAGAGGGCGATGCCGTCGGCCCCCGCCTCCACCAGCCGCGTCGCCAGCTCGCCGGGGGCGCTGAAGAAGGGGCTCAGCTTCACCGCCAGCGGGACCGTCACCGAACGTCGAACCGCCGCGACCACGTCGACGACCCGTTGCTCCACCTCTCGTGCCGAGACCTTCGGGTCGGTCGGCAGCGAGAATACGTTCAGCTCGATGGCCTGCGCTCCTGCCTCCGCCATGAGGCGCGCAAAGCTCGTCCAGCCTCGATCGGTCGTTCCGTTGAGGCTGGCGATCACGGGAACGGAAACCGCGTCGCGCGCGCTCCGGATCAGGTCGAGATACCGATCCGGCCCCACGGGAGCCTGACGCACCGGAGGGAAGTAGCTGAGCGACTCCGCGAAGCTTTCCGATCCGAGATCAGAGAGGTGGTCGAAGGATTCGTTCTCGTGCTGGATCTGCTCCTCGAAGAGCGAGAACAGCACGATCGCCGCAGCGCCGCCGTCCTCGAGGCGGCGGATTCCGTCGAGCGACGTCGAGAGCGGCGAGGCGGAGGCGACGATCGGGTGGGCGAGATCGAGGCCCAGGTAGCGGGTGCGAAGATCCACGCGTGGCCCTCCTGTCATTTCCGCTCGCGGAGCGCGGCGATGCCCTCGTAGAGTCGAACCCGCTGGGCATTCGTTGCTTCTGCCTCCGTCAGGAGACGCTCCGCCGTCTCGGGGTCGGTGCGCGCCAGGATGCGGAAGCGGAGCTCGTTGTCGGTGAAGTCGCGGAGCTTGAGGGTCGGCTCGGGAGAGTCGAGCACCAGCGGGTTCTCCCCTCTCTCCCGGAGGCTCGGGTTGAAGCGGATGAGCGGCCAGTAGCCGCTCTGGACGGCGCGGCGCTGTTGGTCGAGGCCCAACTGCATGTTGATGCCGTGGGCGATGCAGTGGCTGTAGGCCAATACGATGGAAGGCCCCGGGAAGGCTTCGGCCTCGCGGAGCGCAAGAAGCGTCTGCTGGGGGTTCGCGCCCATCGCGACCCGTGCCACGTAGACGTGTCCGTAGGAGATCGCCTGGAGGGCGAGGTCCTTTCTCTCGACCCGCTTGCCCGCGCTTGCGAACTTCGCCACGGCGCCGAGTGGGGTCGCCTTCGAGGCCTGGCCTCCCGTATTCGAGTAGACCTCGGTGTCGAGCACCAGCAGGTTGACGTCGCGGTTGCTCGCCAGCACGTGATCGACCCCGCCGGCGCCGATGTCGTAGGCCCAGCCGTCGCCGCCGATGATCCAGACGCTGCGCCGCACCAGGTGGTGAGCGACCGCCAGCAGGCGTTCGATCTCCGGAGTCCGGAGCCGATCGAGGGCCTCCCGGAGCCGCCCCACCCGCTCGCGCTGGGCGCGGATCTCGGCCTCGGTCCTTTGCGGCGCGCCGAGGAGCGCATCGGTCAGCTCTTCCCCGACCGCGGTCCGCAGCCGGCGCAGCGCCTTGCGCGCGTGATCGCGGTGGTGGTCGGCCGCGGCCCGCATTCCGAGGCCGAACTCGGCGTTGTCTTCGAAGAGCGAGTTCGACCACGCCGGTCCCCGGCCCTCGGAATTCGCCGACCACGGCGTCGTCGGGAGGTTGCCGCCGTAGATCGACGAGCAGCCGGTGGCGTTCGCCACCAGCAGCCGGTCTCCGAACAGCTGGGACACCAGCTTCACGTAGGGCGTCTCGCCGCACCCCGCGCACGCCCCGGAGAACTCGAAGAGCGGCTCGAGGAACTGCGTGCCGCGGACCGTCGAGAAGTCGACCTGCGCACGCGGTGTCACGGGGAGCGTCTCGAAGAACGCGAGACCCCGGCGGGTTGCGTCCAGAACCTCCTCCTTCGGCACCATGTTGATCGCCCGCTTGCGCGTCTCCTCCTTGCTCCGGGCGGGGCATACCTCGACGCACAGCCCGCAGCCGGTGCAGTCGTCAGGGTAGACCTGCAGCGAGAAGCACGTGTCGGGGAAACCCCGTGTATCGATGGGCGCCGATCCGAATCCCTCGGGAGCGTCCGTCAGCCGGCTCCGGTGGAAGAGCTTCGAGCGGATCACGCCATGGGGGCACACGAACCCGCAGTGGCCGCACTGGATGCAGAGGTCCGCCTCCCAAAGCGGAACGAACGATGCGATGCTTCGCTTCTCGAAGCGGGCGGTGCCGCTGGGGAACGTTCCGTCCACCGGCAGCGCGCTCACGGGAAGGTCGTCGCCACGGCCGTCGAGCAGCGCCGCAGTGACCCGTTTCACGAACTCCGGCGCATCATCGGGCACGGTGGCCAGGCGCTCCCGAGTGCTCGTCGCACGCTCCGGGAGAGTGACCGGGTGCAGGTTGGCGAGGGTTTCGTCGACGGCCTCGAAGTTCCGGCGAACCACCTCGTCGCCCTTGAGATCGTAGGTCTTGCGGATCGCCTCCTTGATCTTCGCGATGGCCTCGTCGCGCGGGAGGACACCCGAGAGGGCGAAGAAGCAGGTCTGGAGGATGGTGTTGATGCGCCCGCCGATTCCGGCCGCCCGCGCCACGCGAGCTGCGTCGATCACGTGGACCCGGAGCTTCTTCTCGAGGATCTGCTCCTGCGCCGCCCGGGGTAGGTGGTCCCAGACGGTCTCCGGCCCGTGGGGGCTGTTGAGGAGCAGGGTCGCACCGGGGGCCGCGCAGCCGATTACGTCGGTGCGCTCGAGGAGGCCGAACTGGTGGCAGCCGACGAAGTGGGCGTCGCGAACCAGGTATGCCGATCGGATCGGAGCGCGTCCGAAGCGGAGATGCGAGACCGTCTGCGAGCCACTCTTCTTCGAGTCGTAGACGAAGTAGCCCTGGGCATGGATCGCAGGGTCCTCGCCGAGGATCTTGATCGTGTTCTTGTTGGCCCCCACCGTTCCATCCGACCCGAGGCCGAAGAAGACCGCGCGGCAGACGCCCTCGGGCTCGGTCGAGAAGCCGGGGTCGTAGGAGAGGCTCGTCCGCGAGACATCGTCGACGATTCCCACGGTGAAGCCATTTCGTGGCGAAGGAGCCGTCAGCTCGTCGAAGACGGCCTTCACCATCGCCGGCGTGAACTCCTTGGAGGCGAGTCCGTAGCGGCCACCGATGACCCGCGGAGGCGCCCCGTGCTCCCACGTCGCCCCGGAAGACGAGTCGAGATCCCGCGCGATCGCCGTCGCTACGTCCGTGTAGAGCGGCTCTCCCAACGCGCCCGGCTCCTTGGTGCGGTCGAGGACTGCGATGGCGCGAGCGCTTCGCGGCACGGCGGCCAGCAGGTGCGCAGCGGAAAATGGGCGGAACAGACGCACCCTCACCACTCCAACTCGCTCTCCGTCCGCCACGAGATGCGAAGCCACCTCGCACGCGGTTTCACCCCCCGAGCCCATGATCACGATCACGCGCTCGGCATCCGGCGCACCCGTGTAGTCGAAGAGCCGGTAGCGGCGGCTCGTCCGCTCCGCGAACCGCTCGAAGCTCGCCTCGACCACTCCGGGAAGACGCGCATAGAAGGGGCTCACCGCTTCGCGCGCCTGGAAGTAGACATCGGGGTTCTGGGCGGTCCCGCGGATGAACGGACGATCCGGGTCGAGGGCGCGGCGCCGGTGAGCCAGCACCAGGGATTCGTCGATCAGGGCCCGCAGATCGTCGTCGGAGAGAAGCGTGAGACGGCCGATCTCGTGGGAGGTGCGGAAACCGTCGAAGAAGTGGAGAAAGGGGATTCGCGCCTCGAGCGTCGCCGCCTGTGCCACCAGCGCGAAATCGTGGGCCTCCTGCACCGAGCCCGACGCCAGGAGGGCCCAGCCCGTCGAGCGAACCGCCATCACGTCCTGGTGGTCGCCGAAGATCGAGAGCGCGTGGGTAGCGAGCGACCGTGCGGCGACGTGGATCACTGCCGGAGTCAGCTCGCCGGCGATCCGGTACAGGTTCGGGATCATCAGCAGCAGGCCCTGCGAGGCCGTGAAGGTCGTCGTGAGTGCGCCCGCCTGGAGGGCGCCATGGACGACGCCGGCTGCGCCGCCCTCGCTCTGCATCTCGATCACGTCGGGGACGTTGCCGAAGAGGTTCTTCCGCCCCTCGCCCGCCCACTGATCGGCGAGCTCCGCCATGGGCGACGACGGCGTGATCGGGTAGATGGCGCAGACCTCGTTCAGCCGGTATGCGACGTCGGCGCAGGCTTCGTTGCCCTCGATCGTCGCGATGCGGCGCGCCTCCATGTCCTACTCTTCCTCCTCGACGGCGCCCGGCTCCGGGATCATCTCGATCGCATGGCACGGGCACTGCTCGAAGCAGATGGCGCAGCCCGTGCACCGCGCGTAGTCGAAGCGGTAGCGCTTGCCCGCGCCGAGCTTGACGACCGCCTGGTCGGGACAGGCCGCGAGGCAGCCGTCACATTCGTAGCAATTGCCGCACGACAGGCAGCGGCGCGCCTCGAACATGGCTTCTTCCGGGAGAAGCCCCCGGACGACCTCCTCGAAGGAGTAGAGCCGGGGGCCAAGACGCGCCTGCTCCTGGGCGCGCTGTGCGGCGTCGGTGAAGAACCAGAGATGGAGCTTCTCGAAGCTCGCGATCTCGGGCCGCGGCGGCTTGGTGTAGCGAGCCCCGCGAAGATACGCATCGATGTGTCTGGCGGCGGTCTTCCCGTGCCCCACCGCCACGGTCACGGTCCGCTCGCACGGCACCATGTCGCCGCCGGCGAAAATGCCCGGGTGTCCGGTCATGAGGCCGGGCGACACCTGGACCGTCCCGTCGGAATCGAAGCTGATCCCGGGGATGCCCTTCAGGAACGCCGTGTCGCTCTCCTGACCGAGGGCGAGGATCAGATCGTCTGCCTCGAGGGTCTCGAAGCGCCCCGTACCGTGCGGCCGGCCCTTCTCGTCGAGCTCGATCTTCTCGACGGTGATCTCCGGGCCCTCGATCGACTGGATCGAGCGTAGCCAGTGGATGCGAACGCCCTCCTGCTCGGCTTCGGTAGCCTCGAACGTATGCGCGGGCATGTGCGCGCGGTCGCGGCGGTAGACGATGATCGGCTCGACTCCGAGGCGAAGGGCGGTTCGAGCAGCATCCATCGCGGTGTTCCCGCCGCCGTAGACCGCAACACGGCGCCCGAGGCGGGGTGCACGGCCCCGCTCGACGTCGCGAAGGAAGCTCACGGCGTCGAGGATCCTTCCGGCGTCGCGGGCGGGAATATCGGTGCGCTTCGAAAGATGCGCGCCTACGGCGACGAAGACCGCATCGAAGCCGCCCTGCTGCTTTTCGGCGAGCAGGTCACGGACCACGTGGCTCGCGGCGAAGCGAACGCCCATCCCGGTGATGCGGGAGATCTCGGCGTCGAGCACGCTTCGCGGCAGGCGGTAGGCCGGAATGCCGAAGCGCATCATGCCGCCGGGCTGTGCCCCTGCATCGCGCACCTCGACCGTGTGACCGAGGCGCGAAAGATGGTACGCGGCCGCCAGGCCGCTCGGCCCGGCGCCGACGACGAGCACGCGCCGTCCCGAAGGGGTTGCGCTCCTAGGCGCCGGCCAGCCTTCTTCGATGGCGCGGTCGCCGAGGAAGCGCTCGACGGCGTGGATGCTCACCGTGGTATCGAGCTGGGAACGGTTGCACGCCGTCTCGCACGGGTGGTAGCAGACGCGGCCGTGTACGGCAGGGAGTGGATTGTCGGCGAGGATCGTCTCCCACGCCTCGCGAAGCCGGCCTGCCTGGGCGTGGGCGAGCCACGCCTGGATGTTCTCTCCGGCGGGGCACGCGTGGTTGCACGGCGGGAGCAGGTCGACGTAGATCGGCCGGCGCGCCCGCTCCGGGCCCGTCCCCCCCTTCTCCGAGAGGTCGGGCGGCGCCGTCAGGTCGCGACGTTCGCTCGGCATGGGCAAGGCTCCTGCCGCGCAGCTTATCCCTGCTCTGCTACTCCGACGACTGGGGCACGGGTGTGGCGAGACGCCGCGCCAGGCTCGCCGCTCCCGGAGCGTCGGGGGCATAGCCATCGGCGCCGATTCGATGCGCGAAGGCGTCGCTGACCGGCGCGCCGCCGACGATGATACGGACGGCATTGCCGAGGTCTGCCTGGCGCAGCGCCTGGACGGTCGCCTCCATGGCCGGGAGCGTCGTACTGAGCAGCGCGGACAGGGCAACGATGGCGGCCTTCTCGTCGCGCGCCGCCTCGATGAAGCGCTCGGGCGAGACGTCGGTGCCGAGATCGACCACCGAGAAGCCGCTGCCCTCGAGCATCATCGACACGAGCCGCTTGCCGATGTCGTGCATGTCGCCCTGTACGGTGCCGATCACGACCGTGCCCGCCGATTCGTATCCGCCCCGCGTCAGCCCGGGCCGCAGGAACTCGACGGCGGCCGTCATCGCCCGGGCCGACATCAAGAGCTCGGGGACGAAGTACTCACCGGATGCGAACAGCTCCCCCACCTCTTCCATGGCCGGGATGAGCGCTGCGGAGACGATCGTTGAAGGGTCGGCCCCGGCGGCTACCGCCTCCCGGACGGCGTCGACGGCGCCCTTGGCATCGCCGTCGAGAATGGGCTGCTTGATCGGCGAGAGATCCATCGATGGGGTTCCCCGTGGCAGCGCTCTCAGTAGGCGCCGTATTCGTGCGTCGCCTCGAACATCGCAATGCAGTTCTCCGCGTTCACGCCCGGGTGCAGCGAGTTCGAGTCGCACAGGATGTAGCCGCCTCCAGCAGCAGCGTCCTCGATCGCCTTCCTCACCGCCTCGCCCACCTGCTCCGGGGTGCCATCGGGGAGAAGGGTCTGGCAGTCGATGTTGCCGAGCAGGCAGATCCTGTCTCCGCAGTGCGCCTTCACCTTCGCGAGGCTCATGTCTGCCTGTGGCTCGAGCGGGTTGAGGCCGTCGTAGCCCGAGGCGAGAAGCGTCTCCATGAGCGGCCAGAGGTTGCCGTCGCTGTGTCGAACGACCTTGAGACCGAGTGCGTGGGCGCGCTCGACGAGGCTGCGGTTGTAGGGCTCGACGAACTCGGAAAAATGCTTGGGCGCGATCAGCGGGTGGTGCGTTCCGGCGATGTCGTCCTCGACGACGAGCACGTCGAGGCCGGCCGCTGCGAGCATGTCGAGCTGCTCGAGGTTGTAGGCCTCGACCATGCGCGCCACTCGATGGAGGAAGCCCGGATCTCCCCGCAGGTTGACCATGTAGTTCTCCATGCCGAGGAGCCGCCAGCTGCGGACGAACGTCCCGCGCATCAGCCAGAAGAGAGCCTTCTCGTCGCCGAAGCGCTGCTTCCCCATGTCGAGCAGCGCAAGGTGCGAGCGGCTCGGCCGGGGAGGCGTGAAGGCGTCGAGATCGGCTGCCGTGCGAACCGGATGTCCCTTGGCGACGGGAAGGCCATGATGGCTGCGGGCGTAGACGATTCCCCAGTCGTCCCGGACGTGCTTCGCATCGACCTCGATTTCGTGGCCGATCTCGAAAGACGTGAAGCCGTCGACCTCGAACGCCTCATGGATCAAGAACAGCGTATCGAGCAGCTTCAGCTTCTCGCCGCCGTCCATCTCGTGGAACTGTTTGACGTCGGGAAGACCATCGGTGAGATGCCTGCCGATGCCGATGATCGGAGCTTCGTTGATTCCGTGGATGTAGAGCGGAACCCGGTCTGGCTGCCGGACTCCGAGGGCGGTGAGGATTCGCTCCTTGCCGGTCATCGCGGTCTCCTCATGGCCTTCGGTTCCACCGCGGGGTTCGTCACGAGGCTCCGTCCTCGAGCGCAGGGAGATTCCAGAAGGGGCGACCAACCTACCAGCATGCCCGGAGAAGCGCTCCTTGACCCGCCACGGTTTCGCGGCGAGGGTCCCAGGCGATGTTCGCCGATACCCCGGAGACGAGCGAGGTCTGCCGCGCCTGGCTCGCTGCCGCGCTCACACCGACCGCCGTGCCGCCCGGCACCACCCCCCGAGAGATCGTCCGCCGCGCCATCCACTTCCGGCGGCCTCCGCGAATCCCGTACTCGTTCCAGTCTCCCTGGGGCACCGATTTCTTCGAGCTCTGCGAGCTGGAGCGCCTGCTCGACGACGCCTCGGGGCCATGCCGCGCTCCGGGAGAGACGTACGTCGACCGCTGGGGAGTCACCTACCGCAAGACGCGCTTCGCGTGGGACGAGGCGATCGGCCATCCGCTCCGGGACCTCGCCGATCTCGAGACGCTGCCTCGGGAGGACGCCGTCGGAAGCGGACGGGTCGCCCGGCTCGAGCCCTTCGTCCGTCGCGCGCAGCGGGCGGGAAAGTACGTCGTGGGCGCCGATCCCGTCCTGCTCCACGAGCGCCAGATCGCGCTGATGGGCTTCGAGAATGCGATGACGGCGACGCATCGTTGCAGGGACGCGCTCGAGGCACTCCTCGACCGTCTCACCGACCTGACGGTGGCCGCAGCCGAGGCGCTCGGGAGGCTCGGAGGAGTCGACGCCTTCATGACCTGGCAGGACGTCGCGGGGCAGGACGGTCCGTGGATGGGGCCCGAGTTGTTTCGCGAGATCTACGAGCCGCGGTACGCGCGCATCGTCGAGGCGGCGCACCGCTTCGGCATGGACTGCATCTGGCATGTCTGCGGGCAGGTCGGGGACTTGATTCCCCGCCTGATCGAGATCGGCGTAGACGTCATCCAGCTCGACCAGCCGCGGCTCGTCGGCCACCGGACGCTGGCCGAGCGGTTCGGTGGCAACGTCTGCTTCTGGAACACGGTCGACATCCAGTGGGCCACCGGTCCGGCGGCAACGGCCGAAGGAATCGACGCCGAAGTCGACGCGATGCTCGTGCCGTTCCTCGGCTTCGACGGCGGCATCATGGTGCGCCACTACGCAGACCCTGCAGGCATCGGGTTGCGGGAGGAGTTCCACGAGGCCAGTGCCCGGGCCTTCCGGCGACACGTGTACGGAAGAGACGGACAGCCGTGAAGCGCAAGCTCGTGACGGTCCGCCTCGAGCCGCTCGGCCGCAGCTTCCAGATGGAGCCCGGTGCGCCGCTCCAGGAGGTGCTCGCCGCCCACGGCGTCGAGTTTCCGTGCGGAGGTCGCGGCACGTGCGCCGGCTGCCTGGTGAAGGTGCTGAGCGGAGAGCTCGAGATCGCCGCAGACCAGGCGGACCTGCTGTCTCGAGAAGAACTCGCCGGCGGATGGCGGCTGGCGTGCCGCTCACGGGCGAGAGGCGACGTCGTCCTCGAGGTGGGGCAGTGGGACACCGTCGTCCTGACCGACGACCGGGAGTTCTCGTTCCGCGCGCGTCCGGGGATCGGAATAGCCGTCGACGTCGGAACGACGACGCTGGTGGCGCAGCTGGTCGACTTCCCGACGGGCCGGGTCCTCGCAGTCCAGACGGCGCTCAACCCGCAGGCGGCCTACGGCGCAGATGTCATGAGCCGCATCGACGCAGCGGTGAGCGAGGGGAAGGAGTCGTTGCTCGTCGGACTGCTGCGCGCCGCGGTGGGGCGCCTCGTCGGAGATCTCCTGGCCATGGCGGGCGCGCAGTCGCGCCCTCTCGCCCGCGTGGTTCTTGCCGGCAATACGGCGATGCACCACTTCTTCTGCGGACTCGACCCGGCGCCGCTCTCGGCCTGGCCCTTCGCGACTCCCGCGGGAGGGCCTGCACGCCTGCGCCCCGCCGACCTCGGCTGGTCGGTCCCGGGCGATCCGCCGGTCAGCTTCTTGCCGTGGCTCGGTGGGTTCGTCGGCAGTGACCTGCTGTGCGGCGTACTGGCGATCGGCCTCCACCGCCGTGAGACCCCCTGCATCCTCATCGACCTCGGGACCAACGGAGAGATCGTCGTCGGCCATCGGGGCCGGATCCTGTGCGCCTCGACGGCGGCGGGGCCGGCCTTCGAGGGCGGAGGGATCGGCATGGGGATGCGCGCGTCCACGGGTGCGGTCCACCAGGTGCGCAGCGAGAACGGCCGCCTTCGCGCGAGCGTCGTCGGAGGCGGCGAGGCGCGCGGCATCTGCGGCAGCGGCCTCGTCGATGCCGTGGCCGCCGCGCTGGACCTGGGTCTCGTCGAGCCGAGCGGCCGCCTGGCGACGGGCGGCGAGCCTCTCGCCGTGGCGTCACCTGTCGTGGTCACCCAGCGCGACATCCGACAGCTCCAACTCGCGAAGGCTGCCGTCGCGGCGGGAGTGCGCCTCCTGCGCCGCCGGTTCGGCGAGGCCGCCGCCGGGTCCATTTCCGTCTACCTGGCCGGAGCGTTCGGCAACTACGTGGATCTCGGTAGTGCGCGGCGGATCGGGCTCTTTGGCGGCGCCCATGCGGACGTCCGGGCGGCGGGCAATACGGCACTCCTCGGCGCCAAGATCGCCCTTCTCGCTGACGACGGGGATGACTTCCGCAGCCTTCTCGAGTACGTCGAGCACGTGGCGTTGGCGAGCGATCCCGACTTCGAAGAGGCCTTCGTCGGCGAGATGCCATTTCCCGCAGGGCCGGAAGCGCCCGGTGCCCTGCCGCCCACCGGCACCTGAGGCATCCGGCGGGACTTCGATCCGGGTCTCCGCGCGATGGCGACATGCCGTACCCTGTCCTGCGGGGGAGGAAGAGCGTCATGTTGTTGTTGAAGGAGCTCCTGGCGGACGGCCCGGTATTGACCGACGGTGCTTGGGGCACCGAGTTCCAGCGCCGTGGGCTGTCGCCCGGGTGTTCGGCCGACGGCTGGAACCTGTCGCGTCCAGACTTGGTGGAGGAGGTGGCCCGCTCCTACGTCGATGCCGGCAGCCGCATCCTCCTCACCAACACGTTCCGCGCGAACCGGATCGCCATGGAGAAGGATCCGCTGCACCACCGTGTCGTGGCGGTCAACCGTGCAGGCGTCGAGATCTCGCGGCGCGCTGCCGGCGGACGTTCGCTCGTGTTCGCTTCGATCGGCCCGAGCGGCAAGCTGCTTCTCACCGGCGACGTCGATGAGGCCGCGCTCCGCGGTGCCTTCGTCGAACAGGCGATGGCGCTGGAGGAGGCGGGTGCCGACGCCCTCGTCCTCGAGACCATGACCGACCTCGCAGAGGCGCGCATTGCTCTCGAAGCGGCGTTGTCCACGGGGCTGCCCGTGGTGGTGAGCATGGTCTTCGACTCGGGCAAGAATCGTGATCGTACGATGATGGGAACGACTCCCGAGCAGGCGGCTGCGGAGCTGACCCGGCTCGGCGCCCATGCGATCGGCGCCAACTGCGGGATCGGAGTCGAGACCGCCGCGGCGATCTGCCGAGCTCTCTCTTCGGCGACCGATCTGCCGATCTGGATCAAGCCCAACGCCGGATCGCCCGCGCTCGACGGCAGCAACGTCGTCTACGCGACGACGGCCGAGGAGTTCGCCGCCTACCTTCCCGAGCTCGCCGCCGCCGGCGCGGGTTTCGTAGGCGGCTGCTGCGGAACGACGCCGGAGTTCATCGCGGCCCTGCGAAGATCGACCCACGTCGCCGGCACCGGGGGTACGGCGCCGCTTCGCGGGTGACGTCGACGTCCAGATCGACGCTGCGCCGTGCCTCACGCAGGGCCAAGCTCGCCTGGGTTCACCTCGCCCGCGAGATCGACGTCGCGCACCGACGCGATCCGGACGGAAACGATCTCGCCGGCCTCGGCCTTCCCCTTCAGGAAGACCACGCCATCGATCTCCGGCGCCTGGCTCGCGAGGCGCCCCCGGGCGCGCGGCCCGGCCGTGTCCACCAGGACGGGGAGCACCTTGCCGATGTGCTCCGCGAGCTTCTCGCGCATGATCTCGCGCTGGATCGCCATCAGCGCGCGGTGGCGGGCGCGGGCCACCGAACGCGGCACTTTGCCTTTAAGTTCGACGGCGCCGGTCCCGGCCTCGTCGGAGTAGCGGAAGACTCCCATGCGATCGAAACGCGACGCGCGAACGAAGTCGCAGAGCGTCTCGAAATCGGCGTCGGTCTCTCCGGGGAAGCCGACGATGAACGTGGTCCGGAGAGTCACGCCCGGGATCCCCGCGCGAAGACGCTCCACCAGCGCCTCCTGCCGCGCTCGCGTCGCCCCCCGCTTCATGGCGGCAAGAACGCGGTCGCTGGCGTGCTGGAGCGGAACGTCCACATACGGCAGGACGCGCCGGCCGCTCGCGAGCACCTCGATCAGCTCGTCCGTCACTGCGGTCGGATAGAGATACAGCGGGCGGATCCAGTCGAGGCCCTCCACCTCGTCGAGGGCCCGTAGCAGGCCCGGGAGGTCGGGGCGGCCGGTCCGGTCCTTGCCGAACGCCGTCGAGTCCTGCGCCACGAGGCACAGCTCGCGGACCCCCGCGGCTGCGAGCTGCCTTGCCTCCGCGACGACCGATTCGGGAGAGCGGCTCTGGAAGCGGCCCCGGATCGCTGGAATCGCGCAGAAGGCGCAGACCCGGTCGCAGCCCTCGGAGATCTTGAGGTAGGCGGTGTGGGTCGGGCCGATCAGGACGCGGGGCTCGCTCTCGTCGGAGAGGTGGGTCCGGCCGGCGTCGACGTAGACGCCGCGGCCGCGGCCGGCCAGCGCGTCGTCGAGAATGGTCGTGATCCGCTGGAAGTGGCCCGTTCCGACGAAGGCGTCGACCTCCGGCAGCTCCTTCGCCAGCTCGGCGCCGTAGCGCTGGGGAAGGCAGCCTGCGACCACCAGGCCCCGGAGCCGGCCCGACTCGCGGAGGTCCGCCACCTCGAGGATGGCGTCGATCGACTCCTCGCGGGCACTCTCGATGAACGAGCACGTGTTCACGACCACGACGTCGGCGTCCTCGAGGTGCTCCGCGATCGCGTAGCCGCCGAGGGCCAGCGCACCGATCATGACCTCGGAATCGAGCCGGTTCTTCGGACAGCCGAGGCTCCGGAAGTGGACACGGGCCGAGGGGGCGGAGGTCTGGGGCATGCGGTGGAGGGTATCGCCCGGGTCGCGTTACGCTGGCGCCAGCGCCTGGCGCGCCGCCGCCAGCAGCGAGGAGGCCCTATGCCCACCCGGCCGTTTCGTGTTCTCGGAATCCAGCAGATCGCAGTCGGAGGCCTCGACAAGGGCGCCCTGCGAAAGCTCTGGATCGATCTCCTCGGCCTCACGCCGGCGGGAGAGTTCCGGAGCGAGCGCGAGAACGTCGACGAGGACATCGCCGTCGCCGGCTCGGGCCCGCTGCGCGTCGAAGTGGATCTCATGCAGCCCATCGACCCCGCGAAGAGCCCGAAGGTCCATGAACCTGCGCTGAACCACGTGGGCCTCTGGATCGACGACCTTCGAGCCGCGGTCGAGTGGCTGACGTCCAAGGGACTGCGATTCACGCCGGGCGGAATCCGCAAGGGAGCGGCGGGCCATGACGTCTGCTTCGTCCACCCGAAGGGAAACGCCGAGTCTCCCGTGGGCGGAGAGGGAGTGCTGATCGAGCTGGTCCAGGCGCCTCCCGAAGTGATCGAGACGTTTGCACGCCTGGCGGCGGGGCGTTGACGAGCGGCCCCGTCACAGCGACGGGTCTCACCCTCGAAGAGGGGCCGATCGATCAGAAGGCGATCGATGTGCTGAGAGCACTCGCCGCGGGCGGTTCAGACCGGTCCGGCGACGCCGACACGGCGATGCTCGCGCCGCTTCTCTACACGCTCTGGCAGCGGTGCCTGCGTTTCGATCCCGAGGATCCCTTCTGGCCGAACCGCGATCGGCTGTTGGTGTGTTCCGCGCGGGCACGGCCGCTGCTTCGCGCGGTGCTGCACCTGGCAGGAGTCAAGGTCGCGACCACGGGCGGCGAGCGACTCGGCGAGCTGCTGGTGACGCGGGAGGATCTCGAAAATCCCGGCCGCTGCGCTCCGGAAAGCGGCGGATGGAACGGCCACGAGCTGGTCGCCGGCGCTCCGAGCGAGTGCCTTGCCGCCAGTGCGAGGCTGGCGGTGGCCGCGCGCCAGAACGCCGAGCGCTTCAACCGGCCCGGCTTTCCCCTCTTCGATCACGACGTCGTCGCCCTCTGCAGTGAAGACTGCCTGGGTGCGGGTGGCTGGAGGGCGGCCGCGACGCTCGCCGCAAGCAGGGGACTCTCGAACCTGCGGTGGGTCTACGCCGCTTCCCGGGATCTCCTCGATCCGCGGCCGCAGTCGACGCCACGCGGCGAACTTGCCGAGACGCTCCGGAGAGAAGGTTGGAACGTGTCGACCGTGACGGACGGCGGCGACACGGAAGCCCTCGCAGCCGCGCTCGAAGCATTCCGTGGCGCGGGTGGTCGGCCGACGCTGATCCTCTGGGACGGCGCCGCACCCGCTGCTGCTCCGGTGGAGGCGAACCTTCGCATCCCGCCCGGTGTTCGCGAGCATTTCCGTGATGGCGCTGGTCGCCGCGGCAAGGCGCTTCGCAACGCCTGGTCTGCTCGCGTCGAGGAGTACCGCAGAATCGAGCCTAGCCTCGCACGCGAGGTCGAACACATGTGGCAACCTTCACGGGAGATGACGACATGACGGATGCTCCTCTGGCGACCGCGCGTCACGCGCTCGGCTTCGTTTCCGACGGACAGACGCTCGGCCTCGGCACCGGCCGGGCCGCCGCAGCCTTCGTCGACGTGCTTGGGGAGAAGGTGCGCGCCGGCCTTCGCGTACGAGGGGTTCCGACGTCGCTCGCCACCGCCGAGCAGGCGAAGCGCCTCGGCATTCCCCTCGTGACCCTCGAAGAGGCGGGCGAGCTCGACATCGCCTTCGACGGGGCCGACGAGGTCGATCCCCGGCTCGACTGCATCAAGGGCTACGGCGGGGCCCTCGTCCGCGAGATGATCGTCGCCGCATCGGCGCGGCGCTTCGTCGTCCTCGTCGGCGCCGAGAAGCTCGTCGCATCGCTTGGCGAGAGGGGAAGGATCCCCGTCGAGATCGTTCCCTATGCGCTTCCTGTCGTGCGCCGCGGTGTCGAGGCGCTCGGCCTCGAGCCGCGGGTTCGCGCTCGTGACGGTGGAACACCCTTCGTCACCGACAACGGGAACTGGATCCTCGACTGCGGCACGCGGCCGCTGCATGACGCGGCCTTCATCGAGCGCTCGATCCGGGTGATGCCGGGCGTCGTCGGGACAGGACTCTTCCTCGGGATGGCGAGCGTCGTCCTGGTGCAGGAGGGCGAGAAGGTTCGTGTGATGGAGCGATGAAGGCAGCGAGCGGAGCCGTTCTCGCGGGAGACATTGGAGGCACCAAGGCGCTGCTCGCGCTCTTCGGTGCGTCCGGCGGTGGACTCCGGCCCATCCGCGAGCAGACCCTTTCGAGCCAGGAGTTCTCGAGCGCCGAGGAGATCGTGAAGGAGTTCCTCGCCGCGGGCGCTCCCGTCCCGATCTCTTCCGCCTGCGTGGCCGTTGCGGGCCCCGTCATCGACGGCTGCGCAGCGGCGACCAACCTTCCATGGAAGATCGAGGAGTCTGCTCTCGCCCGCGCCTGTGGCGCATCCCGCGCGACGCTGCTCAACGATCTCGAGGCCACGTCCTACGCGATGCTCGCGCTGCCGCCCGAAGAGCAGCACGTCCTCGGTGCCGGAACCAAGCCGCTTCTGCGGGGCAACGTCGCCGTGATCGCGGCCGGAACGGGACTCGGCGAGGCGCTGCTCGCCTTCGACGGCGAGGCCCATCGTGCAATCGCGTCGGAGGGCGGCCACGCAGACTTCGCCCCTCGGACGGATCGCGAGGTCGAGCTGCTGCAATACCTCCAGACCCGGTTCGGCGGCCACGTGAGCTACGAGCGGATCCTCTCGGGTCCGGGCCTCTACAACGTGACCTGCTTCCTGCGGGATACCGGCCGTGCGAAGGAGACCGCCGAACTGCGCGAGGCCCTCGCCGCCGCCGCCGACCCGAGCCCCGTCATCTCCCGCCGCGGCCTCGATCGGAGCGACGCCCTGTGCAGCGAGGCCCTCGAGCTCTTCTGCAGCGTCTACGGCGCGGAGGCCGGAAACCTCGCCTTGAGGTTCCTCGCCGTGGGAGGCGTCTTCCTCGCCGGTGGCATCGCTCCGAAGATCCTCCCGGCACTCGCACGCGGCGGCTTCCTCGAAGCGTACGGCGACAAGGGGAGGCTCTCTTCGCTCGTCCGGAGCATTCCGGTCCGGGTGTGTCTCGATCCAAAAGCCGCCCTTCACGGCGCGGCGCGGTGGGCGGCTGGCGTTGCGGGGGCTTCCGGTGGAAGCCGGCCCTAGGACGACAGGGCGATCAGGACCACGCCGGCGACGGTTCCGATCGCGCCGATGATCCGCGGCCGGCCCGGACGCTCGTGGAGAACGACCATCCCGAGACCCACGGCGAAGAGCACGCTCGTCTGGCGCGTTGCAGTCACGTAGCTGACCGATGCCGTTCGCAGGGCTTCGAGGATGAGGGCATAGCTCGCGAAGCTCACGACCACCGACAGCATCGCACGGCCCCCTTCCCGTGTGGCGACTTCCCGGAAAGCTCCCGGACGCAGGTGGCGGAGCGCGCTCGGGACGAAGATGAACGATGCCGCGCCGCAGAGAAGGAAGTAGTAGAGAACCGCCTTCGGGATGGGCGAGCTCCACGGCGCCTCCGAGAAGATCGCCATGGCGTGCTTGTCGATGAGCGAGAAGCAGACCGTCGCGAGCAGCGCGAAGTATGCATGCAGCGTTCCCGGCTCGACGAACCCGTGCCATCGCACGCGGCCGTCGGTCTGGACCAGCCACATGGAGAGGACGACGATCGCGATGCCGATGGCACCCACGGGCGAGATCACGTCGCCGAGGAGCAGGACCGCCGCGAGGGTCACGAGAGCGGGTGCCGAGCGCGAGATCGGGTAGACGAGGGTGAGGTCTCCCTTCTCGTAGGCGCGGGTGAGGAAGAAGAAGTAGAGGCCGTGGGCAACTCCCGTCATGGCGAGGAGCTTCCAGACGGCCACCGGCACCTCCGAGGGATCGAAGAATGGGAGGAGACCCAGCAGGAGAAGTGCAGGAACGACCGAGAGGACGAGGGAGAAGGACATCGGGTCGCGGCTGCCCTTTGCGAACAGGTTCCACGCGGCGTGCAGCAGCGCCGAGAGCAGCACCATCCCCAGCTCGAGCCCCGTCATCGGTCCGGCAGGCTACCTCGCCCCTGCTCGCCGAACCGGCTGGTCGGACTCGCGACCTGTGCGCTCCGTGCTTCGCCTCGGCTGATTCCCCCCGGCGACGCGGCCAAGCTGCGCCCTTGCTGCGCAGGCCCGCCGTCGCCGGCCCCCTGCGGCTGCGCAAGAAGGTGAGCACCGGCGAGCCTCTACGCGCTCACCTGCGCAAGGCTGCGGCCACCACCGGCAACGCTTCAGTTTGAGAGGGGCGGGGCCGATTTACCCCGTAGCAATCACAACACGGGAAGCGGGTGGCTCCACGAAACGCCCGCAGCTCCAAGAGGATCCGCGATGCGAACGCTCCTTCGACGAACTGGCGCCGTACTCACCCTTCCGCTGCTGATGGCAGGCCTCGAAGCACGCGCCTTGAACGTGACCCTAGGCGACGTCCAGGCCAACAACCTCGGCAGCTACGGCTTCACCGCCACCAACAGCGTCTTGTCGTTCGATGGCGGCACGACGGACCAGCTCTACCAGATGTTCGGGTATCTGGGGAACACGAACGACACGGTCACCATCAATGGAACGAACTTTTCCGTAGCCTCGGCCATCGCGCAGCTCTCGCCGGGGGTTGCCGGATCATCGCTCCTCCTCAACGCGACGGGTGCAGGCGCCCTGGGGCTCGCGGCCGGGAGCCTGCGCGTCGACTACACCTTCACCCTCGTCGACGACAACTCGCCGAGCGATCGGGACTCGTTCCTCTGGGACGTCTCTCTCACGAATCTCGGCGCCGCTCCGATCAATCTGTCCATGTACCAGTACATGGACCTCGACCTGAACGCGACCGCCAACAACGACGTCTCCAACGCCAACGCCAGCCAGATGGTCGTGAGCGACGCGACGGCGCCGTTCACCTTCCAGTGGAGCGCGGCCAACGGTGGACCTGCGGATCACTTCGCCGTGGGCGGGTATCCGACGGTGCGCAACCTCCTCGACGGAATGGCCGCCGCCACCGATCTTTCGGACACCGCCGCGAGCTTCGGCCCCGGAGACTTCACCGGCGCATTCCAGTACGACTTCTCGCTCGCGCCTGGCGAGACCCACACGCTGGCGGGCGGTGCCATCGCCATCCCGGAGCCCGGTCCCATGGTCCTCGCCATGTTCGGCATCGCGGGCCTCGCCGCCGCCTCGCGGCCGCGGCACCGGCTGGCGCAGAGCTAGTCTCGCCCTGGATCGCTGCCGCCCCGACCCTCTGTGAGCAGGAATCCGTGAGCAGAAGGTCGGGTTCGGCCAGTGGGGCATCCAGCGCGCCGATCCCAAGACCCAAGGGCGCCTTCCCTCTCTTTCGTGCATGATGAGCGCGGAGGAGCCGGTTGGACCCGAACCCGATGCCCCCCCTCGATCCGCTCGTCCTCGCGCTGCGGTTCGCTGCCGCGCTCGGCCTCGGCGTGCTGCTCGGCCTCGAACGCGAGCGGGCGAAGACGGAGGGCAGCTTTGCAGGCGTGCGCACCTTCGGCCTGGTGGCGCTCGCGGGCGGCATCGCCGCCTTCGCCGAGTCGACGCTCGCCCTGCCGTGGATGGCACTGGCCGTCTTCGTCGCCATCACGGGCCTGGTACTCGTCTCCTACGCGGTGACGGCCCTGCGAGGCGCTCTCGGCATCACGACGGAGGTCTCGGCGCTCCTGGCGTTCCTGCTCGGATATCTCTGCGTGCGCGGCCACGTGGGAACCGCGGCGGGCCTCGCCGTGGCGAGCGCCGGTATCCTCGCCCTCAAGCAGTGGCTGCACCGTCTCGCCGGCCGGATCGAGCCCGCGGACGTCGAGGCAACGCTCAAGTTCGCGATCGTGAGCGTCATCATCCTGCCGCTCGTGCCGAACGAGAACTTTGGGCCGCCACCCCTCGACGTCGTCAATCCCTACCAGATCTGGCTGATGGTCGTGCTGATCTCGGGACTCAACTTCGCGAGCTACCTGCTCGTGAAGACGGTGGGCGCCGAGCACGGGATCGGGCTCACCGGGCTGCTCGGTGGGCTGGTGTCGAGCACGGCGGTGACGCTCGGGTTTGCCCAGCGTAGCCGCCAGGAGCCACATCAGGTCTCGGCACTGGCGCTCGGCATCTTGGTGGCGTGGACCGTGATGTTCTTTCGCGTGATCGTGCTCGTGACCGCGGTGAACCGGGACCTCGCGCCCCGGATCGCGATCGGCATGGCCGCCTTCGGCATCCCAAGCCTGCTGATCTGCTGGGTGCTGTGGCAGCGGCAACGCTCGGTGAATACGGCGACGGTGAGCGCAGGCTCGAACCCCTTCGAGCTCGGCGAGGCGATCCGTTTCGGCCTCCTCTTCGGCGTCATCACCTTCGTTGCCAAGGCCGCGCAGGTCCATCTCGGTGATACGGGGCTATACCTCGCGGGTGCGATCGCCGGCCTCACGGACGTCGACGCGATCGCCCTCTCGATGGCCCAGCTCGCGCACTCGGACGACGCCAGTCTCGATCCGGCCGTCCGCACCATCGTGATCGCGGTCGCCGCGAACACGCTCTTCAAGGCCGGCATGGTGGCGTTCCTCGGCGCGCCCGCTTTACGCCGTATCATCCTCGCCGCGGCGGGGGCGATCGGCCTGGCGGCCGCCACCGCGGCCATTCTGATCTGAGGGAATCACCGGTTGCGTCCGGTAGAGAAGCAATCCGACGGGTCTCTCGAGGGGGTGCACGACCCGGTCGTCCTCTGGAGCGTCTGGCAGAACGTGCTCGCGGGCTGGCTCTGCACGCGAACGCTGGCCCGCGAGCTGCGTGCGTCGCAGCTCTTCTCACACATCGGAGAGCGTTACGCCGAAGTCATGCTCTTCGATCTCCGCCCGCTTGCGCCCTTCGCCCGCCGTGGCATCCAGGGCTCCGTCGTCGCGATCGGCCTCCTCTCGTCGCTCGGGCAGGCGATCCTCGAGCGGACGCTCGGGTCCTATCTTCCGTGACCCGCTGGGTCAGACGTACATCGGGCGCCGGTCGCCGAGGCGGAGCCAGCCGCGGGCGATGCGGTAGACGAGCCAGAGGGTGATCCCGACGAGGATCGCGACGGCGAAGGGAATCCCGATCACGGTCACGAACAGGACGAACGCGACGATCACCCAGGCGATCGCGAACCAGAAGGTCCGGATCTGCCAGCGGTAGTGCGATTCGAGCCAGGTGCCCCGCGCATCGCCGCGCTTCAGATAGTTGAGGATCACGGCGATGATCGACGGGACGCTGCCGACGAAGCTTCCCACCACCGTCGCCGTTCCGGCAATGCCGACGACGATCGCGAAGGCGTGCAGTGCGTAGACGATGTTCGCGATGGTGACCGCCGACGGAAGCGGCGCGCGGTCGTCGGAAGAGGACGGGAGATACGCGGTCACGGGTAACCTCCTCGCGTGTCGGAGATGGTGACCGACCGACCTTCAGCCGCAAGGGCCCGCCGCCGCCATCTCCCGCCCCAACCCCGCCGGCTGGCAGTGGGGGCAGAAGAACGTGACGCGAGCGTCCTCTCCCTGGCGGAAGCAGCGAAGCGGCGTCCCGCAGCGGCGGCACGGTGCCCCGGTTCGTCCGTAGACCCAGAGCCGCGCGGAGGGGTCGGCGCGTCCGGTCGTCCGCCGCAGCCCGCCGTAGGTCACGATCTCGGCCCCTGCTGTGTCGTGGACGTTCGCGAGAAGGAGGCGCCGGGCGATGGCGAGCGACTCGGCGAGGACGTCCGCGGAGAGCTGTCCGACGCGAGTCTCCGGATGGACACCGGCGAGGAAGAGGATCTCCGACTTGAAGACGTTCCCGATCCCAGCGAGAGCCCGCTGATCGAGGAGCGCCTCGCCGATCGGACGCGCTGCGATCGATCGCAAGCGCCGGAGCGCCTCTTCGGCGTCGAAGTTCGTGGCCAGGAGGTCCGGCCCGAGGGCCGCGACGGGGCCCCGAGCGAGGGACGCGGCCGTCTCGAACTCGGCGACGGGAACGTCGAACGCCACCGCCACGAAGTCCGGCACCTCCACCACGATCCGCATCCGCGAGGCGGCGCGCTGCCAGGGCTCTCCCGGACGGTAGACGTGCCACGAGCCGTTCATCCGCAGGTGGGTGCGAAGCGCCAGGTCTCCAGAGAAATGCATGAGACAATGCTTTCCCCGCGCCTCCACCGAGAGGACGCGTCTTCCTCGCAGCGGAGCGTCGTCGTCGATCCGGGAGAGCTGCGCGTAGCGCGACGCGAAGCGTTCGACGAGCTTTCCCGAGAGCGCCCGGTGGAGGGTCCTCGCCGTCCGGAAGATCGTGTCGCCTTCAGGCATCGATGCGTGGCTCGCCGCCGTCTCGCGCGCGGTGGGCCCTGCCGCGCAGATAGAAGCCCTGGCTGCTGGCCGTGAAGCCCGCTGCGGCGAGTTCCATCGCAAGTGGGTGCTCGTGCGCCGCAGCGCCATCGATCTCGGCGATGAGGAGGCCCGAAGGCGACGCAGCGGCATGTGCGAGGGCCGCGGCCAGCGAAGCAGCTACCCGAGGGCGCTCAGGCTCGTCGGGCGGGAGCCAGGACAGGAGCTGGCGGCCTCCCCGGCCGAGCCATCCGGCGAGCGCGCCGTCCACCAGCACCACTCGGGCGCCGATGCTGCGCGCCGGGCGGCGGGTCGCTCCTTCGGGCGGCTCGGGCCAGCGCAGCAGCGAACCGTACGGGTTGGCGGGATCCGTGGCTTCGAGCACCAGCGCTTCGGGCTCATCCGGAGGGCGGCGCAGCCGGCGCAGCAGCTCGAGCGCAGGCGGAAGGGCAAACTGCATGGCGCCTACACCCGCCACGAAGTATCCGCGGCGGATGCGACCGGCCGCTTCGAAGGCCTCGAGGACGTCCTGCACGGCGCGAAGGCCTCCGGCGACGGATTCCGAGGAGACGACCTCGCGGGTCACGATCCCATTCCGCGCAAGGAGCTGCTGCGCGAGAGCCGTTGCGCGGACGGTCTGGGTCGGCCGCGGCGCGCCGGCCGGATCGACCAGGGACCATCGGCCTTCGCCAGCGGGAGGCACGGTTCGCCGCGATCGGAAGCTCCTTCCGCCGCCGGCCGGCACAGTCCGCCGGCGTCCGCTTCGGACGGCCGTGCTCCGCGTGAAGGCACGGAGCGCGTGGAAGCCGTCGTTGGTGACGAGGCCCCGCCAGACGAGCTGCCAGAGCGCATCCACCGTCTCGCGGACGAAGCCGCCGCCGCTCGCCTCGTGGAGCGGAGCGAAGAAGCTCGCGCCGCGATCGGCCAGCACCGAGAGGATTCGCCCCTCGATCTCGCCGAGTGGCTCGCCGGCAGCGGGATCGCGACGGAGCCTCGGCAAGGCGTCGGCGAGGTAGAGGGCGATCCGCCCGTCGCGGTCGGCGAGGGGCTCGACCCCGCACCACGTGATCTCACCGGCCGCGGCGAGTGCGTCGAGGTCGGCGGCCTGGTAGCCATCGATCCGTGCGGATAGCAGCGTCTCGAAGAGTGACGCCGGGAGCGCCGCTCCCTGCAGCCGCTCGATCACGTCGAGCAGCGCATCGAGACCCCGCGTGGGGCGCGTGAGGCCGTGCCACGTACAGGCAAAGCGCGCCAGCGCAGCAGGCTCGACGGGCTCGACCTCGCGGCGAAGCCTCGCCAGCGACCGGCGCCGTACCCGCTGCAGCACATCGGGATCGCACCACTCGCGATGCGTCCCGCCCGGCCGGAACGCGCCCTCGGTGAGGCGCCCGTCCGCAACGAGCTTCCGGAGGGCCTCCTCGAGCGCCGCCCTTCCCAGCCCGAAGCGTCTCGAGAGGTCGTCCAGCGTGAACGGCCCGTGTGTCCGCGCATGGCGCAGCAGCAGGTCGCCGAGAGGATCGGCAACGGGCGCGAGGAAAGCGTGCGGGAGACCGGCCGGGAGCGGAGCCCCGAGGGCGTCGCGGTAGCGGCTCGCGTGCTCTACGGCGACGTAGCGCTGCTCCCGGCCCAGGCGGATCTCGATGGCGCGCCTCGCACCGAGCAGCACGTCCAGCGCGCCGGTGGCCTCGGGCCGGCTGCGCGCCGAGATCTCGTCCCGGGAGAGATCGCCGAGCCGCAGGAGCAGGTCGTGGACCCCGTCGACACTTCGCGCCTGCAGTTCCGGCGTTTGCCGGTCGAGCTCTCGCTCGATCTCGGCGAGGGCGTCGGCGTCGAGCAGCTCGCGGAGCTCCACGTCGCCGAGCAGCTCGCGGAGCTGCGCCGGATCGATCGCCAAGGCCTGCGCCCGCCGCTCGGCGAGGGGGGCGTCGCCCTCGTAGATGAAATTGGCGACGAAGCCGAACAGGACGGCCGCGGCGAAGGGCGAGGGGCTGGCCGGGTCGGCGACGACGGTGGCGATGCGACCGGCGTGGACGTCCTCGAGCACGCCCCGAAGCGCCGGCAGGTCGAAGACCTCGCGCAGGCACTCGCGATAGGTCTCGAGCAGCATCGGGAACGAGTTGAAACGCGCCGCCACCCCGAGCAGATCGTGCGCACGTTTTCGCAGCTGCCAGAGCGGAGAGCGCTGCCCCGGACGCCGCTTCGGGAGCAGCAGCGCGCGCGATGCGATCTCACGGAAGCGGGCCGCGAAGAGCGCGCTCGCGCCGAGCTGCGCCATCACCCGGTCGTCCAGCTCGTCGGGAGAAGGCAGCAGGAGCGAGGCTTCGGGCGGGGTGTCGGAGTCGGGGAAGCGGACCACGAAGCCGTCGTCGGTCCAGAGCGCCTCGACCTCGAGTCCCGTCTCGTCGCGGACCTTCGACACCACCGCCAGCGCCCAAGGCGCATGGACGCGCCCCCCCAGCGGCGAGAGGACGCACACGCGCCAGTCACCCAGCTCGTCGCGGATGCGCTCGATCACCAACGTTCGATCTGTCGGGACCGCGCCCGTCGCAGCGCGCTGATCGGCGAGGGTTCTCAGGAGGTTCTCCGCAGCGAGGGCGTCGAGGTCGTGGTCACGCTCGAGCCGCGTCATCGCTGCGCCGCGCGGAAGTGCGTCGATTTCGCGGACGAGCGCCCCGATCCGCCTTCCAAAGCCGGGCGAGCGTCCGGCAGCGTCGCCGCGCCAGAACGGCATCCGGCCCGGCTCGCCGGGAGCCGGCGTCACGAGCACCCGGTCATGGGTGATCTCGTCGATCCGCCAGGTGGAAGCGCCGAGCACGAAGGTGTCGCCCGGATGGCTCTCGAACACCATCTCCTCGTCGAGCTCTCCCACCCTCGCCTGCCCGTGCGCTGCGCCGGCGAGGAAGACTCCGTAGAGGCCCCGGTCGGGGATCGTGCCGCCGCTCGTGATCGCGATCCGTCGCGCGCCGTCGCGGGCCTCCAGCCGGCCCGTCGTCCGGTCCCAGGTGATTCGGGGCCGCAGCGCGGCAAAGTCGTCGCTGTCGTAGCGGCCCGAGAGCATGTCGAGGACACCTTCGAAGATCGACCGCGACAACGTCGCGAAGGGAGCGGCCCGCCGGACGGCGGCGAAGAGGCGATCGATGTCCCAGGGCTCCATCGCGACCATCGCGACGAGCTGCTGCGCCAGTACGTCGAGCGGGTTCCTCGGGTAGCGGACCTCCTCGACGTCGCCCTCGCGCATGGCGCGGGTGAGCGCAGCACACGCGACGAGGTCGACGCGATACTTCGGGAACAGGACCCCTCGGCTCTCGGCGCCCACGCTGTGCCCGCCGCGGCCGATCCGTTGGAGCGCGCTCGCGACGCTCGACGGCGCTTCGATCTGTACCACCTGATCGATCGCCCCCATGTCGATGCCGAGCTCGAGGGAGGACGTCGCCACCAGCGCCTTCACGTCGCCGCGCTTCAGGCGATCCTCGATCCACTCGCGCTGCTCGCGGGCGATGGAGCCGTGGTGGGCGTGCGCGAGCGTCTCGCCGGCCAGGTCGTTGAGGGCGGCAGCCAGCCGCTCGGCGAGCCGCCGGCTGTTCACGAAGACCAGCGTCGTCCGGTGCTCGCGGATCAGCGCCAGCAGTCGCGGGTGGATCGCGCTCCAGATCGACCGGCGTACGGGGCCCTGGGCGGCAGGTCCGCTCGGAATCTCGACGGGCTCGCCGAGCGATGCCATGTCCTCCACCGGGACTTCGATCCGGAGGGCGAGCGCCTTGCGCATTCCCGCGTCGACGATCGTCACCGGTCGGTGTTGGATCGTCTCACACCCGCTGGCGAACTCCCGCTCGATCTCTTCCTGCGGGCCCTCCCGGTTGCGGAGTGCCGGGCTCCCCGCATCCGCGACGTCCACACCGCCCAGGTACCGCGCCACCTCGTCGAGGGGTCTTTGGGTGGCCGAGAGGCCGATCCGTTGGAGCGTCCGCCCGGTCAGGAGCGCGAGGCGCTCGAGGGAGAGCGCCAAGTGGGCGCCGCGCTTGCCGGGCACCAGCGCGTGGATTTCGTCGACGATGACGGTGTCGACGCTGCGAAGCGCCTCGCGTCCGTTCGACGTGAGGAGCAGATAGAGCGATTCGGGCGTCGTGATGAGGACATCCGCCGGGTCACGCGCGAAGCGGGCTCGTTCGCGCTGGGGCGTGTCACCGGTGCGGATCGCGACCCTCGGCACCACGAACTCCTCGCCGCGCCGGGATGCGACCCGGGTGATTCCGGCCAGCGGCGCACGCAGGTTCCGCTCGACGTCCACGGCCAGGGCCTTCAGCGGGGAGACGTAGACCACCCGGCATCGCGGATCCGGGAGAGGCGGAGCCGCGAAGAGCAGCCGGTCGAGGCAGACCAGGAACGCCGCCAGGGTCTTCCCGGTTCCCGTCGGCGCCAGGACGAGGGTCGACTCACCGCGGCCGATGGGCGGCCAGCCGAGCCGCTGGGGCGCGGTGGGCCCTTCCGGGAACGAGGCCTCGAACCACTCCCGGACGGCCGGGTGGAACGCAGCGAGGGGGTCGGGCCCGGGGGGAGCGGCCATGCGCCGAGGCTAGGCTCTCCCAGGCTGCAGCTCCAGCGCACCATCCGGGCACCGTGATAGCTTTCGCGGCTGCGCTGCGGCCTGGCCGCGGTTCGAGAGGTTCCGCTTCGATGCGCATCCGGACGCGCGGCATGTTCCTGGTCGATGGCAAGGAGAAGTTCTTTGCCAGGGGCGTCTCCTACGGCCCGTTCCGTCCCAACGACCTGGGGCACTTCCTCCCGGAGAAGGAGACGGTCGAGCGCGATTTCCGGCTAATCCGGGAGCTCGGTGCGAACACGATCCGTCTCTACCACGTGCCGCCAGCGAGCGTTCGCGAGCTGGCGGCTGCCTTCGACCTCCGGCTCCTCGTCGGAATTCCGTGGGCGCAGCACGTGCGGTTCCTCGACACACGGGCCGACCGCCAAGAGGTGCGCCGCCGCGTCCGCGAGGCAGCGGTCTCGATGCGTGGCTCCTCCCACCTGCTCGCGCTGCTCATCGGCAACGAGATCTCGCCCCAGGTCGTCCGCTGGTACGGGCCTTCGCGGGTGGAGAAGTTCCTGAAGGAGTTGATGGCGGAGGTGAAGGACGTCGACCCCGAGGCCCTCGTCTCCTACGCCAACTTCCCGATGACCGAGTACCTCGAGCTGGGGTTCCTCGACTTCCTCTCGTTCAACGTCTATCTGCACCGCGAGCGCGATTTCCGTCGCTACGTGGCGAGGCTGCAGAACCTCTCGGGCTTCAAGCCGCTCCTGCTCACGGAGTTCGGCGTCGACTCGTGGCGCGAGGGCGAGCCGGAGCAGGCTCGGGTGATCGGCACCAGCGCCGCAGCCGCCGCTGAGATGGGCTGCGCCGGAACCGTCGTGTTCTCCTACACCGACGAGTGGTTCACCGGGGGCCACGAGATCGAGGACTGGGCCTTCGGCGTCGTCACGCCGCAAGCGCGAGCAGAAGCCGGCTTTCGACGCGCTCTGCGATGTCTACGCGAGGCCTCAGCCGGGGCCGCCGGACCCTGCGCCGAGGGTTTCGGTGGTGATCTGCGCCTACGATGCCGAGCGTACCATGGAGGAGTGTCTCGAGTCGCTCACGCGACTCCGCTATCCGAACTTCGAGGTGGTCATCGTCGACGACGGCTCGACGGATCGTACGCGGGAGATTGCCGAGCGCTACCCGCAGTTCCGCCTCATCTCCCACGAGAACCGCGGGCTCTCGGTGGCGCGAAACGAGGGCATCCATGCGGCCACCGGTGAGATCGTGGCGTTCACCGATTCGGACTGCGCCGTCGATCCCGACTGGCTCACCTTCCTGGTACACCGCCTGCTCTCCGAGAGCTTCGCTGCCGTCGGCGGCCCGAACCTGCCACCGCCGGAGGACCACTGGATTCCCGAGGTGGTCGCTCGTTCGCCCGGGGGCCCGACCCACGTACTGCTGACCGACTTCGAGGCGGAGCACATTCCCGGCTGCAACATGGCGTTCTGGCGCGACAAACTGTTCGAGGTCGGGCTCTTCGATCCGATCTACCGGGCGGCAGGCGACGACGTCGACATCTGCTGGAGCCTCCAGAACGCCGGTTACAAGATCGGCTTCGCCGCATCGGCGCTCGTGTGGCATCGGCGGCGGGCGACGATCGGCGCGTATCTCTCCCAACAGCGTGGCTACGGACACGCCGAGTCGCTGCTCTATTTCAAGCACCCCTATCGGTTCAACTTCCTCGGAAACTCCCGGTGGCTCGGCCGCATCTACAGCGACCTTGGGTCGGGCATCCTCGGACGGCGTCCGGTGATCTACTCGGGCCCCTTCGGGAGCGGGCTCTTCCAGACGCTCTATGAGGCGCCGTCGTCACTCCTCCGGCACCTGCCGGCGACCCTCGAGTGGAACCTGATGGCCGTCCTTCTCACGCTCGTGGGCGGCCTTTCGTACCTCACGTCCTTCCATCTCCCGACGTTCCTGGTGCTGGGAGTCGTCCTGATCGCGCTCTCCATCTCCCAGGCCGCTGCGGTTGCCTTCCAGGTGGACGTCTCGGAGATCGACGTTCCCGAGTGGAAAGCCCGCGGGCTGATCGCGGTCCTCAGCTACCTCGGGCCGTTCGTTCGCGCGATCGAACGCAACAAGACGCGAATGCGGGGGTTGTCGGCAGTCGAGCGGATCCACTTCCCGAAGCTGCGCCAGCGGCCCGACAACGACTTTCTCCACCGCAGCTACAGCCTCTCCTACTGGAATACGACCGCGATCGAGAAGGAAGCGTGCATCGCTGAGATCGTCCGGTTCCTGAGGCCGCGCAAGTATCCCATCATCGTGGACAACGGGTGGGAGTCGTGGGATTTCTCGGTCCACCGCGGCGTCTGGGTACGGGCCGAGGTGCGGGTGCTGGTGGAGAACCACGGGGGAAGCGATCGGCAGGTCGACGTCGGTGTCCGGCTGCGGCAGACGAGCCTCGCCAAGGGGATGAAGGCTGCGTATGCGCTGATCGGCCTCGTCGCTCTCGCCGGGGGCGTTGGCTCGGTGGCCGCTCTGGCGGGCGCTGCGCTCGCGATCACCGAGGGATTCCTCGGCTACCAGACCTACCGCATGGGACGGACGGTCTACCACGCGGTCGAGATCACCTTCCAGTCGCTGCCTCTCGATCCGCTGCGGCCCGACAAGACCCTCCAGCAGCCCCAGGGCTAGCGGGTGCCCTGGCGTTGATCGTGATCCGGCGCATCGCTGCCTACCTGGCGCCGTACCGCGGGCGCTTCGTCCTGGCGCTCGGCCTCGTGGCCCTCAGCGCCATGCTCGAAGTGGCGCGGCCGTGGCCCCTCAAGATCGTCGTCGACTCGGTGCTCGGAGACCGCTCGCTCGCGCTGCCCGGGCTACAGGACGCGTCGAAGCAGACGCTGCTTGCCACGGCCTGCGCAGGGCTGCTGATACTCGCTGCCGGAGCCGCACTGCTCGGCGTGGCGCTGAACCGTCTCACGATCGGCATCGGCCAGCGCATGGTGGGAGACCTGCGCGCCCAGCTCGTGCAGCACCTCCAGGGCATGTCGCTCGGGTTCTACGGCCGGCGGCCCGCGAGCGACCTCGTCTACCGGGTGGCCTTCGACACCTTCGCTGCGCAGTCGATGGCGATGAACGGGCTCTTTCCGTTCATCACGGCGGTGGTGCTCCTCGGCGGGATGACCGCGGTGATGCTGCGGATGAACGCGATCCTGGCCCTGGTCTTCCTCTCGGTGGCGCCGCTTCTCTTCGTCGCCATCCGATTGCTCGGGCGGCGGATCACTGGGCTCGCGACCGAGCTTCGCGAGAGCGAGAGCCGCTTCCTCAGCGAGACGCAGCGCGGGGTAGGCGCCATCCAGGTGGTGCAGGCCTTCACGGCGGAGCCGCGCGAGCGAGAGCGGGTACTCGCCGCCTCGGCACGAGCCCTCTCGGCAGCCAACCGGCTCTACGTCTTCGAGACCAGCTACTCGGGGGTGATCAACGTCCTGATCGCTGTCGGGACTACGGGTGTCCTGTATGCGGGTGGCATCTTCGGACTCGAGGGACGCATCACGGCGGGAGACCTGGTGGTCTTCGTCGCCTACCTCGCAGCGCTCTACGCGCCCATCAACTCGATCGCCCAGACGATGGGCCTGGTGCAGAACTCGGCGGCGGGCGCACGCCGGGTCTTCGAGATCCTCGACCAGGAGCCCGACGTCCGCGATCGGCCGGGGGCGCGGGATCTGGTGCAACCCCAGGGCCGGATCCGTTTCGAGAACGTGAGCTTCAGCTATCCGGGCGGAAGCTTCGCCCTGCGCGGCGTCACCTTCGACGCGCCGCCAGGCGTGCTCGTCGCAGTCGTGGGGCCGACGGGCGCCGGCAAGACCACGCTGGTGAGCCTGCTGCCGCGGTTCCATGACCCCAGCGCAGGGCGCGTCCTCTTCGACGGTGAGGACCTCCGCGACCTGCGGCTCCGCTCGCTGCGCGCGTCCATCGGCATCGTTCCCCAGCAGCCGCTGCTGTTCCCGGCGACGCTGGAAGAGAACGTCCGCTACGGACGGCCCGACGCCAGCGCAGCGGAGCTTCGCACGGCGCTCGAGCTGGCGGGGGTGACGGCATTCGCCGCCGAACTGCCCGGCGGGCTCGCGACGCCAGTGGGCCCCGAAGGACAGGCGCTCTCCCAGGGGCAGATGCAGCGCGTCACGATCGCGCGGGCCCTCCTCGCGGATCCGCGGCTGCTGATCCTCGACGAGCCGACCTCGGCGCTCGATGCGGAGACCGAGACCTACGTGATGTCGGGAATCGAGCGCGCCATGGCGGGGCGCACGACGTTCGTGATCGCGCACCGCCTCTCGACGGTGCGCCGAGCCGATCTGGTGCTCGTGATCGAGAACGGGCGGCTCGTCGAGCAAGGCACCTTCTCCTCGCTCCGTGCGGCGGGCGGCACCTTCCAGCGACTCCACGATGCGCAGCAGCTTCACACGGTGCCCGCGGCGGGTGGAGATCGCCGGTGAAGACCGCAGTCGTCCTCGGCCTCATGGGCCAGTACCCGCTCGGTGGGATGGCGTGGCAGGTGCTGCATCACGTCCTCGGCTTCGAGCGTCTCGGCGTCCGCTGTTACTACGTCGAGAACTCCGGTGCGCCTCCCTACTCTCCCCGGCTCCAATCGGTCACCGGCTCGGCCGCCGAGAACGTCCGCTTCCTCGCCGGAACCTTCGAGCGGTTCGGCCTCGCAGACCGCTGGACCTACTGGGACTCCTGCACCGGTGACTGGCCGGGGCTCGGGAAGGCCCGTGCCGACGAGCTGCTGCGCGAGGCCGATCTGATCGTGAACCTGTGCGGGGCATCACGTCCCGATCCCGAGGCGAAACGCAGGGGATGCCTCGTCTACATCGAGACCGACCCGGTTCTCGAGCAGATGAAGCTCGCCGCAGGGGATCCCGAGAGCCGCGCGTTCCTCGATGCCCACGATGTCTTCTTCACCTACGGCGTTCGCATCGGCGACCCGGACTGTCCGGTTCCGAGCGGAGGGATTCCGTGGAGGAAGACGCATCCTCCCGTCCTCGTCGACCTCTGGCAGTCGCCGGCGCCCGTCTGCGCGCCGTGGAGGACCATCGCCACCTACCGGAACGTCGGAAAGGACATCGTTCTGGGCGGTCGGACCTATCACTGGTCGAAGCACCCGAACTTCGAGCGCGTGATGGACCTTCCGAGGCGGACCGCCGAGGGCCTCGAGATCGCCCTCGTGACGGCCGGCGAGGGCGCCGTGCGAGAACGCTTCTTGCAGAACGGATGGAGGATCGAGGATCCGGTGAAGGTGTCGAGCGACGCCGGTGTCTATCGGGACTGGATCCAGGGTGCACGGGGGGAGTTCTCCGTCGAGAAGCAGGACCAGACCGAGCTGCGGGTCGGATGGTTCAGCGACCGCAGCGTCTGCTTTCTCGCGGCGGGTAGACCGTGTGTACTGCAGGACACGGGATTCGGCGCGCGGGTACCGGTGGGCGAGGGCCTTCTCGCGTGGCAGACGGCCGACGAAGCGGTCGACTGTCTCGAGCGCGTGAGTCGAAACTACGAGCGGCACTGCGCCGCTGCAACGCGCGTTGCGCGCGAGCACTTCGACGCGAGCGTCCTGCTCCCGCCGATCCTCGAGGCGGCAGGCGTCTGAGGCGGCAGCGCCCGCTGGATCGCTGGCGGGGAGACCCGTATCTTCCGGCCGCTGCGCACCCCCAGAAGGCCCTGGGCCAGCGACGGAGCAAGACCCCGCGCCATGCCCACCGCCGCGAGACTGCCCCTGGCGTCGATCTTCGCCTACGCGGCGCCGGCCTTCGGCCTCGGGGCGATGTTCTTCCTGGTCAATCTCTACCTGCTGAAGTTCTCGACGGACGTGCTGCTGATCGCCCCGGCCGTGATGGGAGCGATCTTCGGGGCCTCACGGATCTGGGATGCGGTCTCCGACCCGCTGGCGGGCTACCTGTCGGATCGGACCCGCTCACGGCTCGGCCGCCGGCGGCCGTGGATCCTCGCGTCGATCGTTCCGATCCTCGCGGTCTTCTGGATGGTCTGGAGCCCTCCCCAGGAGATCTCCGGGGCGGCTCTCGTCGCCTGGATGGCCGTCGGGATCTTCGGCTTCTACACGGCGGCCACGATCTGCGGCGTCCCGCACGCGGCCCTCGGCGCCGAGCTCTCCACCGACTACGACGAACGGAACCGAATCTACGGAGGCCGGCAACTGGCCTTCAATGCAGGCGCCTTCCTGGCGGTGGCGGGAATGAGCTGGCTGATCCGGTCACCGGCGCCCCGGGAGACCGCCCAGGAGATCGCCTTCATCGCGTGCCTGCTCACGCTGCCCACCATGCTCTGGTGCGTCTTCGGCCTGCGCGAGCGGGCCGAATACCAGGGGCGCGGAGCGGCCAACCCGTTCGCGGCGGTCCGCGACGTCTGGCGCAATCCCCACGCGAGGGTTCTGTTGGTGGTGATCTTCATCGAGCATCTCGGCTCGGCGAGCATCGCGATCCTCACGCCCTACGTCTCCGAGTACGCGATCCTCACCCCTGACAAGACCTGGCTCTACATCGCTCTCTACATGGTCGGATCGACGATCAGCCTTCCCCTCTGGATCCGGCTTGCCTCGCGCTTCGGGAAGAAGGAGCTGTGGCTCTTCTCGATGGCGATTCACGGGGCCTCCTTCGGCGCGATGTTCCTGGCCGGCCCAGGGCAATGGATCATGATCGCGAGCCTCTCGTTCTCGGGGGGCTTCGCCAACGGATGCGGCACGGTCATCGGGCAATCGATCAAGGCCGACGTCATCGACTACGACGAGTGGAAGACCGGCGAGCGGAAGGAAGGCGCCTACTTCGCGGCCTGGAGCTTCGTGTTCAAGGGGTCGGGAGGCATCACGATGATGATCACCGGCATCGTGTTGCAGCTCGTCGGCTTCGTGCCGAACGTGCCCCAGACCGACGAGGTGAAGCTCGCCTTGCGGGCGCTCTTTGCCCTCTTCCCACTGGTCTGCTTCGCCATCGGGATCGCTCTCATGGCGCGCTTTTCCCTCGGGCGCGCCGAGCACGCGCGGATCCGAGCGGAGATCGATTCGCGCGGCTGACGGCACCCGATGAAGGCCGTCTTTACCGGTCCGGGCCGGGAACGAACGGCTCGTCTCCGGGCCCCGTGCGCAGCCGACCGCCCCGCGTTTCGGCCGGAGAAGAAGCAATCCGCGAGCGCAAGCCCGCTGACGTAGGACCTCGACGAGATCGCCCACCGCGCTTCGACCCGGCGGCGTGGAGCCCGTCGATCGCGGAGCCATCTGGCCGCAGGACCCGTCCGGTCCCGTCCTCGACGCGAAGGCCTCCGAGGGTCATGCACGGCGCCGGGAAGAGCAGGCTCCCGAGCGAGCAGTCGATCGCATGGAAGGGCGAAGCATCCAGAGGCTCGACGCACCCTGCAGACTTTCCGAATGAATCGCGCCGGCCGCGGCGTGCGTCCTCGTTGTAGCGTTCGATGGTGTCTTCGAGCGCGCCGTGAGGCATGCCGCACTGCTCCCCGAGCCTCGCAATCGAACGGGCCTTCCTTCGGTTGAGGTGACGGTTCGTCCATCCCATCACGACCTGGAAGCGAAGGTCTCGCCGCTCGCGAAGTTCCTTGCCAGCACGTTTCCACTGGTTCGCGTCGATGACGAGGAACGCGCGCCCGCCGGGTCTCGCTGCGATGTGCCGGCCGAGCGTCGCCCCGTAGTACTCCTCGTTGCAGATGCGTCGTCCGTTCGCGTCGACGAGAACTCCCCGCACGAAGGCGGCGGGCGGGTCGATGAAACGCCATGCGCTGCACCGCTCCATCTCGCCGACGGTCCCGCCGGCGGCGAGACCGAGGGAGATCCCGCTCCCGTCGTCGCCGAGCGTTCCGAGCGGTCTTGCTCCTGCAAACGCCCCGGCGTATTCACGCATCATCCGATCGTTGAACACGAAGCCGCCCGTGCACAGCACGACGCCCCCTCGTGCTCGGATTCGTACCGTCCGGCCGTAGCGCTCTTCGAGCGCTCTGATGCCACGCAGCGAAAGCCGGGCCAGAGGGCGCGAGAAGAGGCCGGCCCAGGACCCGGCCTCGAAGAGCGCGGCGTGGAGGCGGCGAACGCCGGGCGGAGGATCGAGGACGACGATCTCGACACCGTCGACGCCGCCGCTGGGATTCGTGATGAGCCGCCGCGCGTGACAGGCCGTTCGGATCTCGGCGCCGCTCGCGGCGGTCGCCGTGCGGAGCTGGTGAAAGAGCACGCCACCGGTTCGGCCCTTTCCCGCGACGCGATGGCCCCGCGGAGCGGGCCGGGCCTTCTCGCGAAAGGGAGCAGCGAGTTCATTGCCCGAGAAGTAGAGGGTGCAGGAGTCCTCGGGATACGAGGTCTTGCAGGGTGCGGTGCCGCTGGTGGGGAGACGGACTCCGAGGCCCTCGAGCCAATCGATCTGGGACACGCTCTCCTGGCAGAAGCTGCGCAGGACCGACTCGCCGACCGCCTCTCCGACCTCGAGCCGGAGATACTCGAACATCTGCCCGGCGGCGTCCTCGTAGCCGGCGGCTTCTTGAAGAGCCGTGCCCCCGCCTGCGTAGATCACCCCGCCGCTACGCGCCGTGGCGCCGCCTCCCTGGAAGCGGTCGATCACGAGGACGCGGGCGCCTCCATGACGCGCTTCGAGGGCGGCCGCACTCCCGGCGGCTCCGAATCCCACTACGACGACATCGAAGTCCTCGTCCCATTGCTCCGCATCGACGGTCACACCCGAGCGTTCCGCGTCCGAGACGGGTGCCGGCACCGGCGGTTCGACTATTCCGCAACGGTGCGATGGTAGGGCGACCGCGCGACGAGGCGGCGGACGATCCATCCGCCGAAGAGACGAAGGGCGGCGGGGTAGAGCCGGGGGACCGCCGACCGGACCTCGGAGAGGTAGTCGTCGAAGCTGTGACGCTGGAAGCGCAGCAGGCGCTGCGCCTCTTCTGTGTCCATGAAGTCCGTGTAATACGGCCGCCGTGTGAAGGCAGATTCCGGGAACGGGGGCATCCCGAGCAGGTCACCAATCTGCGTCCGCAAGTCGCGGGACCGCAGGCGGCAGCGCTCTCCGCCCCCGATCAGCAGGATCCGGCCGAGGGCCTCGTCGCAGGTCAAGGCGTTTGCGACAGCGAGTCCAACGTCGCGGGTGTGGACCACCTCCATCCGCTGGTCTTCCGGAATCTCGAAGACCATCAGATCGAAGCGCCGCGGCAGTTCGAGGGGCAGTACTGCGCCGAGCCGCAGGATCGTCCAGTCGAGGCCCGAGCCCGACACCATCGCTTCGGTCTCGATCTTGTGGGCGGTGTAGGCGTCGGTCGCGAGCAAAGGATGTGCGGCGGTGACGGGGGGCTCGTCAGCCGGGCCGCGCGGGCCGGTGATCGAGATCGACGACGTATAGACGAGGCGCCGAGGACGAACGAGCGCTTGCATCGCTTCGACGACGTTCCGGGTTCCGGCGACGTTGATCTCGCGCGCCCACTCGGGCCGGCGCTCGCTCAGGGGAGGGATCACGAACGCGGCGTGGACGACGGCGTCGGTCTCTGCCAGCGCATACTCGAGGTCGCGGGTGCGTCGCACGTCTCCCCACGCCACTTCGATTCTTCCGCCAAAGCGGCGCGCGGTACGAAGGCTCGCGCGCGTGCGAATATCGAAAGCGCGTACGCGGTGACCCTGCGCGAGCAGCTCGGTGACGACGCTATGCCCGACGTTTCCGAAGGCTCCGGTCACGAGGACGTTCATGCGCTCGATCTTCCCCAGTCTTTGCCCGGCGAAGCTCCGGCGCCGCTCCGGGCCGCGTGGAGCGCAGCGACGTACCCAAAGGTCATCGCCGGCGCGAGCGTCGCACCGGGGCCCGGGTAGGTGTCGCCCATCACCGATGCGCTGGCGTTCCCGATGGCATAGAGACCGCCGATCGGAGAGCCGTCCTCTCGGAGCACCCGCGCGTGCTCGTCGGTGAGAAGGCCCCCCTTGGTTCCGATGTCTCCGGAGATCATCGCGACGGCGTAGAAGGGCGGCGTCTCGATCGGCGCGAGGCACGGGTTCGGCCGAACGGTGGGGTCGCCGTAGTAGCGATCGTAGGCACTCTCTCCCCGGTGGAAGTCGAGGTCCTTCCCCGCCCGGGCGAACTCGTTGAAGCGCGCGACCGTGTCGAGAAGGCCATGGCGATCGACGCCGATCGCGCCAGCCAGCGCCTCGAGCGAATCCGCCTTCGTGACGTAGCCGCTCTCGAGGTACTCATCTGGAAACGGCTGGCCCGGAAGTGTCACGCCGAACAGGTAGCGGCGGCGGAAGGTCCGATCCATGATGAACCAGGCAGGGATCGAGGGCTTCCCAGGCCGGTCGTTCGCGGCCATCGCGTGGACGACGTCGACGTACGGCGCCGCTTCGTTGGTGAAGCGCCGCCCGTCCGAGTCGACCAGGATCGACCCTGGGCTCGACCGCTCGACGAGATGGAAGTGCGGCGCTGCGCCGGGGGGAAGGCTCGACGGGCCCCACCATGCCTCGTCCATCAGGTCGACTGCGGCGCCGACCTCGATCCCCATCCGGATCGCGTCGCCCGTGTCGCCCGGTGACGCGAGCGTCCACTCGGTACGGGCGGGTGGGCGCTGGTAATGCTCGCGCAGCTCTTGGCTGCGGGCGAAGCCACCGCTCGCGAGAACGACCCCGCGCGCCGCACGGATCCGGATCGGCCGGCCGTGCCGCTCGGCGAGGGCGCCAGCGACGCGTTCACCCTCGACAACGAGCTGCCTCACCCGCGTGTTCAGCCAGAGGGGGACGCCCAGCTCCGCCAGCGAGAGGCGAAGCGGCGCGACGAGCGCCTGTCCCATGCACAGGAGCCTCGCCCGCGTGATCCGCCCCCAGAGCGTCCGCAGAACCACCTTCGCCGCCGTCGGCAGCGAGCGGATCTGGCGTGCGACGAGCGCGAGGTTGCGGAACTCGGCGGGGGTGATCACCAGCCCGACCGGAAGCTCGTACGGCGGTGGCCGGAGCTGCCGGAGGAGGCGCCCGAGCTTCCGGCCTCGGAAGATCCCCGGGTCGAGCGAACGGCCTCCGCTCCTCGCGCCCGGTCGTTCCGGGTAGTAGTCGGTGTATTCGCGGTTCACCTCGAGGTGGAGGCGCGAGGCCCGGAGCAGGAACGCGATCATCTCCGGGCCCTTCGTGAGGAAGGCCTCCTTGCGTGCCGCCGGCACACGGTCGCCGACGGTGGCGTCGAGATAGGCGCGCGCGTCGTCGAGCGAATCGTGCAGGCCTTCCTTTGCCATGAGCGGATGGTTCGGGATCCAGATCCCGCCGCCGGAGCGAGCGCTCGATCCGCCGTAGAACTCGGTCTTTTCGACGACGAGTGGGTCGAGGCCTTCTTTCCGGGCCACGATCGCCGCGGTCATCGCGCCGGCGCCCGATCCGACGACGAGAAAGTCTGTCGCAACGTCCCAGTGCGCCATCGTTGCCCCCTCCTCCGGGGGACCCGGGCGCGGCCGAGCGCGCCTCGCGTTACGACGATGATACGGCCGCTTCGTCGACAGATGCGGCGGAGTGATGGGTCATTGCGGTCAAACTCGTGACCTTTCCGGCCAGAGGGGACCTCTCTCGTGCCGGTGGCGGTTCCGCCGCTCGCGCGGACGGCCGGATCAGTGGCAGGCGGCTCCCTGCTGCGCCGTCGGCGGCTGCTGCGGGTTGCCGGCGGCGCCGAGGATCTCGCCCTCCTCGAGGATCGTCCCGTCGGCCTTGCAGATGCCCGCCGTGATGAAGCCGTCGGCGATGGCGCTCGAATCGATGACCCCGTTCGGGCCCGGAACCCCGAACGCCTGCGCGCAGACCTGCATCGCGTCGGCGAGCGCTTGGCCGTCCTTCGGATCGAGGAGATCGAGAACGTGCGCGACGACGTCCTTCTTCGAGACGCCCCACGGCTGCTGCTTCGACGTCGGCCGGCACAGGTATTCGAGGTAGACGAGCAGGCACTCCTGCTGCTCCTGCGAGAACATCGTGAGCGTCGCGACCCAGGCAGGAACGCCCTTGCAAACGTCCGGCGGCAGCGGCGGCAGCATCGGCGCGATGTCCCGGAGCCCCGGACCCGGGCCGAAGACACAGACCTCGGCGGTCGGAACTGCGCCCTGTGCCGGCGGCGCCTCACACGGCGGCGGCGTCCCGGGGTTCGGGGCCTCATCGGTGAGGCACGTGTCGACGTCGACGGGGAAGCTCGCGACCTCTCCGCCGCTGGGGAAGTGGAAGAACGCCGCCGGCTTCGTCGTGACGTGCCCCCGCGCCGATCCCGTTCCAAGCCGGAAGTTCCACCGCTCGTCGACCTGGGTGAGTCCGTCGTCGGTGTCGTAGTTGGCGAGATTCACCTTCTGGATCTCGAAGAGCTTCTTGACGATGTGGATGTTGTCGAGGGGCCATGGCAGCCAGAGGTCGAGGGTGAGGGTGCCCTTGGCCGGGTGAAGATCCGCATCTCCGGTCTGTCGCGGCCGGACCGAGACGGCAGTCACGGGCGTCATGCCGATCTGACCCTGATCCTGTGCCAGGAGCGCATCGCTCACGACGTGGTGCTGGATGACCGTTCCGGTGAGCGACCCCGTCACCTTCAGCTCGACGGTGAAGGGACCGAAGCTCCCGCCGAGGAGCCCGCTCAGAGAGCCCTCGATCCCGAGGCCGGTCCCGCTGCCAACCAGGTGGTCTTCGTTCGCGAGCAGCCGCAGGTCGAGCGGCGGCGGGGGGAAGAGGTCGAGCGGCTCGCGCCAGAACGGGTCGCTCTGGCCGTCGGACAGCACCGTCCAGTACCAGTTGTTCAGGCTGTAGTAGCCACCCGATCCTCCGCGGAAGTACTGCGGCGCCCACGGGCCGTCGTGCCAGCGCACGCCCGTCATCGGATTCACCCACAGACGCCCCTCGCGCGCCGGAGGCAGGCCGGCCAGGTCGAGGACCCGGTCGTTGGCGGGCGACGCGACGCCGAGGAGGTACTCGACGCCGAAGCCGAGCTCGACCGCTACCGGCCCGATGCGCATCACCTCCGTCTTGCCCGTGATGCTGGACTGCTTCTGCGCCGTTCGAAGTACGTCGAGATGCGTGACCGTGAGATGATCCTTCCGATACTTCGTCTCGAACTTCGGAACGAGAGCGCACGTGGCGTAGGGAGGCCCGTCGAGAAAACTGCACTGGATGTCGGCGCCCGTGAGCACCGACCCGGGGTCCGATGCCGTTCTCAGTTCGGTGTCGCCCGTCACCAGCGAGACCGGGACCCGCACCTCACGGAAGCCCGGGAGCGGGAGGCCGCGGATCGGAGTGATCCGCGTTCCGAGCAGCATCGGCACCTCGAAGGCCTGCGCGCCGTTGTTCGCTCCGGCCCCCGTGAAGCGCTCGGGGCCGTCGAGCACGAGCGTCGGCTCGACCACGAGAAAGTCGATGGTCTCTCCGAGGACGGTGACCGAGAAGCCGATGCGCTCGCCCATCGAAGACGGATTGCTCCCCTGGGAGAACTGTGCCGTCCTCGCCGCGCAGTAGAGCCGAGCGCCCCGCTCGCGAAGCTCGCGGAAAGGGGTGGGCTGCGGGTGGTACGTGTAGAGCTTGTTCGGCTTCCACGGAAGCTGGTAGCCGGTCGTCGCCCACTGGCCGCGCAGGTAGCGGCCCTGGACGGGCTCCCACGAGACGCAGCGCTGGACCGTCGGCCCGGTCGTCACGGTGACGTCGCCGCCCAGGTACTCGACGGCGGTCTTGAAGGCGTTGAAGAAGTCCTGGATCGTTCCGCCGTCGAGCTGCGAGACCGACGCATTCGCTTCGGCGAGGGCCTGGTTCCAGTGCAGCACCAGCGCCGGGGCTGCCTCCGTGTCGAAGGCCTGGGGCAGGAGGTCCGGGCAGGTCGACGCCAGGCCCGGCGGACCCGCGGTGTCGCTGAAGAACGTGAACCGGCCGTCGTGGACGTCCTTCGGCCCGGTGGCCGAGAGCGGCGCCTCGAAGAGCACGCCGCTGGCGCCGAGCGGAGTGATCGGCCCCGGCTGGGCCGGCCCCTCGTAGGGGGCGATGAGGTCGACCTCCGCCCGGGCGGGCAAGCCGCCAGAACCCGCAACGAGCAGCGCAACCGCGCCGCCCAGCGCTCGAAACCGCAGATCGATCCGGTGCCAACGCCGCATGTGAAGAGCCTCCTCGACGGAGGGCGCGCGGCAGCAGCTCGGACCGCTGCGACCTGGACGCCTTCGGCGACGTCGCGGCCGGGCGCCAACCGACACACTCTCTCACCGTGTGAGAGGCCGGTCAACGAGGAAAGGTGACGCGGCGGCGTTCGGCGCAGAAGGCCCGGACGAGCGCATTCCTCACGGGGTGGTCGTGGAGCATGTCCCAACTCGCCCAGACGATCGTCGTGACGCCGATCATCTCGAGGTATTCCTCGGCTGCGATCTCGAGGAGCATCCAGCGCGTGCCGACGGCGAAGTTGGCGAGCCAGTCGCAGACCGCGGCGCCGGCAAAGATCACGGCGAATCCAGCGCAGAACTTCTGGAGCGCTGGTGCGCAGTCATTGAAGTGGTGTCGCAGCGCCAGGGTGAGCGAGAGCATGCCAGCAACAGCCGGGAGTGCGATGAAGAGACCCCACAACCCGGAGTAGCCGAACCCGACGGCCTGGCGGCTACCGCCGGGGATGAGCCTGTCGGAGAGGTATCCGGCGAACTCGTGCATCTGTCCGATCTCGTCGTACGACATGAGGAGAAAGACCACCGGCAGCGCCCAGAGCGCCCAGGATGAGCGGTCTGCGATCTTGGCACGGCCGGCTACGACGATCGCGAGAAGCTGCGCAGCGACCAGCAGCTGCATCGAGGAGTACCACGTCGGAAGCCACCCCTCGCCCTCGAGGTCGAGAGCCTGGCTCACGAAGTGATCGAACATGCCGATCTGCCGGTCCGTTCCGAGGATTGCGTCGAAGTGGAACAGACGGTTTGCAAGGAAGGCGCAGATCAGCAGTGTGTCGATCGCGTAGAGAAAAAGGATCGCGGGAGGAACCGCGGCGAGGGCGCGGCCCAGGGGCCGTACGCCCGCCACTCCTTCCGGCGTTCGCTTCGCCATTGCGCTTTCTACCACCGAACGGTGTCGGACGGCCAGTGCGCGGGGAGCGACACGGCCGGCGCTGGCCGTCAACAAGAAGAGCGGCCGGAGCCGCTCTTCGTCGAGGAAGGCCCGGGCGGCCCGCCCGTGGGGCGGGCCGCCCGGGTGTCGTCGAGAGACTAGCTGCGCTGGTTGCGGCGGCCGATGAAGCCGAGGCCAGCGAGGCCCGAAAGCATCAGCGCGTAGGCGCCGGGCTCCGGGATCTGCGTCACGTTGAGGGTGCCGGAGTAGGACGAGAAGATCCCGCCGCCGGCGCCCGTGGTGCCCGTCACGATCAGCTGCAGCGGGCCGGTGAGAAGGAGGCCGTTGGCGCTCCCCCACTCGGTGACGCCCGTGCCCGAAAGGGTCAACGAGAACCCGTTCAGCGCAGCCGACCCGAAGTCGATGTTGAACGCGCCGGCGCCCGTCGTGATCAAGCTCACGTCGGCCAGCACCAGCCCCGCCACGTTCGTGAAGTTGAAGGTGTCGGTGAACGGATCGCCATCGGTGTGCATGGCACCGAAGTAGATCGTGTTGCCGACCACGCTGATGTTGCTGGTGATCGAGTTGGCGTAGGCGCCGTTCGCGAACACCAGGATTGCGGCAGCGACCGCGAAGTGTCTCAGCTTCATGCTCATCTTTCCGGACCTCCGAGGCGTGGGAATCGTTCCTTCAGTTCCTTCAGCAGCCTGCCCGTCACTGCCACGATCAGGTGCCCGGGCCGGCGCGACCCCCTGGGGGATAAACCTGGCCTGGCTGCTGTGGGAGAAGTGCCCCGAAAGCAGGAAAAGGGTCAGGAGTTGTAGAGAAAACCAGATCCCCGAGGGGATGCAGGTCAGCTGCCGCCGAGCAGCTTCCGCTCCTGGTCGATCAGGGCCTTGAAGGACGGTCTGGCGTGCAGCCGCTCGGCGTAGGCGGCCATCCTTGGATGCCGCGCCGGGTCGATCCGCTCGCCGGCGTGGGCGAGGTTCACGAGCTGGGAGCCGATGGCGATGTCCGCAACCCCGAAGCGGCCGCCCACGATGCCCTCGCCGTCCGGGCCGATGGCCTCGAGGTAGTCGAGGGCGGCGGGCACCTGTTCTGCGACCGCCTTGCGCACCCGCTCCTCGTCGACGGGCTGCTTCAGCACGACTCCTTTCACGACCCGTTCGAAGAAGACCCCTCCCACGGCCTCGGCGAGGCGCGTATCCGCGTACTCCTCCAGGAAGAGGGCCTTCCCATACAGCTTCGGGTCCGCCGGAACGAGCGGAGGCGCCGGATGCGCCTTCTCGAGATAGGCGAGGATGCACGACGAGTCGGCCAGGAAGAAGTCGCCATCCTCGTAGACGGGGATCTTTCCGAGCGGGCTGATCTTCTTGAACTCGGGTGTCGGTGCGAACGGCATCACCGGAACGGTCTCGAAGGGAAGGCCCTTCTCGGCCATGGCGATGAGCACCTTGCGGACGAAGGGCGAAGCGCTGACTCCGTGGATCCTCGGCACGGTCGAACTCCTCTGCTTCTTGGGTTGGAGTGCGCGAGCATAACCGGGCGCCACCGGGCCGCCGGACCTTCCTCCTCAGTCCTCTCGACAGCATTTTTGAAACATGTTCTAATGCCGCCGATGGTTGCGCGAGCCACCCCCAAGCGCCGTCCTCACGCCGCCGGAGTCCGCCTTTCGCCGGGCGCTTCACGCCCCCGCGAGGGGGTATCCGGCGCGACCGGGCTCGCAGCGAGCCAGCTCCGGCGCCTGCGCCGGATCGTCGATGCCTCGGTCCTCCTTGCCGAGAAAGGCGGCTTCGACGGAGTCCGGCTCCGTGACGTCGCGGAGGCCGCTGGAGTCGCTCTCGGAACGCTCTACAAGTATTTCCGCAGCAAGGAAGATGTCCTGCTGTTCGCCCTGGCGGAGCAGGTGGCGCGCATGGAGGCCGCGATGGCCAGCGCTCCCGCCGAGGGCGCGTCACCGCTCGAACGCTGCGAGGAGCTCTTCCGGCGAACGACGCAGGGCATGACGGTGCGCCCGCAGCTCGCCCGCGCCGTGCTGCGGTCGCTGGCTTCGGGCGACCCGGACGTCGCGCTCCAGATCGCCGCCTTCCGCCTGAGGATCACGCGTCTCATCGTCGCATCGCTGCGCGGCAAGACCCTCGATCCGGCCGCTCCGCTCGAGGCCGAAATCGAGATTGGAACCGAACGCGAGCGACAGGTGGCCTTCGTGCTCATGAACGTCTGGTATTCGTCGCTGGCCGGCTGGGCCGGCGGCCTGCACGCTCCTGAGATCGTCGTGGAGCACGTCCGCACGGCAGCGGCGCTGATGGACGTCCCCGGCGCTCCCTCCCGTCCGCCGGTCCGGCGCGTCGCTCCGGCCGCCCGGACGCGTCCGGTCTCGAGGCCCCGATGACCCGGGAGCTGCGAGAGGCGGCCCACGTCCTCGAGTACGCCTACCGCCGCTCGGTCGGCCCCGTGATGGGACGCTTCTTCGGCGCGCTGAAGGAAGGCCGCATCGAAGGAGTCCGAACGCCTTCGGGCCGCGTGCTGGTCCCTCCCCAGGAGTACGACCCGGAGACGGGGGAGCCGGCTGGCGAGGCCGTCCCCGTTGCGAGCGCCGGCGTCGTCACCGCGTGGGCCTGGGTCCCGCAGCCGAGGCCGAAGCATCCCCTCTCTCGGCCCTTCGCGTGGGCCCTCGTCCAGCTCGACGGCGCCGACACCGCGATGCTCCACGTCGTCGACGCGCGCTCGCCCGAGCGCATGCGGACGGGGCTCCGCGTCCGGGCCCGGTTCCGAGACGAGCGCGTCGGCGAGATCCAGGACATCGCCTGCTTCGAGCCCGAGGAGAAGGCATGACGGAGATCGTGAAGAGCATCACGACCCCGATCCGGCTCGAGTACGTCTACCGGGCCGGGCGCGCCAGCGCGCGCTTCCTGCGCGGACTCGCCGAGGGCAGGATCCTCGGCCAGCGCTGCCCGGTGACGGGCAAGGTCTACGTGCCGCCTCGCGGCGCGTCTCCGACCCACGGGGTTCCGACCGAGGAGGAGGTCGAGGTCTCGGACCGGGGGACGGTCACGACGTTCTGCATCGTCCGGATCCCCGCAGAGGGCCTTTCGATCCCGCCGCCCTTCGTCGCGGCGCACATCCTCCTCGACGGCGCCAACATTCCGTTCTTTGCGCTGATCCACGAATGCCCGTTCGACCAGGTACGAATGGGGATGCGCGTACAGGCGGTGTGGGTCCCGAAGGAGGAGCTGGCGCCGACCTTCGAGAGCATCCGTTACTTCAAGCCCACCGGAGAGCCGGACGCGCCCTTCGAGTCGTACCAGGAGCACCTCTAGCCATGCGCGAGGTCGCCATCGTCTCCTTTGCGCAGACACCGAGCGTGCGGTGCGAGGCCGAGCGCAACGAAGTCGAGATGCTGATGCCCGTCGTGACCGAGGCCGTCGAGGCGTCGGGAATCGGGCGCAAGGAGATCGGCTTCACCGTCTCGGGGAGCTGTGACTACATCGCTGGGCAGCCCTTCGCGTTCGTGAGCGGGATCGACGCGGTCGGACCCTGGCCGCCGATCAACGAGTCGCACGTCGAGATGGACGGAGCTTGGGCGCTCTACGAGGCCTGGGTGAAGATCCAGACGGGAGAGGTCGACTCGGCGCTGGTCTACGCGTTCGGCAAGTCGTCCATGGGCGACATCGCCGAGGTGTTGACGCTCCAGATGGATCCCTACTACGTGGCTCCGTTATGGCCCGACGCGGTGAGCCTCGCCGCGCTCCAGGCGCGTGTCCGCATCGACCGGGGACTTGCGACCGAGCGCGGCATGGCCGAGGTGGCGGCGCGCAGCCGCGCCAGCGCGAAGAGAAATCCGAACGCGCAGGTACGCGGCGACTTCGAGGTCGAGAAGCTACTCGCCGAGCCGTACCTCGTCTCGCCCCTGCGACGGCACGACTGCCCGCCCGTCACCGACGGCGCGGCCGCCGTCGTTCTCGCGGCGGGCGATCTCGCGAGGAAGAAGTGCAGGAGGCCCGCGTGGATCCGCGGCATCGACCACCGCATCGAGATCCATGCCCTCGGTGCGCGCGACCTCGCACGGTCGCGGTCGACCGAGATCGCGGGTGAGAAGGCCGGCGCCTTCGCCGCGCCGGTCGACGTCGCCGAGCTCCACGCACCCTTCACCCACCAGGAGGGGATCCTCCGCGAGGCGCTCCGGCTCGGCTCCAGCGTGTCGGTGAACCCCTCGGGAGGCGCTCTCTCGGCCAACGCCGTCATGGTGGCCGGCCTCATCCGGATCGCCGAGGCCGCGGGACGGATCCATTCGGGAGAGGCACGGCGCGCACTCGCCCATGCCACGTCGGGGCCCTGCCTGCAGCAGAACCTCGTCTGCGTGATGGAGGCCTAGCCATGGCCGAGCGCTGCGCCGTCGTCGGCATCGGACAGACCAAGCACGACGTGAAGCGGATCGACGTCTCGATGCCGGGGCTCGTTCGCGAAGCCGCGCTGCGCGCCCTCGAGGACGCCCAGCTCCGGTTCTCGGACATCGACGCAGTGGTGATCGGCAAGGCCCCTGACATGTTCGAGGGCGTCATGATGCCCGAGCTGTACCTCGCCGATGCGCTCGGATGCGCCGGGAAGCCCATGCTCCGCGTCCACACGGCGGGAAGCGTCGGCGGCTCGACCGCGATCGTCGCCGCGAGCCTCGTCCAGGCCGGCATCCACGAGCGGGTCCTCACCGTCGCCTACGAGAAGCAGAGCGAGAGCAACGCCATGTGGGCGCTCACGGTGAAGATCCCCTTCCAGCAAGCCGTCGTCGCCGGCGCGGGCGGCTACTTCGCGCCGCTGATCCGCGCCTACATGCGGCGCTCGGGTGCCCCCGAGGACACCGGAATCCGCGTCGCGCTCAAGGATCGTACCAACGCGCTCAAGAACCCCTACGCGCACCTCGTGTTTCCGGGGATCACCTTCGAGCAGGTCGCGAGTTCACCGATGCTCTGGGATCCGATCCGCTATCTCGAGACGTGCCCATCGTCGGACGGCGCGTGCGCCATGGTCCTCGCCAGCGAGAAGGCCGCGGCACGCGCCCCCGGCAAGCCCGCGTGGATCCATGCCACGGCGATGAAAAGCGAGCCCACCATGTTCGCCGGGCGCGACCAGGTGAACCCGCGAGCCGGGCGCGACTGCGCTGCCGAGCTCTACAAGAAGGCCGGCATCACCCATCCGCGCAAGCAGTTCGACATGGCCGAGATCTACGTACCCTTTAGCTGGTTCGAGCCCATGTGGATGGAGAACCTCGGATTTGCCGAGCCCAACCAAGGCTGGAAGATGACCTACGAGGGAGCGACGGCGATGGACGGCGACCTCCCGGTGAACTGCTCGGGAGGCGTCCTGTCGTCGAACCCGATCGGCGCCTCGGGGATGCTGCGCTTCGCCGAGGCCGCCCTCCAGGTACGTGGCCAGGCGGGCCAGCACCAGCTCGACGGCGTTCGGCGCGCGCTCGGTCATGCGTACGGCGGCGGATCGCAGTTCTTCTCGATGTGGGTGGTCGGTAGCGAGCGACCCTAGGGAGCGACGCGTGCAGTACAACATCGCCGATCTCATCGAGTCGGTCTGCGACGCGGTTCCCGACCGCATTGCCGTCGTCTGCGGCGACCGGCGGCTCACCTACGCCGAGCTCGACGAGCGCGCGACCCGTCTCGCCCACGCCCTCGGAGCGCAGGGGGTCACCTCCGGCGACCGCGTCGGCCTGTATCTCCAGAACTGCACCGAGTACGTCGAGACCATGCTCGCCGCGTTCAAGCTCCGTGCAGTTCCCGTGAACATCAACTTTCGCTACGTGGCCGAGGAGCTGCGCTACCTGTGCCGCGACGCCGGCGTGAAGTGTGTGGTCTTCGACGCTGCTGCAGCCGGCCGTGTCGGGGAGGCGACCCGCGATCTTCCGGGCGTCACGTTCTCCGTGGTCGTCGGTGACGGATCCGCGGCACTGGCGGCGCTGCCGAATCCGATCGCCTTCGAAGACGCGGTTGCACGCTCGTCGCCGGAGCGCGACTTCGCCGAGCGCTCGAACGACGACCTCTACGTCATCTACACCGGCGGCACCACCGGGATGCCGAAGGGCGTGATGTGGCGCCACGAGGACGCCTTCCATGCGTGCCTCATGGCGGGCAACCCCATGGGCCCGCCGCCTGCGCGCCCGGAGGAGGTCGCCGAGCGTGCCCGCGCCAAGAACCCGATCGCGATGATGACGGCTGCGCCTCTCATCCATGGCGCCGCGCAGCTCGGCACCTTGATCGCGCTCCTCCAGGGGCACAAGGCCGTGATCGCGCCGCGGTTCGACGCACATCTCATCTGGCAAACCATCGAGCAGGAGCGGGTGATGACCCTCTCCGTCGTAGGAGACGCCATGGCGCGGCCCCTCGCCGAGGCGCTCGCCGAAGATCCCTCGCGCTACGACACGTCGTCGCTCTTCATCACCAGCTCGGCCGGAGCGATCCTCTCGCAGGCCGTGAAGGACCAGCTGAAGGCGTTCCTCCCGAAGCTGGCGCTCCTCGACAACTACGGCGCCTCCGAGGTCGGCTCGCAGGGGATGGACGCCGGGGGCGTCACCAAGGAGGGCGGAATCCGCTTCCGCATGAGCGAGCGGACGACGGTCCTCGACGACGACCTTCGGCCCATCGATCCCGGATCGGGTCGCATCGGCCGCATCGCGCTCAGCGGACACATCCCGCTCGGCTACTGGAGCGATCCCGAGAAGACGGCGAAGACCTTCGTCACGGCAAACGGCGTCCGCTACGTGATCCCGGGAGACCTTGCCCGGCCCGAGGCCGACGGCACGCTGACGCTCTTCGGACGGGGCTCGCAGTGCATCAACAGCGGCGGCGAGAAGATCTACCCCGAAGAGGTCGAGGGGGCGCTCAAGCAGCATCCCGACGTCTTCGACGCGCTGGTGGTCGGCGTCCCCGACCTGCGCTGGGGCGAGCGCGTGACCGCGATCGTCCAGCCGCGCCCGGGTGCGGTGCCCCCTTGCCTCGAGGATCTCGCCGGTCACTGCAGGGCGCTCATCGCGGGCTACAAGGTTCCCCGGGCGCTGCACCTGGTCGACGAGATGAAGCGCTCTCCGGCCGGAAAGGCCGACTACCCGTGGGCGAAGGCGCTCGCCGTCGCGAGAGAGAAGGAGACACGCTGATGTCCCAGAGCTTCTGGAGGCACGCAGAGAGGAACCCCGGGGCCCTCGCCCTCGTTACGCCCGACGGACGCGAGGTGACGGCCGGCGAGCTGCTCGCAGAGAGCAACCGCATCGTCCACGGACTGCGCGCGCTCGGCCTCTCCCCGGGCGACTGCTTCGGCACGGTGCTCCCGAACGGGATGGAGATGCTCGCGCTCGAGCTGGCTGCGCTGCAGGCCGGCTTCTACCTGACGCCGATCAACCACCACCTGGCGGCGCCCGAGATCGCCTACATCCTCGGCGACTGCGAGGCGAAGGCGCTCTTCACCCACGAGCGCTTCGGGGCGGCGTCCGCCGCCGCAGCGCGCGAGGCTGGCCTCCCCGCGAAGGGACTCTTCTCGGTCGGGTCCGTCCCGGGCTTCCGGCCGCTCGGCGACCTCACCGCGGGGCAGCCCGGAACGCTCCCTGCGGACCGCACCGCTGGAGCCGTGATGCACTACACGTCGGGGACCACGGGGCGGCCCAAGGGCGTGCGCCGCGCGCTTCCACCCCTCGACCCTGACATCGTGGGAACGCTCTACACCGGGTTCCTCGGCCTCTTCGGGATCAAGCCCGAGTCGGACAACGTCCACCTGTGCGGCTCGCCCCTCTACCACACCGCCGTGCTGATGTTCACGACGTGCTCGCTCCACATGGGGCACGCCGTCGTCGTGATGGATCGCTGGACTCCCGAGGACACGCTCAGGCTCATCGAGCGCCACCGCGTCACGACGAGCCACATGGTCCCGACGCAGCTCCACCGGATGCTGGCGCTTCCCGAGGAGGTGCGTCGCCGCTACGACGTCTCGTCGCTCCGGCACGTCGTCCACGCCGCAGCGCCATGCCCCCCCGACGTGAAGCGCCGGATGCTCGAATGGTGGGGACCCGTGATCTACGAATACTACGCGGCGACCGAGGGCGGAGGCACGCTCGTGACGCCGCAGGAGTGGCTCGAGCGCCCCGGAACCGTCGGCCGCGCCTGGACCGGCTCGGAGGTCCGCGTCCTCGACGATGCCGGCAGCGCGTGCGCCGCCGGCGAGGTCGGAACGGTCTACATGAAGCTCGGCCAGGCGAGCTTCGAGTATCACAAGGACAAGGCCAAGACCGAGGAGAGCCGCCGCGAGGGCTTCTTCACCGTCGGAGACGTCGGGTACCTCGACGAGGCCGGGTACCTCTTCCTGTGCGACCGCAAGTCCGACATGATCATCTCGGGCGGCGTCAACATCTACCCGGCCGAGGTCGAAGCCGTCCTCCTCACCCATCCCAAGGTGGCGGACGTGGCGGTGTTCGGGATCCCCGACGACGACTGGGGAGAGCAGGTGAAGGCCGTGATCGAGCCGGCGCCGGACGCGACTCCGGGCCCGGCGCTCGCCGACGAGATCCTCGCCTTCTGCCTGGAACGAACGGCGAAGTACAAGACGCCCAAGTCGATCGACTTCATGGAATCGCTGCCGCGAGACCCGAACGGGAAGCTCTACAAGCGGAAGCTGCGCGACCCCTACTGGAAGGGGCGCGAGCGGGCCATCTAGCCGGATCGATCCAGCCGAGGGAGACGCCATGCACATCGACCTCACGCCCGAGCAGCGAGCGCTGCGCGACGAGCTGCGGGTGTACTTCACGAAGATGATGACGCCGGAGCTGACGCGCGAGGTGAAGGGCTCTGAAGGCGGCGGGCCGCTCTACGCGGCGGCGCTCCAGCAGATGGGCCGCGACGGCTGGCTCGGGATCGGCTGGCCCCGCGAGTGGGGAGGACTCGACCGCTCGCCGATCGAGCAGTTCATCTTCGCCGACGAGGTGCAGCGTGCGGGCTACCCGCTGCCCTTCCTGACGCTCAACTCGGTCGGCCCGACGATCATGAAGTACGGGAGCGACGAGCAGAAGAAGCGCTTCCTCCCGCTCATCCTCGCGGGCAAGGTCCATTTCGCCATCGGCTACTCGGAGCCCGGATCCGGGACGGACCTCGCCTCGCTCACCACCCGGGCCGTTCGCGACGGCGACGAATACGTCGTGAACGGCAGCAAGGTCTTCACCTCGCTCGCCGACTTCGCCGACTACATCTGGCTCGCCGTACGGACCGGACCCGACGGGTCGAAGCATCGCGGAATCTCGATGCTGATCGTCTCGACGCGCTCGTCCGGTTACTCGCTGACGCCGATCCAGACCATGGGCGGAGTCCGGACCAACGCAACGTACTACAACGACGTACGCGTCCCGGTGGCGAACCTGGTGGGCGGCGAGAACAACGGCTGGGCGCTCATCACGAACCAGCTCAACCACGAACGGATCGCCCTCTCGGCAGTCGGTCCCTTCGAACGCCTCTTCGAGGACGTCTGCGAGTGGGCCCGGGCGACGAAGCTCGCCGACGGGCGCCGCGTGGTCGACCAGCCGTTCGTCCGGCAGCACTTCGGACGGATCCGAGCGAACCTCGAGGCGCTGCGCCTGCTCAACTGGCGAACCGCGTGGGCCATGACGAAGGGATCGCTCCAGATGGCCGAGGCGTCGGCGGCGAAGGTCATGAGCAGCGAGTTCTTCGTCGAAGGCCACCGGATGCTGATGGAGGTGCTGGGCCTCGAAGGCCAGCTCCGTGACGGCTCTCCTGGAGCCATCCTCGCGGGACGCGTCGAACGCGGATACCGGACGACGCTAATCCTCACCTTTGGCGGCGGCACCAACGAGGTGCAGCGCGACATCATCGCCATGGCGGGGCTCGGTATGCCCCACTACCGGCGCTAGGAGGCACGGCCATGGACTTCTCCTTCAGCGAAGATCAGGAGGCGCTGCGCGATCTGGCGCGCAAGATCCTCGAAGACCGCATGACGCACGAGCGCCTGGCGCAGATCGAGGCGAGCGCGGACGGAATCGATCGCGACACCTGGCAGGAGCTGGCCCGCGCGAACCTGCTCGGCGTAGCGATCGAAGAAGCCTACGGCGGGAGCGGCTTCGGGCTGCTCGAAGTCTGCATCCTCCTCGGCGAGGTCGGCCGGACGGTTGCGCCCCTTCCCGTCCATCCGACCCTGGTGCTCGGGGCGCTGCCGATCTCCGCGTTCGGAACGCCCGAACAGAAGGCGCGCTACCTGCCGCGGGTCGCGAGCGGCGAGTGCCTGCTCACGGGTGCCCTCGCCGAGCCCGGGAGCGCCGACCCGGCACGGATCTCGGCGGTGGCGCAGCCGGAGGGAAGCGGCTTCCGGCTGAGCGGGCAAAAGACGTGCGTTCCCGCGGCGCACGTGGCCGAGCGGATCGTCGTCCCGGCGGCGCTCCCCGACGGCCGCGCGGGCCTCTTCCTCGTCGATCCCAAGGCAAAGGGCGTCACGGCCGAGCGCCAGCAGTCGACGAGCCGCGAGCACCAGTGTCGCATTACGCTCGATGGTGTCGCCGTCGGAAGCGAAGACCGTATCGGCGGCGCTGCAGCGCCGGCGAGCGCCCTCGGCTGGCTCGTCGACCGTGCGACGGTGGGCCTGTGCGCCATCGAGGCCGGCATCGTCGAGAGGGCGCTCCGGATCACCGCCGACTACACGTCGAAGCGCGAGCAGTTCAACCAGCCCATCGGCGCCTTCCAGGCGGTGCACCAACGCGCTGCCGACGCGTTCATCGACGCCGAGTGCATCCGCTGGACGATGTGGCGTGCGGCAAGCCAGCTCGCGGAAGAGAAGGAGGCGGCGAGCGACGTCTCGATCGCGAAGTTCTGGGCCGCCGAAGGCGGGCATCGGGTGACGTATGCAGCGCAGCACCTGCACGGCGGCATCGGCGTCGACGTCGACTATCCGATCCACCGCTACACCATGTGGTCGCGCCAGATCGAGATCACCCTCGGCAATGCCGAAGAGCACCTCGCGCGGCTCGGCGATCGGATCGCGGCGGGGCACGGCGCCTGACGGCTCGCGGGCCCTGCCGCGCGGCGACGCAGCTCTCGCCGCACCCTCGGGTGCCTCTTCCGTTCCCGCTGCGGCTCGAGGCCGTGGCCGAGCGTCCGGACGCCGCGACGCTCGCCCTGCGCTTCACGCTCGATGCGTCGCTCGATCGCCTTCGCATCCCCCCGCCGAGCCCATCTCCCGCGCGCCGCGACGGGCTCTGGGAGCACACCTGCTTCGAGGCCTTCGTCTCCCTCGACCCGGGAGGCCCCTATCACGAGATCAACCTCTCGCCGTCCAAAGACTGGGCTGCCTACGCATTCCGGGCGTATCGCGAGGCCGGTCCGCGGCCCTCCGAGGACGCGGCGCCCTGGCTGGCCGCCGAGACCACCGGAGGGCGTCTGGTCGTGACGGCACGCATTCCTCTTGGACCGCTTCGCGCCGACTACGCCCGTGCGCCGATCCACCTCGGCCTCTCGGCCGTGATCGAGGCGGCGGAGGGAGGCCTCTCCTATCTCGCCGTTCGCCACGCGCCCGAGAAGCCCGACTTCCACCACGCCGGCTCGTTTTCGCTGCGGCTGGATCCGCCGGCCTGATCGTGCGACGGTCTTCCGCGTGACGGTTCGCTTCGGGATCGATCGCCTGCTCGCGGAGCCGCGTCTTCGCGCGCCCCTTGCGGGCCGTCGCGTGGCGCTCCTCGCACACCCGGCTTCGGTGACCCGCGACCTCGGTCACGCCGTCGATGCGCTCGCAGCGCTCGGCGACGTTCGCCTCACCGCGGCCTTCGGCCCCCAGCACGGCATGCGCGGCGACAAGCAGGACAACATGATCGAGTCGCCTGACTACGTCGATTCGCGCCACGGCATCCCCGTCTTCAGCCTCTACGGCGAGGTGCGCCGCCCGACGCCCTCGATGCTGGGCACCTTCGACGTACTGCTCGTCGACCTGCAGGACGTCGGATGCAGGATCTACACCTTCATCACGACGCTTCGCTACGTACTCGAGGCCGCTGCGCAGGCCGGCAAGCGGGTCGTCGTCCTCGACCGCCCCAACCCGGCAGGGCGCCCCGTCGAGGGGCTCCGCCTGCGCGCGGGATGGGAGAGCTTCGTCGGCGCGGGCCCCCTGCCGATGCGGCACGGCCTCACCCTTGGCGAGCTGGCGCGCTGGTTCGTGAGGACGCTGCGGCTCGATGTCGATCTCGACGTGATCGCCATGCAAGGATGGGAGCCCGGGGGCGCGCCGGGCTTCGGCTGGCCCGTCGGCGAGCGCGGGTGGGTCAACCCGAGCCCCAATGCGGCGAGCCTGTCGATGGCGCGCTGCTACGCGGGCACCGTCCTGCTCGAGGGAACGACGCTCTCGGAGGGCCGCGGAACGACGCGCCCGCTCGAGCTGTTCGGCGCGCCGGACCTCGAACCCGACTCGCTTCTCGCGCGTATGGCCGCGCTCGCTCCCGACTGGATGCGCGGCTCCCGCCTGCGCCCGTGCTTCTTCGAGCCGACCTTCCACAAGCACGCCGGGAAGCTGTGCGCCGGCGTGCAGATCCACGTCGACGACGGCGGGTACGACCACGACGCGTTTCGCCCGTGGCGGCTCCAGGCGCTCGCCTTCAAGGCGATCCGTTCGCTCCATCCGGACTACGACCTCTGGCGCGATTTCCCGTACGAGTACGAGCCCGGCCGTCTCGCCATCGACCTCATCAACGGCAGCCCGCTCCTGCGCGAGTGGGTCGACGATGCGGCCGCTTCGCCGGCCGATCTCGATACGCTCGCCGCCGCCGACGAAGCGTCGTGGCGCGAGGAGCGCGAGGCGGTGCTGCTCTACCGCTGACTGATGCCCACGCTCACCGCCCCTTGAACTGCGCCGGGCGCTTCTCCTTGAAGGCGCGGGGGCCCTCGCGGGCGTCCTCGGTGGCGAAGATCGGAAGGCCGATTTGGAGCTCGCGCTGGAGCGCCTCCGTCTCGGGCATGCCTTCGGTCTCGCGGAGCGAGCGCAGGACGGCCTGGACCGCGAGCGGTCCGTTGGCGGCGATCTGATCGGCGATCCTCCGGGCTTCGGCGAGCGCTTCGCCGTCGGGAACCACGCGGCCGATGAGGCCGATCTCCTTCGCCTCCTGGGCCGAGACGTTCCGGCCGGTGAGGAGGATCTCGGCAGCCAGCGTGTACGCGATCTGCCGCCGGAGTCGAACGGTCGAGCCGCCGAGCGGGAAGAGGCCACGACGCACTTCGGCGACGCCGAACGTCGCACCGGCGCCGGCGACGCGGATGTCGGTGCCCTGGAGGATCTCGGTGCCGCCGGCGATGGCAAACCCCTCGACGGCAGCGACGATCGGCTTGCGCGGCCGCGCGTGACGAAGGAGCGCCTTCCACTGGAGATCGGCGTCCTCGCGGAAGCGGGCCGTCCACTCGTCGTCGGCGTAGCCGCCTGCCATGGCCTTGAGGTCTGCCCCGGCGCAGAAGGTGCCTCCGGCGCCAGTGAGGATTCCGACCCGCAGCTCGGGATCCGTGTCGAGGAGCTTCCAGGCGTCTCCCATCCGGGCGAGCATCTCGCCGGAGAGGGCGTTTCGCGCCTCGGGGCGGTTCATGGTGACGACGAGGACGTGGCCTTCGCGCTCGACCAGGGCGTGGGGGGCGGCGGACATGGAGCCTCCGGGAACGGGTTCGCCAGAGAATAGAACGCGTTCTAATCTCGCGACACGTCCCCCCCACCCCGCGAGGACCCATGAGAACCCCCCTGTGTGACCGCTTCGGAATCGACGTCCCGATCTTCGCCTTCACCCATTGCCGCGACGTCGTCGCCGCGGTGAGCCGCGCCGGCGGCTTCGGCGTCCTCGGCGCCATCGGGTTCAGCCCCGAGCAGCTCGAGATCGAGCTCCGCTGGATCGACGAGCACGTCGAGGGCAAGCCCTACGGGGTCGACATCGTGATGCCGGCGACGTCCGCCATTCCCGACGGCGTCCGGCTCGACGCCGACGCCCTCGAGCGGATGCTCCCCGAGCCCCAGAAGAAGTTCGTCGCCGAGATCCTCGAGCGCTACCAGGTGCCGCCGCTTCCGGAGGGCACGCCGCCGCCGGCGGCAGGGCTTCTCGACTGGGCAGGCGGCGCGACACGCTCGCAGGTGGACATCGCGCTCGAGCACCCGATCCGTTTGCTGGTGAACGCCCTCGGCCCGCCGCCGAAGGACGTCGTCGATCGCGCCCACGCGCGCGGCGTTCCCGTGGCGGCGCTCGTCGGCAGCGCGAAGCACGCGGCAGAGCAGGTGGCGGCGGGCGTCGATCTGATCGTCGCGTCGGGCACCGAGGCCGGCGGACACACCGGAGAGATCGGCACCATGGTGCTCGTGCCCGACGTCGTCGATGCGGTCACTCCGACCCCCGTTCTCGCTGCCGGCGGTATCGGCACGGGGCGCCAGGTGGCCGCGGCGCTCGCCCTCGGCGCCGAAGGCGTCTGGACGGGATCGATCTGGCTGACGGTGGCAGAGAGCGACACGCACCCGGTCATCGTGGAGAAGCTGCTCCACGCCGGCTCGCGCGACACCGTCCGCTCGCGGGCGATGACCGGCAAGCCCGCGCGGCAGCTCCGCACTCCATGGACCGACGCCTGGGACGGCCCCGACTCGCCCGGCCCGCTTCCGATGCCGCTCCAGTTCGTTCTCACCGCCGACGCGACGGCGCGGATCCACCACTTCGCCCGCAAGCAAGGCTCACGCGCCAGCGAGCTGCTCGGCTTCCCGGTCGGGCAGATCGTGAGCCGGATGAACCACGTTCGCGCGTGCCACGAGGTGATCTTCGACCTGGTCGACGAGTGCCTCGACAGCGTGAAGCGGCTCGACGAGCTGATGGAGCGCGCGAAGGGATAGCGCGGGCGGCGAAGGTCAGTCTTCCGCGATCCGGATCGCGGCGCGCGGGCACGCGGCTACTGCGGCTTCGACGCGCTTTCTAAGCGCCTCGGGAGGGCGCTCTTGGAGAACGTGCAGCTCGTCGTTGTCGTCCACCTCGAAGACCTCGGGGCATGCTGCCATGCAGCGGGCGTTCGCCTCGCAGAGGTCGTAATCGACTACGACGCGCATCGTCTCTCCTCCCTCGCTGCGCTCCCCCGGGCCGCGCCTCGTCGAGTCTAGCCCGCAGCCAGGAATGGCGAGCCGCGACGAAGGCGGCGCCAACCGGGTCGCAGCGCGCGGCCAGCCGCCGCCGGGCGTGCTATTTCCGATCCGATGCCGCCGGAGAGAAAGCCATGACACCGCGTTCGGAGACGAGGAGGGAGACCGGCTGGCGCGCCGTGCTCGCGCAGCGGCCGTGGTGGATGAACGGCCTCCTTTGCTTCTGCCTCTACATGACCTTCGTCTACGTTCCCTGGGACCTCTTCGTGAAGCCTGTGGCCAAGGACGAGGAGGTCTGGTTCGGAATCCTCTTCCACGGCTGGTCCGCAAAGCTCCTCGCCATCCCACACTGGCTCGTGTATGCGGCCGGGAGCGTCGGCTTTCTCCGGCGAAAGCGCTGGATGTGGCCGTGGGCCGCGGTCTACGCAGCGCAGGTCGCGATCGGCATGATCGTTTGGCCGCTCCTCTACGTGGGCGACGTTCGTGGCGTCATCGCCGCCGTCGCCTCGGGTGCCGTCTTTGGCACGATCACGGTCGCGCTCTGGCGCGCGCGGAGCCTCTTCCGACCTTTGGACGTGCGGCCGTGCGAACGCTACGGCGCCTGGGCCCTCGTCACCGGCGCGTCGTCGGGGATCGGCCGCGAGTTCGCCCGCGCTCTCGCGCGCGGCGGCATGAACGTCGCGCTCACCGCGCGGCGCGCCGACCGGCTGCACGAGCTGGCTGCGGAAATCGAGAAGGCGAACGGCGTACGTACCCGCGTCCTTCCCCTCGACCTCCAGCAGCCCGGCGGCGCCGAGCTGCTCGCAGGCGCGGTCGCCGACCTCGAGGTCGGGGTCCTCGTCAACAATGCGGGCTTCGGGTCGATCGGTTCGCTGACCGAGCAGGACCCTGCGCGCGTACGCGCGATGGTCGAGCTCAACTGCACGGCGCCGGCGGTGCTCACGCGGGCGCTCCTTCCGGCGATGATCGAGCGCAAGCGCGGCGCCGTGATCTTCGTCGGGTCGGTGGCCGGGATGCTGCCCATGCCTTTCCACGCGCTCTACAGCGCGACCAAGGCGTTCGACAACTTCATGGGCGAAGCGCTCTACGAGGAGCTTCGCGGGAGCGGAGTCGACTGCCTCGCGCTCGAGCCCGGATCGACCGAGACCGAGTTCCAGCAGGCGGCGGGAGAGAAGGCGCACGCGGGAGAGGCTCCCGTCGAGGTCGTTCACGCGGCGCTCGAGAGCCTCGGCCGCGCGCCTGCGATCGTTCCCGGCTGGTTTGCGTGGCTGCGCGCCAACATCGGTCTTCGCCTCCTCTCTCGGCCGCTACTCCTCGCGGCGGTGCGCCGCGCCACCGAGACGCGGCTGCCGACGGCTCCGTAGCACCACCCCCGCCGCGATCGCGCCGCACTCACGCACCGAGCAGGACGTCGCCCGCCGCAGCGCGCAGGAGCGGCGGGCCGGCTGGACGCAGGCCGAGTGCGAAGACGAGCCCTTCGGGAGCGCGGCCACGACACGAGATGGTTCCCGCGTGGATACCGCGCAGGTGGTGGAAGGCGCACAGCGTCGTGCGATTCCAGGGCACGTCGGGGCCGCCTGCGCTTCGGAAGACGATGTGATGCGACTGGAGGCTTCGCCGCGCCGTACAGCCCGGCACCGTACAGCGGAAGCCGTCGCGGGTGAAGTCGGCGGTGTCGCGGAACCGCGCTCCGTGCGCCTCCCACGTCGCGATCGCGTGGTCGAGCATCCAGACGAGCGCCGCGCTGGGGCTCGCGGCGCCGGTGTGGTGCTGAACCGAGGCGATTGCGAGGCGAAACACGGTGGCCGCCTCGGGGGGAGCCATGAAGGTGACGGCGCCCGTGCGGAGCGGGCCGCACCCGTGCTCGTCCTCGAGCCGCCGCAGCGTGACGCCGCGCGCAAAGGTCACGGCGGCGGCCTGCTGCTCCGGCGGCACGGTGCTGGCGATGACGTCGGCCTGCCGGGGCGAGAGTCGGCCGCTGCGAAGGGCTTCGGCGACAGCGCTGCCGGCGGGGCCGAGGCGCGCCCTGCGTACGAGCCGCCGCGCGGTGCGGGGCGAGAGGTCGGCCCGCTCCTCGGCGTAGCGTTCGAAGCTCGAAAAGCCCATCTCACGGTAGAGCCTGCGATCGAGGACCTGGCGCAGGAGGTGGCCAAGATCGTGGTCGAGGCGCTGCAAGCGCCGCATCGCCTGGCGCAGCGCCCGGTCGAGGGCGTGGGGAGAAGCGGCCTTCGCCCAGGGGGTGAGGCGATCGAGCGCGGCCTGCGAGCTCTCCGGGTCTCGTGCGAGATCCCAGCGCAGGTCCCGGAACGCCTCGGCGCGAAGCCCGTGCTCGCACGCCGTCTCCCGCCGCCGAACCGCCGCGCGCGCTTCGGCGCGCTGCTGCGTCGTGCGATCGCCACGGATCCCACTCGCGGCTCCGGATTCCGCTATGAGCCCCTCCGCCGCCTCTGCTACCACCGCCGGCGGGAGGGCCGAGAGGGCCTCGGCGGCGATCGCCTCGGCGCATTCCCAAACGGGGAGCGCCTCGCCTGCGACGCGCCGCGCGAGCTCCACCGCGGAGAACCAGCGCGACTGGTGCTCGGCGGGGAGCGGCACCGAGACACGGATGCGCTCGGCCGGATCCTCGTCCCCCGGAACGCCCCCATTCTCCGGCTTGCCGTCGCCGAAGGCCGCTCGCAGCAGCTCCTGCGCCGCCTGAACCGTTCGGCCGCGCAGCGCCTCGGCGAACGCCGTATCGGTCTCCGGCGAGGCATGGGCAACGGCGCGCCGCGCGACCGACCAGGTGATCTCGCCCGCGAGCACGGCGCTCCGCAGCGCGGGCAGCACCGCGAGGGCCTCCGCGACGCGGGCCCAATCGCGGACGGCGTGGGCCGTTACGCCGAGCCGCTCGCGGGCCCAGTCGCCGAGGGAGCGGAAGCCGAGGGGCTCATAGCGACTGCGTGCGACGAACGGGAGGGCGAGGCCTCCCAGCAGGGGCCGCAGCCTTCGCCGCTCGGCGACGAGGCGCTGGATGCGGCCGTCGGCGTCCTTGCCGCGCAGGAAGACGAGGCAGGCGGGCGACGGTGCGGAGCTGGCCGCCTCACCGCTCGAGACGCCGGCGAAGCGACCGCGCGATGCTGCGCGGACCGGATCAGTCATTCGTCCACCACACGGGACCGGTGGGTGACGCAACGAAAGGTATGCGAAAGAACATCGAATGTCAAGGGGGGAACCGGCGTTCCCGACGACACGATCGTCCGCAGGACGAAGGGACGCGCGCGCCTGCACTGATCGCCTTCCGCTCCCGCGGCGTCGGCTACCCGCCAGGGGCCGGCAGCTCGGCGCAATGCGTACGGACTCCGCGGCGCGTGGGACACGGGGCGCGACCGGGCCGAGCCTCCGCGCAAGGACCGCCACGCCTGCCGGCCGCCGGCCACCCTCGTAGGAGGGGCAGGAGGCTCGCGGTGCAAAAAGGGCTGCGGAGAGGTTGCCGGCGTCAGGCCGTTGCCGTCGTCATCGCGGTGGCGCTCGCGACCGCGGCGGGGTCTGCACGAGCCCTCATCATCGACCTGCGGCTCGGGGCGCAGGTGATCGGCATCCTTTCGACCGAAGGTCCCGTCGTAGCGACTGCACCTTCTGGAACCGCCGGCGTCAACTTCTGGGCGAGCCGGAGCCTTGCGGCGGGCGTCTCGCCGCTCACGGACGCCGACCTGCGCTGGCTCCAGCGCTCGGCGTTCTCGAAGCCCATCACGGGGTTTCCGGATCGCCCGTTCATCGACCCGCGGCACGGGCAGCCCGTTGGCAGTGGCGCAGGCGATGCGGAGCCCTGGTACGACGTCTCCGGCCCGACGCGCAGCGGCCTCTCCACCAGCGGCGGCGGCGACGATGCATGGATGGGTGACGGACCGTATGCGCCGCGCTCGATGGCGCCGCTCGAGTTCGTCGCCGAGACGATGGTGGTGGCCATCGACGCGCTTCGCAGGGAGGCGGTCGTGCTCGGCGGCGTACGCTGGGGCTACGCGCTCTCGCCGGCCGGCGCGACGCCGCTCGGCCCCGATCCGCTCGCTGCCGACGCTGCTCTGCGCGCGGCGCTGAACGTGGCGTTCGCCGCGGACTTCCCCGGCTGGCGGATCGTTCCCGAGCCGCGCGCCGCCCTTCTCGTGCTCTCGGGCCTCGCGATCCTCGGAGTAGGGCAGCGGCGCGCGAGCGCTAGCGGATGAGACTTCCCCCCCGAGCGCTTCATCTCCCAGGGGCCGACCTCGATCGAGGGCGGCCCCTCCATCGTCACGCTGCCGGGAGGAGGGACATTCCCGCAGCTCATCGAGGGTACTGATCGGATCGCGCGCGCCGCGCAGGCGCAAGGTCAGCGCAATCAGGGACGTCCGAGGTACTGCTCGCCGAGGATGCGCGCCAGCTCTTCACCCGCGATCCGGTGGCCGCGCGGGTTCCAGTGGACACCGTCGCAGGTCCGAACGATGTCTCCGCGGCGTTCGGCGGCCTCGACCGCGCCGGAAACGGAGGCGTACGCGTCGAGGCCGGCTGCCGACGCCATTACCTGCCAGGTGTCGACCTCCACCGGGTTCGAGGTGTCGCACGAGAACGTGAGGGATCGCGCACCGGACGGAATGGCCGCGGCGAGCTTCGACAGCAGCTCGCCGGTGAGTGCGACCGCTGCTCTTCGGTCGGCGGCGATCTCCGGCGCTTCGAGATCCGAAGCTGCCGGCGGCTTCGCGAACCGATACTGGAGCTTCATCAACGTGACGTCGAGATTCCGGAAGAGCCTGGAGTTCTCGAACAGCAGCCGGTAGGGATGGAGCCCTGGCAGCCGGTGGACGACCGATCCGCCGACGAGATACGGGCGCAGGTTCTTCTGGTTGCGGACGTGGCTCATCCGTCCTTCCAGCTCGAAGCTGTTGTCGGAGACGTCGTTCGGGCAGTACTGCAAGACGAAGACGTCGGGATCGACGATGTTGGAGATCTCCCGGACGAGGAGTAGCTCCTGCAGCGTCCCGTAGCCGCTGGCGCCGATGGCGAACACCTCGACCGGTAGATGCTCCTGTACGACGCCGAAGTACGCATCGGGGTTGCTGGTATCCGGGTCTCCTGTGAACGAGTCGCCAACGAAGAGAACGCGCGGGCGGCCCCCCGATGGTGTTCCGAAGGCGCGGAAGCCGTGGGGACCTGTGGCGTACTCGATCGCGTAGGTCTCTCCGGACGGGTCGATCCCCTTCATCCGTGCGGAGAACCCGGCTTTCGGCCTCCAGCCGAGGAGAGCATCGGGCTCGTAGACGACGCTGCGGCCGAACGTCCTGACGAGCGCCTCTCCGGCCATGGCCAAGGCCACGGCGATCGCACACGCCAGCACGGCGGCGCGCCGGGTACTCACACCCGATTCAGTCCCCGTCCGGGGCTGGGATCTCGCTGCACGGGAATCACGTGTCTGTGGATCGGCCGCCCGAGGGCGGCTCGGAAGAGCCGGCGCCGGGGCTCTCGGCCTCGACGCGCAGATCGACCGTGCTCGGCTCTGCTCCGGATCGGTTGTCGAGGACGACGGCGTAGTGGCCCTTCTCGGGAACGATCACCTCGAACCGCAGCGCGTCCTCGACGCGCCCGCGAAAGACCGGCGGGGCACCGGCAGGATAGGCAGCGAGGTCGGACTCCCGAACGAGCGCTACCTCGAGAGGGCGGCTCGTACGCACCTGCGCGCGGACCACGGCGCCGCGGGGAAGGTTCTTCACCGCGAGCGCGCGCCACGCGCCGGCCGGGACGTCGGTGTGGAAGCTGGCGTCGCCGCGTGTGGCGCCGAGGACCCACAGGAGCAAGGCCAGCGCAGCGGCGACGCGTAGGAAGCGGGAGCTGGGGGAAAGCGGCCCCCCATGAGGCTCGTGCCGGCGCCGGCGAGGAGCGTCCCGCCGCGGGTCGAAAAGCTTCACCTGGCCCATTTCCTGAGGCATAATACGCCGTTATCCCCAAGCGGACGCCGACCCCCCGGAGCCGCAAGGGGGCCATCCTGCCTTGCCCACTCGGGGGGATGGAGAGCACCGCCATGGCAGAAGATCGAGCAGCCGAGGTCCGCGAGCTTCCGCGGGACGCGAGCGTCCCGAAGATCCGCTGGGACGATTCGAACCTGCGGAGCTCCTACGCGAACGTCGTGAACGTCACGAGTACGCGGGAGGAGGTCATCCTGCTCTTCGGGCTCAACAACGCGTGGCAGGCGGGCCAGAGCGAGGTGACGATCCAGCTGTCCGACCGGCTGATCCTGAACCCGTTCGCAGCGAAGCGGCTCTCGCTCCTCCTCGACGGCGTCCTCAAGCAGTACGAGGCGCGCTTCGGAACCCTCAACCTCGAGGCCCGGTCGCAGGACGGCAAGACCGCCGGCAACGCGTAGCCGGCTGGACCCGGGCCGATGAGCGCCGAGCCCGGTGGTGGCCTTGGAGCCGCGGGCTCCGAGGCGCCGACACCGGAGCGTGACGGATCGGAGTCCGCGCTCTGGAGGCGGCTCGCCGAGGCGTCGACGGCGGAAGCCTTCCTCGGGGCGTGGCTCGATCTGCAGTGCCAGCGCATCCGCGGGGCGGTCTCGGGGTGCGTACTGCTCGGAGCGCCCGATTCCGGCCCGTTCTCGCCCGCGGCGACGTGGCCAGCCGGAGCGTCTCCGTCGGCGAGCCTCGCGGCTGCTGCGCAGGAGACCCTCCAGGCGAGGCGCTCGACGGCTCGCCGGAGCGACCCGCCGGCGAGGGGCGTGGTTCCAGCGCGCGAGACCTTCGCAGTCGCCCAGCCACTCCTTCTCGGGGGTGCCCTCCACGGCGCGATCGTCGTCGAGGTGGCGGCCCGCTCGGAGGCCGACCTGGCGGCGGTGCTGCGCGAGCTGGCGTGGGGGTCGGCCTGGGTCGAGGGCCTCCTGCAGCGGGCCGACGCAGCGCGCGAGAAGGGACGCCGCGAGCGGCTCCGGACCGCGTTCGAGCTTCTCGCGAGCGCCCTCGAGCACGACCGCTTCCAGGCCGCCGCGACGGCCTTCGCGACGGAGACCGCGACGCTCCTCGGCTGCGATCGGGTGAGTATCGGCTTCGTCCGGCGCCGCCGCGTCCACGTTCGCGCGCTCTCCCACAGCGCACACTTCGCGAAGCGCGCAAACCTGGTGCGGGCGATCGAGGCCGCGATGGACGAGTGCCTCGAAGCCAAGGCCGCCATGATCTTCCCCCCCGCAGGCGGCGACGATGGCTCGGTGGGCCGCGGGCACGAGGAGCTGGCGCGTCAGTACGGAGCGCGAAGCGTCCTCTCGGTGCCGCTGGTTCGCGGTGAGGAGGTGTGCGGAGTCCTCACCCTCGAGCGCTCGGCGCAGGCTCCGTTCGATGCCGACACGATCCAGCTGTGCGAGTCCGTGGCCACCCTGGTGGGCCCGCTCCTCGATCTGGCGCGCCGGGAGGACCGCTGGCTCGCCGCGAAGGTGCTCGACTCCCTCCGCGACCTTGGCCGCAAGCTGGCCGGACCGAAGCACACGGCTCTCAAGCTGAGCGTCGCCGGCGCGCTCGGGCTCGGCGCCTTCGTGCTGCTCGCCAAAGGGGACTTCCGCGTCACCGCGAAGGTCGCGCTCGAGGCGAAGGAGCTTCGCGCGGCGACGGCGCCGTTCGACGGCTTCATCGCCTCGGGCTTCGTCCGCGCCGGTGATCTCGTCGAGGCGGGGCAGACCCTCGGCCGTCTCGACGACCGAGAGCTTCGACTCGAGCGGATGCGCTGGGCGAGCCAGCTCGGTCAGGCCCTGACGCAGCACCGCCAGGCGCTGGCCGAACGCGAGGCGGCGAAGAGCGTGATCCTCGAATCCCAGATCGACCAGGCGAAGGCGCAGCTCGCGCTCCTCGACGACCAGCTCGCGCGGACCGAGCTTCGCGCGGCGGTGAGCGGGGTCGTCGTGAGCGGCGATCTCTCCCAGCGCCTCGGTGCGCCGGTCGAGCGGGGAAGCGTCCTGTTCGAGGTGGCGCCCCTCGACGCCTGGCGACCGATCCTCCAGGTGGACGAGCACGACATCGACGAGATCCGGCCGGGTCAGCGGGGAAGCCTCGTCCTCTCGGCATTCCCCGACGAGGCCGTCGGCTTCACCGTCGAAACCGTGACGCCCGTCGCGACGGCGGCCGAGGGCGAGAACACGTTCCGCGTCGAGGCGGCGCTCGACCGGAGCCCCCCGAATCTGCGGCCGGGAATGGAGGGCGTCGGAAAGATCGAGATCGACCGCCGGCGCTGGGTCTGGATCTGGACCCACGAGATCGCCGACTGGGTGCGCCTCGCGCTCTGGCGGTGGATGCCGTGATCCGGCCCCTCTTCAGCCCCGCCTGGTATCGCGTCGCCGCGTTGACGCCGCGGCTCCGTGGCCACGTCCGCCTGCACCGTCACGTCTATCGGCGGCGAACCTGGTGGGTGCTCCAGGACCTCTCCACCGGGCAGCTCCAGCGCTTCACGCCCGAGGCCCACGCCGTGATCAGCCTCATGGACGGCACGCGCAGCGTCCAGGAGATCTGGGAGCTGGCCACCGAGCGGCTCGGCGACGAGGCACCGAGCCAGGACGAGATGATCCGTCTCCTCGGGCAGCTCCACGCGGCGGACGCGCTGCAGTCGGACGTTCCGCCCGACGCGAGGGAGCTGCTCGACCGCCATCGCAAGCGCGAGCGCAAGCAGTGGCAGAGCCGCCTCCTCTCGCCCTTCGCGATCCAGATCCCGCTCCTCGACCCGGAGGCACTCCTCGCGAGGGCGGAGCCGTGGCTGCGCCCGGTCTTCGGAGCGGGAGGACTCGTGCTCTGGCTCGCGGTCGTGCTGCCGGCCGCGGTGCTGGCGGGGATGCACTTCGACGAGCTCTCCAACGGTGCCCTCGAACGGGCTCTCGAGCCCCAGAACCTCTTCCTCGTCTGGCTCGTCTTTCCGCTGTTGAAGGCCGCGCACGAAGTCGGGCACGCGGCTGCCGTCAAGGCCTTCGGCGGAGAAGTGCACGACATGGGAGTCATCCTGCTGGTGCTGACGCCCGTTCCCTACGTCGACGCATCGGCGGCGTCCGCATTCCGCCAGAAGCGCCACCGGATGCTGGTGGGCGCCGCCGGCATGATCGTCGAGCTGTTCGCCGCTGCCATCGCTCTCTTCGTCTGGCTCTCGGTGGAACCCGGCATCGTCCGGACGCTGGCCTGGAACGTCGTCCTCGTTGGAAGCGTCAGCACCGTGCTCTTCAACGCGAACCCGCTCCTTCGCTACGACGGCTACTACATCCTCGCCGACGGGATCGAGATCCCGAATCTCCGGCTCCGGGCGAACGCCTACGTCCAGTGGCTGGTCGATCGCCACGCATTCGGGCTCCGGCAGGCGGCGGAGCCCGATGCGACCGGGTCCGAGCGGGCATGGTTCGTCTTCTACGCGGTCGCCTCCTTCGCCTACCGCGCGCTGGTGGTGTTCGCGATCCTGCTCCTCGTCCTCTCGCAGTGGTTCTTCGTCGGCCTCGCTCTCGCGGCGGTTGGGAGCGTCGCGTGGGTCGTTCGTCCGCTGGCGAAGGGGCTCCGCGCGCTCTTCGCCGGGGCGAAGCTCCGGCCCGTCCGGCGGCGGGCGATCGCGGTCTGCTCAGGAGCGCTCGCAGCCGTGCTGGGGCTGGCGCTCGTCCTGCCCGTGCCGCTGCGAACCCGCGCGGAAGGCATCGTCTGGATCCCGGAGGAGGCCTTCGTCCGGGCGAGGGAGGAGGGCTTCGTCGCGCGCATCGTGGCGAACCCCGGCGCGCGCGTCGCTCCGGGTGATCTCCTGGTCGAGCTCGAGGATCCGGTAGTTCGCGCCGAGGTCGCCGTCGCAGAGGCGATGGTTCGCGAGCTCGAGGCGGAGCGCGCTGCGCAGCGGTGGGTCGATCGAACCGAGGCGGCGCTTCTCGAGGAGCAGCTCGTCTTCGCAAGCGACCGGCTCCGCGACGCGCGCAGACGGGCCGGCGAGCTCTCGATCCGCGCGGGCGCCGAAGGCATCTTCGTCATCCCTCGGGCCGCCGACCTTCCCGGCCGCTTCGTCCGGCGTGGAGAGCTGCTTGGCCACGTGATCGCGCTCGAGCGAATGACCGTTCGCACGATCGTCTCGCAGGACGATGCCGGGCTCGTCCAGCACCGGACCCGCCACGTCGCGCTGCGGCTGGCGGAGACCGTCTCGGAGGTGCGGAGCGCCCGGCTGGTGCGGGTGGTTCCCGGGGCATCGGCGCAGCTTCCGAGCCTCGCGCTCGGATCGGCTGGCGGCGGCGAGGTGGCGACCGATCCTCGCGACGCCGAGGGGATGCGCGCACTCCATCCGACCTTCCAGGTGGATCTCGAGCTGCCTTCGCCGGCCCGCATCGCTCACGTAGGCGAGCACGTCTACGTACGCTTCGATCACGGCACCGAGTCGCTCGCGGCGCAGGGCTGGCGGCGGCTGCGGCAGCTCTTCCTCACGAGGCTGCATGTCTAGCGGTGCTCTCGCAGACCACGGCTCGGTCTCGCGCGGTGCCTACGCCGAGCGAGAGCGGCAGCCGTCGGGCTGGCTCGACCGCGCCGCCGAGCGCGCCGCGGCGCCGATCCTGCGGCGGATGCGGTCGCTCTCGCAGCGGGGTGACGACGTGGTGGCGCATACCGAGGCGGCCGGCCGGCCGCTGCGGTCGGCCTCCGACGCCGTGCTGCGAAGCCGCGCGGATCAGCTCCGCGAGCGCCTGCGGCGCGAGCGGTTCGCCGGGCCCACGGCGCAGCCACGGGAGGACGGAGCGGGGTGGGCGGTCGCCGAGACCTTCGCGCTGGTTCGCGAGGTGGCGGCGCGAGTCCTCGGGCAGCGGCACCACGACGTCCAGCTCCGCGGCGGCCTCGCGCTCCTGCACGGGTTCGTCGCCGAGATGGAGACCGGCGAGGGCAAGACCCTCACGGCGACGCTCGCGGCAGCGGCTGCCGCACTCTCGGGAGAGCCCGTCCACATCGTCACGGTGAACGACTACCTGGCGCAGCGCGATGCCGACTGGATGGGGCCGATCTACGCGGCGCTCGGACTCCGGGTGGGCGTCATCAAACAGGGCCTCTCTCCCGACGCGCGGCGGGGTGCCTACGCCTGCGACGTGACGTACGCGACCAACAAGGAGATCGCCTTCGACTACCTGAAGGACCGCATCGCGCTCGGGAGGCGCAGCAGTCGGATCCGGCTGCGAATCGACGGGCTCTTCGGAGACGTTCGTCCATCGAGTCGTCTCCTGCTCCGCGGCCTCCACTACGGCATCGTCGACGAAGCCGACAGCGTTCTCGTCGACGAGGCGCGAACGCCGCTCATCATCTCGGGCGAGAGCGACGACGACCTCGAGTCGTCGACCTACGAGCGCGCGCTCGAGCTGGCCGTTGGGCTTCGCGAAGGACGCGACTTCCGCCTCGAGGGCCGCGAGCGCAGCGTCACCTATACACCGGAGGGCGAGGCGCGCCTCTCCGAGCGGGGCCGCCTCCTGGGCGGGATCTGGGCTGGCCGCCTCCGGAGGGAAGATCTGGTCCGCCAGGCGCTGGTGGCGCTCCATCTGCTGGTCCGTGATCAGCATTACCTGCTTCGGGATGGCAAGGTCCAGATCGTCGACGAATTCACCGGGCGGATCATGGACGACCGCTCGTTCGAGCACGGTCTGCACCAGATGCTCGAGGCCAAGGAGGGCTGCGAGCTGACGAGCCGGCGCGATCCGCTGGCGCGCATCAGCTACCAGCGGTTCTTCCGTCGCTATCGCCGCCTCGCCGGCATGACGGGTACGGCGCGGGAGATCGCCGGTGAGCTCTGGAGCGTCTATGGGCTCCCCGTCGTCAGGATTCCGACGAACCGGCCCGTGGTGCGAAGGGACTGCGGCGAGCAGATCCTCGCTACTCGAGACGAGAAGTGGAAAGCCGTCGTCGAGCGGGTGCGGGACCTGCAGCGGGAGGGCCGGCCCGTCCTCGTGGGAACGCGGTCGGTGGACGCTTCAGAGGAGTTGTCACGGCGGCTCACCGCCGGAGGTGTCGCGCATCGCGTCCTCAACGCCCGCCAGGATGCGGAAGAGGCCGAGATCGTCGCCCACGCGGGAGAGAGCGGGACCGTCACCGTCGCCACCAACATGGCTGGGCGGGGGACCGACATCCGCCTTGGCCCCGGCGTTGCGGACCGCGGCGGGCTCCACGTGATCGCGACCGAACGCCACGAGGCGCGCCGGATCGACCGGCAGCTCTTCGGCCGGTGCGGCCGCCAGGGAGATCCGGGAAGCTTCGAGCGCATGGTGTGTCTCGACGACGAGCTGGTCCGGCTCCACGCCCGAGGGATGCGGCGGCTCGCCCAGCAAGCCGCCCGCGGCGTACCGACGCTGGCGCCGCGCCTGGCACGCATCGCGATCGGCGCGGCGCAGCGGGGAGCCGAGCGCCTCCATGCGCGGATGCGCGCCGACCTGCTCCGCCACGACGACGAGACGGCAAACCTGCTGGCGTTCTCGGGGCGCGGCGAATGACCCGTCGCGCCCGGCGCGGTAGGGCCCGGTGGACCGTGCGGCTCGTGGTCGTGCTCGCAGTCGCCGTGAATGCTGCGCCCAGCCTTGCAGACCCGGGCCTACCCCCGCCCGAGGTCCCGGGCGCCGCAGCGGCCGACGAGCTCGACTGCGTGATCGAGCCGCGATCGCGCGTCACGCTCAGCTCACCCCTCCAGGCGGTGGTGGAGATGGTCGCCGTCGACCGGGGAGACCTCGTTTCGAAGCATCAGATCGTCGCGACGCTCGAGTCGAGCGTGGAGCGGGCGGCGGTGGCCTCCGCGGCCGCCCGGGCCGGGATGGAGGGCCGGGTGCGGAGCCGGCAGGCACGGCTCGACTTCGCCTCGCGGGGCCTCGTCCGAAGCGCGGAGCTCAGCAAGAAGGATGCGATCTCCGTCCAGCAGCTCGACGAGGCCGAGCACGAGAAGCGCGCCGCCGAGGGAGACGTTCGCGAGGCGACCGAGGAGCGGGAGCTGGCCGGGCTCGAGCTGGCGCGCGCGAAGGCCGCCCTCGAGCTGCGCAGCATCCGGAGCCCGGTGCGGGGTGTCGTAGTGAGGAGGATCCTCTCGCCGGGAGAGTTCGCCGATCCTCCGCAGATCCTCGAGATCGCCGAGCTCGATCCGCTTCGCGTCGAGGTCTTCGCTCCCGTCTCGTGGCTGGGGCGGGTCGAGGTGGGACAACGAGCGGTGGTGGTCCCCGAGGCGCCCGTCGGCGGCACCCACGAGGCGACCGTCTCGGTGGTGGATCGCGTCGTCGATGCGGCGAGTGGCACCTTCGGGATCCGCCTCGACCTGCCGAACGCCGGCTACGTGCTTCCCGCAGGCCTTCGCTGCAGGGTCCGGTTCGTGAAGGAGTGACGTGAGCCGCGCGTCAGCAGCTCCGCCCCTCGATGCGGCGAAAGCCCTCGCGAGGGTTCCCCTCTTCGACTCGCTCGATCCCGAGCATCGCGAGCGGCTTCTCGCGGTTTCGTCGGTTCGCCGAGTTCCGGCGCGCAGGAGACTCTTCCGCAAGGGGGATCCCGGCCGTGAGCTGTTCGTCCTGCTGCGGGGGCGCGCCAAGGCGTCGGCGACTACCCGAGACCGCGGCACGGTCTTCGACTTCTTCGAGCCGGGCGAGGTGGTGGGAGAGATCGCGCTCCTCGATGGAGGCCCGCGTACGGCCACGGTGACGACGCTTTCCACCTGCGACTTCCTGGTGCTCGGGCGCGATGAGTTCCTCGCGCTCCTCCAGGCCGAGCCGGGCGTCGCCGTCCGGCTCCTCGCCGCCTGCGCCGAGCGGCTGCGGCACACCAGCGAGCTGGTAGAGGACGTGGTCTTCCTCGGCCTTCCCGCGCGGCTCGCGAAGAAGCTCCTTCATCTCTCGAAAGAGTACGGCAGCGAGACCGGCGCAGGGATCCGCATCAACTTGAAGCTCTCCCAGCGCGAGCTGGGGGAGCTGGTGGGAGCGACACGCGAGAGTGTCAACCGCCAGCTCGGCCACTGGGAAGCCGAGGGGGTCGTTCGCTTCGAGCGGGGCTACGTGACGCTGCTCCGCCCGCAGGCGCTCGCGTCGCTCGCGGCGTTCGTCGTCGCCTGATCGGCCCCTCGCCCGGCGGGGGTTCCCCGTGGGAATGCGACCGATCCGTGACCCGCGTCACGGATCGCCGGGGCTTCTGCGATCACCTACCGGGTGACGATGCCGCGAGCGGGACATCCCCCTCCCACCCCGACCCGCTGCGCGGCTTGCGGCAAGAGGCCGCACGGTCAGGGATCCGTCGGGGAGGAGGGACGGGCACGCGGAAGCGGTGGCTCCGGGGCGCGTCACGAACCGTCGCGAGCGAGTGAGCGCTCCTCCTCGGAAGCAGCAGCTGAAGTGCCCATCCCTTCCCCCGGCGGCACCCAGGGCGCTCCGGCTGCCAGGGCCGGGGCGCCCGCACCGTCGCTACGGCTTCTGGGACCACTGGTCGCTCGGGAGCTGCCACCCGCCGCCGAGAGCCCGGTAGAGCGTCACGACGGTGAGGAGCTGGTCGAGCTGGACCTTGGCCAGCGCGATCTCCTCCGGGAACAGACGCTGCTGCGCTTCGAGAACCTCGAAGTAGCCGGCGAGGCCGGACATGTATCGAACGCGCGACAGGCGCACCGATTCCTGGTAGGCGCCGACGCTCCGCTCCCGCGCCAGCCGGGCCGCGGCGAGCTTCGTCTGGGCCGTGAGCGCGTTCGAGACCTCGCCGAACGCCGTGATCACCGTCTGCTGATACCGCGCCTTCGCCTCTTCCCAGGCCGCCACCTGCGCCCGGTACTGCTGCAGGCGGGCGAATCCCTGGAAGACCGGCCCGGCTGCGGTGCCCGCGAGGTTCCAGACGCTGAAGCTGTTCTTCAGGAACTCGGACAGCTCGGTGCTCTGGGCGCCGTAGAGCGCCGTGAGGCCGATCTGCGGAAAGAAGCTCGCGATCGCTACGCCGACCTCGGCGTTCGCAGCGGCGAGGGCGTGCTCGGTCTCCAGTACGTCGGGCCTTCGCTCGAGGAGGGCTGACGGTAGGCCGGGCGGCGTATCCGGCGGCGCCGCGCGTGTGGCGAAGGGCTTTCCGCGCGGGATCGGACCCGGACCGCGACCGAGGAGGATGGAGAGGGCATTCTCCTGCGCCACGATCCGCAGCTCGAGTTCCGGAAGCACCGCCTGTGTCTGCGACAGCGCTGCCGATGCACGCTCCACCTGCAGCTTGTTGCCGACACCTCCGGTGAACTGGCGGGTGAAGAGCTGGAGTGTCTCCTCGAACGACGTCACGGTCTTGCGTACGATCTCGAGCTCCGCGTCGAGCTCCAGCAGCGAGAGATACGACTGGGCCACGGCAGTCGCGAGCGAGAGCAGTACGCCACGACGAAGCTCCTCGGTCGCGAAGAGCTGCTCGCGGGCCGACTCGCTGGCCCTGCGGATCCGGCCCCAGACGTCGATCTCCCAGGCGAGGGAGAAGGCTCCGAAGAAGAGGTCGTAGGTATGGCTCGGTGTGCCGAGCCCCTCGGGATCCCGCTGCCGGCCCCCGGCCCCCTGGTAGGTGATCTGCGGATAGAACGGCGACCGCGCGACGCCGAGGAGCGCCTTTGCCTGCTCGACCCGCGCCGCGGCCGCCTGGAGGTCGTGGTTGTTCGCGAGAGCCTCGAGGATGAGCTGCTGCAGCACCTCGTCCTCGAATACCTCCCACCAGGGCAGATCGGCGATCGACGCCGCCTCGGCGGGACCCACCTGCCCGCGGTACTCGCCCGGCGCCGAGACCTCGGGGCGGTGATAGTTCGGGCCGATTGCGCAGCCCGTGCCGGACGAGGCCAGGAGGATCGCTGCGACGGCACGCCGGCAGCTCACTTCGGTCCCTCGGCCGGCGCCGGCGGCGCCACGGGGCTTGCTGCGGGCAAGTGATGCGAGCCGCCACCCGCAAAGCGCTCGACCAGTACGAAGAGCACGGGCACCAGGAAGATGGCGATCAGCGTCGCAGCGAGCATGCCCGTGATCACCGTCGTTCCGATGCTCTGCCGGGAGACCGCGCCGGAGCCCGAAGCGATCCAGAGCGGAACGCAGCCCAGGATGAAGGCGAAACTCGTCATCAGGATCGGGCGCAGCCGAAGCTTTGCTCCGAGCAGGGTTGCGTCGACCAGCGAGAGCTCCCCCTTGTCGAGCTCGAGCTTGGCGAACTCGACGATGAGGATTGCGTTCTTCGCGACGAGACCGATCAGCATGATGAGGCCAATCTGTGAGAAGACGTCGTTGTCGAGACCTCGCATCGCGAGACCGAGAAAGGCGCCGAAGATGGCCACCGGAGTCGTGAGCAGGACGCTCCAGGGCAGAGACCAGCTTTCGTAGAGACCCGCCAGGATGAGGAATACGAAGAAGAGGGAGAGCGCAAAGACCCCCGCGCTCCCTCCTGCCTTCTTCTCCTGGTAGGAGAGGTTCGTCCAGTCGTAGGCCATGTCGCTCGGGAGCACTTCGTTCGCGACCTCCTCCACCGCGGTCATGGCCTGGTCCGAGCTGTATCCCGGCGCGGCTCCACCGAGAACCTCGATGGAACGGAACAGGTTGTAGCGGTTCGTGTAGGCCGGGCCGAAGGAAGACTCCATGTCGACGAGAGTCGAGAGCGGGACCATCTGCTGGTCCTTGTTCCGTACGTAGAAGTTGCCGACGTCTGCGGCCGTTACGCGGAACTCCGGCTCGGCCTGCAAGAAGACGTTCCAGAGCCGGCCGAAGTCGTTGAACTGGTTCACATAGGCGGATCCGAGCAGGATCTGCAGCGTGGAGTAGACGTCGGTGGAGGTCACGCCCAGCTTGTAGACCTTCGAGGGGTCGACCTTCGCATGGAGCTGGGGAACGTCGGGCCGGAACAGCGTGATGGCATTCCCGATCTCAGGACGCTTGGTCACGGCTTCGATGAAGCGCCGGGTGTTCTCCGCCAGGTATCCGACGCTGTTTCCGCCCTTGTCCTGGATCATCACGTCGAATCCGCCCGCGTTGCCGATGCCCGGGATCGCGGGGGGGCCGAAGGCGAAGGCCTGGGCGTCGGGCAGCCCTCGCAGGCGTGTGTTCAGCCGTTGCATGACTCCGGCGACCGTCTTCTCGGCGCCATGGCGCTCGCTCCAGGGGACGAGCTGGACGAAGTAGAAGCCGCTGTACGTGCTCGAGATGCCGGTGAGCATGCTGTAGCCGACGATCGTCGAGTAGCTCTGGATCTCCTCCATGTCGCCGAGCATGGATTCGATCTGCTTTGCCACGACGTCGGTGCGCTGCAGTGAGGCGGCGTCGGGGAGCGAGACCTGCAGGAAGAAATAGCCCTGGTCCTCGTCCGGAACGAACGAGGTCGGGCGCGCGCGCGCCAGACCGAGGCCGATCACCGTGATCCCCACCAGGAGGAGCATGGTCCTGAAGCTGCGGCGGATCGCTCCGTGCGAGATGTCGACGTAGCGGCCGGTGATGCGATCGAAGAAGCGGTTGAAGGCCGCGAAGAAGCGCCCGATCGGCCCGCGGGGCGGAGTCTTCGGGCGCAGGAGCATCGCACAGAGGGCGGGGCTCAGCGTCAGTGCGTTGAAGGCCGAGATCAGCACCGAGATCGCGATGGTGATCGCGAATTGCTGGTAGAGGCTTCCGGTGATCCCGGTCATGAAGCCTGCCGGGATGAAGACGGCTGCGAGGATGAGGGCGATGCCGATCACCGGCCCGGAGACCTCGTCCATGGCCTTGATGGTGGCATCGCGCGCCGAGAGCCCGTGCTCGATGCCGACCTCCACCGCCTCCACCACGACGATCGCGTCGTCGACGACGAGGCCGATGGCGAGAACGAGGCCGAGGAGCGAGAGCGTATTGATCGAGAAGCCGAGCGCCGGAAAGACGAGGAAGGCGCCGATCAGGGAGACCGGGACGGCGATCAGCGGGATCAGCGTCGCACGCCATCCCTGGAGGAACAGGAAGACGACGAGGATCACGAGCACCATGGCTTCGCCGAGGGTATGGACGATCTCGGTGATGCCCTCGCTCACGGGCAGCGTCGTGTCGAGGGCGATCGCGTAGGCGAGGCCCGGCGGGAATCGCTCCGAGAGCTTCTCCATTCCGATCTTGACCGCACCAGCGGTTGCGAGGGCGTTCGATCCCGGCGCCTGGTAGACGAGAAGCAGGGCCGCGGGCTGGCCGTTGTACCGGCCGAGCTGCATGTAGGTCTGTGCGCCGAGAGTGGTCCGTGCGACGTCCCTCACACGAACCAGAGACCCGTCGGGGTTGGCCCGGACGATGATGTCGCCGAACTCCTCGGGGGTGACTCTTCGCCCCTGCGCCGTGACGTTGTAGGTGAACTCCTGACCGGGGGGTGCCGGCTCGGCGCCGATCTGCCCGGCGGGATTGACGACGTTCTGCGCCTGGATGGCGTTCATCACGTCGAGGACCGTGAGCTGGAGCTTCGCCAGCGTGTCGGGGCGCACCCAGACGCGCATGGCGTAGTTGGCCGCGCCGACCATCTGCACCTGGCCTACGCCGGGAATTCGCGCGAGCTGGTCGAGGACGTTGATGACGCCGTAGTTGCCGACGAAGGTCGCGTCGTACTCGCCGCCCGGGGAGTAGATCGGAATCACCATGAGGGGAAGCCCGGTCGTCTGCTTCACCGTCACGCCCTGGCTGACGACCGACGAGGGAAGCTGGGACATCGCCTGCGACTGGCGATTCTGGGTGAAGACCTGGTCGAGGTTGACGTCGGTGCCGACGTCGAAACTCACCTGGAGCGTCATCGTCCCGTCGCTGCCGTTGATGGACTTGAGGTAGATCCCGCCCTGCACACCGTTGATCTGCTGCTCGAGGGGGGTGGCGACGGCGTTCTCGACCGTCACCGCATCGGCACCGGTATAGGTCGCAGTGAGCTGGATGATCGGTGGGACGATGTCCGGGTACTGCGCGACGGGCAGGCGCTGGAGCATGACGAGGCCGCCCACCACCGTGAGGATCGAGATCACGATCGCCACGATCGGGCGGTCGATGAAGAATCGGGACAAGGGCTAGCTCCCGGCCGGGGCCGCTGCGGCCGCGGCGGCGCCTGGAGGAGGCGCCGGCTTCGCGACGACCGTCACGCCGCTGCGGATCTTCTGCAGCCCTTCGACGACGACCTTTTCGCCGGCGTCGACCCCGCGGTCGACGATCCAGTCGCTCCCGATCCGCGGCCCGAGATCGACGCGCCGGAACTCCACCTTGCCGTCGGCGCCGACGACCGCAACCTGGTCGATCCCCTGGAGCTGGCTCACCGCGCGCTGTGGGATCACGACCGCGCCGATGCGCCGATCGACCACTGCGCGAACCTTCACGAACTGTCCGGGGCGCAGGTAGTCGTCGGGGTTCGGGAACACGCCCTGCATCAGGATGGTGCCGGTCGTCGCGCCCACATCGAGGCCCGTCACGAAGAACTCGCCGGGGTGCGGGTAGGTCTCTCCGTTGGCGAGGGTCAGCGTGAGGCGGGGAGCGTCCGCAGCGGGACCTGTCTGCTGACTGCTGCGGATCCCCTTGGCAAAGCGAAGATATTCGATCTCGCTGATCGGAAAGCTGACCTTCATCGGATCGAGCTGGGAGACCGTGGTGAGGAGCGTCGCAGGGTTGACCAGATCGCCGATCTGGGCGGTCGCGATGGCGGCAACGCCGTTGACGGGTGAGTCGACGCTGGTCCACGCAAGATCGAGGCGAGCCCGCTCGACGGTCGCCTCGGCCGACGCGACCTGGGAGGCGTTGGCGGCTCGGGCCTGGATGGCATTGTCGAGCTCCTGCTGGCTCACCGCCCCCTCGGCCGCGAGCGGGGTGTAGCGGGCCACGTCGAGCTCGCTCTTGCCGAGGGCGGCCTGGGCGCGGCCGAGCTGCCCGATCGCCTGATCGAGCGCGGTCTTGAACTGGCGGGGGTCGATCTGGAAGAGCTGCTCGCCCGCCTTCACGACGGAGCCGTCGCGGTAGGATTGCCGCAGCAGGTAGCCCTCGATCTTCGGCCGGATCTCGGCGTTCACGTAGCCGACCGTGGTGCCGATCCACTCCGACTCGAGGCCGACGTCGCGCTTCTCGACGGCGACGACGAGCACCTCAGGCGGCGCGGCTCCGGCGGCATCGCCGGGCGTCTTCTCGCAGGCCAGCCCCGCGACGACGAGCAACGCTGCGAGGGTAATTTGCCCCGCTCCTCGGGCCGCCCCGGAGGGCCTCCGCTGACGGATCCGCATCTGGCTCTCCTGGTCGAGGGTCTGCTCTCGAGCGGCGATTCTCCCTATCTTTGCCGCGGCTTGCGACAGGAATCGCCGCAGGCGGGTCGCGGCGCCCGCCCCGCCCGATCGGCCCCGCGTCCCGTGAGCGGGGAACCCCGGAGCTTGCGCCGTCCGATAGCTCGTACCCTCCGGTGGGAGGAAACCTTCAATCCGCCCGCTGGCATGCCGTTACGGAGGAACGATGGCCCACGACTTCTCGCCTGTCGAAGCGAAGATGCGGGCGGCCGGCCTCCCGGTGCTCGCCATCGACAGCTTCCGCCGCAGCTTCGAGGCGGTGAGCCGCGGCGAGACCGGTCTGCTCCCGCGCGCGGACATCGAGCCGGTGACGTCGCTCCCCGATTCCGGGAGCCTCGCCGAGTTCCGCGAGGAAGGCGAGCGCTGGTTCGACCGGGCGGTGGTCATCAAGCTCAACGGCGGCCTCGGAACGAGCATGGGGATGACCCGCGCCAAGGCGCTGCTCCCCGTGCGCCCAGGCGTGACGTTCCTCGATCTCATCGCGCGACAGATCCTCCATCTGCGACGGACCTGCCATGGCCGGCTCCCGCTGGTGCTGATGAACAGCTTCCGGACCCGCGACGACTCCCTCGCTGCGCTGGAGAAGCACGACGGGATCGCCTCCGACGTTCCCCTCGGGTTCGTGCAGAGCCGGGTGCCGCGGCTCGACCCGGAGACCCTCCGCCCCGTTTCGTGGCCGCAGGACCGCAGCCTCGAATGGTGCCCTCCGGGCCACGGCGATCTCTACGTCTCGCTCCGGACCTCCGGGCTGCTCGATACGCTCCTCGCACGAGGCTACCGCTACGCCTTCGTCTCCAACGCGGACAACCTCGGCGCCGTGTTCTCGGCCGAGATCCTCGGCTGGGTCGCGGCGAACACCATTCCCTTCGCCCTCGAGGTGACCGACCGCACCGAGGCGGACCGCAAGGGCGGGCACCTGGCGCGCCTGCGTGGCGGTCAGCTCGCGCTCCGGGAGTCGGCCCAGTGCCCCCCGGACGAGGCCGCCGACTTCCAGGACATCACGCGGTATCGCTTCTTCAACACGAACAACCTCTGGCTCGACCTGCGGATACTCGACATGAGCCTCCGGGACCGGAACGACCTGCTTCCCCTTCCGCTGCTCCGCAACGAGAAGCGCGTCGATCCCGACGACGCATCGTCTCCGTGCTGCCTCCAGCTCGAGACGGCCATGGGCGCCGCACTCTCGATCTTCGAGGGAGCGCGTGCGCTGCACGTCCCGCGCGAACGCTTCGCGCCGGTCAAGACCACGAACGACCTGCTCGCGCTCTGGTCGGACGTCTACGCGCTCGGTCCCGACGCGCGGCTCCTCCCCTCGCGCCGGCGCACGCTGCCGCCGGTGGTCGTCGATCTCGACCCCGAGTTCTACTCCCACATCGAACGCTTCCAGGAGCGCTTCTCGCGGGGTGCGCCGTCGCTCATCGCGTGCAAGCGTCTCACGGTCCGCGGCGACGTCCGCTTCGGCCGCGACGTGCGCGTCCAGGGAGACGTTCGCGTCGAGGCCGCCCGCGGACCGGCCGCTCGCGATCCCCGACGGGTCGGTCCTCGCCGAGCGCTGACGCCCTCCACCCCCGGTGTTACCCTGCGCGCGCCACACCTTCCGCGCGAGGAGCTCGATGCCGAAGATCAAGGTCCGCAACCCCGTCGTCGAGATGGACGGCGACGAGATGACCCGCATCATCTGGGCGTTCATCAAGCAGAAGCTGATCCTGCCGTATCTCGACATCCAGCTCGATTACTACGACCTCGGCATCGAGAGCCGCGACCGCACCAGCGACCAGGTGACGATCGACTCGGCGAAGGCCACGCTCCGCCACGGCGTCGCCGTGAAGTGCGCGACCATCACGCCGGACGAAGCCCGCGTGAAGGAGTTCGGCCTCCAGAAGATGTGGCTCTCGCCGAACGGAACCATCCGGAACATCCTCGGCGGAACCGTCTTCCGCGAGCCCATCATCTGCAAGAACGTTCCGAGGCTCGTTCCGCACTGGACCCAGTCGATCGTGATCGGCCGTCACGCGTTCGGCGACCAGTACCGGGCGACAGACTTCCGGATCCCCGGAAAGGGGACGCTCAAGATCCGCTTCGAGCCCGACGGCGGAGGCGAGCCGATCGAGCGGGAGGTCTTCCGCTTCGACGGCAGTGGCGTCGCGCTCGCGATGTACAACCTCGACGAATCGATCCGCGGCTTCGCCCGCGCGTGCATGAACTACGCGCTCGCGCGCAAGTGGCCGCTCTACCTGTCGACCAAGAACACGATCCTCAAGTCGTACGACGGGCGTTTCAAGGACCTGTTCCAGGAGATCTTCGAGAGCGAGTTCAAGGCAGCCTTCGAGGCCGCCGGCTGCACCTACGAGCACCGCCTGATCGACGACATGGTGGCTGCGGCGCTCAAGTGGAGCGGTGGCTTCGTCTGGGCGTGCAAGAACTACGATGGCGACGTGCAGAGCGACACCGTCGCCCAGGGTTTCGGCTCACTCGGTCTCATGACGTCGGTGCTGATGACGCCCGACGGGAAGACCGTCGAGGCGGAGGCCGCCCACGGAACGGTCACCCGCCACTTCCGCGCGCACCAGCGCGGGGAGAAGACGAGTACGAACCCGATCGCCTCGATCTTCGCCTGGACCGGCGGCCTCAAGCACCGCGCGAAGCTCGACGCGACGCCCGAGCTGCTTCGCTTCGCCGAGACGCTCGAGCGGGTCTGCGTCGACACCGTCGAGAGCGGGAGGATGACGAAGGATCTCGCGATCCTGATCCGCCCCGATCACCCCTGGCTCGCGACCGAGGAGTTCCTCGACGCCATCGACGCCGGGCTGCAGCGCGCGATGGCATAGCGCCTGGCGCGCCGGGCGTGGCGCGCGAGAAGTGTCACGCACGGGACGGGCGGCAGCGCGTACGGCGTGCTCGATCAGCCCCCCTCGATCCGCGCGGATGCCAGCAGGCGGCGATCGTAGACGGCACTCGCTTCGGCCGTCGCGTCCGTCGGCGCGCAGCCGGAAGAGCCGGTGGAGCCGGGCGAAGCGTCCGTTGCAGCGCTGGCCCGTCACCACCGCGGTGCGATAGCCCGCCGCGCGAACGGCACGCTCGACGCTTCGCGTGCGGCGCCCATAGGGGTAGCTGAAGTGCTCGACCGGCCGTCCGAGCGCCTGCTCGAGCCGAACGCGCGACTCGCCGACCTCGCGGGCGACCTGGCTGGAGCGATCCGCTTCAGGTTGCGCGTGGGTCACCGTGTGGCTCCCGATGGTGAAGCCGGCTTGCTGCAGGGTGCCGAGGTCGGACCAGTCGAGGAAGGCCGAGTAGCGTTCGCGGTCGGGAATTCCCGTTCCGCCGAGCCAGTCGGTCACCAGATAGGCAACGGCCGGAAGCCCGCGACGGGCGAGCGCCGGGGCCGCGACGTCGCGAACTCCCGCGCGGCCGTCGTCGAAGCTCAGCACGACGCCGCGCGCCGGAGGTGACCGTCTCCTGCCTTCGTAGATGGCAACGACGTCGTCGAGCGAGAGCACCTCGGCGCCGGCTGCGACGATCCAGTCGAGGTGAGCTTCGAAGTCGGCGCGGGTGTACCACGTGCTTCGAGCGCTCGGCGCCGATCTCGTGGTAATAGACGATCGGAAGCCGGATCCTGCGGAGCCAACGGCGCATGCTGCGGGAAGGGTACCGGGGCCTGCCGGCGGCCGGCGCCCGCAGCGAAGGAGTTCCGGTGCGAACCTCGGGAGCGGGTCGTGGATCCCATCGCTTCGGTCATCGTCAGCACCTACGAGCGGCCCGAGAACCTCGAGCGCTGTCTCGAGGGCTTCCGGCATCAGACGGTCGGCGGCTTCGAGATCGTCGTGGCCGACGACGGCTCGGGTCCTGCGACCCGCGCGCTCGCTCGAGCGGATGGCGGAGATCGCTCCCCGTCCCGCTGCGTCACGTCTGGCAGCCGGACCGGGGGTTTCGCAAGGCGGCGATCCTCAACGCCGCGTCGCGGCGCGCTCTCTCGGACTACCTCATCTACACCGACGGCGACTGCGTTCCGCACCGGCGCTTCGTCGAGAGCCACCTTCGCCACCGCGCGCCGGGCCGGATGCTGGTCGGACGCGCGGCCAAGCTCTCCGAGGCCCGTTCGCGGCGCATCGATGCCAGGACGATCGCACGGGGCGCCCACGTCCGCACCGGCCCGCGAGACTGGTGGGACGAGAGGCGGGGGCGCGCCCGGAACCTGTCCTACGCCCTCTACCTGCCGGGAGAGCCTCGCGCTTCCGCTGGCGTCCAGCGCGTCAAGAAGAACCGGAACCTCCGCGGCGGGAACTGCTCGCTCTGGAAGACCGATCTCGTTCGCGTCAACGGCTGGAACGAGGACTTCGAGAGCTGGGGTCTCGAGGACGTCGAGCTGGGCTGTCGGCTTCGACGGGCCGGCGTCGAGCCGATGCTGGTCGTGAACCGCGCGGTCTGCGTCCACCTCTGGCACCCGGCCCAGCGGCAAGAGGGGACGGGCGCCCGTGCCGCCTATCTCGCGACCCGCGCCCGCGGCATTCCCTGGTGCCCGAATGGGCTCGTGAAGGCCGAGAAACCGCAGGCGCCGGTCGACTCCTTCGGCCCCGATCCGGCTTCGGACGTTTTGTCGATCTTCGCGAGCCTGCACCGGCCCGAGCGGTGGTAGGCTGTGTCATGGAGTCGGTCTACGTCGCGCCCTTCGACTCCCCCATCGGCCCGCTGCGGATCGCCTCCACCGAACGGGGGGTTGCGTTTCTTGAGCTGCCCCGGGCGAGCGGGGCCGGCCTCGCAGGCTGGCTCCAGCGGTCGGGTCTCCAGCGCGAGCTGCGCGCGGGCTTCGCGCCGAATCGGGACGCGATCCAGCAGGTGACCGAGTACCTCGGTGGGAAGCGCGCCACCTTCGACCTTCCCCTCGATCTGCGCGGGACCGAGTTCCAGCTCGCCGTCTGGGAAGAGCTGCAGCGCATTCCCTACGGTGAGACCCGAACCTACGGAGATCTCGCGCGGGCCGTGGGGCGTCCCCTCGCCGTCCGCGCCACGGGCTCCGCCAACGGCGCGAACCCCGTTCCGATCATCGTGCCTTGCCACCGCTGCGTTGCGGCCGGGGCGCGCCTCGGGGGCTACGGCGGCGGCCGCGAGCTGAAGGCCCGCCTGCTCGCCCTCGAAAGCGAGCATTCGCACCGGGGACGCCTGCTCTAGCGTGGCGCCGCGTGGCTGACGACGATCCGGCGCATCCCCCTTCCGGCCGCGGCTTCGTCCCGGCGCGGCGAAGGCGCTCGCGGCCCCGCCTCCACCGCTCGCTCACGACGTTCTCCCTCGTCTTCGTGATGTTCTTCAACGTCTCGGGCGGCGCCTTCACCCTCGAGGGTCTGGTCGCAGAGGTCGGCCCCGGCCTCGCGCTGGCGACCCTCATGCTGGTGCCTCTGGTGTGGTCGCTGCCCGAAGTGCTGCTGATCGGCGAGCTCGCCAGCATGCTGCCCGAAGAAGGTGGCTACTACCGGTGGGTACGGCGCGCGTTCGGACCCTTCTGGGCGTTTCAGTGTGGATGGTGCACGTGGATGTACTCGATGGTCGACATGGCGATCTATCCCGTGCTCTTCAATCAGTATCTCGCGACCTTCGTACCGGGCCTCGACGGCCCCGAACGCTTTCTCGTCTCGCTGGCGGTGATCTGGATCGCCGTGGCAATCAACCTGCGCGGAGCCCTCGACGTGGGGCGCGTCTCGATCGCCGTGGGGCTCTTCGTGCTCTGCGGCTTCGGCCTGGTGGCCTTCGCTTCGCTGCCGCACCAGGTGTCCGTGCCGTGGGCGCCGTTTTCCAAGCCCGGCAAGGGCGTGATCGAGGGCCTCGGCGTTGGCATCTCGATTGCTCTCTGGAACTACATCGGCTGGGACAACGCGTCGACGGTGCAGGGCGAGGTGAAGGATGCATCCCGCAGCTATCCGCGCGCCCTCGCCATCGCGCTGCCGCTGGTCACGCTCGGCTACCTCGCCCCCGTGGTCCTGGCGCTCGGCGCCACCGACTGGACGTCGTGGCAGGAGGGCGGCTGGCCGGAGATCGCGAGCGCCGCCGCAGGAGGCGGGACCCTCGGCGGGGTGCTCGGCGGCTGGCTCGCCCTCGCCGGCCTCGTGAGCGCCTTGGCGCTCTTCAACGCGCTCCTCCTCGCATACTCTCGCATCCCGCTCGCGATGGCGTCCGACGGCCTCCTGCCACGCGCCCTCGCGAGGCTCGACGAGCGCGGAACGCCGCGAAACGCCGTCCTCGCATCGGCCGTGTGCTACTCGGCCTGCGCGCTCCTCACCTTCCAGGAGCTGGTGGTTGCCGACGTCTTCCTCTATGCCCTCGCGCTCTTCCTCGAGTTCGCCGCGCTCCTCCAGCTACGGCGCAAGGAGCCGGCGCTTCGCGGCGCCTTCCGGCTCCCGCTGGGCCTTCCGGGGCTGTCCGCCCTGGTCGCGCTCCCGCTCGCCTTCTTCGCGGTCGCGGTCGGCCTGTCGCTCACCGACGGTGAGTACGGCCTGCCGGCAGTCGTGGCGGCGGGCGGCGCTGCGGCGCTCGGGCCGCTCGCCTACGCGGCGGCCTCCCGGAAAGCACCTCGCGGAGCGGGCTGACGGTGTTGCCGCGGGCCCGTGCCCGCTACCCCTCCGCTGCGCGGTCGAGGTCGGCGCTCGTGATCCGGAGCGCGGGATCGATCTCGGCGAGCTCGTCGCTGTAGTGGCGCTCGGTGGCGATCTCGAGCTCCTCGGGCTCGTCGGTCCCGATCCGCAGCTGGAGGTCGACGTCGCCGGGGATCGTCGCGGCCGCGAGAGCGACTTCGCGCGTGATCGCGCCCTCGCGAACCAGCCGGACCAGGTCCTGGTCGAAGGTTCGCATCCCGTAGTGCGCTCCCTTGGCGATGATGTCCTGGAGCTCCGACTGCCGTTCGGCCTTGCGGATGCAGTCCTGCACGATCCGCGTGTTGAGCATCACCTCGATGGCCGGAATGAGGCCGTGGCCGTCCGCGCGCGGGAGGAGCCGCATCGAGACGATCGCCCGCAGGGCCTCCGAGAGGCGAAGCCGCAGCATCCCCTGCTCCGAAGGCGACGCGGCGCCCACCAGCCGGTGGATCGTCTTCGCCGCATCGGTGGTGTGTGCGGTGCTGAAGACCAGATGCCCCGTCTCGGCGGCCTTGATCGCGATGTCCATGGTCTCCGCATCCCGCATCTCGCCGATCATGACGACGTCCGGATCCTGACGCAGGGCGGCGCGCAGGGCTCCCGCGAAGTTGTCGGTGTCGGTCCCGATCTCGCGCTGGACGATCGACGAGCGCTCGTTCAGGAACAGGAACTCGATCGGATCCTCGATCGTGATGACGTGGGCCGACTTGGTCCGGTTGATGTGCTTGATCATGGCCGCGAGCGTCGTCGACTTGCCGCTGCCGGTGGCGCCGGTGACGAGGATGATCCCACGCTCCTCCTCGGCCAGGGACGCGACGATCCCCGGAAGGCCGAGCTGCTGGAGGTCGGGGATCTCCATGGGGATCACCCGGACGACGATCGCGAGGCTGCCGCGCTGGCGGAACGCATTGGCGCGGAAGCGGGCGGCGCCGGGAACGGCGAAGGAGAAGTCGATCTCGCGCATGGTGTCGACGTCGACGCTGGCGAGCCGCGGCGGCCGGATGGCCTCGAAGATGGCCTGGGTCTGCCGCGGCGAGAGCTTCGGCATGTCGAAGGCGCGAAGGTCGCCGTGGATCCGGAGCAGGATGCGCTCCCCCGCCTTGAAGTGGACGTCGGAGGCCCCCTGCTCGAGGGCCGACCGCAGGATCTGCTCGACGCGGGGGCGATCGAGGACGTTGACGGGTGCTTCGGCCACGGCAGACTCCTTCGGCTGTTCGGCGTCGTCCCTTGATTGTCTCGCGGAACGGGCAGGCAGCTCCGCCCGCAAGATCGTTCGGAGAGCTACCCCTTCGCCCAGGGCAGCTCGGCGGGCTCGGCGTACGACACGCTGCTGCCGGTGCCGGACTCGCCGCCGGCGTCCTTGCCGTCGTGCTTGCTCGGCAGGCTCACGTAGAAGGTGCTGCCGCTCCCCACCGTGCTCTCCACCCAGATGCGGCCGCCGTGCGCCGTGACGATCTCCTTGACGAGAGCGAGCCCGAGGCCGGTGCCGCCGATCGTCCGGGTCTCCGCGTTGTCGACGCGGAAGAACTTCTGGAACAGCCCCGCCATGTCGGCCGGTGCGACGCCGATGCCTTCGTCGCTCACCCAGAGCAGGACGCCCTCGGCCTCGTTCCGTGCGCCGAGGGTGACGATGCCGCCGTGGGGAGAGAACTTGATGGCGTTCGAGACCAGGTTGATCAGCACCTGGCGAAGCTGCCCAGGGTCTGCCCGTAGCAGGGTGATCGCAGGGTCGAGGTCGAGCTTGATCTCGTGCAGACCGTCGTCGCGTCCGAAGAGCGCCTCGATCTCCTGGAGCAGTGCACGCAGGTCGATGCGCTCGCGGTGCAGGGTCGCCCGGCCGCTCTCGATCCGTTTCATGTCGAGGAAGTCGTTCACGATCTTGGTCAGGCGGACCGCCTCGGAGCGGATCACCTCGAGGAACTTCCGCTGCCGCTCGGCCGGGAACTCCTTCTCCAGCATGAGCTCGGTGAAGCCGCGGAGGCTGGTGAGGGGCGTGCGAAGCTCGTGGCTCACCGTCGCGACGAGCTCCTCGCGAAGCCGCTCGATCTCGCGCCGCTCGGTGATGTCGCGGAGGTAGACCGTGAAGCCCGGTCCCTCGACGGTGTCGATGGCGACCACGGCGAGCTCGGCGGCGAACTCGGTACCATCGGCCCGGCAGGCGGTGGTTTCGGTGTGGCGCCCGAGGATCGGCCGCTCCGCCGTCACGAACAGCGGCCGCAAGCCGTCGTCCCGGGCGGTCCGGAGCCGCTCGGGGACGACGAGATCGCGGAGCGGCATGCCGATCACGTCGGCGCGCCGGTAGCCGAGGGTCTTCTCCGCTGCCGGGTTGAACTCGACGACCCGGCCGTGGGGATTGATCGTGATGATGCAGTCGAGGGCCGCCTCGAGGATCGCAGCCTTCCTTGCCTCGCTCGCCTCGAGATCCTCGAGCGCGCGCTGGCGAACGGAGGCTCCGGCCATCACCTCGGCGGCGATCCGGAGCAGCGCGACGGTCTCTTCCGACCAGGGGCGCGGCCCCTGCGTGGCGGCGAACGCCAGCGATCCGATCACGCGTTCGCCCTGCGCGATCGGCACCGCGATCAGGCTCCGAACCGACCGCTTCCGGAGGAACGCCCGGTCGGCGCCCGCCTGGGGCGGCAGGCCTCCGACATCGGGAATGTGGACCGCCTCGAGCCCCGCCATGCGGCGCGCGATCCAGGGCATGGCGTCGCGCGGCAGGTCGCCGAGGGCGAGATGCCGAGCACGGGACTTGTCGGCGAACCAGTCGACGCTGAAGCGGACCCTTCCCGAGGGCCGGAGCAGCAGGGCGTGCCCGTGGTCGGCCTCCATCACGCGGGCGATGGCTTCGACCGCCTGCCGTACGCCCGGCTCGAGATCCGAGGGGGTCCGCTTCACCAGGTCCGACGCGATGGTGATGATGAGGCGCTCGAGCTCCCGCCTTTCGGTGAGCAGGTCCTGGAGGCGGCGGCGCTCGGAGATGTCCCGCAGCGTCGTCACGCTCTCGAGATGGCCGCGGAAGGGCGCCGTGCGAAGCCCCACCTCGACCGGAATCCGGGAGCCGTCCGGGCGGGTGATGGTCGCCTCGAAGGGCCTTCCCATGGAGACGGCTTCGGGGAGTGCCGCGTGCGGATCGCGGAGGAAGAATCCCGACAGCGTGTGCCCGAGGAGCGCCTCGCGCGGAGAGCCGAGGATCTGGGCAGCGGCGGTGTTGACATCGAGGATCTTCCCCGCTTCGTGGATGACGATGCCCTCCGACGAAGACTCTGCGAGCTGACGGAGCCTCTCCTTGCTGTCCTGGAGCGCGACGACGGACGATTCGAGCTCGGCGCGGATCTTCGTCTCTTCCATTCGTAACGTCGCGAGCCTTCGGAAGGTCCGAAGACGTGCCTCGTGCACCACCGCGGCGAGCGAGAGCGAGATGACGAGCGAGGGCATGAGCTGCGTCCAGTCGGTGGTGAGACCGGTCGCGACGAGGGTGACGCCAAATCCGACGACCGCCGTTGCGGCGATCGCAGCGATCCAGACCCGGGAGAGGAAGAAGAACGAGCAGGCGAGAACGATCACCGAGAAGCTCGCAGACTGCTGGACGTTTCCCGTGGCCACCATGTACAGGCAGACGTTGGAGATCGTCAGCAGCGCGACGCCGGCGACGACAGGATGGGCGAGCCGTGGCGGCGCCTCGCTGGCGATCCGGCGGAGCGCGAACAAGGCGGCCGCAGACGCCCCCGCCGCAATGCCGAGAACGATCCCGGAGGGCGGCGGTAGCAGCAGCAGGAAGCCGACCGCAGCGACGCCGTAGGCGGCGACCGCGCCTACGAGCCCCGACCTCAGGTAGCCGAGGGAGACCTCTTCGAGGAAGCTGCGGAGGGGCTCGTCAGTTGCAGTGCTGCTCATAGATCACGGCGAGCTTCTCGTGGCTCTCGCGAAAGATCTCGAGCAGCTTCGGGTCGAAGTGCGAGCGCTGCGATCGGTCGCCGTTGCCCATCATGAGGGCGGTCGCCGTCTCGTGATCGAAGGCCGGCTTGTAGTGGCGTGAGCTGCGGAGGGCGTCGTACCGGTCGACGAACATCACGATGCGGCCGGCGATGGGGGTTTCTTCCGTGCGAAGACCCTGGGGATAGCCTCCGCCATCCCAGCGTTCGTGATGGGTGAGGGCGATCTGGCGGGCCGTCTCGATGAGCGGAGAGTGCGATCCCGCCAGCAGATCGGCGCCGAGGGTCGTGTGGCGGCGCATGACCTCCCACTCGTCCTCGGTGAGCGGCCCGGCCTTGACGAGGATCGCGTCGGGGATTCCGATCTTGCCGACGTCGTGGAGCGGCGCCGCGGCTGCGATCCTCTCCGCGTCCTCCTGCGGAAGCCCGAGCTGCTCTGCGAGCAGCAGCGAGTAATGGCTGAGGCGCTCCAGGTGCGCACCGGTCTCGGAATCCTTGCAGGCCGCTGCCCGAGTGAGGCGGAGCAGCGTGTCCATGTAGGCGGCTTCGAGCTGCGTCGCCCTCGCCCGCTCGCGATCGAGCATGAGCCGCAGATCGTGGGCGTAGCGGACGAGCTGGGCGTGGGCCGCGGCGAGCTCGCGCTCGAATCGGCGAACCTCGTCGGTGGCGGCGCCCACCTCCGCGGTCATCCGAGGATCTCCTCGACCATGTGCAGGAACTCGAGAGGACTGAAGGGCTTGACGAGGTAGCCCTGGATGCCGAGCGCCATCGCCTGGTCGCGATCGCTCTCCTGCCCGCGCGCGGTGAGCAGGATGATCGGCGTGCTGCGGGTCTCGGGCTCGCTGCGCAGCAGGCGGGTCAGCTCGATGCCCGTCATTCCGGGCATCATCCAATCGAGCACGACCAGGTCGGGCCGATGCTTGCGGGCGAGCTCATGGGCCGTCGATCCGTCGGGCGCCTCGAGGATCGTGAAGTCGGGCTCCTCGAGCGTTGCGCGCAGGAGCAGGCGCAGGTTCTCCTCGTCGTCTGCCAGCAGGATCGTCTTCATCGGCTCTCCCGTTCCGGCCGGGCCGGCCGTCGGCTCCCTGGGTCTCGCATCCTGATCGGACGGACCCCCGCGCCGGCTGAGTCCGGTTTTCTGGGTGAAACGATGGGCCGATGGGCAGATCGGGAGAACGGACATGTTCCGCCGGATCGCACGGGATGGAGGCGTCCCCTTGGGGAAACGAGACGCCCCGAAAGTCGCCTTCAGAATCGGCCGATAGGCACCGGCGGAGGGCCCCGTGGACGAAGCGGCCTCGCAGGTGGGTGCCGTGCGCAGGCTCCATCTCGTGTTCGAGAGCGCGGAGGCGTTCCGGACCGAGTACGCCCGGAACCTGATCAAGGCCGGAGCCTTCATCGCGACCCGCGAGCGCTTCGACCTGCTCGAGCCCCTCGAGGTCGTGGTCGAGGCGGCCTTCGCGGAAGAGAAGGTTTCGCTCGCTGCCGAGGTGGTCCACTGCCAGCCCGGCGCCGGCGTCTCCGTCCAGTTCACCGAGCCCCTCTCTGCCGTCCGCGCGCGCCTCGAGCCCCTCATGGAGCGCGCGGAGGAGTTCGCCTGGAACGGCTTCGACGCGCCGTCTCCGGGGAGCGACGCCCCCGGCGACGCCGAGATCGACCTGATCGAGCTCGAAGCGGACGCTCCCGATCTCGGCGCGGGCATCGATACGGACACGCGCACCGAAGACGACGACACCGGGTCGGACGACCCGAACGACCGTACCCAGCACACCCGCGCACCTCGTACGCGGACCCGCGTGAGCGTCCTCCTGCGCGGACCGGACGGAAGGCAGCGCCACGCCGCGGCCCGGGATCTCAGCACCTCGGGTCTCCTGCTCTCGCTCCACTGCAACGAGCTACCCGTCGGCAGCGACCTGTCGCTGTCGATCGTCCATCCCGTCCGGGGCGACGCGTTCCAGGTTCCCGGTCGGGTCGTGCGGCAGCTCCGTGGTCCGGGCATCGTCGCCGCCGTGGCGGCGCAGGTCTTTCCCGGAGAGAAGCAGGCTGCTCTCGATCGGTTCATCGAGGATCTGCGAAGCACCTGCGACGAACAGGAGGCCGCAGGCGTCCACGACCGCTTCGCCGACGCCAGCGTCGCCGCATCGATCAAGCTCGCATCGGCGCTCACGCCGAGCGGCATCATCACGATCTCGAGTGGGGTCGAGGAGGGCACCGTCGTCTTCGCAAACCGCGAGATGCTGGCGGCCTACCTGGGCGCTACGCGTGGAGTGAAGGCGCTGTCGAGGATGCTCGCCTGGCGGGATGGCTTCTTCGAGCTGCGGCCCGGAATGGAGCCGCTGCCCCATCCCGACGCACCGATCGCCATGGAGGCCGCGATTGCCGAGGCGCTTCGTCTGGGCGAGCAGGTGAGCCGGCTCCCGGGGGCACGCTTCGCTCCCGACACGCGCTTTCTGGTCGCAGACGAGTGCCGGTCGGATACGCAGACTCCCCTCGAAGATTCGGTCCTCGAGATGGCGGCCGCAGGCTCCACGTTGCGCGAGATGCTCGACCGGATCCAGGAGACCGACGCGGCGATCCACTCGGCGGTCGATGCGCTCGCCGAGCAGGGGGTGCTGCGCATCCGGTAGCCGGGCTGGGCGACTGGCCAAGATCTCACCGTGAGGTCAGCGCTCCGAGGCGGATGCCTTTCCGGGCCATCTGTAATCGCGATTTACAATTGGCCCCGGTCCGATCTTCGAGACGCGGGGTCGCCGCCCGCTCCGCTGCTTTCCCTTCCTGCGGCGCGCTGGGGGGTTGACACAGTCGCTCTAGGGACCGAGCCGGAAGACCTCGAGGCGCTCGACGCGAACCGGTGCGTCGGCTTCGAGGGAGACGCCGGCGCTCGCGGCGTCGGGGAAGACGAGATCGCTGAGCACCGCCCTGCCGCCGCCGGCGAAGACCTCCACCGAGCACGTGTCGACGAAGACCCGCACGTCGAGTCGCCCATCGATCGGACCGGTCGGCGCTCGGTGGACTCCGGGAAACGACGCGGCGAACGAGGCGTCGCCCGATCCGGTCCGGTCGATGAAGACGTCTTCGCTGCGGGCATCGAAGCCTACACGGGTCGCTTGCCGGGCACCCTCTCGCACCCGTAGCGCGACCTCGGATGCGTGGCCCGGCGCAAGCGTGAGGCCGATCTCGAGGCTCGCGCCGCCTCCGGAATCGGCGAGCGCCCGGTTCGCAGCAGCGAGGTCGAGGTTCGCGTCAAGAACAAGCGGCCGGCGAAGCCGCGCCAGCTCGGGAGCCGGGCGCTGTGCGAGCTGCAGCCCCGACGGCGACGCAGCGAGCCGAAGCTCGCGCGGGATCGAGAGCTGGCCGCGCCAGGGAGACGTCGGCACCGAATTGGCGTAGCTCCAGTGGCTCATCCACGCGAGCCACACGCGCCGATCTCCCGGCAGGTCGCTGAACGACTGCGCGGCATAGAAGTCGCGCCCGTGGTCGACGCGCCGAGGCTGCTCGCAGCCAGGGTCGGTGACGAAGCGAGACCCGTCGAAGTCACCCACGAAATAGAGCGCCCCCGGCCCCTTCTGGACGTCGACCTTGAGCACCCAGCGGCGAACGCCGTCCGGGCCCGGCAGCTCGAAGAGATCCGGGCACTCCCACGCGCCCTCGTCGGGGCCCGCCGGGCCGAAGCCGCCGGCGTACTCCCAGTGGACGAGATCGGAAGAGACGTCGAAGCGCACCTCGCGCAGAACCGCCAGCACCGTGACCATGACCCACCGCTGAGTGGGCGCATGCCAGAAGACCTTCGGGTCGCGGAAGTCGCGCGACCCGATGGAGAGAACCGGGTTTGCCGAGTGACGCGTCCAGGTGCGGCCCCGGTCGGTGCTGAAGGCGACGTTCTGGGTCTGCTCGCTCGCGCCGTGGCCGGTGTAGAACGCGACGAGAGGAGGATCACCGCCACTCCCGAGGCCGCTCGTATTCTGCCCGTCGACGACTGCGCTGCCGGAGAAGACCATGACCCCGCCTTCCTCGCGGAGCGCCACCGGCAGGTGCTCCCAGGAGACGAGGTCGCGACTCACCGCGTGCCCCCAGCTCATGTGTCCCCAGGTTTCGCCCTCGGGGTTGTGCTGGTAGAACAGGTGATACTCGCCTTCGTAAAAGACGAGGCCATTGGGGTCGTTCATGAAGTTCCGGGGCGGCGTGAAGTGGTAGAGGGGGCGTTGCACGAGGCGGTCTCCGACTGCAGCGCGGCCCGTAGGCGAGCGCAACCTTCCGACGTGGGCAGCGGGATGCTACCGGACGTGGAGGCGCCTTCTCGCCGCGCCGATGCTTCTCCTGGCGCTGGTCGCCGTGTCCCTCTGCGCAGCAGCCGAGGCGCCAGCCCCGCTGGAGATCGAGCTCTTCACGCGCTCGGGATGCCCTCACTGCGTCGCGGCGCACGAGTTCCTCGACGAGCTGGCGGCGACGACGCCGGGGCTCACGGTTCGCGTCCACCCCATCGATGCCGATGCGCAGGCGCGGGAGCGCCTGCGGCGTCTGTGCGCCGAGCAGGGCGTCCTGGTGCCGGGCGTTCCGGCGTTCTGGGTCCGCGGCCGGCTCCTCGTGGGCTTCCTCGGACCGGAGAGCACCGGACGGGAGCTGGAAGGGATTCTCGGCATCGGGGCCGGCGGCACGCCGCCCTCTCCGGATCCCGGCGCCTGTACGCTCGAGCCCGAGACGCAATGTCGCGCGCCGGAGCCCGTGATCCAGAGCCGCGTCTTCGGGCCGATCAGCAGCGGCCGGTTCGGCCTTCCGCTCTTCACGATCGCACTCGGCCTCCTCGACGGGTTCAACCCCTGTGCGATCTGGGTACTTCTCTTCCTGCTCTCGCTGCTCGTCCACCTGCGAAGCCGTCGCAGGATGGCCCTCGTGGCCGGCACCTTCGTGCTGGTGAGTGGAGCTGCCTACTTCGCGTTCATGTCGGCATGGCTCAGCATCTTCCTCCTGGTCGGCCTCTCGCGCGCGGTGCAGGTCGTTCTCGGGGGCCTCGCAGCGGTAGCGGGCGCGCTGCACGTGAAGGAGTTCTTCGCCGCGGGCCGCGGCCCCTCGCTCTCGATCCCCGAGTCTGCGAAGCCCGGCATCTACGCGCGAACGCGGGCGATCCTGCGCGCCGAGAGCCTGCCCGCAGCCCTCGGAGCCGCGACGGTGCTCGCCGTGCTGGTGAACGTCGTCGAGCTGCTCTGCACCGCCGGCTTTCCTGCCGTCTACACCCAGGTGCTCGCGAGCCACGCGCTCGGTGCCTGGCAGTACACCGCGTATCTCCTGCTCTACGTCGCGGCCTACATGGCCGACGATTCGCTCCTGGTGGCGATCGCGGTCGTCGGCCTCGGACGCGGGAAGCTCGGCGAGCGCGGAGGCCGGATCCTCCAGCTCGTGAGCGGCGTGGCGATGCTCGCGCTCGCCGGCGCGCTGCTGCTGCGGCCAGATCTTCTCAGCTGATCGGCGCGGACCGCTTCCGCAGGTGACGCCCCGAGAGGCGGAGGGCCGCGAGCAGGGATGCAGCGGCTGCCGCCGCCGCCGGGCCGACCCACTCACCCCAGCGCATGGCCACGGTCGTTCCGCCGGGCCCCGCCGGCACCTCGGCCAGAAGCACGCCCCGCTCGTGTACGCCGAGGCGCCCTCGAATGGAGCCGGTCGCATCGATCCACGCCGTGATGCCCGTGTTCGTGACGCGGAGCTGCGGCCTCCGCGTTTCGAGGCTCCGGAAGGCCGACACCACGAGGTGCAGGTTCGGCCCGGCTCCTGCCGCAAACCAGGAATCGTTCGAAAGCGTCACCAGCAGCTCGGCGCCGGCGGAGGCCGCCTCTCGCGCGAAACGCGGCTCGACGGCGTCGTAGCAGATGAGGGGACCGGCGCGGAGCGCCCTTCCGCCGGGAAGCGCCAGGGGGATCACGCGGGGCCCGTCGCCTGCGCGCCAGGTGCCGAGCCACGGGAAGAGGCTCCGCACCGCACCGGCATCGAGCCAGGCGGGAACCCGCTCGGTGAGTGGGAAGAGCGCGCTCTTGCGATAGGTCACCATGGGCCTTCCCGGCGCGAGAACAAAGGCCGCGTTGAACTCCTCGCCGTTCGCAACGTCGTAGGAGCCGAAGACGAGGGTCGCGCCGCTCGCCGCTGCGAAGCTCCGGATCTCGGCGTCGAACTCCGCGCCGGCTTCGCTCTTGGGGCTCCCGAAGGTCGTCGGATACATGGTCTCGGGCCAGAGCACCGCATCGAGGCGGCCTCGCGAGAGCGCCTCTCCGGAAAGCGCAACGTGTGCGTCGAGGATCATCCGCACGGCGTCGTAGGTGCCGAGCTCCTGGCGAAGCCGCTCGTAGCGGCTGATGTCGGCCTGGACGAGGGCTGCACGAAGGAGCGGAGGCCCGGCGGGGATGAGCTTCGTCATGCGCCATGCGCCGTAGCCGGCAAGGAGGGAAACGATGCCGAGCGCGCACGCGACGGGTGCTGCCGCCGCGCGCAGCCTCGCTCCGCGGTGCGCCGTGCGCGCTGCCTCGAGGGCGCAAAGGACCGCTTCGTTCGCGAGCACGATCAGCACCGTGAGGCCAGGCGCTCCTCCGACGTCTGCGCCCTGACGCATCCAGTCCGAGGCGTGGAGCCCGTGGCCAAGGGTGTCTCCGAAGAGCTTCGGGAGCGCCCACTCGGCGCCTACGTAGGCGAACGCCCCAGTGACGGCGCGCGCACCGCGGACCGCACCGGTCACATCGGCCGAGGCGGCGGCGCGGCGTGCCCACGCGAAGACGACGAGCTGCGGCTGGAGCACCGGCGCCAGCACCAGGAGCGCCGCGAAGCCGATCCACTCCGGAGCGCCCGCGTAGACGGCCATTGCCGTCCCGAACCAGGAGAAGACGCCGACGGTGAAGGCGACCGACATGGCGAGGCCCGAGAGCAGGGCAGCCCTGGCGCTCGTGAGCCGGTCCAGCGATGCGAGCCACGGGACGAGCCCGACGAACGTCAGCCAGTGCCACGGCGCGGCGATCTGCGATGCCTGGTGCAGCAGGATCGCGCTCGCCGCGATCGCGGCCGCGTGGGGAAGGGCCCTGCGCGTCAGGGCGTCTGGCCGATCAGCCCGTCGGGATCGCGCGGGTTCTCGGGATCGAGGATCTCGACTGCGAGGCCCGGAGGCGCCTGGTCCGCGGGGACGGTGCGGTCCTCCGGAATGGCGACCGGATTGCCCTGCTCGTCGAAGAACTCGTAGTCCGGCGAATAGACGAGGATCGGTTCGAGAGGTTTGCCGTCGTCGGAATACTGGTAGTAGCGCTCGTAGCCCTCGGGGATCGCGTAGTCGTTCGGGACGATGAGCCCCGGCTTCGGCGGGTTGGTGCCCGGAGGAGGAAAGGCGGCGATGCCTTCGGTCTCTCCCATGTCGCGCAGGGCCTTGATGTAGTCGCGCGCGTCGATTCCAGCCGGGTATTCCTTGCCCGGCTCGTTCACGATCACGACTTCCTCCTCGTCGCTGGCCGGGACGGCTGCAGGCGGCGGGTCGTGCTCGCTGCGCCGGCGGGGCGTGATCTGGCGCTGTGGCGGAGCGGGCGCCGGATCGGCGGCTCGGGCGACGGGGATCGGCGCCGGCTCCGGCGCCCTCGGTGCGGCCGGTGCAGGTGCGAGCTCGGCGACCTCCGGCGGCTGCGGGTCTGCTGCGACCGGCGCGGGCTCGTCCCGCCCGGAGAGGAGCAGCAGCGCGGCCAGTGCACCGAGCGCCAGCGCAGCGCCGCCGAGGATGACGGGTGTGCTCCAGAATCCGTTGCGGGTGCGCGGGGCGCTGCGGCTCTGCGACTGCCGGCGTTTCTCGGGCCTGGGCTTCATGGGCTGCGGTCGAACCTATTCCGGCGGGTATACGGTTGCAAGCGGGAAAGACGGGGGGACGGCGCCGCTCACTGCAGCACCAGCCGTACGATCAGTGCGGCCGGCGGAGCCAGGTAGTACGCCGCGCGGACCAGCGCCTCCACCACCCGTCGCACCCCGAGCTCCCGGCCGGGAAGCGCCCAGAGCCCCCCGATCGCGATCGCCTCGCCGAGCGTGCGCAGCGCGGCTGCGAACAGGAGCAGGTAGATCGCCGACAGCGCCCAGAACAGCCCGAAGCCGAGCAGGTACGCCTTCAGCCCGAACTGGTGGTACTCGCCGAAGGTCCCGCCGTAGGTGAGCCACTGGCGCAGCCGGAAGAGGGGCAGCGCCGGCACCAGCGAGAAGATCACGAACTTGACGAGGGGATGGTCGAGGCGGCTACGCACTTGCTCCCGGGCCTCGACGGTGCGGATCGCCCGTTGCGAGAGGGGGCCGCGCGCCGCCTCGGAAGCGCCCGCTCCCGTCAGGATCGGAAGCAGCGCCGGAGGACCGGCTCCCGCGAAATGACGGAGCACGAGCCGTGCCCCGACCTCGGGAAGCAGGAAGAAGACCGCCATCAGACGCTCGAGCTGCAGCGTCGTCAGGGGCTCGTAGTCGAGGGCGTTGTAGAGGTCGGGAACGAGCAGCGGCACGTGGTAGACGGCGAGCAAGACGAGGGTGGTGCGGCTCACGGCCAGCAGGATCGCTGCGAGGAGGCGTGCGGCCGGCGGAAGGAGGACGATGGACATCTGCGAGCGATCCCGTGACCTGACTGCGTGCGCGTGCGAGAGAGGCGCCGAGCGGCCTTGCGTAAGACCGCTCGGGGAGGGAGCGCGGCCTCCAACAGAACGGGGGAGGGAGCCAGGCCCCCTCCCCCGCTGCGGTGTCCCGCGGGTCCGCTGCCCTTCGGCTACGGAGTCGCGGGGTTGTAGCCCGAGAGCGCCCAGCCCATGCGCTCGTGGCCGAGGAGGTTCCAGGCCGGGTTCTTCCCGCCGACGATCTGGGCGTCGGTGTAGTCGGGTGCGGTCGTCGTCGAGCCCGACCCGCCGATGAGGCCGAGGTAGATCGTGCTCCCCTGGTAGGTCGGGTGCGTGTTGTCCGACTGGATGTAGTCGGCCGTCGTCGTCGACGTGACCCGCTTGTAGTTCGCGTCGCGAAGGGTCGACTTGAGCGTGACCGTGATGCGGTTCACGTAGGTCGCCTCGCTCTCGCCGAGCTGGTACGCGATCGCGTCCGCATCGACCAGGCCGTCACTGTTGGTGTCGAAGTCGGCCGCCATGAACTGGGCGAAGGAGTCCGCGCACTTGAAGCCGTAGGCGGCGGCGAAGTTGCAGGCGCGCCAGTTGCTCTTGGCCAGATAGGGCAGGAACATGTCGCGCATGTTGATCTTGCTGCCGTTCACCGTGCAGTTGCTCAGGACGTTGTCGGAGTCGTAGCCCGGGTAGAAGATGTTCGACACCACCTTCAGCTTGGTGTTCGCGCTGGCATTGGCGTTGATGTACTGCATCGCCTTCTCCTGATAGGTCGTGCAGTTCGTCATGGCCGTGTTGATCCCCGTGAAGCTGCACGTTCCCGTCTGGTCCTTGAAGGCGCTCCGGGCCTGCAGGAAGTCGTTGCCGCACATCTCGAAGGTGACGACGCGGGTGTTCGTCGTCTGCATGTACGACTTCTCTTTGACGATCTTGTTGTCGTAGATGTCCTTGGCGACCGCTCCCGACTTGGCCCGGCGGACGACCTCGATGTCGCTGTTCCACAGCTTCTGCAGGTACTCGCCGTCGACACCCGGCGCTGCGCGCTTGGCGGCGCGCGAGATCGACCCGTAGTAGCCGGCGTAGATCGAGTCGCCGTAGGCGGCGACGCGATACTTGGTGGTGGTACCGGCGCGGTCGATCGTCCACGTCGTGTTCTGCGTCAGCGTGCTGGCGCCGGCGCTGGTGGCCAGGAGCGCGCCGGCGACCGAGGTCAAGAGCCCCGTCCGGAGCAGGTGAAGCCTGCGATGCATCCCCGATTCCCCCTCTACACGAAAGCCCGTCGCGAAGCGATGCGGGCGGTGATGAAGGCCGGCGCCGGGAGGCACCCATGCGACCCGGACCCTGCCGCGCGCCAGCATCGCATGACGGGGTGCGAGTCGAGCGGGAAATTCGACCCGGTGTCGATTTTTTCGGCAGGGCCAGGGTTCAAGTCGGCGCACCGGAGACCCGATCCGGTGTCGGGCGAACCGACTCCCGGGCCCGGTGGCGGACGGGCGGAGATCTGCGTGCACAGACGACTCGTGATCGCCGGCCACGCTCCCGAGGCGCTGGGCCTGCTCCCGGCCCTCGAGGCGAATCCTCTCGTGCAGGTGACGGCCATCGTCACCGACGACCTCCAGGCGGCCCGCGAGCGGCTGTGCGCGGTCGACCTGACCCTCGCCCAGCGGTTCGCCGACCGGATCACGACCGATGCCGACGCGGCGCTCTCGGCCCGGGGCCTCGCGGCGGTGATCGACGGCAATGCTCCGCCCCGGGTACGCGAGCGGCTCCACACCCTCCGCGGTCTCCAGGTACTGACGCCCGGCCTCGCACGAACCTTGTTCGCGTTCGGTCCGGTCGATGCGTTCTCGAAGCCGGATCTCCTCCAGATCCTGCGCGAGATCCTGCTCTCGGCGGAGCTGACCCGCGATCAGCGGACCGTCCTCGACCTGGTGCTCCAGGGCGCGGTGGCGGCGACCGGAGCCGCGCGCGGCTCGCTCCTGCTCTGGGACGAGCGCGACGGCGTGCTGCGGGTCGCTGCGTCGCTCGGCATCGAGGAGGAGCTTCTCGGCAAGATCCGGGTGGCCCCGGGCGAGGGAATCGCCGGGCGCGCATTCTCCGAGCGGCGAGCCCTCCTTGTCCGCGGCAAGGCCGACCGGCATCAGTGGCAGATCCTCCGCGAGCGCGACGACGTCGAGTCGGCGATCTCGGTGCCGCTCCTCCACGAGGGCCGTGCCCTCGGCGTCCTCAACCTCTCCCACGCCCGGAGCGAGCGGCAGTTCGACGAGGAGGACCTGCGCTTCGTCGAGGAGCTGGCCCGGCTCGACGCGCGCATCCTCGCGCGCGCCGAGGAGTTCGAGCGGCTGCTCCGCGAGTCGCGGCAGCACCGGCTCGAGGCGGAGCTGCGGCGGTGCCTCTCCCGGGCAGGGCCCCTCGGCGAGAGGCTCGAGGGCGCGTGCGCGATCCTGGCCCAGAGCCTCGGCACCGAGCTGGCGGAGCTCTGGCTCCTGGCGCCCGATGCGAGCGAGGCGTCGCTGTGTGCGTCATCGGCCCGGCCGGGCTGCTCGCCGGGGAGGCCGGGCCCCGGTCTTGCGCGGACGGCGGTGGCCGAGCGGCGGGCGGTCTGGCTCGCAGGCAGCGGGCCCGACGCAGCGGTGCGATTCGCGGGGCTGCCCCTCGGCGATGCGGCGTTCCTCCTGGGCGTCCTCCTTCTTCACGGCCAGAGCGCTGCGGGGGAGGAGTCGGCCGAGGAGCGCTGGACCGACGCGGCTGCCCTTCTCACCGACTGCCTTCGCGACGCCCTCGCTGCCGACCGCGCTCGGCTCGCCTCCCAGCGAGACGTCCGGCTGGCAGAGGCCATGGCCGCGTTCGCGAGCTGCCGCAGCCCTCGGGCCCTCCAGGACCTCCTCACCTCGAGCGCGCTCGCCCTGCTCGGGGCGCAGGACGCCGTGCTGCGGATCCGCGAGGACGGATCGACCCGCCTCCCGGTGGTGGCGTGGAGCGGGAGCGGAGCGTGGCGCCGCGGCCCGCTGGCCGAGACCGAGCGCAAGCTCTCCGAAGAGGCCGTGCGGAGCCGGACGCCCCTTCGCTCCTTCGCGGCCGATGCCGCGGGTGCCCCGGCGGGAGCGCTGCGCACGCCGGTGATGGCGATGGCCCTCCTGCGGGGCGGGAGCGTCATCGGGAGCCTGTGCGTCATCGGGCGCCTTCCCCAGGTTCGTGGTCTCGCCGAGGGGTTCGACAACGTCGACGAGGAAGCCCTCTCCCGGCTGACGCGACACGCCGTCTCGGCGCTGGCTGCCCTTGCCGCGCCGCAGGCGGCTCCCGGGCCGCGCGCGCAGGCGGCGCTTCCCGACCGCAGCCAGCTCCGCGAGCGGCTCGTTGCCGAGCTGGCGCGGGCGCGCGTCCGCGGCCACCGGCTGCTGCTGCTGGAGATCGAGATCCCGCGGCTCGCGGCGGTGGGCGGCGAGACGCCGCCCGTGGCGGAGGCGCTTCGTGATGCGCTCCGCGAGTTCGACCTCGTGGCGCGGGTCGGGCCGAGCCGCTTCGCCGCGCTGGTTCCGGAGCCCGACGAGGAGACGACGGCCCTTCTGACCCGCCTCTACCGCGCGCTCCGCGACGCCCTCGGCGAGGGCCTCGCGCCGACGCCCGAGCCCCTGCTCCGCATCGGCTACGCCCTTTTCCCCGACGACGGCGGTGACGCGGACGCTCTCGAGGCCCGCGCAGCGCTGCCTCGCGTCGAAGGCTCGTAGCCGCTACTCGCGGAACTTCGCCTCCACCAGCGGCAGCCCCGGGCGTGCGGCTGCCGCCGCGGCGTGTTCGCCGAGGCTGCGGACGTCGAAGAGCGCCTGCATCCGCGCGAGGCAGTGCTCGACCTGCGCGAGCTTCTTCTCGGCCGGAAGGCGCATGGCCGGGAAGAAGCCGAGGGACGGGACGTCCTCCGAGCCCAGGAAGTCGAGCGGGTGCAGGAGGATCGACGGCTCCACGCGCGCCGCGCGGCACGCCCGCAGGGCCGTCTCGAAGTAGGCCCGCGCCAGCGGCGGCGAGAAGACGGCGAGGTAGAGGACGTAGCTGAGATGGATCGGAACCCGCAGGCCCGGGAGCGTCGTCACCGGGATCTCGAGCAGCGTTCCCTCGGCGAGCCGCCAGCGGTAGGGTCGCAGCGGCCGCAGGCCGTCGCGAACCGATCCGAAGAGCTTCGCGCGTTTGGCGCGCTCCTCGGGCTCGAGCTTCGCAGTCATGAAGTAGTAGGCCCGTGCCAGGGGCCCGAGAAAGGTCGGCAAGGTGCTGGCGTCGTAGCGGTAGCCGCGCCGTAGCAGTACCCGGAGGGTCGTCTCCGAGAGGCTGAAGCCGGGCCCGCGGAACGCGTCGGGACGCCTCCCCGTGGCGGCTTCGATGTGCGTCTCGGCCTCGGAGAGCTCGCGCTCGAGCTCGTCTTCGGCATAGAGGTGGAGCCACGGCTCGTGACGCAGCGAGTGGTTTCCGATCTCGTGGCCCGCGGGAGCGAGCCGCGCGAGGGCGCCGCGGTTCTTCGCGAGCGCCGCGTCCTGCCCGACGACGAAGAAGGTGATCCGGAGGCCGCGGCGCGCGAACACGTCGAGGACTCGTGGAACGACGCAGTCGAGGTACGACGGCATCGCCTCCCAGCCCGGGTCGCCGTGGGTCTTGAGATACGACCACTCGTTGTCGAGGTCGAGGGAGAGGCTCGCGATCGGCTTCATGGCATCCCGGCGAAGCGTTCGGCCGCACGCTCGGCGAGCTGGACCGTCTCGTTGACGTTGAGGGTTCCGTTCAGGATCTGCGACGAGTTCACGAGGTGGAGGCCACGGATCGACGTGTGCGGCGGCGGGACCCGCTTCGAGTAGCCGATCGTCGGAAGCGGCATCACGTGGCGAACCCGTGAGATCCGAAACGCCAGGACGTCCTCGCGCCGCACCTCGGGGTAGACGCGCGTCAGCCCCTCGACGAAGAGCCGCTCGACCTCGGCGTCGGAGACGTCGAAGAACGGGTCGCCCGGAGCGAGGTAGCGCGGCAGGTAGACGAGGCCCCGCCCGCCGAAGCGCTCGGGGCGCACCAGCGCCGACATCTCGATCACCCCCGTGAAGGGAAGCCCCGGGTCGAGGAGGTTCGTCACGTAGTAGCCGGCGAGTGGCCGCCGTAGCAGCGCCGACGCGCAGACGATGCCGAGGGTGCGAACGCCGGCGAGACGCTCCGTCTCCTCGCTCGTGAGCCCCGCGCACAGCCGCGCCGCGATCGGCGCCGCCGCCGTCACGACGACATGGTCGAAGCTCTCACCGCCGCCGCCCTGGAAGGCGACCTTCACCTCGTCTCCGGCGGGTTCGACGCGCGTCACCGGCGTTCCCACGAGCGTCCGAACGCCGTCTTCGGCGAGCACGCCGGCGAATCGCTCGAGCACCCGGGCGTAGCCTCCCCGCACGGTCCCGAACATCTCCTTCTTCATTCCCGAGCGCCGGGCCGCGTAGAGGCGCTGGATGGTGGCCCAGATGAAGGCCGCCGACGTCTCGGTGTAGGCCTCGCCGAGCTTCGACCGCAGGAGCGGTAGCCAGAAGCGCTCGAAGGTGCTCCGGCCCGACCAGCGTACGAGCCAGTCTGCGACCGGGATCTCCTCGAGACGCTGCCAGTTCGTGACGCGTGAGGCCCAGAGGATCGTCGCGCCAAGGCGCATCACGTCGGTCCAGCCGAGTACGGGGAAGCGCAGCAGCTCGACGGTGTTCGAGACCGAGTAGAGGCGCCCCGCGGCGAAGACTCCCGTTCGCGTCTCGGCCCACTCGATCTCGCCATCGAGGCCGATCTCGCGCAGCAGCGATCGGAGGAACGAATCCGACAGCAGCGTCACGTGGTAGTGACGGTCCCAGACCACGTCGCCCATCTGCCAGGCGCTGGCGAGGCCTCCGAGCTCCGGCGCGGCCTCGATGAGCGTGACGCGCTTTCCCTGCCGAGCCAGCCGGTGCGCGAGCGTCATCCCCAGCATCCCGCCGCCTACGATGCCCCACCGCCGCTCCCGCTTCGGATCGCCTACGGGCGCCGCTCGGCTCATGCGGGAGGCGCGATCTCGCGGACGCCCGGCGCCTCGACGGCATAGCGAAGACCGCACGCGACGCAGGCGTACTCTCCGGGAGGCGGCGGCCCCGGCGGCTCGAAGCGGACGAAGGGCTCGCCGCAGCGGCACACACAGCCGCTCGAACGAGCCGGGTGCCCGAGCACCAGATGGAAGTCCGGCACCGACCGCGTCACGACCGACGCCATCCCGACCATGGCGAAGCGGCCGATCACGAGGTCGCTCCCGATGACGCAGCCGGCGCCGATCGTCGCTCCCTCGCGCACCAGGGTCGGCCGGGTGTGCTCGTCCGGCGCCGACGTCCACGGTCGTTCGCAGGTCGGAGGTGGTCGCGCGGGGGAAGCGATCGTTGGTGAAGATCGTCCCGGCAGCCACCATCACCCCGTCCTCGATCGTGACCGCAGTGCACACGTAGACGAAGGCGTTGAGCTTCACGCGGTCGCCGATCGAGACGCCGTAGGCAATGTAGCGTCTTCTCGCCGACGATGCAGTCGCGTCCGATGCGGGTTCCCGGGCCGCGGACGTGGACGTGGTCCCAGACGGCGGTTCCCGGCCCGATCTCGACGCCGTCCTCGATGCGCGCCGTCGGGTGGATTCGCGGCGTCACGCGCGCGCCGCCGCGCTCTCCCGCGCGCGGGGCGCTCCCGGCGGCGCCCACCGCCACCCAGTCGTCGCTTCGCATCGACGCATAGGCTGCCTCGATGACCTCCACCGATGCAAGCGCGTCCTCCGCCGTGATGAGAAGCCGCTCGTCGCCGCGGACCGCGCCGCAGAAGTTCTCGATCTGCGCGGCGGAAGGCCTCGACCTTGTCGTAGCCGGTGCCGAAGACGATCCAGTCGGGGCTCGAGATCGGGCGGTACTTCGACTCCTTCCAGCCGATGCGAACGACGCCGTTCGAGCCGTAGATGTCGATGTAGGTGTCGAGCTCCTTGTTGAGGCTCCACGAGAGGTCGATGCTCCCGAGGACGCCCGAGTGCGTCCGGACGAAGAGCCGGACCGTGTCTTCGACCTGGAGGCCCTGGATGCGCTTGCCCTCGACCGCCTCGACCGCCTCGATCGGCCCCAGGAAGTACCGGACGATGTCGACCGAGTGGGTGCCGTTGTCGATGAGGACGCCCCCTCCTGCGAGAGCCGGGTCGGAGTTCCAGCGCCGCGACATGTCGACCCGCGAGGTGAAGGCATTCTCGAAGAGAACGATGTCGCCGAGGAGGCCCGATGCGAGAAGGCTCTTGGCGCGGATCACGTCGTCGACGTAGCGGAACTTCGACGCCATCGTGAAGACGATGCCGGCCGCGGCGGCCGCCTCGATGAGCCCGCGCGCGCTCTTCGAATCGATCGACAGCGGCTTCTCGCACAGGACGGGGATGCGGCGCCCCAAGAACGAGTGGCAGATCTCCGGGTGGGTACTCGGCGGCGTACACACGATCACCGCTTCGACGCCGGCGTCCTTCGCGAGCTTCTCGTGGGAATCGTACGCGGCGCAGCCGAGATCCTCGGCGAGGGCCTTCGCGGCTTCGGGGCGGACGTCGGCCACCGCAGCGATCTTGGCAGCGGCGGAGCCGCGAAGCGCCTGGACGTAGGACTGCGAGATCGCCCCTGCGCCGACGAGGCCGAGCCGGAGAGCCTCGCGCGTCACGACTTGCGCCTCTGCGACGCAGTCGCGGATCGCGGCGGCGAGATCGTCGACGATCTCGCCGGTGTAGCGCTCGTTCCACGGCAGGACGAGGACGCCTTCGAGCGCTTCGAAGGTTCCCGGGAAGCGCGCCGGTGAGTAGTCGACCGCCTCGGGGCGCGCGAGGGTGAACGGCCAGCGGCTCTTCCCGAAGGTGCGCTGGTCGCGGAAGACCTCGCACTGGAAGGCCGGCTTCTGGATGTAGCGGGGAGCCGACGCGATCCCGCGGTCCCGGAGCCGGCGGCCGAGCTCGGGGGAGCCGCCGGGGATCACCCTCGAATCGACCCGCAGGCAGTACTTCCAGTAGACGTGCTCGTTCTCCGGGGCCACCCACGGCGTCTCGATACCCGGGACGCCGTCGAGAAGCCGCGTCAGCCGTTCGGCCATCTCGCGGCGCTGGCGGACCGAGCCTTCGAGCTTGTCGAGCTGCGCCAGCGCCACGGCGCCCTGGAGCTCGGACATCCGGTAGTTGAGCGCGAGGAAGTAATGATCCGGCTTCGGATCGCCGTAGCCCCACGCCTTGTTGATGAACAGGAACGACCGGCGCGAGAGGTCCGGATCGTTCGTCACCACGATCCCGCCTTCACCGGTGGTGATGTGCTTGCCCTGCTGGAGGCTGAAGCAGCCGATCGCGCCGAGCGATCCGACGGGCTTGCCGCCGGATCGTGCGAGGAAGGCCTGCGCACAGTCTTCGATCACCGGCAGGCCGTGCTCGCGCGCGAGGGCGACGATGTCGCGCATCTCGCACGGATTGCCGAAGAGGTGCGTCACCAGGATCGCCTTGGTTCGCGGCGAGAGGCGAGCACGGATCGTCTCGGCCGTGACGTTGCAGGTGCGCGGATCGACGTCGGCGAAGACCGGGATCGCGCCCTGGTAGAGGATCGGCGCCAGGGCGCCCATGTCGGTGATGGCGGTGGTGATGATCTCGTCACCCGGCTCCGGATCGATGGCGGCCACCGCCACGTGGATGGCAGCCGAGCCCGATGCGCACGCCCAGCCGTGGGCCGTGTCGCAGAGCCCGGCGAAGCGCTCCTGGAAGCGGCGCGTGAAATCGCCCTTGGTCGAGGTGAGGGTTCCGCTGCGGATCGCCGCAGCGACGCTCTCGATCTCCTCGGCACCGAGGGTCCGCCCGGTGGCGTCCTGATCGGACGGAAGGACGAGCACCTTCGGCTTCTCGGCCAAGGACTGCGATGCGGACATCTACGGCGTGCCTCTCTTGGAGCCCAGCTCGCGGCGAGGTGTGGTTTCGGCGGCTCGATCAGCAAGCGTAGTCTGCGTTTCCGCAGGCCGCCGTCGCGCGTGTGCGATGCGCGCGGCAGCGATCCGGCAGAGCAGACGGAGGTGGCCGCGGATCGTATGAAGAAGCTTCATCTTCGAGTGCCCGAGCAGGCGCACTTCGAGGATGGCCGGCTGCTCGACGATGCGCTTTCCCTGCAAGTCGAGTACGCCGAGCATGGCTGCCACACCCAGGAATCCGCCTTCGCTGATCTCGAGATCCTGTACCTGGCTCCGGCGGTAGACGCGGAAGCAGCTCGTGTAGGTGTGCAGCTTCTGGCGGAAGACGCGCCGGTAGAGGGCCGAGAGGCCCTTCGAGAGGAAGAGCCGCCACGGCGGGACGTTCAGTACCCGGCCCGAGGGGTGATACGGCGAGGCCGTCACCAGCGCGACGCCGTCCTCGAGGCGGGGGATGAGGTCGCGAAGCTGATGCGGATCGTAGGTGCAGTCGCAGTCGATCGAGCACACGACTTCGGTCTCGGCGCTCCGGATGCCGGTGAGGATCGCTGCGGCGACACCGCGGTTCCGGTCGTGGCGGATCAGCGTCGTGTTCGGCAGGGAGCCGAAGATCTTCTCGAGCATCGGCCACGTGGAGTCGGAGCTCCCGTCGTCGACGAATACGTAGCGGAAGTCGTAGAGCGACCCGAGATCGGCCGCGACGCGCCGGAGCGTGTTCTGGAGATAGCCGAGGACGGTCTCTTCGTTGAAGCAGGGGATGACGAGGGTCACCGGGGTGCGGGACGAGCCCGCCGCGGTCGGCGACTCGCAGGCCGAGGGCGGCCGCTCCGGCGATGGGCCGGGGGCTGGCAGCCTCGGGAGTGATCCCCAGGTGGTCGCGGATCGGCCCGAAGGAGTACCGCGAGAGGTAGTAGCGGAGGATCGACGGCATGCGCTCGAGGTTGCGGTACTGGCGCAGCCGAGCGTGCCACGGCGCGGCGGTGATCTGCGGCAGCTCCGGGTCGAGCTCCCAGACGTGGAAGTACAGGACCAGCGGAGACGTGTAGCGCCGGTGCCAGTGCTCGAGCGCCCGGCTCATGACGCCATGAGGGATGTGTCGCAGATACGCGCCGCCTGCGATGGGCATCGTCCAGCCGTGCCAGCCGAGCGTCGCGAGGGGAAACTCGTGGATCGAGAGGTTTCCGTGCCGGTGCTCGAACGGAAATCGCCGCCACGGCTCGCTCGCGATCTCCCGCAGGCGCGGGTAGAAGCTCGAATCGTAGGCAAATCCTTCTTCGGCGAGGATGTCGAGCGCCCAGAGATCCTTCACCTGAAGATGACCCCGTGCGATCCGGTGCCCGATCACGCGGATGCCGGTCGCACGCTCGATGGCCTCCCGCGAGCGAGCCAGGTCTTCGCGGAACTCGCCGGGGGTCATCTCCTCGATCCGTCGATGGGTGTGCCCTTTGCTCGCCACCTCGTGGCCACGCTCGGCGATCTCGCGCACCACCTCGGGCATCTCGTCCGCGACCCAGCCGAGGGTGAAGAACGTCGCCTTCACCCCGAACTCGTCGAGGAGGTCGAGGGCCCGGCGCGTGTTGCGCTCGACGCGGCGCTCGAAGCGATACCACTGGCGGGGCTCGATCAGCTTCCGGAAGGCGACGGCCTCGAAGTAATCCTCGATCGCGACGGTGAGAAGGTGACGCTTCGGTGAAGCCAGCGCGAGGAGGCCGCCGCCGCGCGGGGCTGCGGAGCTCACGGCGGACACGCGGCGCCCTCGGGGCTCTTCAGCAGGCGCTCGATGGCCGTGGCGATGCGCTCGCCGCTGTCGCCGCTTCCGAAGGGGTTCGCCGAGGTGCGCACGCGCTCGAACCAATCGGCATCCCCGAGCGCTTCCTCGAGCATCGCGCCCAGCCGCGCCGGTGAGCTTCCGACGAGACGCCCGACGCCACAGTGCAAGACCTCGGGCCTCTCGGTGTTCTCGCGCAAGACGAGGAGAGGCTTGCCCAGGGTAGGGGCCTCCTCCTGCACACCTCCCGAGTCGGAGACGAGGAGCCACGCACGGGAGAGCAGGTGGATGAAGTCGGGGTAGTCGAGAGGGTCGAGGCGCAGTACGCGCGGCGCTCCGGCGAGTGCGGCTTCGGCGGCGGCGCGCACCGCCGGGTTCGGGTGTACGGGAAAGACGAGCCCGATGTCTTCGTGGCGCTCGACGAAGCGCCGCAGCACCCGCAAGTGTCCCTCCATGACGCGGCCGAAGCTCTCGCGCCGATGGGTCGTCAGCGCAATGAGGCGAAGACCCGAGACGTGAGCCAGAGCCTCCGTGACGAGCGGCGATGGCTCGTGGCTCGCGAGGATCCTGCGCAGCGAATCGACCACCGGATTGCCGGTGAGGACGATGCGGTCGCGCGGCACCCCCTCGGCGGTGAGGGTCTCGACGTTCGCCGGGGTCGCCGCGAAGTGGTAGCGGGCGAGGCGGGTCACCAAGCGGCGGTTCATCTCCTCGGGGAAGGGGCTCGAGTCGTCCCCGGTCCGCAGGCCCGCCTCGACGTGCCCCACGGGGATGCCGTGGTGGAACGCCGCCAGCGCCCCTGCGAGCGCGGTCGTCGTGTCCCCCTGTACGAGGACCAGATCCGGCCGTTCGGCCGCCAGGATCGGCTCCAGGCCCGCCAGGACGCGGGATAGAACGTCGTTTGGCGACTGCCCCGGCATCATCACCGCCAGGTCGCGGTCGATGCGTACGGCAAGCCCCGCTGCGAACGGGTAGAGCAGATCCGTGTGCTGGGACGACGAGACGTTGAGGGTGTTCCAGCGCTCCGGCCGCGCTTCGAGGGCGCGGATCACCGGCGCGAGCTTGATGATCTCGGGTCGTGTGCCGAAGAGCGTCAGGATCGTCTGCATTCCGCTGCGACTCCCGCGTGCTCTCGCAGACCCGAGGCTCCAACCGATGCGCCCCCGAGGGAAAGTCCCTCCCGTGGCCGCCAGCGCCTTCCGAGTCAGTGCTCCACTGTAGTCCGAAAGTGATGCCTCACCACGCAAGATCCGAACGTGGGTTGATTGCGGCGCGGCTGCCGAAGAGCGACGGCCGATCGCAGAAGAGCCGCGCTCGGGTTCCGGACGCCTTCTCGGGTCGGTCTCCGCGGCACCCGCACGCTCCGCCCCATAGAATCCGGCTCCGATGCCGACGCTGCGCCTCTTCCGCCGTAGGTCCGTACCCGTGCCGACCTGCTGGGGCGCGCTCGTCCTCGGCGCCGTCGTCGGAGGCGTCGCCCTGCTCGGGCTTCGCCAGCTCGGGAGCTTCCTGGCGCCGACCGACCCCGTCGGCCGCGGCGTTCTCGTCGTCGAGGGCTGGCTCCCCGCGGAGGCCTTTCCGCTCGCAGCGGACGCGGCTGCGCGCGGAGCCTACGACGCGGTCGTCGTGAGCGGCGGCCCCATCGAAGACCCTCTGTGCAGCGGCGCCTTCGCCACCTACGCCGATCGCGGCGCTGCCATGCTCCGGCAGCTCGGACTCACCGCGCCGCTCCTCGCCGTAGCGCCCGCCCCGGCCTCCGCCCAGGACCGCACCTACCGGAGCGCGATCTCCGTTCGCCAGTGGGCCGAAGCCGCGCAGCGCCCCGTCACCGCACTCGACGTCTTCAGCCACGGCGCCCATGCCCGCCGCACGCGCATGCTCTACCGGATGGCATTCGGCGAGGGCGTGCAGGTGGGCGTCATCGCTGCGGAGCCTTCGAAGTACGAGCTCCTCCGCTGGTGGGCGGAGAGCGGCGCCACGAAGGATGTGCTGGGAGAGGGCATTGCCTTCGCCTGGACCCTCTGCTGCTTCCACCCCGGCCTGCGAGGCTCCCACGAGGAGCTGTGGGGCGGGCCCCCTTCACCGTGACGGGTGCCTGCCGTCACCAGCCCGCCCGGAACGAGCACCCACCCCGGAGCATCCTCCCGCGAGAGAACGGGAATGCGTCGACGTTGACGTGCCGGCGCTCAGATCGGCGCTCCCGCCTGCCGATCCCTTGGGGAAGTCTTCGGCGGGATTCCCTTGGCTATCGTCGATTCCCCACAGCGCCGAGGCACAGCGGGGAGCCCAGCCCTGAGGGCTGAGGGCGGACTGCTCGCCGGAATGGGAACGCGGGGCGATCGACGGGAGAACGGGCATCGATGTGCGGCATCGCCGGAGCGCTGGATCTGCGGGGGCGGGCGGTGGCGCCCGAGGTCCTGCGGTCCATGGTCGCGACGCTCGGGCACCGGGGCCCGGACGCCTCGGGCCTCTATACCGACGGGCCGGTTGGCCTCGCGCACAGCCGCCTCAGCATCCTCGACATCGCCGGCGGCGCGCAGCCGATGACGACCGAGGACGGCGCGCTCGCCCTCACCTTCAACGGTGAGATCTTCAACTACCTCGAGCTGCGCGAGGAGCTGGCCCAGCGTGGCCGCCGCTTCCGTACGCGCTCCGATACCGAGGTGATCCTTCACCTCTACGACGAGTACGGCGACGACTGCGTTCATCGCATGAACGGCCAGTGGGCCTTCGCACTGTGGGACGCCCGGCGAAGGCGCCTCCTCCTGTCTCGCGACCGCATCGGGGTTCGGCCCCTCTTCCACACCCGGGTGGATGGGCAGTTCCTGTTCGGCTCCGAGGTGAAGGCGCTCTTCGCGCACCCCGGCGTGCCGCGCGAGCTCGACCTCCGCGGCCTCGACGAGGTCTTCACCTTCTGGTGCGCGCTCGCGCCTCGAACGGTGTTCCGCGGCGTCGAGGAGCTGCCTCCGGGGCACTCGCTGGTGGTGGAGGCCGACGACAAGGCGAAGCTGCAGCGCTACTGGCAGCTCGACTTCTCGCCCTCCGTTCCGGCCGAGACGCCGGATGCCCTCGGCGATCGGCTCCGCGAGCTGCTGCTGGACGCGACCCGCCTGCGCCTTCGCGCCGACGTCCCGGTCGGCGCGTATCTCAGCGGCGGCCTCGACTCGTCGGTGATCGCAGCGCTCATCAAGAAGTATACGGACACGCCGCTCGAGACCTTCTCGGTCACCTTCGAGGACCCCGAGTTCGACGAGAGCGGGTTCCAGGGCGACGTCATCGGCCTGCTCGAAACGGACCACCGCTCGGTGCGCTGCGGCTTCGATGACATCGGACGCGTCTTCCCCGACGTGGTCTGGCACATGGAGACCCCCGTCGTCCGCACGGCGCCTGCCCCGCTCTATCTGCTCTCGGGCCTGGTGCGCGAGTGCGGCTACAAGGTCGTGCTCACCGGAGAGGGAGCCGACGAGATGCTCGGCGGCTACGACATCTTCAAGGAGGCGAAGATCCGGCGCTTCTGGGCGGCGCAGCCGGAGTCGAAGCTGCGCCCGCTCCTGCTGCGGCGGCTCTATCCCTACATGAAGAACATCCAGGCGCAGCCCGACGCCTACCGGAAGGCCTTCTTCCACGTACGACCCGACGAGCTGGCGAGCCCGTTCTTCTCGCACCTTCCGCGCTGGGAGCTGACGTCACGCTGCAAGGCGTTCTTCGCAGACGACGTCAAGGCAGCGCTCGAGGGCCACGACCCCGTCGGCAGAGCTGCGCCGAGAGGCTTCCGGCCGATTACGCCCGCTGGGACCCCTTTGCGCAGGCGCAGTACCTCGAGGCAACGACCGTCCTTCCCGGCTACATCCTCTCCTCGCAGGGCGACCGCGTGGCGATGGGGCACTCCGTCGAGGGCCGCTTCCCCTTCCTCGACCATCGCGTGATGGAGTTCGCCGCCGCCCTCCCGGCGCACCTCAAGATGAAGGTCCTCGACGAGAAGCATCTGCTGAAGCGCTGCACAGCCGACCTCGTACCCCGCTCGGTACGCGAGCGGCCGAAGCAGCCGTATCGCGCCCCCGATGCGGCGAGCTTCTTCCGCCCGGGCGAAGCGCGATCGCGCCATGCCTACGTCGAGGAGCTGCTCTCGCCGACCGGCTGGGGCGAAGCGGCGTCTTCAAGCCGGAGGCCGTCGCCAAGCTCGTGGCCAAGGTGCGGCGCGGCCAGGCGATCGGGATCAAGGACAACATGGCCCTCGTGGGCATACTCTCGACGCAGCTCCTCGTGGACCGGTTCATCGAGCACTTCGAAAGGTAGGACGCAATGGACGAGATCGAGCAGGGAATCCGCAAGTTCATCGACGACAATCTGCTGCTGGGTCAGGAAGATCGCCCGCTCGCCGGCTCCGAGTCCCTTCTCGAAGCCGGGATCATCGACTCGACCGGCGTCCTCGAGCTGGTGGCGTTCCTCGAGGAGAGCTACGGCATCCAGGTGATCGACGACGAGATGGTTCCCGAGAACCTCGACAGCCTCGACAACCTCACCCGCTACGTCTCGAAGAAGCGGGCGGCCTAGAGGGAGCCCCCGTGCAGGTCGAACGCTTCCTCGAGGACGCAGCGAAGCGCTTCCCGGACAAGACCGCGCTGGTCTGCGGCGAACGGCGCCTTCGCTACGCCGAGCTGGAGGCGGAGTCGAACCGCCTCGCCCACGGGCTCATCGACCTCGGCGTGGAGCGCGGCGATCGGGTGGCGGTCTACCTCGACAACTCGGTCGAGGCGGTGGTCTCGATCTTCGCGGTGCTCAAGGCGGGCGCTGTCGTTCATGATGGTCAACCCGACCACCAAGTCGGAGAAGCTCGCGCACCTGCTCGAACGACTCCGAGGCAGCGGCGCTCGTGGCCGCCGGGCGAAAGCTCGAGAGCGTCGCCGATTGCCTCGCGCACAGCCCGCACCTGCGGGCGCTCGTGGCGGCGGGCGAGGCGCCCGGGCACGATTGCCCGGCGGCGCACGGATCGCCTCCTTCGATGACGTCCTTGCCGTCGCTGGCGACCGCCAGCTCGCGCCCTCGAAACGCGGCATCGATCTCGACCTGGCGGCGCTGCTCTACACCTCGGGCTCCACCGGCATTCCCAAGGGCGTGATGTCGACGCATCTCAATCTGGTCTCGCGCGACGCCACTCGATCGACGACCTACCTCGAGAACCGCGCCGACGACGTCATCCTCGACGTGCTGCCGCTCTCGTTCGGCTACGGCCTCTACCAGGTGCTGATGGCGACCTGCGGTCGGCGGCACGCTGGTGCTCGAGAAGCGCTCGTTCGCCTTCCCGCAGGCGATGCTCCAGCGGATGGCGGCCGAACGCGTCACGGGCTTCGCCATGGTGCCGACGATTGCGGCGATCCTGCTCGCAGCACGACCTCTCGAAGCTACGACCTGTCGCTCGCTGCGCTACCTGACGAACGCGGGCGCTGGCGATCCCCACCGAGTTCCTGGCCCGCCTGCGCGACGCGGCTGCCCGCACGTGCAGCTCTTCCCCATGTACGGCCAGACCGAGTGCATCCGGATCTCCTACCTCCCGCCCGATCAGGTCGACGTGCGGCCTGGCTCGGTCGGCAAGGGGATGGCCAATCAGGAGCTGACGCTCGTCGACGAGCGGGGCAGCCCGTCGCACCTGGCGAGATCGGCGAGCTGGTGGTGCGCGGCGCCCACGTGATGCGCGGCTACTGGAAGCTGCCGGAGGAGACCGATCGCGAAGCTGCGTCCGGGGCCCCTCCCAGGGGAGAAGGTGCTCTACACCGGGGATCTCTTCCGTCGCGATCCCGAGGGCTGGCTCCATTTCGTCAGCCGCAAGGACGACATCATCAAGACGCGCGGCGAGAAGGTCAGCCCGCGTGAGGTCGAGAACGTCCTCTACGCCCTCGAGGGCGTGGCCGAGGCGGCCGTGCTCGGCGTGGCCGATGAGGTGCTCGGCCAAGCCGTGAAGGCGGTGGTGGCCCCGAAGCCCGGCGCGGAGCTCGCCGAGCGCGCTGTAAAGCGCCACTGCGCCGATCACCTGGAGGACTTCATGGTGCCGAAGTACGTGGAGTTCGTGGCGGAGCTTCCGAAGACGGCGAACGGCAAGATCGACAAGCAGGCGCTCCAGGCCGCGACGGAGGGACACCGGTGAGCTTCTCGAGGGATGCACTGACAGCTCGATCTTCCGCGGGAGGCGGCGCGCATCGAGGCGCGCCTCCGCGACGTCGTATTCAAGGATCTCCGGCGCCGGGGAGCGGTCGTGGGGCTCTCGGGCGGGATCGACAGCAGCGTGACGGCGGCGCTCTGCGTCCGCGCGCTGGGCCCAGAACGCGTGCTCGGCCTGCTCATGCCCGAGAGCGAGTCGGCGGACGACACGCTCGGGCTGAGCCGCTGCGTCGCCGACGCCCTCGGCATCGAGACGGTGCTGGAAGACATCACGGATCTCTTGCGGGCCGCCCGCTGCTACGAGCGCCGCGACGAGGCGATCCGGCACGTGGTCCCCGACTACGGGCCCGGCTGGCGTTCGAAGATCGTGCTCCCGAGCGTGACGGACAGCGACACGCTGCGCATCTACTCGGTGGTGGTCCAGTCGCCCGACGGGCGCGAGCGCAAGGTGCGCCTGACGCCCGAGTCCTACCTCGGCGTCGTCGCTGCGACCAACTTCAAGCAGCGTACGCGGACGATGCTCGAGTACTACCACGCCGACCGGCTCAACTACGCCGTCGCTGGCACGCCCAACCGGCTCGAGTACGACCAGGGCTTCTTCGTGAAGGGCGGAGACGGCCTCGCCGACGTGAAGCCGATCGCGCACCTCTACAAGACCCAGGTGTACGCGCTGGCCGAGGAGCTCGGCGTTCCGGAGGAGGTGCGCAAGAGACCGCCCACCACCGACACCTACTCGCTCCCGCAGTCGCAGGAGGAGTTCTACTTCTCGCTGCCGTACGAGCAGATGGACCTGTGCCTCTATGGGCGAGACCATGCCGTTCCGGCAGCAGAGCTCGGCCGCACCCTCGGTCTCACGGCCGAGCAGGTAGAGCGCGTCTACCGCGACATCGACCAGAAGCGACGCACCACGCGCTACCTTCACCTCTCGGCCCGGCTCGTCGGGGAGGTCGAGGAGAAGTCCGTATGAAGTGCTCGAATGGCATCCTCGGGGCAACCCTGGCGGCGCTGGCCTTTGCGGCGGCGGGCTGCGAGAGCCGCGCGTCGACCGACGCGAGCGCAGAGGGAGGAGTGGTCGTGGACGATCGCCTGAAGGAAGACCTCCTGACGCTGCAGAATGCCCGGGTCTTCTTCGGACATCACTCCGTGGGAGGGAACGTCCTGGACGGCGTGGCCACGCTCTCAGCGGAAGCCGGGGTACCGATCGAGATCGTTCCCATCAACCAGCGCCAGTCCGGCCCGCAGGGGCGGATCGAGCACGCACAGATCGCCGAGAACAAGAAGCCCTACGCCAAGGTCGATGCCTTCCTCCAGAAGGTCGAGGCGATGGAGACCGATCCGCCGCGGATCGCACTGATGAAGTTCTGCTACGTCGACTTCGATCCCGATACGGACGTGGACGCTCTCTTCGATCACTATCAGCAGGCAGTGGCGAAGATGAGGGCGGCCGAGCCGGGGATGACCCTGGTGCACGTGACGGTGCCGCTGATGAGCCGGCCGAGCGGCCTGAAGGTGCGACTCAATCGCCTCCTGGGCCGCCTCATCTGGGGAGACGCGGCAAACCTGAAGCGCTCCGCGTTCAACGAGAAGCTGCGCGCTGCCTACGCTGGCGAGCCCATCTTCGACGTCGCAGCAGTCGAATCCACCCGTCCGGACGGCGGCCGCGAGAGCTTCCGCTACCGGGGCCAGGACGGTCACGCTCTGTGGCCGGGCTACACCACCGATGGGGGCCACCTGAATCCGCTGGGCAAGCGCGTTGCCGCGCGGGAGCTGATCCGGGTACTGGCCGAGGCGGTGAAGTCCGGAGGGACGGGGGAGACGGCGGCGCAGCGCTGAGGTGCCGCGACGCTACGGCCCAGCCCCGGGATCGGGGCGGAGGAGCTTCACCGGCCGCGCGGGAACTCCGAACACGACCGAGTTCGGTGGCACGTCCTTCACCACCACGCTGTTGGCGCCGATCACGGTGTCGTGCCCCACGGTGACGTCGCCCAGGATGCAGGCGCCGACGCCGATGTCGACCCGGTCCTCGATGGTGGGTTTGGCGGTGAGGTCATCGCGACTACGCAGGCCCATGGTCGTGTTGTGGCGGATGTGGACATCGCTCCCGATGGAGCGAGCACTCAGCACCGTGCCTCCGTGGTGCCAGATCCGCACCCGCCGCCCGAGCTTCGTCGGGTACGGGAGGTCGATCCCCCAGAGCCAGTTCACCGCCAGGAACAGCACCCGGTAGAGCAGTGTCAGCGGGGCCCGCAGGATCTTGGCCCGCACACTCATCCGCCAGTTCCCGAACCGGTGAACGGCGACCGCCCAGAAGCCGGGCTCGACGAGGCTGCGATCGTGGGTCGCGAAGTCCTCGGCCAAGAGCGCCCAGAACGAGAGGTCGGCCGGGTTCTCGTTGCGGTCTCCGCTCGGGAGCGGGGGGCGCTCGCCCGCCAGTGAGGCGACGGGGCTCTCCGGGTCCATCATCGGTCCCCTCCGGGCGTTCGGAAGCTCAGGCGGATGAAGTCGCTCAGCATGCGCGGCGGGTCCATGTCGGGCCTGCCCTGCAGCCGCCGGCGAAGGCGCCAGGAAGCGAAGCCGGCGAGCCAGATGAGATTCGCGAGGAGCAGGTAAGCGGCTCCATGGTTCTTCAGGAGGTAATGGCGCCGTGACTCGAACCACGAGGGCGGCATCGGCGTGCTGAGATCGTTCAAACCCGTCGACTGCCCCCCCAGGTGCACCACGCGGCTCTCGGGAACGTACCAGCACGGCCAGCCCGCCCGCCGCGCCTGGAGGCAGAAGTCAGCCTCCTCGAAGTAGAGAAAGTAATCCTCGTCGAAGAGGCCTGCGTCTTCGAAGACACGGCGGCGGATCATCATGCTCGCACCGCACACCCAGTCGGTCGGGTGCGTCTCGTCTCGTGCCGGCGGCGCTACCACCCGCCCGGCCAAGAGGCGGCTCACGACGCCGAGCCGGACGGCAGTCTCCAACTCGCCTGCGAGGCTGTAGAAGCGGAACGCCGAACGCTGCACTCGCCCGTCAGAGCCTTCGAGCCGGCTGCCGGCAATCCCCACCTCCGGGTGTCCTTCCATGAACGCGAGCAGCGCGCGAAGCGCGCCCGGCCGAACCAGGGTGTCCGGATTCAGGAGATGGACGAACTCCGGCGGATCGCCTGATGCCAGCGCGTCGCGCAGGGCCAGGTTGTTCCCATACGCGAAGCCGCCGTTCCGCTCGGCGACGACGAGCGATGCCCAGCCCGTCCAGCCCTCGCTGGTCAAGGCGGCCCGGATCTTCTCGGCCGACCCGTCGCCCGAGGCGTTCTCTACAACCACGACCCGGCACCCGGGGATCGCGGCGACCTCCGGTGCCACCGACCGCAGGCACTCGATGGCGAGGTCCGGGGTCCGGTAGTGGACGATCACGACGAGGAGCTTCATCCCGCGGCCACGTTGCTGGATCCGCCATTGGGTACGCTCATTCCTTTGCGCTTTCGGCACGAAGGCGGATCCGGGCAATCTTCAACATGCACCGTCCGAAGTGAGCTAGCGCCAGTCATCGCGTGGACTCATTTTTGCTCTCGAAGTGTCGAGAGGGCAGTGCTGTACGATCCGTTCCAGCAGCTTGATGCATTGCGAGAAGCCTGCCCGCCCCCACATATCCCGTCAATCGGCCGCCCAAGGCATGGGAACGGGAGACTCGAATGTTGAGGTGAGGACCGTCTTTCCCGAGTCAGGGACTCCTTGGATGGCCAACACGACCTCGTTCACGTGCAGCGAGAAGTCCGGGGACAGTCGGCATGGCCTTCTCTCTCGGATTGCCGCGGCCAACTCCGCGACACCGCGAGAAAAGTCAATGCGATTCGCACCAGCACAGCGATACACAAACGATGGCTTCCGTACGAGCGAACATCGCCGGCGACCAATGCCTGTCACGCGGGAGAGAAATGGCATCCTCTTCTCCAGGCGAATGCTTCGTGGTGTTCGCCTCTGTAGATAGACGGGAGATCCATAATCCCAGCAGTCCTTCACGACGAGTATCCCCTCCTCTCCGATGATTCGCAGGCTTCGATCCGGCGGTGCGACGATGCTACACGTAAGACGCGCGGCAATCCCTCCGCCAAATTCGATGCACGCGACAGAGAAGTCAGGCGCATTCCTCGCGAGAGGAGTATCCGTTCTCTTGTCCGGAACGACGCATTTTGCGAATGACGTGACCGACGTCGCCGGCCCAAAGAAGGCATTGAGCCAACTCACGTAGTAGCCGGCGTGTTCGAGAGTGCAGCCCATCTCGAACTCATCCTTCCAGGGCCACGGCGCACCAGATTGGCTGACCCAAGAACGGTAATTGGTTCGATGGATGAGACCGTCGTCCATCTCGGCATAGGCGACGAGAGGTTGTCCTACCTTACCCTCCCTCAGGGCCTTCCAGACCGTCTGGGCGGACTCTCCGAGGACACCACAGGGCGCAGCGGCGATCAAAAGGCCCTTCCGCTCGGCAAGTGCTACCAGCAAGCGCGCCTCCTCCGCTGAGGTCGCGAGCGGCTTCTCGGAGTAGACGTGCTTCCCAGCCTCCAAGCAGGCGCTTGACACCTTGTAGTGGCTACTCGGATTGGTGAGATTCACGACGAGTTCGATAGATGGGTCCTTCAGCACCTCCTCGAATGAGGAATACGCCCGCAGAGAGTAGGCCTGACAGAATCGACGAAGCCGCTCCGCATCTCGATCCGTAGCCCCGGCAAGCTCGATCTCTGGGTGGTTTCCATACGTAGTGGCATAGAAGTCCGCCACATAGCCGCATCCGACGAATGCTGTCCGCAACCCTAGCCTCCTGCCTCCGTGAGGATGGCGCCAGCAATCCGAATGCGATCCTTACGTGCCCGCTACAGGCTCATCGAACCGCAGCGGCACGAGCACGTCCAAGGCGCCGATGGAACGTCCTACTTCGTCGCCGCTACCAGTCCTTCTGCCGTCAACCAACGATGCACGAACTGGGCAACGAGGGCATTCCCCCTGTCGTTGTAGTGCCCCGTGGCGCCGAAGTATTCTTCAAAACTCGTGTTTTCGCCCTTCGCGATAGAAAGAAGGTACGGTCCAAAATCGATGTAGGGGATCGAGTGTCGAGCGTAACCATCGAGGACATTCTGATAGGGCCACGTTCCAGTGCCTTGGAAATGCGCGAAGTCTTGGGAGTGCGGCAGGATGATGATGACTGGGGCCTTTCCCCGTTCCTTCGCTACGTCTGCGAACCTGCGAGCGATTCCAACTGCGATTTCGAGACCGTTGAGTGGGTGCCCAGGGGTGAGGAAGTCCAGCCACTCTGGTTGGTGCAACAGTCTCGAGCGGAAGCCGTAGAAACTGAGCAGATTCCTCGTCACGGAAACCACGAAAGGGAACTCGAGCGCCACCACGCCCGCGGGTCCTCCCGGCTGGAAGTTCTCGTATTCGAGAGGCAGCAGCTCGCTCTCAATTCCTACTGCACGGAGGTACTGTTCCTCTGTCAGATCGGGGATCGGCACGAACTCAAGCTCGCGCTGAGCATTGAGTATGAAACGGGGCTTCAATGCGTACCACCGCTCGTAGTTGAGCAGGTCCCGAATGCGTGTGAGGTTGCGCAGGACGTCGTCCGTGTGAAAACCTAGAATCACGACCGGAGAGGGGTCCTCCCGATTGATCTCGAAACGTAAATGAGCCTGATCGGTTCCGTATCCACCTACACCAAAGTTTGCGACGTAGCAGGACGCAAGCTCGGACAGCACGTTGCCCCAGTTCCTGTCGAGCGAGGATGTGTCTCCCCCTCGAGTAAACGAGTCACCGTAGAGGGAGACGCAGCTTTTCTCCCGATGACCATCTCGAAAGAATGGGTTCGGCTGGGCTCCATTCATGTCAAGATCACGTCCGTACTCCTCTGGATAGGGCCAGCCAAGCACCGGGTCGCGCGCCTTCAGGTATTGCGCGTAGGTAATCGACTGGCGTGCGCTTGTTGGAGCGGTCGGAGCCCGCCACATGGCCCACCTGCTCTGGAGGACCTTGCCCGTGATGAAGAACATCATCTCCAACATGGCCACCAGAACCATCAGCATGATGCCGGACAAAACAGCCCTTCGTGCTCTCGTCATTAAGAGACCCTTCGAGAAATGTCTACTGCAGAAGGCATTGTGGGACGTCTCGGTACCGCGGAAAACATCCCAGCCGCCGTGTCAAGGCATCATCCGCAAGCCCGAGTTTCATGTTAGCGCGCGACACGTTGTGCACCCCAGTAGGTCAGGGTGCCGGGTGGTCGTACCCTCAACGCGTCAATTATCGTCGGTCGAGTGGGCGACCGAGATCCTGTCCCCGGAGCTGCTCGCAGCCACGCCGTGCAACGCAACCGCAGCAGAAGGTCTGTTCGAGCGGGATCACTTTAGCGAGCACATTGGTAGAGAGTTGGCCCTGCTACTATGCATGCGCAATGCGCTCTTTGCGAGCCCGAAGAGAGCATGTGGGATTCAGGTTGTGACGGACTCGCTGAACGGCGAGGGAGGCTCCATCGCCGACGTACGGGGCGATGGGAGCGCGCGGTAGGCTTCTGCGCTGCACCCCGGAGCGAGCGTCTGCGCGTCCGTCTTACTGGACCAGAACGGGACCGTAGCCTCAGCATTCCCGTTTCGTAGATCAGGAGCAAACACCTTGAGGGTAGTCGTCTCGGGGGCAAATGGATTCCTGGGACGCTACGTGGTTGCGGCACTCTGCAAGAGAGGCCACAGGGTGAGAGCCATCGTGCGCCCCAAGAGCGATGCGGGATCTCTGACACGGTGGCGCGGAGTTGAGATCGTCCGCGCTGACCTTCGCGAGCATTCGCAGCTACAAACGGTTTTCGACGGAACCGATGCGTTGATACACCTGGCCGCGGCGATGACAGGGCAGGACAGCGATCGCTTCGAGGAGACCGTCATCACGACGCAGAGGCTCTTTCAAGCAATGGCGGAGTCTTCGCTGAGGCGCCTCATCCTGTGCAGCAGCTTTTCCGTGTACGACTGGCTCTCTGCCCATGGTGTCGTGGACGAGAAGCTACCGCTCCTTCCCAACCCACACGCTTGCGGAGGGTACGCGGCGGCGAAGGTGTGGCAGGAGCGTCTCGCGCAACGCGGAGTCGAAGAACATGGATGGCAGCTTACGATCCTCAGGCCGGGCTTCATCTGGGGCCCCGGGAACGAGTGTCCACGGGGCGTCGTAGGGCGCTCGCTGGGTCCGGTACATCTCGTGTTCGGGCCTCGGCGATGCCCCCCCCTCACGCACGTCGAGAACTGCGCGGAAGCTTTTCGCGCAGCCCTTGATCGACCGCAGGCGATCGGCCGCTCGATCAATGTTGTCGATGAGGAAGCAGTGACGGCTTGGCGATTCATGGGCGCAGTCCTTCGGTCGGGCGGCACTCGCGGCATTCGCGTTCCGATCCCGCTGATGCTTCTCGAACCGCTAGTCAGAGTCTTGGGATTGATCGGAAGCGCACTCCGAGGGAGCCGTGACGGGCTTCCTAGCCTTCTCGTGCCGGCGCGCTTCGCACAAGGCTACCGACCTCTCCGCTACAGTCTGAACGCCTTCCGAGAAGCGTTGGGGAGTGATCTATCGTTACTGAGATTCGAGGAAGCGCTGGCACGGACGTACCGAGCGCCAGAATCGGTCGAGCGAGCGGAACGATGAGACTTGCTTACCTCACCAGCGTGTATCCGCGAGCAACGGATACCTTCATTCGGACGGAGGTCTCATGCCTACGAGCACGCGGTCACGTCGTCGACACGTTTGCAGTACGGCGCGTAGAGTCTTCGCAACTGGTTAGCGAAGAAATCCGGGCCGAGTCCAGACAGACCACATACCTGCTGTCCGACAAATGGCCCGTATTCCCTCTGTCCGTTGCCCGCTGCTTCGCCTCGAGCCCGCGACGGTTCATCGCCGCAGTGTGGCTGGCGCTTCGAACGCGCTCCCCCGGAGTGCGAGCGCTTGCATGGCAGGTTGCGTATTTCTTCGAGGCCGCCGCACTTGCCGTCGAGATCCGCAGGAGGCAGGTCGAGCATCTTCACAACCATATTGGGGAAAGCTCCGCAAGCGTAGCGATGCTCGCGAGCGCCCTTTCTGGAACGCCGTTCAGTCTCACAATCCACGGACCGTACATCTTTCGTGCGCCGGAGCGTTGGGCACTTGGGACGAAGATCGAACGGGCTGCCTTCACCGCGTGCATAAGCGAGTTCACGCGAAGCCAGTGCTTGGTGCACGTGCCGCTTCATTATTGGCACCGGTTGAAGATCATTCGATGTGGGCCGTCCCTGGACTTTCTGTCCGGAAACCCAGCCCCGGCCCCGGCTCGACCGCGTGCGCTCTGGGTAGGAAGAATGTGCGAGGAAAAGGGGATACCGGTCCTGATCGAAGCGGCCCGGCGGCTCGCAGAAACCCATCTTGACTTCGAGCTGACCCTCGTAGGGGACGGACCGCTTCGGTCGCTGATAGAGCTAGAGATCAAACGTCACGGACTGGGCTCGCGGGTGCTCCTTGCAGGTTGGCTTTCTAGCGAAGGCGTTCGCAGGGAGTTGGAGGGAGCGCGCGTTCTCATTGTGCCGAGCTTCGCCGAGGGCCTCCCGGTCGCCATCATGGAATCTCTCGCCATGGCGAGGCCAGTCGTAACTACATACATCGCGGGAATTCCGGAGCTGGTGGAGCCGAGGAAGTGCGGCTGGCTCGTCCCAGCCGGTGCGGTCGAGCCGTTGGCTGAGGCGATCCGAGAGGCCATCGAGATGCCGCTGGAGGATCTGCGGCGAATGGGTGCCGCCGGCCGGGAGAAGGTGTTGCGGATGCATGATGGACGGCTCGAGGCGGAGAAGTTGGAAAGGTTCTTCCTCGAAACCAGAGAGAGAACTGCCGTGGGCGACAGAGAAGGGAGACCGACCAGAAAGGAATCGTAAGCGCCGTCTTCCGGGGAGAGTGTGATGCTGGTCTCTCCCACCAGAGACGGGAGAAACCATGCGGAAGTCGGGGTTCACGGAATCGCAGTGTCCGCATCGCGTCGCCGCTGCCGAGGGAGATTCTCAAAATTGCGAATGCCCCGTAATTCCATGAGCAGGTCGCATTGAGTACTTGGTATGCGCTAACGCACTCCTGGGGTGCGCCGTGCCCAGACCTCGCGGAGCAGCAATCCGATAAAGGCTGTGTTGGTAGTAAGGTAGCGCCACCACATGCGCCTAGGCTCCTGCAGAACGCGAAACAACCATTCGAGTCCCAAGCGCTGCCAAGCTGTTGGAGCTCGGCGGACCTTGCCAGCCAAGATATCGAAGGACCCACCCACTCCGTGGCATACCGACACGTCGATCCGGCGGCCCCAACGGGCGAGGAATATCTCCTTCTTGGGTGAGGTGATAGCGACGAAGAGCATCTGGGGGCGCGCCCGCGCGATGTCCTCTGCGACCACCTCAGCCTCGTCGTCGCTGAAATAGCCGTGTCGACTGCCGGCGATCAAGAGCCCCGGATAGTCTGAGCGCACACGGCGCAGCACCTCATCTAGCACCTCCTGCGTAGCGCCTAAGAAATAGACAGAGAATCCCCGCCGGTCGGCAAGTGCGAGCATCTTCTCGAACAGGTCGATGCCAGCGACTCGCTCGGGCAGGGGCGCGCGCAGAAGATGGCTGGCCCAGACCACGCCAATTCCGTCGGCCAGCACAAGGTCGGAGCGCAGCACAGCCTCTGCCAACTTGAGGTCGCGCGTCATATTGACAATCTTCGCCACGTTCACCACCCCGATCGTCAAGTGCTCATGGCGAGCGATCGTGCGTTCGCAGAGTGTGATGGTCTGCTGCATCGTAACCGCGTGGATCTGGAATCCGAAGAGTCGGCGCGACGGGATCGACGCAGAGAGTTCGCTCACGTGTCTGTCATCCACGCGTGAAGGATCCAGCCGAGATGATAAGGGCGACTCTCATGATCGATTGTGGTCGGTGGGAAAAGAGTGTCGAGCCAACGAAGGCGGAGACGCGGGTGGACTCTGCTGGCGCCGGCCCGCAGACGACGCACGGCCTTGGCCGGATCGCCCCGCGCGACCTTGCGCCAGATGAGCTGCAGATCATCACAGACCAGTGAAGTGCCGACCTCCGGCGCGCGTTCCATCCATCGCAAGCCGGCGCGCAGCGCGGCCGAATGGTCGTCGCCCCCGGCTTCCGCGAGGTCGAGGAGCGCCATCGGAGCCATCGCATCTTGATGCACGCTGTAGACGGGATAGCCTTCCACGACTGAGCCATTCCTCGCGTTGTAATGCCACCACCACTGGCCGCCTTCGCCCTGCAGCTCGACAATCCTCGCAGCACACGCGTTAGAAGTGTGGAGAGCTTCGGCATCGCCGAAGGCGTGATGGAAGCGGGCAAGCGCTTGGATCGGGTAGACCTGATCGGCGAAGCAACTCACGTGGGCGCGCCCCCAAGGTGCGGCGTGGCCCTCGGTGAAGTGCGGGAAGACCTGCGCCTTGTCTCTGAAGCTGTGGCAAAGGAGGTCGCGCACGCGGCGAGCCTCCGCCTCAGTGGCTGCAATCCACCGTGCGGCCACCAGCGCGCTCAGTACCCAGGCGAGTTCAACCGTGAAAGAAACAGGCCCCTTTGCAAGCTGCCGGCGCAGCGCATCCCATCCTAGCACCGCATCTGAATGCTGGAGCTCAGCAGCTGCCCATGCCAGGAGCGCCAAGTCACCCACGTTCTCGTCGCCACGCAGCAAGCGGAGGAGCCGGCCACACTGCTCGGCCGCGGAGAAGCCCCCGAAGATGCGCCTCTGCTCATCCAGATCGAGCGAGACCGCACCGAGAAGGACGATTGCCGTGTAGCGAAGGCTCTCGCCTTCGAGGCACGTGGATTCCTTGGGATCCTTACGCCGGGTAAAAGCGAAGAGGCCGCGCTCCGGGCGATACATGAGGGAGAGGCCAGACTTCGATAACGCCACCATCCGGTTCGCTAGCACCTCGAGCGATGGGTCTCCGGCACAGACGCGCGCGATGCGAGGTGAGAGAGCGCGCAGGACGGGCTTCGATCCGGGTGAAGTGCCGGCCGTCATGAAAGGAGTCCCCTCATAGTCTCTTCTCCAGCTCCGACTGTCCAAGCGCCTCGACCCGCGAGTCTTCATCGCGCTCCCACTCTACGCGCGTGCGAGCGTGGTACTGCCAGCGTGCCTTGCTCCAAGTCACCAGTTTGACGAAGCAGTACACGACGAACGCAGGCCAGAGTCGCGGGCTGCTCAGAATCGCCCGGAGGGCCGATGGATAGTCACGTCGCTCGTTGTCTCCAAGCCGAGGAAACAGTCGCAAAAGCTCGTAAGCGCCGCGCTGGCTTCTCGTCTTGATCCGAATCACGCCAGCGAGGCGCTTCGGAGGCGTCACTGTGAACTCGCAGTCTTGCACCGTAGTTCGCTCGTCAGGGGCGAACTGGAGTCGTACATAACCGTCGTCGGAAATGATCTCTGGAAAGCGTTCGAAGCGGCTCCGCCCTTTCCGAGAGACCGCGTAGACACCCGAGCCGATCATTCCGCCTCCCTGGAAATACGGGAGACGAGTCCAGACCTCGTAGTACGCTCGAACCGGCCAAGACCGGCTCTTGAGTGCGACGCGGAGGCGGGGCGCGGCGGCTAGGTAGCGTCCTTCGGAGAGCACCTGCGCTACGCGGCGAATGGATTCGATGGAAAGCAGAACGTCGGCATCGACGTAGAAGCGAGGGAAACCCGTGATCGCTTGATCCCCGAGATTCAGCGCGTGGATCTTTGATGCCACGGGCGTCTCGACTACGCGAACGGAGGGAGCGAACTCCCGGGCCACGGAGGCGGTTGAATCACGACAGCCGTTGGCCACCACCACGATCTCGAGCTCTCCGTCCTTCATGCCGCGCGTAATGCTCATGAGACAGCGCCGGAGCGCGTGTTCTTCGTCGTGCGCCGGAATCACGATCGAGGCCACGTCAGCCACCCGCGAGACTCCTCTCCGCGGCCAACCGGATGCCGTGGACCTGCCGGTGGTGACTCAGGCCCCTCCTGCAGCTGGGTGTGCGTCTCGGCTCAAAAGACCCGTGGACAGCGTAGTCGGGCTTCATCATTCGGCTGGAAGATCCTTGGCCTAGTGAGGCGGTTGGGCTCAGGGAACCCCAGGCCCTTACCGGCACGGCCCGGCGACGCCGATCCGCGTTGGGCATCGGCCCGCGAGCCCCACAACTAAAGTCTAACGCCGCTACAGCCGCCCGGAGGGTGCATCGAAGGGGCAACGCCACACCCTAGCCCAGCGGCCGGCGGCTCTCTCCGGGAAATGCGGCCGCGCCTCCTCACGGAGCCTCCCCTCGCCGCTCTGCGTGAACATGCCGAAGTGATCGCGGCTACTCACATGGGCAACTACACCCATCAACTCGACGATCCATTCACTCTCCCTCGTGCGCTGCGAATGGGAGTCTTCGCTCCCCAATCACTTTCATGAAACTCGACCGCCAAGGCCTCGAACGCTCACGCCGCACCGTCCGCGACCCGCGCCCGATTTGTTCCGCGCTCAGGTGCAACCAAGTTGCCGGCATGGCCGTCAAGAGGCACTTGGGTAACATGACTCTGCCTCCGATATGGACAACTCCTACCGGCACCGTCATCTCACCACCGTGGCGAGCCTCGAGAGAGGCGTCAGGCTTGAGTGACACCAACAGCTGCATGGCCGTGCATCGGATACGTCGGCGATATCACCCGCAATGACTGCTCCTCCGACTGCCGAGAGACCTCCGAGGGACGATTCGTTCCTGCCGCGCGGCGGCAGCTCGCTCGAATCGAAGGTCATCCGTGGTTCAGTGTGGACTCTAAGTGGGTATGCGCTGGCGCAGGTTCTCAGGCTTGGAAGCAACGTCGTTCTTTCACGGCTTCTCTTCCCTGAGGCCTTCGGCATCATGGTCATCGTGAACATGGTGATGCAAGGGCTGCAAATGTTTTCCGACGTGGGCATCGGCCAGAGCATCATCCAGAACAAACGAGGCAATGATCCAGCCTTCATGAACACGGCGTGGACCATTCAAGTCGTCCGTGGCCTCGCACTATGCGTAATCTCGGTCCTGTTGGCGCGGCCACTGTCTCTCTGGTACCACGAGAGCGCCCTTGAAGGTTACCTATCTGTCGCCGGTATTTCCGTTGCGATTGCTGGGTTCAACTCCACAAAGCTGATGACGTTGAATCGCCATATGGCGTATGCACGTCTCACGCTCCTCGATCTCGGAACACAGGTGTTCTCGATCGCGATCATGTGTGCTTGGGCCCTACTTCGCCCGTCACCATGGGCGCTTGTCGCTGGAGGGCTCGCTGGGGCAACGCTCAGGATGTTCCTGAGCCACACGGTGCTGCCTGGTCTTCGAAATCGCTTCGCCTGGGACGCCGACACCCGCGCCGAGCTTGTGCACTTTGCCCGCTGGATCTTCTTCGCCTCCGCCCTGAACTTCCTTGCCGTCAGTGGGGATCGCATACTACTTGCGAGATATTTCAGCGTCAGCAAATTGGGTGTGTATGGTGTCGCCATCGTCTTTGCGGACGCCGCTGCACAAGTCAGCTCGACCTTGTGCCAGCGCGTCCTGTTCCCCGCATTCAGCCGAGTCGTCCGGACACCGGAGAGCGACCTGAGCGGCGCGTACTACCGTGTGCGCCGGCGATGGGATCTCTTGATGATGCCAGCTCTCGGGCTGCTCATAGGTGGCGGATCCGCAATCGTTCACTCACTCTACGACAGCCGCTACGCGGACGCTGGGTGGATGCTCCAAGTTCTCGCCTGGCGAAGTGCATGGCTATGCTTCATCGCGCCAGCTTCAGCCTGTCTTCTTGCGCTTGGAAAACCTCGGTACGCCACGATAGAACTCTTCATCCGAAGCACTCTTGTATTTCTAGGCATTCCCCTTGCCAGTATGGTCAGTGGCGATCTGGGAATCGTCATCGTCGTGGGGTTTGCGGGCTTGTTGTCGATGCCGGTGATCTGGTGGGGACTTCGTCGAGAACAGGTATTCAAGCTCCATCGTGAGGCGTTTGCTCCAATCTATCTCTCGATCGGGATCGCCATCGCTTGGTTGTTGACTGCAACGGTCGACCTCCCATGAGGAGTCGGTTTGCGAGAAGAGAAAGCGCTCTTTCTCGAGTGTGGCTGCTGAGCGGAGACGCCACGAAGGCTCCGAGGGGATCAGCTTGACCGACGGGAGTCTAAAGTTATCTCGATGAGCGCCGGAGCACCAGTGAGCGAACCCGTAGATCTCTTGCTGATAACTCACAATAGGCGTGAATACGCAGAACGTACGGTTGAGAGGCTCCTTGCAGACCCGGCAGCCTTTCGTGTGTTCTGGTGGGACAACTCCTCGATTGACGGAACAGCCGACCTGTGTCGGTCATGCGACGATCCGAGGATCGTGGAGAGACACTTGTCCCGTGAGAATCTGATGCAAACGATTCCATCTCGGTGGTTCCTAGATCGATCGCGGTCGGACGTCATAGGGAAAGTCGACGATGACACGCTCGTTCCGCACGGCTGGACGGAAATCATCGCGCCTGCTCTTCGAGAACACGAGGAGCTTGGAATGATTGGATGCTGGACATTTTGGATGGAGGACTTCGAGGCCTACAGGGCCGTCGCAATGGAGAAGGTGGTACAGATCGGGAGACACCGAATTCTCCAAGATGTGTCGATCGGCGGGACCGCGTTTCTGATGCGGCGTCAGCATGCGGAGTCGTACTTCGTGAATGATCCTTCCGGTCGGATCTTCCCCATGCGGCGCAAGGATATGACTCTAGATGGGCTGATCAGTGGGTGGTATTTTCCGCTGCTTTGGGCCGAGCACATGGATGATCCTCGATCGATCCACTGCTTGATGAACCGCATGGGCGCCACCGGCGCCCATGCGGCATTGACGGCCAGAGCAAGGAGCATCTCGAGCCCTTCGGAATACCTGAACTGGATCAGGGAGGACGCTCGGCGAGCTTTGACCATCAGCGTCAAGCGCCAGTTGCGCGACTATCGCGCTCAATCCTCCCTTTGGCGCCGCGGTTGGCGCAAGCTCTGCAGCCTTAGCCGCATCCGGCGCACTCGCTCAACTAGCTGAGCCGCTCCAGCACGAGACGCAGTCGTGAGAGTGGGCGAGACACAGGCAGCGCTCGTGGAACACAACGGGACGGCTGCGTCAGGGGGCTAGGACGGGCCGTCCAGGAACTCCAAGAGATTCCGCTCGCGGAGCACAGTCTCCCGTGGCGGCTCCCTCGTAGCGGCACTGGGCAGGCAGCTTGTTCATGTTGCTGCCGATGATGTCGACGTCGGCTCCGGTCGCGGGCCAGGGTGCAGAGAGCCACCACGAAGGCATGCTCGTAAAGACGAGCGAAGCGGGAAACCGCTTGGTTGGCCAATCGCCGACCCCTTGCGTCGTGAGGGACGTCGGTACATTGGAGATGTTGCGCGTGTCCGCTTCTGGTCGGAGAAGCAGCTGTCCCTCGACAAGGTTTCGCTCGATCCAGTACTGATTGGCGGGTGCCGTAGTCGCACAGTCAAAGACCCCATTGCCATCGTTGCGGAAGCGCGACGCGACGTTGAGCATGACGTTCATGAGAGGTGCAAGCGGATGGTACGCTCGCTCGCAGAACGACGAGATACCAACGATGTTGGAATCCTTGTTGTACGAGGCTTTCCGGTGGGCGGAGTTGGCCGTATAGCGGTTTCGGTACAAGGTATTCCGATACTGCTGCGGGCCCCAATGGTTGTCGTGCTGGTGGGAGACCTCCGAATCGTTGCTCTCGATGAGGGTTTCGTTCGCAAGCCCATGCAAGAAGGTCGAACGCTCCTGGCAGTTGGTGGCGGGCTCGCACCGGGAAAAGTTGTAGGCCCAGATGATTCCAGATGCCCCCGACTGAATTCTCGTATCGACGTGCAGACCCTCCATGATGCTATTGACCACGGCGCACTCGTATGATTTCGGATTGAAGTCAATACCGGCCTCGTTGTACTTCCAGAAGTAGATCTTCGAGAGCCATAGCTGTTCGAAGAGCACTCGGGCGGCGTTCGACACGACGATGAAGCGGTTGAGCCCATTGTCGTTTTCCGGACCGATCCCGCCCTCGTACCGTACGTCCTTGATCCAACTCTCGACCACATTGTTGACCTCAGTAGGAGAGTTCCACATCCACCCGTCAGCGCCGGGGTTGATGACAGTCAATGTCAGCGACTCAATTCCACTCCGAGAGATAGGATGCATCTCCGCAATGGTCTGTTGGCAAGAGACGCCATTGCTGAAGTCATTGCGCAGGGGGCGGTCGAAGGTGATCGTGCGCGCGCCAGAATTGACTGAGGTCACCTTTACGATTGCCATGTTCCGAGCGCCGATGAGGCCGGGGTCGCAGGCGTTTCCAACCCCGAGTTCGGCTGGGAACGCTGCTTGGAGATAGATCCAATCCCCCGCGACGATGCCGGTAGTGCTTGCGACAGTGATGGTGGTAGTTCCTCGTGTGAATCCGGCAGTCCAGTTTGCTTCTGCGCCGATTGCGGTGCTTCCCCGGATGCTCACATTCTGCCCAGGGGAGTTCAGGCGAATGTTGGTGGCGGCCATCCCTCCGCCACGCAGGACGAGGGTTCCCTTATTGATCGTGACGTTGCCTGACCGCAAGTTGTAGATGCACGGCGCACCCGGCGATCCATCGAGTTGGATGATCGTGTAGGGCCCGGCCGCATCGATCGCCGCTTGGATGGCGGTTCGATCGTTCGCCGAGCTGGTCCCGCTGCAATTCGCCGCGTGGACATTGACCACCGCCCAACCGCTGGTATCGGCTGGGTCGGGCGGCATGAACCAGTCGGGGACGCGGGCGGCAGGGATAGTGAGATCCCCGAGCTGCGGAGCAGCACCAGAAGCGTGGGAGAGAAGGAGCGCGAACAGCACCACGGTGATGGGCCCGGCTACGAGGCGAGTTGTCTGCTGACCACGGTACAAGGACTTGCGCATGATGTCTGAATCCTCCAGCAGTCCACTCACTTCGTGCGGCGCCTCTCCTCGGGGCCACCACACACAAAGCGAGATCGAAGCTCGAACCGAAGCCCCACTGTCCGAGCATTCCTATCGGTCGTGCCAGTTGCACCAGCGTGAGCACGGTCACACGCCGCAGGTTGCCGGCAAGCGGCATGCTAGCCCAGCGGATCTGGAGGCGTCGAACACGGCGGGGCGGGGCGCGGAGGCTGATCTCTGGCTGGTCGCCATGTGCGGCACGCTTCCGAGGTAAGATTCGCCGCCTCATTCCGCCGCAGACCGCCCAGAGAGGAGGTGCGCAGCCGTGGAAGAACCGGGCGTCGTTGCCTACGCGGTCCTTGTCGCGTGGATCCCTGTCTCGCTCGCCTTCTTCTTCCTGCGACGCCCGCTCGTGGCCGCTGCGGTCACCCTCCTGGGGTCCGTCCTTCTACTGCCTGCCCGGGTAGCCTTCAATCTCACCGGGTTCCCGGACCTCGGCCGGGAGAAGATCGGGATCCTGTGCGCCCTCCTCGGCTGCATCCTGTTCCATCCGCGGCGGCTGCAGGGCCAGCGGCTCGGCCGAGGTTGGGATCTCCTCGTCTTCATGCTCGTGCTGGGAGCGGTGGCCACGGCCCTCACCAACAGCGATCCCGTGAGCTACGGCCCTCTCCATCTGCCTGGCCTCACGCTCTATGACGCGCTCTCGGATGGCATCGAACAGTTGCTCGCACTCGGAACCCCTTTCTTTCTCGGGCGGGCGCTGGCGAGCCGGCCTCGCGATCTGAAGCCATTGCTGGCAGTTCTCGCCGGTGCGGGGCTCCTCTACTCATTGCCGATCCTCTACGAGGTGCGGATGAGCCCGCAGCTTCATCGGATGATCTACGGATACTTCCAGCACACGTTCGCCCAGGTGTCCCGTCTCGGCGGTTGGCGCCCGATGGTCTTCATGAATCATGGCCTCGCGCTGGCTCTCTTCGTACTCAGCGCAGCGATGGCGGCAGTCACCCTTGCACGCGTGCGACATCTAGTCCTCCGCTTGCCATCTTGGCCAGTTGCCGGCTACCTCGGGGGAATCCTGCTCCTTTGCCGCAGTCTGGGTGCGATCGCGTATGGATTCTTCACGATTCCGCTTGCCGCACTCGGATCTCCCCGGGTACAGCTCCGCTCTGCGATCGTGATCGCGGCGGTCGTCCTGCTCTATCCCGTGATGCGCGCGTCAGACGTGTTCCCGACCCACGCCATGACCGAGATCGGGAGCCGGATCGACGAGGCTCGGGGCGACTCTCTCCAGTTTCGCTTCGATAACGAAGACCGACTCCTCGCAAAGGCGCGGGAGAGGATCTGGTTCGGATGGGGAGGCTGGGGGCGCAATTTCGTCTACCACGAAGAAAGCGGGGAGAATCTCTCGGTTATCGATGGCTACTGGATCATCCGGCTCGGCACGCGTGGAGTCGTCGGGTTCGTGGGCGCGTTCGGTCTGCTCCTCGCGCCGATCTTGTCCATCGCGCGGCGGATGCGGACCACCCGCTCTTCGACCGACAGGCTGCTGCTCGGGGGAGCGGGCCTCGTGGCGGCAGTCACGGCCGTAGACCTGATCCCCAACGGCTTCCTCAATTGCTTCCAGGTCTTCTTCGCCGGAGCGGTGGTGGGTGCTGCCCGGCCCGTTGCAGCGCCCACGCGTTCGGAGAGGCGACAGAGGCCGGCGCCGGAGAAGACGCACCGTCCGGCTCAGAACGACGGTCAGGTTGCCGGCGGCCGCTTGTATTCGATGATCCGGCTGCTGCCTTTGAGAAGGCCGCGTGACACGGCGAAGCGGAGCACGCCCCAGGCGCCCGCGAACTTGCCCAGCACACACGCAGTGGCGTAGAGGGCTGCGTCGCCGGGCTCGTCGCCGCGGAGGGTTCGACGGCGCCAGATCCGGACGAGGAGGGTTGCAAGGAGCGCCACCAGGATGCCCAGACTGAGGCCACGGGTCGCGGGTGCGAGGAGCACTGCAAGAAACGGAAGGACGAGGCCCCAGGCGAGGATCGACAGCGTTTCGCGCAGCCCGTGCCGCTCGGGCCCGCGCCGATGCCGCCAGGCGGCCTCGGCGTAGGCGTGGCCCGATCGGATGGCGCGGCGCCACCACTGGGAGAAGCGGGCCATCGCGGCGTCGTGGAGCGTCATCTCATGGGGCAGCCGGACGATCTCCCAGCCTGCGGCCCGGATGCGCCAAGCCAGGTCGGGATCCTCCCCGGCGATCAGGGTCGGGTCGTAGCCGCCGACGCCGCGGAAGACCTCGCTCCGGATCATCACGTCGCCGCCGAACTCGGTCGCCTGCTCCCACCGGTGTATCCCACTCGAGGTCGATCACCCGGTGGTAGGGGCTGGCGGTGCGGTAGCGCTCGCGCCGCCGGCCGCAGACGGCTGCCGTGCGGGGGTGGGTTGCGAGGTAGGAGGCCGCTTCGGCGAGCCAGCCGCCATCGAGCTCGCAGTCGCCGTCGACGAACTGGACGAGCTCGAGCGCAGGGTCAGCGGCGTGGAGCGCTTCGAAGCCCGCGTTGCGCGCGCGGGCAGCCGTGAATGCGAGGTTGGACGTTAGCTCGACCACCTCCGCGCCCATCTGCCTGGCCATGGCGACGCTGCCGTCGCTCGAGCCGCTGTCCACGTAGACCACGCGGCAACCGGACGCGAGCGACCGATGCCAGACACGCCTCCAGGCGCTGCTCCCTCGTTGCGCCCGATCGCGACCACACCGAAAGCCGAGCGACTCACCCGAGATGCGGTACCGATCCCAGCACCGGAAGCCCCGTGGCGGATTCGAGGGCCCCTGCGGAGACCAGCACCGGATCGCGCCATTCGAGGAGGCCACCTGCGAGGAATGCGAGGCCGAGGGAGGCCACGACGCCGACTGCAGCCCATTTGAGGCGGCGGAGGTCGGGCCCCGTGGGCGGCACCGCCGCGTCGAGGACGGCGACCCGGTCGCCCTGCTGGGCGTGCTCGAGGTTCTCGGCCAGCTCGGCCTCCTTCACCTTGCGGGAGAACTCGAGGTAGCTCTCCTGGAGCACGTTGGCGCGCTGTTCGAGCGCGCCGAACTCCTCCTGCCGGGCGGGGGTGCGGGCGACGCGGCCCTCGAGGTCGCGCAGCTCCGCCTCGGTACGTGCCAGCTCGACCCGGAGCTGGCCCACCTGGGCCTGGGCGGCGGCGATGAGCGTCGGGGCCGCCGTGCCCTGGCCGCTGGCCTTGTGGGCCTCGACCTGGGCCTCGAGGCCCTCGATCTCCTTGCGCAGCGCGCGCACGTCGGGGTGCGCCTCGGTGTGGACCGACAGCTCCTGGGTGAGGCGGCTCCGGGCGTCCATCAGCCTCGACTCGGGGGTGGCCTGGTTGGTCACTCCCGAGGAGATCATGGCCACCCGGGTTTCGCCTTCGGCGATCTGCGTCGCCAGCGACTGACGCTGGTTCTGCAGCAGCTCGAGGCGGCGAAGGTTCGTCTCCTGCTCCTCGGGAAGCTCGCCGCGATATCTCTCCTTGAACTCGGTGATCTTGCGGTTCTGCTCCCGGAGCGCCGATTCGGCGCTCGCCAGCTCGCTGCGCATGAAGTCGGTCGTGAGCCGCGCTTGCTGGCTTCTCTGCCGCGTCCCGGCCGCCACCAGGAGCTGGGCGACGTCGTTGGCGCCGCCTGCCGCCAGGTCGGGAGTTGGCGCCGTGAACTCCACCGCGAGGATCCGCGCACGCTCCTGGTGGCCGACGCCCACCACGCCCTCGTCGGGCCCAATCTCGATGTTGCTGCGAAGCTCGCCGAGCGCCTCGTTGAGCAGCCCTTCGCTCCGCAGCTCCGGGTAGAGATTCCGGCGCTCGAGGAGCTGGAGGAGGTTCTCGCGCGAGAGGGCCTCTCCCAGGAGGGCATTCACGCGCTGGAGGGTGTCCTCCTGGATCGTGGGGCGAACGAAGTCCTCGGAGAGCCTCTGGTTCGAGATCATGACCGTTGCCTTGGCCACGAACGCAGGAGGCCGGAGCATCGTGAGGACGGCGGTGGCTACGAGGCCCACCATCGCGACCACCGCCATGGGGCGCCAGCGGCGCCGCAGCATCCCTCGCGGGTCTCTCAGGATGTCGCCGAGAGGGCCCTCGGTGATGTCGTCGTACTCTTCTTCGGCGCTCAGGCTAGCTCGCACCCGTCCCGCGCAGCACCGCGGGAACGGTCTGCGCCAGGATCTTCAGGTCCTGGGAGATCGACCAGTCGTCAATGTACTGCAGGTCGAGCCGCACCCACTCGTCGAACTCGATCTCGCTCCGGCCGTTCACCTGCCACAGGCACGTGAGGCCCGGGCGCATGGAGAGGCGGCGCCGCTCGAAGGTCTCGTAGCGCGCCACCTCGGCCGGAACCGGAGGCCGCGGGCCCACGAGGCTCATGTCGCCCCGGATCACGTTCCAGAGCTGGGGAAGCTCGTCGATGCTGTAGCGCCGCAGGAAGCGCCCCACCGGCGTGATGCGCGGGTCGTTGCGGATCTTGAACACGGGCCCGCTCACCTCGTTCAGGTGCATGAGCTCCTCTTTGCGCTCTTCTGCGTCGGCGTACATGGTGCGCAGCTTGAGCATGAGGAAGCGGCGGCCATTGAGGCCGCAGCGGAGCTGGCGGAAGAGCACGGGCCCCGGAGACGTGGCCTTGATGGCGGCTGCGGCGATGCCGAGGATCGGCAGGCTGACCGCCAGGAGGGCGCTCGCCACCACGAAGTCGAGGCCCCGCTTCACGGCGAGCAGGAGCTTGCTGTGATGGACCATCGCGAAGCTGAGCGAAGGCATGCCGCCGAACTGGCCCGCTCGCGGCGCAGGGAGGACGTCGCCGAAGATGTCGGAGAAGAGCGTCACCGGAACGCCGACGGCCGCGCACACCCGCACCACGGGCTCGAGCGAAGCGAGAAGCGACCGTGGACACGCGACGACCACCTCGTCGACTACCTCGTCGCGGAAGAGATCCTGCACCGAGCTGAGCTTGTAGACGGGAACGTCCGAAAGCGCCGGATCGACCGGGGTGTCGCGATCGTCGACCAGCCCGAGGAGCCGGAGACCCCACTCGGGGTGGTTCTCGATCACCGACCGCGCCTGGCGCGCCCTCGGACCCGAGCCGACGATGAGGACGTTGCGGTAGTTGCGGCCGCTTCGCCGTGCGAGGTGGAGCACCGTCAGGATCCCGATCCGGACGAGGCCGAGGGCCGCGAGCTGCGCCACACCACACAGCACCGGGAACATCGGCGCGACCGGCGCCGCAACGAGATTGGCCACCAAGGAGATGCCGGCCACCGAGACTGCCGCCGCGAGAAGGAGCTGCCCCGCTAGGTGGAGGACCGACGCCCGCCGCTGGGATTGGTAGAGGCCGAGGTGCTCGAACAGCGCGGGCCAGAGGACGGTGGCAAAGAGCGCCACGAGCAGGATGCGAGCGGGAGTCGGGTCGTGGCCCAGGGCCGCCATCCCCGGGAGCGACAACACCGCTACGCAGGCGGCCCCGCTCACCAGGTGGTCGAGTACGACGATCAGGGAATGCAGCCGTCCGGCCTTCGATCGCAACATCGGTTCCTACTCCAGCGTCGACCCACGTCGAACAGCAGTGCGTTCTTCCGGCAGCGCTGGCCGCCGGGCCCAACTTCCCCACCCCCCTGTTCATGAGTGCCCGATCCGATGCTTGCGGTGTCGGGCTACAAAGAAGTTAATACATCGCCGCTGCACCTTGACCAGTCCCCGAACGGGGGCTCGGTGCAAAGAGGGGCGGAGAGAGGGAAAGCGCCGGTAGTTCGGGCGCTTGAAAGGGATTTGCCCTAGGTGGAATCCCCATTCCCTGGCGGGGCACCGTAGTAGCCGTAATGGTGGGACCCCGCGGGGAGAGAGCCGTCGTTGAGGATGCTCCCGAGGAGCTTGTCCGGCCCCAGGAGCTCGATCATGTGCTCGAAGCCCTTCCGGGCCGTCTCGCCGGCTCGGGCCACGGCCACGGCCGCCCCGAGGTGCTCTACGACGACGCAGGCGTCGGGGACCAGCAGGACCGGCGGCGTATCGAAGACGACCACCTCGTAGCGCCGCTCCAGCTCCCGCACCGTCCCTTCCAGAGCCGCCTGGGCAAGGATTTCATGGGCGTTCGCAGTGGGGCGTCTTGCGGGAAAGACATCGAGCGCCGGCCGGTCGATGGCGATGCAGCTCTCTTCGAGCCGGTGGGTGCCCTGGAGCACGTCGTCGATCCCGGGCCCCGCCGGCAGCTCGAGGCATCGGGCGACGGAGGGCTTCCGGAGATCGAAGTCGACGAGGGCGACGTTCCTTCCCCTCGCCAGCGATGCAAGAGCCAGGGCCAGGTTGCACGCGATGGTGGTCTTGCCTTCGCTGCGAAGGGCGCTCACGACGGCAACGCCACGGGCGCCGCGGTTCTCCAGGGCGCGCCGGATGCGCAGCGCGATGTGCCGGAACGACTCGGCAGCGGCTCCCCTCTCGTCCACGACCATCGTGCGGGCGAGCCATGCGCCATGCCGGTCGGCGGAAAGCGTCGCGGATCGGGCGGCAGGGAGGTTCCGAGCTGCGGGTGCTTCGACGCGCAAGGCCGCGACGTGGTCGTCGGCGCGGGCGCGCTGGGCCTTCTCGGGCTCGGGAGCAGGCTGCTCCACGGGGGGCACCTGGGACCTCGCCCTGCGGAGCGCATCGCTGATCTCACCCATCTACGATCTGGCTCCCTGCGGTGCGGTCTGTGGCCGGACCGCGGCGATCTGCCTCGCCTTGCCTTCGACGATGGCTCGCGGCACCGGCTTCACCGACCGCGAGAATGCGGCGAGAAGCGCCCGGTCGGCCAGCAGGCTGATGAGACGCGGGCAGCCCATGGACGCCGCGAAGAATACCGGCTCGAGACCGCTCTCGAAGAGGTCTTCGTACTTCCCCCCGGCCTGCTCGACGCGGTAGCGCAGATACGCGCCCACCTCATCCGGCTCGAGGAAACGAACGTGGTGCTCGATGGCGATGCGCTGCCGGAGCTGCCGCAGCGCCGGATCGGCAAGGCGCTGGAGCAGCTCGGGCTGCCCGGTGAGTACGATCTGCAGCAGCTTCTCGGTGTCGGTTTCGAGATTCGAGAGCAGGCGGATCTCCTCGAGTGCCTCGAGCCCGAGGTTCTGGGCCTCGTCGATCACCAGGACCGTGTTGAGCGAACGCTCCAGCCGCTGCAGGAGGAAGCGGTTCAGTGCGATGAGATGATCCGCCTTGCTCGTCCCGGTGACACCCAGCCTGAACTCCGCGGCGATGAGCTTGAGGAGGTCGATGCGGTCGAGGTCGGCGGTGTTGAGGACGAGGGCCGTCTCCGTGCCGGCCGGCAGCCTCTCCAGCGCAGCTCGCAGCAGCGTGGTCTTTCCGGCGCCCACCTCGCCGGTGAGCAAGACGAACCCCTTCCGGCGCGTGATGCCGTAGAAGAGCGCTGCGAGCCCCTCCTCGTGTGTGTCCGAAAGCCACAGGAAACGCGGATCCGGTGTCAGCGAGAACGGAAGCTCGCGAAGGCCGTAGAACGACTCGTACATCCACGTCCTTGGTCGGTCGACCCGACCCGATCCCTGACCCCGACACGAGCCTAGGGCACCTGCAGCCGATCGCTCAACGTCGACCCGGCTGCGAGCCGGCGCGAGACGCATCGCTCCGCAGCTCCTTGCGGACCACCGGCAGGCGGTGCGCAGGAGGGGTAGGCGGGCTCCCAATCGCGGAATCCTCGGGCTGCCGAGGCGCAAGATGGCAGCGCCGGGGCTCCGGCGCCGATCGAGAAACCCCTTCCAGGTCGTGAACCTACAGCGACGATGACGTGCCGCTTCGCGCGGGCATGGCCGTTGCAAATAGGCCTCGTTCGAGCGTGCCGGAGGAGACGTCCCGGCACGAACGACTCGCACCCCGCAGCCAGGGCGGGGAGCGAGGACCGAACGAGGACGTCTTCAGGGGGTACACGCGGATGCGGAACCTGAACCGGCTGCTGATCGCAGCCGCAGCAGTGATGTGGATGTTGGGAGCGGCGGGAGCCAAGGCGGCGCCGGTCACCTACCTGTTCACGTCCGGAACCGTGACGCTCTCGGCGTTCGTGAACGGGAGCGCCGTCATGGCGCCGGCCCAGTTCGTGCTCGACGGGCAGCAGGTCACGGTGGACGAGGCGGCCCTCAGTCTCGATTCGTTCACCTTCACGTTCTCGAACGCGAGCTTGTCGCTCTCGACGCCCTATGCGGGCTACAGCGCGATCAACCTCGACTGGGTTTCCCTCAGCGCCAGCGCGGGTGTGCTCACGCTGATTGCGCCGGTGGGCGACCCGCAGGAGTACGGCTACTCGATCGGCCCGGTGTCGGTGAGCGGGCAGCTCGATGCCACCGGCAGCAGCCCGGCGATCAGCGACATGCCGTTCGCGTTCACGAACCCGACGGCGTCGGGCTCGCTCTACGTCGCTTCGGGCCCCGGCGGAGGAACACTCACGCTCGACGGGCTCACGGTCGGCGCGCTCTATCTCCCCGGCGCGAGCCATCCCCTCGTGCTGAAGGCAGACCTGACGTTCGAGGGCGCCGTCGTCCCCGAGCCGGGAACGTTCGCCCTCGTCGCGAGCGGCCTCGGCATTCTCGCAACGACCCTTCGCCGGAGGATCAGCTGATGCGGAAGATGCTCACGCTCACGTTGGGACTCGCCGTCGTCCTGGCCGTCGCCGGGACGGCCTCGGCGGCGTCGATCACGCTCACGGTGGCGAGCGGCGGGATCGACCGCGAGCGAACCTGTACGACGGCCTCGTGCAGCGCGGTCGTGTGGACGTTGCCTGCAGGGACGGTCTACCCCGCGACCGGAACGATCGCGATCGACACGGTCGCCCTCACCATGGCCATCTCGTTGCACGTCGTTTCGTCGTCGATCGGCGGCGCGGCCGACAACGGGATCACGGGGGTGGCGCTCGCGAGCACCACCTACACGGCGCTCGTCCCCGTCACGGTCTCGACGATCGGAGGGCTCACCTCCTACACCATCGCGGCGGGCCAGACCGCGGTGGTCGACCCGGCGCTGGTGACGCTGGCAGGCGGTGGCAGCTCGGACCCGATCTACTCGGCCGTCCGCGTCACCGGGCAGTGCGGTCTCGTGGCGGGCAACGTCGGGAGCTGCGGCCTGACCTTCGGCCGGTCGGGCTTCCAGCTGCCGGCGCCCCTCGGCCGCTACCTGGAGCAGGGCTTCGACATGGGCGTCGTGCCCGAGCCGGGCACCCTGGCGCTGCTGTCGTTCGGCCTGGCAGGCCTCGGGGTGGCACGGCGCCGCGCGTAGCCCGAACTGCGACGCCAGGGACCCCAAACGGCCTTTGCCGTAGGGCAGCAAACGCGGGCGCCGTCGCAAGACGGCGCCCGCATCCGTTTGCGGCCCTGGCGCGCGCCCCCATACTCGACTCCACGCTCGTTGGAGCGAACTCGCGGGTGCGTCTCGTGGGGAGCCGCGAAGGAGAGGGACTGATGGGGGGCCTCGTCCTCGACCTCGTCGCACTTGCTCGGCCCCGTCACTGGGTGAAGAGCGTCTTCATCCTGCTCCCGATCCCGTTCGCGGTGGCAGGCGGTGCCGTCACCGACGTGAGTACGCTCGTGGCCGGCATTCTCGGCTTCTGCCTGGTCTCGTCGGGTGTCTACGTCCTCAACGATCTCTGCGACGCCAGCCGTGATGCGCAGCATCCCGAGAAGCGCCTTCGCCCCATCGCGGCGGGCCGCGTGCGCCGCCTCCCTCGGCGGGGGCTACTCGATGGCGCTGCTCCTCGGGGGCTTCGCCCTCCTCGCCGGGACGGCCTCCCGCGGCGCGGTCTCGATCGCTGCGATCTACCTGGCCATCAACGTCGTCTACTCCCTCGGCGTCAAGAACGTGCCGCTGGTCGATGTCTTCGTCCTCGCTTCGGGCTTCCTGCTGCGCGTGCTCCTCGGCTGCGCCCTGGTTGCGGCGGCGCCGTCGCGCTGGCTCCTCCTCTGTGCGTCGAGCCTCGCGCTCTTCCTCGCCTTCGCGAAGCGGCGGGGAGATCTCGTCGCCGAGGTCGGGAGTGGCCACCGGCCGAGCCTCGCGGGCTACAACGAGGCCTACCTCGGCCAGGCGATGGCGCTGACGGCGGGCGTCGCGCTCCTGGCCTATGGCCTCTACTGCCAGGAGGCGCCACACCTGATGGATGGCCGCGAGTTCGCATCGCTCCCCTTCGCGGTCTTCGGCGTCCTCGAGTACCTGCGCATTGCGATCGTACAGGGCCGAGGTGGATCTCCCGTCGACGTGGTGCTCCGCTCACCGGCGCTCCTCGCCTGCGGCGCGGGCTGGTTCGTCGCGGTGCTCTGGAGCCTCGGAGCGTTTTGAAGTCGTGGCAGCAGGCCGAGAGGGGCGGCTCCAACAGGCTGCGCGGAGCCCCCCCGCCTCGACGCCCTCGCACCGCACCCAGGTGGGACCGAGATCGACCTCGCCCGTTTCCTTCGTGTACGTGATCACCCAGATGCGAGAGCGCGATCTCCGATCGGCAAACTCGAGGGAAGCGCGACGGTCGGCCTCTCGTTGCGCGAGGGCGGCCTCGGGCGACCACGCGGCACCCGACGCGTCAGAAATCGCAGGCAGCTCGTACAGATCATGAGGCGAGATCGGCTCTCCCGATTGCGTCGCGTAGGCATGGATGCGACCGAGCGCCCAGCCCTGCCAGTTGGCCGTCATGCGGCGTACGAACCCATCCGATGGCTCGACCTGCGGGCCGAGGCTCTGGTAGAACGTGCGCCAGTCGTCCAGCGGACTTGCCGGCGTAGTGAGCTGGGCGAGCGTGAGCATCACCGGAGCGAGTGCGAGCAGCACTGCCGGCAAGAAGCGGAGTCTTCCCGCGAGCCGGAGCGTCCCCAGCACGAACAGGGGCACCGCTCCGAGCGCGGAGCAGGTCATGTAGCGAGTCGCCAGCTCCCCCTCGTTCGTCATCTCCTTCACCAGGATCAGGACCGAGGGGCCTACGAGGACGAGCAGCCAGAAGAGCGATGCGAGCCCGGGACGCCACCAGTCGTCCGGAATCCTTCGCGAAGCCGCGAAGCACGCGAAGACGATGAGCGCAGCCAAGGCGAGCTTCGGCTTCTCCGGTCCCGGAAGAGCGTTGTCGAGGTCGGCGAGCGGAGAGAGATCGACCATCCGGTCGGCGAGAACCCTCGGCCTGGCCGCCTCGCCGCCGGACGAATGGATTCCGCCGACATCGGAGACCTGCGACGCACGCCACGCGTAATAGGGGCTGGAGAGAGCCATCCCCACTGCGATGGATGCGGCAAGCCAACGGGCGTGTCGATGGGCGGTCCCGGCGAGGGCAGCGTGCGCGAGGAGGGAGCACGGAACGATGAGTCCGAGGACGTCCAGGAGCGACGATAGCCAGACGGCACCAGCGAGAAGGACGGCCCGGCTCCTCCCGACCGATCCCCAGAAGGGCGCGTAGAGCGCGACGCAGGCGACGCCGGCGAGCTGTACGAGCGCGTAGGCCCGGGCTTCCTGGGCGTAGTACACGTTCAATGGAAGCGCTGCAAACAGCACCGCGCACCACCGGATCGCGTCCGACCCCAACCCGAGCCGGCGAAGCGTGAGGGGCCACAGCAGGAGGGTCAGCGAAGAAACGATCGCGGAAGGAATCCTGAACGCTCCGTCGCTGGTGACGACGAGGGGCGCAACGAGCCGGTAGATCGCATAGAAGCTGAACGGATGAGGGTCGCCCGCGACGCGGCCCGTGAGCCCTCCGGGATCCGTTGCCGCGAGGAACGTGAAGCCCTCGTCACCGCGAAGAGGCTCGGCGCCGATGAACGCGAATCGGAGGACGATCCCCACGCCGAGCGCCAGCCAGACCGGAAACGGGCAACGCGGCACCGAGGCGGGTTCGGGAAACCACCGGTTCCACAGCGTAGTGAGAGCTGTCGCAGTCAAGGAATCGGCTCTCCGATCTCGAGCGACTCGCCACCGGGGCGTCCTGGATCGACTTCGCCGGAGCTCTTCCAGTCGCAGATCCTCTCCGCCAGGGACGCCGCCACGGCCGAGTGCCCTGCCCTCGTCAGGTGGAGATTCCGGGGCTGGAAGGGGCACTCCTCGAGCGCCTTCAGCTCGGGACGAACGTCGAGGGCTGCGACCCGCAACCGTGCAGCGATCTCGCGGGTGATCCGCTGGGGCTGATCGAGATCGATGGACGGCCGGCTCGCGAGGTCGAAGTGTGCAGGAAGGTAGAGGAGGGCCTTCGGGTCGCAGACCTGAATCGGTGTCGGAATCATGACGATCCAGGTGGCGGCGCCGGCCTTCGCGCCGGCGGCAGTGATCTCTTCGATCCGCTCTTCGACCGTCGAGGCGCGGGCGCGAAGTAGCGGCTCTCGATCCGTTTCGAGTGCGGAAAGGTACCCGAAGAAGGCAGCCTGCTCCGTGAGATCGCGGTTCCACCAGGCGGCAAGAGGAGCGACGACTCGCATTTCGAGAAACCTGCGAAGATGCGCGGCGCGGATCCACGCAGCGAAGCCGTCGGAATCTCGCTGGCCGAAGCCGATCGACTTCAAGACGGCCTCGTCGCTCGAGGCGACGTCGTCGTACTCGTTTGCGAAGAATCCGATGAGAACGAGATCCGGGCGATAGAGCGGCACATAGCGACGCAGCACGGCCGCATACTGGTTCGGGCCGTAGCCGGTGATGGCGAAGTTGAGCACCTCGATGCGGTCGCCGAGGGGCTCGCAGGCGGCGAGGTCACGCTCGAGCTGGCGGGGCCAGGCATCGGCGGTGTCGACGCCTTCGGCGCTGGTGAACGCGTCTCCGGTGACGAGGATGCGGAAGGCTCCGGGCGGCTTCTCCACGGAGAACTCGGGTCCGGGAAAGCCGAGCGAGTTGGCGCTCACGACGTAGTCGTAGCTCTCCCAGCGAAGCCGCGTCGTCTTGCCGGGGGCGAGCTTCCAGCCGAAGTCCGGATCGGGGACGAGGGAAGGCCTCTCTCCCCATCCCCAGACTTCTTGAGGGTCGAAGCGGCGAACGGCCCACTCGCCCGCATAGACGAAGAGGAGGGGAAGCGCCGCGATGCCGGCAAGGCGCGTCACGAGCACGGCCGGGGGGATCTGCCGCCGCCATCGGCGCACAGTGGTGCGTGTGGCTGCAACCGCTTGCTCCAGGACGAGCGCCGCCACCAGGGTGGCGAGCACCGAGAGCACGGCGCGAACGACGAGTGTCTCGCCTCCTCCGCCGGCGGGAACGAGGGCGGTGATGCACGGCTGGTGGACGAGATAGAGCGCGTAGGAGTGGCGCCCCGTGAAACGCAGCGCGCGAGCGAGGCGGCCGCCCCGGGCGTCGATGGCGCGAAGCGGCGCGTAGAGGAGGCCGACGAGCGCAACGCCGAGCACGAACGGAGCGAACGCCATCCCGAACAGGGAGAGCGCGAGCACAGTGCCGGCGGCGTAGAGCGCCGCTGCGGAAAGGATCGTCGTTCCGCGCCGCAAGCGCCGGTCGACGGCTCCTGGAGCCTTGACCGTCCAGGCGGCGAGGGCGATTCCAACCGCGAACTCGGGGAGCCGCGTTACGAAGATCGCGCCGCGGGACCAGGCATCGAGGTACCCGCCGAGGGTGAGCATCCCGAAGGCACGGACTGCGAGGGCGAGACCACACGTCACGAGGAGGAATCGCGCCGGTCCCCACGCACGAAGACCTCTCCAGAGCAGCGGGTACACGAGATAGAGCTGGAGCTGGAGCCCGACGTACCACCAGGCTGGAACCCCGTAATAGAGCTGCCCTGGGGTGAGCCGGATCCCCGCCATGCTGAGCCAGGTGTCGGCGCTGAAGGGGCTGATGCCGCTCCCGATCACGAGGGTCATGGCAATGAGGGCGAGGTGCGCTGCCCACCACTCCGGGTAGATGCGTTCCCCTCGCCGGCGAAGGAAGCTCGCCACGTCGAGACGGGCGCCTTCGCCGCGGTGCAGGAGACTCCACGTGACGGCAAAGCCGCTGGCAACCAGGAAGAGCTGGACGCCTTGATCCCCGGCCCAGCCGACGTAGCGGAGAAGGTTCGCCGCGATTCCCTGCAGACCGGGCTCCGGGAGCGGTGCGAGCTGCTGGATGCGATCGGCGAGGGGTGGCCAGCCTCGCGCCGGGTTGCCGATCTGCGGGTAGCCGAAGATCCTCTCGCTGAGGTGGTTGAGGAACACCCACGCGACGGCCACCGCACGCAGGAGGTCGAGCCAGCGGATGCGGTGCGCCGCGCCGGCCGTGCTCGAATCCGCGAGCTCCGTCTGCGAGACGGAGGGAGTGCTCATGCCGCTGCCCACCCTCATCGCGAGGAGCCGCTAGGCTAACAGACCTCGGGATCCGATCGGGGGCCGTCTCACGTGGCTTCTCTCTCGTCTCGCACGCGCTCGTTCGTCCCCTCGCTCCGCACGTCGCTTCGCGAGCTGCTGGGGCACGACCTGCTCCCCCGCCGCGCACAGCACGTCGTCCTGGCGCTGATCGTTCTGTGTACGCTCGTGGTCCGGCTCGACCGCATCGATGCCCCGGCCCTCGACCGGACACAGTGGAAGGAGATCGACTACCTGATGATCTCCCAGGGCTACCTGGAGAGAGGATTCCAATTCCTGACGCCCGAGATCGGGTGGCCCGCCGAGGAGCCTCGCGCGACCGCCATGGAGCTGCCGCTGGTCCCCTACGCCTCGGCGCTCCTTTACGCAGCATTCGGCGTCGAGCCGTTGCCAGCACGCGCAACGACCCTCGTCTCGTTCCTGGTGCTCACCGTCTACGTGTTCCTCTTGGTCCGCCGGGAGCTCGGGAGCGCCGCCGGCCTGCTCGCGGCCGCCGTCTCGGCCTTCGCGGGGCTGAGGCACCCCTTCGGTCATCTCCAGTTCTCCGAGCCGCCGATGCTCGCCTGCTCCGTCATCGCGATCCATCACATGGCGCAGTGGATGGACGGCGGCCGATGGCGCGACGCGGCTGTTTCGTGCGCCGCGTTTTCGCTCGCCGTGGCGCTCAAGCTGGAGCCGCTCTATCTGGGCCTCCCGCTGGCCTACCTCGTCTGGCGGCGCTTCGGGGCGACGCCGGCCGCCGCCGGTCGCTTCACGGGCTACGTCGTCGCGGCGCTGGTGCTGCCCGTCCTGTGGTTCTCCCATGCCTACCATCTGGCGACGAGCTCCATCGATGTCTTCGGCGTGTTCGGAGGCTCTCTCGGCGGGGGCCACGACAAGTTCCAGACGCTGACGATGTTGACGAGCGCCTCGTGGCACCGCGAGATGCTCTCGCGGATGCACTCACATCTGCTCAGCGGGTGGGCCGAGCTGCTCGTGGCGGTGCTGGGTGCCGGCGCGCTCGTCTGGCTACGGCAAGGCGGGCTGATCCTCGTCTACCTCGCCACCATCGGCCTCTACTGCGCGATCGTCGCCGAAGGGCACCTCGACGCGCCGTACCGGCAGCTCGCCTTCATCCCGCCGCTGTCGGCCTGCGTAGCCGTGGGATTTCTCGTCGGTGGCGGCTGCCCTCGGCACGCTCACGCGTACGGTGCAAGACATGTTGCCGGCTCGGCGCCAGGGTCTCCTGGCCCTGGTCGCGCTCGGCCTCCTGCTCTTCTTCGATCTTCGCACGCCGCTTCCCGAAGCAGACCCGGAGCGCCCGGCCTGGGCCAAGGGGTGGACCGTCTCCCATGAGATCCGCAGCCACGTGAAGCCGGGAGACCGGCTGGTCGCTGCCGGCCAGTACAGCATCCACAAGGGCGGCAACGATCTCAGCCCGGTTCTCTACCATTACACGGGCCTCCGTGGCTGGACGCTCCAGGCGCCCGACTGGCAGCGCGAACGCATCGATGAGCTGATGGAGCGGGGAGCCACCTTGTTCGTCGCCAGCGGGATGCATCGCGAGCCCGAGTCGGCACCCTTCATCGCCGAGATGAAGCGATCGTTTCCGGTGCTCTACGAAGACGACCAGGGCTGGCTGCTGTTGCGACTCCAGGAGCCGCCGCCCTTGGCAAGCGATTCCGTCGATCCGGCGCTCCCGAAGGGCGCCGGCCATCTGCGATGAGGAGCCGAATGGCGAGCCCCGGGTCCGGCAGCACAGAGGCGGCGGCAACGCGGTCCGATGCGCTGGTGTGGTGCGCGTTCCTGGTCGCGTTCTCTCCTCTCGCGCTCGACCTCTTCGGCCACCTTCGGCTTCGCCCGTGGGCGAGCTACGGCCTCCTGTTCGCGGTGATCCTCGTGCTGCGGGCGCGGAGCGAGCCGGCGCACGCGGCGCCGCGGCGTGACGGGTACGTGCTCCTGCTCGTGGCGCTGGCGCTCCAGGGCATGGCGGTCGGCGCGGGCTTCGCGCGCTGGGGGCGGCTCGCCCTTCCCCTCGGAGTCTTCGGCCTCGCGCGGGCACTCGGCCGCCCGTCGCCGCGGGTCGCGGCGCTCTCGTTCTGGGCCGTGCCGGTGCCGACCTTCGTTGCAGTCGATTCCGAGCCCGGTGCTCGAGGGGCTGTGGCTCCGTGCTTCGGCGGCCATCGTGGGTCTTGCGGTGCCGGTCTCGGTGGTGGGAACGGCGGCGACGACGGCCGGGGGAAGCCTCGTCCTCGCTCCCGTCGACGGCGGCGTTCCCCTCGCAGCGCTCCTCTCGGGTCTCGGCTGGGTCGCAGCGCTCGGCGAATGGCCTGGGACCTGGCGTGCGCTCCGCCGGTCTGCCCTCTTGGGCCTCGCAGCGTTCCCCCTGCAGGCGCTGGCGGTGACGATCGCCCTCGCGCTCGCTGCCGCGGGCTCGCCGGCCCTCGCGAAGGGATGGCTATCCTTCGGCGTCTTTCTCGTCGTTGCCGTTGCCGGGCTCGTCTTCCTTGCCGGGCGGCGGCGGAGGCCGCGTGACTGATCGGTTCCAGACGGCGCTCCTCATCGCCCTGCTCCTCGTAGCGGGAGCCTTCGCGTGGATGCTCGCCCTCCGCCCGACGCTTCGCGTCGACCCCGCGCCGCTGGCGGCGCTGCCGGTGCAGATCGGCGAGTGGTATGGGAGAGACGTGCCCCTCGAGGCGCCGGAAGAAGCGATGCTGCGCGCGGACCACAACGTACAGCGGCTCTACCAGCGGCTCGACGGCGCCCGCATCTGGCTCTTCGTCAGCTACTACGGAACCGAGCGGGGCGGCATCCCCGAGCACACCCCCGACCTGTGCTACCCCGCAAACGGATGGACGATCGAGCGCGAGGGCGTCTCGATCATCGACCCGGCGACGGACCTCCATGCCAACGAGTACGTCGCGTCGAAAGACGCCTATCGGGAGCTGGTCTTCTTCTGGTACCGCTCCTACCGGAAGACCGGCATGCTCGGCTGGGTGAGCCAGACGGCGGATCGCATGGCGGGCCGGCTCTCGACCGGCCGTGCGGACGGCGCGCTGGTTCGGGTGAGCACTCCTCTCGCGGACGGGAAGGAAGGCGAGGCGCGCGAGCGCCTCGAGGCCTTCGCGCGCCGCCTCGAGACCCTTCTCGGCGACTATTGGCCCGCCGAGTCTGCCGAGCCCGCAGCGAGCTGAGGGTCCTTCGATCCCGAGGTGGCGCCGGTGTGCTGCTACTCGCAGCTCGAAGGCGCCGCCGGGCGCCGGCGGGGTCTCGTGACGAACGCCGCCGCCGTGACGGCGAGCGGCCAGGGGACCCGGCCAGTCTCCGAGCCTCGTGTAGAGCGTGCGGATCTCGAGTAGCCGCACGCTCCCGCGCAGGCTCTCCCGCGTGAGAAGCCCCGTGTGCGACACGATGCGGCCGAGGGGGTCGATGAACGCGCTGACGCCGCTGTTGGTCGATCGCACCAGATAACGCCGGTGCTCGACCGCGCGAAGCCGCGCGAGGGAGAGGTGGAGCCACGGGGCGGCCGAGTCTCCGAACCAGGCGTCGTTGGCGAGGGTCACCAGAAGGTGCGGGTCCGACTCGCGCACCATCCGCCGCACCAGCTCCTGGCGGAGCACTTCGAAGCAGATCGGTGTCGAGATTCGCCAGGCACCGAGCTGGAGCGCTGGCACTTTGGACGACGCCTCGAACTCCTGCAGGTTCGGGAACAGCGCAGCGAGCTGCGGAGCGAGGCCCTCGAATGGAACGTACTCGGCGAGGGGGATGAGGATGTTCTTGTCGTAGGCGTCGCGGATCTCGCCGTCGGCGCCGATCAAGAACACCGAGTTCGACTTGCGGCGCCGTCCGTCTTCTTCCCACACGGACGTGGCGCCAAACAAAATCGGCACCCGGACGTCCTCACGAACCAGCGCGCCCGAGATCGGCAGCGGACGGCGAAGCCCCCGGACGTAGGCCGTCTCGGGCCAGACGACGAGATCGAGAGGGCCTGCCGCGAGGACTTCGCGCGTCTGCTCGAGGTGGCGCGCGTGGCCGATGATGCCCTGGGTACGCTTCTCGAGAAGGCCGAGGTTCGCTTGGACGATTCCGACCTCGAGGGCGGGGGCGGCGAGCATGGCGGCCTCGACGCTGCGGGCTCGTAGCGCGCCGTAGCCGAGCGCGAGAGTGAAGAGCGCGATCCCCGACGCCGCGGCTGCAACGGGGCGCGCTCGCTCGGCGCGCAGCCACTCGGCGATCGCGTAGGCGGCGACGTTCAGCGCCGCGACGAAGCCGGTGAGGAGGAGCGGCCCGCCGAGGTCGGCGATCTGGATGAGCGCGGGCGCGGCGAGGAGGCCACTCCCTGCATGGACGGGGAGGAGCTGCGGCTGGAGCCACTCGATCGCGACGAGCGGAGCGATCCCCGCGACGGCGGGCGGCCAGCTCCTGCTGCGCAGCACGTGGTAGGCGAGCGCGTAGGCGACGAAGGCCGACGCGAACCACGCCCCGTAGGCGAGCCACACCCCTGCGCCCAGTACGACGTTTCCACCGAGGAAGACGTCGGTGATCCGCCAGAGCCAGGGGAAGCCTCCCGCATAGGCCGACGCACCGAAGACGAGGCCGAGCGCCGCAGCGAAGCCAGCGCCCCGTGGCTGCGCCGCATCGAGCGCCCACCACAGCGGCACCAGGAAGACGAAGAGCAGCGGCCAGATGCCATGCCCAACGAAGCCGAGGAAGTAGAGCGCGCCGCCGGCCGCCGCCGACGCGAAGCAGAACGTGCGCGTCACCCGGGCGCCCGCCGCCGCTCACCGCCGCTGCCGATGAGGTTCGTCACGGGGACCTCCGGAGGCGGCTGAGGGTCGAAGGGCCGCGTAGGCGAACTCCCATCTGAGGACGCGCCGACTGGGCTACTTCAGCTTCCGAAGCTCGACGGCGTTGATCCGGCGCTGTACGTCGTCTCGCCAACCCTGCGTTCCGACACGCTTGGCGACGACGTTCTCGAGAAAAAGGCGCGGCCCGTAGTCGGCGAGGCGGTTCCTTGCGCGCGAGAGTCGATCCTGGATTCGTAGTGCGGCCCGCTCGGCAGCGGAGACGCGGATCCGCGGCAGGCCGCTCGGCTCGTAGCCACGCTCCGCGAGCATGTCGCCTATCCGCGATTCGACGAGCTGGATTTCGCGGGGACTGAGGCTCCTCTTCCACTGCGACGCCAGTCGGGGGTCCGGGGCTTCATACGTGCTCGTCTTTGCGTAGTCGAACATCGCCCGATCGAAGGGGACGCCCATGAAGTCGCACAGGCCCCTCAGCACCGATTCCGGCTCTGCGATGAGCGTTTCGTATCGCACCTCGGTGTAGCGGTCCGGGGAGAGGCGAGCGCGCAGCTCCTTCCACAGGGTCTCCGCCTCGATCCATCGCGCTACTCCCGTCCAGACGTTGCCCGCCCATCCCATCGCAATGCACGAGCGAGCGACGTCGCGGCCGTCGCGGTAGATGTGGACGAAGCGTGCCTCGGGCCATACCCGGAGCAGGCGGTCGAAGTGGCGGTGTACGGTCGCACCGACCCGCGGCTTCGCGTCGCGTTGCCGCTTCTGCTCGAGGAAGGAGCGCACCAGCGAGGGATAGTCGAGCTCGGGATCGATCTCGTACCGTGAGTCCAGGAAGCCCCGGTTCGTGCTCATGCGCCGGCTGTACTCGGCCACGTCGGGCCAGCCGCCCTCGTCGGGGATGAAGTCGACTGCGAGCTCGAACTCGAACTGGAACGAGATCTCGGGGTGATGGTCGAGCATCAGCCGCAGGAGCGTCGTTCCCGAACGTTCGGCACCCACGAGGAACGTGGGCGGTCCCAGAGAGGGAGGGACATGACTCATCCACCGGATCTCACGGATCTCGTCACCGGAACCTCTGTGGAACGGGCCTGGACGACGTCAGCTTACATGGTCCCTACGCCGGGCCGAGGCCCTGGCACACCTGGGCGCCCGGAGCGCTCCGCTCGCGGATGGTCCGGCCCTCCTGGTCGCGGATCGAGGGGTCGGCGCCATGCTCGAGCAGGAGGGCCGCCATGCCGCCATGACCCTTCGCGCACGCGACCAGGAGCGGCGTGTCGCCGAAGCGGTCGCGGGTGTTGACGCTGGCGCCGCGGGTGATGAGGAGGCGCACGATCGCCTGCTGGTCGGTGAGCGTCGCGTGGAAGAGGGGTGTTCGGCCCTCGCCATCGGCCCGATCCGCAGCGGCGCCGCCGGCGAGGAGCATCTCGACGAGGTCGATCCGGCCGGCCTCCGCCGCGAAGCTGAGCGCCGTCCGGCCCTGGATGTCCGCCTCGTCGAGGCCGGCGCCCCGGGCGTGGAGGAACCGGACCATCTGGACGCTGCCGGCGTCGCGCGCCGCCAGGATCAGCGCCGAGCGCTGGAGCTCGTCGCGGGCACCGAGCGAAGCGCCGAGCTCGAGTGCGCGCTCGAGGGTCGTCTGGTCTCCCCGGCGCGCCGCGTCGAGCAGGCGCTGCTCGAGGGTGAAGGTCTGCGGCTTGCGCGGCTCGTGGGGGCCGAGAGGGATGCTCGGTTTCGGGGCCGACCTCGACGCGCCGGCTTCGGCGGCGGCCGAGGTCCGCGAGCTGCTGCTCGGCGGTCCCGGGTCGCAGCCGGCCAGGGCGAGGGCGGCGAGCACCGCCCACGCCGGAGGCCGGCCGCGACCGAGGATTCGGCGCTCCCCGACTAGGCGCCTGCGAGGGCGTCGTTGATCAGCGGCGCGACGATCTGCATCCCCGGGTCTTCGTTGTTGTAGTTGTTCTGCGGCTCGACGATCCGCTGCTGCCGGTTCTCGTTGAGCCACCGCGCCAGGAAGGTCTCGAAGGGCGTGAAGTTGCTCGGGCACTTCCAGGTCTGCGTCCACGGCCATTCGAGCGCCTCGTACCAGCTTCTTCTTGCGGATGGTCGGGCAGGCGTGGCTGCCGATGAAGGTGATGATCGCCGTGCAGTGGCTGTCGTTGATCGGGCGGTGCCACGGTACGTGGTAGCTGCAGTTGGAATAGTTCTTGATCTGGTTGATGAGGTTGGTCTGGTCCTGGCGCCACTTGGTGAGGATGCCGCTCTCGGTGATCCCCGGGTAGAAGCGCTCGTAGGAGAAGCGCGAGAAGTTGTAGTCGCTCGAGTAGCCGGTGTAGGCGAGCTGGTCCGTCGGGAACTGCGTCGCCACCATGGCGTTGATGCTCCCGAAGTCGTTCTGGTTGAAGCTCGCCGGGAGCTGGCCGTAGAGCGTCTGGAGCGCCCACTGCTGGGTGATGAGCGTATGGAGCGGCTTCGAGTTGTAGCTCGAGGTCGGCGCCGGGAAGATCGGGCCGGAGTCGTTCAGCAGGTAGCCCTTGGCCGGGAAGGAGCGTGCGTCGCGCCTGGTAGTAGACGGCGCTCGTCGCGACGCCACCTGCGCTGAAGCCCGTCACCACGCAGCTTGTTGATGCTCGGGAAGCGGGTGCGGAGGTAGTTGAGAGCGGCGACGGTGTTCTGGTAGCCCACGTGCCGGAAGACGATCGGCGGGTTCTGCCCCGTCGGGTCGGTGTAGGTGACGACGTTGTTGCCGACGTGGGTGTCGCCCGTGCAGTAGGGCATGTAGACCACGTCGTAGCCGTTGGTTGCGATGTTCTTCTTGGGGCGGCCGGGGATGCCGGGGTCGGCGCCGTTCACGAGCGGCGAGACGTACTCGGCCTTGAACCCCGTGATGTAGTCGACGGGGATGCCGTTCGGGTTGGCGGCGCCGAGGATGCCCGTCTGCCCGCTGCAGGAGGGGTAGTCCCAGCAGGCGCCTCCGCCCTCGAAGGAGATCAGCATGTTGTTCGAGGTGGGCGAGTCGTAGTACCAGAAGCGGTACTGGGAGCCGTCGCTGCACGTGGTGCCGGGCAGCTCGACGCGTTGCCACGCGTAGCTGTTGCCGCCATCGACGACGTCTTCGATTCCGATGGCGAAGGCGGCCCCTGCGGCGGCTGCCGCAATGGCGCCGATGGCGAGGGCTCGCAGACGGAACGTGTTCGAGACCGTGCGGGCGCGCATCTACCTCTCCTCGAGTGGTGTCCCCTGCTGGGTGTGGGTCGGCCATGCGCCGCGGCTCTCCCCCCACGGGTGCGGCGCAGCGCCTGCGTACCATGCCGCGAGGGGGCAACTCAAGTGAATTTGCGAGGAGGCGTCAGCGCCGGGTGTCGGGTGCCGCGGCGCCGCCGGCTCCGGCCGGAGCCTCCGCGGCGTCGCCCGCGGCGAAGGCCGCCTGCTGCTCGAGCCAGGCGGCGCGGGTCGCGGCGTGGGCCTCGGCGCGTTCGAGGGCGTCGGTGATCTGGCGGGGGATCTCCTCGAGCCGCGCCAGGTGGAGCCTCACCGACAGCTCGAGGAGGCCCTGGTCGCGCTCGGGGATCACGGCCGAGTAGTGGTTCAAGAGATAGTTGGCGAAGGCGATCGCGTCCTCGGAAACCCGTTGCCGGTGGGCGTAGTACGTGTGGATCTCCTCGTGCGTCGCGGTGTTGGAGAGCACCTTCCCCCAGGCCTCGTTCCAGCGCGCCTTCTCCTGGGCGCGGGCTTCGATCACGGCCGGGTCGCTCGTCGGGACGGACGTGGTCCAATAGAGGTTGTCGGGGAGAGCCGCCCGGACCGCGTCGAGATCGACCTGTGCCCATGCCATCGCGAGAGCATCCTGGGAGGACTCGGACGGGTCGACTCCGGAGGGCTCCGGCGAGCGGGCGAGATCGGCTCCGGAATTGGGATCGGACGGCGGATCTCCGGCGACCGGAGTCTCCTCGGGGGTGCCGGCAGCCGGAGCCGCCGGAAGCGGCTCGACCGGAGCGATCTGCGCGGGCTCCGGGGGCGATGAGGCAGACGCCGGATCGTCTCCGCCGCTCCTGCCGAGCATCATGGTGGCGCCCGCGCCGGCCAGGAACGCGAGCACGAGCAGCGTCACGATCCGGGCGCGCGGAAGCGGCATGGCCGGCACGCTACCCTCGATCGCTGGCGGCCTCCACCGCCGAGGAACGCGTGGCGCGACCCCGTTATCCCGAGCCCGAGAGACCCAGGGAGCGAAAGCCGCCCTGGCTCCGCGTTCGCGTCCCGCTCTCGCCGGGTGTCGAGGAGACCCGAGGGGTGGTGCGCGGCCAGCGGCTCCACACCGTCTGTGAAGAGGCGGCGTGCCCGAATCTCGGCGAGTGCTGGTCGCGGCGGCACGCCACGGTGATGATCCTCGGCAGTGTCTGTACCCGGGCCTGCGCGTTCTGCAACGTCGACACGGGCCGTCCCCAGAGCGTCGACCCGCGCGAGCCCGAGCGCGTGGCCGCTGCGGTGAAGGAGCTCGGCCTCCGGCACGTCGTCGTGACCTCGGTCGATCGCGACGACCTGCCGGACGGCGGAGCGGGACATTTCGCGCGCTGCATCGAGAGCATCCGCGCGGCGTCTCCGGGAACGACCGTCGAGGTGCTGACTCCGGATTTCCTGCGCAAGGAAGGCGCCGCAGAGATCGTGATCGCCGCGCGGCCGGACGTCTACAACCACAACATCGAGACCGTTCCGCGCCTCTACCGGAGCGTGCGGCCCGCCGCCGACTATGCGCACTCGCTCGGCCTCCTGGCGCGGGTGAAGGACGCCGATCCGGCGGTCTTCACGAAGTCGGGCCTCATGCTCGGGCTCGGCGAAGACGAGAGCGAGGTTCTCTCGGTGATGGACGACCTGCGCGTCCACGGCGTCGACTTCCTGACGCTCGGGCAGTACCTCCAGCCGACGCTTCGGCACATCGCGGTGGCGCGCTACGTGCCGCCGGACGAGTTCGATTCGCTGCGGGAGAAGGCGCTCGCGCGGGGATTCCTCATGGTCTCCTCTTCCCCGCTCACCCGGTCGTCGTACCATGCCGACGAGGATTTCGAGCGCCTGCGCGCCGCCCGGGCCGCACATCTGCGCGCGGGATGATCGAGCCCCTCGACGAAGCGCTTGCCGAGGCGCTCTCGCCGGCCCGGCGCGTACCCGCTCGACGAAGATGCTGCGCGAGGCGTCGAGCACGTCCAGACCCACATCTCCCATGTCTTCCTCACCGCGAAGCGGGTCTACAAGCTGCGCAAGGCGGTCGATCTCGGCTTCCTCTGCTTCGCGACCCGGGCAGAGCGCAACGCCGACTGTCTGCGAGAGGTGTCGCTCAATCGGAGGCTCGCACCCGACGTCTACCTCGGCGTCGCGCCCATCGAGTCGGCGCACGGGAGCTTCCGCGTCGGGCCGGTCCGCGAGAGGGCGGCGGCCGCAGACCTCATGCCCGAGCGCCGAGCACTGCGTCGTGATGCGCAGGCTTCCTGCAGGGAGAGATGCCTTGTCGCTCCTCGAGCGCGGCGCGCTCTCGGAGGAGCAGATCGACCGCGTGGCGGTCGTCGTCGCGCGCTTCCACGCGCTCCACGGTCTCGGCCGCCCGGCTCCGTTCTCGCCCGCCGAGTGGCTCGAGCGGATCCGAAGGCCTGTCGAGGCGAACTTCGAGCGGCTGGCGGGCGGCGCGGGCGGGATTCCGCCCGCGCTCGTCGCCGAGACGCGTGACGCGTCCAGCCGGTTTCTCGATCGCGAGGCGGCGCGCTTCGAGGCGCGCCGTCTCGCGGGGTGCGCCGTCGACGCGCACGGAGATCTCCACCTGCAGCACATCTTCTTCGAAGAGGACGATTCGGACCCGATCCTCATCGACTGCATCGAGTTCAGCGATGAGCTGCGCCAGATCGACTCCGCGTCGGAAGTGGCGTTCCTCGCCATGGACCTCCGCTACCGCGGGCGCTTTGCCCTCGCCGAGCGATTCCTCCGAATCCATGCGCGGGAGAGTGACGACTTCGACCTGTACCGGGTGGTCGACTACTTCATCGGCTACCGCGCAGCGGTGCGGGCCAAGGTGGCCGCGATCGCGGCCTCGGAGCCCGAGATCGGCGCGGCGCAGCGCAGGCGAGCGGCGGAGAGCGCGGCGCGTCATCTGACGCTCGCTCGGGACGCTCTGCGCGAGCGGGCGCCGGGCGCTCTCATCCTCGTGTGCGGCGCAGTCGGAACCGGCAAGAGCACGGCGGCGAAGGAGATTGCGGATGTCGCCTGCGGCGTCGTGATCGCATCGGACCGCGTCCGCAAGCAGCTCGCGGGGCTCGCTCCGACTGCACGTCCGAGGGGCGCTGCCCAGGACGCGCTCTACGCAGCGGAGACGACCGACCGTGTCTACGAAGGCCTGCTCGAGCGCGCGGCTCCGGTGATCGGGTCGGGCCGGACGGTCGTGCTCGACGCCACCTGGTCGCGGCGCAGGCACCGGGACGCGGCGCGGGCGCTCGCGTCTGCACATGGGTTGCCGACGTTGTTGGTCCGTACGCACTGCGCCCGCGACGTCGCCATGCAGCGCCTCGCCACGAGGGCCGCCCTCGGTCGCGATCCGTCCGACGCAGGGCCCGAACGCTTCGACCCGAGCGTGGCGGCCTTCGAGCCGCTCAGCGAGTGGCCGGCGGCAGAGCGGATCGAGATCGCCAGCGATCGCGAGGGGTGGCGGGGCCAGCTCCGCAGCCGGATCGAGCGCTGGCAGGCGGGTACGCCGCGAGCCTGAACGGCACGCGGTGAGCCGCGAAGCGCACATCGCGACAGGCGTGGAGACGGGACGACCAAGAGCGCCCGCGCGAGCGGGAGCGCCCGACTGGCGCGCCCGTGCTTTCTCATTTCCGTGTCAGGCCGCAAGGATGGCGTGGTTGTTGCTGCGCGCCTGCCGTTTTGCCGCATGGATCGCTCTCGGCCCATTCGCCACGCATCGCGCGCGGGCGCCCACTTCCTCCCTGCAATCACGTTGTGGCCGGCACCCGTACCGGCCGGGAGGATCCATGCGAAAGATCAAGAGGATCGGCGCCAAGGCGTTGTTGGCTGCGGCAGGTCTGCTGGTGGCCGTTTCGGCTACGCCGGCGAACGCGATTCCGATCGGGGGCGACTACACGCTCATCGACGTCACCTCGGCCCAGGCGCTTTCGGGCGCGGGCGTGACGCTGTCGGCTCTCGGCGCGGCAGAACTCTTCTCGTCCCCGGCCCTCGGCGTCACCCTTGCTCTCCTGCCGGTGACCGGCGGCGACGTGGACATCCCGACCTCCTTTGCGGGAACCATCGAGCACAGCGGCAGTGGGCTGCGGCTCTCGTTCCGGGGGTACCGACATCGACCTCACGAACCTCGTCATCAATACGATCACGAATCAGGTGATCGCGGATTTCGCGATCGGCGCCGCGAGCGGCACGGCCGACATCTTCGACATCCTGCCCTGCGACGGCGGCCCTCCGGGCACCTGCATGACGATCCCGGGCAGCGCGCTCATCCCCAGCGCCCTGCGCCTCGGCTTCTCGGCCAACGGCGCTGCGCTGGTCGAGTTCGGCTTCGGCATCTCGGGCCTCGCTGGCATCCAGTTCGGTGTGGCGAACACGGCGATCGTGCCGGTTCCCGAGCCCGGCACGGCGATCCTCCTGGGAAGCTCGCTGGTGGGCCTGGCGGCGCTTCGCCGAGGGCACCGAGCGTAGACACGCCACCGAGGGTACCGACGTACCAAACGCCCGGCCGACGCAGCAGCGTCGGCCGGGCGTTCCTTTTCTGGCCCGGGCGTTCGCTCTCTCGCCGTGTGGTGATGCCGCGCTCGCGTCAGACCGCTGCGAGGGCCTGCTCGAGGTCGGCGAGCAGGTCGGCTGCATCCTCGATGCCGCACGAGAGCCGCACCAGCGAGTCGGTGATGCCGAGGCGCAGCCGCTCCTCGCGGGGCTGGTCCCAGTAGGACATCACCACCGGCATCTCGATCAGCGATTCGACGCCGCCGAGGCTGGGCGCGATGTACGGAATGCGGCAACCGTCGATGAAGCGCATGGTGGCCTCGAGGTCGGCATCGAGCTCGAAGGAGACGACGCCGCCGAAGCCACCCATCAGGCGGCTGGCCGTCGCATGGTCGGGGTGGGACGCGAGGCCGGGATACCAGACCCGGCGTACGCGAGGGTGCGCCTCCAGCATCTGGGCGACCCGGAGGCCCGTCTCGTTGTGGCGCGCCATCCGCAAGGCGAGGGTCTTCATCCCGCGCAGGAGCAGGTAGGCGCTGTGGGAGTCGGTGCAGCCTCCGAGGATTCCGACGGCCTTTCGCAGCTCGCCGATCAGCTCGTGGGAGCCCGCTGCCGCGCCGGCCAGGAGGTCGTTGTGGCCGCCCAGATACTTGGTTGCGCTGTGCAGCACCAGATCGGCGCCGTCTGCCAGGGCGCGGTGGTTCATCGGTGTTGCGAAGGTTCCGTCGATCACCACCCGTACGCCGTGGGCGTGGCAGACCCGGACGGCCTCGGGCACGTCGATCACCCGCAAGAAAGGGTTCGTCGGCGACTCGGTGAAGAACAGGTTCGATCCCGGACGGATCGCTGTCGCGAGCTTCTCGACGTTCGCAGGCTCGATCACGGTGGTGTCGACGTCGAGCTTCGAGAGGTACTCGCGGCAGAACTGCCGGGTCCTCCGGTAGCAGTCGCTGGTGACGATGAGGTGTCCACCGCGGGGGAGGAGCGCCAGGAAGGTGGTCGTCGCTGCGCACATGCCCGATGCGAAGAGCACTGCGTCGTCGGCACCCTCCAGCTCGGCGAGCTTGCGCTCGACGGCCCTCCAGGTGGGGTTGCCGTAGCGCCCGTACTCATCCCGGGTGAGCCGCCCTTCCTGGTAGGCGCGCAGCTCGGCCGAGTCGCGGAACCAGTAGGTAGACGTCTGGAAGATCGGCGTCGTGACGGCGTCGCTGGCCGGGCGCGCGCGCTCCCCGCCGTGTACGGCACGGGTCGAGACCCCCGGCTTGCCGGGATCATCGCTCATGGCATCTCTCGCGGTGTGTGGCGCTTAGCACGTCGGGCGGAAGCCCGACTCCGGGTGGGCCGGAGAGGCGGGCGGGTCCGAGGGCCTGCAAGCGCCGGAAATCCATCCCTGTTCGATCGAACCCGAGGCAACGGGAGACTACCGGCGCGGCGCCGGGGACGCCAATCTCTGCGTGCGCGGAGCGAGAGGCCCGAGCGGCCGCGAGGGGGGCGATGAGACGAGCGAGCCAGGCGGCCTGGAGCGCGTGCTTGCTGCTGCTGCTGGCGCTGCTGGTCTCGTGTGCCAGCGCCGGCGGGGCCGTCGATCCGCTGCCGTCGTGGAGGGAGGGTCCGGCACGCAGCGCGATCCTGCGCTTCGTGGCCGCCGTGACCGAGCCCGGAGGGCCTGACTACGTGCCGCCGGCCGAGCGCATCGCCGCGTTCGACAACGACGGCACGCTCCTGGTGGAGAAACCTTTCTACTTCCAGCTCCACTTCGTCGTGGATCGGATCCGCGCCCTCGCGCCGATGCATCCGGAGTGGAAGGACCTGCCGCCGTTCAAGGCCGTGATCGAAGGCGAGGGATCCCCTCCGGCGAACCTCTCCCTCCGGGATCTCGAGCAGCTCGTGCTCGCCGCGTCGGCAGGGATCACCGAGAAGCAGTACGCCGACGACATCAAACGATTCCTTGCCGAGGCGAAGCACCCGGAGCTCGGCGTTCGCTTCCCACAGGCGGTCTACCAGCCGATGCTCGAGCTGCTGGCCTACCTGCGTAGTCGCGGCTTCAAGGTCTACGTCTGCTCTGCGGCGGGGCCCGAGATGATCCGCTCGTTCTCCGAGGAGGTCTACGGGGTTCCGCGGGAGAACGTCATCGGTAGCGACATGATGATGCGGTTCGAGCTCTCCGGACGTGGCCCCGTGTTGATGCGAGAGCCGAACTTCGTGCTGCCGACCAACGATCGGGGCGGAAAGGCCGTCAACCTCGACCGGATCCTCGGGCGCAGCCCGATCCTCGCCTTCGGGAACTCCGACGGCGACATCGAGATGCTCGAGTTCACCGCCTATTCGGGAAGGCCTCATCTTGGGCTGCTGCTCCGCCACGACGATGCCGAGCGGGAGTACGCCTACTCCGAGGGCGCCGAGGATGCGCTGGCGAAGGCCCGGGAGCGGGGCTGGGTGGTCGTCAGCATGAAGGAGGACTTTCGCAGCGTCCTCCCGGGGACGCTGCCGGCCCCGACCGCCGCGCTCCGCGGCGCCCCGAGCGCCCCGGGTCCGTACCTTGGCGAGGCCCGGCCTTGAGATCGGTCGTCGCGGAGCCTAGGGTGCGGGCATGAGCCACGACCTCTCCCGACTCGACGCCACGGCCCAGGCCGACCTCGTCCGCAAGGGCGAAACATCTCCCCGCGAGCTCGTCGATGCGGCCATCAACCGCATCGAGAAGGTGAATCCCGAGATCAACGCGGTGATCACGCCGCTCTTCGAGAAGGCGCGCGCCGCCGCGGCCTCCCGCGACCTGCCGAAGGGCCCCTTCCAGGGCGTTCCCTTCCTGCTGAAGGACCTCGGGGTGTGGTCGGCCGGCGATCGCTACTGCGCAGGGATGAAGCTGCTCCGCGACCTCGGCTGGTGCGAGAAGGAGGACTCCTTCCTTGCAGCCCGTTACCGCGCGGCCGGCTTCGTCTTCGTCGGCAAGGCGAACACCCCCGAGTTCGGGAGCGTGACGAGCGACCGAGCCCGATGCATTCGGTCCCTCACGCAACCCGTGGGATCCCGCGCGCTCCACCGGCGGATCGAGCGGCGGGTCGGCCGCGGCGGTGGCTTCGGGGATGGTCCCCGCCGCTCATGCCAATGACGGCGGCGGATCGATCCGGATCCCGGCGAGCGAGTGTGGTCTCGTGGGATTGAAGCCTACACGCGCCCGTGTCTCCGTCGGCCCCGCGATGGGAGAGGTCTGGTCCGGGCTCGTCGCCGATCACGTCGTCACGCGGAGCGTGCGCGACAGCGCGGCGATCCTCGACGCGACCGCAGGGCCGATGCTCGGCGACCCGTACTACGCACCGCCGCCCGCTCGTCCCTTCGCCGCCGAGGTCGGCGCAGCGCCCGGACAGGCTCCGCATCGGCCTCCGGACCCGGACGGGCAACCCGAACATCGCGACCCATCCCGACTGCGTCCGTGCAGCCACCGACGCCGCAAGGCTCCTCGAGTCGCTTGGACATCACGTCGAGGAGGCGTCGCCGGCCGCCCTCGACGACCCCGGCGTCTTCGGCCCCTTCACGACGCTGCTCGCGAGCTGGACCGCGCGCGACATCGACGCCTGGAGCGCGAAGACCGGGCGGAGCATCGGCGCTGGCGACGTGGAGATCCACAACTGGACCATGGCCGAGATCGGCCGGAAGTACTCGGCGCCGCACTACATCGAGTCGGTCGTCTGGCTCCAGGCGTACGCGAGGCGGGTCCAGCAATGGTGGGCCGACGGATTCGACCTGCTGCTGACGCCAACCCTGGCCGAGCCGCCGCCGCCGCTCGGCGAGTTCACGTCGACCGCCGCGAACCCGCTCGCCGGGGTGATCCGGTCGGGGCCCTTCGCCGTCTTTACCTCTGCGTTCAACATCACGGGCCAGCCCGCCATCTCGCTGCCGCTCTCGTGGAACGCAGCCGGCCTTCCGATCGGCGTCCAGCTCGTTGCAGCCTACGCCCGCGAGGACGTCCTGTTCCGGGTGGCGGCGCAGCTGGAGGAGGCGCAGCCGTGGGCCTCGCGCAAGCCGCGGGTGTTCGCCTGATGGCGGGCGGGGGGAGCCGACCGCGCGTACTGCCGCCGGTGGTCGCGCTGCTGCTGCTGGCAGCAGCGATCGGTGTCCATCTCGCGCGTCCGGGGATGCCGGGCGTTCGCCTTCCCGCTCTCGGCGGAGCACTCGTCCTCGTCGGCTTCGGAGTCATGCTCTGGGCGGCGCGCCTGTTCGTGGGAGCCGGCACGACGGTCATCCCCCACGGCGAGCCGAGCCGGCTCGTCGTCGCGGGTCCCTACCGGTTCACCCGCAATCCGATGTACCTGGGCATCACGACGGTCTTCACGGGCGTTGCCTTCCTGGTGGGAACGTTGCCGTTCTTCGTTGCCGCAGTGGTGTTCCCGATCTGGATGAGCCTGCGCTTCATCCCGATGGAGGAGCGCAACCTCGAGGCCGCCCTCGGTGATGACTACCGGGCGTTTCGCGCGCGCGTGCGGCGCTGGTTGTAGGCGCCGCTACTCGAGGATGGCGGCCGCCGGGTCGCCGCGGAGGATGAGCGCGCGGCGCGTCTGGTAATCGCCCTCGCTCACCTTCCCGTCGCGTCGCAGCTCCTCGAGGTCGGCCAGCGCGCGGAGCTGGGCGGGCTCGAGGTTTCCGCTCGTGACGGACGGGAGGGGCGCTTCGTCCTCGGGCTCCTCCGCCGGCGCCTCGGACTCCATGAGAACCGTCCGCCGCACGATCTTGCCGGCAGGCGTAACGCGTACGGCCGTCGGAGAGCGGAAGATCGGGTCGCGCCAGCTGACGGCCACGCCCTGGGCCCCTTCGGGCTGCATGGCGTCTCCCGGGAGGATCCGGAACCGCATCACCTGCCGGTCGGGCTCGGGCTCCTGCACCTTGGCCTGGGCTCCCCCCTGAGGCTGCTGCCAATCGAGATGGAAGAGGCGCAAATGCAGGATGTCGCCCTTCACGTAGGCCGAGAAGCTGGTGATGTAGTCGTGGGTGAAGACGCCGAGGCTCCGCTCGCGCCGGGCTGCAACCACCACGACTTCCTCGTCCTTCGACGCCGTGGCCAGTGCATTCGAGAGCTTCTCGCCCAGCTCGTAGACGATGTCGGCCGGAATGGCGGGCTTGCGCGAGTTGGCGTCGGCGTCGTCGGTGCGGATGTCGATCCGCGAGAGTACGTGGGCGAGCCGGGTGCCCGAGATGGTGACGGGGTGGTCGTAGTTCTTCTCCACCACGACGCCGAGGGTCTTCTCGCTCCGCAGCAGCACCTTGTTCTCACCCGAGGCGCTGAGGACGTTCCGGGAATAGCCGCTGCAGCCGGCTGCGGAGAGGGCGGCCAGGACGAGCATCGAGCGGGCGAGGAGGAGCCGGGGGACCGTCATGCCCGGTTCGCTAGCCCAGGCGGGGCGTCGTGCCAAGCCCACGGTTTTCCCCGCGGGGCGACTTGGCTGCGACCCCGCCGGTCGACCTCGCCCGGACGCGAGGTTCGCGATCCGCGGTGTCGCGCTCGCAGCGGCGCCACAGCGCCTTCCGGTCGGAGTCGGTCTCGCGGGTCCACGGCAGCAGGTGGGTTCGCCGGGGCTGCCGGTCGAAGTAGAAGAGACCGCTTTCGATCCGCTCTCGTGGTGCGGCCGCCAGCCACACGGCGGTGTCGGCCCCTTCGGCTGGCGTTCGCAGGATGGCGCGCGTCAGCCGATGGAAGTTCGGAATCGAGCTCGCGACGGCGGGCGTATCGGCCCAGCCCGGGTGCATCGCGCACACGGTCACACCCGCGTCGCGGAAGCGCTCGGCCCAGAGCTCGCTGAGAACCACCTGGGCGCGCTTGGTCTCGGCGTATGCGACGACCCCATCGTAGGGACGCTTCTTCCAGTTCGGGTCGGCGAGCGTGAGACGCCGTGTGTACATCCCTCCGGAAGACACCCAGATGACGCGTCCGTCGCCCGATCGCTCGAGCGACGGCTGCAGGAGCCGCGTCAGCAGGTGAGGCCCCGCGACGTGGGTTGCCCAGGTCAGCTCGAGGCCGTCTTCCGTCTCTCCGCGCTGCGCCGGCAGCACGCCCGCATTGTGGACGAGGATGTCGACCGGGCCGTCGCCGACGGCCGCTGCCGCGGCGCGCACCGAGGCGAGGCTCGACACGTCGCACGACTGCACCCTCACCTGGCGGCTTCCCGTCTCCTCGCGGATGCGCTCGGCGGCGGCCTCGCCGCGCGCCGCGCTGCGGCACAGCAGCACGACCTCCGCGCCGAGGTCAGCGAGGGCCAAGGCCGTCTCGAAACCGATTCCGGAGTTGGCGCCGGTGACCAGCGCGCGGCGTCCCGCGAGCGTCACTTCGAGATCGCCGGGATCGAAGCCGAGGGAGTGGATCCGGAAGCCACTGCGGTCGAAGGAGAGGATGACGGTCGGATCGACGAGCCAGGAGAGCGCCCTCCCGGCGAGGGCTGCCAGCCCGCTGTGCGGCTCCTCCTCGTCGGCAATGGGCGCAGCGGGGTCGAGCGCTGCGAGGATCTCGCCCACGGGCGCGTGATCTCCCGCCTCCCGGCTGCGGTGCGCGAAGGTGACATCGCCGCTGGGGCGGATCACGAATACGCCGCCCAGCTGCCACGCGTCTCCCTGTACGCTCTGCTGGCGGTGCCCTGCTCGCAGGGCGCGGACCGCATTGAACGCGAGGCGCGGGGAGAGCGCTGCCGCGCGGCCGCGGCGAAGGCCCGCGGCGCGGTAGGCGTGGAGCTCCGGATCGACCAGCAGCGGAGCGTCGAGAGCGAGGTCTTCGGCGAAGGCCCTCGCGAAGGCAGGCACTCCGTTGCCGACGATCACCAGCTCCGCACCGCGCTCGCGGACGGCTCCGATCGCGTCGCGCAACTGCGCGACCTGCTCGCGGCAGAACAGTCAGCCGAAGTGGCGGATGAAGGCCAGTACGACGGGATGATCACGCCAGAGCGTGCCGAGCCGGACGCGCTCTCCCTCCGGATCGGTCAGCTCGATGCCGGCGAGGCGCGTGGCGAGTCGCACGGATCTTCCTCCTGGGCCTGCGAGGAAGCGTAGCTGGCGCGGCAGACCGTGCCGGCGAGAGACATGCCGAGAACGCCTCACGCGCCGCGCCGTCTTCGCCGACCTCCTGGATGCGGATCTCCACGGCCCCGTCCTCGAAGGAGTCGAGCCGGGCGTAGCCCGGTGTCGCGGCGGCGAAGAGAGTCCCTTCGATGGGATAGGCCCACGTGATCTGCTGTGGAGAACCTCCACCGCTCACGACGTGGAAGCGAGGCAAGCCGCCACCGCGGATCACCTGGAGCCCGTGATCGTGACCGGCTGCGTAGACCAGCGGCGGTGCTGCCGAGAGCCCGCGCTCGACCGACGTCATCATCGCCTGGTACGTGCTCGACGGCGTCTCCTGCGGGCTGACGCCCAGCATGCGCGCGACGTGGCGGACCGATCCCAGCACCGGAATCGGGATCCACAGCGATCGGTCGATCTCCCGGAGCGGGAAGACGTGCTCCTTCCAGCCGAAGTTCCCGCCGTGAGGCCCGCCGGTACGCAGTGGATGGTGCGCGAGTACGATCGCGTGGCGATCGCCTGCGCTGCGGAGCGCAGCGCCCAGCGCCTTCTCGATCTCCGCCTCGTTCGTGAAGGCGCAGCCGCTGGACGCATTGCTCGGCCGCGGTCCATCATGGAGCCACCACTGGGTGTCGAGAAAGATCAGCTCGAGATGCGCCCCGAGCGGCATCGGCAGCGGGCCTGCACAGCCACCGCCGGGCATCACACGCGAACCGCCGTCCGCGACGAAGCGCTCCTGCCGGAGGACGGCCTCCCAGCCGTCGTGTCCCGAGTTGCTCCAGTCGTGGTTTCCGGGAACGAAGAAGCCACGCGCCCCCGACCTTTGGACGGCAGCGAGCTGCGCGCGGAGGCGGCGCTCGTCTTCCGGGCGGCCCGGATCGTCCGGGGGGCGCAGGCCGGCGGGATAGACGTTGTCGCCGAGCAGCACGATCGCAACGCGCTCAGCGCCGAGCGCGTTGCTGCGTACAGCGGCCTCGCCGGCGAGGGCATCGAGCAGCGGCTCCCGGGGCTCCCGCGGTGCGCCGGCGTCTCCCACGAGGAACAGGCTCGCATCGATCGCTCCGTGGTCCCCGCAGCGCGCGGGAGGCCCGGTGTCGGAGGCGCCGGCAGCGGCCGAGGCGACGCAGGCCGCGAGAGCCGCAAGACAGATCGAGAGAATGCTCCCGCCCACGACGCCCCCTCGAAGAGTGGGCGGAGCATACCCGGGTGCGAGGGCGAGGGCCGCGCGTCCGCGCGCCTTCTCAACCGTTCAAACGGTCGCGGGTGCCGTCAGGAGCTGGGCCAGCCTGTCGTGGCCGATCGTGGCCGGCTCGGAGCTGGCGATGAAGTCGAGCAATGTCCGCGAGAACCGGCGCGGATCCTCGCAGTGGGGGAAGTGCCCGAGCTTCGGCATCACCTCGAGGCGGCTTCCGGGCATGGCCGCATGCGCCTCGTGGGCGTGGGAAACCGGAATGATCGGATCGTCCTCGCCCCAGACGATGAGGGTCGGAACCTGCTGCGCCAGGTAGAGGCGGTCGCGGGCGCTCACGCGTTGGCCCTTCAGATCGACGACCGCGCGAAGGGTGTGCAGGAACGCGGCTCGTGTCTCCGGGTCGATCAACGACGTGTAGGCGCGCCACATCTCCACGGTGGCCGGCGCCGGCCGGAGCCCGATCTTCGCGGCCCAGCCCGTGACCGTCTCGACCGACGAGCGGATGACGCGCTGGCACGCGATGGGCAGCACGTACTCCGCTCCGGGCGCCGCGAGGGCGCGCAGGATCGGCATGACCTCCTGACCGAGGCCGCCGGCGCACACGAGCGCGAGGCGCTCGCACCGCTCGGGGTGCTGGTAGGCGAGCTGCATGGCGATGCCGCCGCCCAGCGACTGACCCACGACGGTCGCCCGGTCGTGCCCGAGCGCAAGGAGCAGGTCGCGCAGGATGCTGGCGTAGGCGCCGAGCGAATAGTCACCGCGCGGCTTCGCGGATCGTCCGTGGCCCGGCAGATCCGGCGCGACGAAGGTGACGTGGGGCGCCAGATCTTCCAGCACCGGTATCCACGACGTCGAGCTGCCGGCCATGCCGTGGACGAGGAGGACGACCGGACCGCGCCCACCGGTGCGGTAGGCGATCTGCTTCCCGTGGATCGTGACCGTTCGGCGTTCCATCGGACCTCCCCGACGGTGGCCCTGGTCGGGCGGCTACCGAGCGTACCGCCGATGGCTCGCGAGCGCACCGTGCTCGCGTCATGGGCTGCGCGCGCCGAGCTGCGCCGTCAGCGTGCGCGCGACGTCGTCGCGGGATCCACGGATGGGTCCCGCGGGCACGGATGGGGATCGCGATGATGCAGCCGATGCGAAATGCCGCACCAGCAACACACCAGATTGGGCCCGAATCGATGCCCGCTTGCCGTCGGCTGCGAGTCCGGGGCAGCCGAACCGTTCTTCTCGGGGTTCCGAAGGCTCTCGAGGCGGGTTCGTCCCTCGGCCATGGGACCTCCGGGTGGCAGGCGAGAATCCGCACGGGGACGGCGATCGGTCGCCGTCCCCGTGCGGAGAAACGTGCTAGCGACCGCGGCCGTAGCCGCCGCCCCCGCCGCCGCCGTAGCCACCACCCCCGCCGCCGCCGTAGCCTCCCCGGCCACCGCCGCCCCCACCGCCCGCGGCGCGATCCTGCGCCTCGTTCACGCGCAGGGAACGCCCGTCGAGCTCGCGGCCGTTCAGCGTCGAGATCGCGGCAGCAGCGCTGCCCGCATCACTCATCTCGACGAAGGCGAAGCCGCGGGGGCGACCGGTCTCGCGATCCATGATCACGTTCACGGAATCAACGGTGCCGTGCTGCTCGAACAGTCTTCGCAGCTCGGCGTCCGTGGTGGAGAAGGGGAGATTTCCGACATAGATCTTCTTGCTCAAGAAATGGGTCCTTTGGGCGGCCGACACGCATCCTTCGACACGGAGAAGAGCCGCCTGTCCGCCGCATCCCCGCTGGAACGTCCAGCTGCCGGATGCAGGCGATCGAATGCCCGCTCCGAGCCGGATTCCGGCGCGAAGCGAGAAGGCAGAGTCGAGTGGATGGGCGGTCAGGCGGGCGTTGCCCGGGGCTGGCGCGTCGTCCAAGGGAGACGCCTATGATCGGAACATAGCGCATCGTCTCGGCCATGCCATGGGCTCCCGACGAACGTGCGCGCCGGCGTGCTCGAGAACGTCGCCGGTGCGGAGACGCGCCGTGATGTGGATGTACCTCGTACTCAAGTCGCTCCACGTACTCTCGGCCTGCCTGTACGTAGGCGGGTCGTTCGCGAACGGGCTCGCGAAGACACTCGGCGACCGAGGGGGCAGTCGCCCCGCCGTGACGGCGCTTCGCTTCGTCCACCGGAGCAACCGCCTGCTGCTGGTTCCGGCGTCTTTCGTGCTGCTTGCGACGGGCCTTGCGCTGGCGTGGGTCCGCGGGACACCGCTGCTCGAGGGTTGGCTCCTCGTGGGACTGCTTCTCTTCGCCGTACTCTCGGCGCTTCTGCTCTGGGCGGTACGCCTCGAAGACCGGATGCTCGCCATGGCCGAAGCGGCTGCAGATTCCGGGATGCCGCTCCCGCCCGAGTACACGAGACTCTCTCCGGTCTATCTCGCCGGCGGCGCTGCCGCGACCGTGCTGATGCTGCTGATGGTGCTGCTGATGGTTGCGCGTCAGGCGATCGTGTAGGTCGAGGAGGGCTCCCGTGCCGAGAGTGCGATCCGTACGCGTGCCGCGCGGCGCGATGCGCTGGGCGTATCGGCTTCCGATCGTGTTCTACCGGCTCGGCCTCGGCCGCCTGCTCGGGACGCGCTTCGTGTTGCTGGAGCACATGGGGAGGAAGACGGGGCGTATCCGTCATGCCGTTCTCGAGGTGCTCCGGTGGGATGAGTCGACAGGGGCCTGCCTCGTTTCGTCGGGGTTCGGAGAGGCATCGGCGTGGTACCAGAACCTCTTGGTGCGGCCTCGAGCCCGGATCCAATCCGGAGGGCGATCCTGGGAGGTCAGCGCTCGCGTGCTACCCCCTTTAGAAGCAGAGCGAGAGATCTCCGTCTACGCGCTGCGATATCCGCGAGCGTTGCAGGGCGTCGCCCGGCTCGTGGGGTGGGAGCTCGACGGGACGGACGACGACCGGCATGCCTTTGCGTCGGAGCTGCGGATCCTGGAGCTCCGGCCTGCGGGGAGAGACACGGCGTGATCGCGGAACGTTCCGCCGCCCCTTCGAGGCAGCGCGCCCGGGAGGCCTGGTGACCGACACGGCGGCCCAGACGATCGCCCTCTCGGTCGGCGTGAGCGCGTTGGTCTCGGTGGCCTGCCAGCGCGTACGGATTCCGGCTCTGCTTCCGCTGCTGCTCACCGGGCTCGGTCTCGGGACTTCCGGGCTCGGCGTCGTCGATGGCGCATCGATGGGGCGCTCTCTCACCGGCTTCATCACGGTGGCCATCGGCCTGCTCATCTTCGAAGGGGCGCTCCACCTGAATCGCGAAGAGCTGAGCCGCGCGCCGCGGGCAGTCTGGGGTCTGCTCACGGTGGGTGCTGCGCTCACGTGGGGCGGCGCCGCGGCCGCGGCGCATCTCCTGCTCGGCATGTCCGGTCCGCTCTCGATCCTTCTCGGGGCAGCGTTGATCGTGACGGGTCCGACCGTCGTACAGCCCATCCTGCGGTTGGTTCGCGTGACCCCGCCGCTGCACACGGTTCTGGCCGCCGAGGCGATCCTCATCGACCCCGTCGGCGTCGTCGCGACCGTCACGACCCTCGAGGTGCTGCGTCTCTCGCTGCTCAGCGGCGCCCACGTCGGCCTCGCCGGAGAAGGGATGTGGCTGTTCGCGAAGACGTTCCTCGGAGGCGCCGGCGTCGGCGTAGTGATGGGCGCAAGTGGGTTCTGGCTGCTCACGGCCATCGGTCGCGCGGGCAGGCCCGAGCCTCACCTGCTGAACCTTCTCGCGGTTGGCCTATGTATGACGAGCGTGGGCGTCGGCGAGGCGGTCACTCCCGAGGGCGGCCTCGTCGCCGTGACGATCTGCGGCGTACTCATGGCGCGGGCCAAGATCCTCGGCGCGACGGAGCTCCGCGCCTTCAAGGAGCTCCTGGCCGTCGTCCTGGTGGGGACGCTCTTCGTCCTGCTGGCCTCGCGATTCGAAGTGGCACAGATCGCGTCGCTCTCGTGGCGAGAAGCCGCATTCGTTGGGGTACTGATCTTCGGCGTCCGCCCCGTCTCGGTCTGGGTGTCGACCTGGAGGTCGAAGCTGACGGCGCGCGAGCGCTGGTTCGCGGGCACCTTCGCGCCGCGCGGGATCGTCGCACTCTCGGTCGCGACGGTTGCCGCCGGCGAGCTGCTTTCGCTCGGAGCGGGTCTCGAGGGCGGAGCGCTAGCGCGGTGGGTCGCCGGCCTCGAGAGCGATGCGCCGCGGCTCGAGCTGGTGATGTTCGTCGTGATCGCCGGCAGCGTCGTACTCGCGAGCGCCTTCTCCCCTCTCCTGGCATGGGGGCTGCGCGTCCAGGCGGGTGAGGGAGCCGCCGTGCTCCTGGTGGGTGCCCACCCGCTGAGCGTGGCGCTGGCGAAGCTCCTCTCGGTGCATGGCGTCGGCTCGAGGATCATCGACAGCAACGACGCGAGGGTGGCGGAGGCAAGTCGATCGGAGGTGGTCGCGCTCGAGGGCGATGCCACCGACGCGCGCTGGATGGACGATGTCGGGCTGCCAGCCGACACCGGGCGGGTGATCGCGTGGACTGGCAATCACGATGTCGACCAGATCGTTGCGCGATGGGCCGAGGAGCGGCTCGGACCGGGCCGTGCCGCCATCTGGTCGAGCAAGCCGGCCCGCGGCCGGCTCGGTGCCGCGGACATGGGCCGCGGTGAGCCCATCGCAGGCTGGATCGACCGGTTCGAGGACGGCCGCGCGGTGCTCGTCGAGTCGGCCGAGGCTCCGCGCGTGGGGCATCTCCTCGGCTGGATCCGGGAGGGGCGCTTCGTGGCGAGCGTGCAAGGGGCTGCGCTTCCCGAACCCGCAGCCGGCGTTCTCTTCGTGACGCTCTGCGAATCCGCCGGATCGGCGACTTCCGCGTATGCGCCGGGCGCGCCTCCCTGGCTCGAGGCGCGGGGCTCCTGAGCCTCCGGCGGCCTACGTGCCGCCGCCGAGGGCCGTCACGATCCGATGCGTGGCGAAGCTCGCTCCCCAGGCGAGGGCGAGGAGATAGACGAAAGCGAAGGCGGGCCAGCGCCACGAGTTCGTCTCGCGGCGCATCACCGCAAGGGTCGACGTACACTGGAGCGCGAAGACGAAGAAGACGAGCAGCGCCGCCACGGTGGCCGGCGTGAACAGCGGCTTTCCCGTCCGCGGATCGACGTCGCCAAGGATCGCCTCGCGGAGCGATCCGCCTTCGTCGCTGGCGGCGTAGATCTGCGCCATGGTGGAGACGATCACCTCGCGCGCTGCGAGGCTCGCCACCAGGCCGACGCCGATCTTCCAGTCGAAGCCAAGGGGCGCGATCGCCGGCTCGATGGCGTGGCCGACGCGCCCGGCGATGCTGTTCTCGATCTGGTGGCGCCCGGCCTCCTCGGGAGAGAGCTCCGGGGGCGCCTCGGCGCGCGGAAAGTTGAGGCTCGCCCAGAGAAGGATCGAGACGGCGAGGATGATCGTCCCCGCGCGCCGCAGGAAGGCCCTTGCGCTGCCCCAGACCTGCGACACCCAGAGCCGGAACGTCGGCATGCGGTAGGGCGGGAGCTCCATGAAGAACGGGAGACCCTCTCCCGCGAGGATCGTCTTCTTCAGGATCGCGGCGACGGCAAGGGCGGAGAAGCCGCCGATCAGGTAGAGGCCGAGCAGGACGAGCCCCTGGAGGTTGAGGAAGCCGAGAACGCTGCGGTCGGGGACGAAGGCACCGATCAGCAGCGCATAGACCGGGAGACGGGCCGAGCAGGTCATGAGCGGTGCGACGAGGATCGTCACCAAGCGGTTTCGGGGTGATGGAATCGTCCGCGTGGCCATGATCCCCGGCACTGCGCAGGCATAGGAGGAGAGGAGCGACACGAAGCAGCGCCCTTCGAGGCCGATGCGCCCCATGAGGCGGTCGATCACGAAGGCCGCGCGCGCCATGTAGCCGAGGTCATCGAGGAGGTAGAGCAGCGAGAAGAGCAGGAGGATCTGTGGCAGGAAGACCAGCACCGAGCCCACGCCGCCGATGACGCCCTGGGTGAGGAGGTCGGAGAGCCAGCCCTCGGGAAGTCGTCCTGCAAGGGAGCTGGCGGCGCCGGCCATGAGCGTGTCGAGAAGGTCCATGGCGGGCTGCGCCCAGGCGAAGATGAGCTGGAAGAAGGCGACCATCATCAGCGCGAAGATGACCGTGCCCGCGACGGGATGGAGGACGACGCGGTCGATGGCGTGGGTAATCCGGCTTCTTCCAGGCCGGTCGTGCAGGACGCTGTCGAGGACGGACGCCGCCCAGCCGGCTCGCTCCTGCGCGGAGACGGGTGGCAGCAACACGGGGCGCGTCCACTCCTCGGGTCGGCCGAGGAGCCTGCGCAGCGAGTCGACGCCTACGCCGCGGTGACCGACGACGCCGAGCACGGGGATTCCCAGGCAGCGCTCGAGGCGCTCGATGTCGAGCGAGCCACCGCGCGCGACGAGCTCGTCCACCATGGTCAGCACCAGGCACGAGGGCAGACCGATCCGCAAGACCTGGGCCACCAGGAGGAGCGAGCGCTCGAGCGTACAGGCGTCGGCCACGACGACGAGCGCATCGGGCGGCTCGACACCTGCGATCTCGCCGGAGAGTACGCGCAGCACCACGGCCTCGTCGGGGCCGATGGGAGTGAGGCTATAGGTTCCGGGAAGGTCGATCACCACCGCCCGGCGTCCTTCGAGGGTGGCCTCTCCCTCTCGCCGCTCGACGGTCACGCCTGCGTAGTTGCCGACCTTTGCGCGCAGGCCGGTGAGTGCGTTGAAGAGGGTGGTCTTCCCGCCGTTGGGGCTTCCGACGAGGCCGAGTCGGAGGGGCTGGGGCGCGGCGAGCGCCGCGCCCTTCACGGGATCGGCCTTACCGACACGCGTTCGGCCTCGCTGCGGCGCAGGCACAGCTGGTAGCCGCGCAGTTCGTAGACGCTCGGGTCTCCGAGCGGAGCGCGCCGCAACACCAGCACCGACGTGCCGGGCACGAGGCCGAGGTCGAGGAGGCGATCCCCGACGGCATCTCCCGCACGGACTTCAGCGATGAGGCCTCGTCCGCCCACGGGCAGGGCGGCCAACGTGGCGGCCCCTGATTCGATGTCGGCTCGTCCGGTGTCCATGAAAATGAAAATCGTTTTCGCGTTCAATTGTGGAGAAAACCGCTGCGGCCGTCAAGGGGGCGAGCGGCCACTACATCAGGGATCTTGCGAACCTGTTCGCAAGATCATGCCGCCCATCCCGAGGCGGCCTGAGGAGGCGCCTCGGCTCAAACGGTCTCGCTATTGAGCCGGCGGGTCATCAGCCGCTCGACGCCCGCGGCAGGAGGGAGCTTCCCGTCCAGCACCTCCCGGACCATCTCTGCGATCGGGAGCTCGACGCCGACCCGGGCGGCCAGATCGCAGGCCGCGTGGGTCGTACGCACTCCCTCCGCCACCTCGGACATCCCGGAGAGGATCTCCTCGAGTCGGCGCCCCTTTCCGAGCTCGAGCCCTACGCTGCGGTTCCGGGAAAGATCGCCGGTGCAGGTCAGGACCAGGTCGCCCATACCGGAGAGGCCGAGGAAGGTGAGCGGGTTGGCGCCGAGGCGCACGCCCAGCCGCGTGATCTCCGCGAGGCCGCGGGTCATGAGGGCTGCCCGGGCGTTGTGGCCGAGTCCGAGACCGTCGGAGATTCCCACCGCGAGGGCGATTACGTTCTTGAGGGCGCCCCCGAGCTCGACCCCCACCACGTCCGTGCTCGAATAGCAGCGGAACCAGGGGCAGGAGAGCGCGTCGCGGACGGTGACGGCGTGAGCCTCCTCGCGGCACGCAACGGTCACCACCGTGGGCCTCCCTGCCGCGACCTCTCGCGCGAAGGAAGGGCCCGAGAGGCAGACGATCCGGGCGTGACGCCCGTCTGGCAGCTCGTCTTCGAGCACCTGGTGCATCGTGAAGCCGCTCCCGGGCTCGATGCCCTTGATGGTGGAGACGACGATGGCGCCCGGAGCGAGCAGCCGACCGGCCTCGCCCATCACCGTCCGTACGCCCTTGCTCGGGACGGCGCAGATCACGATCTCGCGGCCGTCGAGCGCGTCGCCGAGGTCGGCGGTCGCACGGACTCCGGGCGGCACCACGGCGTCTTGCAGATAACGGGGATTTTTCCGGTCCTGATTGATCGTCGCAGCGAGCGCGGGGTCGCGCGCCCAGAGCGTGACGTCGTGCCCCCTCGCGCAGAGGATCGCGAGACAGGTGCCAAAGCTTCCAGCGCCGAGAACGGCGACGCGCGAACTCATGTCCGCAGTCTACACCCTCAACCGGCCAACGTTTTCTTGACGCTGGGGGGGGCCCTGGCTACGGTGCCGGCGCTTTCGAACCCCCGCCCCGACGGCACTCGAGAAAGGGCCGCATGCTCGCCCAGTACACCGGGGTCCTGGTCGCCCTCGCCCTCGCCCTGTTCGTCGCCGCCGTGCTCCGCGTCGCGCACCGCCTGCTCGGCGGCCGCGTCCGTGAGTTCGCAGAGAAGCAGGAGCCCTTCGAGTGTGGCGAGCGCCAGATCGTCTCGCCGCGGCAGCGCTACGCCGTCAAGTTCTACCTGGTCGCGATCCTGTTCGTGGTCTTCGACGTCGAGGCCGTCTTCTTCTACGCGTGGGGAGCGCTGTTCCAGGAGCTCGGCTGGTTCGGCTTCAGCGCCATGTCGATCTTCACCGTCCCGCTCGTCGTGGGCCTCGTCTATGAATGGCAGAAGGGCGCCCTCGAATGGTGATCTCCCAGGAAACCCGCGCGAAGATCGAGGCCGAAGCCGCGAAATATCCCCAGCGGCGCGGGGGCCTGTTGCCTGCGCTCCACCTCGTCCAGAAGGAGAAGGGCTGGATCTCGCTCGAGACCGCCCAGGAACTCGCTGCGATCTTCGACATCGCGCCGGTCGACGTGATGGAAGTGGTCAGCTTCTACAACATGTTCTACGACCGGCCCCAGGGCCGGCACCACGTCCACGTCTGCACCAACCTGCCGTGCTCGCTGCGCGGCGCGCGCGATCTGCTGCGCGGGCTCGAAGCGCACCTGGGCGTCGAGGCCGGCCAGACGACTCCCGATGGTCGCATCACCCTCGCTCACGAAGAGTGTCTCGGCGCCTGCGGCTACTCGCCGATGATTCGCGTGGACGAGACGTACCACGAAAACCTCGATCTCTCGTCGGCGAAGGAAATCGTCGACGCGCTCGAGTGACGCCATGGGCCTTCGCGTCCCCTACGTCACCGGCTATCTGACCGAGCACTTCGGCGACGACTCGTTCAATACCCTCGAGGGTTACCGCAAGCGCGGAGGGTGGGAGGCCGCTCGCAAGGCGCTCACGACGATGACTCCCGACGAGGTGGTCGAGACCGTCAAGTCGTCCGGGCTCCAGGGCCGGGGCGGCGCCGGCTTCCCGACCGGGATGAAGTGGTCGTTCATGCCCAAGGGCAACGACAGGCCTCGCTACATCGCGTGCAATGCCGACGAGTCGGAGCCGGGCTCGTTCAAGGACCGGATCCTCCTCGAGCGCGGCGCGCACCAGATGCTCGAGGGCATCCTGATCGGCGCCTTCGCGATGCAGGCCGAGAAGACCTTCATCTACTGCCGTGGCGAGTACGCTGCGCCGGGGGCCGCGGTTCGCCGCGCCATCGAGGAGTGCTACGCCGCAGGGATCTTCGGCGCGAGCTGCCTCGGAACGGGCTTCCACCACGACGTCGTGCTCACGATGGGGGCCGGTGCGTACATCTGCGGCGAGGAGACCGGCCTGCTCGAATCGCTCGAGGGCAAGAAGGGCCAGCCCCGCAAGAAGCCGCCGTTCCCCGCCCAGTACGGCGCGTTCGGGATGCCGACCACCGTCAACAACGTCGAGTCGTTCAGCCACGTCCCGCACATCATCTCCAAGGGGCCCGAGTGGTTCCGTGGCTTCGGCACCGAGAAGAGCCCGGGAACGACGATCTTCGGCGTCTCGGGCCACGTTGCTCGGCCGGGGCTCTTCGAGCTCCCTCTCGGCACGCGACTCGACGAGATCGTCTTCGAGCACGCCGGAGGCGTCCGCAACGGCCGCAAGGTGAAGGGAGTGATCCCCGGCGGCGTCTCGATGCCGGTGCTCCCCGCCGGCCAGCTCGACGTTCCGATGGCGAACGAGTTCTTGCGCGAGCGCAAGACCATGCTCGGCACCGGTGGCATCATGGTGATGGACGACACCACCTGCATGGTCCGGGCGAGCTGTGTCATCACGTACTTCTTCCGCGACGAGTCGTGCGGCCAGTGTACCCAGTGCCGAGAGGGCACCGGCTGGCTCCACAAGCTGGTGACCCGCATCGAGCGAGGGGCGGGCTCTCTCGAGGACATCGAGATCCTGGCGGACATCACGGGCAAGATGGAGGGCGCGACGATCTGCGCGTTCGCCGACGCTGCGGCCTGGCCCGTGCAGGGCATGCTGCGTCACTTCCGCGAGGACTTCGAGCTTCACGTGACGCATCGCAAGTGCCCGTTCCCCGAGAGCTTCGAGCTGTAGATGGCGAAGGTCACGATCGACGGAGTCGGGTACGAGGTTTCCGACGGGCGCACGATCCTTCAGGCGCTCGACGACCTCGGCCTGCTGATGAACGGCGTCGACGTCCCGCACTACTGCTGGCACCCGAAGCTCAGCATCGACGGCTCGTGTCGGCTGTGTCAGGTGGAGGTCGAGGGGTTTCCCAAGCTCCAGGTCGGATGCAACACGCCCGTGAAGGATGGCATGGTCATCCACACGAAGAACGATCGCGTCAAGAAAGCGCGCGAAGGCGTGATGGAGCTGCTGCTCGTCAACCATCCGCTCGACTGTCCGATCTGCGACCAGGCCGGCGAGTGCAAGCTGCAGGACTACGCCTTCGAGTATGGCGCGCCCCATGCGCGGACCGAGGAGCCCCGCCGCGCGCTCAAGAAGCGCGTCGACCTCGGCCCGACCATCGTCTTCGACCAGGAGCGCTGCATCCTGTGCCGGCGCTGCGTGCGATTCTGTCGCGAGGTTCCCGGCACCGGAGAGCTCGGCGTCTTCAACCGCGGCGATCACTCGGTGGTCGAGACCTTTCCGGGAACGAAGGTCGACAACCCCTACTCGATGAACATCGCCGACATCTGTCCCGTCGGCGCTCTCACCACGAAGGATTTCCGGTTCAAGATCCGCGTCTGGTTCCTCGAGGAGCCGCAGGGGATCTGCACCGGCTGCGCGAACGGTTGCAACGTCTTCCTCGGCGTCGCCAACAACAAGGTCTACCGCTACGTGCCGCGCCGGAACGACGCGGTGAACGAGACGTGGATCTGCGACGCCGGGAGGATGACGTACAAGGAGATCGGCGCACCGGACCGGCTCGAGCGGGCGATGGTCCGCGTTCCCGAAGGCACCCTCGAGGCCGTCTCCTACCAGCGTGCGATCGACGAGGCGGCCGCGCGCCTGCGCCGCCTCCTCGAGTCGAAGGGGCCGAGCGTCATCGCCGGCGTCGCGTCGGGCTTCGCGAGCAACGAGGACCTGGCCTCCTTCCGGCGTCTGCTCGACGCCCTCGGCACCGACCTGCGCGGCGTCGCGATCCCCCGTGGCGATTCGGACGACCTCCTCATCAAGGCCGAGAAGGCACCGAACGGCGAGGGCGCGCGGCTTCTGGGTTTTGCCGACGCCGCCGGTGTCGTCGAGCGCATCCGGGGTGGCGGCGTCGATGGCCTGATCGTGCTCGGCCACGACCTGGTCGGCGCCGGGTACCTCGGACGCGAGCAGGAGCTGGCCAACCTCGACACGGTGATCGTGCTCGATACCCACCGCTCCGACCTCGAGCGGGTCGCCCACGTGGTGCTGCCCGTGCGGCACGCTGCGGAGAAGGCCGCCACCTACACGAACCACGCTGGCCGAGTGCAGCGCACCTGGCCGGTGGTCGAGCCGTCCTTCGAGGCGTGGGCCGACGGCGAGGCGCTGGTGCGTCTCGGCGCCGCTCTCGGGCTCCCGGGCTTTGGCGGAGAGTTCGACGCGGCCGCGGTTTCGCGCAGCCTCGGCGAGCTGAGTCCCGCGTTCCGCGGAATCGACCTCGAGAGCGTCGGCGATCAAGGCGCTGCGGTCGCGGGCAGGACGAAGTAGATGCCGATCGACGTCATCATCAAGGTGCTCTTCATCATCCTGGTGGCCGTGGCTGCGTTCGCCCCGGTCATCACCTGGATCGAGCGCAAGCAGAGCGCGGTGATGCAGGACCGGATCGGCGCGAACCGCGCCGACATCGCCGGCGTGACGATCCTCGGGCTGCTCCACCCGCTCGCAGACGTGCTGAAGCTCCTCAGCAAGGAAGACTTCGTTCCGCAGGGTGCGAACCGTTTCTTGCACGCCCTCGCTCCCATCATCGCCGCGGTTCCGGCGATCATCGCCTTCGCGGTGATTCCTTACGGCGCCACGTACCAGTTCCCGGGGTTCGAGCCGACGACGCTGGTGGGCGCCGACCTCGACTGGGGGCTGCTCTACATCTTTGCGATCGGCTCGCTGGCGACCTACGGCTCGGTCCTCGCCGGCTGGTCCAGCAACAACAACTGGTCGATGCTCGGGAGCCTTCGCGCGTCGGCCCAGATGATCTCCTACGAGGTCACGATGGGCCTGTCGGTCGTAGGCGTCTTCATGGTCTTCCAGACCCTGAAGCTCACCGACATGGCGGTGGCGCAGGACGCGACGTTCCGGATCTTCGGATTCCTCGAGACCTTCGGAGTGGTGCAGACACTCCCCGGCTGGCTGTCGTGGGTCCAGCTCCCGTTCTGGGGCGCCCTCGTCCAGCCCCTCGGCTTCGTCATGTTCCTCACCTGCATCATGGCGGAGAACAAGCGGCCTCCCTTCGACCTGCCCGAAGGCGAGTCGGAACTCGTCGCCGGCTATTTCGTCGAGTATTCAGGGATGCGCTTCGGCCTGTTCTACATGTCGGAGTTCATCGAGGTCGTCGTGATCGGCGCCCTTCTCGCTGCCGTGTTCTTCGGCGGCTGGGCGATCCCCTACCTCTCGAAGGACACGATCATCGGCGGCCTCACGCCGGTGACGGGCGCGACCCTCGCCACCGCCCTGTGCATGGTGGCCCACGTCGCGACCTTCCTGCTGAAGGTGGTCGTGATGATCTGGCTCCAGATGCAGATCCGCTGGACGCTGCCGCGCTTCCGCTACGACCAGGTGATGGACCTGTGTTGGAAGATCATCCTGCCGCTATCGCTCGCGAACATCTTCGTGACCGGCGGGATCCTCCTGCTGGCGCAGGGGGCGAAGTGAGCTTCGCGGCCGCCGCATTCTACGTGCTGGCCGGGCTCGCCATCGTCTCGGCCCTCGGCATGGTGTTGAACTTCAGGAACACGGTCGCCGGCGCCATGTGTCTCGTCGTCACCATGCTTTCGCTGGCTGGCATCTTCGCCATTCTCGAAGCCCATTTCGTCGCTGTCCTCCAGATCATGGTCTACGCCGGCGCGATCCTGGTGCTCTTCCTCTTCGTCGTGATGCTCCTCAACCTGCGATCCGACGAGTTCTCGGCGCCCCAGTCGCGAGGGGTGAAGCTGGCCGGAGCTGCGCTCGGCGTCTGGGCTCTCCTGGGCTTCGTTGCGCTCCTTCCGGGCGCGCTTCCCGAGGTGAAGGAGATCCCCGCCGACTTCGGCTCGTACCGACACGTAGGGCTCGCCCTCTATCGTACCTACGTCGTGTCGTTCGAGGTGGCTTCTTTCCTCCTCCTCGCCGCCATCGTCGGCGCGGTGGTCCTCGCCAAACGGAGGCTGTCCTAGCGTGACGGTTCCCCTCGAGCACGTGATCGGCCTCTCGGCCATCTTGTTCGCCATCGGGACCATCGGAGCGCTCACGCGCCGCAACCTGGTGGTGATCCTGATGTCGATCGAGCTGATGCTGAACGCCGTCAACCTCTCGTTCATCGGCTTCGCGCGGGCCTGGGGTGACGTGCTCGGTCACGTGTTCGTACTCATGGTGATCACGGTCGCAGCGGCCGAGGTCGCCGTCGGCCTGGGAATCGTGATCGCACTGTTCCGGAACCGCGATTCGGTGAACGTCGAAGACGTGAGTCTCCTCCGGTGGTGAACGAAGCCGACTGGCTGCGCTGGATTCCGCTGCTGCCGCTCCTGTCGGCCGCGGTGTGCGGAGGAATGCTCGGCCTCGCCCGGAGCCCGCTCTCCCGGGGGCCGACGATCGCTCTCTCCTGCGGCAGCGTCCTCGGGTCGTTCGCCCTCTCGCTCGCGGCGCTCTGGGAGCTGATCGGACGGCCGGACACCGAGCGGCTCCTCGTCGACACGGTCGCGCCGTGGATCGGCGCCGGGCGTTTCAGCGCCGAAATCTCCTTCGCCCTCGACCCGATCTCGGCGCTGATGATCCTGCTGGTCTCGGGAGTGGGCTTCCTGATCCACGTCTACTCGATCGGCTACATGGACGACGATCATCGCGACGACAAGGGGTTCCAGCGCTTCTTCTGCTACCTGAACCTCTTCACGTTCTCGATGCTCACGCTGGTCTTGGCCGACAACCTGGTGCTGATGTTCCTCGGCTGGGAAGGCGTCGGCCTGTGCTCCTACCTGCTGATCGGCTTCTGGTACGGCGACCGATGGAACGCCTACTGCGGTGCGAAGGCGTTCATCGTGAACCGCATCGGTGACTTCGGGTTCCTGGTCGGCATCTTCCTGCTCTACGGGGCGATTGCCGCCGCGCTCCCGCCGGAGCGCGCCAACGAGGCCGTGGCGTTCCGCCAGATCAAGGACGCCTTCCCGCTGATCGCGCAGCAGACGGTGCGGCTCCCCGAATGGCTCGGCTTCCTTCCCGGCGCTCCCGAGTGGAAGCTCGCGACGTTGATCGGGCTGTGCTTCTTCGTCGGCGCTGCAGGCAAGTCGGCGCAGATCCCTCTCTACGTCTGGCTGCCGGACGCCATGGCGGGCCCGACGCCGGTCTCGGCGCTGATCCACGCGGCGACCATGGTGACCGCCGGCATCTACATGGTCTGCCGCATGAGCTTCCTCTACGCCGAGGCCCCCGGCGCGAGCGCCGTGATCGCCTGGACGGGCGGCCTCACGGCGCTGTTCGCCGCAACGATCGCCCTCGTCCAGACCGACATCAAGAAGGTTCTCGCCTACTCGACGGTGAGCCAGCTCGGCTACATGTTCCTGGCGGCCGGGTGCGGCGGCTATGCGGCGGCGATGTTCCACCTGCTGACCCACGGCTTCTTCAAGGCGCTGCTCTTCCTCGGCGCGGGCGCCGTGATCCTCGCGCTCCACCACGAGCAGGACATCGACAAGATGGGCGGCCTCACGCGCTTCATCTCGTGGTGGAAACCGACGCACCTGTGCTTCCTGATCGGAGTCCTCGCCATCTCCGGTGTGCCCGGGATGTCGGGCTTCTTCTCGAAGGACGAGGTGCTGCTGGCAGCGTGGACGGCCGAAGGCGTCCCGGGCCACACGTGGCTGTGGGCGATCGGCATCGTGACCGCGGGGCTCACGGCCTTCTACATGTTCCGCCTTCACTTCCGCGTCTTCTTCGGCGAGACGCGGATCGCCCCGTCGCTGCGCAGCCACGTCCACGAGGCCGCTCCCACCGTGACGCAGCCCCTCGTCGTGCTGGCGGTCCTCTCGGTGGTGGCGGGCTTCGCCGGGCTTCCGCAGGTCTACGGCGACATGCTGGGAATCTCGAACTCCAACAGCCTCGCTCATTTCCAGGCGCCCGCGCTCGCCGCCGCCCATCCCCACGAGGTCTCCCACGCGGCGGAGCTGTGGCTGGCCTTCACCGCAGTGGCCGTCGCCGCTGCGGGGGCGCTCGTGGCGTGGCAGCTCTATCTGCGGCGGCCGGAGCTGCCGGACCGGATCGCCGCGGCGCTTGCCGGGCCGTACCGTCTGCTCGCCGACCGCTACCGGGTGGACGAGCTCTACGATCGCGCGATCGTCTTGCCGCTGGTCGCGCTCTCGGATCGCGTGCTGTTCCGCGGGATCGACGCGGGCCTGATCGACGGCGTCGCCGTGATGGGGACCGCGCGGACCGTCCGGCAGCTTGCGGCGCGGGGCCTCAAATACGCGCACTCCGGCCTCACACAGAGCTACCTCGTCCTGCTGCTCGCCGGCGCCACCGCCGTCGTGAGCTACCTGCTCGGATAGGAACGCCGTGGCACTGCTCGACGAACATCTGCTGACGGTACTCACCTTCCTCCCGCTGGCGACGGCGCTGCCCCTGCTGTTCGTTCGCGGAGTCTCCCCGCGCGCGGCCTTCGGCCTCGGCCTCGCCGGAAGCGTCGTGACGTTCCTCCTCGCCATGCAGCTCTTCCTCGCCTTCGATCCCACCCGGACCGGTTTCCAGTTCCTCGAGCGGCACGAGTGGCTCGTCGACTACGGCGTCCACTACTTCGTGGGAGTCGATGGGACGAGTCTCGTCCTGATCGTTCTCACTGCGTTCCTGGTGCCGATCTCGCTGCTCTCGGCCTGGAACGCCGTCCACGACCGGGTGCCGAGCTTCGTCTTCTTCCTGCTGTTCCTCGAGACCGGCATGATCGGGACGTTCGCAGCGCTCAATCTCTTCCAGTTCTACGTGTTCTGGGAGCTGATGCTGGTGCCGATGCTCTTCCTGATCGGCATCTGGGGAGCCGATCGACGGATCTACGCGGCCGTCAAGTTCTTCCTCTACACGGTCGTCGGCTCGCTCCTCATGCTGGTGGCGCTGATCGTCGTCTACATGCTGCACTTCCAGCAGTTTGGGGTACTCAACTTCGACCTGGTCGCCGCGCCGGGCGGCCCGGCCCATGGCCTGCTCGATACCGTGGTGCCGCTCGCGGGCGAAGCGAGCTGGTGGCAGACCCAGACATGGCTCTTCGCGGCATTCGCCCTCGCCTTCGGCATCAAGGTGCCGATCGTCCCGCTCCACACCTGGCTTCCCGATGCCCACGTGGAGGCGCCGACGGCAGGGTCGGTGATCCTCGCGGGAGTCCTGCTCAAGATGGGAACCTACGGCTTCGTCCGCCTCGCGCTGCCGCTGTTCCCGGTGGCCGCGACGGAGCTGGCGCCGGTGTTCTTCGGGCTGGGGCTCGTCGGCATCCTCTACGGCGCGCTGGTCGCGATGGTGCAGGACGACATGAAGAAGCTCGTCGCCTACTCGTCGGTGGCGCACCTGGGATTCGTCGTCCTCGGCATGTTCACGTTCAACCTCGAGGGCCTCGAGGGCAGCATCCTCCAGATGGTGAACCACGGGCTCTCGAGCGGCGCGCTCTTCCTGCTCGTCGGGATGCTCTACGAGCGCCGCCACACCCACCTGATCGCAGAGTTCAGCGGCGTCGCAAAGCCGATGCCGGTCTTCGCCGCGATCTTCGTGATCGTCGCGATGTCGAGCATCGGCCTCCCGATGCTGAACGGCTTCGTCGGGGAGTTCCTGATCCTGCTGGGGACGTTCCTGGTGAGCCCGTGGGTGGCGGTGTGGGCGACCCTCGGGGTGGTGCTGGCGGCGGTCTACATGCTCTGGATGCTCCGCAGGGTGCTCTTCGGCCCGGTGGAGAAGGCGGAGAACCGGGGCCTCATGGACCTCGACTTCCGGGAGAAGGTGATCCTCGTGGCCGTCCTGGTCCCGATCTTCTGGCTCGGGATCCATCCCCAGACGGTGCTGCGCAGGCTCGACGCGTCCGCCGTCGAGCTGCTCCGGCGGGTCGAGGCCGGGACGTCGCGCGCAGCGGCCGTGGCCATGACCGACCCGGCCGGGGACCGAAGGCCATGACCCTCACCCCGCCCGCTGGCCTCGAACCGAGCGTACTCGCGCCCTTTGGCGTCGTGGCCGCGGGATCGCTGGTCGTCCTGCTCGCCGAAGTGCTCCTCGCCCGGCGCCGCAGCTTCCTCGGTCGCCCGGTGACCCGCGAGTGGCTGGGGACGGTCATCGCATCGATCGCTTCGATGTTCCTGGTCATCGCTCTCGGGATCTCGATGCAGCTCTTCGTCCTGCTCCCGGACCAGCGGCTGGTCTTCGATCCGGCCCACCCGATGGTCGCGATGGACCATCTCACCGCGTTCTCGGCAGCGCTCATCTGCATCGTCGCGATCTTCACCTGCTGGCTCTCGGCGTCGTATCTGGCCGAGCTCGGAATCCATCACGGCGAGTACTACGCCCTGCTGCTGCTGGCGACGGCCGGAATGATCTTCACGGTGCAGGCGGTCGACCTGCTGACGCTGTTCATCGGGATCGAGCTGATGAGCATCCCGATCTACGCGATGGCGGGCTTCGCTCGGCGCAGCCTCGCGAGCAACGAGTCGGCCCTCAAGTACTTCCTCATCGGGTCATTCACGACGGGGATCCTGCTCTACGGGATGGCCCTTCTCTACGGCGCCACGGGCCACACCGACTTCGTCCAGATCCAGGCACGGTTCGACGCGACGAACCCGCTGGCGCTCACGGGCCTCGGTCTCCTGGTGGTCGGCTTCGGCTTCAAGGTGGCGGCGGTCCCGTTCCATCAGTGGGCCCCCGACGTCTACGAGGGAGCGCCGACGCCGGTGACCTCCTACATGGCGGCCGCGGTCAAGGTGACGGCGTTCGTCGCGCTGCTGCGGCTGCTCGTGATGTCCTTTGCGCCCCTCGACGAGCGGCTGTCCGACCTGTTCTGGATGCTCGCGGCCGCGAGCATCGTGGTCGGAAACGTGATGGCGGTGATCCAGGAGAACGTGAAGCGGATGCTCGCCTACTCGAGCATCGCCAACGCCGGCTACATGCTGATCGGCCTCGCCGTGGGAACCCCGGCGGCGCATCAGGCCGTTCTCTACTTCCTCATGGTCTACCTGTTCATGAACGTGGGAGCCTTCGCCGTGGTGATCGCCCTCGCGAGCGGCGGGAGCGACCGCGACCGGCTCGACGACTTCACGGGCCTCGCGCGCAGGCGGCCCGCGCTGGCAGCTCTCCTGACCCTCTTCCTGATGGCCCAGGCCGGGCTTCCGGGAACGGGCGGCTTCATCGCGAAGTTCACCCTGTTCGCGGCGGCTGTTCAGTCGGGCTTCGTCTGGCTGACGATCGTCGCCGTCCTCGGCAGCGCCGTGTCGTTCTACTACTACCTCCGGCTCCCGGTGCTGATGTACATGCGCGACCCGGTGGGAGAGCAGCCTCGCATGGAGACCTCCACCGGAGAGGGCGTGGTGCTCGCGGTGTGCGCCGTCGCGGTGATCCTCCTCGGCATCTTCCCCGACGCCGGCCCCGGCCTCCTCTCCCACTTCCGTGCCTTCGACTGGGTGAGGGACTCGATCGCGCTGCTGCGCTGAGAACGCTCCAGTATGGAGCTCCCGCGTACGCTCAGCGCGCTTTCGATCGCAGGACGCGCTTCTCGCCGCTTCGTAGCGTGACGTGCTCTTGGTCGAAGAGCTCCATGAGTGGCACCGCCGTTCGCCGGGAGGTTCCGATCAGCGTCTTGTAGGCCGGCGTGGTGAGGGCGCCGTGCTCGCGAAGGTGGCCCACGACCCGCTCGCGGAGGGCGTCGACCGCACTGCGGGCGAACCACAGGTCTCCCGGGGCGCGGACGATCTCGCCGGCGCGCTCCAGGTGCGAGAGGAGGGGCCGCAGCTTCTCGGGAGAGATTCCCACTCGCTGCGCAAGGTCGCGGAGCGCCGGCGGATCGAGGCCGCCCGCGCCGAGGATTCTGCGGACCGCGTCCAGCGTCGCAGCGTCTGCCGGCGAAAGCAGGGACCGATGCTGCGACAGGCGCACCGTATCGCCCTCGACCACCACGAGCCCTTTCTGCGAGAGGGCGCCGAGGGCGAGCTCGAACGCATCGGCGTAGACGTTGAGAGGGAGGCGGCCGCGGAGGGCTCCCCGCGAGGGCCCTGCCCGAAGGGGCTCGGCGCGATGGGCTGCTTCGAGCGCCGCGACGATGCGCCGCCCGAGGTCTGCCACGGCCTCCGCAGCGAGCCAGCGCGCCGCGCCGGTTACCATCGCCGCGCCACCGGAAGCGAGCGACGCGAGTGCAGCATCGAGTGCCGCAGCGTCGAGGCCCGTCTCTTGCGCGAGGTCGATCCGCGCGGCGCCGGTGAGCCCCCTGCGCACGATCCGGACGCGAAGATCCGTCTGCGCATCGCGCCGAGCCAGTGCCGACAGGCTGCGAAGCAGCTCCGGGTCGCCTCGCCGACGGCGCTGGGGCGCTACGTCGAGCACCACACCGCCGCCGACGGTTGCGCCTCCGGTCGCCGTCCTCGCAAAGCCACGTACGATGAACGCGTCTCCCGGGAGCAGGGGAACGGGCGGACCTTCGAGATGGATCCGCGCGAAGGCCCGCTCGCCGGGCCCGAGGCGCCGCGCGCCGATCAGCCCGATGCGACCCCGTCGCTCGAGGGTTCCCGAGAGGAACTCGACGGCCGCCGACTCGCGGAGGAGCGGTGCGCCCGGGAGCCAGTGCAGATCCACATCGAGGGAGACCGACGGAGCGAGCGCCCCCGGAAGGGTCACGACGTCTCCCCGTGCGATCTCGGCCACCTCGACGCCCTGGAGGTTCACGGCGCAGCGAAGCCCCGGAAGGGCACGCGACACTTCGGCGCCGTGGCTCTGGAGGCCACGGATCCGTGCCTCGTGCCCTGCGGGATGGATCACGACGGCGTCGCCCACCGAGAGGGGAGCTCCGACGAGCGTCCCGGTCACGATGGTTCCGAAGCCCTTGCTGGCAAACACGCGGTCGACGGCGAGCCGCGGCGGCCCGCTGCGCGGCGTTCGTGGCGCGGCGCCTCGGACTGCGGCGAGGAGCGCTTCGCGAAGCGCTCCGATTCCTTCTCCCGTCACCGCGGAGACGGGAACCACAGGAGATCCTTCGAGCCGCGTTCCGGCCAGGAGCGTGCGGACCTCTTCGGCGGCGAGTTCGACCACGTCGGGCGAGGCGAGGTCCGTCTTCGTGAGGGCGACGACGCCGCGCGAGAGGCCGAGGAGATCGCAGATCGCCACATGCTCCCGGGTCTGGGGCATGACGCCTTCGTCGGCCGCGACCACCAGCAGCACCAGGTCGATGCCCGTGACTCCCGACACCATGGTGCGTATGAGACCTTCGTGGCCCGGAACGTCGACGATCGACAGGCGAACCCACCCGCTCGCGTCGCCGAGATCGAGGGGCGCGAAGCCGAGGGCGATCGTGATCCCACGCGCACGCTCTTCGGGCAGGCGGTCGGTGTCGACCCCAGTCAGCGCGCGAACGAGCGCAGTCTTGCCGTGGTCGATGTGGCCGGCGGTGCCGAGGACGAGATGAACCGGATCCGGCGCCCGCGCGGCGCCCGCGTCCGCCTTGGTGGCCACGTTCCGCTCAGCCACGCCACCGGCGCGGGGACGCCGGGCGGCTATCTCGGGCCGATGACGTCGCGTCCAAGATAGGGCCGAAGCGCCTTCGGGATCGTGATGGCGCCGTCCTCGCGCTGGTGGTTCTCGAGGATCGCGATGGGCGCCCGCGAGAGCGCGACGGCCGTCCCATTCAGGGTATGGACGAACTCGTTGCGCTTGCCGTCCTTGCGCCGGAAGCGGATCCCGAGCCGCCGCGCCTGGTAGTCGGTGCAGTTGGAGGCGCTCGTCACCTCTCCCCAGTCACCGCTCTCGCCACGGCCCGGCATCCAGGCCTCGAGATCGAACTTCCGGTAGGCGGGGGCGCCGAGGTCTCCCGACGCCACGTCGATCACGCGGTAGGGAATCTCGAGCGCCTGGAAGATCTTCTCCTCCAGCGCCACCAGCTCTTCGTGCATGGCCTCGGAATCCTCGGGGCGGGTCAGCGCGAACATCTCGACCTTCGAGAACTGGTGGACGCGGTACAGGCCCCGACTCTCTCGTCCCGCCGCACCGGCCTCGGTCCGGAAGCAATGCGACAGGCCGGCGAGCCGGAGCGGAAGCACGTCCTCTTCGAGGATGGATTCGGCGTAGAGCCCACCGAGGGTGATCTCCGCGGTTCCCACCAGGCAGAGATCCTCGTTCGCGAGCGAGTAGATCTGCGTCTCGGGGCCGCGCGGGTTGTATCCGATGCCATCGAGGATCTCGGGCCGTGCGACGTCGGGAGTGATGAACGGCGCGAAGCCCGCATCGAGCAGTACGTCGACCGCGAAGCGTTGCAGCGCCAGCTCGAGGAGCACGGCTTCGTTCTTGAGGAAGTACCACTTCTGCCCCGCCACCTTTGCGCCGGCCTCGAAGTCGACGAGCTGGAGCCGCTCGGCGAGCGTGAGATGGTCGAGCGGACGGAAGCCGAAGGGGGTGGGCGTTCCCCAGCGCCGGACCTCGCGGAAGTCCGCCTCACCGCCTGTCGGCGCATCGGGATGGACCAGGTTCGGGATCGTGGCCACGAGGGAGTGGAGCGCCTGCTCGGCCTCGGCCACCTCGGCTTCGATGCGGGCTGCCTCGTCCTTGAGGCGCCTGCCCTCTGCGGCGTGGGCCTCGCGCTCGGCGACCGCCAGCGGGCGCTTGCCCTGGGCCTGGTGGGCGTTTCGCTGGCGGTACAGCTCCTGGATCTGCGTCCGGAGCGCCGACACCCGCTCGTGGTGTCCGATGGCAGCGTCGAGGTCGACGGTGACGCCCCGCCGCCGGCAGCTCTCGGCCACCTCGTCGCGGCGAGCAGCGAGCGTACGGGGGTCGAGCATGGCGCGAAGGGAACCACACCCGCAGGCCCGCGCAAGCGCTCCATCAAGGCCAGCGCCGAGCCGCCGACGCGGCGACGGTCCGCCCGTGGCCTTCGGACGGGATGGCGATCCGAGCCGGCGTCGGGTATCCGAGACGGCGTGATCGCCTACGGGCAGGAGGCGCGATGAAGCTCTGTACCTTCGAGGTCTCCACCATCCTCGGCAGCGTCCGGCGCGTCGGAGCGCTCACGTCCGGCGGAGCGATCCTCGATCTCAACCTCGCAGTTGCGACGATGCTGGCCGAGCGCGAGGGGCACCCGCGCGCCCGCGAGCTGGCCGACGTTCTCGTCCCTTCTGACATGAGCGGTCTCGCTGAGAACCAGCACTTTGGAGTCGACGCGGCCCGCGAGGCCCTCGCGTTCCTGGGCGAGCGCGTTGCGAGCGCAGGTGTCCGCGGCGCCGGCGGTGCGCTGCTGACCCACGACCCGGCGGCGGTTCGCCTACTCGCGCCCCTGCCGAAGCCGCGGTCGATTCGCGACTGCATGGGGTTCGAGGAGCACGTGAAGACGTCCTACACGAAGATGGGCGCCCCGGTGCCGAAGATCTGGTACGACCTGCCCCTCTACTACAAGGGGAACGTCAACTCCGTTGCCGGAACGGGCGCCGACATCGCGTGGCCGAGCTGGGTGATGATGCTCGACTACGAGCTCGAGCTCGCAGCGGTGATCGGGAAGCCGGGCCGTGACATCCCTGCCGACGAGGCCTGGGACTACGTCCTCGGGTACACGGTCTTCAACGACGTCTCCGCCCGCGACGTGCAGGGCAAGGAGATGACCGGCAGCCTCGGTCCCACCAAGGGCAAGGACCTCGACGGTCACAACGTGATGGGTCCGTACCTCGTGACGCCCGACGAGTTCGACCCCCGAAAGCCGCACACCATGCTCGCCCGGGTGAACGGCGAGGAGTGGAGCCGGGGCGACACGAGCAGCGCGTACTACACGTTCGCCGACCTGATCGCCTACATCAGCCGCGACGAAACACTCTTGCCGGGCGACGTCATCGGATCGGGAACCGTGGGAACCGGCTGCGGCCTCGAGCTCGGCAGGTTCCCGAAGCCAGGCGATGTCGTCGAGCTCGAGATCGAGGGCATCGGCGTCCTGCGCAACCGGTTCGGGAAGGCGGGCTGACGGGCGCGCAGACCCGGCGGCCGACCCCCGCCCCTACCCTCGGTTTTTGCCCCGCGGGGGCTCGCGCTCTGGCCTCGGGTATACGCCGTCGGGTACGGTTTCCCTCCCGCCCGCGAGACCGCGGGCGGCGCCCGACCACCCAGGGGCCGCCCCCACGTCGTGGAGACTCCCAGCATGACCGATTCGCAGTCCGTCGCCGGCACCTTCCCCGCCCCGGAGTGGGTGCACCACCCGGGCCTTCGCGCGTGGGTCGCCGAGATTGCACAGCTCGTGCGCCCTGCACGGGTCCAGTGGTGCGACGGGTCGAAGGCCGAGTACGACGCCCTGTGCGAAGACCTGGTCGCGAAGGGGACGCTGATCCGCCTCGATCCGGTACGGCGTCCGAGGTCGTTCCTCGCGCGGTCGAATCCCGGCGACGTCGCACGGATGGAGGACCGAACGTTCATTTGTAGCGAGCGCCGCGAGGGCGCGGGCCCCACCAACAACTGGGTCGACCCGCGCGAGATGCGAACGACCCTCGGCCGGATCTTCGATGGCTGCATGCGCGGCCGCACCCTTTACGTGGTTCCCTTCTCGATGGGCCCGATCGGCTCGCACATCGCGCAGATCGGCATCCAGCTCACCGACTCGGCGTATGTCGCGATCAGCATGCGAACGATGACGCGGATGGGGCGCGCCGTCATCGACTGGCTGGGGGAGGATGGCGACTACGTCCCGTGCCTCCACTCGGTCGGCGCGCCGCTGGCGCCCGGCGACAAGGATGTTGCCTGGCCGTGCAATGAGTCCGAGAAGTGGGTCGTCCACTTCCCGGAGACTCGCGAGATCTGGTCGTACGGATCGGGGTACGGCGGCAACGCGCTCCTGGGCAAGAAGTGCCTCGCGCTGCGAATCGCCTCGGTGATGGCGCGCGATGAGGGCTGGCTCGCCGAGCACATGCTGATCCTCGGCATCGAGTCGCCGGCAGGCGAGAAGACCTACATCGCAGCCGCCTTCCCTTCGGCCTGCGGCAAGACCAACCTCGCGATGCTGATCCCGCCCGCCGGCTTCGAGGGCTGGAAGGTGACGACCATCGGTGAGGACATCGCGTGGCTAAAGCCCGGGCGTGACGGGCGCCTGTACGCGATCAACCCCGAGGCGGGGTTCTTCGGCGTCGCGCCGGGAACCTCCGTGGCGACGAACCCGAACGCCATGAAGTCGATCGCAGCGGACACGATCTTCACGAACGTTGCGATGACGCCGGACGGAGACGTCTGGTGGGAGGGGATGACCGAGACGCCTCCGGAGAAGCTCATCGACTGGCAGGGACGCGAGTGGACACCGGAGATCGCCCGCACGGAGAACCGCCTCGCGGCGCACCCGAATGCGCGCTTCACCGTCTCGGCGAGCCGCTGCCCGTCGATGGATCCGCGCTGGGAGGATCCGGGAGGGGTGCCGATCTCGGCCATCGTCTTCGGCGGCCGGCGAAGCGACCTGGTGCCGCTCGTCACCGAGGCGACGAGCTGGGAGGACGGCGTCTACATGGGCGCGACGCTCGGGTCCGAGACCACCGCGGCCATCACCGGCAAGGTGGGGGTCGTGCGGCGCGATCCGATGGCCATGCTCGCCTTCTGCGGCTACCACATGGGCGACTACTTCGCGCACTGGCTCCGGATGCGCGATGCCGTGCACCATCTGCCGCACATCTTCCGGGTGAATTGGTTCCGGCGCGACGCCAACAACCGCTTCCTCTGGCCCGGATTCGGCGACAACCTCCGTGTCCTCGCCTGGATCGTCGGGCGCTGCCACGGGCGTGCGCAGGGCCTCGATACGGCGCTCGGTGCGATGCCGCGCTACGAGGATTTGCCGTGGAAGGGGCTCGAGAACTTCCCGCGCGCGACGTTCGAGGAGCTGATGCGCGTCGATCGCGACGCGTGGAAGGCGGAGCTCGAGTCTCACGACGAGCTGTTCCACCGGCTCGGCGATCACCTCCCGCACGCCCTCGCGGTGCGAAGGGAGGAGCTGCGCGAGCGGCTGGAGCGAGCGACCGGCGACTGAGGAGGGCGGGGCCGTGCCCCGCCCGTCTCCATCCGCCGCAGGAAGCCGAAGGCCGCGATCTCATCGGGTCCATCGCGACGACGTCGCGGAATGGCCGGTACCGCTGCCCGCCGGCCAGCGGGGCTAGTGCACCGCCGTCGTAATGCGATCAAGCATGCGACGATGCGAGCGGATGATCGCACGTGCCGGCTTGGTCCACTCGAACGGGGTGGGGTTTCGATTCCACGCGCGCATGTAGCTCCCGAGATGATCGCGGAGGGCGCGGGTGGAATGAAAGTCGGTCAGGCTGAGCGATTGCTTTCCGAGGATGCCGAAGAAGCCTTCCACCTGATTGAGCCACGACGCGCTGGTGGGCGTGTAGTGGAAGTGCACGCGGGGGTGCTTCGCGAGCCACGCCCGCACCTCGGCCGTTCCATGGGTCGAGGAATTGTCGAGCACGACGTGCAGTTCGCGCCGCGGATACGCACGAACGACCTTGCGCATGAACGAGAGAAAATCGGCCGCGGTATGCCGGGCGCTCAGACGATGCGTGACCTGCCCGGTGGCGACCTCGAGCGCGGCGTACAAATCGACGACGCCATGGCGCTTGTAGTCGTGCGTGTGCCGCGTGGCGCGTCCCGAGCGCAGAGGCAACGGCCGCTGCGTGCGTTCGAGCGCCTGGATCGACGTCTTCTCATCGACGCTGAGCACCACCGCGTGTTCGGGCGGATTCAGATAGAGACCCACCACGTCGCGCACCTTTGCAACGAAGGCGGGATCTCGACTCACCTTGTACGTCCGGGTCAGATGTGGTTTGAGGCCATTTCGTCGCAACAGGTCCGACACGCAGCCGCTCGTCAGCCCGACCTCTCGGCCGAGCAGCCGGGTCGTCCACCGGCTGCGTCCCGCCGGCGGCGGCGACATCGCCAGCTCGACCACGCGCTCGACCGTCGCGGCCGGCACGGCGTGATCCGTACGCCCCGGCTTCGGCCGTGTTGCAAGTCCCGCCACGCCGCCCTCCAGGAATCGTCGCCGAATCCGCGAAACCGCCTCCACAGAGAGATGAAGGCGCCGCGCGATCTCCGCCCCCGAGATCCCGTCCGCGCTCCACAGCACGACATGCGCTCGTCGCGCGACGCCCGCTTCTTCAGCCGGCCGAGCCACGATCCGCTTCATCTCGCGCCGCTGCTTGCTGCTCAGAACGATCATGTGCATCCGTCTCATACCACGTTGGACGGATCTCCTTCATATTGATTCGATCTTGACGGCGGTGCACTAGCCGCGGGGCTGCGTCGAAGAGTCGGCCAGTCCCGGCCCCAGGTTCGTGGCGACGAACCACAACCACCCGATCATCCCCACGTGCAAGACGTCGTTCGCGGAGAAGTAGAAGCCTGGTCCATTCGCCCACAGCGACTGTGTGATTCCGGCAGCGTCGTAGGCGAAATAGGCGACCTGGACGATCACCAGCAGGGCGGCTGCCCAGAAGATCTTCCTCGGAATCGCCGGGGAATCCCCCTTGGTGGCGTTGCGCCACCGGGCGGCGGACACGAGCATCACCAGGACGATCCCCGGCAGCGCGAACAGCATCAGGATCTCGAACGACAGCAGGACCTTGCTGGGCAGCACCACTCCGGCGACGGTCACGAAGCAGTACACGACGGCATTCAGCACCGCATAGACGATCAGCCAGCGGCGTGCGCCGGCCACCGTGCACGCGAAGGCGACGGCCACGAGCATGGCGCTGACGCTCCAGGCCTGGGTCACGCTGTACCCGACTTCGAGGCCGTTGGTGTAGCGGCAGACCTCCCTCCCCGCACACTTCAGCTCGTAGCTGAACGCCTGGAAGCTCACCCCGGCCTGCGCCGCGCCGATCCCGCCGAGGAGCAGCGCAACCCCGAGCCATGTACGCGAGCGTTGACCCCGCCGGGCGATCAGGAAGTAGACCCCGACTCCGATCCACAGCGCCGCGAGGGCGGCCACGAGGAATGTCCCGAGCGGCTCGTTGACGATCGTGTCACCCACCTGGATACACGGGCGGCCGGCGCACCATTCCTGCGGCGTGATCGGGGGGTCGTGGGTGAGCTCGTCGAGGCGCCCGCACCCGGTGACGGTCAGGCCACCGGTCACCAGGGCCGCCGCCCATCTCCATGTTCTTCGTCGGTGATCCACGTCTTCACCCTGCCCGATCCGCATGGTACCCAGCACGAAGTGCAATTCGCGCCTTTCTCTTGGGATCGCCGCGGACCTGCCGCAACATCTCCGCATGAACTGGAAGATCGCGCTGGTCGTGGCCCTCCTGACGGCGCTCGTGACGGCTGCGGTCACGGCTCCGGTGGCCGTCGAGGTCATGGATCTGCGCGGGGTGAGCAACATGGAGGGCGCGCAGGGCTACGCCGTCGCCTTCCTCTTCATCCCCGCGGCCCTGATCGGCGGCTTTCTGGTCGGGTTGTTGGCGACCAGGATGGTCCACGCTTCCGAGTGGCGGCACTTCTGGAAGGCACTCGGCACCTCGGTCGTCATCGGTCAGGTCGGTCTCTTCGGCATCGCGGGTCTCTCCGTCGCCGGCCTGCCACGGCCCTTGCAGCGCGACGGACTCCCCCTCGCGGTCGAGTTCGAGGTGCGGCTGCCGGAGGAGGCCGTTCCGCAGGAAGACCTCGGCCCCGGTGGCATTCGCCTCAGCCTCTACGCAGGCCGCGACGACAACCACTACGCCCGCATCGACACGGCGCGATACCGACGAGAGAGCGGTCACCTCATCGTGTCGGCGACGGCCGACCTCAACAGCCGCCGTGCCAACCGCATGGTCTACTTCCATGTGGGCACGCATACCCAGCTGGCGCTCGACCCGCTGCCACTGCCGGCGACGCCGGGCGGGGCGGACATGGAATGGACGACGTTCGTGCCGCTCACGGAAGCGAAGTACGGCGGAGGCACCAGCGCCATCACCGATGCCCAGCTGCGCTACCGCGTCGTGACGGAGCCCGAGTAGGGGAGACGCAGGGGGACGTACGACGGATGAGCGGAGATTCTCACGTCTGGAAGCGCGCGTCAGGATGTCATCCAGGCCCCCCCTCTGCCCCCCGGTCGTTCGGTCTCGAAGGGACGCCGGCTAGCGCCGGCGCGGCCCCGGAGGGCGCGGCGAGGACGGATGGATCCGAAGCGGCGCAATCGCGGCGATGCGATCGAAGTCGCGGTCTCCGTGGAGGATCTCCGCATCCGCCTCGATGCACTGTGCGGCGAGGATGCAGTCGATCGTGCTCCGGATCGTGCGTCCCCGCCTTCGAGCCACGCGGAACAATTCGGCTGCTCGCCGATAGGTGCCGAGGGAAGGCTCCGGGAGGAGCGTCAGCGAGAGCAGGCTCCGCTCGACGCGAGCGCATTCTACGTCGGTCCGAACTCCCTGCAGCACCTCGCAGACGACGAGTCCCGTCGTCGCAAGGGTGGACGGATCTTCGAGAAGCGCGTCCACGGCCTCCTGTAGCGGACTCGGCCCGCGGGCCAGGTAGGAAATCCATGCGGAAGAGTCGACGAGGATCAGACCCGACTCCGACGCGTCCGCCCCAGGTCACCGGTCCAGATGCCAGACCCCTTGAAGCGACGAATCGCTTGCGCCTCCTTTGCCCGCACCACGGCGCGTAGCGCGTAGTCCACGGCCTCTCGGGTCGTACGTACGCCCGCCACCTTCTTGACGCGCGCCACGAGGAGCTCGTCGATCACGATGTTCGTCCTCTTCATACCCACAGACTACCGATTCGATACACATCTAGCCACCAGAAGCCCGGGCCGGCAGCCTCCCCAGGCCGCGCGTCGGAGACGGATCACCGGCTCTCCGCAACACCGGCTTCCCTCGAGGAGAGGCGAGGACCTCCCAGGTTCGTGGGCCATCCTCTTCGTGCGCGCCGTGGTCGAACACCTCGCCGGATACGACGCTTCCTTGCCCCTATCCCTCTTCGAGGAGATCCACGGAAAGGTCATCTCCGCTCTCGGAGAAGACAGAACCCTCGGCATCCGGAAGGTCATGGCTTTCGAGGCCGCAGTCCGACGGCTCACACGCTCGCGTGCCTACGCTTCGCCGATCCCGTTGCCGCGACCTGCGCCAGGCTCACGACAGGCTCGGGTGGGCTCGGACTCCTCGGCTGGCGGTGGCGGCGCGAACACTCGAGGGGAGGAGCGACCCGGCGCAACTGAGCGGCACGAGCGAGACATGAAGCCCTCGGGGCCGTGACGAACCCCTGCTGAGAATCTTCTTGCTGCAAAGACCCAGCTCCATGTAGAGTGGCTGCTGAGCAGGAGACCACCTCGCGTGGCTCCCCCTCCTGTGCTTGTTCCGGCCGAGAGGACCCTCGTGCAGAGCCGTCGCTGGATCGGGACGCTGTGCGCTACGGCGTTGGTAGCGCTCGTTGCAGGCGAGGCGCGCGCCACGCTGATCGGCCAGAGCGTGAGCGTGGCGCTCACCGACGGCGGGAGCCTCCACGCGACCGACGTGGTGCTGGTGGGTGCGGGCCCCGAGATCACGCCGGGCGACGGCTCGGCCGTAGGCGCTCGGCTGCTGCCGAACGAGTCGATCGACCTCGGTAGCTTCACGATCGAGGTCGCGCTGGAGGAAGGCGCGGCGAATGGCACCACCGGATACCCCAGCGGAAGCCTCTACCGGTTCTCGGATCTCTCTTTCTCGGATCCGTCTCTCTTCATCTCCGGGGTGAGCCTTGCGCTCGCGAACGTGAGCGGCGTCGCTCTCGGCTCCGAGGTCACCTTCGGCGGGGACTTCGTCTCGCTGCTCATCGACACGCTCGTGATCGGCGACATCCCGAATGCCGTGGACGTCGGGCATGTGACGCTGACGCTCGAGGTCGCGGTGGTTCCGGAGCCTACCACCCTGACCCTGCTCGCGAGCGGCTGCCTCGCTCTCGCATTGCGGGGCCGGCGCGACCACGCGCGCGCCTGAAACACGGTGAACGGCGCGCTTCGCGACCTCGCGAGCCTCGGGCTCGTCGATTTTGCGGCCTGCCTCGGACAGCGCTTCCGGCTCGACGCCGACGGCACGACGCTCGAGCTCTCACTCGTGGGCGCCGAGGCGCTCGGCGCTGCGCCCTCCGCAAAGAGCCGGCGGCATCCTTTTTCGCTCGTCTTCCGCGGGCCGCATGAGCCCGCGCTTTCCCAGCGCATCCACCGTCTCGAGAGCGAACGCCTTGGCGTGCTCGAGATCTTCCTCGTGCCGATCGAGCCCGACGCGGCAGGCCGGCGCTACGAGGCCGTGTTCGCCTGAGCCGCCCCCCCGGCCCTCCACTCGAGCTGAAGGTAGAGGCCTCGCTCGGCGATCGGCTCGAAGCCGAGCCTGCGATAGAGTCGGAGCGCCGGATTCGCACGCTCCACGTGGATGTGCACGGGTAGGCCGCGCTCCGCCGCCTCCGCGAGGATCGGTCGCAGTAGCCCCTCGCCGACGCCGCGGCCTCGGAAGGCCGGGAGCAGCGCGATGTCCACCAGCCGGATCTCGTCTCGGCCCCGCCACACGATGAGGCGGCCCACGGCCTCAGCGTCACACTCGATCACGTCGAAGCGTGCGCCGTCGAAGTGCTCGCGATAGTGCTGCGTTTGCGCCTCGAACTGCTGGCGCAGGAAGGCGTCCTTCTGCGCCTCGCTCCAGTCCACCTGCGCGAGCTCCTCGACGCGCGTGCTCGCGTAGACACGGAGCAGGAACGACGCATCGTCGTCGCGGGCGGGTCGCAGCATCACCCGCAAGGGCTCAGCCCCGGGGAGGGTACACGCCCTGCAGCGCAATCACGAAGTGGAGCGTCAGGAAGGGCTGGCGGTTCTCGTGCGGCTGCTCACCGCCGGCGCTTGCGATCGCTTCGCTCGCCATCGCCACCGGATCGCTCGGCGGCCCGTACACGGGGGCAGACGCCGTCCCGAGCGCGACGGCCGGCGACGGCGTTCCCGTGCTGCCGTTCTGCGCGGCGGCGGTGAGGCCATGCGTGTGGGCGGGTAGCTCCGAAGGCTGAAGCGTCACCGTGGCCTGCCCGCCCGTCTCGCCAAGGTCGTGCCGCGATAGGCCGGGACCTTGGCCGGGATGCATCGGCGAGCGGCCTTGGAGGTTCGGGAGCGCGAAGTTGGTCCTGCCATCGCCGCCATAGGTCGTTCCTAGCAGGGAGAAGAGGGCCGTATTCTGCGAGATGGGCATGATCTGTCCATTGCAGAACGCCCAGCCCCTGGGCGCGAACGTGAACGGCACGATGCGGATCTCGGCAACGAAGGGGTCGGCCATGCGCTCCTCAGCTCGGCGAGGGGAAGATTCCGAATAGCGAGATGATGAAGCTCACGCAAAGGTACGGCGCCATGTTCTCGTGCGGCTGGCTCCCGCCCGTGACGCCGATTGCGCTCGGGCTCATCGAGACGCTCGGCGCGGCGCTGGCGTAGAGCAGCGCGGTCCCGGCGTCCGCGAGCACGCTCGCGTTCGGTCCAGCGCTGAGCTGCGCGGCGTTCGCCGACGCCACGAGCGCGTGGCTGTGCGCAGGCATCTGATTCTGCGTGAGCGTTACTCTCTCGGCTCCGCCCGTCTCGGCGAGCGTGAACCCGGCGCCTTGGTGGATGGGGATGCGCCCGCGAAGATCGGGCAGCGCGAAGACGCTCTGCCCGTCGCCGCCGTAGGTCGTCCCGATCAGCGCGAAGAGGGTCTCGTTCTCCGAGATCGGCAGCAGCTGGCCCTCGCAGAACATCCAGCCAACGGGCGCAAAGTTGCCGCCAAACATTCGAATCTCGCCGACATAGGGCTGCGCCACGGCTTCCTCAGTCCCGGCTCGGGTAGATTCCCTGGAGCGCGATCACGAAGTTGAGGGTGAGAAACGGCTGCATGTTCAGATGCGCCTGGCTGCCGCCCGCCTGCGACACCGAGCCCGGCGCGAGCGTCGTCGGGTTCGCGGGCACGCCATAGACGTCGGACCCAAAGCGCGCCTTCTTCGCGGGCACGTGGCCTGCCGGGTCGGCCGAGGACACGACATCCGCCGTCGCGACGAGGCCATGCTCGTGAGTGGGAAGCTCGACCTGCGTGAGCGTGACCGCCTCGGCTCCGGCCCTCTGGCCAAGCGTGAGACCATCGCCCACGTGCGTTGGCGTGCGGCCCTGGAGGTTCGGCAGCGCGAAGTTCACCCGCCCGTCGCCGCCATACGTCGTGCCGAGCAGCGAGAACAGCGCCTGGTTCTGGTTGATCGGCAGGAGCTGCCCATTGCAAAGCGCCCAGCCCCTGGGAGCGTACGGGAAGCTCAGGATCCGGATCTCGGCCAGGAAGGGCTCCGCCACAGCACTCTCCACAACTTCGCCGGCCATGATACGCCCGCAATCCATCGGGCGTCCATGATATTCTCCGCGTGATAGTCTGGATCCGTTCAGGAGGGCGACCATGCAGCGGCGGGATTTTCTCAAGGCGAGCGCCTCGATCCTCGTGCTCGGGCCCTTCGTGATCGCCGGTAGCGGCGCAAGCGCGGATCCGTACAGTCGCGCCTTCTTTGCCGAGCGCGTCGGCACTTGGTTCGAAATCGGCCCAGGGCGCTTCCTCGAGCTGGTGGCCGTAGAGGACGGGCCGGTCTCGGCCCAGCTCGACCAGTTCACCCTGCTGTTTCGGGGCGACGCTCGCGACGCCTTGACCGACGGCACTCCGTCGCTGCGGGCGGAGAGCGGCGAAGCGGTCGACCTCTTCCTGCAGCGCCGCGAGGACGACGCGGCAAACGCCCGCTACAGCGCGAGCTTCGCGGTCTCGCGCCCGCTCGGGGCGGCGAGCTGCGCGCGCGCGTAGGCGGGCTCCTCGTCGGGCGAATCAAGCATCGCGATCGCCCGGGACGGTCGCGGCGTAGGGTTCGCGGCCATGACGACTTCCTGGAAGAAGGTTCCGTTCCTTCGCTGGTCAGTCCCGCGAATGGCGATCGGCATGAGGCACATGCTGCGCGACGAGCACGGCTTCACCGGAGGCTCGCTCGACTTCGTGTTCACCGATCACGACGAGGCCGCCCACCTGCCGGATCTGCGCTTGATCCTGGACCAGCGCTGGCTGCGGCCATGGGCGATCGTCGTCGCCGACAACGTGAAGTGTCCCGGCGCGCCCGAGTGCCGCTCCTCACGGAGGGATACCTGCTCCATGTCCGATCTTGCAACCAAGAACTGCGTCCCCTGTCGAGGCGGCCATCCCCCGCTCGACGCGAAGCAACAAGCAGAGCTTCTCCGCCAACTCGACGCCTGGACCGTCGAGCGAGGCCACCATCTGACCAAGACGTACACGTTCCCGGACTTCGCCCAGGGACTCGCCTTCGTCAACCGCCTCGGCGTCCTGGCCGACCAGCAAGGCCACCACCCCGACATCCACCTCGCCTGGGGAACAGTCCGTGTGGAAATCTGGACCCACAAGATCGACGGCCTGACCGAAAGCGACTTCGTCTTCGCCGCCAAGGCCGATCAATGCAAGAAGAATGCGGAATGCTGAAGGCCCCCGTTGCTTCCGCATTCATCAATAGACATTCGCATGGACCACTTGCAAATCGCCTTTGCCTACCACGAGCGAACCCAGCATCACCGCTGCGCCGCTTGATTCTCGCCGGCAAATCGAACGGGCACTGCAGGACGCATCGAAGCCGGCCAGGCGAAGGTGGTGTCGACCGGCTCGCGCGCGTTCGGCGCGAGCGGTCCGGGCGGCGGCTCGCCGACGAGCGCGTGCTCTCCGCCGCGACCTTCGTCGAGTGCTCGATCGTCGTCGAGACGCGCTTCGGCGCTGCGGGCCTCGCAGACCTCGACCGCTTGCTCGCGGCCGCGGGGATCGAGGTCGTTCCCGTCGACGTCGAGCAGGCCCGCGCCGCGCGCACTGCGTTCAGCCTCTACGGAAAGCGTCGTCACGAGGCCGCGCTCGACTACGGCGACTGCTTCTCGTACGCGCTCGCGAAGGTGCTCGGCTCCCCGCTGCTCTACAAGAGCGACGACTTCTCGCGAACCGACATGACTGCGGCGACGGCGCGCTGATCACCTGCGACGGTCGATCGCGAGCGCACGAGCTTCGATTTCTCCCTGCACGTCACGTCCGACGGTCTTCCAAGCGACCTGACGCCACGGTTTGCCAGGTCGCGGGGATTTCGTGAGGTACTTCTGCGGCTTGCGCCGCCATCCTGCGCCGCGCGATGCCAGCAGAGCTGATCCCCGGAGATCCCTCGTCATCCCTGCTGATCCGAATGGATCCAGGATGATGTCGCGTGATTCCGCTTGCGGTCCGAGGTCGCACGAATCGCGCTTGCGATCGTGATAACACATATGTTAGTATCCGTGACGCATGATCGAAGTTCGCGAGTACGTCCCGGAAGGAAGGACCGCGAGCCTCTTCGCAGAATGGTTCCTCGCCCTCGATTCCCGCGGTCGTTAGCTCGTGGACGATGCCGTCGCGCGCATGCGCCTCGGCAATCTCGGTGATTGCAAGCGGGTCGGGGCTGGCATCCTCGAGCGCCGGATCGACAGCGGGCCCGGCTATCGCATCTACTTCGGAAGGGACGGAGACAAGCTGATCTTGCTGCTCGCGGGCAGCACGAAGCGCCGCCAGCAGAAGGCGATCGCGACGGCCCAGGAGCTATGGCGCGAGTACAAGCAGCGCAAGCGAAAGGGAGACTGACATGGCCCTCACCCGAGACTTCCGCGAGACGGTGATGGCCGCTGCTCAGAAGGACTCCGCCTACCGACGCAGCCTTCTGACCCGGGGATTCGCGCTCGCACATTCGGCAGACGAAGAAGATCGAAACGTCGGCAAGTCGCTGCTCCGCGATTACATCAATGCGACGTTGGGATTCCAGGCGCTCGCCAAGGAACTCGACAAGAAGCCGGAGAGCCTCATGCGGATGCTGAGCGATTCCGGGAATCCCCGTCTCAGCAACTTCGCCGAGCTGGTGGAATGCCTCTTCGAGCACGAGGGCATTTCGCTGCTGGACGAGGAGTAGCCCAGCCTCCTGAGAAGAGTGGGCTCCGAGCCAGGCACGCCACTTCCCTGGTGCTGTGCGAGCTTCTGTCGATGGATCAGTCGCACATCGCCGAAGCGAAGTCACGAGGTGATGCTGCGGCTCAGCTCACGTTGCGGCGCTGTGGCTGCAGCTCATCGGGAGCCTCCAGTTCCTGGAGGAACTCGGCTTGGCCGCGAAGGCGGGCGCCAAGACCTGGCGTCTCGTTCCCGAGCATCGGCCCGCGCTGCGCGAGATGCAGATCCTCGGGGACGTCCCCCTCGCGGAGATCCCGGAGGTCGAGGCTTCGCAGGCGGGCGATCAAGCGCTCGCCAGAAACGTGCAAGGAGAGGAAGCGTTCGCCGCGCTCCGCTTCCTGTCGCTCCATCTCGATCACGAGCGCACGAGCCCCTGCACGTCACGTCCGACGGTCTTCCAAGCGACCTGACGCCGCGGTTTGCCAGGTCGCGGCTCGAGCGCAGCGACACCCCAGACGTCTGCGCCGTTTCTGTCGCGCGTGCGTGTGGCGCGGTACCGTAACCCCGCCATCGGGCCTGCCTCGTCGGAGGGCCAGGGGGGGCCAGCGATGCGGGCGTCACGGGCCGAGGGAGGGCTATAAGGCATTGATTTTCCTTGCGGAGAGGTGGCCGAGCGGTCGAAGGCAGCGGTCTTGAAAACCGCCAGGCGCGCAAGCGCCTCGAGGGTTCGAATCCCTCCCTCTCCGTGCCCCCGCATGCCGAGGCGCCGCCGGCCCGATAAGATCCCGCCTCGCGCGGAGAGGTGGCCGAGTGGCTGAAGGCGGCGGTTTGCTAAACCGTTATACGGCCAAAAGCCGTATCGGGGGTTCGAATCCCCCCCTCTCCGCCAGTTGAACGTTCACAGGGCCCGTGGGATTCCGCCGGAGAGATGGCCGAGTGGCTGAAGGCGCACGCTTGGAAAGCGTGTATACCTGAAAGGGTATCGTGGGTTCGAATCCCACTCTCTCCGCCAGCTTCCCACCCCCCGGACATCTGCCGGACGGCCGCTGCCCGGGAGCCGGGGCGACGCTAGACTTCTTACTTCGCTCTTCGCGCCCATAGCTCAGTTGGATAGAGCGTCAGGTTGCGGACCTGAAGGTCGCATGTTCGAGTCATGCTGGGCGCGCCAGGTTTCCAGAGCCCCGGCGCCGCGTTGCGGCGCCGGGGCTCTTCTTACTTCTGCGACCCCGCGCCCTCGCCCGCCCGGGCGCAGCTGGCCTCCGGGGCGATCGCCACGATCGCCGGGAGCGGCTCCGGCGGCTTCTCCGGCGACGGCGGACCGGCCACGTCCGCGGCCATCGGTTTCCCGCACGGCGCTGCGATCGGTCCCGATGGCGCGCTCTACTTCGTGGATCCATACGGTTTGCGGATCCGCCGTGTCGATCCGGCCACCGGCCAGATCACCACGATCGCGGGCGTCGGTCTGCCGCCGGGCGGGTTGCTGGAAGATGGGCCCAACGGAGACGGGGGGCCCGCCACCAGCGCGCAGATCGGCGACGGCGCCACCCTCGCGATCGATCGCGTTCGAGGCCAGCTCTATCTGCCGAGCACCAGCATCGATCGCGTGCGCAGCGTGGATCTCGCGACCGGCATCATCGACGCCTTCGCGGGCGACGACATGACCGACGACCACCCGGGTCCCTCGGACGGGGACGGCGGGCTGGCCCTGGATGCCTTCCTGCTGTTTCCAACGGGGCTCGCCGTCGGGCCCGGGGGCGACGTGCTGATCACGGACGGCATGACCTACCGGCTCCGCAGCGTGGACGCTGGGACGGGTGTCATCAGTCGCATCGCCGGGATCGAGGACGCTTACGACTTTCCGATCTACGAGACGGTAGGCGACGGCGGACCGGCCTCCGCGGCCTCGTTCCACAATGCGCAGCGCGTCGCGGTAGATGCAGCGGGAAACATCTACGTCCAGGACCTCCAGAACTACGGTGAGATCCTCGTGCGCCGCATCGACGCGGTGACGGGCATCATCGATACGATCGCCGGGGGCGGCACGACGATCCCGGGCAGCGGCGATCTCGTGGTCGACGGCGACACGCTCTTCGTCGCGACCGACACGCAGGTCTTCCAGGTCGACCTCGCGACCGGCCAGCTCGCGCCCTTCGCCGGAACGGGAGTCACCGGATTCGCCGGCGACGGCGGCTCGGCGCTCGATGCGCGGTTCGACCACATCGGCGGCCTCGCGCTCGTACCCGGCGGTGGCCTCGTGGTCGCCGATTCGTTCAACGCGCGAATGCGATACATCGCGCCGGATTCGATCGATCTCTCGGGCGACACCAGCCAGACCGAGTTCCACCTGCCGTGGGTGAACGAGCTGTCGGGTGATCTCACTGTTGCTGACAACCCCAATCTCACGGTGGTCGACGTGGGCGCCCTCACGACCGTGGGCGGCGCGCTCTCGATCGACGGCAATACGGCAGCCACCACCGTAGACGTGGGCGCCCTCACGACCGTTAACGGAGATCTCGTCATCGCCGACAACGGCTCGGCCACGGTGACCGACTTGGGCTCGCTCGAGACCGTGGATGGCGACCTGACCATCGAGACGACCGGCAGCGGCGTCTTCGACACGAGCGGCGCAGACGTTGCCGGCGACACCTACATCACCGCCGACGGCTACAGCGAGGTTGGCGCCGCGACGGCGGGTGGCCAGACCGCCGTCACCATGATCAACGGTCCGGCGACGATGGAGCTGGTCCTGCCGGCGGGGGCCTTCCCGATCGGCGACGGAGTCGCCTTCAGCGTGCAGCAGCTCGCCGCCGATCCGGCCGAGAGCTGGGGAGAGGGCGACGTCACGACGCTCGCCGCGTATGGCTTCCAGTTCGACATCGCGACGCTCGGCCTCGACGCAACGCTCAACTTCGAGATCGACCTGGCGATGCTCGATCCCAGCGCGGAGGAGGCGCTGCTCGACCTGCTGCACACGGACCTGGTGAGCACGCTGGCGGTGCAAGGCGACACTCCCGGCGATCCGCTCCAGATCTTCGGCGTCTGCGCCGCCGGCGTCGCGCCAACGGCCGGCGGCTGCGTCGACGTCCAGTGGCTCGACGCGAACCGCCTCGAGCTCGAGCCCTCCGACAGCGTCGATCCAGCGCTGCTGCGCTTCGAGGCGCTGGTCGGCCACTTCTCGAGCTATCGTGTCGTCCTGGTGCCCGAGCCCGCGACGCACCTGCTGCTCGCCTCGGGGATCGCAACGCTGGCTCTGGTCGCAAGGAGACGACGCGCGACGCGGTGATGACGGCGGAGCGGGGACTCACTGGCCGAATCTCTCCGGGGTCGAGGCATGTCTCGAGGGCCTCCCCGGCCTGGCGCTGCGATGGGAAGCTTCTTCAGGCCTCCATGAGCCTGGCGAGGTATTCTCGAAGCGCAGCGCCGGGCCCGTCCCCCTTGCCCCGGAACGCCGCGGCGGACCCCTCCGGACTCCCCTGCCGAGGCCAGATCGTGACCGATCGAACCGGGGGAAACCGGACATTTCTACTTTGGAGAAAACCGGACATCTGTATTTTGCGCCGACACGAAAGACCCCCTTGGAGTTCCTATCCGCACGCGCACAGGTTCGCGGTTGCGGGCTCTCAGCGAGGAGCGAAGCGACTCCAGCCGCGCGATGCCCTCGCGATCCGCACGATGCGAATCGGCCGGACGTCGCTCCGATAGGCGATGTACGCGGGGCCGGTCGGCCAGAAGCGATACGGGGCCGGCCATAGGTCGGGACGAAGGCGCCCCATCTCCGGCATGTCGGCGAGCAGCTCGAACGTCCGCAGGAGGTTGTCGTAGACGCGCTCCGCGACGAGCAGGCCGTGGCGCTCCTTGACCTCGAAGAAGATCTCCTCGAGGTCGCGCTCGGCCGGGGCGGTGAGCTCGAATCGGCGAGAGGTCACTCTCCCCTGCGAAGCCGCTCGTCGATGCGGTGACGCACGTCGGCGATCGCCTCGGCGCCGTCTCGAAGCTCGCCACGCTCCTCGGCCGCCACGCCTTCCGCAATCTGACTCCGAAGCACGTCGCGCTGGGAAGCGAAGAGCTCCTCGCGCTCGTGGAGCAGACGGAGCGCCTCGCACACCACCTCGTCGACCGACTGGAAGTGGCCGGCCTCGAGCTGGGCTCGGACGAGTTCCTTCACTTCGTCGGGGAGCGACGTCAGGTCCATGACGGGCAGTATATCAGCACGCGGCGGTGGCCCTCTCGGCCTCCGTCGCTGGGAGCCAGTGCCCGGCCTGCAGCCCTACCAGGGTGGGCGCCCAAGGGGGTGCCATCCGGCACCCTCAATCCGGGTCCGTACTACACCCTACGTCGTCTGAGAGCGATTCCTGAGCAGTTTCGATAGGTTCGGACTGGTTGCGGACCTGAAGGTCGCATGTTCGAGTCATGCTGGGCGCGCCAGATTTCCGGAGCCCCGGCGCCTACGCTGAAGCGGCCGCGAAGAGCAGCGCGAGCGCCGAAGCCGTCCAGCAGGCCGAGCGTCTTTCCCGTCTCGTAGCGTCCATCGGCTGCCTCCCGACTCAGCGAACCGGATTCGAGCCGATCGCTTTCATCGCCCACTCGGTGAGACGCACGGCGAGCGATCGGATCGGCTCGGGGCCGAGCCACGGCATGCGCTTGCCGACGATGGGAAGCCTCGTCAGCGCATCTTCGTCTCCGGCGACGAGCCGTGCGAGGATCATTCCCGCGAGCTGGGTCATCACGACGCCCTCGCCATTGAAGCCCACGCCATAGAAGACGTTGTCCGCTCCGCGGAGGCGGCCGATCGACGGAACGAAGTCTCTCGTGAAGCCCATCGTCCCGGTCCATTCGTGGGTGAAGCGGATGCCTTCGAGCTGTGGAAAGGTCTCAAGGAGGCTCGCTTGCAGGCGCCGCGCCGAGGGGCGGTAGAGGCCCGTCGCCGGCGAGCTTCCGTAGAAGTAGGGCGCGCTCTCTCCGCCGAAGACGATGCGTCCGTCGCGGGTGAGCCGCAGGTACATGAACTCGACGCGGGTGTCGGAGAGGCCCTCCCGGCCGGCCCAGCCGATCGCCTCCTTCTGCTTCGCCGAGAGGGGCTCGGTGGCGCACACGGTGTTCGTGAGCGGGAGCACTTGCTCCTCGAAGAGGCCGACCTGCGGCGCGTAGCCGTTGAGGGCGATCACGACCTTCGCGGCCTCGACGTCGGCGTATTCGGTCCGGATGCGGCTGGGCCGGCCCGGGTCGATCCTCATCACCTTCGACCGCTCCGAGACCACGACGCCCTGCGACTCGATCGCCCGTCGCATCCCGAGTGCGAGCTTCGCGGGATTCAGGATCGCGTGCCCGGGCACCCGCAGGGCTCCGACGAAACGCTCGGAGGAAACGGCGGCGCGGACGGCCTCGCGGTCGAGCATCTGCACCGCGAGGCCCATCGTCTCGAATCTGCGCTGGCGCTCGGCGAGCTCTTCGAGATGGGCCTCTTCGGTAGCGAGCTCGAGGCTTCCATTCTGCTCGAGGTCGCAGTCGTGCTCGTTTGCGAACGTGGCGATCTGCGAAAGACCGAGGAGCGTCGCGTCGTAGTACGCGCGCGCAACCTCGGGGCCAGTGTTCTCGTAGACCCAGCCGAGCCCGGGCATTCCAGGGTCGGCGAAGCCGCCGTTGCGTCCGCTCGCGCCATAGCCGCAGCGTGCTCCCTCGAGGAGGACGATGCGCTGGCCTGGAATCCGGCCCGCGAGGTGGTACGCCGCGGCCATCCCGCAGAATCCGCCGCCGAGGATCGCGACGTCCGCCTTCTGGGCGCCGCGGAGCGGCGGCCGAACGGGCTCCTGCCACATCCCCGCCGAGTCCATCCAGAAGCTGTCGACGTAGAATTCGGAGAGGGTCGGAGGACGATCCGGGTCGCTCGACAGCCAGCGCCGCGGAAGCACCCCGGCCGCATAGACACCAGCGCCCCCGGCCGCAGCACCCTTCAGGAGCGCCCTGCGTGTGATCGCTTTCGACGGCTTTCCTCCCGTCGTCGAGGTCTCCTGCACTGCGCACCTTTCAGCCGCGCCGCCGGGTGATCCGCGCCCTTCGAACCGCCCTCGCCTACGTGCGCCCGGGATCCAGCGAGAGCATGGGTCGACGGGGAGTATACTTCGGTGAATGCCGGCCCCCCATCGAATTGCTGGCGCCGAGCTCGCTGGCGGCGTGCTCGCGTTCGTGAAGCGCGATTGCCCGACCTGCACGCTCGTTGCGCCGGTGCTGGCCGAGCTCGCGGCGCGCGGCGTCCCGCTCATCGTCTACAGCCAGGACGACCCCGCCTTTCCGGCCGGCGTCCCGAAAAGAGTGGACGACCGCGAGCTCGAATGGAGCTGGCGTCTCGAGATCGAGGCAGTTCCGACGCTCGTGCGGGTCGAGGGAGGCGTGGAGACGGCGCGCGCGGTCGGCTGGGCGCGCGAGGAGTGGGAGACGCTCGCGGGGGTGACGGGCCTCGGCGCAGGGCTCCCGGACGTGCGGCCGGGCTGCGGCTCGAAGAGCGTCGAGCCCGGCGTGGCCGAGCGCCTGGCGGCGCGCTTCGGCGGCGAACGGCTCGCCGCGCGTCGCGTGGAGCTGGCGTCCGGCGAGGACGAGTGGGAGGCCGCCTTCGACCGAGGTTGGAGCGACGGTCTGCCCCTCGTGCCGCCGACTCCGGAGCGCGTGCTGCGGATGCTCGAGGGCACGCGGCGAGGGCCCGGCGAGGAGGTCGGCCTGGTGCCGCCGGACCTCGTTCCGTGTACGGTCGAGAAGGTCGCGATCAACGCGGTGATGGCGGGCTGCCGGCCGGAGTACCTGCCGGTGGTGCTCGCCGCCGTCGAGGCCGCGCTCCAGGAACCGTTCTGCATGCATGGCCTGCTGGCGACGACCTGGTTCTCGGGCCCGCTGGTCGTGGTGAACGGACCGATCGCGAAGGCGATCGGAATGAACGCGGGGATCAACGCGCTCGGACAGGGCAACCGCGCCAACGCGACGATCGGCCGCGCGCTCCAGCTCGTGATCCGCAACGTCGGCGGAGGAAGACCTGGCGGCGTCGACCGTGCGACCCTCGGGTGGCCGGGCAAGCTCGGCTTCTCGTTCGCCGAGGACGAAGACGGTTCGCCGTGGGAGTCGCTCTCGATCGAGCGCGGCGTAACGCCTGGGGCCTCGGCCGTGACGCTCTTCGCGGCAGGCGGCCTGCACGGCATCCTCGATCAGCAGTCGCGCACGCCCGAGTCGCTCGCCGCGAGCTTCGCGGCCTGCCTGCGCGCGGTCGGACACCCGAAGCTCCCGATCCTCACCGATGCGATGCTCGTCGTGTCTCCCGAGCACGCGCGCGTCTTCCGCGAGGCGGGCTGGTCGAAGGCGCGCCTCCGCGAGGCGCTCGCCTCGCTGCTGCGAGTTCCGGGGCGCGAGCTCGTTCGCGGCGCCGGTGGCATCGCAGAGGGGATGCCGGCTGCGTTCGCGAATGGCGAATTTCCGAAGTTCCGAGAGGGCGGGCTCCAGATCGTGCACGCGGGCGGGCGGGCCGGGATGTTCTCCGCCATCCTCGCGGGATGGCCGGCGAGCGGGCCGATCGGCAGCTCGCCCGTGACGTGGGAGGTGCGAGCGTGAGCGAAATCCGCGTACTCCTCGATCCCACCGGCGAGCTCGCGCCGGCCCGGCGCGAGCCGGCGCCGCGCCCAGAGGGCCTGGCCGGCCTCACGGTCGGCCTCCTCGACATCGCCAAGCCGCGCGGCGAGGTGTTCCTGGACCGCGTAGCCGAGCGCCTATCGGAGCGGGGCGCCCGCGTCGAGCGCTTCCGCAAGCCTACCTTCACGCGCCCCGCTCCGATCGATCTGCGGCAGGAGATCGCGTCGCGCTGCCAGGCCGTGATCGAGGCGCTGGCGGATTGAGGCTCGTGCACGTCGTGCAGTGTGCACGACACGAGTGACCTCGAGTCCCGCGGAGTTCCGTCGGTCTTCATTGCGTCGAGCGAGTTCGTCGACGCCGCCGAGGCGCAGGCGCGCGCGCTCGGCTTCGACGCCGCCCGGGTCTTCGTCCCGCACCCGATCCAGGACCGAACCGACGATGAGATGCGGGCGCTGGCCGACGCGGCAGTGGAAGAAATCGTCCGGGCGCTCGTTCGCAGCAGTGGGACTTGACCGACGCCGGTGGACTCTTACGGACGAGATGGCGGGCGCGTGTACGACCTGCGTGACGTCGTCGATGCCATCGCCGCGGCCGTAAAGCGCCACGCGATCGGCCCCACCGGCGCCTACCGCCGCTGGCTCTGGCAGGACGCTGCGGGAAGTCGCGACCTCGGGCCGAACCCCTACGGCTGCGCCGACGCCGCGAACCTTCTCTACTCGATCGGTCGCTTCCCGTCGGAGGCTGGCGAGCGCGCGGCTTGGATCGAGGCGATCGGGTCGTTCCAGAATCCGGAAACGGGCCTCTTCCGCGAGGCGACCCACCACGACATCCACGTCACCGCGCACTGTGTGGCAGCGCTCGAGCTGTTCGACGCTCGCCCCGCCCACCCGCTCCTCGGGCTGGCGCACCTGCGCATGCCAGGCGGAATCGAGGAGCTCCTCGATTCGCTCGACTGGCGAGGGAACCCGTGGATCGAGTCGCATCGCGGCGCCGGCGCCTACGCGGCATTGGTGATCGCTGGTGAGGCCGACGGAGCCTGGCAGGACCGCTACTTCGGCTGGCTCGCCGCCGAGTGCGATCCCGAGACCGGATTCTTCCGCAAGGGATGCATGCCCCGCGACGGGTCCTTTCTGTTTCCCCACCTGGCCGGAAGCTTCCACTACCTGTTCAACCTCGAGCATGCCCGGCGGGCCCATCCACATCCCGCGGCGATGGTCGACTCGTGCCTCGCGATCTTCGAGAAGGACTGGTTCGCCCCCCTCGGCCGGTCGGTCGGGTTCGCCGAGATCGACTGGGTCTACTGCCTCGTACGCGGCGTTGCCCAGAGCGGGCATCGCTTCGACGAATCGCGCCGGGCGCTCCGGGCGTTTACCGACCGGTACGTCGGATTCCTTCGTGGCCTCGACTTCGAGGCCGACGACGGCATCAACGATCTCCATCGCCTGTTCGGCATGACCTGCGCCCTCGCCGAGCTGCAGCGAGCGCTTCCAGGAGAGCTGCGAACCGAGCGGCCCCTGCGTCTCGTCCTCGACCGACGGCCGTTCATATGAGCGGTGAGATCGCCGCCGCCGCCGAATCCGCCGGTCTCCTCCGTTTCTTCTCGTGGGAGCACAGCTACTTTTCCGGGAAGGTCCGAGCCTACCTGCGCTACAAGGCGCATTGTGGGGCGCTTCGCTTCGAGGACGTGCTCGCGACACCCGAGCTGATCCAGCGACTTCTCCTCCCCGCCACGGGGACGAGCGCCGTTCCGCAGCTGCTCACCGCCGACGGTCGCTGGGTGCAGGACTCGAGCGAGATCATCGACTTCTGCGAGATCGCCCATCCGTCGCCGCTGGTCGTTCCCGACGCTTCGACGTCTCCTCGCCAGCGACTTGCGGCGTTCTTGATCGAGCTCCTCGCCGACGAGTGGATGGTCGTCCATGCATTCTGGGCCCGCTGGCACTACGCCCGGGACGGCGCCGAGCCGAGCCACGCGGCGTTCAACGAGCAGCAGTGGGGGGCGGTGATCGCTCCAGGTGTCGACGGCTTCGCTCGGCGCCGCGCAGGCCGCAGCTTCTTCGAGGCAGCCTTCGGGATCCACCAGCCGGATGCGCCGCCGCGCGGTGTCTACGCCGGGCTCGTCGCCCTGGGTCTTACCGACCGGACCGCTGCGGCCTGGCAAGCCAGCAGCGACCGACTGCTCTCGCTCCTCGAGCGCCACTTCGCAGTGCATGACTTCGTCTTCGGCGGGCTTCCGTCGCTGGCGGACTTCGCCCTCCTCGGCCCCCTCTACGCGCACCTGTACCGCGATGCAGTTCCTGGCTTCGCGCTGCGGACACGGTTCCCGCTCGTTGCCGAGTGGGTCGAGCGGACGAACCGCACGGGCCACCTGAATGCACGCAGCTACGGCCAACGTCTCTACTCGGTCTCACCGTCAGGCGAGCTGCTGCCCCGCCCAGCGACGAGCGATGGCGGCGCCTGGCTCCCCGGAGACGCGATCCCGCCGACACTGCTCCCGGTCCTGGCCTTCTTCTTCGAAGAGATGTGGCCCGTTCTCGAGACGTCGATCGCGACGCTCTCGGTATATCTTGCGAGCGGCCGGCACGCGCCGGGCGGCGAGCTACCGGGAAAGACCTTCACGGTTACCCCCGGCTTCGAGGCGCTGCAGACGGGCGCCGGGCCGCTCACCCACGAGTTCACGATTGGCGGCATCTCGGAGCGCCGCATGGTCACGGCGATCCATGCCTGGATGCTGCAGCGCATCGCGGACGCCCTTCGCGAGTGCAGGCGAACACCGGAAGGCCGTGCAGCCGTCGATTCCTTGCTCGCCGATCTCCCGAACGGCGAGGCTCTTCTTGGCCTCGACGAAGCGCTCTCGGGCTGTCGCGTCCGTAAGGAGGGCGGCCGGATCTTCCAGGACGCCGCCGGCTCGCTGGCCCCAGGGCGTCATCTTGGGTCGGGCTAGGAGCCGAGGCTTTCGCCGAGACGCCGGCGGCCATGGCTCATCCGGCGGGCCGCGAACGTGCGCGCGTGCTCGAGTGTGAGGTAGAGCGTCGGAACGAGGACCAGTGTGATCGCGGTGGCGAAGAGAACTCCGAAGGCCAACGAAATGGCCATCGGAATCAGGAACTGCGCCTGCATGCTGGTTTCGAAGACGATCGGAACGAGTCCCAGGAAGGTCGTGAGGGACGTCAACAGCACCGGACGAAACCGCGCGACTCCGGCGGCCCGGATCGCCTCCTCGACCGGTACGCCGGCGCGGCGCTTCTCGTTCACCCAGTCGACCATCACGAGGGCGTTGTTCACCACGACTCCCGAGAGGGCGACGATGCCGGTGATCGACAGCATCGAGAGATCCTTTCCGAGAAGGACGTGTCCCCAGATCGCACCGACGATGCCGAACGGGATGGCGGACATGATGAGGAGCGGCTGTCCGTACGATTTGAGCGGAACCGCCAGGAGGGCATAGATCATGATGAGCGCGACCACGAGCCCCCGCTGCATGCTGTCGAGAGATTCGCGCTGCTCGCGCTGCTCTCCCTCGAGGCCGTAGCTGACGCCGGGATGCTCCGCGAGCAGCTTCGGCAGCGTCTCGGCGCGAAGGCTCGCGAGGATCTCGTTGGCGTTGGCCCGCGAGGAGTCGACTTCGGCGGTGACGTTCACGGTGCGGCGGCCGTCGAAGCGACGGATCGAAGCGTCTCCGCGGCCGAGGTCCGCTTCGGCAACGGCCGAGAAGGGAACCGCCGTCCCATCGGGCAGGCGGATCCGCATGCGCTCCACGTCTGCCAGCGATCGCCGGTCGGGGTCGGGGAAGCGGACCATCACCCGGACGTCTTCCTTGCCGCGCTGTACGCGCTGAGCCTCGTCGCCATAGAAGGCCTGCCGGACCTGGCGTGCGAGATCGGCGTGGGAGAGACCGACGGCCTCGGCCTCGGGCCGGATGCGGAGCACCAGCTCTTGCTTGCCTTCTCGGAACGAGTCGGCGACGTCGTACACGCCGGGATAGAGCGAAAGCGCCCGCTCGAGCGCTCCGGCCGCTGCGCGTAGCTCGCCGACGTCGCTCCCGCCGAGCTGTACGTAGATCGGTTCTCCGGTCGAGAAGAGCGCGGAGACGAACGAGAGCTCGACGGCTCCAGGGATCGGGCCGGTCAGCTCGCGCCAGCGCTTTGCGACGTCGGCGCTCCGGACCGATCGCTCCTCGCCAGGTGCGAGCTGGAGGTTCACTTCGCCGAGGTACCCTCCTGACGGCGCTCCGGCAGACGCCGCGCGGCCTCCCTGCTGTCGAAGCCGGAAAGGCTGCTCGCCCACCGTTGCGAGAACGTGCCGGACGAGACCGGGCTCGCGGTCGGTCCGTTCCGCGTCGAGCTCGGCCTCGAGCTGGTGGGCTGCGCGCTCGATCCGATCGATCGCGGCGGTGGTCTCCGCGATGGGCGTTCCCTGGGGCATCGTCAAGAAGGCGATCACGTTGTCGCCTTCGACCTGCGGGAAGAACACGAACGGCAGCCGTCCGCCTGCGACCCAGCCGAGGGTCACGAGCAGCAGCGACCCGGCAACGGCGAGCACCAGCCACCTCGACGCGAGGCATCGCTCGAGGAACGGCGCGTAGACCTGGCGAATCCAGCGTTCGAACCCCGTCGAGAAGGCGTCCTGGAAGCGTTGCCAGCGGTGCGAGCCGCCTCGGCCCTCGGGCCGGTCTCGCATGGCGTGAGCAAGGTGCGACGGAAGCACGAGTTGGGACTCGACGAGGGAGAAGAAGAGCGCCGAGATCACCACGACGGGAATCACCTGCGAGATCCGGCCGAAGACGCCGGGCTGCCCGATCATCGGCGCGAACGCAGCAACGGTGGTGAGGACTCCGAAGATGACGGGAACCGACACCTGCTGGGTGCCGGAGACGGCCGCTTCCAGCGGAGGACGCCCTGCCGCGCGTTGGGTGTATGCGTTCTCACCGACGACCGTCGCATCGTCGACGAGGATGCCGAGCACCAGGATGAACGCGAAGAGCGACAGCAGGTTGATCGAGACGTCGAAGAGCGGCATCGCCCACAGCGCCCCGAGAAGCGAGATCGGAACGCCGATGGCCACCCACATCGCGAGACGGAAACGAAGGAAGAGCGCGAGCGAGACGAGGACGAGGACGAAGCCCTGGACGCCGTTCTTGATGAGCGTGTCGCGGCGGGACTTCAGCAGCTCCGAGTCGTCCTGCCAGGTGGTGAGGCGGATTCCGGCGGGCATCCGTGCCTGTGCCGTTTCGACCCACGTCTTCACGGCGTCCGAGACGCTGATGGCGCTCTGCTGGCCCATCCGGAAGACCTGGACGAGGGCGGCGGGCTTGCCGTCGAAGCGGGCGAGCGTGTCGGTCTCGCGAAAGCCGTCGACGACCTTCGCGACGTCGCCGAGCAGGAGGCGCGTCCCGTCCGGGCGCGAGAGAAGGACGATCTGCGCGAACTCGGGCCCGCGGCGGGCCTCTGCCTTGGTGCGGAGCAGGATCTCACCGCCCTCGGTCCGGACCGAACCTCCCGGAAGGTCGATCGACGAGCGCCGGACGGCCCGGACGACGTCGTCGAAGGTGAGTCCGTGACGTCGCAGCGAGACCTCCGAGACCTCGATCGCGATCTCGTAGGGGCGGACGCCCGAGAGCTCGACGTTGGTGATTCCCGGAAGCGATGCGATCTCGTCGCGAGCCAGGAGGCCGACTTCCTTGAGCGTTCGCTCGTCGGCGTCACCGGAGACGGCGACGTTGATCACCTGGCTCCGCATCGCGACACGCTCGACGATGGGGGTTTCCGCGTCTTCAGGAAAGGTGTCGATCCCGTCGACGCGGTTCTTGACCTCGTCGAGAACCTCGGCCTCGTCGGCATCGTCGAAGAGCTCGGCGGTCACGACGCCGGCACCCTCGGCAGCCACCGAGCGAACGCGCTTCACGCCGTCGATCCCGCGCAGCTGCTCTTCGATGCGGATGCAGATCGATCGTTCGACCTCGTCTGGGGAGGCTCCTGGGTACACCACCGTCACGTTCACGAGACCGGTGTCGACCTCGGGAAAGATCTCCTGCTTCACCCGCGGGAGCGCGAGCAGGCCGGCGACGACGATGCCAATCGCGAGAAGGTTCGCCGCGACGGAGTTCCGGGCGAACCAGGAGATGACGCCGGTCACGGCTTCGGGCCGTCGGATACCGGGCGAACGCGCATGCCCTCGGTCACCGTCTCGAGCGACGAGACCAGGATCCGCTCGCCTGCGGTGAGCCCACGAGCGACGATCGCCGTGGTCCGATCCCTTCGTGCGAGTTCGACGGGCCGGAAGCGCAGCCGGTCTTCGGAGTCGACCACGAGGACCTGGTCTCCATCGCGCAGCGCGGCGCGCGGGATCACTGCGGCGCCGTCGAGGGTACGGCCGACGATCTCGGCATCGACGAACGTCCCGATGGGAAGGGGAGTACCGGAGCCTCCTGATCGGGCATACGGATCGTCGACGCGAGCCACCAGGTGGAGCATCCGGCTCTGGGGGTCGATGGCCGACTCTGCCCGGACTACGCGAGCAGTCCACTCGGTGTCGCGTCCGCGCAGGCGCGCGCGGAGCACGACGGAAGGTCTGGCTGGGACGTCCGCCTGGGAGGGATCGAGGGGGATGGTGAGGTGGACGAGGTCTTCGTCGGCAACGGGAAGCCTCACCTCGGCGTGATCCACGGCGAAGAGCCGCGCGAGAGGGGCGCCTTTCGAGACGAACTGGCCGACGTCGACGCGCGTCGTACGAACGCGGCCTGCGAACGGAGCGCGGACGGTGGTCCGCTCGAGATCGAGTTTCGCCTGGGAGAGCACGGCCCGCGCATCGGCCGCTGCCGCACCTGCGACCCGGACTCCGTGCTCGGCGTCCTCGAGGAGCGCCTGGCTCACCATGTCGCGGTCGGCGAGGGCGCGGCGCCGGTCGAGGTTCCGCCGCGCCTGCTCCGCTTCGCTCTCGGAGCGCGCGACCGCAGCCGACGCGCGTTCGACCGTGATCTCGTGATCGCGCGAGTCGAGCCGGAGCAGGACGTCACCCGATTCGAAGAAACCTCCCGCCGCGAGAGCCGGGGAAACCCAGGTGACTCGTCCGGGGGTCTCGGCGACGAGGTCGCTCTCTGTCCGGGGCTCGACGGTCCCCTGCGTCGACACGCGAACCTGGACGGGCCCCGTCTCGACCGCAGCGACGCGGACTGCTGGCGGGAGAACCTCAGGAGGAGCCGTCGGCACCACTGGCCGCGACAGGACCAGGGCCGACGCCGCTACGGCGCCTGCCACGAGCACTGCAGCAGGAAGCCAGCGTCGCCGGCCTCTCGCCGCACGGGAGCTGGTCGTGGCATGGGAGGCGGCGTGGGTAGGCTGCGTCTCGGCGATCATGGCGCACCTCGGATGTCGGAGCGGGTGATGGGCGCGCGGAGTCCGGCCGCCAGGAATGCGACGGCACGGTGGAGGTTGCCTTCTGGAGTCGTGACCGGCCGCTCGATCGAGCCTACGCGGCGCACGGCTGCCGGCGGCTCGGTGAGGGCGTGGGCGAGGATCGGCTTGGCGTACTCGAAGCGCAACAGCACCTCGTCTCGGGGCAGCTCGGGGAGCGCGCGGACGACGGCGAGGGAGAACCGCTCGATGACCTCGCGGAACTGGCCGAGGAGCAGAAGCCGGTAGCTCTCCGGCTCCGCGGTGAAGAACCGTGCGATCAGGCGGGAGACCCGGCGGGTAGCGTCCTCATCCCGCATCAGGTCGCGGAAGGCCGGCGCCACGAACGCCTCGATCACCTGTTCGAGGGGAGGCGGAGCGTCTCCTGCCGCCGCCTCGATCTGGTCGAGCCACGCGAGCCGCTCCTGGTTGATGGGGCCGAGCCGTCGGTCGAGGACGGCCTCGAGGAGCGCGGTCTTGGGGCCGAAGTGATAGTGGACGGCGGCGAGGTTGACGCCCGCGCGGTTCGTGACCGCTCGCAGGGACGTGGCCGCAACCCCCTGATCGGAAAATAGATTTTCTGCTGCGTCCAGGATGCGCGCCCGCGTGTCGAGACCGGTCATGGTCGCCCCATGCATTCAAACGAGTGCTTCAAATACACGTTTGATCGCGTTCCCGCAACCGCCGCGCCAAGGCTGACGCCCGTGCCGGGAGACCGCCCCAGGACGGGCCCCGCGCCAGAAAGCGCGCGCCGGGGCGGGCCCGCTCGTCTTCTTCGACCTTCTGCTCGCGCGGAGCCTCCCGATCGGGCCAGCCGGCGCAAGAACGTCGATGCTTGGCCGGTTACCGGCCGAGACGATGTGGAAGGTGTGGTGCCGATGACCAGGGCGGGAGTCGTACGCAGAATCGGGGAGCCTCCGACGCTACGTCTGGCTTGCAATCACACGCCTCCAGCGCGCCGTGATGTCGTGCTCCGTGCTCGCCCCAGCCAGACTTCGCACCTCGAGCTCGACCAGCTCCCGCTGGAGGTCGGCGCCGAAGCTCCTTGTAACCGACTCCGCGTCGGCGAGGTCGCGGTCGCGCGTGGAGAGGAGCTTGAAGATCACGAAGTCCTCAGCGGTGAGCACATGGATCGGGCGATCCCGGAGCGATGACTCGATCGCTCGTCGCAGCGCCCGTTCGGCGTAGGCCGGATCGCGAGGCTCGACGAGGTCGAGCGTGTTGAGCTCGTCTCCTTCCACCAGCGTGATCCGACTGATCAGCAGGCCCCCGAAGGCGCGGCGCTCGAAAGCCGGGAGGGTCCGGAGCCCAACTTCGACCTCGAGCACCCGCACCATGGACGCGACGTCGGGATGCACGACTGCGATGTCGACGTCGCGCGTCTCGCGCGCCTCGCCGTAGGCCGCGAGAAGCAACCCGCCGTAGAGCGCGTGCGCAACTCCTCGTTCGCGCAGAGCCTCAGCGATTGCCAGCGCCAGGGCAATCGGGTCGTCGAGGTCCATGGTTTCGCTCACTGCGAATCGACCGGCCCATCGCGCGGAGCTCGCGCGTCGCACGGCGCAGTGCCATGAGTTGGCGGTCCGCTCGTTCGAGCCGTCGCCGCAGGTCTTCGGGGGAGATCCGCACGAGCCGAGGTTACCGGACGGGCGCCCGGCGAGGCCATGAGCTGAGCGAGTTCACCTGGGGTCGACGTCAGCCGGCCCGGAGCACGCGTAGGAAGAAGAAGCGGGCGCTCTGCGCTCACGTCCGGCAATGAGCGATTCGACAGATTTCCCGGGGGGTGGCCTGTTCTCCACGTGGCAGGGATTTCAACGGGGCGATGGCCGCGTGCAGGCGCTCGTCGCCGAGCGGCGCCGGCTGCGGCCCCTGCTCGCATGCCTCTCGCTGGCGCTGCTTTACCGCCGCGCCTTCGAGCCTCTCGGCTTCCGCGGTCTCGGCGACTACGTGCGCGATCGGGGGATCTGCTCCTCGGCCTTTGAACCTTTTCGACACTTCTCAAGACGGCCCGCCCGCTGGACGATGCACCCGCGGGGAGAGGCCGTGGCGCGAGAGGCCCGCAGCAGGCAGAGCCTGGAGGATCCGTACGCGCGCCTTCGCACGCTCGACGGGACCCACGCGCTCCAGCACGCGACACCGGCGGCGTACGTGCCCTACCGCGCACGACGGCGCAGGGGGGGACGGATCGTCTTCTTCAACTTTCCGCTGGCGCGGGAGATGGGGCTCCTTCCGCCGAGCCACCCGGACACCCTCAGTCCCGCGCTCGCCCGCGCGCTCCTCGACACCTTCAGCCTGACGATCATCAACGAATGGGACCTCGCCCGGGGAACGCGGATCCCGGCGCGCGACCGCCTCCCGGGCACCTACATGGCGACCCGCTACCTCCAGCTCCAGCACCCCGACCGCAGCGGGCGGACCTCCGGCGACGGCAGGAGTGTCTGGAACGGCAGCGTGACGCACCGGGGCGTCACCTGGGACGTATCGAGCCAGGGGACCGGCGTCACCCGGCTCTGTCCCGCGACGGCGACGGAGAAGCGCTTCTTCAAGACCGGGAACCGGTACGCGAGCTACGGCTGCGGCACGGCAGCGCTCGCCGAAGGTCTCTCCACGTTGCTGATGAGCGAGACCTTCCATCGGAACGGCATTCCCACCGAGCGCGCTCTCGCCGTGATCGGATTCCCGGGCGGATTCTCGATCAATGTCCGCGCGGCGCGCAGCCTGCTACGGCCATCGCACTTCTTCGTCCACCTGAAGCAGGGCAGGAGGGAAGCCCTCGAAGCCTGCGTCTCGCTGTTCATCGACCGGCAGATCTCCAACGGAGACTGGCCCCGGATCGAGGGGCGAGCCCGGCGCTTGCGATTCTTCGCGGCGCAGACCGCTCGCAACTTTGCGAGGACCGCCGCGCTCTTCGAGAGCGAGTACGTCTTCTGCTGGCTCGACTGGGATGGCGACAACATCCTCGCCGACGGTGGCATCATCGACTACGGCTCCGTCCGTCAGTTCGGGCTCTGTCACCGGGAGTACCGCTTCGAGGACGTCGATCGCATGTCGACGTCACTCCCCGAGCAGCGGAGGAAGGCGCGTCACATCGTCCAGAACTTCGCCCAGATCCGTGACTTCCTGCTGGGAGGCACGAAGCGTCCCCTCGCGAGCTTCCGGAGCGACCCGATCCTCGCCCTCTTCGATCAGGAGTTCGAACGAACCCACGACCTCCTCCTGCTCCGAAAGGTCGGACTCGAGCCGGCCCTTGCGGAACGCGTGGTGCGCCTCGAGCCGGAGCGCGTTCGCCGGCTGCGGCGAACCCATGCGTGGTTCGAGCGCGCCCGGTCGTCGCGCGGCCGGATCCGCGTCGCGGACGGGCTCTCGTGGAACGCGGTCTACTGCACGCGCGACCTGTTCCGCGAGCTTCCGGCGCGCTTGCGCGCGGAGCCTGCGGGGGCCGCGGCCGACGAGATCCTCTCGGTCGCCCTCTCACGCTACGCGTCACGACGGGACCGGCGCTCGACGCCCCACCGCCGGCGGAAGGCCCGCGAGCTGGGCGCCGCCCACCGCGAGGTCCTGGAGGCAGCCGCCCGGCACTCCGGGTGCGACCTCTCGGCGCTCCTCCCGCGTGTCGCGGAGCGCGCCGCGATCCTGAACCGCGCCGAGCGCATAACGGGGGACGCGATCGACTTCGCCACTGCGCGCCTCATGCGTGCCCGCCATCGCCTCGCATCGCGAGAGCTGCACGAGCTCGTCGAGCGGTTCGTCGACGAGCAGGATCTGACGCCCGGCCGCGGCGCGCGGCGCATCCGCTCGACATCGTCTCCGCGGGTCGCCCGCGTACTCGGCGGTCTGCTCCGCGTAGTGCGCGAGAACCGGGAAGGGCTCTGATCAGCCCGCCGCCTGCGGGTCGGCGAACACGTTGTCCGCTCCGGGCGAGAAGCGTTCGAAGAGGATCCTCTCCTGGGGCTTTTCCGATGCCGTCTTCGGGATCTCGTCGACGACCTGGACGTACGACGGCACGAAGTTGGCCTCGAGCCCGCGGTGGCAGGCGGCGAACACCGCGGCAACGTCGGCGCCCGAACCGGTTTCGAAGGCGACCGCCGCCACCACGTCCTTCTCCCCGGGCGCCCCCGATGCGGCGGGAACGCCGTAGACGAAGACGTCCGCGACTCCAGAGACCTCGGCGATCACCTTCTCGACGTAGCCGGGAAGGATGAAGTCGCCGTTCCTCCGGATTCCGCCGCCCGCCCGGTACCCGAAGAAGAGCCAGCCCTCGGAATCGCTCCAGCCGAAGTCGCCGCTCCGGTTCCAGCCACGCCGGATCTTCTTCCTGGAGGCGTCGGGGTTTCCGAAGTATTCGACGCTCGCCTCTCCTCCCACCGGCCGTACGCAGATCTCGCCGAGAACCCCCGGCGCGCACTCGTGCCCCTCTTCGTCGAGGACCTTCATCTCGATTCCCGGCATCGGTTTTCCGAAGGAGCCGACCGGGCCGACTCCCGCGGGCTTCCACGCCATTCCCCCTCCGTCCATGGCGCCGTAGAACTCGCAGATCGAGACGCCAAAGCGCTTCTCGAAGGCTTCCCAGATGGCAGCAGGCATGCCGCCACTCACGACCATCCGGACGGGATTGTCCGCGTCGTCCGGCTGCGGCGGCGCGCTGTAGATCGCCGTCGCCATGCCCCCGACGAGCGAGAAGCTCGTGACGCCGTGGCGGCGGCACACGTCCCAGAGCCGGCTCCGCGAGAAACGGCGGCTCAGGACTCCCCGCATCCCGTGATAGAGCGCCGGCGCGAGGGTCACCGCTTGGGCGTTGCCATGGGTCAGGGAGAGGCCCGTGTAGGGACGCTCGTCGGGGCCGTAGCCGAACATCCCGGCGAGCATCTGCGCCGCGCACAGGCGGAAGTTGTGGCCGACGATTCCCTTTGGATCGCCGGTCGTTCCCGACGTGTACATGATCTGGAGCGGCGCGAGGGGGCCATCGGCGCGGACGTCGATGGTCGGCGCCGAGGTTGCCAACGCTTCCAAAAAGGGCTCGGCGATCGGACACTGCGAAACGTCCGCCGCGCCCGCGCCCGACGCCACCACGAGGATCCATCGAAGACCGGGAACCGAGGCGCGGACCGCCTCGATCTCGCCGAGTGCGTCGTCGGCGCAGACGACGCCCGAGCAGCCCGAGTTTCGGAGCATGTAGGCGAGCTTCTCGCCTCGGGTCCGAGGGTCGATGGGTACGAAGATCGCGCCTGTGATCGACGCGGCGATCATCGACTCGACGAACTCGGGATGATTGCGCAGCACGATCGCGAACCGGTCGCCCGGGGAGATGCCGCGCGCGATCAGCGCTGCGGCGATGCGGTTGGCGTGGATCGCGAGATCGGCGTAGGTCCGCACCTCGTCGGGAGTGGCGCCGCCATCGAGGCTCAGGTGCTCGAAGGTGAGTACGTCGCGGTCGGGGCGCGACTCGGCGCGCATCCGGATCAGATCGCCGAGCACCATCTCGCTGCGTTCGCGCATCAACGTCTCCCGGCCCGATCTCGCGTCAGAGCAGCCCCTCGCCTTCGAGGGCGAGGGCGCGGCGCAGGAACTGGAGCTCGGCCTCTCGCCACGGAAGGGGCGCGCTCGGCTGGATCATCCGATCGTGCGCGAGCTCCTCGACGACGGCCGGGTCGCGGGGGAAGGGTGTCGCGACCGAGTTGAGCGTGAAGAGCTCCTCGAAGGGGAGCCGAGGTCGCTGCCCGCCGGCGTCGGGGTTCTCGGCGGGGTAGCCCACCGTCTGGCTGACGAGGTAGCGGCAGGTGTCAGGCAGCCCGAGCCTGCGGCGGCTTCCGTCCGGGTCGCTGGTCCCGAGGAGGCAGGTTCCGAGCCCCTGCTCGATGGCCATGAGGGTCGCCTGGGCGATCCCCTGCCCGCAGTCCATCTCGCCGAGGCCGGGCATCCGCAGGGCGGGCTGCGCCTTCTCCATCACCGGAATCAGCGTCTGCTCGATCTGCTCGCGCCGGCGGTCTCCGTAGCCGACGGCGCCGCAGTCGACGAGCTCCCGGAGTCGCGACCCGATCTCGCCGCAGGCGGCGGTCTCGATGTACCAGACGATGACGATCGGGGCGAGAGCGATCTGGTAGCCGCCGACGGGAGACGGCAGCGCTTCGAGGAGGTCCTTTGGCGCCTTGTCCCGTTCGATCACCAGCGCCCGCAAGCTGTTGACGTTCCCCCAGTGGGATGCGAGGCGCGCGGCCTCGAGCATCCGCTGGATCTTCCCGAGCTCGACCGGCTTGTGGGGAAGGAGGAACCGGATCGATCGGCGGCTGCCGATGGCCTCTCGGAGTTGCATGCGGAGTCCTTCGGGTTCGGGGTTCCGGTTTCGTCAGAGGCGCGCCGCACCGACGAGGCTCAGGACCTCGTTGCAGCCGTCCTCGATCAGCGACGCGCGAGCGTCTCGCAGGAGCTTCTCGACCGGGTACTCGCGGCTGAGGCCATTGCCTCCGAAGATCTGGACCGCGTCGCTGGCGACCTCGAAGGCCGCGTTCGTGCAGAAGACCTTCGATGCGATCGAATGATGCACCTGTGGCATCTGGGTCGAGGTGAAGGTCCAGACGCGCCGAGCCAGCGCTCGGGCGGCCTCGACCTTCGTGAACATCCGGAACAGTCGCGCACGGACGCTCTGGTGTTCGAAGATCGGCCTGCCGCCCTGGACGCGCTCCTTCGCGTAGTCGACGGCGTGCTCGAAGGCCGCTCGTGCGACGCCGACGAAGAGCTGCCCCATGGCGGCATTGGCGTGGGCGAGCATCATCTCGAGCGCGATCGCGTAGGCCTCCGGTCCGACGACCTTGTACGACCCGGGGACACGAACGTCATCGAAGAACACCTCCCCCTGGTTGAGCGAGCGCTGTCCGAGCTTGTCGAGCGGCCGCGAGCGGCGGACGCCGGGGAGGTCCATGGGAACGACGAAGATCGCGCCGCCCTTCAGGCCTCGAGACGGATCCAACGTGCAGAACAGGATGGCAACGTCGGCGATCGACCCGTTCGAGACCCACGCCGCCTTCTGGCCGCGGATCACGAAGTCGGTCCCATCCTGCCGCGCGATGCAGTTGGCGCGAAGGCCCGGGTCCGAGAAGTGCGGCTCCGTGAGCGTGACGGTGTCGCTGCCGTGGTCGGGCTCCGTGAGCGCCCAGCAGGCGAGGGTGATCCGGTCCGGAGAGAGGAAGCGCTCCTTGAGCTCGTCGCTCGCGCACTGCTGTACCCACGGCACGTGGAACTGCGAGAGCCCGCAGGTGATGGCGAGGCCGACGTCTCCCCAGGAAAGCTCCTCGTTGACGATGCAGGTGAGGCGGGCCTTCGCGAGCGGGTCGAGTCCCGGGTCGGTGGCGAGCTGCCCGAGCCCGAGCCGGTGATACTGCTCGACGACGTCCCAGAGAACGGAGTCCTTGGCGATCACCTGCGCCGGGTCGGGAAGCCGGTCGAGGGCGCGGCCGGCGGGCCGGAGCACCTCGGCGGCGAACTTGTGGCAGGTGTCGCGGACCGCGCGGTCCTCGTCGCTGACGCCTGTTTCGATGTCGATGGAGGCCATGGAAGCCCTCTCGTGGAGCGGCGTCCGCCGCGGCCGACGAGTGGAACACAGCGCAGGCGGGGGGTCAATCCGAGGGAGGGGCCTCCGGCGCGGATTCCTCGGGGGGAACTTCTTCGATCGGTCGCTCGAGACGGCGGCGCCACTTATCGCGCGAGAACTCGTGCCACTGCCGGCGGAACTCCTTCCTCGCGTCGCGGGCTCGTCGCTCCTGTACTCCGAGCAGGCCGCCCACCGCCAACAGCGTCTTCCGCGGAATGCGCCTCCCGGCGGGGGTCTCCATCCAGCCCGTGAGCCGGGCCTCCATGACGCGCGCGTCGTTGTAGGCGCCGAGGGTCTCCTGGAGCTTCGACGTCTGTTTGAGCCAAAAGACGATGTCCTTCGGCGCCACGTCCTCGAGCGCCTCGGACGTGTAACGCAGCCGCTTCACCGCGATCCGCAGCGCGTGGAGCGTCTCGGGAGGTGAATGCTTGGCGATCCGGTCGCCCTTCTTGAGTACGCGGCGCGCTGCGGCATGGAGCAGCTCGGGAGCGATCACACCGGCGGTCGGAGCCGAGCTTCGCCGGCGCTGCAACACGCGTTTGGGTTCCGCGGACCCGATCGAGTAGCGCCGCTCGAGCCGTGAGAGGAAGCCGTCGAAGCGTTCCATGGCGCGCAGCCGCGGGTGCGATCCGAGCCAGGCGAGCATCCGGCGCCGCTGCTCCTCGCGAAGCGAGACCAAGAGATCGAAGAGCGGCGGCAGCTCGGCAGCCAGCGGCTCGGGAAGGTCGAGGGAGAGGCTCGGGAGCCGCGCCAACATCACGTCGAGGTCGCGAACGGGCCCGAGCATCCGCCCGGTCTTTCCGAAGAGCCGTTGCGAAACGTCGAGGCGCCCGGGCGGGAACGCCTGGGAGAAGATCCTGAATGCAGCCCGCAGCCGGCGGGTCGCGACACGCATGCGGTGGACGCCTTCGTCGTCGTCTCCGATCCGGGCGAGCGGCTCTGCTGCCCGAAGCGCCTCGAAACCCGCGCGCATCACCCGCGCTGCCGCTTCGCGAAGTGGCATCTCCGGACGGAGTCTTGGGCGGCGAAGAGGCGGCGGCGGTGGGCAGGTTCCACTCGTGGCGAGCGCGTGCTCGAGCTTGCTCGCCCGTGAGGGATCGAGGCGGAGTTGGTCGACCAGCGCCGCCGCCAAGTGCGCGAATGCCTCGACGCTCCCTTTCTTCGCCTCGATCTCGACCTCGATGAACGATCGCGCTTCCCCGTTGCCCGTGCGCGTGCGAACACGGTCGATGCACAGCTCGGCCTGGGCTCCCGAGATGAGGTGCAGGAGCGTGTGACGGATGCGGCGGTTCTCGACCCGCGCGACCTCGACGAGGGGGCGGGTGAGGGCCGCGGGCTCGGCCAGGTCGCGAAGCCGCGGCGGGAGGTCCGCCGCGCGCTCCGGATCGGGCGCGCCGGCCGCTGCCGGCAGCTCCACCTCGAGCCTGCATACGGCGCCTCCCTCGTCGGATGCCGCTCCCTTGAAGCAGAGCGTCGCTCCGCCCCGGCGAGAGCGGATCCGCAGCGAAGCCCCGCGGCGGAGCAGGTCGAACCCCGCCGTGTCGAGGTAGCGGTCGGTCTGGCGAACGTTCTCCGGCGGCCCGACCTCGAGGCCGGCCGCCCGCGCGACATCCGCCACCTTCGCCGTGACCAGCCGACCCCGCGCCAGCAGCTTGAACTCGACCTCCTGGTCGGCGACGGGGGCCGGAGCGATCGTCACGTCACCACCCTCGGCTGGAGTCCGAAGACTTCGAGGAACAGCGATCCCTTGCGATGGACGGCCCAGTGCTCGAGCGCGAGGTCGCTCTCGGCGGCGCTCGTGGGAGCGAGCGCGAGATCGAGGTTCTTCCGTCCGATCTTCACCGAGACGCCCGCCACCTTGGTCTGGTGCTCGCGATCGAGGGCGTCGGCGAGCCGCAGGATCGCTGCGACCTTCGACACCCGCTCGCGCTCCTCGCGCGGCCGCTGCTGGAACTCGGCGTGGGTGCGCTTCGGATGGCTGCGGCGGTGATAGCGTGCGGCGAGGGCGACGATCTCGCGCTCCGGATCGGAGAGCCCCACGAGGTCGCTCGACCGGATGAGATAGAACGAATGCTTGTGATGCGAGGCCGCGGAGACGAAGGCGCCGATGTCGTGCAGCAGTGCGGCCGCCTCGAGCAGCACTCGCTCCTCCGCACCGAGGCCGTGGAGCGGGGTGGTCTGGTCGAAGATCTCGGTGGCGAGGATGCGCACCTTCTCGGCGTGGGCGAGATCGGCGTGATACTTTCGCGCGAGCGCCAAGGCCCCTGCCAGCACGGTGCTTCGCCGGTCTGCCGCCTGTGCCGTCTGCAGATGCCCGGCGACGACCTCGCGAACCAAGCCGTCCCGCAGCCCGACTCGGGGGATGAGCAGGCGATCGACACGGGCCACCTCGGAGAGCCGGTAGTAGACCACGGCTGCTGGAAGGACGACGTCGGCCCGGTCGGGAGCGAGGCCGAGTTCCTCGACGCGCTCGGCGTACGACATGCGCGCCAGTCGCTGGATCCATTCGGCGAGGGTCTTCCGCGGCAGCGAGTCGACGCCGTCGGCGGTCCGCAGCGGCGCCTCGCGCCCCGCGAGGTCGCCGAGCGTCTCGACGTTGCCGCCCGTGGCGACGAAGCGGTCGATCTTTTCCGAACCGAGCCGGTCTGCGATCCGACGATCGAGGCTCCCGACGTACTGGTCGAGGAGCGCGAGGAACCCCGCGCCCCTGCCGCGTGGTGCTTCCCTCCGGAGCGCCTCGAGCAGCCGAACGGCGCCGAGCCGGTACGATTCGCTCACCGCGATCTCGCCGTTCTCGACCAGCGTCACCTCGACGCTGCCGCCACCGACGTCGACGAGCAGCGAGCGGCCCACGGTGAGGTCGACCCTCGCCTCGACCCCGCGTACCAAGAGGTAGGCCTCCTCGGTTCCCGAGATCACCTCGACGCGGATTCCCGTTTCCTTCTCGATGCGCGCAAGGATCGCCCCGCGGTTCGCGGCCTCTCGCAGCGCCGACGTCGCGACGGCGCGAACTCCGCGCACTTGCCAGCGGTCGCATGCGGCACGGAAGCTTCGCAGCGCTTCGAGGGCGCGCTGGATCGACGTCTGCGGGATCGACCCCGTGAGGAAGACGTCCTGGCCGAGCCGTACGGGCTCGCGGCGGGTTTCGAGGACCGCGTGCGAATCTTCGCCCTCGCGGACCTCGATCACCTGCATCCGGATGGCGTTCGAGCCGACGTCGACGACGCCGTAGCGCGGCAGGAGGAGCTTCGGGTCGCCGGCGGGCGCAGCGGCCGGCGACGGCCTGCGGCGCGGTGCGGGCCGGCGCCGGATCACTTCGTGCTCCGGCCTAGAAGACGATGACGCCGCGCGCGTTCACGCCGCTCTGCATGTCCTCGAACGCGCGGTTCACGTCGTCGATGCGATAGGTGGCCGTCACCAGCTCGTCGAGCTTGAGGCGATGCGACTGGTAGAGACCGAGGAGCTTCGGGAAGTCGGTGCTCGGCCGCGCGGATCCGTACATCGACCCCGTCAGGATCTTCTCCTGGAAGGGCATCATGAAGGCGCCGAGGGTGACGGTGTCGGTCATCTTCGCCACGCCGACGACGACTGCCATCCCGCCCTTCTTCACCATGTTGTAGGTCTGGACGATCGTCGTTCCGATTCCGATGCACTCGAACGCGTAGTCGACTCCGCCGCCGGTCATCGCGGCCACCTTGGCGACGGCGTCGCCGTCGCGCGTCGGGTTCACGATGTCGGTGGCGCCGAACTGCTGGGCGAGCTCGAGCTTCTTGTCTGCCATGTCGATGGCGATGATCTGGCGGGCGCCCGCGAGCGCCGCTCCCTGGATGACGTTGAGCCCGATGCCACCGGCTCCCACCACCGCGACGGTCGATCCCGGCGTGACCTTCGCGGTGTTGATCGCAGCTCCCACGCCCGTCATCACGGCGCAGCCGACGAGGGCGGCCTTGTCGAGGGGGATCGCCTTGTCGATCTTCACCACGTTCTCGATCGGAAGCGTCGCGTACTCGGCCATCACGGCGACGCCTGCAAAGTGGTTGAGCTCCTGCCCCTTCGCGTCCTTGAGCCGGCGCGTTCCGTCGGGGAGCGTCATGGCGGCCTTCTGGGCGTTGTCGCAGAGCGCCTGCCGGCCGCTGACGCAGTAGGGGCATCGGCCGCAGACGGCGACCCACGAGACGACGACGGGATCGCCGATCGCGAGACCGGTCACGCCTTCGCCGAGCTCGATGATGTGGCCCGCGGCTTCATGCCCGAGGACCATCGGCGGCGGGAGCGGGATCGTTCCGTTGGTCGCCGAGAGGTCGCTGTGGCACACGCCGCAGGCCGCCATCTTGATCATCACCTCGCCGCGCCGAGGCGACTCGACCGTGACCGTCTCGACGGTCACGGGCTTGTTCCACTCGCGGCAGATCACCGCCTTGCCCTGCTTGGCCATGCTGTCCTCCTGGGGATGGAGATGTGTGGTCCGATCGCGGGGGCACGCCGCGCGCCGCGGTCGGCACTCTCGGCCCGGCATCGCTGCGGGGCTAGCGGAGTCTACGGAACCGGCGCTGGCGCAGCCACAGGAGCGGCGGCAGCGCGAGGGCCAGCTCGAAGCCGAGGCCGCACGTGACGATGTCCTCCCGCAGGCTGTGCGGGCCGACGCACTCCGGATCGTCCGGCCAATCGGTGAGGCCGTCGCCGTCGTCGTCTCCGCCGTCGCTGCAGCGCGGATTCTCGACGGGCCAATCTTGCGATCGGCAGCCGGGATCCTCGGGATGATCGAAGAACCCGTCGAGGTCATCGTCGATTCCGTTGCTGCAGGCGCGGCCGGCCACGACGAGCAGCTCCGCCGGGCGACTCGCCGCGCCGCGGGCGTCGGTCACGACCAGCTGAAGCCGATAGGGGCCCGGCCGATCGGTGACGAGCCGGGGAAGGAAGGTTCCGGGATCTTCCAGAGCCCAGGCGCTGCCGGCCGGAGCCGAGACCAGCTCCCAGCGCGCCGAGAGCGCGTCGCCATCGGCATCGCAGCTCGCCGACGCATCGAGCACGATGGTGCTCCCTGGCGTCGTCGTGAGGTGCGGGCCGGGGTCCGCCGCGGGCGCCGAGTTGTCGCCATCGGCCCGCAGCACGAAGCGCCGCTCGCGGCCGAGGCGAACGACCCATCCTTCGGGTGTGCGGCGTAGCGCACAGGCGCCGTCGGACGCGGCGGGAACGAAGCCGACGCCGCGGACCGTCGCTTCGGGATCCGCGCTCTCCGCAACCGCTTCGACCCGGTCGGGGCCAATGGCGAGACCCAGCGTGCCGCGCGTCCTGCCTTCGAGAAGCGTGACTCCGCCGTAGACGATCCGCGTCGCATGCTCGGCCCATGCCAGCCGCAAGCTGCCATCCGTGCGGGAGTCGAAGAGGGCGATGCTCCCGTCGGTCTCTGCATCGAGCAGCCCGGTGCGTGCCGCCGGCAGCACGATCGGGTCTCCCGAGCGACTCCGATGGACCAGGACGACACGGCGATCGCCGGCGGCGTCTTCTGCTCGCAGCGCCGCAGCACCCGGAAGGTCGAAGCTCTCGATCGTCGCCGGCGGGTCGCCCGAACGGGTCGGTATCAGCAGGGTCGCCGCGCGAACCCGTTCACCGCCGACCGACGCGCGCAGCACGGTGTGGCTGCGCTGGACGTTGCCAGGATCCTCGTGGACGGCCGAATCCGCACCGAACACCGGCGCTGCCGCATCGAAGGCGAACCCGGCGTCGAGACGCGCAGCCGGCCGCGTCCAGCGGCCGCCCGCAGGCGTTCGCTCGAACGTCCCGTTCGCGGTGCCGCCGCCGTTGCCGTGGAGGAGCCAGGTGAAGCTGCGCGCCTCTCTCGGCCGCGTCGTCAGTGCATCGGCCAGGGCGAGGTACCGGTCGTCGGCAAAGAGGAAGCGCCGCTCGACCAGCGGCAGCGCCGCCGTGGGAGGCCCGGGGAGGGCGTTCCCGTAGCGGACCGTCGCCGTCGCGGTGTCGAGGAAGCCGGTGTCGAGGGTGCCGGAGAGGGTCGCCTGGCCGTCGGTAGGAGGCCGCGCGAGCAGGTCGGTCCGCCAGAAGAAGAACGAAGCTGCCAGGAAGTCGAACGGGCCGCGGCCATCGACGAGAATCATGTTGTGATGCTGCGGCTGATTGACGAGCGCGCGCTCGGGGAAGCTCAGATACCCGGGGTCGAGGGCGAGGCGCTCTCCGAAGGCGTGGAGCAGGAAGGCCCCAGGCTCGGCGTGCTCGTGGGATTGCGGAACCACTCCGATGCCGTCGCGCCCGCGCCCGAAGAGCGAGGCGGTGTCGTGCTCCGCCAGCGCCACGACCATCACCGCGTCGGAAGACCAGTCGCTCCGGAAGATGGCGTTGCCGCCTTCGACATAGAAGCGGGTCGGTGAGCCGGGCGGTGGTGCCGGGAGGATTCCATCGTCTCCAGCCACGATCGCGTCGGCGCCGAGATCGACGTTGCCGTCGGTCTCGAACGGAGTCGGCGCGTTCGCCCAGCGCCATCGGTAGGCCGAGGAGTCGGAAAGGCTGGGAGACAGGGCTCCGAACATGTGCGAGCGACCCGGGTTCCCGTCGTCGATGGGCGCGAGGGATCCGTCGGGAAGCGTCATGTCGAGCATCCAGCGCTGGCTCCGGACGAAGACGGGATGGCGCCAGAGGCTTGGAACGTCGACGTCGCCTGCGCGCCAGGCAGTTCCGCCAGAAAGGCGATCCCAGGCGCGCGCCATCGGGATGAGGTTCTGGAGCGCGAAGCGCCAGTAGAACGGACCCTCCGCGTAGGCGCCGTCTCCGGTGAGGGTGACGAAGCGCACCACCTCGTCGACCGTCGCGAGCCCCCACTCGAGCCACGCCGCCGGTTCGCGGACGCCACGCGGATCGCTACCGGGAGCGGGCGCGTACTCGGCGAGGGCGATGGCCGCGACCACCAGCGATGCAGCGGTCTTCGACCGGTGGTTGTTCTGGTGGTCGAGGGCGCGGTCGAAGGCGGTCTCGGGATGGACGAAGTTGTCGTAGAGCTCGCTCGCGAGGTTGGCGATCCGTTCTTCGATGAGAGGTCTCGCCTCTCCCAGGTCGTACCCGGCGCCGAGGAGCGTGTCGTAGGCCGACGCCCACTGCAGAAGCTCCTCCGAGGTGCTGATGTCGCGGTCCCAGCCGCCGAGGGGAGGATTGAGCGCCAGGCGGCACCGATCGAACATCGAAAGCAGCAGGTCTCGGACGCGGTCACCTGCAGCCTGCCGCGCAGCGGCCGAAGGGAACGGCGCCACCGCGCCGCCTGCGATCATCCGGTCGATGGCGTGGAGGAAGGCGAGGTTGCGCGCTGCTCGCGCCTTGATCCTCTCGGATCCGATGGTGTGATCGTCGAGCGCAACACCGTCGGCGAGTGCGATTCGCTCCAGCATCGCAGCGACGACGCTGCGCCAAGGCTCCCGCGAGACTCGCGCGTGGATCGACGGCAGCTCGTCGGCACGGAACATCAGCCGGGGGCGCGAGAGGTCGATCCCCGGCGCGGGCCACTGCGCTCCCGCAGTTCCCGGCACGGAGAGCAGCAGCATCAGCATCAGCAGCCAGCGGAGCATGACTCAGCAAGGCTACCATGACGCGCCGAGGGGGCGGCGATCGGCAGGCCGCGCGCAGGCGGCCCGACCTTTCGGGAGCAGCGCTGCTTGCCATTCTCGGGGAGGAGGCGAGACTCGGGCGCGTGAAGGGGTCTCCTCGCGCTCGCCGGATGACGTGGAGGCCTCTCATCCTGGGCGCCGCGATGCTGGTCTCGGCGGCGGGATGCCGCGGGCGGGTCGAGGATCTCTCGGTCTGCCTTCCGCAGGCGGAGTCCGGCTTCTCGCTGCTCGCGGTGGGCGACACCGGAGACAGGCTCGAGTGGCACCCCTGGCTCGACCAGATCCGGGTCGTCTCCCGGGTGATGGCGCAGGAGCACGAACGGCGGCCGGCCGCTGCACTGGTGCTCCTCGGAGACAACTTCTACAGCGAGGGCCTGATCGCCGACGAGGCGACCGAACGCATCCGCGACAACGTGGTGATGCCCTTCTGCGGCTTCGTCGCGGACGGCGCTCCGCGCTGGGCGGAGGTGGCCGACTCGTGTGCCCTTCCTGCGGCGGAGCGGACGCCGGTTCCCATCATCGCAACGCTTGGCAACCACGACTACAACACCGCCGAGAGCCCCGGTCTCCAGCGAACGCTGGTTCCCCGGTTCGTCTCGAACTGGGACATGCCGCTCGAGATCGCCGCCGTCCGAGAGCTCGGCCATGGCGTGAGCCTCATTGCCGTCGATTCGGAGGCCCTCGACCGCGGTGCCGATCCCGCGCCGCTCGCGGCCGCGCTCCGCGCTGCGAAGGGCCCGTGGAGGATCGTCGCAGGGCATCACCCCGTCGGTCTCGCCGACGTGGGTTTCCGGAAGGCTCTCGCGAGCGCCATGGCCGCTGCGGGCGTCGACGTGCAGATCCTCCTGGCCGGGCACGATCACAATCTGCAGATCGCCGCCGCCGAGTTTCCATACCCCACGCTGACGGTCGTCGCCGGCAGCGGGAGCCGCGTCCGCGGACAACGGTACGAGGTGCTCGGAATGCAGTTCCTCTCGGTCCGTCCCGGCTTCGCCCGGATCGATCTCGACGGCGACGGCCCGGCGCAGCGCCTCGTCGTGTCGCTGATCGAGACGCCGAAGAACCAGGCCGAGTTCTGGTCGCCGACGCGCGTTGCGGGATGCTGGGCGGTGAGCCTCACCGGTCAGGTCTCCGGCGGCCCGAGGCCGCGCTGAAGGCGACGCCCACGGACTCGACGGAGGACGGCACGGGCGCTGCGCCTCGCCGGCTGCTCACTCCGGTGCTCCTCGGCCTCATGGTCTGGGCGGGATTCCTGGTCACCGTCAACGGTGTTGCGTCGCCTTTTCTCGCCAAGAGCTTCGGCCTCGACGACGCGGGCATCACCTTTGCGTTCGGATTCATGTCGCTCGACGCCATCCCGATGCTCTTCCTCTCGCGGCGCGCCGACCGTTGGGGGCGCCGCAGGGTGCTGCTGGCGGCGTGCGCCGCACTTTTGCCGGTGATGTTCCTGGCCGCTCTCGCGCCGACGCTCGTCCTCTACGTCGGCGTCCAGATCGTTCGCGGCGTCCTCACCGGAACGATGAGCTCGATGGTGATCGTGATGCTCGCCGAGGCGCTCCCGAACGAGCAGAGGGCGCGAGGCCAGGCGAAGGCCGGAATCGCAGGCGCCCTCGGCGGCGGCCTCGCGCTCGTGGTGGTCTCGTCCCTCTCGGGCTCTCCGGCCGGCTGGCGGTGGGCATGGGTCGTGGCCGCACTGCCTGCCGTGGCGTTGCCGCTCGTCTGGAGGACCGTTCCCGAGACCCGCGCATTCGAGCAGGCGTCGGCGCGAGGCGAGACCGCTTCCGGGAGGATGCTCGATCTCTTCGCGCGCCCGCACCGCCGCGTCGCGCTGGCGCGTATCGGAACGATGTTCTTGGGGGGCATTCCCGGAGCCGTCGCTGGGAGCTGGGTCTTCTATCACATGGTGCGGACCCTCGATCTGCCCGCCGCCGCGGCGAGCACGATCCTGTTCCTGGGCGGAACCCTCGCCCTCGCCGGGTTTCCGCTCGGCGCGCGCATTGCCGACGGCATCGGACGCAAGCCGACCCTCGTGCTGGCAGCCCTGGCCGCACCGTTCGCAGCGCTGGTCTTCTACACCGCCGGGAACGACGGATCGGTCGCTGCGTCGCTGCGACTCGGCCTCGCCTTCGCAGCGCTCTCGGTGGCCGGAAACGCGAGCATCACGGCGGGCCGCTCGCTCGGCGCGGAGCTGTTTCCGACCCGGCTCCGGGGCACGTACTACGGCTGGGCCTACGTCGCCGAGGCGTCGTCGGTGATCGCAGGCCAGTTCCTCGTGGCCACGCTCGCGGCGCTCCTCGGCGGCCTCGCGGCGGCGATCCTGTGGCTCCAGATCCTGGCGCTGCCCTCGCTCGCGGTCTTCTGGTGGCTGGTTCCGGAGACCCTCGGACGCGATCTCGACGAACGCTGACGTGAGACGCGCCGAGCCCCGGCGGATCAGTAGCGGTAGTGGTCGGGCTTGTAGGGCCCGTCCACCGCGACGCCGATGTAGTCGGCCTGCGCCTTCGAGAGCGTCGTCAGCTTCACCCCGAGCTTCTCGAGGTGGAGCCGCGCGACCTCTTCGTCGAGCTGCTTCGGCAGCATGTACACGCGCTTCTCGTAGCCCTCGGCGCTGCGGTGCAGCTCGAGCTGCGCCAGCACCTGGTTGGTGAACGATGCCGACATCACGAAGCTCGGATGTCCGGTTGCGCATCCGAGGTTGAGGAGCCGCCCCTGGGCCAGCACGAGCACGCTGTGTCCGTCGGGAAAGATCCACTCGTCGTACTGGGGCTTGATCTCGACGTGTCGGATTCCTGGAACCGCGCGCAGTCCTGCGATGTCGATCTCGTTGTCGAAGTGTCCGATGTTGCCGACGATCGCCTTGTCCTTCATCCGGTGCATGTCTTCGGCCGCGATCACGTGCCGGTTGCCCGTCGCCGTGATGAAGATGTCTGCCTTGTCGAGCACCTCGTCGAGCGTCGTGACCTGATAGCCTTCCATCGCCGCCTGGAGCGCGCAGATGGGGTCGATCTCGGTCACCACCACGCGGGCTCCCTGGCCGCGGAGGGCCTGGGCGCAGCCCTTGCCCACTTCGCCGAATCCGCACACGACGGCGAGCTTGCCGCCGATCATGACGTCGCTGGCTCGCATCAGCCCGTCCGGCAGCGAATGGCGGCAGCCGTAGATGTTGTCGAACTTGCTCTTGGTGACGGAGTCGTTGACGTTGATCGCCGGGAACAGGAGCGAGCCGTCCTTCGCCATCTGGTAGAGCCGGTGGACGCCGGTGGTCGTTTCCTCGGAGACGCCGCGGATCGCCTCGGCGATCTTCGTCCAGCGGCCGGGATGGGTTCCCAGCTCGCTGCGAAGGACGTCGAGGACGATTCCCCATTCCTCCGAGTCTTCCTTCGGATCGAAGTCGGGGACCTTGCCGGCCTTCTCGTACTCGCGGCCCTTGTGGACGAAGAGCGTCGCGTCGCCGCCGTCGTCGACGATCAGCGTGGGTCCGGAGCCGTCGGGCCAGACCAGCGCCTCCCTGGTGCACCACCAGTACTCCTCGAGGGTCTCTCCCTTCCAGGCGTAGACGGCGATGCCTCGCGGCTTCTCCGCAGTTCCGTCGGGACCCACGGCCACGGCAGCCGCCGCGTGGTCCTGGGTCGAGAAGATGTTGCAGCTCACCCAGCGCACGTCGGCGCCGAGCTCGGTGAGCGTCTCGATCAGGACGGCCGTCTGGATCGTCATGTGGAGGCTGCCCATGACGCGGGCGCCGGCGAGCGGCTTCTTGCCCTGGTGCCGCGCCCGGAGCGCCATCAGGCCGGGCATCTCGTGCTCGGCGAGGCGGATCTCGCGGCGGCCCCATTCGGCGAGCGAGAGATCGGCGACCTTGAAGGGCAGACGGACGGGTGCGGGGGTCATCGGTCCTCCGGACAGCGGGCGCGCTCTCGGGATCCCGGGGGTGGTCCGGGGCCCCGACGGTACCGTAGCGAGCCGGGCACGCGAGGGCGCCGCGGCCCGTGCGCGCAGAAGCCTCAGAAGCGGTCTGCCGCCCAGCAGCTGAAGCCATCGGGCGGTAGGAGGCGGCGCAGCAGGGCCGGAGAATCCTCTCCCGGTGCGAGGCGGGTTCCGGCGGCCTTGGCGAGCCCCGGCGCATCGACGACGCGGAGCAGCGCGTTGGCGTCTGGATGCGACACGAGGCTGATGCCGCGTGCGCGGAGCGCTGCGTCGAGGGAGGGATCGAATAGGGGAGGCGCAACGCCCAGCGCGCGAAGAGCGGCCGAGGGCCGTTCCGGTCGCGACAAGGGGTCGGAGTCACGCGGCGTGAGGACCCGCTGTATTAGGGCGGCGAGAGACGCTGCCGCATCCTCCGTCCGGCCGAACTCGGTGAGGAGGAGGAATCCCGAGATCACCGCCGCGCGGACATACGCCACCGGCATTCCGTCACGGAGGGCCAGGAGGAAGTCCTCGTTCGGGTTCCCGCCGTTGCGAAGTGTGGCCTCCCACGCGGGCGCGTCGCGATCGACCGTACCCGTACGACGCCCGCTGTACGATGCATGGATCCGCCGGACGGCGGGAAGATCCCGCGCAGCATCGAAGGGGCGAACGTCGAAGCAGTCGCCGGGAGCGAGTGCTGCGGCCGAGGGCCGGAGCAGGGTCCGCGATCCGGGCCAGGAGACCCAGCCGAGGCGCCCATAGAAAGAAAGCCGGGATGCGAAGAGCAGCGACAGGGGCATCCCCCGCTCCGCCATGGCGGTCGCAGCCCGATCGAGGAGCTGGCTCGCGATGCCGCGCCCCCGGCCTTCGGGGCGGGTGAAGACGCTCCCGATGCCTCCTACCGGTACGGAGTCCCCTGTCGTGCGCAGGCGCCGTGGGAAGATCTGTACGCACGAGACGAGCCGGCCGCGCTCCTCGGCGACCCATACGTTGTCGTCGTGGAAGGAAGGGTCGCCCTCCAGGTAGCGGCGGAAGAAGTCGCGGCCGCGCCAGCCGTCCGGCAGGTCCCACTCGTCGAGGAGGTCGAGCAGCGCCTCGACCTCGCCTCCCCGCAGCGTCCGGATCTGCATCGGCGCCCGAGTATACTCGCCGCATGTCCGACGCCCGTGTCATCTACCGGGAGGGTTTCCGCCACTTCGTCGAGCAGCGGCTCGACGACGCCGTCGCGGCCTACCGCCAGGCCCTCGCGATCGATCCGCACCTGGCCATCGCGTGGAACGGCCTCGCCATGGCGCTCAAGGCGAAGGGCGACCTCGACGGCGCCATCGAGGCTGCGCGGCAGCTCGTCGAGCTGGAGCCCGGGGAGCCCCTCGGGCACACGAGCCTCTCCATCTTCTATCAGGCGAAGGGGATGATCCCCGAGGCCGAGGAGGAGAAGGCGGCGGCTGCGCGGCTCGCCCTGCGCCGGAGAGGCGAGACCGCCTAGACCGGGCCGTCGCGAGGCTCTCGGGTCTTCCACCGGCACCCGCACCCGTCGTCCGCCGGAAGGCCGGGATGGGGTAGGCTCGGCCCGGAACCCGACCGGTGTCGGGGGCGACTCACCCAGCGGGGCCAGGATGGAGCGCGAGGAGCAGCCCCTGGACGAGGCGGATCGGCAGGTCGCGACCCTGCTCTCCCGTGTCGCCAAGGGTGACCGAACAGCGTACGAGACGCTCTATCACCGGCTCTACCCCCGGGTCTATGGCTTCGTGTGGCGGCGGCTTCGCGATCCGTCGCTCGCCGAGGAAACCGTGGTGGACGTCTTCGTCGAGCTCTGGAAGAACGCGGACCGGTTCCGCGGAGAGTCGCGTGCAACCACCTGGATCTTCGGCATTGCCCATTTCAAGTGCATGGCCGCGTCTCGCGCCGCCCGGCGCAGCAAGCGCTCGGCCGTCGTCGCCACCGACAGCGAGGTCCTGGAGGCGATGCCCGACCCGATGGACGGTGAAGAGGCCCTGGAGGCCCGGGAGCGGGTCAGCCAGGTGAAGATCGCCCTGCTGGCGCTACCCGAGGGCCAGCGCGAGGTGGTGGAGCTGGCGTTCGTCGAGGGTCTCGGATATGGCGAGATCGCGGCGCGCCTGGGCGTGGCCGAAGGAACCGTCAAGACCCGGATCTCCCGCGCGAGATCCATGCTCCGGCGGCTGCTCGAAGGGGCTCGCGGCACCGGGAGTAGGGAGGAACCCTGATGATGGAGATCCGAAGCCGCGAGGATCGTTGTCCCGAGGACGTACTCGGACTCATCCCCTGGTATCCCGACGGTCCGCTCTCGGACGTCGAGCGCGGCGCGGTCGAAACGCACGCAGCCGCCTGTGCCGAGTGTCGCGACGAGATCCATGCGCTTCTCGGAGGCCTCGGGCGTCCCGTCGACGTCGATGTTCCGCCGGCGGCGCGGGTACTCGCCCGGGTGCTGGACCGGATCGACGCGGAGGAGGCCGCGGGCGTGAAGCGCCGCCGCGCGCCGGCAGCGTTCCGGCGAAGCGCCGGATCGAGGCGGTGGGCCCTGGCGGCATCGGTTGCCCTCGCGGCGTGTACCGGGGCCGTCGCGGCGATCACGCTGCCGCGGTTCTTGGGCGAGAGCGCCTACACCACCGCCGCAGCCCCCCAGGTCGCCCGGAACTCCGGACCGCTCGTCGAGATGATTCCGCGGGAAGACGTGAGCGCCGGCGAGTTGCGTACCGCCCTGCGCCGGATCGAAGGCGAGCTCGTCGGCGGACCGGAAGGAACGCTCGGGCGGTATCGCGTTCGGTTGCCCGCCGGCGCCGATGCGGCCGCCGCGGCAGCGCTCCTGCGCGCCAAGGAGGGCGGCATTGCGACCTATGCCGAACCCCTGCACCTCTGAGCGCCCCGCGCGCCCCATGTGGGTGGCTGCGGCCGCTCTCGCCATCGCCGTCCTCGCGGCGCGTGGCGCGGGCGCCGTCGACGCGAGCTGCGAGGCCTTCTCACTGGCAGCCTCCGCCGCTGGCGAGGCGCAGGCCGATCCGGGCGTTCTCGAGGATCCGGGAGTCCTGCCGGCCGCCCCTCCCGCTCTTGGCGCCGACCTCCTCCGGAACCAGGACACCGGGGGCGCCATCGTCACGATTCCCGGTGAGCGACAGCCCGCCGTGGACAACCGTGCCGAGGGTGAGGCGCTGTTGGTCCTGCCGAAGCTTCCGAGCGGCAAGCTCGCTGAAGATTTCACCCTCGGCGCAGGCGCCCGGATCGTCGATTCCTTCTGGAGCCCGGTGCTGTGCGCCACGCTGGTGAGGATCCGCGGCCCCCGCGGAGCCGCACCCGCAGACCTCGTGCCCCGGGTCGCGCCCCCAGCACTGGTGCTGCCCCACAGCCGCTATCAGACCTCGGCATCGAAGCCCCGGACCGCGAGCCCGGCGCAGAAAGAGGCGCAGACAGAGGGGCCGGATCCGTACCGTCCGCTCCAGCTGGGTCTCGCACAGCTCGGCGTCATGCAGGCTCGCAGCCGGACAGACGGCCGCGGAGCGCGCGTCGCGCTGCTCGACTCGGCTCCCGACGTTGGGCATCGCGAGCTCACGCGTGTTCGCGTCGTCCCTCTCGAAGGTGGGCCACCCGCTACGCCGGCGATCCACGGCACGCTCATGGCCGGACTGATCGCCGCCGCCGAGAACAACGCGTTCGGCATCACGGGTGTGGCCCCTGCCGCCGATCTCCTGGCGATTCCCGTGTGTACCCCGATCGGAGACGGAACCACCGACGCCTGCGATCTCTACGACGTGCTGCGCGGAATCGACGTCGCCTGGGAGAACGAGTCCCGCATCCTCAACCTGTCGCTGGCGGGACCCCGCGATCCGCTGCTGCAGCGTGCCGTACTCCGCCTGCTCGAGCTCGGTGCCGTGGTGGTTGCCGCCGCCGGCAACGGCGGTGGCACGGCGCCGGTGTATCCGGCCGCCTATCCGGGCGTGATCGGGGTCGGCGCGGTGGACCCCTCCGGCGAGCCCTACAGCCGGGCGAATCGCGGCCCCTGGGTCTCCCTTGCGGGTCCCGGCGTCGAGATCCTGAGTACGACGCCAGGCAATTCCTTCGCCTTCGTGAACGGTACGAGCCTCGCCGCCGCCCAGGTGACCGGCGTACTGGCGCTCCTCACCGCCGTGGTGCCTGATCCGGTACGGATGCGGATGGCGCTGCTGGCCACCGCGCGCGCTGCAGCAGCGCCCGCTGCAGGAGTGGCAGACCCGCACACCGGCGAGCGGGCGCCGGTCGCGCCCACGGTCTGCGCAGTGCTCGAAGGCGTAGGACATCCCTGCCCGCTGCCGAAAGCGGCGCCCTGAACCGCTGCGCCTCCGAAGGCTTCTGTGAGCCGCGCTTCGCGGCGGTCCGCGAGGCCTTCGAGGCGAGCTTCGAGAAGTACGGCGAGCTCGGAGCTGCCGTCAGCGTGGTTCTCGAGGGCCGCGCCGTCGTCGACCTCTGGGCCGGTCACACCGACGAGGCCCGGACCGTTCCCTGGCAGCGGGACACCCTGGTGAACGTCTTCTCGGTGACCAAGGGCGTGGTGGCCACGTGTCTGGCGATGCTCGCCGATCGCGGCCGGCTCGACGTCGATGCCCGGGTGACCGACTACTGGCCCGAGTTCGCAGCGCAAGGCAAGGGTCACACGAAGGTGTCGGAGCTGCTCGCACACCAGGGAGGGCTTCCGGCGCTGCGGACGCAGCTACCGGACGACGCGCACATCGACTGGAACACGATGACCGCGGCGCTGGCCGCCGAGAGGCCTTGGTGGCGTCCGGGGAGTGCGGTCGGCTACCACCCGATCACCTGGGGCTGGCTCGCCGGCGAGCTGATTCGGCGCATCGACGGCCGCAGCGTCGGCACCTTCCTCCGTGAGGAGGTGGCCGAGCCTCTCGGGCTCGACCTCCACATCGGAACCCCTGCCGAGCTCGATGCGCGGACGGCGCCGATCGCCAAGGGCTCCGCGGGAATCGGGCTGCCGGTTGTGTTCTATTGGCTCCGTACGCCATGGAGGACCGGGATGCGCCTGCGGGCCTTCGTCAATCCTCCCCAGCGCGAGGCCAAGCTCGATACGCGCGCCTGGCGAGCAGCCGAGATTCCGGCGACCAACGGCATCAGCAACGCCCGCGCGCTCGCAGCCCTCTACGGAGTCCTGGCGTGCGGCGGAGAGCAGGGAGGCGCCTTCCTGCTGCGCAGGCCTGCCCTCGATCGCGCGACGAAGACCCAGGTCAGAGGTCGCGATCTGGTCTTCGGGTTCCGCTCGCACTTCGGCCTCGGCTATATGCTCGACTCGAAGCACCTCGGCATCGCCCCGGGTAGCCGCAGCTTCGGACACACGGGTGCTGGCGGCGCCGTCTCCTTCGCCGACCCCGAACGCCGCCTCGCCTTCGCCTACACGCCGAACCGGCCCCATCCGCAGGCGCAGCTCCTCGCCCGCCCTGCTCGCGATCTGGTCCGGGCGATCTACGCCTCGCTCTGATCCGGCTACCGCTACGGCGGCGGCAACGACCAGCGGAAGATCGTGAGCGACGTGGGCGGGAAGACGTGCGTGAAGGTCCCGCCTCCCGACCAGGGGCTCGTGACGACCGAGACGCGCTCCGGGTCCTGTGCGTCGTTCCGGGAGTCGTACCGCGGCCCCGTGAGGACCGACCGGGTCGCCGATGCGCCGGCGGGCAGGTTCGTCTCGATCTGCGTCTCGACGCTGGAGACGAGGCTCCGGTTCACCACGAACAGCGCGAACTCGCGTTCGGCCGGATCGCGCGTCGCCAGGACATCGAGCATGGGAACGCTGGTCTGCGCCGGAATTTCTCGAACCGCGAGCGTGTCGAAAGTCGCTCCCTCGTGATCGAGGGTGGCCTCCACGACGATGTGTTCGGCCTGCCTGGCGTATTCGCGATGGACGTAGAACTGCGGATTGCGGAGCCGCACATCTCCATCGACGCCGACGAGACTCCCATAGTGACGTCCGGCGAGCGACATGTGATGCGCCCCGTAGACGCGCTCCGATCGCATCATCACCTGGAGGATGCTGGCGTTGTAGAGCGCGGAGGCGAGCGTGGGGTTGCGCGCCAGGGTCGTCTCCGACGGCTCGACCTCCTCATCCGCGAAGAAGGTGCCGTCGTACTCGGTCACGAAGATCGGGATCAGCCGTCCGCTGCGGGTCAGCTCGTCGACGACCACTCCGAGGGTACGCTCGAAGGCCTTGGTCGCGCCGAGCATCGCTGCGTACATCTCGGGCTCAGCCAGAAGCGTGGGATTCGGCCCAGGCGTGTAGGCGTAGAGCGGCGCGTAGGTGTGGAGCGAGAGGCCGTCGACGTAGGGGCCCGCGGTTCCCAGCATCACGGTATTCCAGTAGCTCTGCTCGTCGGCCGGTCCGATCACGCCCGTGGCGAAGATCTTCGCGTCGGGGACCTCGGCGCGAATCGCCGATGCGTACTCGATCACCTTCTGGCCATAGGCTTCCGGCGTGAGGCCGAGTACTCCCGAGTCGTCGATTCCGGCGAAGTAGGGCTCGTTGCCGATCTCCCAGAACTTGACGCCGAATCCGACCGAGTTGAAGTAGTGCGCGAAGGCGCGCGCCAGAAGAGGACTCCCGCTTCCGATGTTCGCGGTGACGAACGGAACCGCGCGAAGGGCCTTGGCGAGCTCGACGAACTCCTCGGGGCCGACGAGCGGGCGATAGAGCTCGTCGCCGTTCCCGCTCCCTTGCAGCGCGCGTCTCGACGGAGGCCCGAGAGCCTGCCACCAGATGAAATGGTCTGCTGGTGCTCCTCCTGGATAACGCAGCATGCTGATGCGTGCGTCCGTCAGCACCTGGACGATCTCGCCGTCGAGGGCGCCGTTTGCAGCGATCATCTGCTCGCCGTTCTCGATGGTCTCGAGATTCTGGCCGAACAGGAACGTCGGTACCGCACGCTGGCTCTTGGTGAAGTCGACCGTCACCTTGCTGGTCCGGTTGCCGGTGCAGGTGTTGCCGCCGAGAGCGGTCGCGGAGAGCGCCAGGCAGAGAAGGAGCGCTCCCGTCGCTCGCCTTCGCGGGCTCGTCGTGTGGAGCGGTCTCATGGTGTGGCCGGTGCCTCCATCGGCAGGAAGCGCTCGGCGCCTGCATCGTCGGCGAAATGGAATTCCGAGACGCGCGGCTGTCCCTCACTCGACACCAGCCACCATTCGGACGCGAAGGTGTCGCCGTCGATGGCGAAGGGGAAGCGCTGCGCCAGATCCGCCATCGGCGATGCCGCGGTCAGGGCCGGCAGCCCCGCGAGGATCTCCTCGCCACGCGCGTTCGTCGTGCGGGTGAAGCCGGTCGTGTCGAGGGCCGATGGTGCGGTCGAACGAAGCTGGCCGAAGAAGCCTGGGGGAGGCGGCGGCGAGAGCTCGCTCACGAGCTGGACGCGCTGCTGTCCAGGCGGAACCACGAGAGTCCAGACGCCGGCAACGTCTCCCTGACCGCCGGTCAGCGTGAGGGTGACCGATGCCTGCGAGAGGCTGCGGTTGGTGAGGACGAGACCCGTGTCGCGGCGCGCGAGATCGACCGGGAGCCGCGCCTCGGCGAGCGGGCGTGAGACCGGAAGGCTCCGGGGCAACGTGCTGGTGCCATAGCGGGTGGTTCCGATCGTCCGCTCCTCGAGGTGGCGGATTCGCAGTGGGCTTCCCGAATGGGTTGCGACCTGCGCCCGCGCGTGGCGAACCGTCTCCGTTCCAGGAACGCCATTCACGAAGCGTACCCGCAGGACGCGATGTGCCCCGGCGGCCAGCGAGAAGGGGATGCTCGTCCCGAGTGTTCCGTCGATCTCGGCCTCGAGCGCCGAGCCGTTCCGGTCGCGGAGGGAGACGGTCCCGGTCGCCACGAGAGGGTCCGGGTTCATCAGCACCAGGACGTGCTCCGTGTCGGGAGTGGCCAGCAGCACCTGGGTCGCCGGTGCGGTCGCCCCGAGGTCGGACTCGTCGAAGAGGTGGAAGCCGATCGGGTCCGTCAAGTCGAGGAAGCGCAGGTTCTCCGTCACGCCGAGAACGCACACGTGCAGCGGCTGGCTCGCCTCGATGGCGAGGGCTCCGTCGTAGCTGCGGGGCAGCCCGAGGACCTCGTCGAGCATCACGGTCTTGCGCCGCCCGGGCCCGATGCGAAGCAGGTCGTCACCGCCTGCCGTGAGGGTTCCCGTCGGGGCGAACAGCGACAGGTCGACCGACGCCTCGTCGGCTCCCGGATTGAACATCACGAGCCGCGTGCGCCGGGTACGGCCGTCACCGGTGAGCCCGCCCTTGCCTTCCAGGGTGCGGCCCTCGACCCAGGTGTCGATTCGCGTTGCCGCCGCTCCGGCCGGAAGCGCCAGCTCGTGGATCACGCCCGATCCACCGGTGCTTCGCAGGATCTGTACGCCGGCCGGAGGTGGCTCACCCGTCGCAGACGTGACCGAGAGCGCGAGCTCGCGGCGGGAGTGCTGGGCGCCGAGGGTCGTGATGCGCTGGACGCCGCCCGCGGGCGTTGTGACCCGCTCGACGACGGGGAGGTAGTGTGCCGTGACATCGGCGGTGAACGTCTCGCTGCGCATCTCGAAGTCGTGCACCCTCGGCAGATGATCGCTCCAGTGGTCGAATGCCAGCTCCATCGGATCGGTCGGGTCGAGATCGATCCGCGCGGGGGGATCGAGCGGGTGCAGCGTGCTCCTCGGCCATTGGAAGGTTCGTGGCGGTGTAACTGGCTCTCCGTCGACTCCGATCACGAGACCGGGCGGGTCGGTGCGAATCGTGACCTGGAGCGGCTCGAAGTGCGCCGTCACCGAGCGAGGGCCCTCCATCTGCGCACTGGCGAGCCCGCCCCCCTCACTGTCCACGTCGCCCGACCAGCCGCCCAGCCGGTGATCCTGCGCAGGCACCGCGACGAGGCGAACGAAGGAGGTGAAGGGATAGAAGCCGTCCTCCGATGAAGGCTCCGCTACGAGCGTTCCCCCCGCGGCGGGTGAGCCCGACAGCCGAAGGCGGTGCAGGACCTTCACGACTGCCGTCGGCCACTCGTTCTCGCCGGTTGCGGTGAAGACCTGCTCGGCAGATCCGCCGTGGGTCCAGCCCACGAACTCCTGCCGGGTGTCGTCGGTCTGCAGCAGGTAGGGTGCGATCGTGTGCTGCGATCCGGAAGCCCAGTCGGCGTAGAAGGGGCCCTCTTGCAGCGCACCGTCGACCAGGAGCCGAAGACCGGGGGGGATCGTATCGATCGCCACCAGAGGGCGGACCGGCAGCTGGAAGAGGCCACGCCCCTGGGTCCCGGCGACGACGAACCCCTCGTCGAGGAGGAGCTTCGAGATCCAGGAGGCCGGCAGACCCTCGCTGAATGGGGACCACACGTGGCCTTCGCTGGCCGACCGGTAGACTCCCTTCGCCGTGGCCACGTAGAGGGCGCCGAACGCATCCCTTACGACGTCGTTTGCTGCGGGGAGCTTGCCGAAGCTCCGATCCTCCCACGAGACGCCGAAGTTCTCGGTTCGCCAGAGCGAGCCGCGGAGGCTCGCGTTGTTCGTCATCGCCACGTACACCCGGTTCTCCGACGAAGGGTCGGGGTAGATGGACGTGATTCGCGCATCGAGCGACGGATCGAGTACGAAAGTGTCGGTGTGGATGCCATCGGTCTTGAACAGCGTGCCTCCCGTTCGGAGGGCGAAATAGAGCCGGTCGTCGATCACCGGAGACGGCGCGATCCGCGCGACCTCTGGGGCCCCCAGTGGACGGTGCTCGCCCCACAGGTCTCCGCGGTTGGCGCTCCGGAAGAGCTGGAGGCGGCCCGTGAAGAGCTCTCCTTCCCGGAGCGGGTTCGGCGCCAGGGGCGCAACGTCGACCGCTGGCTGGCTCGGGGAAAGGCCGCTGGTGATCGCCGTCCAGCTCGCACCGCCGTCTTCCGACCGGGAGAACTCTCCGCGCCGGAGCCCCGCATACAAGACATCCGGATCGAACGGATCGAAGCGCGCCTCGCTGGAGGGCTCGCTCATTCCGAAGATCACCCGCCACGCGAATGGGTCGCCCTCGCCGAGAAGGGTCCCGCCATCGGCGGTCCCGGCCAGGAGGGCGCCGCTTCCGTCGCGCCGCACGTCGAGGCTCGTGATCTGCGTGATCGGAAGTCCGACTTTTTTTGTGTCGCTGTCTGCCAAGCGGCATCGAGCACCGCGACCCCCGTCCGTCCGACGACGACTGCACCCGCTGAGTCGATCTCGATCTCGTGGATCCCGCGGACCCCCGACGCGAGCGGTGTCCAGGTGAGGCCGCCATCCTCGCTCCGGAAGAGCCGATCGCCACCGAGGAGCGTCCGCGCATCACTGGTGGGATCGATGGCGATGGCGTTCGCGAAGCCACAGCGATCCTTTGCCGGGCACAGCGTCGGGGGAGCCGGCAGCTCGGTCCAGCTCGCGCCGTAGTCGAGCGACTCGAGGAGGACGATCCGGTCGGTGTCACTGAACGTCGCGAGATCCTGGATCGCCGCTCGCACCAGTCCGGGCGTCCGACCCGACACTGCGATCGGCGCCGTGGCGACCCCCGGGTTCTCATCCGTGTCGACTCCCGGCCACGCCGAGACCATGCTCCACGTCACGCCTCGATCGAGGCTCCGGTAGAGCCCGGATCGACCGGAAGCGTAGACTCCGGCCGGGTCGAAAGGATCCTCGAGTACGCTGGTGAACGAGTCGCCGGTCTGCACCTCGGTCAGTGTGGAGCCGCCGTCGACGGAGAGGACGAGTCCGCGGTCGCCGGCGAGCAGTATCCGGTCGGGCTCTCCGGGCCAGATCAGCACGTCGGCGACGTACGCAGTGCGCGTCGGGTCGGCCTGGAACTCCCATCCCGCGCCGGCGTCGCTGGTGCGGACGGTGCCGACGCCGTCTCCGACGCTGCCCGAGTCCTGGAGGAGGCCCGTTCCTGCCAGGTAGCGGTCCGGCTGGCCGGGATCGATCGCGATCGCGCTCACCGGCGCGACGTCGAGCCATTCGGCGATGGCGACCCAGGTCTCTCCTCGATCGGCCGACCGCCAGATCCCCGCCGCAGGGGTACCGATGAGGATGCGATCGGGATCGGACGGATCGACGGCGACGGCCGTCACCCGTCCGCCGACGTCGAAGGGGCCGAGGGGCTGCCACCGTACGAGGGGCTGCGGCGCCGTACTGCACGCCTCGAGCGCGCATGTGGTGCTACAGCAGTCTCCGCCAGCGGTGTTGCCGTCGTCGCAAACCTCGCCGAAGTCGAGGACGCCGTTGCCGCAGATGGCGCCTGCGCGAGCCGCAGGGAAGCACGAGATCCCGAGGGCCAGAGCCGCCACCACCGCCGCTCGGCGGGAACGCGCCTTCGCCAGAGGCCTGCTCACAGGGACGGTCCGGGGGCGGCATCGGCCGCGTCGAGGAGCTCGCTCAGGTAGATGAGACTGGAGATGACGGGCCCCGCTTCGACCAGATGGTGAGCGCCTGGGACATAGAGGAGGACGTCCCGGGCGGGGGCGGGGCCGGCTGGGGGCGAGCAGTTCTCCCGGATGTCGACCACCACGGCGCCGCCGAACACGTTGCGCAGCGCGGGCCACAGCATCTGCTGCACGGTCGGGACGATGTTGTCTCCTCCGGCAACCACCACCAACGTGGGGTTGGTCATGCTCCCGACGTCGGGAATCGGAGATCTCGCCGTGTAGTCGGCGTCGCTGCAGCCTTCGTGGCCGCAGATCAGCCCGTCGATTACGTCGGCGAAGGGAGGGCCGCCCACGGTCCAGTCGAAGCTGCTTCCATCGCAGCGGGTCTCCACCTCGGGTGCCCACGCCGTCCTGTGGAAGGTGACCAGGCTCTTCCAGTCCGTGATGGGTGCGATGGCGACGACCGCACGGAGGTCGGGGATCCTCACGCCTGCCCGCAGCGCGACGCAGCCGCCCATGGAGCCGCCGACGAGGGCGAGGCGGCCGGGATCGACGACTGGAAGGCTGCGGAGGAAGTGGGCGGCCGCCACGACGTCGTCGACTTCGCCGAGGCAGACCTCGGGTTCGCCCTCGCCGCCGTCCTGGCCGCGGTACGACGGCACGAATGCCGTGCGTCCGTGCAGGGCAGCCCAGCGGTAACAGGTTCCGACCGGATCCCCTCCGTCGGGGTTCACGAAGGTTCCGCCGAATCCGCCGTGCAGGTGGATCACCGTGGGGCGCGGCTGATCGTCGTCGGTGAAGCACAGCAGGCCCATCACGATCAGTCCGGACGAGCGATAGGCCACCAGGTCGAGGGCGACCGGACCGAGGGTCACCAGTCGCTGCCGCCCGACGAGCATTCCGTCCTCGCCCTCTACGAGCGAGAGCGCGAGCGGCCGTGCCGACCCGAGCGCCTTCCGCGCAGAGGCCCCGTGCGCAGGGAGACCGGAGCAGACCGGGGCGCCCGCCTCCCGCGCGAGCCGCTGCAGTGGCGTCGAGCTGCAGGCGGCGGCGAGGCGCGCGAACGCTGCGGCGTGCTCCTCGGCAGAGGAGCGTCGCTGAGCGCTGGCGTTCGGCGGCGAGAGCAGGAGGAAAAACACCACGCACGCCAGGCAGGCCCGAGACCAGAATCGGTGCATGCCTACAAGGTAGTAGGCGAGAGGGGTTCGGCCTACGCGGTGTTCCCCTGATGCGCTGGATGTGCGCGATCAACCACACACTTCCGCCAGCGGTCCGCGACGGCTCCTGCCGGGCGCAGCTTCCGGCGGCAGGTTCCCACGGTAGAGTGGCGCCACGGCAGGGAACCCCTTCCGCGCCCCTATGCGCAGGCAAGCGGCACTCCAGACGCAGGGGCCGGAGGCCGATCGACACCCAGGGCCCGTGTCATGGGAGCTCGGACGAACCCGGCGCCGGAGGGAGCGGACAGGATGCAGCCGGGCGCAGTCTCCCCCTCCCGAATCCTCCTCTTCGGGGGGGCCGCGATCTTCGCGGTCGCGCTGGTCGCGGCGGGCTCTGCGTCGCCCCGTGGTGTCGCGCTCGGGCTCGGAGGCCTCGCCGGGCTCGTCGGGCTCGGCGCCATCGTCCGTTTCGCACCGGGGCGTGCCAGTGACGCGTTGCTCCTGCTCTTCATCGGCCTGCTGGCGATTCCCGTCGACGCGTACCTCGGCTACCAGGAACACACCGGCGGTTGGCCCGGGTTCCGGGTCTCGGCGTCGGACGTATGCCTGGCCCTGCTCGTTCCCGTCGCCGTCGTAGGCGCGCTCCTCGGGCGCGTAGGCAACGCGGTCCCCGGCCGCGTCGGCGTCTGGATGGCGCTCCTGCTGGGCCACTACGTCATCGTGGCGGCGATGTCCCCCGATCGGCGCCTCGCCTTCTTCGAGGTGGCGAGCGCCGCCCATGCGTTCCTGATCGCCCTGGTCATGGCGGCGCTCTTCCGGCGCGAGCTCGCCGGCTCGGTCTTCGTGCTGCTCGCGCTGCAGATGATCGCCCACAGCAGTCTGGCGCTGGCGCAGGGTGTGACCGGCAGGCCCATCGGCGCCGGCTGGCTCGGCGGCAGCGCCGAGCTGATCCACGAAGTGCTGCAGACCGGCGCCCGGAGACTTCGTCCGTCGGGTCTGTTCGCGCATCCGATCGTGTACGCGACGTCGCTCGTCGTCACGCTTCCTCTCGTGACCGCGGGGCTCACCATCGGCCGCGGCCGCGCCCTCCGCGCACTCTGCGGGGTCGCGCTCTTTCTCGGAGCCGTCGGCCTCGTGCTCACGCTCTCCCGCGGCGCCTGGATCTCGAACCTCGTAGCGATCGCCGCGCTCGGCGTCCTGGCCCTGCGCTGCAGGCTGGTCGATGCCCGCCGCATCCGTGCCATCGTTGCTGCCTGGGTCGTGATCGGGGTCGTTCTCGGCGCCTTCTTTGGCCCTCGGGTCTACGAGCGGATGACGAAGAGCGAAGCGGGGAACGTGAAGGTCCGCTTCGACCTCAACCAGATCGCGCTCCGGATGGTTGGCGAGAATCCGTTCTTCGGAACGGGTCTCAACAACTTCGTCGAGACCATGGCGGACTTCGACCCGAAGAACGTCAAGTCGTATTTCCCGGCACCCGTCCACAACCTCTACCTGCTCGAGGCGGCGGAGGCCGGCGTACCAGCACTGCTGGTCTGGCTCGCACTGTTCGCGTCGATCCTTGGAGTCGCCATCCACCGTCTCCCGCGCATGCACGATCCAACGCTCCAGTGGATCGTAGCCGCGGTGGTCTCCGGCCTCGTCGGACTTCTCGTGTCGCAGCTCGCGGACTTCAGCCACCGGCTCGAGCCGCTGCGCTCGATGGTCTGGCTCGGCGTCGGCCTGCTGTTCGGCGCGCTGCACGCCGACGGCCGGGCGCGCAGCGCCCGGCCGAGCGGGGAGCGACCGTGAGCGTGCCGGCCCAGGCCCTCACCGTGGGCTGCTCTCACCCGCGGCGCCAGCCGATCTGGGGCGGCGTACTCGAACGCTGCTCGTCCTGCGGGCTCGTCTCGACGGCGAAGAAGCCGGACTTCGAGTACGCCGAGGACTATTTCGTCGAGGGTGGGGGAGGGTACGACTTCGATTCGCCCTTCTCCCGGGCGTTCGATGCCGAGCGCTTCGAGCGCGAGCTCGACGAGCTGGAGGCGAGCGGCCTTTCGGGGAGCCTACTCGACGTGGGCTGCGCCGTGGGCACGTTCCTTTCCCACGCCAAGGCGCGCGGGTGGGAGATTGCCGGCGTCGAGCTGGCCGGCTTCGCGCGCGATGCGGCGACACGCCGTCTCGGGATCGCCGTGCAGGCGTCCCTCGACGCGCTGCCTCGGGGGCAGCGCTACGACGTCGTCACCCTGCACCACGTCCTGGAGCACATCCACGACCCGGCCGGCTTCCTCGCTCGCGAGGTCGCTCCCCGGGTAGGCCGGCTGCTGTGGATCGAGGTGCCGAACTTCGCGTCCCTTGCCGCCCAGACGGAGGGCCCCCGCTGGAAGGACCTTCGCCCTGAGCAGCACGTGAACCACTTCGAGCCGCACGTCCTCGCCGCGCTGGTGGAGGCCGCCGGCTTCCAGGTGCTGCGCGTCCGGACCCTGATGGAGCCGCTCTGGAGCCTTCGAGCGGGTGTCCGCACCCTCGTCACCCTGCGCGCCCTCGCGGGGCCGCGTCGGTTCGGCCCGGAGGACTTCCGGAAGCCGGAGCCGGCGGCAGCGCCGCGCTGGGTACCCCCGCGCGGGCTTCACGGCGCGGCCGTCTTGGCGAGCCGCATCGCGTTTGCACCGCTCGCGCGCTGGATCGAGCGTACGCAGCGCGCAGAGCGGCTCGTCGTCGAAGCGCAGCCGAAGGGCTCCGGGAGCTGAGCCGTGGCGTCGCTGGTTGCGAACAGCCTCGCGATGCTCGCGGCGCGCCTTGCGGTGCCGTTCTTCTCGTTCGGCATCAACATCGCCGTCGCGCGTCTCCTGGGGAGCGAGGTCCTCGGCCAGTACGTAGAGCTGGTGGCGCTCCTGCTGGTCGCGCAGGCGGTCGCAGGAGGCGGGCTGGTTCCCTTGGTCACGCGCGACGTTGCCGCGTCTCCCGAGGGGCGTGCAGCGCTGCTTCGCCGCGCCTATCGCGTGGGCGCGGCGAGCGGAATCCTCGCGACGGTGCTCTTCCTGCTCTACGCGCGGCTGCTGCTCGCTCCCGAAGTCTGGGAGGCCGCCCTCCTGCTGGCAGCGTCGATCGTGCCCTCCGCCTGGATCTCTTCCCAGGAGGGCCTGTTCATGGGAGTGCATCAGCACGCCCGCATCACGCTCGTCTCCTTGGTCGAAGGCGTCGTGAAGCTTGCGGCCGCCGGCGTCGTACTCGGCCTCGACGGCGGGCTCGCCGGTCTGTGCGCCGGGCTGACCGGGGCGCGTCTCGTGGCATTCGGCGCCGGGCAGATCATGGCGGTTCGCGCAGGGGCGACGCGAGCGTTCGGGCGACCTGCGGGAGGGGTCGCCGAGTTCGCGCGTTCCCTGCTGCCCTTCGCTGCGATCTACACGCTCGGCATCCTCTACTTCCGCCAGGATGTACTGGTGGTGGGGGCACTGCGCACCGCGAGCGAGACCGGCTTCTACGGCGTCGCAACGACGCTCTACGCGCTCACGTTGCTGGCGCCGAACAGCATCATGGCCGCGGTCTACCCGCGCCTGTGTGCGGCCTTCGGAGAGGATCGATCGTCGTATCACGAGGCCACGGTGCTGACGTCGAAGCTCCTCACCGTCGAGGGGGCGGTATTTGCGATCGTACTGATCGCAGCGTCGCCCTGGCTCGTGCGTCTGCTGTACGGGCCCGAGTTCCTGGCCGCCGTCCCGGCCCTGTCGCTCCTCGCGGCGGTCCTGCCGCTCCATGGCGTGAACGCAGCCCTCGGCCAGGCGATGCAGGCGGCGCACCTGCAGAACGAGATGTTCGCCCTCACGGTCGCCGCCGTCGCTCTCAACCTCGCTCTCAACCTGATGCTGGTCCCGGAGCTCGGCATCCTGGGCGCCGCCTCGGCGATGCTCGTCACCTCGGCTCTCTCGGCGGTCGCACTGGGGTGGATCTATCACCGGCGCGTGAAGCGGCTGCCGCTGAGCGCGCGCAGCGCGCTCGCACCGCTGGCTGCGGCCCTGCCGGTGGTCCTGGTCCTTGCCGCACCGGAGCCGTCCCGGATCGCCGCAGCGGCAGTTGGGATGGCACTGCTGGTCGCAGGAGCCCGAGCGTCGGGCCTGGTTTCGGCGGACGACCTGTCGCGCATCGGAGCGGGCCTCGGGCTCCGGCGACCGCCCGTCGAGGGCCCTGCCGCGTGAGGATCGCCATCGTCCATCCCTACCCGGTGTGGAGCCGCGCCGTGGGAGGCACGACCCGGGTGCTCGCCCTGGTTCGGCACCTGGCGCCCCGCCACGAGGTGCACGTCTTCACCCACTCGCGCGGGCAGACCGACGAAGAGGCCGAAGCCGTCCGAGAGCTCGCCGCGCTGGGAGTGGCCCAGCGCGTCGTGCCGCGGCCGCCGAGCTCATGGCTCCACAAGGCGCGATGGGCCGCGCAGCGCGTCCCCTACTTCGTCAGCCACAATCGAAGCCCCGAGCTCGAGGCTGCACTCTCGAAGCTCGATCGGGAGCGTGGGATCGACGTGGCGCATCTCGAACACCTCGCCTTGGCGCCACTCCTGGAGGGCCTCGGCGGCGGCTGCGCGCGGGTCCTGGCCGAGCAGGAGCTCATGTCTCTCACCGTCGAGCGCCTGCGCGCGGTGCCGTTTCGTCACAAGAGCCTCTACCAACACTACATCACGCGACAGATCCCGCGGATCCGCAGCTTCGAAGGCGAGGCACTTCGCGGCTTCGACCGCGCCTTCGGCATCAACGCAGCCGAGGCGGCCCGCATGGCGGAGCTGTCCGGCCGCGACGTCGAGGTGCTGCCCCACGTCGTCGACACGCGAGTCTTCACGCCTGCCGCGGAGCCGCCGGCTTCGCGGGACGTCCTCTTCGTCGGGAACTACGGGCACCATCCGAACGTCGAGGCCGTCTTCTGGCTGATGGAGGAGGTCTGGCCCGCCGTTCGCCGACGAGCTCCAGGCGCACGCGTGCGTCTCGTGGGGCCCGAGTTGTCGGTCGCCTACACCCGGACGCTGGAGGCTCTCGGAGCCGAGGTGGCCGGACGTGTCGAGGACCTCGCGGGCGCATACCGCTCGGCGGCCGTCTTCGTGAATCCGATCCGATCCGGCGGTGGAATGCGCGGAAAGGTGCTCGAGGCGTTCGCGTGCGGCGTCCCCGTGGTGTCGACCGGCATCGGACTCGAAGGGGTGGCGGCGAGGCCCGGAGAGCACTGTGATCGTGCCGACGACGCAGCCGATTTTGCTGCGGCAATCGTGCGACTGCTCACCGACGCTCCCCTGTGCAGCACCCGGGCACGCAGCGCCCGGGAACTCGTCGCGTCGAACTACGACGTCCGGGGCGTGATGGGCCGGCTCGAGATGGTCTTCGACGAGGTCTGCGCTGGGCGGCGGATCGCAGCGAGGGCCCGCGCATGACCACGGCTCCCCTCCTGTCGGTCCAGATCGTCACCTGGAACAGCGGCGCCGTGATCGGCGAGTGCCTCTCGAGCCTTCTCGCCCAGTCGGCGCGCGACTTCGAGGTCGTGCTGGTCGACAACGCGTCTTGCGACGAGACGTTGGTGCACGCGCAGCGCGCCTTCGAGCGCGGTCTGCCCGGGGTCTTGGTGCGCTCGGAGTCGAACACCGGCTTCTGCGGGGGGCAGAACCTCGCCCTCGCCGGCTCGAGCGCGCCCTGGGTGCTGCTGCTCAATCCCGACGCGACGCTGCCGCCGGATTTCATCGATCGCGCACGCGGGCGGCTCGGCGGCGTCGAGCCCGACGTCGGTACGGTCGCCCCGCTGATCCTCTTGCCGGACGGCTGCGTCGACTCGGCCGGTCTGTTCCTCGACCGGCTCCGCCGCGTCTTCGACCGGGGACAGGGAGGCTCGCCCAGGGCGTTCCAGCAGGAAGAGGACGTCTTCGGCTGCACCGGCGCGGCGGCGCTCCATCGCCGGGCGATGCTGCTCGACGTGGCAGAGGGCGGGCAGGTCTTCGACGAGCGGCTCTTCGCCTACTACGACGACCTCGACCTCGCCTGGCGTGCGCAGCTCCGGGGCTGGCGCTGCCGATTCCTTCCCTCGCTGGTCGTTCGCCATGATCGAGGCGGACGGAACACGCTGCAACCGGGGAGCGGACACCGCGGCCGCGGCCTCGAGCAGCGCCTCGCAGTCCGCAATCGGCTGCTCGTGCTCCTCAAGTGTGAGCGGGGCCGGGATGCGCTGGCCGCTCTCCCGTGGCTTCTCCCCTACGAGATCCTGCGGCTCTTCTGGGTCGCGCTCCGCGCTCCACGAGTGCTCCTCGGCTACGTCGACGCGATCCGGCTCGCGCCGTCGTTCTGGCGCTCGCGCCGGACGCTGCGGCAGAACGCCCGGCCGGATCGGCTCCGCGCGTCGCCCTTCTTCCCCTTCCGCGGGCGGGATCCTGCATGAGGGTCCTCCACGTGATCGACAAGTCGTTCGTCGGCGGCGGCCAGGTCAACGTGAGAAACCTCCTGGAAGGTCTCCAGGGCCTCGGCATCGACCTCCACCTCGCCTGCCGCGATGGGGGTCCGCTGGTCGACTGGGTCCGCTCCCTCGGGATCCCGGTGCATCCGGTTGCCTTCGACAAGCGTTTCAGGCCCGGCCCTGCGTGGGCAGTGGCCCGCATCGCCCGCCGGGAGGGGGTGGATCTGATCCACGCCCATGGTCTGGTGGCGGCGTCGTACTGCGTCCTCGCGCGTACGTTCTTCGGCCTGGCTGCGCCGCTTCTCTACCACCAGCATGGGTTCCACCACCGGAATTACGGCAGCATCACCGTGGGGCCTCGCAAACGGGCCGAGCGCTGGGTATGCCGGCGCGTCGACCGGGTGATCGCATCATCCGAGTCGGACCGCCGCGCGCTCGTCACGGAGGGCTACGCTCCCCCCGAGAGGGTCCCGCTCCTGCACAACGGCATCCCCGAGCCCATTCCGACGGCGGAAGAGTTGGCGCGTACGCGCGCCGCGATCCCGTTCGCGCCGGACGTCCCGGTCGTAGGCATCATCGCCAGGCTCCACGTCCAGAAGGGGATCGACACCTTTCTCTCTGCCGCGGCGCGCGTGGCCGAGAGGGTACCCGACGCTCGCTTCGCCGTAGTCGGAACCGGCGAGCTCGAGGACGAGATGCGTGCGCTCGCGACCGAGCTGGGCCTCGACGGCGTTCTCGTCTTCACCGGCACCCTTCCCAGCCGTGCCTGCTATCCGCTGTTCCGCGTGGCGGTGCTGAGCTCCCGCTGGGAAGGTCTCCCGATCACGCTGCTCGAATACATGGCAGCACGGCTTCCGATCGCGATCACTGCCGTCGAGGGCTGCCTCGAGGCCGTCGGCCCGGACGAGGCCGAGCTCGTGCCTCCCGACGATCCCGGTGCGCTCGCCGATGCGATCGTCCGGCTGCTGAGGGACCCCGGACTCGCGCGAAAGCGCGCCGACGCCGCGCGGCGTCGCTTCGAATCCGCCTTCACGCTGCCCGTGATCGGAGCCCAGTATCTCGGGCTCTACCAGGAGGTGCTCGCATGATGGGCCGACGCTTCGTACGCTGCGCGATCGCGATCGCGATCGCGATCGGGCTCGCGCCGTCTGCCTGCGCGGCTGCGGACCTGGCGCCGCCGCCGGCGTCGCCTTCGCTGCGGAATGGGGCGTTCGACGAGCCGGCCGCGGATCCGGCGGCTCCGCCGGGGTGGGGGAGCCAAGGCTCGGCGCATGGGAGCGCGAAGATCGTCGAGCGGGCCGGCGCCTCGGGGGGGCGCGCGGCCCTCCTGGCGCCCGCAGCGAGCGGATCGAGCGGCGCGCAGTCGTTCATGCTCTACCAGGTCCTCGATGCCGCAGCGCTCCGGGGCAAGCCGGTGGAGTTCGGGGCGCGCGTCGCCACCGAGGGCGCGGGAGTCAACCTCGTCGTCTGGTCGCCCGAGGGCACAGGGAACGAGTTCGTCTCGGACGTGAACCGCCCCGCGTTCACCGCGGTCCGGAGCCGCTTCACGGTGCCTTCCAACGCTTCGGTCGTCACCTTCGGCGTACAGGTGCTCGGCCCGGGAGGAAGCCGCGCATTCGTCGACGACGTCTTCGTGAAGCTCGCCGGCGCGTCGGATCCGCCGCCGCCTTCTCCGCCGCCGAGTGGAGCGACCGGTGGCGGCGCAGCGGTGACGATCCGCGCGGGAGAACTCGTGCGGCAGCTCCCCCCGGACTTCTTCGGAATGCACATCGAATGGTTCGAGAATGCGAGCGGCCTCGTCCAGCCCGGGACCGGAACGCCTCGTGCCGATGTCGTTGCACTGCTGCGGCCGCTGGGGATCCCGATGCTGCGGTTTCCGGGGGGAATCAGCGCCGACTTCTACGACTGGCGCAAGGGAGTCGGCTCGTCGCGCGGACAGCTTCGGAATCCATTCAACAAGAAGATGGAGACGGTCCACTTCGGATCGCCGGAATTCGTCGCCCTCGCGCGACAACTCGGCGCTCGCGCCTGCATCACCGCCAACTACGGCACCGCGTCGGCGGAGGACGCCGCCGGCTGGGCGCGCTGGTTCTCGGACAACGGCCTCCACCCCGAGTGCTGGGAGGTCGGCAACGAGATCTATCTCAGCGGGCCCAAGGCGACGGGCGCGAACAGCAAGGAGATCTTCAAGCCGGGAGCGCGCTACGCGAGCGATTTCCCGGCGTACGCGAACGCCATCCGCAGCGTCATTCCAAGCGCCAAGGTCGGCGCCATCGCCCACATCGACACGGGGGCCTTCCCGTTCGCCGACTCGAGCAACCCGAACTGGACACGGGAGATGCTCGATGCGCTCACGGCTCGGGTCGATTTCTTCTCGCTCCACAACGGCTACGCGCCCGTGGTGATCGACGATTCGATCGACCTCTCGCGCGAGGCAGACCGCCAGAAGATGGTTCGCGCCATGTTCGCCGCTCCGCTCCAGACCCGCGACAACCTCGCCACGGTGGCGGAGGAGGTGAAGCGGAGGTCGCCCGCGAACGCCTCCGCGCCCTTCGCCATCACCGAGTTCGGAACGCTGATCGGGATCAGCGGCGATCCAAAGCGGCACCTCGCCTACGTAGACCACACCCGCACGCAGGCGTCGGCGCTCTACGTCGCGTCGCTACTCGACGTCTACATGGCCGATCCTCGCGTCGAGCTGACGATGTACACGAACCCGATCCACCGGTACTACGGGAACCTGATCCTCGCCGATCCCTCCGGTCCGGTAACGAGCCCGACGTATCACCTGTATCGTTTCTACCGCGAACGCTTCGAGCCGCGGATCGTCGCGACGGAGGTCACCTCTCCGACGTTCTCTTCCGAGCCGGTCGGTGTCGTCAAGGCCCGCCAGAACGTGCCGGTGCTGCTTGCCCGCGCCTCCCTGAGCGCGGACGGGAAGCGGATGACCGCCCTCTTCGTCAACCGTGCGCTCGGCGGCCCCCTCGATGCCGACGTCTCGATCGAGGGCTTCACCCCTGCACGCGTGAGCTGCCAGATCCTGTCTGCACCGCAGCCCAACGCAATCAATGGGCCGAGCCTCACGGAGACGGTGGTCAAGACCGCGCGGATCGAGCCGAAGGAGTTTTCGTGCAAGGCTGCAGGGCGACAGCATCTCTCGCTTCCACCGGGCTCGATCCTGAGCCTGGTGGCGGAGGCTTCGTGAGAAATGTTCCCGACATGAGCGGAATGAAGAGACCCGCCGCGGCGGTCGCAGCCGTGCTGCTGCTCGTCGCCGGCTGTGCCGCGAACATTCCGCCGATTCCGGACGATCCCGCGGTGCTCGAGTCCCGTGGGGAGTACCGGATTGGCGCCGGTGACACGCTGGCCATCAAGCTCTTCTACACCGCCGAGCTGAACGACGAGGTGACGGTGCGCCCGGACGGGAGGATCTCCCTCCAGCTCGTGGGCGACGTCCCGGCCGCGGGGCGGACGCCCGAAGAGGTCTCCCAGGAGCTGCGCGAACGGTACGCGGGCTACCTCACCCAGCCCGACGTGGTGGTGATCGTCCGCGGCTTCAGCAGCCAGAAGGCGTTCGTCGGCGGCGAGGTGAAGAGCCCGTCGATGATCATGATCGATGGCCGAACGACGCTGGCCGATGCCGTCTTCCAGGCGGGAGGCGCCCTCGATACGGCAGCGTTGTCGAGCGTGATCCTGATCCGCCCGAAGCCGGGCGGTCGTGACGTCTACCGCGTCGACCTCGGCGGTGGGCTCCACGGGGAAGACCCCGTCCCGGTGCTGCGCCCGTACGACGTCGTGTACGTCCCGAAGAGCTTCATCGCCCAGGTCGGAACCTACGTCGATCTCTACATCAACCGCCTGATTCCGAAGAACGCCGCCTTCACCGCGTTCTACCAGATCAACCCGGTCAGCAACCCCGACCTCGAAGCGGCGACGCCGTAGGAGGCGAGGACGGTGTCCGGGGACCGGATCGAACGGATTCGAACGCGCTACCGGGAAGTGGCCGCGATCGCTCCTCCCTTCAAGCGGCCTCGCGCCTACTGGAACTGGGCGCTCGCCAACGTCTCCATGGCGCTCCGAATGAGCCGTCTCCGGGCGCGTCCGCTCAAGCTCACCTTCGATCCCACCAACCAGTGTCAGCTCGAGTGCCCGCTGTGCCCGACAGGGCTCCGGATCCAGGACCGCGAGCCTGGACGAGCGGATCTGCAGATCTTCCAGCGTCTCATGGAAGAGGTTGGAGACTACGTCTTCTTCATCGACTTCTACAATTGGGGCGAGCCGCTCCTCAACAAGCAGCTCGAGCCGATGCTGCGCCTCGCGGCAGACCGCGGGATCGTGACGTACATCAGCACCAATCTGAGCCTTCCCCTCCCGGACGAGCGACTAAAGGCGCTGCTCACCTCGGGCGTGTCGGAGATCATCGTCTCGATCGATGGCGCGAGCCAGGAGACCTACGGCGCCTACCGGCGGCAGGGGAAGTTCGACCTCGCCTTCGAGAACCTGCGCCGCCTCATGGCGTGGAAGCGCGAGATCGGCCTCTCCCGTCCCGTTGTGATCTGGCGGTTCTACGTCTTCCGCTTCAACGAGCACGAGATCGAGCGAGCGCGGCAGCTCGCCGCCGAGATCGGCGTCGACCGTATCGTCTTTGCGACGCCGTTCCTCGACGAGGGCCGCTTTCCGCTCTCTGCGGAAGATCGGCAGGCGATGACCACGTGGGCCTCGACCCTCGACGAGTTCAACCGCTATCAGCCAGACCACCCGGAATACGAGGATCCCCGCTCGAAACAGACGCATCACAGGCGCTGCGACTGGCACTACGTGTCGACGGCGATCAATCCCGATGGTGGAGTCTCTCCCTGCTGTGCCGTGTTCGAGAAGGGGAACGACTTCGGCTCGCTCGCCGGAGGCAGCTCGTACATGGCCGTCGTGAACAACGAGCGATTCACCGCGATTCGCGACCGATTCGCTGGCCGCCGGATCGAGCCGACGGGCCTCGTCTGCGAGCGCTGCCCGACGCCGTCGCTCATGACCTACGGCCGGATCATGAACCGCCACATCGCGATGCTGATCCTGGTGCAGATCGCCGAAAGCGTCCGCCGCCTGCTGGCCGGACGCGCAGGAGGCGCGTGAACGGCCGAGGTTCAGTACGCGCCGCGTCCCCGGAAGACCGCCTGGACGGTCTGCAGCAGGATCTGGACGTCCATTCCGAGGGACCAGTTGTCGACGTATTCGAGGTCGAGGTCGATCCACTCCTCGAAGGTCGTGTCGCTCCGCCCCGAGACCTGCCAGGTGCAGGTGATGCCGGGCCAGACCGCGAATCGGCGGTTCAACGCAGGGCGGTCGAAACGGCTGACGTCGCGTAGCGGGAGGGGCCGCGGGCCGACCAGGCTCATGTCGCCGCGAAGGACGTTGAACAATTGAGGCAGCTCGTCGAGAGAGGTCCGGCGCAGCCAGGCGCCGACGGGAGTCACCCGCGGATCGTTCCGGATCTTGAACACGGGACCGTCGGCCTCGTTCTTCTTCTCGAGGTCGACCATCCGCTGCTCGGCGTCGTTGCCCATGGTCCGGAACTTGTAACAGGTGAACACACGCCGCTGGTAGCCGACGCGCGGTTGGCGGAACAAGACGGGGCTGCCCATGGTCACACGGATCGCGAAGGCGATCGCCAGGAACACCGGAGAGAAGCAGAGGATCAGCAGGGCGGCGGCGACGCGGTCGAAGGTCCGCTTCATGAGATAGGGGACCCCGTCCATGGGGCCGTTGGAGACGATGCTGATGAGGGGCATCGTCGCGAGGTTCGTCGAGGTGGAGTGAGCCACCGTGAGCGTAAAAAGGTTACCGGGCAGGTGGACGGCGATTCCCTGCTCTTCGCAGGTCTCGATCGCACGCAGGATCTCGTCGTAATGGGAGCGCAGCGGCAGCGTGATGAAGACCTCGTCGACGCGCGTCTTGCGGAGGACGGTGGGCAGCTCATGCAGGCGGCCGAGGTGCTCGAGCTTGACCGACGGCCGCGGGGTCGGGTCGTCGACGAAGCCGACGATGATGTAGCCGTATTCGGGATGGAGCTCGATTTCCCGAAGGATCCGGGTAGCGCGCGGACCCGATCCGACGACGAGCGCGACGCGGAGGTTGCGGCCATGGCGGCGCATCCGGACGAAGAGCGATTGCTGCGCGACCCGGCCGATGAGGCGGAGCACGAAGAGCGTGGCGGCGAAGGTGAGGATGAACACCTGCGACGCGAGCACGAGGCTACCGGTCACGATGCCGCCTACGGCGATCACCGCTGCCGCGAGGCCGATCTGGCGAAGCGAGGTCCAGGCATGGCTGAGAAGACTCTCGAAGCGCCGCAGGCCGCTCGGGAGCCTGTGGAAGGCGCTCGCAGCCCGGAGGCCCGCCAGCAGGACGAGAAAGTCCGCGAAGGTGAGATCCGCGTGGAGACCCGCCATCAGGAAACGGCCGTCCGGCCAGACGGCTGCGTAGATACCGGCCCAGCACGCCAGGAGGAAGGTGAAGCCGTCGACCAGCTGGTGAGAAAGGGTCACCATCTGCCGCCGGAACGAGAGGTTCATGAAGGCTCACCCGGACGCAGGAGGATCTCCATCTTGCGGGTTCTCAGGGCCGATTCCCCCGGAGGTCGCTCGCCGCACCTCGGCCGGCAGCGCTTCGTTCTCCTGGACGTGAGTGGACGCGAAGACGCCTTCGGTGTCCGAAGCCTTGCCCGGACGGTTCCTGGATGCGCAAGGCGGTGCCGGAGCCTACGAATCTTTCGCGCGCTTCCGATACGAAGGGGATGGGTCGGCCTGTGCTGGAATCGGCCGTAGGAGTGCCGCGGACCGTGTCCAATCTTCGTGTCGCCGTCTACTACCCCTGGGTCTACCTGACCAGCGGCGCCGAGCGAACCCTTCTCGAGTTGGCGCGGCGGAGCCGACACCAGATCGTGATCTTCACGAGTCGCTATGAAGCAAACGCCACCTTCCCCGGCCTCCGGGACGTGGACATCCGCGTTCTCGATTCCGTGTCGGTTCATCGGTCCCCGCTCCAGGTCGCTCTATCGGCAGTTCGCATCGTCGGCCGAAAGCTCGACCTGCGCGGCTTCGATGCGCTCCTGGTGGTCTGCGAAGGCCTCGGAGACCTCGTTGTACTCCGGAATCCAGGCATTCCGGCGTACAATCTGTGCCTGACCCCTCTTCGCATCGTATTCGACCCGGTGTACCGCGCCACCTACCTGGCCAAGATGAGCGCGTTCGAGCGCATCCTCGTCGGTGCGGGCAGCTTCTTCTTCCGCTGGATCGACCGCATGGCATGGCGGCGGTATCGCGCGATCTTCCCGATCAGCGCCGAGGTGAAGCGGCGGATCGAGGCGGGAGGGCTCGCTCCTGCGTCCAAGCTGCGCATTCTCCACCCCGGCGTAGACCTCGACGCGTTCGTCCCCTCGACGGAGTCCGACAAGACCTTCTTCGTCCCCGGCCGCATCATGTGGACCAAGAATCTCGAGCTGGCCATCGAGGCGTTCCGGCGCTTTCGCGAGAAGGCACCCGAGCCGGGATCCTGGCGCCTCCGGATCGCCGGAATCGTCGACCGGAAGAGCCTTCCCTACCTCGAGACGCTCCGCACCCTCGCAGGTGCCGATCCCGCCATCGAGTTCAGGGTCCATCCCAGCGACGACGAGATGCGATCGTTCTACCGCACGTGCTTCGCAACCCTCTTCACCGCGTTCAATGAAGACTGGGGCCTGGTGATCATCGAGGCCATGGCGAGCGCAAAGCCGTGCGTCGCGCTCGACCGCGGTGGGCCGCGGGAGATCGTCCGGCACGGCGAGGATGGGCTGCTGGCAGAGCCCGAGCCGGCAGCATTCGCGGAGGCGATGCTGCGTCTCGTGCGCGAGCCTCGGCTTCGTGAGCAGATCGTCGCACGCGCGCCGGCCGCTGCGGCGCGCTTCGGCTGGCAGCCATTCGTCGATACACTCGACGACGCGCTGGAAGACTCTCTGCAAGGTCGGGCTCGCGTCGGCGCGAGCCCGGGACACGGTGAGGAGGTGGCCGCTTGAGCGAGACCCACGAATTCCAGGAGGTCCGACCGCCCGAAGGCGACTCGAGCGTCGCGGAGCTGGCCGATGCCTTCCGTGGTATCTGGCGCACCCTGGTTCGCCGCAGGCGCGACCTCGTGATCGTCTTCCTGACGGTCGCAACGGTGGTCCAGGTGGCGGCGTTCCTGTGGCCCGCCACCTACGTCGCGCGCGCAGCGATCCTGATCCAGGCGACCCGGAGGGCCGGAAATCTCGACGCCTCCGGTGACCGTTCGCCGACGGTGGTGTCGGCAGGAGTCTCGGAGCAGGAGGTGAACTCCGAGATGGCGATCCTCACCAGCCGCAAGGTGCTCGACGCCACGGTCAAGGCGTCGGGCCTCGACAAGGTGACTCCGTCGATCTGGACCCGCCTGCTCTTCGGCCCTCTCTGGATCTACGAGGACGTCTACGCCTGGTACCATGGTGTTCCGGCTCCGACTCGGGCGGATCGTGCGCTTCGAAGCCTCGAGAGATCGATTTCCGTCGAGCTGCTCAAGGAATCGAACGTCCTCGTCGTGAGCGTCGAGAGTGGAAACCCGGTCTTCGCAGAGGCAGTGCTCCGTGCGCTGCTCGGGAAGTATCTCGATCATCACGTGCAGGTCCACAGCCGCGCCGAGGTCGAGACGTTCTTCGAGGGCCAGGCGAGCTCCCTCGCCAGCGAGCTCGCCCGCCAGGAGGACCAGCTCCAGGACCTGAAACGAACGGTCGGCGTCTCGGACCTCACGGCCGAGCGCACGGTTCAGCAGCAGATCGTGGCCTCGCTGCGGGAGGAGAAGGAGCGGCTCCAGCGCACCGTCGCCGAGCTCGACTCGCGAATCACCTCGTACCAGGGCTTTCTGAGCCGAGCACCCTGGCAGATGCAGACCACGACCGTCGAAGGCCGCAATGACTACGCTCTCCAGGCGCTGATCCAGCAGAAGCTCCAGCTCGAGCTCGAACGGGTCCGGTTGTTGGAGCGCTACCGGGCCGACTCGCCGCTGCTGGTCGAGAACCAGCGCAAGCTCGACGCGGCCGTAGAGGCCATCGACAGCCAGCGGACGGGGATCTTCCAGAAGCAGTCGACGCTCTCGCCGGCCTCGGTGAGCGCGTCCCAGGACATGGAGCGGACCCGTGCCGAGCGAGACGGTTATGCCGAGCGGATCAAGAAGCTCGATGGCCAGATCGGGGAGGCGAGCGCTCGGCTCGGAACGCTCGACGAGAAGCTGCTTGAGGCGAAGCGAATCGAGCGCCTGATCTCGACCAACGAAACCCAATACATGCAGTATCTGCGCCGCGGTGTGGAGGCGCGGATCGACGCGGCGCTAGACCGCAACCAGTTCACGAACGCGTCGGTCGTCCAGGAGGCCGCGGCAGAGCCTCGGCCGATCCGTCCCAAGAAGCTCGTGACGCTCATCGTGTCTCTGGCTGGTGGCCTCGTGGCGGCGCTGGCGACCGTGATTGCGATGGAGCTGAAGGAGTCGGGACTCGAGGCCGTCCTCGGCTCCCTCGCTCCACGACGGGTCGTGAGCGCGCGATGACCACGGCCGGGAGCTCCCAGCAGACCGTCCGCACCGAGACGACGGCATACGCCCGGGTGCGGGACGTGGCGAACGCGGTTCTCGCCTTCGGAGCCAACCGGATCATCGGCCACGTGCCGATCCGCGCGGTGCGGAACTTCTACTACCGCTGGGCGCTCGGATGGAAGATCGCGCCGGGAGCGACCGTCAACACGGGCCTCAAGATCTTCGGCGGCCGAGGCAAGTTGTCCATTGGGCGCAACTCGACGGTCCAAATCGAGTGCCTCTTCGCCGGTATCGGAATGGTCGACCTCCGGATCGGAGACAACGTCGCGATCGCCTACCGCGTGATCATCCTGCTCGGCAGCCACGACATCAACGACCCTTCCTTCGCCGGGACGGTCAGCCCCGTCGTGATCGAGGACTACGTCTTCGTCGGCGCGGGCGCCATCATCATGCCGGGCGTGACCCTGGGCCGAGGCTGCGTCGTCGCTTCCGGGGCCGTCGTGACCCGGAGCGTTCCGCCCTACACGATCGTTGGCGGAAACCCGGCGAAGCCCATCGGCGAACGCGGCCGCGACCTCGACTACTCGACCGAGAGCTACTGGCTCTTGCACTAGGAACTCGGCAGGCTTCGCCAAAGGTGGGCGATCCCCTCCTCGATCCCGATCTGCGGCGCCCAGCCCGTCCGTTCGCGGAGCTTCGAGACGTCGAGAACGCTCCGCCGCACGCCGGTGTATTCGCCGGGGACGCGTTCGACGGTGACGTCGTGGCCCGTGACGCGCCGGACGATGTCGAGCACCTCACGGACGCTGTGGCCTTCGCCGCTGCCGACGTTGTAGATCTCGTCGCGGGCGCCAGCGAGGACGAGCGCCGAGATCGCCGCCAGGATGTCCTCGACGTGGACGTAGTCCCGAACGGCGCTCCCGTCGCCCCAGATGCGGACGGGCGCGCCCATCCGGACGTTGTCGAGGAACGCGTTGATGACGCCCTGCCGGTGGTGGCCATGGACGCTCGGTCCATAGGCGTTGGCGATCCGGAGGACGGCGCAGTGGGGACCGCCGGCCCGCGCATGGAAGGCGAGGATCTCTTCGACGAGGAGCTTTCCGAGGCCGTAGGAGCCCTGGGGACGGACCGGAGCGCTCTCGGAGAAGCCTTGGGCGGGCGCCTCGTTGCCGTAGATCGTTCCGCCCGACGAGGGAAAGACCAGGAGCGGCGTGCCTGCTTCCTTCATCGCGTCGAGCAGGTGGACGGTGGGCTCGACGTTGGCGGACAGCTCGAGGCCGACGTCGGCGACCGACGTCGATGGAACCGTCGCCGACACGAAGTGGAGGACCTGGTCGACGCCGTCGAGGGCGCGGCGCACCACGACGGAGTCGAGAAGGTTTCCGTGGACGATCTCGACCCCGGGCCGATCTCGCACCGCTGCGGGAATCGATGCGACCGAGAGGTCGAACAGGCGCAGCCGGCAGCCCGCGCGCGCCAGCCAGAGGGCGGCCTGGCTGCCGAGGAAGCCCCCTGCGCCGAGCACGAGCGTCCTTCCGGGGAGGCCGGGAGCGGGCGTCCGGAGAGGGTCGCTCACGGGACGCCTCTCAGAGCAGCGTCTTTCCGGCGGCGAGCCGGTCGAGGTCGGCACGGACCATCATCTCCACCAGCTCGGCGAACGATACGCGGGGCTTCCAGCCGAGAGAGCGCTGCGCCTTGGTGGCGTCGCCGAGAAGCTGGTCCACCTCGGCAGGGCGGTAGTGGGCCGGATTCACGCGGACGAGGACCCGGCCCGTTGCGCGGTCGAGGCAGCGGCGCGATTCACCCTCCCCCTCCCAGACCGGCGTCCAGCCGCAGAGGTCTACCGCTCGCTCGACGAACTCGTGTACGGGATGCGTTTCGCCCGTGGCGATCACGAAGTCATCCGGTGCCGGCTGCTGGAGCATCCGGTGCATGGCCTCGACGTAGTCTCCGGCGAAGCCCCAGTCGCGTTCGGCGTCCATGTTGCCGAGCTCGAGCACGTCCTGGAGGCCGTGCTTCATCCGAGCGAGGCTCGAGGTGATCTTGCGCGTCACGAACTCGATTCCGCGTAGCGGCGACTCGTGGTTGAAGAGGATCCCCGAGCATGCGAAGAGGTCGTACGACTCCCGGTAGTTCACGGTGATCCAGTGGGCGTGGAGCTTCGCGACGCCATAGGGTGAGCGCGGGTAGAAGGAAGTCTTCTCGGTCTGGGGGACGCTCTGGACCTTGCCGAACATCTCCGACGTCGACGCCTGATAGAACCGGCAATCGGGCTTCGCGGTCCGCAGGCACTCGAGGATCCGCAGGGGAGCGAGGCCGTCGACGTCCGCCGTGTAGAGGGGCTGCTCGAACGAGAGCCCGACGAAGCTCTGGGCGGCGAGGTTGTAGAACTCGTCGGGCCGCACCTGTTCGATCGTCCGCAGGATGTTCGTGAACTCGATCAGGTCGAGGGGGACGAGTCGGACGTCTCGCGCAACGCCCAGCTCCTCGAGCCGCCAGAGGTTGAGCGAGGCGCTCCGGCGAAAGGCCCCGTAGGTTTCGTAGCCCCGCTCCAGGAGCAGCTTGCACAGGTAGGCGGCGTCCTGCCCGGTCACGCCGGTCACCAGCGCGCGCTTGGTCATGGGTCGTCCTCTCTCCCCCGGGGGCTCGCCGGATGGCGGAACGGAGATCCTACGCGGGCCCTCCTGCCGGGTCGAGTCGGGGTCGGGGGCGGCCGATAGGTTCCCGGGAGGCTGCGTGGACCCGAAGCAGGACAGCTTTCTCTACACGCCGCAGCCGTCCTCCCTGGAAGACGACGAGCACCGCTACCGCACGGCCCGCGTCCAGTCGGCGCTGATGGTGGTCGCCCTCGGGATGCTGGCGTTCGTCCTCTTCGATGCCGTCGTCGAGCGGCCCCGCCCCCAGCTCGTGATCGGGGTCCTGTGCATCGGCGTCGTCGCGGCGCGGGCGTGGGCGCGGAGGCCGCCGGCGGGCCGCTTCGAGAGCCTGCCGCTCCATCTGGCCATCGGGTTTGCGAGCGCCGCCGTCGTCGCGAACTCCCTCTTCGTCGGCGGGAGCCAGACCTACATCCAGTACTACCTCGTGCTGGTGCCCGCCTTTGCCGCCTGCCTGCTCTCGGTCCGCGACACGTTCCTCTGGACGCTCGCTGCCATCGTTGGCTTCGCGTTCATCCGCTTCGGCCAGGAGAACTTCGGCATCGCCCCGGAACCGTTCCTTCACGAGTGGGAAGTGGCGTTTGGACAGACCGTCCTCGCCCTCATGGTATTCGGCGCCGCCCTCTCCCAGTGGACCACCACCGCGAAGCACGTCGAAGGCATCCACGCCCGCGAGGCGATGATCCGCGAGCAGGCCCGGGAGCTGGCGGTCGCGCGCGACACTGCGCTCCGGGCGTCGGCGGTGAAAGACCAGTTTCTTGCGATCGTGAGCCACGAGATCCGGACACCCATGAACGCCGTGATCGGCCTCACGGACGTGGTGCTCGAGACGAAGCTCGACGACGAGCAGCGGCCACTTCTCGAGACCGTCCGGAGCAGCAGCGAGGTCCTCCTCGGCATCCTGAACGACATCCTCGACTTCTCGAAGATCGAATCGGACCGGATCGAGCTCGAGCACCGCGTCTTCTCGGTGCGCGACTGCATCGAGGACTCCCTCGAGCTCCTCGCGTCTCGTGCGGCCGAGCGGGGCGTCGAACTCCTGTACGACCACCCGCGGGAGGTGCCGAGCTGGATCCTCGGCGATCCCACGCGCCTCCGGCAGATCGTCATGAACCTCGTCTCCAACGCGGTCAAGTTCACCCAGGATGGAGACGTCGTCGTTCGGGTTCGCAGTGGCGCACCGGCAGAGGGTACGCCGGCGCTCCGGATCGCCGTCTGCGACACCGGTATCGGGATCCCCCCGGAGCGCCAGGACCGCCTCTTCCAGCCCTTCAGCCAGGTCGACGCGTCGACTACCCGGCGATTCGGGGGAACGGGCCTCGGGCTCGCGATCACCAAGCGCCTCGTCGAGCGGATGGGTGGAACGGTGACGGTCGAAAGCGAGCCCGGCCGCGGATCGGAGTTCGCAGTCACCGTTCCCGCCGAGGACGCGACCGACCGGGCCGGGAGCGCTCGCTTCGACGTCTCCATCCTTCGTGGAAGGCGCCTGCTGACCGTGCTCCACCACCCCCTCCAGCGCGAGCTGCTGGAGCGCGATGCACGGGACCACGAGATGACGATCCGGTCGGCGAGCTCCCTCGATGAGGCGCGCGGCTGGCTCGTGGCCGGCGAGGAGTTCGACGCCGTTTTCATCGATTCCCGAACCTTCGGCACGAACGCCGCCGAGATCCTCGACGAGATGAAGCGGCGAGCACGAGTCCCGTTCATCCTCCTGGCTGCGCCGGGGAGCCGGTCGGAAGGAATCGCCGCAGAGGAAGCCGCGTGCTTCACGCTCCGCATCGGACGTCCGCTTCGGACCAAGCGGTTCGCAGTGAGCCTTGCCGCAGTGTGGGGCCGGACCGCTCGGAGCGAGCCCGGCGGTGCCGAGGTTCGAACGGTGGAGTCCGTGAGCGACCTGGACGGCCTGCGGGTGCTCGTTGCCGAGGACAATCTCGTCAATCAGCGCGTCGCGCGCATCATGCTCGGCAAGCTCGGCTGCGAGGCCGACGTCGTCTCCGACGGAGCCCAGGCCGTCGAGGCGTTCCGCCAGCGACACTACGACCTCGTCCTCATGGATGTGCAGATGCCCGAGATGGATGGCCTCGAGGCGACGCGCGCCATCCGTGCCCTTGGCCCCCCGGGAGAGCAGGCGCGGATCATCGCGCTCACGGCCAACGCCATGGGCGACGACCGGCTGCGCTGCCTCGAGGCCGGAATGGACGACTTCGTCTCCAAGCCCCTCTCGGTCCTTGCCCTCTCGAAGGTGATCGAACGCAGCACGGCCCGCGGGCGCTCGTAGCCGCGCGTTCGCTCCGCATCCGGCCACCGGCCGTGCGATCGGGGGCGACCTGTCGCATGATCCCAGCTCTCCTCTTCCCTCTCCAACGGAGATGCCCCATGACGACGAACGAAACTGGCGGCCGCGAGCGCTGGGATGCCATCGTGATCGGATCCGGCCTCGGCGGCCTGTGCGCGGCGGCGTACCTGTGTGCCGCGGGGCGCCGGACGCTGGTGGTCGAATCGCACTACATCGCGGGCGGCAACTCGCAGGTCTTCCGGCGCGAGCAGCACGGTCGCGCCTGGGAGTTCGACGTCGGCATCCACTACATCGGAGAGTGCGGGCGCGACGGAATGATCGCTGCGATCCTCCATGGCCTCGGCCTCGCCGAACGCATCGTCTTCCGGCCCCTCGACCCGGATTGCTACTCGATCCTCCACTTCCCCGACTTCGAGTTCCGGATCCCCTGCGGCTGGGACCGCTACAAGAAACGCCTCCTCGAGACCTTCCCCGACGAGGCCGAGGGGATCACCGCGGTCGTCGACGTGATGCAGCGGGTCTCCACGGCCGGGCGGCGGCTCGGACGCGGCGAGATCGCGATCGGCGATCTGGCGCAGCAGGAGCCGATCTTCCTGCAGTGGGGCATCCGGCCCGTCACCGAGCTCGTTCGCGCAGCACCGTCTTTCGGAGCGCGTGACCGCGGTCCTGCTCGGTGAGCAGGGCTGCTACGCAGTGCGCCCGTCTCGGACTCCCGTGGTGATGGCAGCGGGCCTCTCCGACCATTTCTTGCGCGGCGCCTTCTATCCCGAGGGAGGAGGGCAGGTGGTCGCCGCCCGGCTCGTCGAAGCCATCCGCGCATACGGCGGAGAGGTTCGCACCAACACTCCCGTGCAGCGCGTCCGGATCGAGAACGGCCGCGTCGCGGGCGTGGTGGTGGGAAAGCCGAGCCAGCACGCCGAGGAGATCGACGCGCCGGTCGTCGTCTCGAATGCGGACCTGAAGCGCACGTTCCTCGAGCTGGTGGGCGCCGAGCACTTCTCGCCGCAGACGGTCGAACGCATCCGTTCGCTGCGGATGGCGCTTCCGCTGTTCTGCGTCTATGCGGGTCTCGACATCGACCTCGCGGCGAAGGGCTTCCCGAACGCCAACCACTATGTCTTCAGTGGCTACGACTTCGAGGCGGCCTACGACGAGCTCGAGGCGGGCAAGCTGAGCTCGAAGACCATGACCTACATCACGACGGCCTCGCTCAAGGATCCGGTGAGCCGCCATCTGGCGCCGCCTGGCTGCACGAACGTGCAGATCATGACCCTCGCGCCTCTCGACTACTCGGTGTGGAACGTCGAACGCGGACCGACCGAGGGAGGCCGCTACCACCGCGATCCCGAGTACCGCCGCCGGAAGGAGGAGGTCTGCGACCATCTGCTCGAGTCGGCCGAGGCGGTGATCCCGGGCCTGCGCCGGCATCTGGTGTGGAAGGAGGCCGCCACCCCCGTGAGCCAGGAGCGCTTCACCCGCTCGACCGGGGGGACGTCCTACGGAATCGAGATGAGCGCAGACCAGGCGGGCCCCTTCCGTGTCGGTCCGCGGACGGAGGTTCCCGGGCTCTTCCTGTGCGGTGCCAGTACGCCCTCGGGGCCCGGAATCTCCGGCGTGATGCGCAGCGGAGTCGACGCGGCAGGACAGGTGCTCGAGACGAACCTGCTGCGTCCGATCCTCGAAGGCCGAATCTTTGGCGACCGGAACACGCTGCCGCCGCTCTCCGACGGATGGGACCCGTGGAAGGTGAGTCACTGAGGGAGCGCTGCGGCGAGCCGTAGCCGGCCGATCACCTCGGCAAACTCATCCGGATCCGGGCTCTGGGCGAAGATTTCGCCGACCCGGACATGCGCTGCATGGAGCATCTGCCGCCCGGCGCCGGTCGGGTCGGCGTCCGAGGCGGGCCCGTAGCTCCGGTCTCCTGCGACGGGATGCCCGAGGTGGGCGAAGGTCGCACGGATCTGGTGCAGGTGTCCCGTTTCGAGGAAGACCTCGACCAGGGTCGCCGGCCCGAGCGGCTCGGCGACGCGCCAGCGCAGCCGCGCGAGTCGAGCGCCTCGGCCTCGCGCATCGTGCCGCGGGTCGACCACCCGGACGTGCGCCGGCCGATGACGCGACACGACGAGTCCGACCTCCTGGCGGCCCTCCCCCTCGAGCCGTCCGAGTACGATGGCCCGGTACAACTTCTCCACCCGGTGCTCCGCGAAGGCGGCGCGCAGCTCGCGCCAGCGGTCCTCTGCCGTGGCGAAGACGACGACGCCGGAGGTGTCGACGTCGAGCCTGTGGACGACGCCGCTCCGGAGGCCGCCTTCGCCGACCCCCTCGACGGCGGGGCGATGCGCGACGACCGCACCCAGAAGGGTTCCGCGTTCTCCTGACACGAGTGGATGTACGGGGACTCCGGCGGGCTTGTCGACGGCGATCCAGCCCGGGCCCTCCGCGAGGATGCGGAGCGGAGCGTCGGGCTCGGCCGGGACGCGCTCACCCCTTGCCTGCGCGGGAGCGGAGACCTCCACCTGGGCACCGGCTTCGAGCGGGGCGCCCTTGGCCGCGGGCGACGCGAGCCGGCCGTCGACGCGGACGGCGCCCTGCGCGAGAAGGCGCCGGGCCCGGGCACGGGGGATGCCGAGGCGGGTCGCGAGCCAGGCGTCGAGCCGGGCGCCGGCCTCCTCCGGCGCGACCCGCAGCGGCCCGATCTCGGCATCGCTCATGGCTCCCGAAGCTACTGCGAGCCGGGGCCGCCTGCGCCGCCCCGGCCCCGAGGGCCGCCGGCCGCGCGGAGAGGCTACCCTCCGGCCCCGATGCCCCCCCGGACCCGCGACCGCAGCGATCTCGTCGCCGTCATGGACACGACCCTCCGCGACGGCGAGCAGACACCGGACCTCTCGTACACTCCCGCCGAGAAGCTCCAGCTCGCGCGGATGCTACTGCGGGAGGTGCGGGTCGACCGGATCGAGATCGCGTCGACCCGGGTCTCGGAAGGCGAGCGCGAGGCCGCTCGCCGGATCGCCGGCTGGGCGCGCCGCGAGAAGCTCGTCCGCCAGGTCGAGATCCTCGGCTACTGCGACGGCAAGGCATCGGTCGATTGGATCGCCGGCGTTGGCGGATCGGTCCTGAACGTCCTGGTCAAGGGCTCCGAGCGTCACTGCCGCGGGCAGCTCGGGATCTCGCCGGAGGCCCACCGCGAGCGTGTCCGGGAAACCGTGCGCACGGCCCGCCGGAAGAAGCTGCTGGTGAACGTCTACCTCGAAGACTGGTCGAACGGCGTTCGCGAGTCGTTCGATTACGTGTTCGCGATGATGCGGGACCTCACCGCGCTCGGTGTCGAGCGTGTCTACCTTCCGGACACGCTCGGCGTTCTCGGCCCCGACGACGTCACCCGCTACGTCGGGCTCATGACCGACACCTGGCCTGGTGCGATCTTCGAGTTCCACGCCCACAATGACTACGGCCTCGCCACCGCCAACTGCCTCGCAGCGGTGAATGCGGGAGCACGTGGCGTCCACACCAGCGTGAACGGCCTCGGCGAACGGGCGGGCAACGGGCGCCTCGCCGAGGTGGTGGCCGCGCTCCACGACAAGAGCCGGTTCCACACGCGCGTCGACGAGTCACGGCTGGTTCCCGTCTCGCGCATGGTGGAGATCTTCAGCGGCAAGGATCTCGCCGCCAACTCGCCCATCGTGGGCCGAGACGTCTTCACCCAGACGGCAGGAATCCACGCCGATGGCGACGCGAAGGGAGACCTCTACGCGAGCGAGCTGGCCCCGGGCCGGTTCGCTCGCGAGCGGCGTTACGCGCTCGGCAAGCTCTCGGGGAAGGCGAGCCTCGAGCAGAACCTCAAGGGTCTCGGGATCTCGCTGTCCGACGCCGACCACGATCTCGTCCTGCGGCGGATCGTCGAGCTCGGCGACAAGAAGCACACCGTCGTTCCCGAAGACCTGCCGATGATCATCGCCGACGTACTGAAGACTCCCGCCGAGCAGATCCTGCGGATCGAATCCTGGCACGTGAGCGTCGGCAAGGGAGAGACTCCGCAGGCGCGAGTGACCCTCGCCCACGAGGGGAGAACGTCGACCGCCGAGGCCACGGGCGACGGCGGCTACGATGCGCTGATGCGTGCGGTGACCAGTGCGGTTCGGGTCTTCCGCCTCACGCTGCCACGCCTCGAGGATTTCCGCGTGCGGATCCCGCCGGGCGGACGTACCGAAGCGCTCGTCGAGACGCTGATCACGTGGAGGCACGCCGGGAAGGGCGAGGGCACCTTCTCGACCCTCGGTGTCGATCCGGATCAGCTCGCCGCGGCAGTGATCGCCACGGAGAAGATGCTGAACGCCGTTGCGGTACGGGCGCGCCGGCGTACGCGCGCGCGATGACGGCGGCAGGGTACACGGCGCTGTTCGTCGTGGCCGTGGGTGGGATGGCATGCGCTTCGACTCCGCCGGCAGACCCGCGGTACCGGCCCAGCGAGAACGTGCTGGAGGTGGTGGCGGTGCTGCGCCGACACGTTCCCGATGACACCTACCGCTTCGAGCCGGCGCAGGACGTCACGGGGCGGAACGTCTACCGGAGCTCGCTCCTCCGCCTCGAAAACCTGGAGAAGGTTCACGCCGACGCGCTCCGCGCGGGCCACTGGGACGACGTAATCGCCTTCTCGAAGGGCCGAGCCTACGAACGCCTTCGAGCCTTCGACCTCGCCGCGCAAAGCTACCGGAGGGTGTCGGAACGGACGCCAGAGTTGCTCCGCGAGGCCAAGACCAGCGCAGCGGTCTGCGATTCCCTCGACGAGGCCGCGCGGATCGGCTTCGACGCGGCCCGGCCGTCGGACGACTTCGAGACGATCGCTCCGGTTCCCCGCGACGAGCAGGGTGTGGTCGAGGCCTCCGAACAGCGGGTAGCCTTGCTCGAGGCGCTTGCCGCCCAGAGCGAAGGCAGCCATTACCTGGCGGTGATCCGGGAGGAGATCGAGCGGGCGGACATGGCTCGTGCGGGCTTCTTCGTCGCCTCGCGGCGGCTCACTCCCGACGGCGACGTCCGCGCCCTTGCCGAGCAGCAGCGGCTCGTCGTCCGCAACCGCGAGAGCAAGCTCGCGAACTCGCACGTCCTCGGCCTCGCCGACCTCTACGCCGCTCTCGCCGACGAGTACGTGAAGCGGAACCCTCCCGAGGGGTTGCTGTTCGACCCGCCGTCCTTTCAGGAGCTGGTCGATGCCGCATCGAGGCTGTACCAATCGGTGGCGGCGCAGGACGGAACGCCCGAGAAGATCGCAGCGACCCAGCGGCTGGAGGCCTTCCTGGCCTTCACCCTGAAGGTGGACCGTGACCGCTTCGCGCAGTGAGACGAATGCGAGGCGAGCCGTCGTGGCTCTCGCGGCGCTCGTGCTGTCCGCCTGTGCGGGCCCGGGTGGGCTGCCCGTAGGCGATGCGATCGAGCCCCTCCCCCAGAGCCGCGCGATCGTCCCCGAGGACGCAGACCTCGCAGCCCGAGACCTCGCAGCAGCCGCCCTGGCGGGCGACGCAGCGGGGGTCGAGAGGGCGCTGGCCCGTGTCGAAGGCGCCGACCGCGCCGCCGCCAGCGCCGCCGGCATGCGGACCGACCTCGTGCCGGTGGCCGTGGACCTCGCGGCCGCTTCGACGAGGGATCACGCAGGCTACCTGCGGAGCGCAGACGCGCTCCTCGAGCGGGACGATCTCGACCCGGCGCTTCGGACCCGGCTCGAACAGACCGTGGAGGACGAGCCTCTCCGGCTCGCGGCGGCGCGCAGGCGAGACGCCCGCATCAATGCCATCGCGAGCGTCTTCAACGTGATCGCCGAGCCCCTCGGCCGCGCCGCGGTCTCGGGAGTCACGGCTGCGGCGAGCCTCGGAAAGGCTCTGCTGGGCCTCGCCGTCACGAAGCACCTCGAGGACGAGATCAGCACCGCCGAGCGTCAGGCGCTGGTTCAAGAGAAACGCTTCGTTGCCAGCTTCCCCGAAGCGCCGGAGGCCGTCGATGTCGCGGCGCGCATCGAGACCGACCAGGCCCGCCTCGCGCAGACCCATCGGGATCGCAGCATGCGGACCGCGCGGAGGGCCTTCGAGGCGGGAAACACGAGGCTGGCGCTCGTGGCCGCAGAGCGGGCGCTGCTGTTCGTGCCCGAGGACGGCGAGGCCACCGAGATGCGCGCCGAGGCCGCACGTCGGCTGCACGCGGAGCGGAGCGACCGGATGAGGTCCCTCGACGTGGCGCGCGATACCGGGCGCGACCCCGCACCGGCGGAGGCGAGGCCGCTCGCGGTGGCGCTGCTCGATCCCCGGGGCGACGTCGCCGGTGAGGCGCGAAGGCTCCTCTCGGCCGATCCCGACGGCCCGCTCGCCGACGAGGCCCGGTTCGCGAGAGCGATCGCTCTCGGCGAGTCGCATCGGGAGACCGAGATGTGGGAGGAGCTCTCGGATCTCTCGAGAGGAGAGGACGACGACGAGGGCCCGAACATGGCCCGCCATGCCGGGCTCCTCCTCACGAGCCCCGATACGAATCCCTATGGCGCGTTTCTCGCCGCGCGCTCCCGCGAGACCGGGTCGCGCCTGTCCTGGATCTTCCTCGGCCCTCTCGCGCAGGGGGCCCGCGACCGGGACCTTCCACGGTCCGTCGAGTGGCTCATCGAGGTTCCGTCGATCGTCGAGATCGTCACTGCCCTCCCGAACCGGCTGGTGCGGTATCCGTGGCTCGATCCGAACACGTTCGGACGAGCTCCGCAGAAGCACGCGCGTGCGTATCTCGCCCGCAATCCCGAAGGCGAGTACGCGCCGGCGGTGCGCGAGTTCCTCATCGGCAAGGAGAGCGATGCCGGGAACCACACCCTCGCCTACGAGCTGGCGAGAGAGGGCGAGACGGATCCCGAAGTGATCGCAGAGCTGCGCGAGAAGTCGGCGCAGCAGATGCTCGACGCGGCGAAGAAGACGAAGCGGCGTGACCTGCGCATCTTCATGGCGCAGCGTGTGGCGCAGGATTTCCCCGTGACCGCCGCCGGCAAAGAGGCCGGAGCCTTCGTCCGCGAGGAGGTGAGCAAGGCGACGCCCCAGCGGATCGGGATCACCCGGAACTTCCTGCTCGAGAACCCCGCGGTTGCGGGGCCGGATGGCCTCGGCATACAGCCAGTCCTTCTGGACGGAAGCCCGCGAAACGGAGAGCTTCATCCCGATGGGGTGGCGCTGGTCGGCGGGCAACTGGTCGAGCTGTGCTTCGTCTCCGACAGCGGGAAGGACTCCGACCCGCCGGCCATCGTCCGGAGGCAGATCTCGGCGGAGCGCCTGGCGCGGACCGTCGCGCTCCTCGAAGAGGGATCGATCCGCAACGAGCTGCTCGATTCCGGAAACGACCAGCAGCCCGATGCCCGCCGCGACCTCTTCTTCGAGCAGGCGCGTCTCGGCCTCGCGGGATCACCCGATCTGCGCCCCACCGCCGGATCGGACTACGTCTTCAAGGGACTGAAGGACAAGTACGGCCTCGTCCGTGGCCGCGAGTCGATCCTGCCGGTGGAGCTCGTGCTGCAGGGCTCGCTGCCGACGATCGGTCTCGGTGCGTTCCCCCGGATCAGGACGGCGAAGCCGACCCCCGACGCGATCCTCTACAAATAGATCCTCTACAGGTAAGGCGCCCGCTTCGAAGTAGTGGGGCCGCCGTAGGCGCGGTCGAGGATCTCGACGGGGTGGATCACCTGCGCGCGGAGGCCGTGCCGGGCGGCTCCGGCACGCAGCTGCAAGAGGCAGCCCGGGTTTCCGGTGACGATCGCGTCGGGGTCTGCAGCAGCGAGCGCTTGCATCTTGCGTTCGAGCACGGCCATCGACATCTCCGGATGAGTGAGGTTGTAGATTCCCGCTGCTCCGCAGCACGATGACGGGTCGTCGAAGGGAACGAGGGTCACGCCTTCCACCTGAGCGAGGAGCCGCCGGGGAGCGGCTTCGATCCGCTGCCCGTGGGCGAGGTGGCACGGGTCGTCGTAGCAGACCCGGAGGTCGACCCGCTCCCGGGTTGGACGAAGGCCCGCGTCGTCGAGGAACTCGGTGACGTCGCGAACCTTGCGCGCGAGAGCGTCGCCCGTTCCCGGGAGCCACCGGCCTGCATCCCGAAGCGCTGCGCCGCAGCCGGCGGAGTCGACCACGACGTGGTCGACTCCCGCCGCTTCGAACGCGGTCACGTTTCTCGCGGCGAGCGAGCGGGCCGTCGCCGCATCTCCCGAATGGGCGTGGAGAGCGCCGCAGCAGCCCTGCCCCGCCGCCACCACGACGTCGAACCCGTTGCGTGCGAGGACCCGTACCGTGGCATGGCTCACGCCGCCGAACAGCTCGGGCATGACGCATCCGACGAAGAACCCGACGCGCCCGCGGCGCTCCCCCTCGGCAGGAACGAGCGGGGGGATCGGCTGCCGGTCGGCGGACGAAGGCACGCGGGGCAGCAGCTCCGCGCGCGCGCGAAGCCGGCGCGGTGCGATTCGCAACGCGATCCGGTCGAGGCCGAGACGCTGGACGCCGCCGAGCACCGAGACGAGCGCGCGGAGCCGCCTCGGATGTGGCACCACCGCGCGCAGCGCCAGCGCCTCGATTCGCTTGGCGAGACCCTCGTGAAGCCCGCGGCGCCGGGCCTCCGTCCGCATCTCTTCGAGAAGCGCGCCGAACTGCACCCCAGACGGGCACGCCGTCTCGCAGGCACGGCACCCGAGGCACAGGTCCATCTCGCCCGATACGCCTTCGCCGAAGGGGAGCAGCCCTTCGGCGACGCCGCGCGCCAGGTAGACCCGGCCACGGGGAGACGACGTTTCGCGGCCGGTTTCGCGGTACGTCGGGCACACGGGGAGGCAAAGTCCACAGTGGACACAGTCGAGGCTCCTCGTGTGGATCTCGATCGCCTCCTTCGCGGAGCCGCCGAGCGGGCGCGGCCCCATCAGATCCCTCCCACGAGCACGCCCGGATTGAGGACCTCGTTCGGATCGAGTTGCGACGCGAGCCTTCGCATGATGGGAAGCGACTGCGGCGCCGCCAGGAATGCGTCGCGCCCCGCGCGTGCGAAGGCCGGACCGGCCGCGAGAAGTGCGTTGCCCTCTCCGGCGAGGGCCGCGGCGCGGGCAGAAGCGAGCGCGTTCTCCACCCTTTCCAGATCGTCGTGCCCAGCGAGATCGAAGCGGGCGCACAGCAGACCGAGACCCGGGTGTACGACCAGCCGGGCCCCCGCGGAGTGGAGCCGATCGGCTGCGGCGGAGAGCTTCGAGGACCTCGCCGTCACGCGAAGGCGCAGCACATCGGCGCGGCGCGCATCGTCTGCCGGTCCCTCCAGCGCGCCGACCGATTCGATCGCACCCGCCGCGACGGCGCCGTGCCGGGCTGCGAGCGCGGCGGCGCCTTGCTCCACCACCTCCGCATCGGAAGCGAGTTCCACCACCAGCAGGAGATCGCCGGGGGGAGGCTCCGGAACGCGTGCGCCGAGCTCGGGGACGAGCCGCGCATCCACCAGGGCCGCGGCCCGCGCGCCGGGGAGCCGCGCCGCTGCGAGGCCCGCAGCGAACCCCGCGGCGCCGGCCGCGACCGGCGCCGCGACGACGAGCGAGCGCTCGGGCAGGGGGCGGAGCCGGAGCCACGCATGCGAGATCACGCACAGGGTGCCGTGGGACCCGACGTAGAGCTTGGCCATGTCGTAGCCCGTCACGTTCTTGACGACCCGTCCTCCGCACCGCGTCCTCTCGCCGCTGCCGAGAACGACCTCGAGGCCGAGCACCTGGTCGCGTACGCGCCCGAAGCCGAGAGTGCGCGGGCCGAGCGCCGCCGCAGCCAGGGCTCCGCCGACGGTCGACCGCTCCGACGGTGGATCGAGCGGCACGTCGAGCCCAGCTGCGCGCGCTTGTTCCCGGAGCGCTGCGACCGGCGTGCCGGCCGCGACGTGGACGACGCCTTCGTCGGCGTCGAGGACGTCGATTCCACGGAGGCGAGCGGTCGAGAGCCGCACGTCGGCTCGCCGCGGGATGTTCCCCACCGGAAGCTCGGTGCCCGCGCCGCAGACGAGAGCCGATGCGCCGCGGCTTCCGAGCGAGGCAACGGCCTCCGCCAACGCCATGGCGTCCGGCGGCTCCACCACCGGGAGGTGGTCCGGAGCCGGGTGGCTTCCCGGGTTCACGGGCCGAGGCTCGCGCGCTCGGCCTCGCGCGCCCGAGGGCTCGACTCCACGCACGTCCGCTTGGTCGGAAAGATCTTCCCTGGGTTCGAGCGCCGCTCAGGATCGAAGACCTCTCGCAGCCTGCGCATGGCATCGAGGTCTTCCGGCGAGAAGAGCAGCGGCATGAAGTCCTGCTTTTCGGTTCCGATGCCGTGTTCGCCGCTGATCACGCCCCCGGCGCGAACGCAGAGCTCGAGAATCTCGGCGCCGGCCGCGAGGACGCGGCGGAGCTCGTCGGGGTTGCGCCGGTCGAACGAGATGTTCGGATGCAGGTTGCCGTCGCCGGCGTGGAAGACGTTCGAGAGGACGAGGCCATGCCGATCGCCTATGGCGCAGACTTGCTCGATCACCTCCGGAAGCTTCGAACGCGGAACGACTGCATCGTGGACGTAGAGGTCGGGCGCGAGCCTTCCCATCGCTCCGAAGGCTCCCTTGCGGGCACGCCAGAAGCGCTGGCGTTCTTCGGCGCTGCGGGCCACGTCGACCCTCGTCGCGCCGCTCGCCGTGCACAGCGCCCGGACACGGTCGACCTGCCTCGGCAGGGCCACCGCGGGGCCATCGAGCTCTGCGATCAGTACCGCGCCGGCGTCGAGCGGAAGCCCCGCCGCATAGACGCTCGCTTCCACCGCAGCGATGGTGCGCCGATCGACGATCTCCAGCGCCGCCGGAACGAGACCCGAGCGGATCACGGCGCCGACCCCGTGGCATGCCGAGATCACGTCTGGAAAGACCGCCAGGAGCGTCTCGACCGCCTCCGGGAGCGGCGTGAGCCGGACCGTCGCCTCGGTGATGACGCCGAAGGTGCCCTCGCTGCCGACGACGGCGCCGACGAGGTCGTAGCCGGGATCTCCTCCGGCGCGCGATCCCAGCCGCACGCAGTCGCCACTCGCGAGCACCAGCTCGACGGCCAACACGTGGCCTGTCGTGCTCCCGTACTTGAGCGTGTGGGGCCCTCCCGAGTTCTCGGCGACGTTTCCGCCGATCGTGCAGGCCTGCTGGCTCGACGGGTCGGGAGCGAAGTGCAGGCCGAAGGGGGCTGCCGCTCTCGACAGGTCGGCGTTCACGACGCCGGGTTGCACGACGGCCACCCGATCGGCAGGGTCGATCTCGAGGATGCGGTTCATTCGCGCGCACTCGATCACGACGGCGCCTTCGAGGGCGACAGCGCCGCCCGAGAGGCCCGTCCCCGCTCCCCGCGGAACGAACGGAACGTCGTGTCGGACACAGGCCTCGACGCACGCCGCCACGTCCCCGGAACTTCGCGGCAGTACGACCGCGGCGGGCCGCCCGGTGTGGTGCGTGAGCGCGTCGCACTCGTAGACGAAGAGATCCTCAGGGCGGGAGAGCACCGCGTCCGGACCCACGGCCGCGCACAGCGCGTCGATCAGGTGAGCGGAGGCGGAAGGCGGCATGCCGGGCGAGGATCCCGTAGCGGGGGGACTCAGGCGAGCCCGAGGCGCTCCAGGTCGTCTTCGTCGAGTCCGAGATAGTGTCCGATCTCGTGCCTCAGCGTCGTCTGGATCTCGTGAACGAGCTCTTCCCGGTCCCGGCAATGGGTCTCGAGGTTGCGCTTGAACAGGATCACCCTGTCCATGTCGCGCGGCTGGTCGACGGCGCCGGCCTCCGTCCGCGGCACGCCCAGGAAGACGCCGAGGATGGTCGGCGAAAGGTTCTCGCCGTTCACGAGGTCGTCCGACGGCCACTCTTCGATCAGGACCGGAACGTTCTCGACGTACTCCCGGATCGAGCGAGGAAGCTCCGCCAGGGCCTCCGCGGCCGCGCGCTCGAAATCGTCACCCGCCATCCGGAGCGGCAGCGGGAACTGCTCGGGCTCGATCTGGCTCGCCTTCTCGAATCGCCGCGAAGCCTCGTCCATCTCCCCGAGCCGCTCGAGGACGAGGCCCAGGTGATAGTGGGTCTGCGCAGCGTCGGACTCGAGAACGGCGGCGGTTTCGAGGGGCTGCCGCGCCTCGGCAAAGCGGCCGAGCTCGAAGAGGATCTGCCCTTCGAACGCGCGATAGATGCCCTGGTCTCCTCCCGTCTTGAGGGCGCGGCGGACGAGGAAGAGCGCTCCCTCGAGATCGTCCGTGTAGAAGAGGGCCTTCGACTTGAGGTAGTAGATCTCGGCTTCCATCCCCTTGTCGGGGCGAGGCAGGTCGCCCTGGCCGGCCAGGAGCTGGTCGCAGAGCGCCAGCGCCTGCTCGTACTCTCCGAGCTCGTCGATCAGGATCTCGGCGCGGTTCAGGTGTGCGGTGATGAACTTGGGGTCCGAGCGCGAGGCGAGCTCGAACTCGTGGAGCGCCTCCTCCACCCGGCCGTCGTCCCACAGGATCTCGCCGCGGCCGTTGTGGGCCTCGGCGCCATCCGGCGACGCCTTCAGGGCTTCGTCGAGCCAGGCGAGCGCCTCGTCGGTGCGGCCACCGTGCGACGCTTCCATCGCCTGGTCCAGGCAATCCCAGTACCGGTCCTTGTCCTTCATCGGTCCTTCTGTCGGGGTGCCGCCGGGGGGCTCCGGCGCGGCCGCAGGGCCCGCTCATCATAGCAGAGAGGGGCCCCTCGAAGCGCGGCAGCGCTCCCTGGGAGCGAGTGGATAACCATCCGTTTTCATTGACGTTTATGCAATCTTTCGCGCGGGTCGGCAGCCTGGCACCAGCGCTTCGCAAGTGCGGCGACAAGCCCCTGTTTCGGCTGATAAAACGCCGTTTATCCCTCCTGTCGTCGTAGACTGGCGTGGTGACGCTGCGCCCGATCCGCCGGCAGCCCGCTTCACGTACCGCTCCCGAGGAGGTGATCCTCGCGTGGGAGGACGATCCGCTGTCGGGCTCTGCGCCGGTGAAGCGACCGCGGCCCACGCCGCCGCCTGCGCACCTGGCCGTCGCGATCGCGTCGAAGACGCCTCCGCTGGCGCTCCATCCTCCCGGGAGCGAAGCGTTTCGCTACTGGGCAGGAATCGAGGCGCTCGCTCGCGGCATCGGCCTGTGGGCGCCCCACGTCGGAAACCGCGGCTGGGCTGCGACGAAACGGCTGCGGATCCATCTCGACCGCGGGCAGGACCTGAACGCCTACTACGATCGTGCGAGCCTCTCGTTCTTCCACGACGTGGCCGGAGGCCGGACGATCTATTCCGGGGAGAGTCCGGACGTCGTCATCCACGAGCTCGGCCACGCGATCCTCGACGCCCTTCGTCCCGAGCTGTGGGACGTGATGAGCACCGAGGTTGCCGCCTTCCACGAGAGCTTCGGCGACCTCTCGGCGCTGCTTTGCGGGCTCGCGCTCGAAAGCCTGCGCGACGCCGTGCTCCGCGACACGGGCGGGCGGCTCTTCCGGTCGTCGCGGTTGTCGCGTCTCGCGGAGTCCCTCGGCTGGGCGATCCGCCAGAGCCGGCCCGACCTGGTTCCCTCGGACGCGCTCCGCAACGCCGTGAACGCGTTCTTCTACCGCCCGCCTGCTGGGCTGCCTCCTTCGGGCCCCGACGCCCAGCTCACCAGCGAGCCGCACTCCTTCTCGCGTGTCTTCACGGCGGGCGCCTTCGAGGCCATGGGACTCGCGCTGGCTGACGCGGCGAAGGCTCCGACGGGAAGCCACCTGCTTCGCATCGCGCGCGATTTCAGCGCGCTCCTCGTCCGCGCCGTGGAGCGGGCCGCCGTGGTTCCGGCGTTCTTCGGCGAGGTGTCGGCGCAGATGATCGAGGCCGATCGCGTGCTGCAGAAGGGGCGTTACGGCGACGCTCTGCGGACGGCCTTCGTGCGCCGCGGGCTGCTCTCGCTCGAGGAGGCGACGGCGAGACGCCGGCGCGCGCCTGGCAGTGGACCGAAGCAGACGCGGGAAGGACGGCCGGTACGATCCGCTGCCGGCGGCGCTTCGCGAGCGGATCCGCTCCCGCTGATCCGCCTCCCGGGCGCGGTCTTCGGCCTCGGACGCAGGGCCCTCGTCGTCCGTACTCCCCTCGAGGAGTCGGGACTCGCCACTCGCGCCGCCACCCCCTCCTCGGGGCGAATGCCCAGCGTGCCTCCCGACGAGACCGCGCGGGCCTTCGTCGAGTATCTGGTCCGCCGCGGACGCGTCGACTTCGGACGCCATGCGGATCCTGGCCGAGCCGCCGCTCATCCGCGCATCCGGAAGACCCACACGCTCGCGCGGCAGGCCGGCGGCCTGGCGCTCGTCCGCCGCTGCTTCGACTGCGGGCTCGATCCTGGCTAGCGAACCTGGAGGCGCGCGCGCCGATCAGGCCGGTGCGTAGGCCGCGTGCTGCGGGAGCGCGTCCGTGATCTCGAACCACGCCGCCTTGTCCGCCACGAAGATGTGCTCGGTGGGCCTCACGCCCGGATCGTCGTCGAGGGCTCCCATCGGAACGATCGCGATGCCACGTTCGGGATCGACCCGCGGGACCTTCCCGCCGCAGGCCGTACAGAAGCTCTGGGCGAAGAACTTCGCGCCCGCAGCACGGAAACTCGCGATTCGATCCTCGCCGCGGATGAACCGGAGCTGCTCGATCGCGAGACCCAGGTTCGCAGCGTGCGCGGCAGAACGTGCCCGGCGGCAGCGGCCGCAATGACAGTAGCGGCAGAGGCGCGGCGAGCCTTCGATCTCGAATGCGACGACTCCGCACACGCAACTGCCGCGGGTGATGCCTTGCCGTGCGGGAGGGAGCGGTCGTTCGGGAACGACTGGCGGGCCGAGGCCGGGCGGATACGCGTCGAAACGCGGGAGCGCATCGGAGATCTCGTACCAGGGCGCCTTGCTCGCGACGAAGATGTGGCCGACGACTGGAACTCCCGGATGTCCGTCGAAGTTTCCGCACGGGAAATAGGCATGACCATTGCTGACTTGGCCAGGGACCACCGACCCGCAGCGGCCACAGAAGGCCCTCAACAGGCCGGGCGACGACTCCCAGCCGACGACGCTCGCGGATCCTCGTACGTCGAGTCGACCTTCGGGCACGCCGGCATAGGTCGCGAACGCCGTGCCGTGGGCCTTGCGGCAGCGCGCGCAGTGACAGTGATGCATGAGCTCGAAGGGGCTCGTAGGCTCCCAGGTCACGTCGCCGCACAGACAGCTCGCACGCACGCTGATCCTCCCTCGCATCGGGTCCGCTCGAAGGATAGGCTGCGAGAGCAAGAATGGGCCCGGCCGGACTGGGCGGCACAGGGAGACGACGCGATGGCGAAACGGGCACCCACGCGGGGCAGCGGCCGGAAGCGGAAGTCGGCCGAGGCAGCTCCGAAGCCGAAGCAGGCCGGCGGCGAGCAGGCTCCCGCCGCGAAGCGTCGCAAGACGGCGGCCGCGAAGGAGGCCGAGGAGTTCGTCCGCGGTGTCGTTGCCCGCGGCGAGGCGGCAAAGGCCGATCGGCATGGGAGGCTCCCGCCGGGCGCCACCCACGAGATCGTCGGTGAGACGGAGGATGGTCTGCCGAAGCTGCGCCGCCGCCGCTTCTCCGTCACCTGATGGCTGCAGCGGCTCCCGCCGGCGCTCGCTTCGATTGGATCGACGCGACACGCGGCTTCTCGATCCTGTGGGTGGCGTGGTTCCACCTCTTCACGACCTGGGCGGACGGTAGGCTCCCCTGGCCCTTCAATCCGGCCTACTTCTCGCTCTACGCCGATCGGTGTGGATCATCCAGCTTCGCCGGGTCGGCCGCGTGCGGTGTCGAGGCGATCTTCGCGGCGTTATCCCAGCTCGGCTCGCAGGCCGTTGCGGTGTTCCTCCTGCTCTCGGGGTTCGGTCTCACCCATGCGCTGGGTGGACGTGGGGAGCCCGCCGGGGGCTGGCGACGGTGGTATCGCCAACGGCTGCTGAGGCTCCTGCCGATGTACTGGGTCGCTCACGCGGTCTGGCTCGTCTCGCCCTTCGTCACCCGGAGCGACTCCGTCGACTGGCGTTTCCTTGCGAGCCTCCTCGGCGACCGCGTCTGGCCGCCGGAGCTGTTCTACTACGCGAACCCCGCCTGGTGGTTCTTCGGTCTACTCCTCCAGCTCTACCTCGTCTTCCCCCTTCTCGCGAAGCTCCTCCACCGGCTCGGTCCTGCGATCTTCCTTGGCGCAGCAATCGCGTTCACCATCACGAGCCGCTGGATCCTCCTCGACGTGCTGCGAGCGAACGGCATCTTCGTGCAAGGCGCCTTCTTCGGATCGCGGCTCTGGGAGTTCGCCGCCGGGATGGCTCTCGGGCTCCTGCTTCGCAGCGATCGCGACCGCACCCTCGGCTGGCTGGTCGGAGCGCCGGGGATCGCCGCGGGAGCCCTCCTCTACGTGGCGGGATTCCTCAGCTACCGGCCCGGATGGACCTTTACCTGCACCGATGGGCTCATCGGGATGGGCCTCTTCGCGCTCCTGGCGAACGCGTGCCGCGCGCTCGTTGCCATCGGCGCCCTTCGCCGGCCGCTCCTCTTCCTCGGAACCTTCTCCTACGGCTTCTACCTGCTCCACCAGCCCTACGTGCTCTACGCGGGCGAACGCCTGCGCGATGTCCCGCTCCCGGCCTTCGTCGGCGCCGGCGCGGCCATCCTCGCACTCCTCGCGGTCGGGTCGGGGGCCCTCGAAGCGGCCGTCGACCGCGCAGCGAGGCGCGTTCTGGGAGACCCGCGGCAAGTCTCGGCGAGGGCCGCCAGGGGACCCGGGCGCTGACGATGCAGACGACTGCGGTCCTGGTCTTCTGTCTCGTCTACCTCGGGATGCTCGCCGGCGGTCTCCCGCGCCTCGCGATCGACCGGACCGGCGTTGCGCTCCTCGGAGCGATCGCTTTCAGATCCAGCCCGCCGCGAGGGCACCGCCGAGGAGGACGATCGACACGCCGACGAGCTTCTGGATGAAGCCGATGGTCACCTTGGGGAGAAGGCGTGAGCCTGCGAAGGATCCCGCGAAAGCGGCAACGGTGGCGGTCAGCATGAGGGCGGGCACTGCGTCCGTGGCTGCGCCGCCGAGGGCACTCGCTGGGTGGCTGTAGAAGCTCGTTCCGTAGACGAGAAGACGCGCCAGATCGACGAGCACTGCCACGACGACGCCCGTGCCGACGAAGGCGTCGCGGCCGAGTCGGCACTTCACGAGAAAGGTCGCGCGAAGTGCGCCTTGCAGCCCCGAGAGCCCGCCGAAGAAGCCCGAGAGGAGTCCGCCCAGTGGGAGCCATCGCCGCTCGACCGTCAGGTCGCGAAGCCGCGGAACGAGATCGAAGAGCGCAAAGAACGCGAGAAGGGTACCGATCACGATCCCGGCCCACGTCAACTCGGCGTGGATCCTGCCTACCTCGTAGCGCATGATCGGCGCGAGAGTCGTCATCCCCGACAGCAGCCCGGCCCCGATGAAGGCCGCGAGGACCGCGGGAAGGCCGAAGGCGACGACGACCGCGCGGTCGGCGTGACGTCCGACGAGACCGACCTTGAACAGGTTGTTCGCCAGGTGCACGACGGCGGTCGCCGCGACGGCCGCCTCGAGGGGCAGGAAGAGGGCGAAGACCGGCAGCAGCAGCGTTCCGAGACCGAATCCCGAGAAGAGCGTCAGCAGCGCCGCGCCGAAGGCGACCGCTGCGACCGTGACGAGAGCGACCATCGGGGCGGACGCTACGGCACTGGCGCCGAACCGGCGAGGCGGTTCGCCTCGGGATGACACCCTCGGGATCGGGGATCGCGCAGCTTTCCGCCGACGCAGCGGATCGACGTGCCACAATGGTTCCGGGGTCCCACGGCGGGAAGTCCCCTGGCACGCAAGGAGTCGTCATGGGCATGGTTTCCGAGTTCAAGGAGTTCATCCAGCGGGGCAACGTCGTCGACATGGCGGTCGGCGTCATCATCGGCGCTGCCTTCGGCAAGATCGTGACGTCGGCGGTGGGGGATCTCATCATGCCGCCCGTCGGACTCGTCACCGGGGGAATGGATTTCAAGGAGTTGAGGCTCGTGATCGGAGGCACTCCGGAGGCTCCGGTCTCGATCAACTACGGAAACTTCATCCAGACGTCGATCGACTTCCTCATCGTCGCCTTCTGCATCTTCCTGCTGGTGAAGGGAGTGAATGCGCTGCGTCGCCCCGCGCCTGCAGCGGCCCCAGAGCCGCCGGCGCAGGAGAAGCTGCTCGCCGAGATCCGCGACCTCCTGAAGCGTCAGCAGGCGTAGGGACTCTTTGGAGCGCTCTCGGGGCTCCCGCCGGTCAGCGGCCGCTACGCGCGACCCTCGACGAGAGCTCCCACGAGGAACCGCACGACGGTGTCCTCGACTGCGCCCTCGTCGATGTCTTGCGGCGACGGGTCCCAGTGGCGGTGAACCGCCCAGAACGTGAGCGTCTCGAGGATGATTCGTGCGATGACGCTCGGGTCGCCGGGCACACGAAGAAGGCCGCGACGACTGCGGTCTGCGAAGTACGACTCCATCAGGCCCATCGTTCCCTCGCGTCCGCTGCGGTACCAGACACGGGCCAGATCGGGATGGTCGAGGGCGCAGCGATCGATGAGTTCGATCGCGGTCCGGTGCCGGGCGAGGAGCGCGAAGATCTCGCGGAAGATGCTCTCCGTTTCGCGTTGCACGTTCGAGACGCGCTTTCTGTCGAGGGCCGCGGCGAGGGCGGGAAGAGACCCCTCTTCGGCGATTCGCTTCTCGAGCTCCTTCAGGGTCTCTCCCGGCGCCGGCGTGCGGAGAGGAAGAGAGCCTGGAGGAGAGATCGGCGCAGGCGAATCCGCGAGGCGAAGCACTGCGTCGAAGAGCGCCTCCTTGCTCTCGACGTAGAGGTAGATCGTTCCCTTGGCGACACCGAGTGCCGCCGCGACGTCGGACATCTGGGTTCGCCGGTAGCCGTGGGCGATGAAGACGCCGGTGGCGACGCGGATCAGCTCGGCGAAGCGGTCGGTCGCGGGCCGGGGCGCCATGGAACGATCCTAGCTGACTGACCAAGTCAGTTCAGCCCTCGCGGAGCTGTGGGCGAGACGACGCGTGGACGCTCGCCTTTGGTGCGTACCACTCGAGTCGCGGCGAGGCGCGCAGGTCGGTCGCTCCGGCCGCTGCCGTCCAGGGGATCCGGCCCGTCGGCGTGAGGGAACTCCGCCTCTGCGCTAGGGTTTTGGGCCGCGGCCGGGCATTCCGGCCTCGTGGAGAGTCGCCGATGCGTACCCCCCCGTCGCTCGCCGTGGCCGGAGTCACCGGCGCCGTCGGCCAGGAGTTCCTCCGGATCCTCGAGGAACGGCGGTTTCCCTTCTCGTCGCTGCGGCTCCTCGCGAGCAAGCGTTCGGCCGGCAAGGCGGTCGAGTTCCGCGGCGAGCGGTACGTGGTGGAGGAGTTGACGCAAGACTCGTTCGACGGGGTCGATCTCGCGCTCTTCTCCGCCGGGGGATCGATCAGCCGCAAGTTTGCTCCGATCGCTGCGAGCAAGGGATGCGTAGTCGTCGACAACTCCTCCGCCTTCCGGATGGACCCGGCGGTGCCGCTGGTGGTTCCCGAGGTGAACCCACAGGACATCGGACGACACCGCGGGATCATCGCCAACCCGAACTGTTCGACCATCATCATGAACGTTCCGGTCTGGCCGCTGCACCGGGCTGCAACGGTGAAGCGCGTGGTGGTGAGCACCTACCAGGCCGCTTCGGGGGCGGGGGCAGCAGCCATGCGAGAGCTCGAGCAGCAGGCCCACCAGTGGGCGCGCGGAGAGCAGATCACCAGCGAGATCTTCCAGCGGCAGTACATCTGGAACCTCTTCAGCCACAACTCGAAGATCGATCCCGAGACGGGCTACAACGAAGAAGAGACCAAGATGGTCAAGGAGACCCGGAAGATCTTCCACGACGACACGATCCGGGTGACCGCGACCTGCGTCCGGGTGCCGGTGCTCCGGGCCCACTGCGAATCGATCAACCTCACCTTCGAGAGGCCGCTCGCCGAGGACCAGGCGCGCAAGATCCTGTCCGAGTCGCCCGGCGTTTCGGTGATCGACGACCGCGAGCGCAACCTACACCCCGAGCCCCTCCACGCGTCGGGCAAGGACGACGTCTTCGTCGGAAGGATCCGGCGCGACCTGTCGCAGGACGATGGCTACGGCCTCGACCTCTTCGTCTCGGGCGACCAGATCCGCAAGGGCGCCGCGCTGAACGCGATCCAGATCGCCGAGCGGCTCCTCGGAGCGTGACCCGCCTTCCCTCCGCGCCTTCTACACGGGTCTAGATCGCTCGCGGGGACTCGTGGCAGCGGGGAATGCCTCTTGGTTCAGCCTCGCAGCTTGCGAAGCCGCGGGCGCGGGAAGCGGATCGCCTTGCGGAACTGCTGGACGACCGGGAGCGCCTCGAGCCAGGGCGCCGAGTCGGCGCGTGCCGGGTCGCCCGGACAGATCTCCCCGGCGAATCCTTCGGGGATCTGGCTGTAGAGCCGGGGAGGGTCCTCGCTGTCGTCGAGGTAGTGGTACTCGTAGCCCGGGATCGAGAGATCGTCGTCGGCGCCGACGTCGATGGTGCGTACGCCGTAGCTGCTGAGCTCGGTCGTGAGCGCCTGGGGAGGGACGATCCAGACGTGGAGCGGCGCGGCGACGAACTGATACTGGATCCTCCGGTTCGACGACAGGACACGGTACTTGCGGATTTCTCCCCCGTAGATGCGGCTCTCCGATCGGCTCATCTCCAAGATGCCGCTCTCGAAGTCCGGTGCGTAGCCCCGAGCGAAGCGGAGCGATGAGGGGTCTCCCCTTCGCGCGAACCACGCAACCGGTTCGCCACCGTGGACGAGGTTGCGGGAGTCAGCCGCCGCCCTGCGACGCGGGGCGACGAAATCGGCATAGGGCTCGATGCGTTGGTCGGGGGCGCAGCGGAGTACGAGGCCGATGGCGTTCTCGTCGTGGAGGATCCGCCGGGTGAGTCGGCTCACCGTGTCGAGGGCTCCCTGGATCTCGAGCGGCAGGTTCGTGGTCTCCTCGGCGCTGTAGAGCGCGACCTCTCCGCTCTCCTCGCGTACGCGCTTCAAGTCTCCCTTCCCGATCCAGTTCTCCGAATCGGACCGGGCGAAGTGGCTGGCCGATCGCCAGACGAGCGACGCGTCCTTGTAGAAATAGCGGGCGAAGAGTTCCCGCCGGCTGGGATCGACGTGCTGGTCGGCTCCGAGCAGCACGTACGCGATGAAGAAGCGCGCGTTCGGCTCCTGACGGATCGCCGACAGGTAGAAGATCGTGTCGAAGAGCCGGAGGCGGTGACGGGGAACGTAGCCGCGGGCAAGGAGGCTCCGCGGCCTCGATCGCGCGCTACCTGCGGGGCGAATCTTCGCGCCGGCGTCGACGAGCCTCCGGAACTGCCGCGCCACCTGTCCCGGGGTGAGGGCGCAGGGGCCGATCCCAGTTTCGATGCGGGTCTCGAGCATTCGCTTCTCCTCGCGCCTATCGGCCCCGGTCGGCTCTGCCCCAGGCGGGCAGGCGAAAGCCTCTGCCATCGACCGCCGACGCTGGAGCCAGCGGAACGCTTCCCGAACTGGGGAGAACGACGTCGAACGGTGTCATGTCGAGGATGTCCCGCGCGACGTCGATCCCCGGCATCACCATTGCCAGCTCCATTCCGCGCTCCGTGAGCCGGAAGACGGCGACGGGCGTCACGTAGAAGATCTTCTTTCCCGCCGCGAGCCCACGCGCACCATCGAAGGTCGTTTCGGACACGCGTTCGACGAATTTTGGCGCCCCGCGACGGCCGATGCGGACGAGGCCGCGGCCAGCGGTCATCTCGCCTCCGCGCATCCAGCCCGAGACGAATACGATCGTGCGGGCCGCCGTCGTGAAATCGACGAAGCCGCCAGGTCCCGAGTAGCGCCGGATGCCGCGGCCCCGCTTCGAGACGTTGACGTTTCCGGCTGCGTCGACCTCGAGGGCTCCGAGGCACGCAGCGTCGAGAGACGGCCTGCAGCGGCGGAAGATCTCGGCCGGCGAGACGATCTCGCGCGGAGAGAAGGCGGCTCCGAAGTAGGCACCGGGCGCAGGGAGTCCCCCCACGACGCCACTCTCCACGAGAAACGTGACGGCGTCGAGGCCGCCCCCTTCGAAGATCGCCCGGGCGACCGTCTCCGGGAGCCCGGCTCCGATCGCGACCTGCGAGCCCTCGGAGACCTCGGCGACCAGGGTCATGGCCGCGAGCCGGGCCATGGCGTCCTCCACCGCACCGCGCCGCGCGAGGCGGCCCGTCAGGCCGGCGAGCTGGCTGACGAACAGCGCCTCGTCGAGGGCCTTCGCGACGGGAACGCGGCTTCCGGCGACGACGGCGGGCCAGGGATCGCGATGGAAGAAGCCCGGAGTCTGCTCCGTGTCCGGGTGGAGGACGATGGCATCCACCGCCTCGGCGGGGAGGAAGATCTCGGACGGATCCTCGGCAACGATGCGCCCCACGTTCGCGATCACCGTCCCGCCGGCCCGTCTTGCGGCATGGGCGAGCTCGGCGGCATCTCCGATCGTCGCGCATCCCTTCGCGTAGAGATTTCCGTTCCGATCGGCGGCCGGGAGGTTGAAGAGCGCGACACCCAGCCGCGGAATCCGGTAGCGAAGGCGGCCATCCTCGACCGTCACGAGCTGCTCGTGGTCTCCTCGCTGGACGGGCGATCCGCGTCCGACCCGGGGGTCGAAGAAGGTCCCGATGCCGGTGTCGGAGGCGAGCGAGTCGTCTCCGCGGCCGAGCGCCACGTAGAGCTCCGCCATGACGCCGAGCGGAAGACACTGGAGCTCGCAGCGACCCTTTGCCGCCAGGTCGAGGAACCCCGTGAAGGTCTCGAAGTGACTCGTCACGAGCCGCGTACAGAGCCCCGGAAGCGCGAGCTCATCGAGGGATCCCGGAAGAAGCCCGCGGCTCCCATGGCCGCCTACGTTGAGAAGCGTCAGGCGCCTCGGATGGCCCGTCCGGAGGAACCGCTCCCGGAGCGCCCAGAACAGGACCGACGCGCGCTGCTGGGCGGCCAGCCCCGAGACCCCCACCACCGCTCCGTCCGAGACGAGGCCCGCCGCATCGCGCGGGGTCGCGAACCTGGGGTTGTCCGGGAACGGGCTCGGCCAATCGGTGCGGCGGCGCAGCAGCCCGGCACCCCAGCAGGCCATCCGCGCCACCACCTGCGCCCCACCGACCAGGTTCACGCCACTGCTCTCCTTGGCCGAGGACCGTCCCGCGCAGCGCGGTTTCGCGAGATCCTACTCGCCGATCCACTTCGGGTTGTTGATCCGGAGCGCTTCGACCAGCGAGAGGCGCAGGTGATCGAGCAGCGCCGCGTCGTCGATCGGGCGGAGGTTCTCGCGGATCTCCCTCGCCAGCTCACGGCTCAGCGCGTCGCGGGTGCCGTCGCGGCCGAGGAGCGCAGCGAGCCGGGACCGTTCGGCTTCGGCCTGCGCCGGCGCGAGAGCGAGCTCGCGTTTCACCTGGGAGAGAACATTGACGGTTACACGACACTGGAAGCGGTGGTAGCCCGAGAGGGTCGGCAGCAGCTCCCGTTCGAGATAGTCGATGGCCGCATCGAGCAGCACGGGTGCCTCGGGCTTGCTCGCCGGCACGTTCAGTCCCTCCCGGTGACCAGATCGAGGAAATCGAGGAGAGGTTCCTCGATGCGCCGGCCGATGGCGACCGACTCGGCGGTCCGGCGCGCGCCGTGTAGATGGCCGAGGCCCCTCCCCATGCACATGAGCGCCCACTTGATGCAGCCGAACGCCTCCCAGAAGCGAACGTGCGACGGGTCGACGCTGCTGCCGCCGGCCTTTTCGTACGCCTCGAAGAGGTCCTCTCGCCGGCCGAATCCGCCCACGGGAAGGTCGCCGCCGAAGCGCCAGGTCTTCACGCACAGCCAGCCGAGATCGAGCATCGGGTCGGAGCGCGCGGAGAGCTCCCAGTCGAGAACGCAGCGAACTCCCTCTTCCCCGACGATGAGGTTTCCGTTGCGGAAGTCTCCATGTACCACCGACGTCCGAGGCGCCTGTGGGACGTTCTCGGCCACCCAGCGAAGCCCGAGCTCGAGCGCAGGCAGTGGGTGATCGAAGGCATTTGCGAGCATGCGGTACACGGCGAGCTGTTGCTGCGGCGTCTGCAGCGAAAGGAAGCCGAGGTCCGATGCGTCGATGCGGTGGACCGCCGCCAGGATCTCGCCGCACTGCGCAGCCAGTCGCGGGCGGACCGCGTCGAACCGAGGCTCGGTGTTGATCTTCCGCCCGAGGGTTTCGCCATCGACCCGGTCGGTCGCGTAGCCCTCGCCGAGACCGTCCTCGGCGTCGAGGACGAACCGCACCCGCGGAGCGGGGACGCCTGCACGGACGGCAGCGCGCATCAGCGCCGCATCCTGGCTGCCGCGGACGGGCGGCCGGAACACCGAGCCGCCGGCTCCGTCCAGCGCCTGCTGGAGGATGAGGGGAATCGTCTCCCCGCCGACCACCGCGTCGAGGGACCACGTCGTCTTGGTGGCGCCGCCCGTGAGTCGGGTGAGAGCGCGCACTTCGCCCGGAAATCCCAGGTGGCGGCGCAGCGCTGCGGACAGCTTCTGCGCAAAGGCTGCACGGTCGTCGGTCACCACCGCCTCGGGGAGCGCATTCGCCCGCCGCACCCACTGCTTGGGCGACCCGGTGCGGCTCCGGCGCGTGTCGAGGTGCCGATCGTGTCTCGCTCGCCGCTCAAGATTCCTGGACCGCGCTCCGACGCTCTGGGGGCGATACACCACGAAGTTCATCGCCCGAGAGGCGAGCTTCAGGGAGGGGACCATGCTCCGCCACCTTCGTACCCTGCTTCTACCGATCCTGGCAACCACCTTGTTCGTCGCACCTGCCGCCAGCGCCGGCCCCCGTGGCGGCGGGGCTCCGAAGCCCGGTGGCATCTCGAAGCCCGCAGGAGGCCTTTCGGGTGGCGCCGCCGCTGGAGCGCTCGGCTCGCGTTCGGGCGGAGCCGCTGCAGGGGCGCTCGGTACGCGTTCGGGCGGTCTCGCAGCCGGGCGTACGCCCGCGAGCAGCGGCCCTGCCAGCTCCCTGGGGTCGCGCTCCGGAACCGGTCCCGCCGCAGGCGCTCGAGGGCTCTCCGCTGGCGAGCGCCGTCCCGGAACGCGCGAGCAGGGCTCTCTTTCGTCGGGCAGCGGGGCGGGTGAACGGCCCCTGACGGATCGCGCCTCGACCCGTTCCGGATCGGAACCGTCCACGCAGAGCAGTTCGCGTACGACGAACACGGCGAGCTCGCAGGGCGCAGCCGCGGAAGACGGTGTCGAAGGACCGCGCGGCGCCTCGGTCGACGTCGACCAGACGACGACGGGCAACTCGACCACCACCACGGTGAACGCCGAGAGCGCGAGCGGCGAGACCGCGACGCACACGGGAACGGTCACCCAGCAGGACGGCTACGTGACCTACGACGGATCGTCGTCGACGAGCACTGGCAGGAACTCCGAGACCCACGGCGCAGCGGCCATGACCGAAGCCGGTCTCGTCGTAGGCGGGACGACCTCCAACAACCAGGGAAGTGCCGCGGGCGTTGCCCTCGTGAACGAGAACGGCGTCAAGGCCGCGGGCATCGCCACCAATGGCGAGTCGGTCGCAGTGGGCGCGATCAACACCACGGGCTCCTACTACGCGTATCCGGTTCCGGTCTACGGCGCGCGGGTCTACACGAGCGCCTACGGCTACCCGATCTACTGGTGGTCGACGACACCCATTGTTGCCGCCGCGGTCCCCATCGTGACGACCGCGTCGGCGACACCTACGACGCTCCAGGCTTCCTACTCGCCGGTCGTCTCCTATGCGACGGGTCTCGCCGCCGTCTATGCGACGACGTACGCGCCGAAGAGCCTCTACGCCGAGCAGCGGGGCGATCGCTATTACTGGGTTCCCGGCGCTGCGAGCGCGAGCCGCGACGTCATGGCCGCGATCGAGACAGCGAGCCGCATGGCGGGTCCGACGGCAGGGGGCACGGTGATCTCGTACCCGGTGAACGGGAGCATGGTCTACCTCACCGACGCGCCGCCGATCGCCGGCATCCATGCAGAGCGCCTCGGCGGACTCCACGGCTGGATCGCCGGCGTCGCGACGCCGACGGTCGCCCAGCAGCAGGCTCTCGACACGGCCATCACCGCCCATGCCCAAGGCGGCTCCGACGCCATCGCGGCCGCAGCGGCGAACGCCGGCTACGGAGGCTGAGGGTCGATCCCGCGGTAGCGCCGCCGGATCCTCCAGAGGTCGATTCCCGAGCGGACAAAGCCGACGAGTCCGACCTTCGAGGCTCCGACGTCGTGCCAGGTGTCGAGGGGCAGCTCGTAGATCGATGCGGTGACCCTCTCGCGGCCCTCACCACCCGCGGCCTCGAGCATGCGTGCGACGATCTCGACGTCGAACAGCCAGGGGGAGAGGAACCTCTCGGCGAAGAGCGCACCGATCTCGGCGTTCACGCGAAACAGCTTTGCCCCGCACTGGGTGTCGTAGATCGGAAGGCCGAGGACTCGCGATGCGAACGTCGCGAACACCCGCCCAAGGTAGTGGCGCAAGGGGCTCCGGCGGATCGACCGGCCCAGGAGCTGTACCCGAGCGCCGAACACCGCGTCGCAGGCGGGCCGGTCGGCCAGAACCCTCTCGAAGCGCGGGATCTCTTCGAGCGGCGTCGCCAGGTCGGCATCCCAGTAACCGACGTACGCCGGAGCGCGCTCCAGCGCGAGCAGCACGCCGGTTCGGACCGCCTCGGCCTTGCCGCGATTCGAGCTCCCGGCCAGAACGATGAAGTGCCCAGGGTCTGCGGATTCGAGCGAACGAAGTCGGCTGAGCGTCTCGTCGGTGCTGCCATCGTCGACGAGAACGAAGCCGATCTCAGGCGCTCTGGCTGCGAACGCGAGGAGACGACTCACCGGAAGGCGGTTCGCCTCGTTGAAGCACGGGATGACGATGAGCGTGCGCAGCATCGAGGAGCCGATTCTATCGGCTCCGGTCAGTGCCGGCCTCTACTCGAGGTGACTCCGCAGCATCCACGCGTTCTTCTCGTGGATCTGCATGCGGCGGGTCGCCAGGTCGGCGCTCGCCTGGTCGTCGGCGCTGGACGCAACCGAGAACAGGTCTCGGGCCGAGGAGACGACGCGATCCTGGTCGCTCGCCAGATCCTCGATCATCCGTGTCGCCGACGGGACTCCTTCGCCGGCCTCCTTCACCTTGGCGAGCCTTGCGAAGGCGGTGTAGCTCCCCGGCGCCACGTGCCCGAGCGCGCGGATCCGCTCGGCGATCTCGTCGACGGCGAGAGCCAGGTCGGTGTACTGCACCTCGAAGAGCGTGTGCAGGGTCGAGAACATGGGACCCTTCACGTTCCAGTGGTAGTTGTGGGTCTTCAGGTAGAGGGTGTAGCTGTCGGCCAGTAGCCGGGATGTGGCTGCCGCGATCTTCTTGCGGCTCTGGGCGTCGAGGGCCTTGGGCATCGCTTCCTCCGGAGTGGGTTCTTCTACGAGACTACCTTTCGGCAGTCCGAGGGCCAGCCCCGGCGGCCGCTACGAGGGCCCGTCGCAGGATCTTCCCCGAGCTGGTGCGGGGGAACTCGGCGACGAGGTCGATGCGACGCGGAACCTTGAAGCCCGCGAGACGACTGCGACAGAACTCCCGGAGATCTCCCGGATCGGGCTGCGCGCCTGGTCGCGCGACCACTGCCGCGACGACGCGCTGGCCGAGATCGGGGTCGGGCTCGCCCGCCACCGCGGCCTCGGACACGTCCGGGTGTGACGCGAGGACCGCCTCGACCTCGGCCGGATAGACGTTCTCCCCGCCGGAGACCACCAGGTCGCTACGCCGGTCGAGCACCCGCAATCGGCCGCCGGGGCCGACCGTTCCGACGTCGCCCGTGTGGAGCCAGCCTCCTCGAAGCGCTCGCGCCGTCTCGTCGGGAAGACCGTGATATCCCTCCATCACGTTCGGTCCGCGGACGCAGATCTCGCCGGTCGCACCGGGCGGCGCTTCTGTGCCGTCTTCGCCTTCGATCCGGATCTCGACCCCCGGAAGCGGCCAGGCGGCGCCGTCGCTTTCCGGCGATCCTGCGCCCGGAGGCAGCGTCGCCACCTGCGATGCGGCCTCGGTGAGCCCGTAGGTCGGGGCCACGGGAAATCCGGAGCCGCGCGCGCGCTCGAGCAGGCCTGACGGGAGTGCAGCGCCTCCGACCAGGACGCACTGGAGTGTCGAAGGCGCCGGCCGGTCGCCCCACGCGTCGAGAACACGTGACAGCATCGTTGGGACCAGCGAGACGTGGGTGATGTCGCCGGCGCCGAGGGCTGCGGCGACCGCCTCCGCATCGAAGCGCTCGTGGAGGACGACGCAGCTGCCCGACAGGACCGTGCGGGCGAGGATCGCGAGGCCGCCGACGTGGAAGAGCGGCAAGCAGGCGAGCCAGCGGTCGGACGGTGATGCGCCGAGATGGAGGGCCGACGCAGCAGCACTCCAGAGGAAGCTCCGTAGCGGGAGGCGTGCGCCCTTCGGCCGGCCCGTCGTGCCGGAGGTGTAGAGGATCGCGAGGATCGACTCGGGACCGACCCGGTCGAGCAGCTCGCCTGCGCCGACCACCCTCGGGGCGAGGGTCGCAAGGCTCGCTTCGGGCGCGGCGCCGGCATCGATCCGCGCGATCCCGCCCGCACGATCTGCGGCCTCTTTCGCAGCGGCAGCGAGCTCGTCCGGGCCGTGGACGACGATCCGCGCCGATGCGTCCCGGAGCGCGAAGGCGAGCTCGTCCGGCGTGCTGCGCGCATGGAGGGGAAGGAGTGCAGCGCCGATCCGCATGGCAGCGTGGAAGCACTCGACGAAGGCCCGCCCGTTCCAGAGCAGTGTCGCCACCACGTCTCCCCGCCGAACTCCTGCGTCGCGCAAGAGAAGTGCCGTGGCATCGGCGGAAGCATGGAGGTCGGCGAACGACACGCGCCGTTCCCCGATCCGCAGCGCCGCCGCTCCAGGAGTGGCCGCCGCACGTTGAACGAGCCAGGGAATCATGGGTGCCCCGCCGCGAAGACGATGTCGGGCCCGGACGAGAGTCGTGCGAGCGCAGCGGGATCGGGATCGGCGCCGAGGCCCGTGGCCCGTGGCAGGACGAAATCGCCGCCGATGGGCTCCGGATCCCGGCCCAGGTCGTCGCCGAGGAGCGAGCCGGTGGCGAGACCGCACGCCGGGAGGGAGCCGGGAAGAGCCGCAGCGAGGTGGAGCGCCGCAGCGCGCGCAACGAACCCGTCGAGAGCGCTCGTCACGAAGACGTCCATCCCCGCGCGGTGCGCACTCTCGGCGATGCGGAGCGCAGACCGCAGGCCCCCGCAGGCTCCCAGCTTCAAACAGATCGCATCGGCGGCTCCAAGGGCGATCACCCGCTCAGCCTGCGCAGCGCCGGCGGCCGATTCGTCGGCGGCGATGCGGATGGGCGATCTGCTGCGAAAGCGGGCGAGCCCCGCGAGGTCCTCGGCGCCGATCGGTTGCTCGACCAGCTCGATCTTCCAGCGGGCAAGCCGCGAGAGAGCCTCGAGGGCCTCCTCCTCCTTCCAGCCGCCGTTGGCGTCGATCCGGATCCGGATGCCGCTGCCGACGGCCGTGCGAACCGCCCGGACGCGCGCCTCGTCCTCTCCCACGCTCCGGGCTGCGACCTTCAGCTTGACGGTTCCGAAGCCGGCCGCGGCGGCCTTCACAGCACAGGTCTCGAGGGCGCGGGGCGTCGCGCCGGTGAGGAGCGCGCTCACGGGAACGCCCGCGCGCGGGCGCCGGCCCGCCCGCGCAGCCAGCAGCGCGGCGACGCTCCTCCCGGAGACGCGCGCGGCCGCATCGTGGAGCGCAGCGTCGACGGCGGAGCGCGCGGAAGGAGCGCTCGGCGCCGCGGCATCGATCTCGTCGAGCAGCGAATCCAGCTCGTCCAGATCCGCTCCAGCGAGGCGCGGCGCGAGCGCCATCAGCGCCTCGCGCGACTCCTCGAAAGTCTCCATTCCGAATCCGGCGATGGGCGTCGACTCGCCGAACCCCGTTTGGCCTCCCGTAGTTTCGAGGGACACCAGCATCCCGTCTCGCTCTTCGATCCGGCCGGCCGCCGTGACGACCGGCTGCTCGAGCGTGAGCCGGAGCGGGCGGAGGACGACCCGGCGGATCTTCATGCGAGCGCCGCCGCCGCCAGCAGCAGCGTGAAGAGTGCATGGGTCCGCGCGGTGGAGACCAGAGCGTGGTTCAGCGCCGGTCCGTCACTGCGTGTCCACAGCGTGTGGACGACGCGGATTGCAGTCGGCAGCGTCGCAAGGCCCACCAGCGCCGGGGGCGCCAGGACGCCGGCCGACACCAGGGACACGAACCCAGCGTAGGCCGACACGAAGAGCAGCGAGCAGTAGGCGCGAGTGCCCGGCCTTCCCATGCGGACGGCGAGGGTGTGCTTCCCGGCGCGCGCGTCGGTGTCGATGTCGCGCAGGTTGTTGACCGCGAGGATCGCCGTCACCAGGAAGGCGGGCGGAAGCGACACGAGCAGCGCCTTGCCCGTGAGCGCCTCCGCTTGGACGGCGTAGGCGCCACAGACGGCGACGACCCCGAAGAAGACGAACACCGCTGCGTCGCCGAGGCCGTGATACGCCAGCGGCCAGGGCCCGGCGGTGTAGCCGATCCCTGCCAAGAGAGCGAGGACGCCGGCCACTGCGAAGGGCCAGCCGCCGGTCCACACCAGGAATCCGCCAGTGAGCGCCGCAGCCGAGAAGGCCAGCGCCGTCGCCCGGCGCATCTGGCCCGCGCTGAGGAGCCCCGTCGCAACGGCCCGCGCCGGCCCGAGACGCTCTTCGGTGTCGGCTCCGCGCTCGAAGTCGAAGAGGTCGTTGGCGAAGTTCGCTCCTACCTGGAGCAGCAGCGCGGTCGCGACCGCCGCCATGGCCGGGCCCGTGCGCGCCCGGCCGTCGGACGCCGCGAGGGCGGTGCCGAGCAGCACCGGCGTCACCCCCGCAGCGAGGGTCTGCGGGCGCGCGGCCAGCAGCCACGCTCGCGTCGAGGCGGGTCGCAAAGCGGCCGACCGCGCCGGGAGTGCCCGCTCGCTCACGGACGCCACGGAAAGCGGCCGAACTCGGGTGATCGCTTCTCGAGGAATGCGTCCCGGCCTTCCTGCGCCTCCTCGCTCATGTAGAAGAGCAGGGTGGCGTTGCCTGCGAGCTCCTGGATCCCGGCCTGCCCGTCGCAATCGGCATTGAACGCCGCCTTCAGGCACCGGATCGCCATCGGGCTGTGCCCGAGGATCCGGCGGGCCCATGCGACGCCCGTGGTCTCCAGCTCGGAGAGCGGAACGACCTTGTTGACGAGGCCCATGGCGAGCGCTTCGTTCGCGTCGTACTGCTCGCAGAGGTACCAGATCTCACGGGCCTTCTTCTGTCCCACGACGCGTGCGAGGTACGACGCTCCGAATCCCGCATCGAAGCTCCCGACCTTCGGCCCGGTTTGCCCGAATCGCGCATTCTCCGCAGCGATGGTGAGGTCGCAGATCAGGTGGAGTACGTGACCGCCGCCGATGGCGTAGCCCGCCACGAGCGCGATCACCGGCTTCGGAAAGCTCCGGATGACTCGCTGCAGATCGAGGGCGTTGAGTCGCGGAACCCCGTCGTCGCCTACGTAGCCGGCGTCACCGCGAACCCGCTGGTCTCCCCCCGAGCAGAAGGCGTCGGGTCCCTCGCCGGTGAAGAGGACGACGCCGAGCGACGGGTCTTCCCGGACGCGGGTGAAGGCGTCGATCAGCTCGAAGAGCGTCTTGGGGCGGAAGGCGTTCCGCACTTCGGGGCGAGCGATCGTGATCTTGGCGATTCCGTCGGACGTTTCGAGACGGATGTCTTCGTAGTCACGGACGATCTTCCAGTCTGCAGCAGGATCGGTGTACATGATGCTCCTTTCAGCATTGTGGATGGAGTCGAGGAACCCGCGTGCGAGGGTGGCGAAGGCTTCGGGCTGCTCGAGGTGGGCGGCGTGACCCGCGGACTCGATCAGGGCGACGCGAGCATTGGGAATCCGCGCGGCGAGGTCTCGCGCGATGGCAGTGAACTTCTCGTCTTCGGAGCCGGCGACGAGGAGCACCGGGCATCGGATTCTCGCGAGCGCGTCGTGGAGCGGCGGCTGTGCGCCGGATCCCATCCCGCGGAGGGACAGCGCGAGGGCGTGCGGGCGGTTCGCGAGGCGAAGATCGCGTTCGCGGCGAAGGGCCTCCTCTCCGAGTCGCTTCTGCGACGCAAAGAGCGGGAGCGCCATCCAGCGGTCGGTGAACTCCGCGACTCCGCCGCGGAGGATCTCGGAAGCGAGGGCCTCGTCGCTCGCGACCCGAGACGCGCGCTCCTGATCGTCTGCGATTCCCGCCGACGCGCCGATGAGGATCAGCGACCGGACCTGGCTTGGATGCCAGGTGGCGAGGCCGAGCGCGGCGCGTCCCCCCATCGAGTAGCCGACGACGTGCGCCGGCGCGGCGCCGGCCGATGCGAGGACGCGCGAGAGGTCATCTGCGCAGCGCTCGAGGCGGTAGTGGGCGACGTCGTCCGGAGCGTCCGAGAGCCCGTGACCGACCAGGTCGACCCGGAGCGTCCGGAAGCCTCCCGCTCGCAGGCGCGCGGCGATCTCGGAAACGTTCTCCGTACAGCCGGTGAAGCCGTGGAGGAGGAGGACCAGAGGCCCCTCTCCCTCATCGACACCGTGAAGACGCAGGGCTCCTACGTCGATGAAGCGGCTCCCGCCGGTCGCGGTCATGACCCGGCTCCGAGGCCGCCGAGCGCCGCCGAAACCGATCGCCAGAGCGCACGGTGGTGTGCAACGTTCGCCTCCCGATCGATCGGCACCTCGATGACGCGGATCCCCGGGATCCCGATGGCGTTTCCGAGCGCGCGGCGCAGGGAGGGGAGGTCTCCAGCGCGAACGTACTCGACGCCGTAGAGGTCCGCGGCGGCGGCGAGCGCGATGCCGTGGGGCAGCGTGAAGAGGTCGTCGAACCGGACCCGATCGCCGAGTGTGGCGATCGGGAGGAACGAGAAGATCCCGCCTCCGTCGTCGTGGAGGACGACGAAGGTGCAGGAGCGCTCGACCTGGCGCGCGGCGAACAGACCCCCGACGTCGTGGAGGAACGCGAGGTCGCCGGTGAGGACGGCGGTCGGTCCGTCGCTGGCGAGGCTCGTTCCGAGCGCGGTCGAGACGATGCCGTCGATGCCGTTCGCTCCGCGGTTGCACAGTGCACGGAGCCCTCGCTCGCTCGCCGGCCAGAAGGTGTCGACGTCGCGGACGGCCATGCTGTTGGAGACGAAGAGGGTCGCTCCGTCCGGCAGCGCTCCCGCCAGCGTACGCACGACCGCAGGGGGCAGGAGACGGGGCTCCACGGCGAGCACCTCCTCGAAGGTCTGCGCGCAGGCGCGATCGGCGGCGAGGAAGTCGTCTCTCCAGAGGGAGGTGGTCGCAGCGGGACGCCGCGCGCTGACCGCGCCCGCGAGTGCGTCGCACAGGAGCGCGGCATCGGCCCGCACCGTTCGGCCGGCGCGATGGGTCGGGTCGTGCCACGCGCCGTCCGGGTCGACGAGGAGGAGCCGCGTCTTGAGGTCTGCATCGAGGTACTGACGCAGAGGCTTGCTGGTGGGCGTGTCGCCGAGGCGGAGGACGAGCCCGGGAGCGTGGTCCGCCGCGAACTGCGGATCGCGGAGGAACGCGTCGTAATGAGCGACTACGGGAGCGCCTGCGACGTGCGGGCCGGAGCGCAGCTGCGAGATCGGCTCCGCAAGGACCGGCCAGCCGAGCGCCCGGGAAAGGCGCGCTGCCGCAGCGGCGAGTCGTGGTTCGCGGTCGGTTGGGCCGGCCACGATGAGTCCCCGCGGCTCGGAGGAGAGCTCGGCTGCGAGGCTCTCGACCAGATGCGCCGGCGGCGCGAGGACACCTCGCTCCGCGGCTGCTTCGAACGTCTCCGCCTGGCCTGGCGCGCCCTGCGCGAAGGGCTCACCGGGGTCGTCTACCGCCGGCTCGAGGGGCTCGCGGAAGGGCAGGTTCAGATGGACGGGCCCTGCCGGCGGTCCCGTTGCTGCGGCGACGGCCCGAGCCGCGAGACCGCGTGCGTAGCGCACGAGATCGATTCCGGCCGAAGGAACCGGCGCCTCGGCGAAGAGCCGAACGTGGGATCCGAAGAGGCGCACCTGATCGATCGTCTGCCCGGCGCCGACGTCGCGCAGCTCCGGTGGGCGATCGGCCGTCAGCACCACGAGGGGCGCGCGAGCGTGATAGGCCTCGACCACCGCGGGCAAGAAGTTCGCAGCGGCCGTTCCGGACGTGCAGACGAGCGCAACCGGCGAGCGCGAGGCGCGGGCGATCCCCAGCCCGAAGAAGGCCGCGCAGCGCTCGTCGAGATGCACGTGCAGCGCGATGCCGGGAGTGCGCGCCGCCGCCACGACCAGGGGCGTCGACCGCGAGCCCGGGCACATGCACACGTGCTGTACTCCCGCTCGGGCGAGGGCGCCGAGCAGGGACATGGCAAAGCGCTGGTTCTCGCAGCGGACGGCTTCGAGCGCCACGCTCACGGCTCGATCAGCGCAGCGAGGCCTGCGCGCAGCTTGAGGCGGGTCTCCGCGAGCTCGGCCTCCGGAGACGAGCCTGCCACGATGCCGGCTCCGGCGTGGAGATGGGCGTCGTCGCCGCGGAGCAGGGCGGTTCGGAGCGACGACGGCGAGCTCTCCATCGCCGTCTGGCGTCGTCCAGCCCACGGCGCCTGCGTACCAGCCCCGGTCGATGCCTTCGTTCGTCGCGAGCCACGCCAGCGCCGACTCCCGTGGAGCCCCGCACACGGCGGGGCTCGGATGCACTGGGTCAGCGAGGTCCAGCAGCGTCGTGCCGGCACGGTCGCGAAGGATCCCTTCGATGGGGGTGTGGAGGTGCTGGATCCCCTCGAGGCGGAGAAGGTCCGGCGCCTCGAGGACGTCGAGGTGTTCACACCGTTCTTCGAGTGCGCAGCGCAGTGCCTGGACGACCCACGCGTGCTCCTCCTGCTCCTTCTTGCTTTCGCGCAGCCGCGCGCCGAGCCAGGCGTCCTCTTCGGGCGATCGCCCGCGCGGCGCCGACCCGGCGAGCGCGTCGGTCCGGACCCGTCGCCCGTCGAGGCGGAGCAGACGCTCGGGGGTAGCGGCCAGGAGCGTCGCCGTCGCCCTTCCGACGGCGACACGGAAGCTCGTCGGGTGGGCCGCGCGAAGGGTCTCCAGTACCTGCGCCGCGTCGAAGCCGCCGGGGCGCGATACCCGGCAGCCCCGCGCGACGACGACCTTCTCGAAGAGGCCGGCCCGGATCGCGTCGAGCGCGAGGCGAACGCTTCGGGCGTAGGCATGGGGCGCAGGGTCGGAGTCGACCGTGAAGTGTCCCGGGGCCGCCTCCTTCCGTCCGGAAGGGAGATCTCCCCCTTCGACCTTCCCGAGCAGTGCATTCCAGCGGGCCTCGGCTGCCGCGACCCGTTCGGCGGGGTCGTCCCCCGGCCCCACCAGCAGCGTCGTCACGTGCCGCGCGGCTCCTCTTCGCCACGTGACGAGGTGTTCGGGAAGCACGAAACGCACCGAGGGAAACCCGCTCCAGAGTGGCCCGGGAGCTTCGGGAGAGAAGCCGAAGCCTCCGACGAAGAGTGGCCCCGAAAAATGATCGGGCGGCCGTCGAGAGCGGGCGAAGAGCGCGGCGGCCTCGGCTGCGACCCGGTGAAGGCGTCCGCTTCCGACAGCGTCCAGTGTCGACGTCGCGCCGGCCGCGACGATCCGCTCGCTCGTCCCCGGCGACTCCCAGAAGAACCGCTCGCCGCCTGCGGCCGACGCGAAGAGCGCGACGGGGTCGAGGTCGTCGGCCGGGCGGCAGATCCACGCCGGGGCCGGCCGCCTGGTCTTCGCGCTGATGTCGCGGGCTTCGGCTGCGCGTTCGACGAGCGCCTGGCGCTCTTCCTCGGTGAACCGGTTCACGCGCGCGCCCTCCTCGCGGTCAGGAGCTGAGCGGTCCCGAGCAGGAGCGCATCGTGGGAGACTGCCTCGAAGCCGGCGTCCCTCACGAGCTGGAGGAGCGCATCGCGTGCCGGGAGGTACGAGACCGATCGCGGCAGATATGCGTAGGCGGCCCGGTCGGAGAGCAGGGCGCCGATCCGCGGGACGATCCGATCGAAGTAGAGTCCGTGGCCTGCACGAACGAGCCCGCTCTGCGGAACGTCGACTTCGAGGATCGCGAGTCGCCCCGATGGGGCGAGAACCCGCGCCATCTCGCGGAGCACCGCCGGCAGCGACACGAAGTTGCGGAGGGAGAAGCCGCAGGTGACGACGGTGGCGAGCGCATCGGGTAGCGGAATCTTCTCGGCATCGGCCTGGACGAGGTGCGCGTAGATTCTCCGGCGCTGCGCGCCCCGCAGCATTCCCCGCGTGTAGTCGATGCCGATCACCCGCGCTCCGCGGGCGGCCGCCAGCTCGGCGAGGTCGCCGGTCCCGGTCGCAACGTCGACGACGACGTCGCCGGCAGTCACGCCCACGGCCGAGAGGGCGCGCTGTCGCCAGCGCTGGTCGAGGCCGAAGGTCAGCATCCGGTTCAGCGCGTCGTAGCGCGGTGCGATGCGCTCGAACATGAGCCGGACCGCGGCGCGCTTCTCGCCGCCGGAGGGAAGCGTCTCTAGCGCCACGAGACCTCCAGCCGCCCCGACTCGACGGCGGCGATCGCTGCGCCGAGGGCGTCGCGGTCGCCGCGACCCTCGAGGCGAGCCAGGGCTCGATTGACGAGGGTCCGCTGGAAGTGCAGGGCCACCAGCCGCGTCACCGCAGGCAGCAGCGACTGGAACGAGGCGGCGATCTCGTGGCTCGGGTCCGCCGCCTGCCCGCCCTGGCGTACGAAGCGATCGAAGAGGTCGACGGCGCGGTCGGCGACGGACTGGACGCCGCGGGCGTGGTCGACGGCCACGGCGAGTAGCTCGTCGAGCGGGAAGCCGGCCTGCAGGATCGACAGGGCGGCGCGGGCCATCTGCAGATCGGCGTCGCTGAACCGCTCGTCGCTGCCGACGCGGATCGGCTCGACCAGTCCTGCCGCCTGCGCCGCCTGCACCAGGGGCTCGGGAATCCCCGCCTCTCGCGCCAGCTCGGCGCGTGTGTAGGTCCTCTCCCCTACCCGGGCCTGGACGAGAGCCGCCACCAGCGACGGCGAGCCGGCCGAGGCGGCCTCCTCGTCGAGGACGCGCTTGATGAGGGCGAGGGGGACGCCCTCGCCCAGGAGCGAGCGGATCCTGCGCAGCCGCTCGAGGTGGTTCTCGCCATAGATCGCGGTCCGTCCGACCCGCCGCGGCGGCGTGAGCAGGCCCCGCGACTGGTAGAAGCGGATCGTGTCCACCGGCAGCCCGGAAGCGGCGCCCAGCTCCTCGACCCGATAGTCCATGTGGGTACTCTAGGAGTATCCACTCGAACTGTCATCCCGGGTCCCTCAGCTCGACCCGGAGGGTCACCTCGGCTTCGAGGGCCTCCCCGGGGCCGAGCAGCGCAACTCCGGTCCCCTGGACGCCTGCCGCCAGCAGGTTGAACCCGTCGTTCGCGTGGCTCACAGGCTCGAGGGCGAAGAAGTCCTCCCCGGGCGGCGTGTAGAGGACCGCGTGGGAGAAGGAAGGGCTCGCCTCGACGCGGAGGCTGACGCCGCTCGAGGGCCAGCGGATTCGCGCTCGCCCGTCCCAGCCGGCGAAGCAGTGATCGAGGCCGCCCGGAAGCGGCCGAAGGCGCGTGAAATCCTGATCGGGCCCGAGCGTGACCGGCGGCCCTTCGGGAAGCGGAGTCGCTCCTGGGTAGACGCCCGCGACGTGCATCTCGAGTTCCGGGATCTCCGCAGCGCCGAGGCTGCGACGGAAGTACGGGTGGAAGCCGCAGCCCGCCGGCATCCGCTCGCTTCCGGCGTTCTCGAGGCGAAGCGACATCGACAGGGCAGCGCTCTCGAGCGCGAACCGGGCGCGGCAGACGATCGGAAACGGGAAGTTGAAGTCGGGAAACTCCGCCGACTGGATCTCGAGGCGCGCCTCCTCTCGTGAGGCTCGCACGACGCGCCACGGCCGCTCGCGTACGTCGCCATGGATCGCATGCTTCTCCGCGTCCCGGAGGCGAACCGCCTTGCCCGCGAAGCGGAAGACGCCGTCGCGGATGCGGTTCGAGTACGGGGCCAGCGTGAAGCTCGATGCGTCCGAAGATCTCGCGAGGGGGCGCGGGGCTGGCCGGAGAAGCGCGGTCCAGATGCCGCCGATGCGGACCTCCCAGCCGAGTACGGCTCCCGCCGATGGCGGGATCGAGCTCGAGGCGAAGACTGTCGTTCTCGAGGACGAGGCTCACCGCGAACTCCTTGCAGCGGGACGGTAGCGGCGCGGTTTCCGGCCGCCTGCGTGTGCGCTGCGTCCGATCCGCTCCTGACTCAAGCCTCCCGAGCCGCCCGCCGATCCATGAACGGGGGGAACGGAACGCATGGCTGACGCGACCGTCCTGCTGATGGAGAGCACCCCCGAGCGCGCCGTCGCGCTCGCCGCGCGCCTGCGCGGCCTCGGCGGCTACCGCGCGACCGCCGCCAAGACCCCCGAGCAGGCGCTGTCCCTCGTCGAGGAGGAGCGGCTCGGCATCTCTGCGGCGCTGCTGGCGCCCGACTTTCCGTTCGCCGATTTGTCGCGGGGCCTCGGAGCGCTGCGCGCCGCCGCCGGAGCGAGGCGCCTCGGGGTGGTCGCGATCGGCCGGCGACCCAGCGCAGACGTCTTGGCGCGGCTTCGCGAAGCGAGCGTCCACCTCGCCCTCTGGGAGCCGTACGACGATCTCCGCCTTCGCTTCCAGCTCAACCGGGTGCTGGCGGGCCCGGACGAGGAATCACTTCGCCACGATCAGCGCGCGCCGACCGAATGGCGTGCGCGCATCTTCGGCGGAGGCCGCGAGAAGGAGGCGCTCGTCTACAGCGTGTCGGTGGGAGGCGCCTTCCTCGCAACGCCGAGGCCCTCGATGCGCGGTGCGCGCGTCACCGTCGTCCTCCCGCTCCCCGCCGGCAACGTGAGCCTCGACGGACGTGTCATCTACACGAACGTTCCGGGAAATCTCCAGCGCCCCGATCTGCCGATCGGAATGGGCGTCTCCTTCGAGGCGCCCTCGGCCGAGGCCGCCCGCGCCCTGCGCGTCAGCATCGCCGAGACGCTCCTCTCGCTCGTCGTCTAGACGCTCGACCAACTGGCGGGCTCACTCGGTCGACGCAAGACCTCCAGAATCTCCCGCATCGCGGTCTCCCGGCACGCCATCGCCGGAGCGCCTCTCTCGGGGTCGGAGTCTGGGCGATCCGGGTCTCGGGGTGGGATCGAGTCGCGACACATCACACCTGCCGTCCAGTGCCGGTGAAAGGGCGCTCGGCTTCCCGCTCGTCGGGTCCAGGCGGCACCCTCCTCGACAGGACGAAGGCCGCACTCCGAGGCGACCTTTCACGGTCTGTCCCTTGCTGAGCGGCTGGAGTTCGTCGCGGGCCATCACCTCGCCGCGCAGCTGCACGGGCACCGACTCGTTGACTCGCGTGCTCCCCAACGCCGCCAGCGCCGCAGCGAGCCGCGCTCCCTCCGCGCCACGACGGGCCACGGCGAGCTCTTACGTTCGATCTGGTACGATCGCCACCCACCCCGAAGCGAAGCAAGGAGACCGCGTGACCCGCCACACGTACACCGCGATCATCGAGAAAGAGGGCGACGGCTGCGTCGCGCTCTGCCCCGAGCTGGACGTTGCGAGTCAGGGCGCAACGGTCGAGGAGGCGACGGCGAACCTTCGCGAGGCGGTCGAGCTCTTCCTCGAGTGCGCCGATCCCGAGGAGGTCGCGCGCCGCGTGCACAGCCAGGTCTTCGTCACACGCTTCGAGGCCAACGTTGGGTAGGCTCCGCGTCCTCTCGGGACGCGAGGTGTGCGGGATCCTCGAGGCCAACGGCTTCACTGCCGTCCGCCAGCGCGGTAGCCACATCGTCATGCAGCGACGGACGGCCGCCGGCACGACGACCGTCCCGGTGCCCGACCATCGGGAGATCCGAGTCGGCACGCTCCAGTCGATCGTCCGGCAGAGCGGTCTCCCCCGCACGCTCTTCGAGGAGTAGCCGGACCTTCGTCGCTAGCCCGGTCCACCGTCGCGTAGCCGTGCGCGAGGCGGCGATGGCACCGAGGAAGTAGGGATTCGGTGACCCGAGATCGAGTCCCGAAGGCGTACGCGAGCGACCTGTCAGTCGACCGACCTCGTGCGAGCCGGGAGCCGGCGAAGCCTTCGCACGGCGCCGGCCGCGGCGAGCGCGATGAACGGCTCGATGCCGAGAAGCCCGCAGGTCGGCGACGGCGGGTTCACGGTGAACGACGCCGCCTGCTGCGACTGGCAACCCTCGGGGTTGACGATCGCCACGACGTGGGCGCCCTGCGCAAGACCGGCCGGCACCGTCGCAACAACCCTTCCCGCGGCGAAGACGATGGGCACTGCCGTGTTGCCGAAGAGCGGCCTGCGCGCTCGGTCCGAACCCGGTTCCGGTGAGCTCGACCATCTGGCCGACGGGTCCGGCGGCCGGGTAGACCGCGGACAGCGCCGTCACGCTGCCTGGGATGCACTGGGCATCGCAGGGGTTTCCGACGCCGTCGGCATCGGTATCGACCTGGCTGGCGTTGCTCTTCGCCGCACAGTTGTCGCACGCATCTCCTAGGCCGTCGGAATCGAAGTCGTCCTGTCCGTCGTTGGGGACGTCCGCGCAGTTGTCCTGGCCGTCGAGGCGCGTGTCGCGGTCGCGGTTGATTCCCACCCGAACGCCCGAGCCCGGCGTCGCGCAGGTGAAGGTGAGGGCCTGTCCGGGCACCGTGGCCAGTGCCTGGAGGGCTGCGCGCGAGATCGCCGGGCCGCCATCGTCCGGCGTGAAGGTCGGCGTCGCGGTGCCGCTGCCGACCCACCCGCGCGCCGCGCCAGCGACGGTACCCTTCACGACGAGATCGCACTCGCGCTGTCCGGCGCCGAGGACCGCCGACGAGAATGCCGCCGCTGCGCGCGCCACCAGCAGGTCGATCCGGGGCGCCACGGCCGCTGCGTTGGTGCTCGTGAGGGTCACCTGCTGGCCGACGACGGGCGCGAGGTCGCTGTCGAAGGCGAGGACGAACCGCTCGACGTCCCGCCGCAGGCCGTCTCCGCTCGTTCCCGCAACGAAGCCCGTAAGGCCGAGGTTCAGGATGTTCGCCTGGTTGAACACGGTCGCCTGCAGGAAGTGGAAGACCGTGTCGGTGCTGCCGTCGTGGAGGAAGCCGAAGCCGCGGACCTGCTCTCCCTGGTGGGGCAGTTCGAGAGCGTTGTTGAACGGAACGTCGGGCATGCCGAACATGCCGAGCTTCTGATACGCGTTTCGCAGGTGGGCGATCTTGAAGATCTGGACCTCTTGTTCGAAGCTCGCCTGGCCGTCGGTTCCGAAGAAGCCCTGGGCAGGATCGAGCCGGTGGCAGCCTTCGCAGGTGAAGCCGAAGGTGTCGGCGTTCGCGCCGTCCGATCGGCGCCCGGGCAGCGTGACGCCGCCGACACCCGTGCTCGACGGATCGGGCCCGCCGGCGGTGAACGGACTTCCCATGTAGAAGTTCCGCCCGTTCTGCTGGGCGGGCGTGAGCGAGTTCGACAGCGCGCGAACCGGGTTCGGCGGGAGCTGCACCTCGAGCTGGAAGTCGGCGAAGCGCTGCACGTCCGCGAGCAGCGTCGGCGGCGCGTTCGGGCAGGAGAAGCTCACGTCCATTCCGACGAGGCCGGGGAAGGCCACGATGAAGTTGCGGAACGATAGATCCTCGTCGGTCGCGCTCTGGCCGAGGCACCCGTTCGAGCGGTCTCCTCGCCAGTGCATCGGGCCGCTGTGGGCGAGACCGCGAAGGGTCTGCGTCGTCATGGGGCCCTTCATGGCGCTGAACTCGGACGTATTGCCGGTGCCGTTGATCGGCGGGCTGAACGAGCCCGCTGCGAAGCCGAGCCGGATCGGCATCGGATTCGGCGCCTGGGTGTCGTCCGGGTTTCCGAGATCCCACGCGAGGTCGTCCATGTCGCCAAAGATGTGACAGCTCGAGCAGGTGGCCTCGCCGTTGCTCGACGTGGCCTGCGCGTCATAGAGGAAGGGCCGCCCTTCGACCACCGACGGCGGCTCGGGGTTGAGGAGCGGAACGTGTGCGGTCTCTGTCCGCGTCGCGAGGTCGATCACCGAGATCGAGTTGTCGAAGCGGGTGAGGACGTAGAGGCGATCGCGCGCCGCGTCGAGGACGAGGCCGGCCGGCCCTCCGCCCGTCACCGGCAGATGCTGCGCGCTCTGGAGCGCAGGGTCGAAGGCATCGCTCTCGAGGGTCGCCGTGTCGAAGACACCGATCTTGCTCGACCCGAACGCCGCGACGAACAGCCGGCTCCCGTCGGGAGAAACCACCATCTCGAGGGGAGTTGCGAGGCTGTGGGCAGCCGTTCCCGGAGGCGCGGGCCGGATCGAGTAGTCGATGTGCTTGTTGAGGTGCCGCGCGCTCGCTCCGGACGCGTCGAGCACCGAGACCCGGTACTCGGCCAGATGCCCCTGGACCGTCGCCGGCTCTCCGGCGGGCTTGAACGCCGCAGCGAAGCCTCCCGGGCCTTCGAACCGGACGTCGTTCCTGGACTCTGCGTTCGAGACGTAGACCTTCCCGCTCACGGGATTGACGGCCATGTTGAACAGGATCGTCCCGACGCCGGCCCAGTGGTCCGTCTCGGCGAGGGTCGTCGCATCGATGGCAAAGACGTCTCGGTCGGGGAGGTCGAACCGGACGGCCTGGCTCCAGTCGCGCGCGCGCTCGTCCTCCCAGCGCCCCGATGCCGGGTCGAACTTCACGATGAGTCCGACTTCGGGCGCCGTCGGCGACGCGTCGTCTGCGTCGCGGTCGGGCCCCGGGTTGCCTCCGGGAGAGACGAGCCCCTGCGAGCTCACGCAGGGTCCTGCCGCCTGGAAGCCGTCGCAGACCATTCCCTCGGAGACCGTCGTCGTGCCGGTTGCCCGAGTGGAAGATGGCGGCGTAGACCGTGTTGCCGTCGGGGCTCACGGCGAGCGCGCGCGGCGTGTCGCCGAACAGCGTGACGATTCGCAGCGGCGTTCCGCCGAAGCCCGGGCCCGGATTCGCTCCGTCGAAGACCCAGACGTCGGCGCGTCCGACACCGGGGGTCGTGAGCTGCGGATCGCCCGCGCCGGGAACGGCGGCGATCGAGGCGTCCCCCCGGTGTTGTCCCCGGTGCGCCGTCGTGATGAACGCGCGGCCGTTGGCGGAGAACACGATGTCGCGCGGCTCATCGCCGACCAGGAGGGTTCGCGTCACCCGCGGCGGAACGGACGCGACGTCGACGATGCTGACGCTGTCCGACAGGTGGTTCACGACCCAGACCTCGCCGGGATGGCGGATGGCGACGGAGACGGGCTCGAGCCCGACGGCGACCGACCCGGTCTTCGCGATCCCTCCCGCGCCGACGCGGAAGATCTCGAGGCGTCCGCCTGGGGTGTTGGTGGCATAGAGCCGGGAGCCGTCAGCGGAGAGCGCGACGGGGCGGACGGGTCCGGACTCGAAGGTGATGAAGTCGGCGGCTCCGGATGTCCCGGCAACGGCGAGCAGCGTCGCAACGGCCAGTATCGACGAGCGGCAGCTCCGCATGGCGGTTCCCCTTGGTGTGAGCAGGTTCGAGCCCGGCCAGCGTGGCGTTCCCTACGAGCCAGGGCTGCGCAAGAGAAGGAAAGGAGAGCCGATCCCGTCGGCGCGCGGCGCAGCAGGGGCAGCATGCCAGCCGCCGCCCTCCGGAGGCAAGCAAGAAGCCTGTGAGGGTGTGGCCTTTTTCGCGCGTCTGGTGGCGTCGGCTTTGGAGCCCCGCGGGGATCCTGCCTCGCTGCGATCAGGCGGCCAGCTCGAGGGCATCTTCCAGGAGCACCTCGAGCTCGGCCAGGAGGAGTTCCGACGCGTCGACGCAGGCTGCCTCCGGCGACCCGACCAGGTCGATCTCCGGCTCGTGGCGGATGCCGATTCCGAGCCGTACGCACGCCTTGTCGACGAGCCGCACCAGCACGAGCAGCACGTCATCGGGATCGAAGGTCTCGGAATGGTGCTCGCGCGCCACGCGGCAATAGATCTCGGGCAGCTCCCACATCTCCATGAGCGCCGCTCCGCGGGAAGCGTGGAAGCCCTGGAGCAGCTCTCGCGTCAGGCTCGGCGTGAACGCATGCTCCGGATCCTCGGCCTGCAGCACGTCGATCACGCGCAGCAGGAGGAGCTTCCCGAGGTCGTGGAGCAGGCCGGCGACGAAGGCCTGGTCCGAGATCTCCTGGAATCGGAGTCGTCGGGCGAGCCACTCGGCCCCGGCTGCGCAGGCGACCGCGTGACGCCAGATCGCACGGAAGAACTCGCGGAGCGTCCGCGTCTCGCAGAGGAAGTTCTTGCGCTGGGTTTCGAGCAGCACCAGGTTCGCGACCTGCCGCGCGCCGATCCGCGCCACCGCTTCGCCCACGGTATGCACCTTCTGGATTCCACGGTAGAACGCCGAGTTCGCACCCCGCAGCACGGCGGCGGCCAGGGCAGGATCCTGGTTGATGAGCGATTCGACCTGGCGCAGGTCGAAGTCGCCCGACATGACGACGCAGCGGACCTGCATCCCGATCTGCTCGATCACGGGCAGATGAACGTCGCGCGCGCGGAGGTACTCGTCGACGCGCTCGAGAAGGGACTTCTCCGTGGTCTCGTCCGGCCCCGTACTGCTCACCGATCCTCTCCCAGCGCGCGCTCGATCTCGGCCAGCGGCCGTGGCTGCGACAGACGGGGAACTGCGCGGATCAACTCGTCGAGGGTGGTGACGCCGCGCGACGCCTTGACCAAGCCGTCTTCGAGCATCGTCGCCGGCCCCGTGAGCGCCGCCCGGCGCCGCAGCGGCGACGGCGCTTCGCCCGTCCGCAGGTGTTCTCGACCGGCCTCGTCGAGCAGTACCAGCTCGAAGACGCCGATGCGGCCGTCGTAGCCCGTCTCGTTGCAGCGGGAACAGCCGGTTCCGCGGCGGAAGCCGCGGCCCGACAGGCCCTGGACCGAGTAGCCGAGGGCGCGGATCTGCGCCGAAGAGGGAACCACGGGCACGCTGCACGCCTGGCAGACGCGGCGGACGAGGCGCTGGGCCAGCGATCCGAGGAGCGACTGGGGCGGGAGACCCGGCTGGACTGCGACGGCGGACGCCAATGCGGCGGCAGCGTCGAGGGCCTCGGTGACCGCCAACACCCGCGGACCGGAACGGGCGGCGCGAAGCGCGGCCTCCAGATCTCCCAGCTCGCGCAGGTTGCCGATGGCGAGGACGTCGACGTCGTGCTCGAGCGCGCGAGCGATCCGCTCGGCGAGCGGCGGCGGGACGGAGCGTCCGACGGCGCTTTGCGACACGCCATCGAGCCGCGTCTCGCGCGTATCCTCGATCAGCACCACCTTCGCCTCCGGGCCCGCCACGGCAGACGCGCAGGCGTGAAGTGTCGTGGTACGTCCCGAGTCCGTGGGGCCCGTCAGGAGGAACAGCCCGCCCGGCGCGAACAGCGCCTCTTCCTCGAGCTGCCGGAGCATGGCCGGAACCAGGCCGAGAGCATCGAGGGGCATCGGCTGCGGGCGTGGGTCGCGGATCCGGACGACCGCGCTCTCGCCACAGGTGGTTGCGAAGAACGAGACCCGAAGATCGAACGAGCGCTCGGCGCGGTCGACGCGCAGGCTTCCGTCGCGGTGCGCAGCTCCCCGCTCGTCCTCGACGCCAGCCTGGCGTTCGAGCAGGCGGATCATCGGGTCCACCAGCGATTCCGGGAGCTCGCGAAGCGTCGAGAGCGCCCCGTCACGGCGAAGGCGGATCTGCAGGTGCCGCGGAGCGGGTTCGAAGTGGACGGCGCTCGCCGAGCGTTCGAAGGCAGCGTCGAGGATCTCTTCGAGGGCGCGCCCGGCGGCCAGATCGCCGGAGTCGGGGCCAGAGGCGACGCGTGCGGCGATCTCGAGACGGACGATCGCGTCGTCGAGAGCGCGCTCGGAAGCGATCGCCGGTGAGAGGTCGTCTCCGAAGATCGCCTGTGCCACCCCGGCGTCACCCTTGTCCAGTGGGTCTGCGAAGGCCACGAAGGGGCGTCCCGCCTCGATGCGGACGGGGAGGAAGCGGTGCTCCCGGCAGGTCTCGAGGGGGACCTGCGAGAGCAGATCGAGATCGGGCTCGAGCTCACTCACGTCGACGAAGGGAACCCCGAGCTGCGATGCGAGTACCCGCGCGAGGTCCTGCCCGCCCAGGAGGCCGTGCTCCACGAGGATCTCGCCGAGCTTGGCTCCCGGGTCGGCAGAGTCCTGCTGGAGCCGGAGGGCTGCGGAGAGCTGATCCTCGCTCAGGTGGCCGAGCTCGACGAGCAGGGTGCCGATCCGGAGCTCGAGGCGGTGAGCCCGTAGCGTGTCGCGGAGCTGGTCGCGCGAGACGAGGCCGAGCTCGACGAGCAGCGGCACCATCGGACGGGGTGTACCGATCTTGGTGCGAACGCGCGCCGCATACCGGAGCTGGGCGCCGGTCACCGCGCCGTCCTTCGCGAGGAGCGCAGCGAGATCGCCCCAGTCCGAGGGCGCAGGTTCCCCCGCGGCCCCGGACTGTCCGGTTCCTCCTCCAGCGCCCATCGGCTCCGGATCGTTCATATGGGCGCCCCAGGCCCCTCCGCGCTGGAGCTGCTCCTGCCGCCGGCGATCCGCCGGAGGTCAGGACAGCGAGCAACAATCGGACTGGACTCCGCACGAGATCGGGCTTTTCCGGCCCCGGCTTGAGCGAGGCGGTCCGCCGGCCACGCTCGTCGCCGAGACCGCCCGGCGCGGGCTCTTCAAGCAGGGCTCGCGACGGCGATGGGAGGCCGGGCGAGCTCGACACGGTCTCGCCCGGCCGCCTTCGCGGCGTAGAGAGCGCGGTCGGCAAGGTCGATGGCCTCGGCTGCGTCGCGGCCGGCGCCGACCTGGGCTGCGCCGATGCTGCACGTCACGCGTACGACCACGCCGCTCGGCCCTTGGACCGCGAGCATCGAAACCTGACGCCGGATGCGCTCGGCAGCGACCTCGGCGCCCGTGAGGGGGGTGTCGGTGAGAACGATGCAGAACTCCTCGCCTCCGTAGCGCCCGGCAAAGTCTCCCGCACGAAGCGTCGCCTGGAGCAGCCGCCCCACGTTCTCGAGCACCGCATCGCCGACGCGGTGACCAAAGCGGTCGTTCACCCGCTTGAAGTGATCGAGATCGAGCATGAGGAGGCTGAGGGGCGTCCGATGCCGCCGCGACCGCTCGACTTCCTCCCGCAGTCGCTCCATGAGCGATCTTCGGTTGCAGGTTCCGGTGAGATCGTCGGTGCTCGCCGATCGCCGGAGCTTCTGCTGCGCCGCCACCTGCTTCATCGCACCGCAGATCGCGCGGTGAAGCGATTCGGCGCAAAGCGTGGCCTTGGGGAGGTAATCCTGCGCGCCGCACTTCATGGCCTCTACGGCCACCTGCTCGCTGCCGTTGCCCGTGAGCATCACGACCGGGACTGCGTTCTCACCGTGCGCGGCCCTGAGCGCGAGGAGGAACGCGAGACCATCCAGTTCAGGAAGCCGATGGTCGAGGACGACGCAGTGGGGTTCGTCCGCCTCGATCTGGGCGAGCGCCTCCTCCGACGATCCGGCTTCTACGATGGCGTGATCCTGCTCGAACCGGGAGGCGATGAGTCGCCGGCACGACTCGCGGTCTTGCTTGCAAGGATCGACGAGCAGGATGTGAAGCGGCGTCCGAACCGTCCCCTCCCGGCGCTCGCGCATGACCGGCCCTCCGGGAACCCTCTTCCCGCCTGCGCAGCCGATCGGCAGACCGCTGGCAGTGGTTGAGGCGCGGGGTCTGGGCACGGGACGTGTCGGAGGGGAGCTGCGGGAGCCCGCCCGGCGGCGGGCCCAGGCGCGTCAGCCGCCGGCGCCGCTTCCCGAGCGGAGCAGCGCCTGCGCCGCTCGGGCGCCGTCGATGGCCGCGCTCGTGATGCCGCCCGCATGGCCCGCGCCCTCACCGCACGGATAGAGGTTGGAGAAGCCGCGCGCGCGGAGGGTTTCCGGGTCGCGGGGAAGGCGGACCGGGCTGGAGCTGCGGGTTTCGACACCCACCAGCATGGCCTCCGGGCCGGCGAAGCCGGGAATCTGCCGATCGAATCGGACGAGCGCACGCGCCAAGGCTGCCGCCACCGGCGCGGGAACCAGCGAATCGATCCGACCGGGCCGTGTACCGAAGCGGTAGCTCGTGCGTCCCAGGTCGCGGCTCTCGCGGCGCGCAAGGAAGTCTGCTGGGCGCTGGGCAGGTGCGGTGTAGTCGCCCCCGCCGGCGTCGAAGGCAGCCCGCTCGATCCGCTCCTGCAGCGCGACTCCGTCGCCCGCTCCGCCGCCAAAGTCTCGCGGGCCGAGCGTCGTCACGATGGCGGCGTTGGCGAAGGGCGACGAATGGCGCGAGTTGCTCATGCCGTTGGTGCAGAGCAGATCCGGCGCGCTGACGCTCGCGACGATCTGGCCGCCCGGGCACATGCAGAAGCTGTGCGCAGCCGGGATGCCGCCGCCGGCCGTACATACGAGCGTGTAGGAGGCCGGCCCGAGCAGCTTCGCCTCGGACCCGGCGCCGTAGCGGCCGGCGTCGATCAGGCCCTGCGGGTGCTCGATCCGGACGCCGAGCTGGAACGGCTTCGGCTCGCGGACGACTCCGTCTGCCGCGAGCGCATCCCATGTGTCGCGGGCGCTGTGTCCCGGCGCGAGGACGACGGCGTCGCAGGCCAGCTCTCCGGAGCTGGTCCGGAGCGCGGTGATGCGCAAGGGCGTACCTGAACCGACGACCAGCCCGTCGACCCGCGTATCGAAATGGAAGCGGACGCCCGTGGCCTCGAGGCGCGAGCGGAACGCTGGCAAGATCCGGTGCAGCCGATCGGTCCCGATGTGCGCGCGGGAGTCGTAGAGGATTTCCGGCGGCGCGCCGCAGGAGACGAGCTCCTCGAGGATCGGGACCTCCAGCGGATGATCGATTCGCGTGTAGAGCTTGCCGTCGGAGTAGGTGCCGGCTCCGCCCTCGCCGAAGAGCAGGTTCCTCTCCGGATCGACCTGCCGGGTGCGCGAGAAACGCGCGAGGGCGCGGCCCCGCTCCCGGAGTGCGGGGCCACGCTCGACGAGATCGACGGCAACGCCGCTGCGAGCGAGGACGAGCGCAGCGAAGAGACCCGCCGGGCCCGCGCCGACCACCGCGATCCGCGCGCGCACCAGGGAGGCGTGAGGGCCGCCGACTTCGAGCCGGCCCCTTGCCGGCGCCGGCGCCACGCGCCCTGCGCGCATCGCGCGCTCCAGCGCCGGCGTCCGCAGGGCGGCATCGATCACCAGATCGGCCTGGACCACGAATCGGATCCGTCGCTCACCGCCGTGCCGCCTGGCGTCGACCGACTTGCGTACGATCCGGAAGCCGCGCAGGTCTACGGCCCCGAGGCCAGCCGCTTCGAGCGCCCGGTCGCGTAGCGCTCGCTCGTCCTCGCCAATCCCGAGCACGAGGTTCCGGACGCGAAGGGTCTGCGTCGGCGAAGGTTCGGTCATGGCCGGATCGTCACGCAGCGCCCGGAACGGCGGCCGTCACGAGGGTGAGCCCGAGCCCTCCGTGGCGGATCCGCAGACGCGGCTCGAACGCGAGCCCCGCTGCGTTCCAAAGGCCTGGCCCGGGGCACAGCAGCGCGACGTGCCAGCCCGGGCAGCGGACGCGCAGCACCTGGCCGAGCTTCGCGTACAGGTCGCGCAGGTCTGCGCCGCGCGAGAGACGAACGCCGTGGGGCGGGTTCGTGACGACGAATCCCGGGCGCGGCGGCGGTCGGACGTCGGAGAGCGTCCGCTGGGAGAGGGTGATGTCGTCCAGGATACCGGCACGAAGGGCGTTGGCGCGTGCGGCCGCGATCGCCGACGGATCGCGGTCGGAGGCGAAGATCTCCAGAGAAGAGGTTGCTGCTGCGGCCCGTGAGCTCGCCACAGCGACGAGCGCCTCGAAGCGGGACGCGTCGAAGTCGCTCCAGCCCATGAACGCGAAGCGTCGTGCCCGGCCTGGAGCGATGCGGCGCGCGAGGAGCGCCGCCTCGATGGCGATGGTGCCCGCGCCGCAGAAGGGATCGAGGAGCGGCGCCGGCGCCTCCCACCCGCTGGCGAGGAGCATCGCAGCGGCGAGGGTCTCGCGCAGGGGCGCCTTACCACTGGCTTCCCGATAGCCGCGGCGATGGAGGAGGTCGCCCGAGCTGTCGATGCTCACCGTGCAGTGGTCGCGGTCGAGGCGTACCAGCGCGAGCTGGCCGCGTTCCGTCGGGTCGGGCTCCTCCTCGGCCGCCGCACCCGGGGACTGCGCAGGGGCGGAGATCTTTCGTGGCGTGAAGCCGAGCCGGGCCGTCGCTGCCTCCGCGACGCGCTCGGCGACGGCTCCCGAGTGGTAGAGCCGCGATTGATGGCACGTCACGCGCAGCGAGAGGCCGCTGTCTTGCGTCACGAAGCGCTCCCACGGAAGGCGCGCCGCGCGTCGCCGCAGGTCGTCGAAACGCGTGGCGCGGAAGGTCCCGATCCGCACCAGGACGCGGGTCGCGGTACGAAGCTCGAGGTTCGCACGCCAGACATCTTCTCGAGCCCCGGCGAACTCGACACCGCCGGGTGTCGCCTTCACCTGCGCCATGCCGAGCGAGCGCAGCTCGTCGGCGGTCACGGATTCGAGTCCGGGCGCGGTGACGGCGAAGAGCGGCGACGGCTCGGTGGCGGGCGGCGGGGGGCGCGCCGTCCGGCCGCGGCCCGGACGGCCCCCGTTCACGGTCGTGATCCGGGCGCCAGCTCGAACGCGACCTCGACCTCGCCGCGGACGCGAAGCTGCGGCGGGAGCACCGCGGTCTCGGCCGATGCCTCTGCGATCATCTTCCGCTGGAAGTCCGCCCGCGGGGCGACGGGCGGCGACGAGCCGACCTCGCGGACGGAGTAGACCGGCCCGAGGGCGAGTCCGAGGCCATCGGCCATGGCGCGTGCCCGGAGCCGGGCGTTTTCCGCGGCGAGCCGGAGCGCGTTCGCCTGGGCGCGGGTCGGATCGCCGAGCTCGAAGTGAACGGAGTCGATCGAGACCTCCGCGGCAGTGGTCACTGCATCGAGCAAGGCTCCCACCTCCTGGATCCGTGCGGTCACGGCCCGCAGGTCGTGGCTGGCGGTATACCCGGTGATGCGGGGCGGCTTGCCCTGCTCGTAGACGTGGACGGGCTGCACCGAGGTTCCGGCGGTCTCGGCCCGGTCTCCGGGCCCGAGCTTTCCCCGCAGCGCATCGAGGACCTGCGCGCTGCGATCGGCGGCCAACCGAGTGGCTTCCCCCGCAGTCTTTGCGGTGGTCCGAACCGTGAGTCGGACGACGGCGCGGTCGGGAGCGACGTCGGTCTCGGCGAGGCCGACGGCGATCACCCCGCGGCGCGCTCCTCCCTCGGCAGGCACGTCCGCCCACGCCCCACCTGCAACCGCTGCGACGAACGCGGTGGTCATCGCCGCTGCGATGCGCCGGGGACCGATCACGCCGCCACCTCCTCGCGCACGGACTGCGCGCGGGCAGGGTAGCGTCCGGCTTCGCCACGCGCGGTGGGAGGCGCATCCGGCACGCCGGGCGCCCGCGCCGCCGGGATGCGGTGGTGCGGCCGCGCTGTGGCGGCCTGTCCCGCCGTGCGACTCGGCGACTCAGCGCGAAGCGATCCAACCACCTCGCAGCCAATTCCTGCTGCATCGCCTGGGCGATTCGGCGTATAACTGCGCGGGGACCTTGCACCAGGAAGAGAGGTGTTGGCATGCGTCCGGTTCGAAACGGCACGGTTCGAAGCGGCAGGTGGTTCTTCGTGGCTTGCGCAGGCCTCTCGTGGCTGGCGGCGCCTGCTGCGCGAGGAATCGACCTCTTCGGTCAGACCATCGAGATCCACGGCTACGTCGAGGAGCAGATCCGGACCATCTCGGACGACTTCGACTCTCACCTCGACCTGACGCAGTGGTACAACGTCCTCGCCGTCGAGGTCGATCTCAACATCGCACCCGACGGATTCGGATTCGTCGACTCGCTCACGGGCTTCGTCCGTGCCGAGGTCCGCTACGACTGCCTGTGGACCCGAGCGTGCGGCCTCGCCGGAAGCGCCAACATCTTCGGCAACCGCTCTCGCGTCCTTCCCGAGCGCCTCTCGGGCGCGAAGAATACGGGATACACGAGCGTCGCCCGCTTCGAACGTGTCAGTGACCGCCAGCCGAGCGGAGAGATCGCAACCGTCCAGGAATATCCGGATGATCCGTACACGACACCGCAGCTCGCCGCACGGACGGACCGATACCGCGGCTTCAACGAGATCCCGTCGATCGACACGCTCTTCGGTGTGCGCGCGATCGTGAACGGCGTCGAGTATCTCCCCGCCCGCTACACCTTTGCGCGGTACCTCCGGTACGGAGTCGGCTTCCGCAACGTCCGGGGAACGGAAGACTTCATGGGAACCCAGACGATGCCCTGGGACCCGAAGGACGACATCGATCCGCAGGCGACGCTGGCGGACCGCGTCAATCCGTTCCGGACGGCAGACGTGAACCCGATCACCAGGCTCGGTGGTTCGACCGCGCTGCCCTTCCGGCCTGCACCGAACTGGGCGCCCGGGCAGGGGCCGGACGGCGAGGCGAAGGGACTCTTCTATCCGAGCCCCCAGTACGCGCGCTACCTGCGCGACGGCGGCAGCGATCCCTTCCAGCAGAACTTCAGCCAGGAGGAGCTGGCGTGGAATCGCGGCGCGAGCCAGGCGCAGACCCGGGAGCTGAAGGAAGCCTACTTCGACGTCAGCCTCCTCGAAGGCTCGTTGTTCCTGCGACTCGGCAAGCAGACGATCGTGTGGGGCAAGACCGAGCTGTTCGCTACCACCGACCAGTTCAACCCCAACGATCTGGCTCTTGCATCATTGCCGTCTCTGGAGGAAGCGCGGATCCCCGTCTGGGCTGCCCGGGCAATCTACTCGTTCTACGAGGTCGGCCCCTTCTCCGACGTACGCCTCGAGGGGGCCGTCGACCTCGACGCCTTCTACCCGGCGGACCTCGGCCGTTGTGGCGAGGCGTACACGCCAAACCCGGTGTGCGACAAGACCTACGGCCTCATGGCCCACGGCATCGCAGCCCTCGGCATCGCCGGCGAGGACCGCCCACCCGCTTGGTGGAACAGCGTCGAGGGACTGCAGGGAGGGGTTCGCCTCGAGTTCCGCTGGGAGAGCTTCAGCTTTGCGTTGGTCGACTTCTACAACTACGCGAAGATCCCGTACCAGGCGCGCCTCACGACGTTCTCGCGCAACGTCGATCCCGTTTCGGGTCGGCCCCGGCGGATGGGCGCCACAGGAAGCTGTACGACGGGCAACGAGCCGAGCTGCCTCGGCCCCGGCAACGACGCCCTCGCCAACACCGCCATCAATCAGCAGTACTTCGCGTTCGTCTGCTCGTCGAGCGTCGGCTTCAACAACCTCGACCGGCAGGTCTGCGCCCAGAGCGTACTCACCAGCGCGGCGCCGGTCCTCGGCCCCTTCGGCAACGTCACGGAGCTGCTCGGCTTGATCTATTCGGGAAGCCCAACGGGCATTGGGTATCTGTCGAGCAACCAGTTCCTCGGATCGCGGATCGCGGCGCCGCTCGTGGCGCTGAGCGTCGATCCCCAGGACGAAGCCGGGTCGGGCGTCTACGGCGCCACCGGGCTCATCGGGCCCGGCATCGGCTTCCATCGTTCCGCAGCAGGCGGGCTCCGTCGTCACGTTCAACAGCCACACCCTCAACCAGACCGTCGCCCAGGTGACGACGCCCGAGCAGCAGGCGCTCCTCGGATGCGGCGCCTTCTACGGGACGAACTGCGACTCGTCGGCCAACCGGATTGCTGCGGGAACCGGGTTCGGCGGCGTCGATCTGATGAACGCCGAGGCGAGCGCGCTGGTCCAGTCGTGGGCCGGCTTCGATGGCATGGCGAGCGATGGCTTCCGCGCCGACATGGGGCCGCAGCCCGGAACCGCCGGCTTTGCCGGGGGCCCCGTCTGTACGCGCATCCTCCCCGACGGGAGCCAGGTAATCCTTCCGGGGTGTCGGGGCGCCGGCCAGGTCGCCGAGGGTTATACGCGCAGGGAGGACGGCGCGAACACGGGCCCGACCGGCGGAGCGGTCGTCGACTCCGAGGGAGTGGCGAGCCCCGTTGCGAGCGTCGGCTACCCGAGCGGTATCGGCGCCGCACCCGCCATCGGCGATCCCCGCCTCGGTGGCAAGGTTCTCTACACACAGGGGCACCCGTTCACCGGCGCCGCCTGGGCGAGCGAGATGGCGGCGCTTTCGTGGAATCTCCAGGTGCTCCTCGTCGGCCTGTCGGACGCCACGACCACCGCCGAGATCGACGGGTATCAGCCGATCCCCGGGCGCGATCCGGTGCTCTCCTTCGACTTCACGTCGCCCCAGGCCGCCTTTCGCGTCGGCGGCTGCTCCTTCGTACAGCCGCAGTACTGCTCCAACATCCGTGCGATCTGGGCGGTGATCGGGGCGACGCGCAACACGGTGAACGCCGGAGGCAACGGACGGTTCGGCCGCCGCGACTTCGTGTGGGCGGGCGGCGGAGACGTCGTCCTCTCCTATCAGCGGCGCAACGTGCTCGGCTTCTCGACCGACTTCGCCGAGGACCGGTCGAAGTCGAACTGGAGCGTCGAGTTCACCTGGGTGAACCGCGAGCCCTTCGAGAACGCCGCCGAGTTCGACGGCATCTCGAAGACGGGCACCTACAACCTCACGATCTCGGGCGATCGCCCGACGTTCATCAACTTCCTCAACCAGAGCCGGACGTTCTTCTTCAACACCCAGTTGTTCTTCCAGTACGTTCCGGGCTACAAGAACAGCTACAGCGCCAACGGGCCCTGGAACTTCCTGTTCACCTTCACGGCGCAGACCGGATATTTCCAGGACCGCCTGCTGCCGTCGATGACCTGGGTCTACGACGTGCAGTCGAACTCCGGGGCCGTTCTTCCGGAAATCCAGTTCCGGTTCACCGAGAGCTTCTCGGCCACCTTCGGGTTGGCGCTCTTCTGGGGGCGCTACCAGGCGAAGGAGTACCCGATGAACCCGCTGAGCCTCGACAACCACGTGGGCCGCGGCGCCTACACGAGCTGGGTGGAGAACGGTCTCGCCGTCGTTCGCCAGCGCGACGAGGTCTTCTTCAACCTCCGCTACACGTTCTGACGGGTCGTCCGGCGAAGTCAGCGCTTCGGCGGAACGGCCATCGACGGGTCAGCGTCCGGTGCCACGCCCTCGATCGAGGTCTCGCCGACGATCTGTCCGCCTTCGGTGAGCACCCATGCACGAACGCGGCCCGGAGCCTCGGCGCGAACGGGCGCCCACAGGCGGTAGCCTCCGGCGCGGCCCCCCACGATTTCGAGCGGGCGCGTCTCGCGCCGGTTCGCTCCGTCGACCACGAGGCGAACCGTCTCGGCAAGGCCGCGGGGCGCTTCGATCGCCACGAAGACGACGGCCGATGACGCCGCGCCAGCCACCAGCGTCTGCACCGGCGAGACGGGGTCGAGCCCGTCGCGGCCGAGCGAGAAGCCCGAGGAGACGAGACGAAGCGGGGCCGGCGCGAGGAGAGGGAGCAGTGAGCGGCCTGCGAGCGCGCCGAGCATCGCAACGAGCATCGTCGCCAGCAGCCGATGGCCTGCGCTTCGCCGGCGCAGGATCGCGTCGGGAGACGCGAGGCCGACTCCGGCAATGGCGGTGACGGCTCCAGAGGCAAAGATCGTGAAGCGGGGCGGAATGCCCGTGAGCATCGGAAGGAAGAGCTGGAGGGACGCGAGCAGCGCTGGAATCACGAACGCCAGCGCCGATCCGCCTCCGCGCAGCACACGGTCGCGCAGGAAGGAATCGAAGCACGAGAGGATTCCGAGGGTGATGAGCAGCAGTGTGAACGGGGCGCCGCGCGAGAGCCAAGTCGTAGAGAGTACGTAGAATGGAATCACGAACCACAGCGCGTTCTGCGCGAGGTTCACCGTCGCCCACCAAGCGGCAGAGCGCACCCAACGGTGGCGGCCGATTCCCGGAATCCGGCCCCGGCCCCAGGGAGGGAAGAGCAGCAGCAGCGTGATCGATCCGGCGAGCGACGCGAGTACGACCGCGGCCCGGATATGGTCGATTCCCTCGCGCCACAGCAGCGCGGTCGCTCCGCCGCCCGCGAGCGAAACCCACGGCCCGTAACGGCTGCTCACCCGGCCTGCAGCCGACGAGATCCGGTCGAGAAGAGATCCTGCAGCCGGGGGCATGGGGCACGCGGAGCGTACCGTGCGCGCGGCCCGCCGATCAGTACAGCGTCTTGTAGCCCCGGTTCTGGAGGCAGTTGCGGATCACCTCGTCGCGGTGGCCCTGGGTCGTGACGGCGCCGCCCACGACGCCGGTGGCTCCTCCGATGGCGGCTCCGGTCGCCGCACCCGAGCCGCCGCCCACGGCAGCGCCGATGGCCGCTCCCGTCGCCGCGCCGAGAAGGCCGCCGACGACTCCGCGGGTGGCGCCCTCGCGGTAGGTCTCGGTCTGGGCCTGGTCGGCCAGGCGGGTACACTCGGCGAGATCTTGCTGGTAGCGCTCGTTGTCGGTGACGCTCACCGGATCCACACGGTTCTGGACACGTTCCTGGGTCGTGGTGCACGCGCTGGTCACCAGGGCCGCAGCCGCGAGCAGAGCCAGACTTCGATGCATGATCCTTCCCTCCCCTCCGGCATCCCTGGCCGGCTTCGCGGTGGGGTATCGACACGCCCCCCGCCGAACCTTTGCTTGCCTTCGTTTGCTTGCCTTCTTCGACGTCGCTTCCCGGCCGTCCGATTCGACCGGCGGCCGCCGGCACTCCCCCTCCCGGGCAGACCCATGGGGCCCCTCCCGGCGGTACGGAACGACAGCGGGTTCGAGGATAGCGGGTCTCCGCGGCGCCACTTCGGGTGCAGAGCCGGTTCGGGGCACTGCGCCACGGCGGGCGGGTGGGTGTGTCATCCGGCGGGGGCGACGCGTAGGATGGTGGACATGGTGGCCGTCGCGAACATGAAGACGCTGCTCCGGACGATCTTCGGCGTGCCGCTCCTGTGCGTCGCCCTCATCCTCTACAGCGCGCTCGCACTGCTCTTCGTCCTCTTTGGCGCCAGCGCGCGCGGGGTGCAGCCGCTCTACGTGTCGCTCTCGCGCCTGTTCCTCCGCATCGGCGGAACGCGGCTCGAGGTACGCGGCGCCGAGAACGCCGTCCCAGGGAGGGCGTACGTCCTGGTCTGCAATCACGAGAGCGGCTGGGACCCGTTCTGCATCGTCGTCGGGCTCCCCCAGCTCATGATCCGGTTCGTCGCAAAGCAGGAGCTGACACGGATCCCGGTCTTCGGATCGGCGCTCCTGCGGACCGGAAACGTGAAGGTCGTGCGGTCGGACACGTCGGGAGACACGCAGCGCCTGAAGAAGGGGATGGAGGCCCGTGATCCTGCCGTCTCGATCCTGTTCTTCGCCGAAGGCACGCGCTCGAGGGACGGCATCCTCGCTCCCTTCAAGCTCGGCGCGTTCGCGACCGCCATCGACGCCGGTCTTCCGGTGCTTCCGGTGGCGCTGGCGGGCACCTTCGCCGTCTGGCCCAAACGCACCGCACGGCTCCGGAGCGCGCCGGTCGTCCTCGCCGTGGGATCGCCCATCGAGACGTCGGGCCTCGCCGTCGAGGACCGCGGCAGGCTCCGTGACCGGGTACGCGAGGCGGTGGCGGCGCTCCGGGACGAGGCGCGGGAGCGCCTCGCGGAACGCACCGCGCGCGAGGCCTAGTCTAGTCTTCCAATACCACGGCGTTGTGGAGCTCGTCGCGGTCGTCCCGTGGAGCAGGTGCGTGCGCGGCGAGGATCTCTCCGCAGCGCCGGACGGCGGCTTCGAGCCCCTCCGCGGCGCGCCCGTCGCGAATTCCGGAGAGGGCAAGGGCGACGACGTCCTCCCACCGCTCACCGGGGCCAAGGACCTGGTGGATCCCTTCGTCGGCGAGAACGACTACACGTCGCTCGAGGAGCGAGACGAAGATCAGGACTCCCGTCCGGCCTGCGGTACGGGCGAGGCCGTGCTCGGCGAAGCTGCGCCGCGCGTACTCGGCGACCAATGCGTCCTGGACCTCGTCTGACACCAGATGGTGTCGGATGGTCGCCGTCCGGCCGACGAGGAGGCCGGCGGCGAGCGCGGCCACCTGCGCCGCGAGGAGGACCGAGATCGGAAGCCCGGGAGCGACAAGCGACGCTCCCAGGAGCGCGGCCGCTGCGAACGCCGCTCCGAGCTTCCAGGGCACGGTCGCGTAGTCCGCCGACTCCGCCACCACGACGACGACGATCTCTCCGGCGGTGCGGCGCTCGACGCCCGCAATCACCTCCTCGAGTCGCAGGCGCGCGTCGGGAGGGACGATCTCGCTGGGCTTCATCGGTCGGCCCTCACCAGCGTCCCGAGGCGCCGCCGCCACCGAAGCTGCCTCCGCCCCCACTGAAGCCTCCGCCTCCGAAGCCGCCGCCCCATCCGCCGCTCCCGAAGCCGCGGCGGCCGTAGCCGTAGCGGCTTCGCGCAGCGCGTCCTCCCGCCCCGGGGCCGACGAGCGCCAGCACCGCGCCGAGAAGGGCGGCGACGCCGGCGGCGGGGAGGGACGTCAGCATCCAGAAGGCCACGCCTCCGGCGATGCCGCCGCCCAGCAGGGCGCCCGCGGGCCGTGCCCGGCCGCGCCGCAGGGGAGAGCCCGCAAGGCCCCCGACGAGGGCTGCGAAGAGCAGGGAAGAGACCGGGTCCGAATCGTGCGCCACCGGGGAGCGCCGCTCTCGCGTCGCGGGCACCTCGCCCTTCGCCGCGTCGATCAGCGCGGCGACGCCCCTCTCGACGCCGTCGGCCATCCGCCCCTGGAGGAAGAGCGGGAACATCTCGTCCTGGAGGATCCGGTTCGCGGCAACGTCGGGCACCGCGCCTTCGAGGCCATACCCCACCTCGACGCGGGCGGTCCGATCCGCGGGCGCGATCACGACGAGGATCCCGTTGTCGGCGCCTCCCTGGCCGGGCTTCCAGGCTTCGGCCACCCGCAGCGAGAAGTCCTCGATGGGCTCCCCGTCGAGAGATGGCACGGTCAGCAGCACGATCTGATGGGACGTTTCGCGTTCGAAGTCCGCGAGCCTTCGCTCGAGGGCCTCGGCGCGATCGCGCGGGAGGAGACCCGCGAGATCGTTCACCCGGCCGCCCAGCGGCGGAACGTCGAGGGCGAACGCCGTCGCCGTGAGCAGGAGGATCACGGCCGCCGTCGCAGCGGCCCGCAGACCCTTTCCGGTCAGAACTCCACCTCCGGAGGCCGATCCGAACCGGGCCGCGCTTCGAACGTGGGCCGCACGGCGAGGCCGAGGAGGAACCTCGCAGTGAGGTTCGTCGGGAACGAGCGCACCATCGTGTTGTACTGGCGGACGGCGTCGACGTAGCGGCGTCGCGCCACGGCGATGCGGTTCTCGGTGCCCTCGAGCTGGGCCTGCAGATCTCGGAAGCCTTGGTTCGCCTTCAGCTCCGGGTAGCGCTCGACGGTGACCAGCAGGCGCGATAGCGCGCTCGAGAGCTCGCCCTGCGCCGCCTCGAAGCGCTGGAACGCGGCGGGGTCGTTCACCAGCTCGGGCGTGACTTGGATGCTGCTCGCTTTCGAACGAGCCTCGACCACGGCCTCGAGCGTGCCGCGCTCGAAGCTCGCCTCCCCCTTCACCGTCGCGACCAGGTTCGGAACCAGATCTGCCCGCCGCTGGTATTGGTTCTCGACCTCGCTCCAGGCGGCTTTCACGGCCTCGTCCTCGGCCTGGAGCTGGTTGTAGCCGCACCCCGAGAGCAGGATCGCCATCGCGAGAAGCCCGGCGAAGGCCCGGGCATTGCTTCCCGTCGCCGATCGAGCCGACATCGGCGTCCCTCCCCGGATGCGACTCTATCCGATGTCGGGAGGTTCGTGTGGGGAGACGCCGGGAGAGGATCTCACACGCCGGGAGGCGCGCCGTCGCGCTTCCTACCCGGCAGCGCATCGATCGCACCGCGACACTCCTCCGAGAGGGAATCGGCATTCGCCCGCAGGCAGTTCAGGAGCCCCATGTTCGTCCGGCCCGGCTGGACGCCCGGGCACAGACGGACGGCATCCTCCCCGCAGGCCTCGCCCGCTTCGGCGCGCCGCTGCTGGGGCTCGCCGAGCAGGGCGCGGCAACCCTCCGAGAGCTCCTCCAGGTGCTCCTTCAAGCACCGCATCCGGGCGCCCCGGCTGGGACCGGAACTCGCGCACAGCCGTGCGGCGTCGTCGCCGCAGACGGCGTCGGAGTCCTGTCCGTACGCGGGGGGAACGAGGGCGGCGATCCCGAGACCGAGGCCGAGAAGCCTGCGAACGAGCCTTCGCCGCGCGCCACGAATCGCGGCCTTCCTGCGCAGACGGGATCGTCGCAGCATCAGTAGTTACGCCCCCGCGGTACGTTGTCGCGATCGGCAGGGCCGATCGGCTTCGAGCCGCTCGCAAGGCCATCGCCGGGAAGCCCCGCTGGAGACGCCGGAACCCGCTGCGCAGGAGGGCGCGGCGGGGCGTCCTCGAGGGAGTCGGCGTCGATCTCGCGCGTGTCACCGCACACGGCGACGACCCCCGACTCGTTGCCCGTCGCGCGGCAGCCTTCCTCCGCGTGCGATGCTCGTCCGGCCGAGATCGCCCCGAGGACGAGGAGCAGCAGGGCCAGCTCGCGCATGGGATCCCCCCTTTCGTTCGTTGCCGCCTCCCGCGGGCTGCGTACGCGCTGCGGCAGCCCCGCACGCGCCCTGCCTGCCCCCGAGGGGTCGAGGCTGCCCGCCAATCCGGCGGTGATTCGCACAGTTGTTGCGGAAGGTTGCGCGGGAGACTTGAGCGACCCCCTCGAAACCCTCGGACCCGCCTCGAGTCGGTGGCCCGTCCCTTCGATCAGCGGGGTTCGCGGCGGCGCAACCGCGCCGGCCCTCGACGACATATGCTGGAAGGCGAGACGCCCATGCCCCTCCGAAGACGGATCACCGCAGCCTTGCTCCTGGCTGTCGGCCTCGCGCCTCTCGCGGCGCGGGTCGAGGCGGCCCCGGCCCATATCGTCGTGGACGGCGATACCGGTGCGGTCCTCCAGGAGGCCGCGGCGGCCCACCGCTGGCATCCCGCCTCCCTCACGAAGCTGATGACGGTCTACCTGGCGCTCGAAGCGGTCGAAGCCGGGCGGCTCTCCCTCGGCGAGCCGCTCCCGATCTCGCCCGCCGCTGCGGGCCAGTCGGAGTTCAAGCTCGGTCTGCGCGCCGGCAAGACGATCCGTACCCGCGAGGCGATCCTCGCGGTGTTGCAGCGCTCCGCCAACGATGCTGCGGTGGTGCTCGCCGAGCGCGTCGCAGGCAGCGAGGCGGTCTTCGCCGGGCAGATGACGGCGAAGGCAGTCTCCCTGGGAATGGCCGGCACCCGCTTCCGCAACGCGACGGGTCTACCCGACGCCGCGCAGGTGACGACGGCTCGCGACATGGCCGTCCTCGCGCGGGCGATGCTCGACCGCTTCCCGCAGCATGCCGACCTCTTCGCGGCGCCGGCCGTCACCTACGACGGCCAATCGTGGCCGACGATCAATGGCCTCCTCACGAGCTACCCGGGAGCCGAGGCCGTGAAGACGGGCTTCACCTGCGACTCGGGATACAACGTCGTGGCGAGCGCGCGACGCGGTGCGCGCCGCATCATCGCCGTCGTCCTCGGCGGACAGAGCCGCGGCGAGCGCAATGCGCTGGCGGCCCGGCTGCTCTCGGCGGGGTTCGCGTCTCGCCCTTCGGGGTCGCGCTCGGTGTCGGATCTCTCCGAAGCCGTCGCGAGCCCGCCGCACGTGCTTCCGGCCGACGTCTGCACGGCGTCGCGAGGGGCTCCGGCCGCGGGGGGCGCTGGTGAGCGCTGGGTGATGCTCCTCGGCACCTTCGCCAGCCGCGAGAAGGCGCGCGCAGCAATCGATTCGGCCAGCGGCCGCCTCGCGCCGGCGGCGCGGCGCGGCAGCCCCCTGGTTGCGGAACGTAATCGCGACGACGCCCGCGGTTTCACGGCGGCGATCAGCGGTCTCTCCCGGCCCGAGGCCAGCTCGGCGTGCAAGCAGCTCTGGGAGAAGGACGTATTCTGCCGCCCGCTGCTCCAGCGGCAGCTCTCGAGCGAGAAGGCGAGGCGGCGCACATGACGCGGACGGGTTTCGCTTGGGCTCTCGCCATCCTGCTGGCGGCGCCGGCCCGCTCGCAGGCCCAGGTGGACGAGATCCCGGAGACGAGCTGCCGCGCCGGGAGCTTCGTCCGCGAAGGAGTGCCCCTTCGATTGGGAACCGCACGTCTCGCGAGCGGGGATCCGCCGCTGTTCCTCCTGGCCGACGAAGGAGAATGTCCTGCCGGATCGAGCGACACCTGCCGGATCGGCACGGCTCTCGAGCCACAGGAATCGCTGATCGTTTCCCACGGCTTCCTCCACTTCGTCTGCGCGGCGCGAACCGCTGGAGGAGCCGTCAAGAGCGTCGGCTGGCTCCCGCGCAGGAGCGTTCGGACGGCCGATGTCGACCCCGACCCGCCGCTCGACGAATGGCCGGGAGCCTGGGTCGGCGGCGCCGGTGCGTTCTCGATCCGTCCGGGTGTCTCGCCGGGGCTTCTCGAGGTGGAGGGAACTGCGCTCGCGGGCGAAGGCATACCGACCGACGCGGCCGCATGGCTGAACGGAGCAGCGCGCCCGATCGGCCAGGCGCTGACGGTCACCGACGAGTTCGGGAGCGGTTGCAGCGTGACGCTCCGCCTCGTGGGGCGGCTGCTCTTCGCCAACCAGACCGGAGAGTGCGCGGCTCCGGCGCGCTTCGACGGAGTCTACGTACGGCGCGAAGCGGCCCGATGAGCGGATCTCCAGGAGGCCGCGCCGCGGCCGGCCTGCGGGAGCGGCGTCTGCTATGCCTTCGCGCCGCTGCTGCCACCGCATCACGAGCCGCCGCGGCCCGAGCGGAGCCCCTGCATGCCCGGAAGCTTCGACGAGCGGCTGAGCGACCTGGCGGCGCGCTGGATCGCCGGCGTCGATCGGCACGCAAAGCCGGTCCTCGCCCTCTCGGCGGTCGTGACCGTCGTGCTCGGCGTCTACGCCGCCCTCAACCTGGGAGTGAACGCCGACCTCTACGCCCTGGTACGCCCCGATCTCCCGTTCCTGGTCCGCAAGGCGGATCTCGAGAAGAGCTTCCGGGCCCTCGACACGTCGGTGCTCGTACTGGTGGACGGCGACAGCGCATCGTCGGCGGGGCGCGCCGCCGACGCCCTGGCGTCACGCCTCGCCGAGCGCCGCGAGATCTTCGATGGCGCCGTGGTGGTAGGAGGCGGCGAGTTCTTCCGCCGGAACGCGCTGCTCTTCCTCGACGAGGCGGAGCTCGAACGGCTCGCCGATCGGCTGAGCGCCGTCCAGCCATTCCTCGCAGAGATCGCGCGCGACCAGAGCGTCGTCGGCATCTCCCGGCTCCTCGGCCAAGCGCTCTCGGAGAGCCGGAACGGAGCCGATGTCGGAATGGACCTTCCGGCAGCCCTCGATCGGGTGAGTGTTGCGGTGGAGGCCGCTGCCGCCGGACGCCCGGCGCCAGATCCGTGGGGTGATGCCCTCATCGGCGGCTCGCTCTCCGAAGAGGCACGGCACCGCGTCGTGATGCTCCGGCCGAAGGTGGACTACCACGACATCCTGTTCGCGCAGCCCGCCGTCGACGCGATTCGCGATGCGGTGCGCGAGCTCGGTCTCGACTCGCAGGGCGACATCACCGTTCGGATCACTGGCGACCTGATCCTCAACCTCGAAGAACAGCAGGTGGTGCAGCGGCAGTCGCTCCTCATCGCGCTCGCTGCTCTTCTGCTGTTCGCGCTCGCGATCTACTCGGGCCTGCGATCGGTGCGGTTGGTGGGGGCCCTCGTTGCGTCGCTGGTGGCGGCGCTCGTCTGGACCAACGCGTTCGCCGCAGCGGCGATCGGCGAGCTGAACCAGGTCTCTGCGTCGTTCAACGTACTGATCGTCGGGCTCGGCGGCGAGTTCGGAATCCACGTGTGCATGCGGTATGCGGAGCTCGCCGCACGCGGGAGGTCCCGTGCCGACGCGATCGAGGGGACCGGTCGCAGCATCGGGAGCTCGCTCATCTCGAGCGCCGGAACGACGGCGATCGGGTTCCTCGTCTTCGCGCCCAGTGACTACCGGGGCGTGGCCCAGCTCGGGATCATCTCGGGTGCGGGGGTGGTGCTCAGTCTGGTGGCGAGCCTCACGCTGCTCCCGGCGATCCTCAGCCTCACGGCGCCGACGGGCCCGAAGCTCGTTCCGAAGGCGCCTCCCTGGCTCTCGCGCCTTCGCCATCTTCCCGTCACGTGGGCGCATCCGATCCGGATCGCCGCGGCCGCTCTCGGGTTCGCATCGCTCGTGCTCCTTCCGCGGATCCATTTCGACCACAACGCCCTCCACCTGCGCGATCCTTCCACCGAGTCGGTCCAGGCGTTCGAAGACCTGGTCTCCCGCAGCGGGACGACGCCCTGGACCGTCGACGTCATCGCCTCCGACCTCGCCAGCGCCGAGTCGCAGGCGAAGCGACTCGCGGCGATCCCCGGTGTCGAACGTGTCGTCACGCTCTCCGACTTCGTTCCCCGGGACCAGGACGCCAAGCGCGAGGTGCTCGGCGACCTGGCGCTGCTGCTCCCTCCGGCCGGTGGCGCCGCCATCGCGCCGTCGGCAGACGAGGAGCGCGCTGCCCTGGAGAAGCTCGCCGAAGACCTCCGCGCCACGGTCGCCGGGGGAGGCGCCGGCGATGCGCCGCTCGACGCCAGCGCGCGGCGGCTCGGCGCGGCCGTCGAGGGCTTCCTCGCGGGAGCCGCCGCCCGGGACGCGGGTCCGGCCTTCGACCGCTTCCGTTCCAACGTAGTCGGCTCGCTCCCGGACCAGCTCCGCGAGCTCGAGCGCGCCCTCGCACCGGACGTGATCACCGCGGGAGATCTCCCGGACGAGATCCGCGGTCAGATGCTCGCCCGCGACGGTCGGGCCCGGGTCCAGTTGATCCCGTCGCTCGACCTCGGCGACAGCCGGACCCTCGAGACGTTCGTCGACGCGGTTCGCGAGGTCGCACCGGAGGCGACCGGCCCCGCGGTGACCCTTCTCGAGTGGGGCCGCGTCACGTCGCGGGCGATGGAGCAGGCCCTCCTCAGCGGGTTCGTCGCGATCACGCTCTTCCTGCTCTGGATCTGGCGCAGCATCTGGGACACGGTCCTCGCGCTCTTCCCACTGGTGCTCGCAGGAGTCGTCTCGTGCGCCGCCATGGTCCTCCTCGGGCTCAGCTTCAACTTCGCCAACGTGATCGTCCTGCCCATGCTGCTCGGGATGGGGATCGACAACGGCGTTCATCTCGTGCATCGCCACCGGACGAACCCGGAGGAGGAGGACGTGCTCGCCACCAGCACGGCGAGAGCCGTCTTCTTCGCCGCGCTCACGACGGTGCTGTGCTTCGGAAGCCTCGGGTTCGCGCCTCACGGCGGAATGGCCGCCGTCGGCAAGTTCCTGACCCTGGGTGTCGCCGCGACGTTCGTGAGCTACGTGGTCGTACTGCCGGCAGTGCTCGCATGGGACGACCGGCGCGCCGGCCGCATCCAGCGGCGAGCCGCCGCCTAGAAGGAGACCTTCTTGGATCTGCTGCGAGAGCTGATCGACGTGGTGCTGCACCTCGACCGCCACCTGAACGAGTGGGCCGGCTGGATGGGCCCGTGGCTCTACGTCCTGCTCTTCGCGATCGTCTTCTGCGAGACGGGGCTCGTCGTGACGCCGTTCCTTCCGGGCGACTCGCTGCTCTTCGCCGTCGGGGCGCTGTGCTCGGTGGCCGACGCCACCGTGAGCCTTCCGCTCGTGATGTTCCTGCTGATCGTGGCGGCGGTCGCCGGCGACGCGGTGAACTACTCGCTCGGGCGCTACCTCGGGCCGGCGGTGTTCGCGAGCGAGAACTCCCGGTTCCTGAACCCCCAGCATCTCCAGCGTACCCACGAGTTCTACGAGCGCCACGGAGGGAAGACGATCTTCCTCGCGCGCTTCGTCCCGATCGTCCGGACCTTCGCGCCCTTCGTCGCGGGGATCGGCCAGATGGACTACCGCCATTTCGCGGTCTGGAACGTGACGGGCGCGATCACCTGGGTGGTCTCGCTGACGCTCGCCGGCTACGCGTTCGGACAGATTCCGATCGTCAAGGAGAACTTCGAGCTGGTGGTCTTCGGGATCGTCGCTCTGTCGATGATGCCCATGCTGATCGAGTACATCCGAGCGCGGCGAGGCGCCGCGAAGGGGGTGGCGTGAGCGAATCGGCTCGGATCTTCGTCGCGCGGGGAGAGCACCCCCTGCACCTCCTGCTTGCGCTCGCGAACCGTCATGGCCTCGTCGCTGGAGCCACCGGCACGGGCAAGACGGTGACGCTCCAGGTCCTGGCCGAAGGGTTCTCGCAGCACGGCGTGCCGGTCTTCCTGGCCGACGTGAAAGGCGACCTGGCCGGACTCTCGCAGCCCGGGGAGCCGAAGCCGAAGCTGGTCGAGCGGGCGCGAGAGCTGGGGATCGACCTCTCGTTTGCGGCATCGCCGGTGGTGTTCTGGGACCTCTTCGGCGAGAAGGGCCATCCGGTCCGGACGACGGTATCCGACGTGGGTCCCCTCCTGCTGTCGCGGCTGCTCGACCTGAACGAGGTGCAGCAGGGCGTGCTCAATGTCGTCTTCCGGCTCGCGGACGACGAGGGTCTCCTCCTTCTCGACCTGAAGGATCTGCGGGCCCTGCTCGGCCACGTCGCCGAGAACTCCAAGCAGCTCACGATCCGTTACGGCGCCGTCAGCACGGCGTCGGTCGGCGCCATCCAGCGTGCGCTCCTGGTTCTCGAGCAGCAAGGCGGCGACCGCTTCTTCGGCGAGCCGGCGCTCGAGATCGCCGACCTGATGAGGGTCGACGAGAACGGCCGGGGGATCGTGAGCGTGCTCGCGGCGGACCGGCTCATGCAGAGCCCGCGTCTGTACGCGACGTTCCTGCTCTGGCTGCTGTCGGAGCTGTTCGAGCAGCTCCCCGAGATCGGCGACCCGGAGAAGCCGAGGCTCGTCTTCTTCTTCGACGAGGCGCACCTGCTCTTCGAAGACGCACCAAAGCCGCTTCGCGACAAGGTCGAACAGGTGGTCCGGCTCATCCGGTCGAAGGGCGTCGGCGTCTACTTCGTCACCCAGAACCCGCTCGACGTGCCGGACGAGGTGCTGGGGCAGCTCGGCAATCGCGTCCAGCACGCCCTTCGCGCGTTCACACCGCGGGACCAGAAGGCGGTCCGTGTCGCGGCCGAGACCTTCCGTCCGAACCCGGCGCTCGACGCGGCCGAGGCCATCACGAGCCTCGGGGTCGGCGAGGCGCTGGTTTCGTTCCTCGAGTCCGGTGGCGCTCCCTCGGTGGTGGAACGCGCGAAGGTTCGTCCGCCCGAGTCACGTCTCGGGCCCGTGACGCCGGCCGAGCGGCTGGCCGTCATGGCGCACAGCCCGGTCGGGGCGGCCTACGACCGTCCCCTCGACCGGGAGAGCGCGTTCGAGATGCTGGCGGCGCGTTCCAAGGCTGCGCCCGCTCCTCCGCCGCAGGCGCCTGCGCAGGCGCCCTCACCACCGGTGCGCGCCCGGACCCGCGAGTCTGCCGGAGAGGCGATGCTGAAGAGCGTTGCGCGTAGCGTAGGCACGCAGATCGGCCGGCAGATCTTCCGCGGCCTCCTGGGATCGATCCTGCGTCGCTGACCGGTCGGACTGCGCACGGCCTGCACCCCCTCGGGAAGGTGCGCCAGCCCCCGCGCAAGCCATCCGGCGCTTGCGCCGATGAGACGACTCGGATGCGGGATCTCAACGTTCTCTACGCCGCGGCCCTCTTCGTGCCGATGGCCCTCGCGGCGAACACCGCCGGGTACGTCTGGCCGCGGCGGTCCCTTCCCGTCGCCCGCGCCATGCTCGCGGTTCTGGGCTCGCTCCTCATCTGGCTGATCGGGTATCAGCTGCAGCTCCTCTCGCCGAACCTCGAGACGATGCTCTACGGCGTCCGCTTCGCCTTCGCCGGGATCCTCGGCCTCCCGACTGCGCTCCTCGTCCTGGCGCTCCGGGTCACGCATCGCGACGAGTGGCTGACACGGCGCGCCCTGCTCGGCATCGCGTTGCCGGCCGCCGCGCTCTACGTCGTCGTCGTGACGAACGATCTCCATTTTCTCTTCTGGAGCGGGTACCATCTCTCCACGGCGCCCGTGACTGCGTTCATCCCCGACCGGGGTCCCTTGTTCCCGGTCTACATGATCCAGGCGTACGGCACCCTCGCCGCAGCCCTCGGCCTCCTCCTCACGGACTACGCACGGAAGTGGCGCCTTCACCGCGCCGAGGCGATCGCAGTCACCTCGGGGATCCTCCTGCCGGTCGCCACCAGCATCGTCGACGTCACCCGGACGGGGCCGGTTCCCGGGCTCGCTCTCACTCCGATTGCGTTCGCGTTCTCGTGCGCCGCCTTTGCCTGGGGAATGCTGCACCGGGGGATGTGGAGCCTCGGCCCCGCCGCACGCAGCCAGCTGATCGACCGGATGGCCGACGGCATCCTCGTCGCCAACGTCGACGGCCGCATCGTCGACGCGAATCCAGCCGCAGCGCGCCTCATCGGCCTTCCCGGGATGGTCGCCTCCGGACAGGACGCTGCGGAGGTCCTCCCCGCGCATCCGGCGCTCCTCGAGCTGCTGTCCGCGAACGCCGAAACGCATCGCGAGCTCGCCTTCGAGAGCCCACCCCGGAGCTTCGACGTCCAGGCTTCGCCGCTCTTCGACCCCCAGGGAGACCGGACCGGCGTCCTGCTCGTCCTCCACGACATCACGGCGAGAAAGCTGACCGAGGCGGAGCTGCGGCTCGCCAAGGACCGTGCCGAGGCGGCGACCCGGGCCAAGTCGCAGTTCCTCGCCAACATGAGCCACGAGCTGCGAACGCCGATGAACGGCGTCATCGGCATGGCCGGGCTCCTCGAGGATACCAACCTCGATGACGACCAGCGCGATCTGGTTCGAACGCTCACGAGCTGCGCAGATTCGCTGCTGAAGCTGCTATCCGACGTACTCGACCTCTCGAAGATCGAAGCAGGCCGCCTCGCCCTCGAAGAGGCCGACCTCGACATCGCGCAGATCACGGGCGACGTCGTCGCGCTCCTCGAGCCCCAGGCGCGCGACAAGCGGATCGCACTCCAGGCAGAAATCGCATCCGATGTCCCACGGAGACTCGTGGGAGATCCGGTCCGTGTGCGTCAGATCCTCCTCAATCTCGGCAGCAACGCGGTGAAGTTCACGAGCCGCGGCTCCGTCACCATCACCGTCTCGCGTGAGGAGCAGGGTCCGGACTGGACGCGCCTCTGGATCGAGGTGATCGATACGGGGATCGGGATCGCCGACGACGTGGCCGAACGGATCTTCGAGAAGTTCACCCAGGCCGACGATTCGACGACGCGTCGCTTCGGAGGGACGGGCCTCGGACTCGCCATCGTTCGCGAGCTGACGGAGTGCATGCAAGGCACCATCACACTCGAGAGCAGGCTCGGCGCAGGCTCGACGTTCCGTGTCCGATTGCCGCTGCGGACGTCCAAGGCGGCGGCCGCCATCTCGGACCGCCGGCCGATCCCGGAACGCGCCATGCGACCGGGAGTCCGCGTACTGTTGGCGGAGGACAACGCCATCAACCAGAAGATCACGGTCCGCCTGCTCGAGGGCGCAGGCTGCCAGGTCGACCTCGCCGTGAATGGCCGGGAGGCGGTGCAAATGCATGCCGATCGGCCCTACGACCTCGTCCTGATGGACTGCCAGATGCCCGAGCTCGACGGCATCGATGCGAGCCGGCTCATCCGGCAACGCGAGTCTCGAGGGCGCCACACCCCCATCGTCGCCCTCACGGCGAACGCGATGAACACCGACCGGGACGCGTGTCTCGCGGCCGGGATGGACGACTACCTCAGCAAGCCGGTCGAGAAGAGCGCACTCCTGCGGATGCTCGCGCTCTGGTGCCCGGCGGAGCCGCGCGACTGAGGTGACGCACGCGAGCGGTGCTGCGGTACCGTCGCGGTATGAGCCCGGACGAACGGCCGTCCCTCGTAGGCGTCGCGATCCGTGACCTCGGCCGCCTGCGGACGGTGGCGGCCGTCGTCTCGCGCCACGGCTTTGGCGAGCTGCTCATGCGAACGCCGCTCGGCCTTCGCCTGTTCACGAGCGAAACCCCGCCCGAAGGCGACGCGGCGCTCGGCGATGCGACGCCCGCCGAGCGCTTCGCGAGACTCCTCGGCGCGCTCGGTCCGACCTTCATCAAGCTCGGGCAGATCCTCTCGATGCGCAGGGACCTGCTCCCGGCAGAGTGGATCGCCGCCCTCGAGACGCTGCAGGACCAGGCGCCCGTGCTGCCCTTCGGAGCGGTGCGCGACCAGGTCGAGGCGGGCCTCGGCGCGAGCCTCGGCGACCTCTATGCCGACTTCTCTCAGGAGCCCCTGGCGACGGCATCGATCGCACAGACGCATCTTGCCACGACCCTCGGCGGCGAACGCGTGGTGGTGAAGGTCCAGCGCCCGGGCATCGAAGCCATCATGCGGAGCGACCTCGACCTCCTGTTCCTGGCGGCGCAGGTGCTGGAGGCGAGCATCGACGAGATGCAGCTCCTCGGGATCTCGGACGTGGTCACCGAGTTCGAGAAGGGGCTCCTACGCGAGCTCGACTTCCGCGAGGAGCTCTCGAACCTGCTGGCGGCCCGGCAACTGCTCGATTCCGAGCGCCGCGTCACCGTGCCGCGTCCCCACCCGGAGCTCTCGTGCCGCACGGTCCTCACCATGCAGCTCTTCGAGGGCGTGGCGCTGCGCAAGCTCGAGCCGCGAAGTCCTGCGGCGCGGCACGCCGTCGACGAGGTCATCCACGCTGCCTGCAAGCAGGTGTTCGTCGATGGGTTCTTCCACGGCGACCCCCACGCTGGAAACATCCTCGCAGACGGGTCGGGAACCCTGTGTCTGATCGATCTCGGCCTCGTGGGCCGCCTCACCCAGGCCCAGCGCGATGACCTGATGACGCTTCTCTTCGCCACCATGACCGGCGACTCGGCATCGATCGCGCGAGTCCTGCTCCGCATGGGAACGCCGACCCAGCGCGTCAGCCTCGCCGACCTGCGTGCCGAGATCGAGCGCATCCGCCAGAAGTATCTCGCCGTCGAGAGCCTCGCCGCCGTCGACTCGGCCGGATTCGCGCAGGAGTTTGCCGAGGCGGCGCAGCGCTTCCGCATCAAGCTCGCTCCGGAATACTCGATCCTGGTGAAGGCGACGACGACCATCGAGGGGCTCGTCCGGAATCTCCATCCCGAGGCGGACATCGCCGGCATCGCGCGGCCCTACGTCCAGCAGGTGTTGGCGAGGCGGCTGTCTCCGGGGGCCCTCTTCCAGAACCTCGCCGGCGAAGCCACCGAGCTGGCGGCCCTGGTGGCCCGGCTTCCGGCGCAGCTCGATCAGGTGCTCCACGACGTCGAAACCGGAAACCTGCAGGTGCGCGCCGTGACACCCGCTCTCGACGAGATGCCGGCGCTGCTGCACCAGATGCCCGGGCGCATCGGCCTCGCAGCGTTTGCGGTCGCGATGTCGCTGTGTGCGGCGATCCTCCTGCCGGAGCGCGATCCGCACTGGGCGCGGGTGGCCCTCGCCGTGGCGTGTGCGCTCACGGCGGCGGGCGCGTGGACGGTGCTCTTCTGGTGGCAGGTGGTCGGTCGGGGCAAGCCCCTGCGGCTGGGGCCGATCCTTCGTCTGCTGCGCCGCTGATCCGACCTCTTGCGTGAGGCGTTACCGGGCGTCCGGCGGGCGCCGCGCACCCTCGATGGCAACGCCGATCGGGCCGCGCTCGATGCGGAGCCGGATGCTCCGCCCGCCACGAACGATCTCGATCGGGACGAGCTCGCCGGCCTTTCCCGACGACGTAGCGAGGCTTAGGTCCTGCGGCGTGTGGACGGGGGATCCGTCGTAGCGGCGGATCTCGTCGCCTACCTCGAGGCCGAGTCGATCTGCCACCGACGCGGAGAAGACGTCGCGGACGACGACGCGGTTGTCGCTGCCGGTGGCGAAGAGGTATGCATCGTAGCCGTCCTCTCCGATCTCCTTGCGGAAGGCCGCATCGAGGGCCAGATGCTGGTCGCGATGACGTGGGGTCATGAGCCATCCTTCGCGCATCGCCTGGTCGTTGAGGTAGAGCTTGTCCATCTGATGGCGCTGCCATCGGTCGTGGAGCACGGTCACCTCGCGCGGATCGACACCTGCCGCGACGAGGGCCTCGGTGTCGAAGGTCGGCGATGGCCGCGCAGCCTGGGCCGGATTCGCTTCCTCCGGCCTCTCTGACGCCTTCCGCGGGTCGTCCGCTCTGCGTGCGACGGCAGGGTCGGCGGAAGGCGTGCCGTCCGCCCGCCGCGCCGGATCCGGGCTACCGGCGCGCCCGAGGGCGTCTACCCGTTCGCGGAGCGCTGCGAGGTCTCTCGCCAAGGCCTCGCGTGCCTGCCGCTCCGCCTCGAGCTGCGAGCGAAGGGAGTCGAGGGCTCCGCCTGGCCCGGGAGGCGGGGTCGCCGCGTCGTGCGCGACGACGCGCTCTCCCGGATTCGGTGCAGACAGCGCCCCGTAGAGCCACCCCACGGCAAGGCCTGCGACCGCGAGAGCGGCTGCCGCGGCGACCCAAACGCCGCGGCGACTACTCATGGTCTTCGTCCCGCGCTGCATTCCCACCATGGTGGGGCGAGGATACCGCCACCGTCGTCTCCGAGTGCTTCGCCGGGCCGTCGCGATTCATGATCTGCGTCATACCGCCGGCTCGTGAGCCCGGACGATGATGAGTGAGTACACACTCACCGAATCGAGCGCTCGTGGAGATCCCATGCCCGTCCCTGCTCCGGAGAGTTCGGCCTCTCGCGCGAGCGGCGTTGCCGCCTCGCGCTCCGCGCAGGCGCAGACGGTCTCCGGCGCGCCGCGAACGAGCCGGGCCGCCCGGCGCGAAGCCACGCGGCGAAAGCTCCTCGATGCCGCGCTGTCCGCTGTGGCAGACCTCGGCCCTGCTGGGGCGACGACCGCCGAGATCGCGCGGCGGGCCGGCCTCTCCCAGGGCATGATCTTCAAGATCGCGCCGACCAAATCGGAGCTGCTCGCCGAAAGCGTCCGCGGGCTGTTCGAGAGGCTCGTAAACGAATATCGCGCCGCCTTTGCAGCCCTCGGCGATCGGAGTGACCGGGTTGCCGGCGCGGTCGAGCTGCTGGACGCGGCCTACCGGCGTCCGGAGCTGACTGCGGCGTTCGAGGTGTATCTCGCTGCGCGGAGCGACGAGGCCCTCGCGCGGGAGCTGCGCCAGGTGGCCGACCGCCACCGCGCCGGCATCCGGGCACTGGCGGCGCGGCTCTTCCCGGAGGCCGCGCGCGACCCGGATCGGCTCGCCGCGGCGGTCGATCTCGCGATGGACGCGCTCCAGGGCGAGGCGCTCTCGAGCCTTGCGAATCCAGACCCGTCACGAACGCGGCGCGTCGTGGATCTGCTCGCGGACCTGTTGCGGCCGGTCCTCGAGCCGGGGTGTCCCGATGCCACGCAGGCGCAAACATGACCGCCTCGGTCACCGGAAGGGTCTCGTCTCCCGTTGCGCGGAGTCCGGAGCCGGGCACGCGCGCGGCGGCCGCCACGGGCCAGGCCGATGAGAATGCGAGGCCCTCCCGGCTCGAGTCCCTCCGGCAGGATCTCCTCGGGGCGAGCTACGCGCTCTGTACCCAGAAGGCCGAGCTCCTGACGCAGTACTTCCGCGACTACGTTCCGGGAGACCGCCTCGTCGGACGCCTCGCGCCGCTCCACTTCGCGATCACCCGGCGCGGCCTCGAGCGCAGTCTCGCGTCGGGAGCGGCGCAGCCTCGCTGGCAGCTCCGGGTGAGCCGCGCGCTCCAGCGCCTCTACGCCCGCCGTCTCGACGCCGCGGCGGGCGAGCCCTTGGTTCTCCATCACGCGCGCGCCCTCGCGCACATCCTCGAGCACGCGCCGCTTCGCATCTACGAGCATGAGCTCGTCGTCGGGAATCCTTCGTCGCAGCGGATCGGCGCGCCGATCCATCCCGATCTCGGCGGCATCCTCATGCTGCCCGAGCTGGAGACACTGGCGACGCGCGCCGTGAACCCCATCGCGAGCACGACGGAGCAGCGGCGCAGGCTCGCCGACGAGATCTTCCCATTCTGGTTCCCGCGGTCGGTGCAGTCGCGGGCAGCGATCCTCGCGCGAGATCCCGAGCTTCCGAATGCGCTCCTGCGCGGCGACCGGTTCGTCCTCACCCAGTTCGCCGGCATCTCCCACGTGACCCCCGATTACCCGACTGTGCTCGAGGAGGGCTTCGAGGGGATCCTCGAGCGCGCCGAGCGGGCGCGTCGCAGCGCGGCTACGCGAGAGCAGGCCGGCTTCCTCGACGCCGCCGCGATCGCGGCACGGGCCGCCATCGCCTTCGGCGCGCGCTGGAGCGAGCACTGCGCGAGGGCGGCCGACCGGCAACTGCGTCCCGAGCGGGCGGCCGAGCTGAGAAGGCTCGCGGCCATCCTCTCGCGTGTTCCTGCGCAGCCGGCTCGGACCTTTTACGAAGCGGTACAGAGCTTGCTCCTCACCCATGTGATCGTGCACCAGGAGAGCTTCCAGCACGGCGTCTCCTTCGGCCGCATCGACCGCACCCTCCAGCCCTACTACGAGCGAGACCTGGCCTCGGGCCGGGTGACCCGCGACGAGGCCGTCGAACTCCTCGGCTGCTTCCTCGGGAAGGCGGCGGAGCTGGTCCCGCTCTTCAACGAGATGGCGACCGAGTACTTCAGTGGCCTCTCGTCCGCATCCGGGATCACCCTCGGCGGCGTCGACGAGGAGGGACGCGACGTCACCTGCGAGATGTCGCACCTCGTCCTCGAAGCCTACGATCACATGCGACTCCGGCAGCCGAATCTCCACGCGCGGCTGCACCCGGGGACGCCGCCTTCGTTCGTTCTCCACGCCCACGACGTCGTGAAGCGAGGCGGCGGAATGCCCGCCTTCTTCAACGACGAGACCATCGTTCCCGCCGTCGCGGGTCTCGGCGTCTCGCAGGCCCACGCGCGCGACTACGCCGTGGTCGGCTGTGTCGAGTGGGGGGCCGCGCGGAGGAGCTTCCCGGCGGCCGGCGCGTGCTTCCTTGCGCTTCCCGCTGCGCTGCTCCGGGCGCTCCACGACGGGCCCACGCCCGCAGCGTTCGATTCGATGGAGCTTCTCGTCGAAGCGCTGCGCCGCGAGATCGAGCGGCTCGTCGAGGAGGCCGCCGCCGGAAACGACGCGATCGAAAGTGCCCACGCCCGCTGGCGGCCGACCCCGCTGCTCTCGCTCCTCGTCCGCGGATGCATCACGAGCGGGCGGGACGTCACTGCCGGCGGCGCCCTCTACGATTCGACGGGGATGCAGGGCGTCGGCATCGCCGACGTGGCGGACTCCCTCGCGGCGATCGAGCAGCTGGTCTTCGAGGAGAAGCGGGTCGAGCTCGCCGACCTCGTCGCTGCCGCGGACGCGGACTTCTCCGGCCACGAAGCCCTCCAGCGGCGCCTCGATGGCAGGCTCGCGCGGTACGGCGCCGACGCGGGCCGCGCGGAACGCTGGGCGAAGATCGTCTCCGAGATCTACTGCGCAGCGGTACGGCGGCATCGGAACCCGCGCCGCGGGCCCTATGCGCCGGGATTCTGGACGATGACCACCCACGTCGGATTCGGGCGCCGGCTCGGCGGCCTGCCGAGCGGCCGGCGCGCCGGGCGACCGCTCTCGGACGGCGTGTCGCCGGCGAACGGCGCCGACCGGCGCGGGCCGACGGCGTCGATGCTCGCGGCGACCGCGCCCCAGTCGTCGCTCGTCGGCAATGGCGCGTGTCTCAACGAGAAGATCGAGCCCTGGTTCGTCGAGGGAGAAGCCGGGACCGCCCTGCTCGCCGATCTCACCCGGGGCTACTTCCGCGCCGGGGGGATGCAGGTCCAGTACAACGTCGTCGATCCCGCCGTTCTCCTCGACGCGAAGGCGCATCCCGAGCGCCACCGCGACCTCGTCGTGCGGATCTCGGGCTACAGCGCCTACTTCAACGACCTCACCGACGCCATGAAGGACGACATCATCGCCCGGACCCTCCACGGAGGAGGGCTGCGCCCGGCGGCCGGCGGAAGGGCCTGCGGCTGATGTCCGGCGCCTCTGCGGTCGTCTTCGACGTACAGCGCTTCTCGGTACACGATGGCCCGGGAATCCGAACCGTCGTGTTCTTCAAGGGCTGCTCGCTCGAGTGCGTGTGGTGCCAGAACCCGGAAGCGATCCGGGCCGCTCCCGAGATCACCTACGACGAGGCGCGCTGCATCGACGCCTGCGAGCGATGCGTGCCCCTGTGTACGGGCGCCGCGCTCCGTGGCGGGCGGGCGGGCCGCGTCGATTTCACCCGCTGCACCGCCTGCGGCGACTGCGTGCCGGAGTGCCCTTCGGAAGCGCTGCGGATCATCGGGCGGCCGTGGTCCGCGGGCGAGCTGCATGCGGAGCTGCTCCGGGACCGGCCCTTCTACGAGACGTCGGGAGGAGGTGTCACGTTCTCGGGCGGCGAGCCGGTTCTGCAGGCGGCGTTCCTTTCCGAGCTGCTGCCCCCGCTGCGAGGCGAGGGCCTCCACGTCGCCATCGAGACCTGTGGTGCGTATCCCTTCTCCCACGTCGAGCCGCTGCTCGAATCGATCGATCTCGTTCTCTTCGACGTGAAGGCGGCGGACGCCGAACGCCACCGGGCTTTCACGGGACGGTCGAACGAGCAGATCCTGGAGAACCTTCGCCGGCTCCTCGGCCGCGATGCCCGCGTGGAGGTGCGCATGCCAGTCATTCCCGGCCACAACGACGACGATGAGTGCGTCTTGCAGATGGCTGCGCTCCTTCGCGGGCTCGGCGTCGGGAAGCTGACCCTGCTCCCCTACAACCACTTGTGGGAGGCGAAGCTGCCGCGCCTCGGAGGCTCCCGGCGCCCGCTCGGGATCCGGCCGCCTCCGGCCGGCCACTCCGAGGCCCTCGTGAAGTCATTCTCCAGCCGGGGCATCGCGGCATCGATCTGATCGGAGCGCGTGCGGTCGCAGAGGCGGCGCCTACCCCCGCGGCGTGAACTCGCACGGCATGTGCTTGATGCCGTGGATGAAGAAGGACGCCAGCCGGTCCGGATCGCCGGAGACGTGGATGTCCGGGAGGCGCTGGAACAGCTCGCGGAACATCACCGTGATCTCGCGTCGCGCGAGGTGCGCTCCCATGCAGAAGTGTGGCCCCGGACCGCCGAAACCGACGTGGGGGTTCGGTGAGCGGAGGACGTCGAAGCGGTAGGGGTCCGCGAAGACCTCCTCGTCGCGGTTCGCCGAGCAGTACCAGAGGACGACCTTCTCGCCGGCGCGGATTCGCTGGCCGCGGATCTCGGTGTCGCGGGTGGCCGTGCGGCGGAAGTGGATGACCGGTGTCGCCCAGCGAACGATCTCCTCGACGGCGGTCGGCGCGACGGATTCGAAGTCGGCTTGCCAGACCGCCCGCTGATCGGGATGCTGGCACAGGGCGAGCAGGCCGTGGCTGATGGCATTGCGCGTGGTCTCGTTTCCTGCGACCACGAGGAGTACGAAGAAGGAGCCGAGCTCGGCGTCCGAGAGGCGCTCGCCTTCGACCTCGGCGTTCACGAGTGTCGAGACGAGGTCGTCGGCCGGGTGCGCGACGCGATGGCGGCCGAGATCCTGGACGAGCTCCGAGAGCTCCGCTCCCGCCCGAAGCAGGCTCGGAACGATCTGGGCCGGGTCGCTCGTGTACTCGGGATCCCCCGCGCCGAGAATCGTGTTGGTCCGGTCGAAGACGAACTTGGTGTCGCTCGGCGAGATTCCCATCATGCGGCAGATGATCTCGAGAGGGAGCGCCGCAGCGATCTCGGTCACGAAGTCGCAGCGGCCGAGCTCGCGGACCCGCTCGACGATGGCCTTCGCCACCGTCTCCACCTGATCCTCCAGCTCCTTGATCTTCCGCGGCGTGAAGCCCCGTGCGACGATGCGGCGCAGCCGCGCATGGCGCGGGTCGTCGAGGTTGATCATCGAGCCGAAGAACTCGAGGAACGGATCGGGCAGGTCGGCGATGTTCGATCCCCGGCCGGAGCAGAAGATCTCGGGCTGGCGGCTCGCGAGCAGGACGTCGGCATGCTTCGTGAGCGCCCAGTAGCCAGGGCCCTTCGGAAACAGTCCCGTGTCGAGCTCCTCGTGGAACGAGACCGGCCGCTCCCGGCGGAGCGTGTCGAAGGCTCCTTCCCGCTCCTCGATCGGGCGCGCCCAGAACTGCGGGTCCGAGAGCCAGATGTCGCTGGCCGGCAGGATCGATCGCGGCTGCATGGGTCTCCTTCTCAGGTGGACTCGCCCGGAGGCGGCTCGCTGGCGCCCCGCGCCACCCGCCGGCGTATGGCCTGGACCATGCGCGAGAGGTTGAACGCCGAGCCGCGCTGCTGGAGCTGGAAGTAATGGTCGCCGTCGCCCTTCACCAGGAGCTGGACCGTCTCTCCGGCGAGCAGCTCCTCGATGCGCTCTCCCTCGCGCAGCGGGTTCTCGAACCGCGCGAAGACGCGGCGCCCGTCGATCTCGAGGAGCGCCACGTGGACGGGGCCAGCCTTCCCCTCCGCGGTGACGTAGATGCTGGTGGCCGCCTTCACGACTCCCCGCGCACCGTGCAGGCTCGGCGGTTCGGCTCTTCGCGGCGGTGTACTGGCTTCGAAGGTGAGACGGGGGCGCTCGACCGGCTGGCGACGACGCCGGCTCGCGCTCGCCTCGAGGATCGTCACGTAGACGTTGTTGCCGGGACCGCCGATCGAGTGGGAGATGCCGATCTGTGCGCCGCGAACCTGCGCCTTCGGGTTGGGGAAGCGGCCCACGATCTGGAGGTAGTTCTCGGCGATCTGGAACAGGCCCGTCCCTCCGACCGGGTGCCCCCGTGCCTTGAGACCGCCCGACAGGTTGGTGGGCAGCCGTCCGCGCACTCCGGAGACCGGGTGGTCGAGCGGATCCTGCGGGTCTGGTCGCCCCTTCGTTCCGGACCTTCCGATCTTCCCGATCAGCGCCTCGATGGACTCGTCCGGCCCGACGAGACCGAGATCCTCGAGGTCGATGGGCAGCAGGCTGTTGAAGGCATCGTGCGCCTCCACCACGAGGCCTTCGAGCTCGCGGGGATTGCGGATGCCCGCGCGCCAGTAGGCGAGCTGTGCAGCGCGGCGGGTAGCCGGCAGGTGGGCGAGCTCGGTCCGGTCGAGGATCGATGAGGTGTCGGTCGCGGAGCCGAGGCCCGCCACCCGTACGGCCTGTGGCCGAGACGTGAGGATCACCGCGGCGGCCCCGTCGCAGATGGGGGAGCAGTCCTTCCTCATGAGGGGCGTTGCGACGGGCAGGTTCTGTTCCGGGTCGAAGTAGGCGGCGAGGGGCTCGGGCTTGCCCTGGAAGGCGGCAAGAGGGTTTCCGGCGCCGAGCGCGTGCGCCCGGAACATGAGATGGGCGAGGACCTCGGAGATCGCCTTGCCCTTGATCCGTTGCTCCTTGAACCATGCCTGCGTCACCAGGGCGATCAGGGCGGGCATGGTGAAGCCGAAGCTGCGCTCGACCGGGTCGACGGTCTTCGACATGATGTGCGTCGCCACCTCGGTGGTGACCGTCTTCATCCGTTCACCGCACAGCACGAGCACGGTTTCGAACTCTCCCGAGGCGATCTTGTACGTCGCCTCGTGAAGGGCGGCGGCCCCGGTCGACGATGCCGTCTCGCTGCGAACGGCGGGAATACCCGTCAGCCGGAGGTGATCGGCAACCTTCGTGGCGATGTTGGCGCGGTTCTCGAACTCCTCGCTGTCCATGATGCCGACCTGGAGGGCATCGAACGACCGGACGGGCGAGTCTTCGAGGGCGCGCCGGTACGCCTCGGCAAAGAGGTCGAAGGCGCTGCCGAAGATGTGTCCAGTGAGATCCACCTTCGTGAGCCCGACGCTCGCGATGTAGACCTCCTTCGCCATTCGCGAGCATGGTAGCCTACGCACAGGACGGCGTGCCGGATCGGGCGCGCCGGGTGGGGGGTTCATGCGCGCGATCCGGATCCTGGTGGTGCTGCTGGTCCTCATCCTCCTGGGAGGGCTGGCCCTGCGGCTGTCGGGGATGGGGATCGGAGTCGCCCGCGGCCCCACCATTCAGCCCGGAAGCGCGCTGGTGATCGACCTCGAGGGCGAGTACGTCGAGGCCCCCCAGGCGCCGCTCATGGCCCGCCTGCTGGGCCAGCACCGGGTGCCGCTGGTCTCGGTGCTCTCGGAGCTGCGAAAGGCGGGCCGCGATGCCCGCATCTCGGTCGTGGTGCTGCGCATTCGCGGGCTCGACATCGGCTGGGCCAAGGCGCAGGACCTGCGCGACGCGATTCTCGCGCTCCACGACCGTGGCAAGCGAACCTACGCGTACGTCGAGTGCGAACGATTCGGCGCCAACCGCGAGTACTACGTCGCGAGCGCTGCCGACCAGGTCTGGCTCGCTCCGGGAACCCGTGCCCCCTTCGTCGGCCTCGCCGCCGACTACGTCTTTCTCGGGGGCCTGTGGGAGAAGCTCGGCGTCGGCGTCGAGGTCGAGCGGGTCGGCAAGTACAAGAGCGCCGCCGAGAGCCTTGCCGCGACGCACATGTCCGACGCCAACGCCGAGATGGTGAACTCGATCATGGACTCGGTCGAGAGCCAGGTGGTGGCGGCCGTTGCCGACCGCCGCAAGCTGACTCCCAGCGAGGTGCGCGAGATCATCGACCAGGCGCCGATGACGCCCCAGGAGATGCTCGCTGCACGGCTCGTCGACGGCGTCGGCTTCCTCGACGCGGTCCTCGAGAAGGAGGGCAAGCCGCCGGTCGTCGAGAGCGACGACTACGCCGGAGTCGACCCGCGCAGCGTCGGCTTCGACCCGGTGGCGACCTTCGCGCTGGTCTATGGCTCGGGCGCAGTCGTCCATGGAGACGCGAAGCTCTCCCGCTCGGGAGACTCCGTCCTGGCCTCGACGCCCGTCTCCCGCGCCCTGCGCGATGCGGCCGACGACCCCGAGATCAAGGCGATCGTGTTCCGGATCGACAGCCCCGGCGGCTCTGCGCTCGCGTCGGACATCGTCTACCAGGCCGTTCTCGAGGCGAAGCAGAAGAAGCCCCTCGTCGTCTCGTTCTCGGACGTGGCGGCCTCGGGGGGCTACTACGTGGCGGCGGCAGCGGACACCATCGTGTCCCAGCCTGGGACGCTCACGGGATCGATCGGCGTCTTCGTGGTGCGCCCCGTGATTGGAGGCCTTCTCGACAAGCTCGGGATCGGGCACGCGAGCGTCACGCGCGGCGCCCATGCGGGCCTCCTGCTGAGCACCGAGCCGCTCTCACCTGGCACCCGGCAGCGCCTCGAGGCCGAGGTGCGCAGCGTCTACGACCTCTTCGTCGAGCGCGTGTCGACGGGGCGTTCCCTCGATCCCGCCTACGTCGACGAGATCGGTCAGGGGCGTGTGTGGACGGGGGCGCAGGCGAACGAGCGGAAGCTCGTCACCGCTCTCGGCGGGCTACACGTGGCGGTGGACCGCGCCAAGGAACGGGCCGGGCTCTCGCGCGACGCCGACGTGGCGCTGATGCCGTACCCGCCGCCGGAGCCGCTCTCGGAGCAGATCCGAAAGCTCGCCTTCGGGGGAAGCGTGTCTGCCGTGCAGCTTCCCGTGGTGCCGGAGGCCTTGGGGCGGATTGCGGCTGCGCTGGCGGAGCTGCCGTCGGGCGCCCCGGTCCTGGTCCCGCCCGTCCTCGTCGACGTTCGCTGATCCCGCCAGGAGGAGCCGTCATGCACCTGGAGAAGCAGTTCGACGTGAAGCGGCCGCGAACGGAGGTGGTCGCAGCCGTTTCCCACGACGACACGCTCATCGGTCTCTTCCCCGACCAGGAGACCGAGATCGTCGAGTCGAAGGGCAACCGCCGGACGACGCGCACCCGCTACCGCGCCCTCGGCCGGGAGGGCGAAGCCACGTTCCACTTCTGTTTCGAGAGCGATGGCAACATCCGCTTCGAGAAGGTCTGCGACGGCCGGATCTGGCGTGAGCTGAAGGGGCTCCTCTGCTTCGAGGAGCGAGGGCAGGGGACGCGGGTCCGGCTCGAGCTCGAGGGCCGCACCAAGGGGTTCGTTCCCGAGTTCACCGTGAAGGGTCAGATGCAATCGCAGCTCGACGAGATGTCCGATGCGCTGCGCAGGCAGATTGCGGCCACGTCGAAGAAGAAAGGGTGACATGACGGAGCTGGTGACGCGGGATGGGGTGCGGCTCTACGTCGAGGCCCACGGGGACGGGATCCCGCTGGTGCTGTCGTGCGGCTACTGCACGACCCACGAGAACTTCCGCCCGCAGGTGGACCCGCTGGTGCGCGCCGGCGCGCGGGTGATCCTCTGGGACTACCGCGGACACGGCCGCTCGGACGTTCCGGAGAGCGACGCGGCGTACGAGATGCCGATCCTCGTGGAAGATCTCCTCCAGGTCCTCGACTGGGCGGCTCCTGGCCGGCGCGCGGTGGTTGGCGGCCTCTCGTTCGGCGGGCTCCTCTCGCTGCACTTCGCCCTCGCCCATCCCGACCGCATCCTCGGACTGTTGCTCATCGACAGCGGTCCCGGCTTCAAGAATCCGGACGCCGCAGCGCGCTGGATGGAGCAGGTGGAACGCATCGCGAAGCGGCTCGAGGAGCACGGGATGGATACGATGCTGAGAGACCGTGCAGCGGTGACGTCCGTCGGCCGCCGGCCCGAGCTGCCGGCCGCGAAGGCGGCCTCCCGCGCCATCGCGGCGCAGGATCCCGCCGGCCTCGCTCGCTTCGGCCGCCGCGCTGCGGGCCCTGCGCCGAGCGTCATCGACGAGCTTCCGGGTATCCAGGCGCCCGCGCTCGTCGTCGTCGGCGCCGAAGACGAGGCCTATCTGCGCGCTGCCGAGGTGATGAGCGCGAAGCTCCCCGCCGCGACCCACGTCGTCATCCCCGATGCGGGTCACATCGTGAACATCGAACAGGCGGACGCCTTCAACGCTGCGGTGGCGGCCTTCCTGGAGAAGCTTCCGCGCGAGTGATCGCGCCGCGGTGCGTGGGGCGTGCACCACGCACGCTGCGAATCCGATCGCCGATTCTCCTTGGGCTCGACCACGAGCCTGCCGCTACTGTCGCTAGGCTAGGCCGGAACGGACGCAAGGAGCCCGAATGACCTGGTGGGTGTGGCTCGTCCTCGGGTTGGTGCTGCTCGGCGGCGAGATGGCGGTGCCGGGCGGCTTCTATCTCTTCTTCTTCGGCGTAGGCGCGCTCCTGGTGGGGCTCGTGGGCCTCGCGGGGCTCGGTCTTCCGCCGTGGGGCCAGTGGTTGCTGTTCTCTGCATTGTCGATTGCTGCCCTGGTTCTCCTCCGGCCGCGAATCATCGGACGCCTCCGCCACGCCGAGCGCCGTATCGACGACACCCTGGTGGGCGAGGTCGCGGTGGCCAGCGAGGCGGTCGCCCCGGGCGCCATCGGACGCGGGGAGCTGCGCGGCTCGGTCTTCGCCATTCGCAACCACGGCGCCGATCCGCTGGCGGCGGGCCAGCGGTGCCGGGTGGTCCGCGTCGACGGGCTGACCCTCGAGGTCCGAAGCGAGAGCTCGCCCAGCTGAGGGCGCAAAGGGAGGTCTCATGGAATCCGGGGCACTCGTCGTCGTCCTCGTACTGGCGGCGTTGGCGATCTACGTCGTCGCGAAGATGGCGGTCATCGTTCCGCAGCAGAGCGCCTACGTCGTGGAGCGCCTCGGGAGCTACAGCGCCACCCTTCAGGCCGGGTTCCACTTCCTCCTGCCGTTCGTCGACCGCATCGCGTACCGGCACTCGCTGAAGGAGCAGGCGATCGACATCCCGGAGCAGATCTGCATCACCAAGGACAACGTGCAGGTCACGGTGGACGGTGTCCTCTATTGGAAGGTCATGGATCCCGAGCGCGCGTCCTACGGAATCCAGAGCTACGACTTCGCCATCGTCCAGCTCGCGCAGACGACGCTGCGCAGCGAGATGGGAAAGATCGATCTCGACCGCACTTTCGAGGAACGAACCACGGTGAACGGCGCCATCGTCTCGGAGCTCGACAAGGCTACGGCTCCCTGGGGAGTGAAGGTGTTCCGCTACGAGATCCGGAACATCACGCCGCCGAAGGACGTGCTGTCGGCCATGGAGAAGCAGATGCGCGCCGAGCGCGAGAAGAGGGCGGTGATTCTCGCCTCCGAGGGCGAGCGCGATGCGAAGATCAATTCGGCCGAGGGCGACAAGCAGCAGGTGATCAAGGCGTCCGAGGCGAACCGCCAGCAGCAGATCAACGAAGCCCAGGGAGAGGCCGAGGCAATCCTCGCCGTCGCGACGGCGACGGCCGAGGGCCTGCGGCGAGTGGCGGAGGCGCTGCGCGCCGAGGGCGGAGTTCGCGCCATGCAGCTCCGCATCGCCGAGCAGTACCTGATGCAATTCGGGAACCTGGCCAAGGAAGGCAACACCTTCGTCGTGCCGGCAAACCTTTCGGACATCTCGTCGATGCTCGCCCTGGCGACGGGGATCTTCCGGGGCGAGCGGCCCGCCGAGGCGACGCCTCAGCGCGGGGCCTGACCGGGCACTCGTCCGAAGCGCTGGAGCGGGATCCACGAGACCGCGAAGGTGAGGCTCGCGAGGACGAAGAGCACGCGATACGCGAGGAGTTCGGGAACGCCGAGGGAGATCGCTGCCATGCCGATGCCGGTGGCCCGGAAGACCGGCGCCGACCCGACGTGGTCCGCGACGCGGCCGGCGGCGTAGAGCGCCCCCAGACCCTGCGGACCCGATCGGCGACCGACCGCGGTTCCGCATCCCAGCGGGCCGGCGGCGGTGTTGACCTCTCCCGTGTTTTCGACAATGCTGTCGATCAAAAGAGCCCGAAGGGAGCGCAGCGTGCCGAAGCGGGTCGACGCCGCCGTCCAGCGACGCGAGATCCGGGACGCCGCAAGACGGGTCTTCGCCCACCGCGGCGTCGCAGGAACGGGGCTCGCCCACGTCGCGGAGGCCGCCGGGATGGGCCGGTCGAGCCTCTACCACTACTACGCGGACAAGCGGGCCCTGCTCCGGGACCTGGTCGCCGAGGTTCTCGCCGAGGAACAGGACCTGTTCACGGCGCTGCTACAGGGCGACGGCAGCGCGACCGGACGTGTGGAGCGTCTCATCGGTGCGCTGGTCGATGCCTTCGAAACCTGGAGCGCCGCTGCACGGATGCTCTTCGACCTGCGCCTCCGGGATGCGCCGAGCTTTCGACCGTTCCTTCGCCGCACCCGTGCAGAGCTCGCCGAGACGATTGCCGAGGGGCAGCGCGCCGGCGAGATCGACGCCACGCTCTCGCCGCCTCTCGCCGCTGCCACGCTGATCGGCACCGTCGACGGGCTCCTCTTCCAGCACTGCGTCGATCCTCGCACCTTCTCGGACCTCGGCGTCCTTCGCTCCCAGCTCCTGCGCGTAGTGCAGAAGGTCCTTGCACCGTGAGCTCCCTCGCGCTGATGAAGTGGCTCGAGTCGGCACCGGGTCGCTACGACGTGGGCATGCGCGTGGTGACGCTCGGCCGCGTCGGGTTGCTCTACGACGCAGTGGCCGAGGCGACCGCGCCACGCTCCGGTGTGGACGTCCTCGAGATCGGCTGCGGCACCGGCGCCGTCACGACGCGCCTTCTCGACCGCGGCGCGCGGGTGACGGCTCTCGACCAGAACCCCGAAATGCTCGAGCGAGCACGCAATCGGCTACACGACGCGGGACCCGATCGCGTACGCTGGATCGAACGGACGGCCGCCGAGATCGACGCGCTTCCCGAGCGGAGCTTCGACGCGGTGACGGCGAGCCTTTGCCTTTCGGAGATGTCGGCCATCGAGCGCCGATTCGTGCTGCGCGAGGCGGTGCGCCGGCTCCGATCGGGCGGAACGATCGTGGTGGCCGACGAGGTCGTCCCGCGCCACTGCGCCGAGCGCTTCTTGGTGCGACTACTACGCGGTCCGCAGGTGGCTCTCGGCTGGCTGCTCGCAGGAACCCTCTCGCGGCCGATTCCGGATCTCTCCGCAGAGCTCCGTGAAGCAGGTGCCGACGTGCGTGGCGAGCATCGCTGGCTCTTCGGCAGTCTCGCAATCTTCGTGGCGACTCGGCCGTGACGCTCATTCGCGACGTCCTCCAGACGGTCTTCCGGATGGCGCCATGGCCGACGGAGCCGGGGCTACGCAGATCGGGTAGCCCTGACGAATGGAGCCCCGTGCTCGTCACCGCCAACTACGACCTCACCGTTCGGCGCCTGCTGCACGCAATCGAGGGCGTGGACGCCTGGGTGGTGGTCGCGCCGGCAAATGGCATCAACGTGTGGTGCGCTGCCGCCGGCGGCCACCTCACTACCCACCAGGTCGTGACTGCACTCAAGACCTCCGGCGTCTCCGATCGCGTGCGGCACCGTCGAGCCGTGCTGCCACAGCTCGCGGCCGAGCAGGTGTCGTCGCCCGCGAGATCCGGCGCCGCTGTGGATGGATCGCCCGCTTTGGTCCCGTTTACGCCGAGGACCTGCCGCGCTACCTCGCACATGGCGAGAAGCGCAGCGATGACATGCGCCGGGTGCGTTTCGGCGCCCGCGAACGCGCGGAGATGGCGATCGCCTGGGGCGGACCGGCGGCGCTCGTGATGGCGGTCGGCGCGCTCGTGGTCCGGCCGGCGTGGGCGGTTCCGCTCGCCGGACTCGCCCTCGCCCTCGGCTTTGGAGTCTTCTTCGGATACGACCGGCTTCCCGGCCCGCGCCGGCTGTGGGTGATCGGCGCCGGAGTCCTCGCCGCCGCGGGCGGCGCATGGCTCGCGGGTAGCGGGGCCGGCGGCATCACCGCGGCCGCTGCCTGCGGCGCGTCTCTCGCAGCGATCCTCACGGCCGACTACGCGGGCAGTACTCCGATCGCCGGCGGTAGTCACTTCGAGGAGCGACACTGGCACGTGACGCTCGATGCGAGCCTCTGCGAGGGCGTCTTCAGCTGCTGGGAGGTCTGCCCGGAGGCCTGCTTCGAGAAGCGGAAGGACGTGCGCAAGGTCGTGATCGCGAACGGCGAGCGCTGCATCCGATGTGGCGCCTGCGTGGTCCAGTGCCCCGAGGACGCCCTTGCCTTCGAGGACGGAGCGGGGCGACGCATCGAACCCGACGTGATCCGGCGCTTCAAGCTGAACCTGGTCGGGCGCCGTGCCATCGACTCTGGCGCAGCGAACGTCACACCGGGCTCCGCGCGAGAGTGAGCCGGGCAAGGACACGGCTGGACCTGCGGCCCCTGTCGCTGATCCCGGCGGGCCTCGCGCCACGACGGGCCCCGGCGCGGATGGCTATCGCGGCCGCGCTCGAACTCTACCCGGTTTGCACCTCCGGGCCCGCGACGGTCTACGGCAACACAACGGTGGCCTTCGGCTCCCCTCCGCGCCAACGTACGTGAGACACCCGGCGGTTTGAATTCTTTGTCGAGGGCAAGCGCGATGCGAAGATCAATTCGGCCGAAGGACTGCGGCGGTTGGCGGAGGCGCTGCGCGCCGAGGGCGGAGTTCGCGCCATGCAGCTCCGCATCGCCGAGCAGTACCTGATGCAATTCGGGAACCTGGCCAAGGAAGGCAACACCTTCGTCGTGCCGGCAAACCTTTCGGACATCTCGTCGATGCTCGCCCTGGCGACGGGGATCTTCCGGGGCGAGCGGCCCGCCGAGGCGACGCCTCAGCGCGGGGCCTGACCGGGCACTCGTCCGAAGCGCTGGAGCGGGATCCACGAGACCGCGAAGGTGAGGCTCGCGAGGACGAAGAGCACGCGATACGCGAGGAGTTCGGGAACGCCGAGGGAGATCGCCGCCTGGAGCGCGAGCCCCGCGATGACCGGCGCGAGGGCGTAGGCGACCGCGCTCGTCGCGGTCGCGCTGGCGAGGACCGCCGTCGGGCGATCGGCAGGAGCGAGGGTGAACAGTACGTTGGTGTCGGCCACGCCGAAGGCCGCAGAGAGCGCCGAGATGCCGAAGAAGAGGCTCGATGCGAGGACGACGGCGCCTGGGCCCGGCTCGCTCATGGCGCAGAAGCCGAGGGCGAGCGCCGCCATGCCGATGCCGGTGGCCCGGAATACCGGCGCCGACCCGACGCGGTCCGCAGCGCGGCCGGCGGCGTAGAGCGCCCCCAGGGCACCGACGAAGCTCGAGATGGTGGCGAGGAGAACCTGTGCGTCGGTCATGCCCACGACGCGGCGCATGAGGACGATGGCGAACGGGAGGAGCGCGCGTCGTGCGCCCCCTGCGAGGGAGACGCCCAGCAGATAGCTGCGAAGGTCGGGCTGCGTCATCAGCTCGCGAACGGCTCTGCGCGCGCGGATGCGCTCGCCGGCAGGGCCGCCGCGGTCGGGGAGGCGCCAGACGATCGCCATCCGAGCGAGCCCGAGCGCCCAGCCTGCCGCGAAGATCGGCGCGAAGCTCCCCGGATGCCCTGCGAGCCAGCGCTGTGCCCCCAGGTAGGAGACGATCAGCGCCACATGCCAGGTGCTGCGGAGGGTGCCGAAGAAGCGACCGATGCGTTCGGCCGGGACGTAGCCGTGGAGGAGGGGGAACCACGGCGTATCGGCGATTCCGGTTCCGACGCCGACCAGCGCGAAGCTCGCGAGAGCGACCCAGACGGCGGTCTCTCCTCCGAGCGCAGCGAACGCGGGGAAGAAGAGCAGCGGCAGGGCGCCCGCGAGGGCCACCACCTGGCCCGCCAGGAGGACGCCGCGCTTGCTCGCATGGGCGAGAAGCCGGAGCGAGGGGAGTTGGAGGAGGGCCGACAGCGGCTCGAAGCCGCGCTGGAGGCCGACGGCCGCGTCGCCGGCGCCGAGGGACACCAGCGCCAGGGTGGGAAGGTCCTCGGAGAAGATCCTCCGGAAGGTCATGTAGAACGGGTGACTCGTGAGGGCGAGCCGGCGGCCCCGTGCCTGCTCGGCAGGCGTGAGTGCGGCGGGCACCGCGCCGGAGGGCGGGGCGCCCGAGGGCGGCGGCGGCGTCATGGCCCGAGCGTTCCGCGCCGCACCGCCGGGTTCAAGGGCGCAGCCGGTATTGACTGAACGGGTCATTCATTTACAGTACGGGAGGTCGGGTCGCGGCTCCGTCCGCAGCCCAAGCGAGGTGAACGCCATGCCGCCCTGCCGCGCCGTTCCTGCGCGGGCTGCCGCAGCGCTCCTGCTGGTCGCTGTGTCGGCCGCCGCAGAAGGCCCGGCGCCCGGCGCCGAGGCCCAGTGGCCCGCTTGGGGCCGCGATGCCGGAGGCTCCCGCTTCTCGCCTCTCGCCGACATCACCCCCGAGAACGTCGCGAGGCTCGCCCCCGCCTGGACCTTCCACACCGGAGAGATCGACGAAGCCCGCCACGCGAAGTGGAAGGGCGCCACCTTCGAGGCGACGCCGATCCACGTCGATGGCACGCTCTACCTCTGTACGGGGCAGGGGCGGATCTTCGCCCTCGATCCCGAGACGGGCCGCGAGCGTTGGCGCGTCGACCTTGGTCTCGTGAAGGGGATCGGCCGCGCGGACGCCGCGTGCCGCGGCGTCTCGACCTGGCTCGATCCCGAGGCGGCCGCCGGCGCCCCATGCCGGCGGCGCATCCTCACGGCGAGCCTCGACGCCGAGCTGGTTGCGCTCGACGCGGCGACCGGCGAGCGCTGCATTGGCTTTGGTGCGGGGGGCGCCGTCGACCTCTCGGCCGGAATCGCCCATGCAAAGCGCGGACACTATGCAGTGACGTCGCCACCAGCAGTGATCGGAGACCTCCTCGTCGTCGGATCGGCCGTCGGAGACAACCAGCGCACCGATGATTCGAGCGGCGTCGTGCGGGCGTACGACGCACGGTCGGGCGCGCTTCGCTGGAGCTGGGATCCCATCCCGAAGACGCCCGAGGATCCGGCCTGGGCCACCTGGAAGGACGGCAGCGCGGCGCACACCGGGGCGGCCAACGCCTGGGCTCCTCTCTCTGCAGACCCCGATCTCGGCCTCGTCTTCGTTCCGACCGGGAGCGCGAGCCCGGATTTCTATGGCGGCGAGCGCAAGGGCGAGAACCACTGGGCCAACTCGGTGGTGGCGCTGCGTGCGCGGGACGGCGCATTCGTCTGGGGCTTCCAGGTGGTGCACCACGACCTGTGGGACTACGACGCGCCCGCGCAGCCGACACTCGTTCGTGTGATCCGGAACGGAGCCGAGGTTCCGGCGCTGGTCCAGGCGACCAAGATGGGGCATCTGTTCTTCCTCGACCGGCGAACCGGGACTCCGCTGTTCCCGGTGGAAGAACGGCCAGTTCCGGCGAGCGACGTCCCGGGAGAGGAGGCGTCGCCGACCCAGCCGTTCCCGGTCTTGCCGGCGCCGCTCGTTCCCCAGCGGCTTCGCCCCGAAGACGCCTGGGGCCTCACGCCCTGGGATCGCGGCCGCTGCCGCGACCAGATCTCGCGCCTGCGGAGCGAGGGCATCTTCACGCCGCCGAGCCTCCAGGGGACGGTGATCTTCCCCGGCAACGCCGGAGGCACCAACTGGGGCAGCGTCGCCTTCGACCCGTCGTCGCGCCTGCTCTACGTCAACACCAGCCGGGTCGCCCACGTCGTAACGCTCATCCCGCGCGATCAGCTCGACGCCGCCCGGAAGGCGACGCCGAATGGCGAGATCTCGTCGATGCTCGGTACGCCGTTCGGAATGCGGCGCGAGGCCCTCCTCTCTCCGTTCATGATCCCGTGCAACCCTCCTCCCTGGGGCGCCCTCACCGCGATCGACACCGAGACGGGCGAGGTGCGCTGGGAGTCGGTCCTTGGGACGACGCGCGATCTTGCGCCGGTGCCCGTTCCCATCGCGTGGGGGACGCCGAACATGGGAGGCCCGATCGTGACGGCCGGAGGCGTGGTCTTCATCGGCGCCGCCATGGACGACTATCTGCGGGCATTCGACGCGAAGACCGGCGCCGAGCTCTGGAAGGGCCGCCTTCCGGCAGGGGGCCAGGCCACGCCCATGACCTACCGCGCCGGTGGCAAGCAGTACGTCGTGATCGCAGCCGGCGGCCACGGGCGAATGACCACCACCCTCGGCGATGCGGTGGTCGCGTTCGTACTCCCGTGAAGCAGAGGGAGCGGGTCTACCGGAGCCCCGCGGCCCGCAGGTGATCGACCTCGCCGAAGTCGATGAGAGACCAGATGCAGCCGCGCTGTCCGAGGGGGCGCGCCTGGACGATCGAGTAGGCGGCGAGCTCGCTCTCGAAACGCACCCACTCCCAGGGTACGGGAGGGATGTCGAGCAGGTGCGTCAGGAGCACCGAGTTGGTGCCGCCGTGGGCGACGATCACGATCGTCTCCGGCCGGGCGGGCTGCTCCCAGACCGTGAACTCGTGCTCGCGGGTGGGCGTCATGCCGTGTCGCGCGAGGACGCCATCGAGCCCTCCGCACGCCCGGGCGTGGAATTCGCGGAAGCTCTCGCCCCGCGGCCAGCCTTCCCAGTGCTCGGCGAGCGGGCGCCGCATCGCCTCGAGGAAGTAGCGGTCGACGTCGCGCTGGGAGAGGCCCTCGGTGCCGGCGATGGAGATCTCGGCAAAGCCGGGCACCAGCGTGGCAGGGATGCCGGTCGCTGCGGCCAGGGGTTCTGCGGTCTCCTGGGCGCGGCGCAGCGGGCTCACGTAGACGGCGTCGACCCGCTGCTTCGACAGGGCCTCGGCGGCGCAGCGGGCTTGGGCGTGCCCGCGCGGAGTGAGTCCGGCGTCGTCCACGGCCACGTCGCGGCCTCCGGGATACCAGTCGGGCTCGCCGTGGCGCAGCAGGATCACGTGGGCCGACGCCTCCTCGCGCTGGCGAGCCTCGCGTCGCGCCTGGACGCCCGCGTCGGGCAGTGCTGCCGATCCGCTCGGTTGTTTGGTCACTGGGAGTCCTCCCCTGCCGCCGCCGCGCGGGGGATTCTTGCGCAGGAGCGGCCCTCCCGCGCGCATCAAGCGGAACCCCGGCGCGGCCGATCTCTTCCGGGCGAGGAAGTCCCGCGTGGAAGACCTCTCCCGGGCCAAGTCTGCGCTGGAGGAAGATCGCGCGCTGCGAGGCGCCGACCTGGGCCATCGCGCGCCCGGCGCGGGACGGCCTGCGGTGGTGGTCCTGCCCGAGGCCGAGGCCGGCGGCCGCGGCCTCTTCTACCGCCGCGCCGGCCGTCTCTTCCTCCTCCCCTGGGAGGAGGTCGGCGGCGCCCACGCCGCCGAGGTGGGCGAGCCCGAAGGCGTCCAGAGCGTCGTCTTCGATCTCGTGCTCGCGGGAAGGGCGGGTGCGCGCTGCCGCCTCGGCGCGGACCCCGGCGACGCGGCCCGCGCGCTGGGCGACGCGATCCTGCGCGGCATCGGCCGCGAGCGGTGTACGGCATCGCTGCGCGCCGTGGCGTCGGAGGGGTACGCAACGCGTTCCTATCCCGACCTCGAGAGCTTCGAGGCGGACGTGCCGGACGATCGGCTGCCATCAGCCTGACGGCCGCCGCACCGCGCGAGCGTCGGCGCCTTGCTCGAGAAACGACCGACGCCGTTCGAAGACCGCTGAAAACACCCCCCTCGCCCCTTGACGCGCCGCGTAGGGCCTTCATTTTATGGGCCCAACACCTCGTCGCGCGCCTGTGCCTGCGGGCGCGCGGTCGAACGGGCTGCCCACGCACCGGGTGATCTCCGGGCGATCGTGGTGAGGCAGGATGATCCGGCAGGACGGTCTGGAGGGACCCATGAAGCGCGCACCCCATGTGCGGATTGCACTGTTTTCGGCTCTGGCGGCGATGACGATCGCCGGCTGCGCCAAGAAGCCCCAGGACACGCAGCCGCTCCTCCCGAGCGGCTCGTCGGAGTTCATGGAGGAGGACGTCACGGGAACGCTCGCGGGGCCCGTCCGTGTCCCGGAGCTCAAGACCCTCTACTTCGACTACGACCGCTACAACCTTCGGGCCGACCAGCAGCCGACGGCCAAGGCGAACGTCGGCCACATCGAGAAGCACGCGGAGTGGAAGCAGATCGTCGTCGAGGGCAACTGCGACGAGCGCGGCACCGAGGAGTACAACCTCGCCCTCGGCGACAAGCGAGCCAACGCCGTGGCCGATTACTACATCCGCCTCGGCGTGCCCTCGGCGAGGGTCATCACGGTGAGCTTCGGCTCGAGCCGGCCGGCCGTGCAGGGCCACGACGAGTCGGCCTGGAAGTTCAACCGCCGCGTCGACACCCTCGTCAACAAGTAGCGACCACCTCAGAACGGGTGGGTCACCCGCAGGCCCTCGAAGCGGGAGAAGTCACGGTCTCCGGTGATGATCTCCGTGACGCCGTGCTCGATGCACAGCGCTGCAATGTGGACCTACCGGCCGTCCATCACGTCGAAGAGCTTGTCGCGGTCGAGAAGGTCGACGCCGGGCTGCTCGCGGGCCACCCAGGTCGGCAGTTCGAGCGCGTAGGCGGTGCGGCCCGACCGGGCGAGGCCTTGCCGCAGGAGGTCGTTCACGACCTCCTGAACGGTCCGTCCCTCGTCGGCCGCGCGCTTCTTGATGTTCCGCAGGAGGCCGTCTTCGATCGTCAAGGTGGTCCTGGCCATACATCAAAGCATGCCGTCGATGCATCATGATGCAAGGCGCCGGGCCACCCGCTGAACGGGCTGGCTCACTGCCCCCCGTAGCGTTCGATGCAGCCGCTCGCGAAGCGGGCGATCTCGTCGATGTGGTGACGAACGATGTCCCGCACGATCGAGAGGTCGAGCCGGGTGTACTCGTGAACCGCGACATTGCGGAAGCCGACCATCCGCTTCAGCGCCTCGCCGAGCGCTGGGTCGAGATGCCCTGCCGCCGCCAGCAGGTCGAAGGCCTCGCGGCTGTCCTGCGGGATGCCGAGGTGGTGGACGCGGACGAGATGCATGGCCAGGTCGATGGAGGCCTCGCACGCCCGGAGCAGGTTCAGGATGATCGCGTCCTGCCTGTCCTGATTCTCGACGAGGTTGCGGTCGTCTCCTGCGTGGATCTCCCGTACTCGGAGAAGGCAACGTTCGATCGCCGCTGCCTTGTTGAGGACGACGTCATCCATACACGCGGCCCCGGCGCTGCACGTCCTCCAGGATCCCGCGGCGAGCGTCGTTGAGTCGAGCGTACGCTCCCAGAGCCGACGCCTCGAACGCCTCACGCTCGGAAGCGCTGCGCTCATGGAGAACGCGGCCACTGGCGATCACCTGGACGCGCATCACCGTCGACGCGCTCCTCAGATCCACCAGATCGACGTCTCGAAGCAGGTCCGCTGCGAGCCTCTCCTGCAGCGCGAAGCGTGCGACGGGATCCAGGGGACGGTCTGCGAGAAACGCCAGATCGACGTCGCTCCCGGCGACGGCGTCGCCACGCGCCGCCGAGCCGAACAGGTAGACCGCGGCGAGGCCGGGTATCTCGCCCACCATCCGATCGACGACCCGCTCCAGGTCCATGGCTCGCAGGGTACAGCCCCGCGCGCAGCCCTGCCCCCGGGAGCCCCGCGCAACGCCCGGCTCCGATCCCTGCCAGCGCGGCGACCGGGGCTAGAAGTCGAACTGCACGCGGCTCTGGGCGATGCTCGCGTCGCCGAGGCCGTGTCGCTTCGAGTAGACGTAGTTGAACATCAGCCGAAGGTTCGGATAGAGGATCCAGTTGAGGCCGCCGGTCACGTCGTTCACGATGCCGCCGGAGATTCCTCCGTCGTCGAGCGTCAGATACGAGTACCGGAGCGCCACCTCGAAGGCTCCCCACGTTCCGTTCTTCACGCTGAAGGGGTGCTTGGGAGAGGTGCGGGCGAAGACGGCCTCGGTCGGATCGTAGGCACGCGTCTCGCCGGTGATGAACCAGGAAAGCTGTCCGTACGCTCCCCAGAACGCCGGGTTGGTGAGGCCAATGCCCCGGTCGACGAACGCGCCGGTGACCTCGCTCTGGAAGCTCAGCGGCCCGAATACGCCGGCAATCTCGCCGCCGATCCGGTCGACACCCGAGACGCCCGTGACGTTGCGCGTATCGACGATCACCGGTGCGAGATGCGCCTCGGGCCGATGGCGGAAGCGGATGGTCCCGTCGCCCCGGAAGCCATGCTCGTAGCTCACACCCATGTGGAGGAGCCGCTTCGCCGCTCTCCTCGTAGAGCGGAAGGCCCGTCAGCCGGGCCGCGACGTTGTAGTTCGAGTCGTTCGCGAAGGCGTCGCCGAAATCGTCCGTGTCCGCGAACGCGCCCGCCCCGAAGTAGATCCGGTCGCCCGCGAAGGTCCGGTTGGCCATGAGGCCGGTGTTCCTTCCCGGGGCGAATGCGTCGGGAAGCGCACGCTCCATGAACGTGTCGTACTTGTCGCTCGTCATCTGGTCGATGGAGAACGGCTCCTTCATGTGCCCCGCTCGGATCCTTCCGACGTACGGGAGATCGCGGAGCCCAACCCACACGTCGCGGAAGCCCGCCTCGCCTCCCGCGAAGTCGTACTCGGCCTTGAAGATGGCGTTCTCGTAGACGTTTCCTTCGAAGAAGATCCGCGCGCGCCGGAACTCGGTTCCCGTGCCGACGCCTCCGATCGCTCGGGCGAGGCTCGGGCTCTCGTTCACCACCGCCGCGTCGTTTTCGATGCGCCCACCGAACTTGAGGCTCATGCTGCCGTCGCTCTTCTTGGCGTAGAAGGTGTTCTTCCAGCCGAAGTCCCAATCGGGCTTCGCCGGAGCCTCCGCTGCCGCTGCGCTCACTGCCGGTGTCGCGCGCTCGGCAGCCTCCTGGCGCGCCTGCTCGAGGAGATCCTGGTACTGCTGGTCGTCGATGAGATCCTTCGCGCGAAGGATCTCGAGGAGCTGCTCGGCGAGGGGCGGCTTCCGGGGGGCCTCCGCCGCCGCCGCGAGGGGCGCAAAGGCGGCCAACAGCGCCGCGCTCGCCAGCACCCGGAACAGGAATCCTCGCCCACGGCGTCCTTGGATGGCCACGCAATCCCCTCCCCGTCGCGACGGTTGCCGTACGCACGCACCGCGCCCCCGCCCGGACCAGGCCGTCGCGGCGCCGGGTCCGGTGGAGATGCGGTGGGCACAGTATGTCGCCGAGGTGAAGGATCGAGGCGCGAGCGATGACGAAACGGTGAAGACGAGTGGATTCCTGCCCGACTGAGCCCGCGGTCGGATCCCCCGCGCGCCAGCGTTCCGCGGCCGCCGCCCCCTCTGGAGCCCCTGGTCAGGGGGCGCTCGGCCCCGTCCGAAGGTCGAGCATCCGGCTGGAGCCTCCGCTCTCGGGGGGCGGCGGCGAGTCGATCGGCGGGTTGTAGCTCCCCGACGGCGGCGTCTGGGGGGAGGGCAGGTCGTGAGCCGTCGGCGTCCGGGCGTCCTGGGCCGCCTTGTCCGACAGCGTATCGATGACGTCGAGCCCCTGGAGCTTGCGCCGGATGTCCTGGACGCGGTCGGCTTCGTCGAGGGGCATCCCCGCCGCGTCGAGGGGGCCTGCGTCGCCGCCGCCTGCCCCCGACTCTCCGAGGTCCCGCAGGATGGCGTCGATCTCGCCGGGGTCGATGCGCGCGGAAGGGCTCGGCGCCGCGTCCGGCCCCGCGATGCGGGTGCCGAAGCCAGGGGTCGCCACCCGCTCGCAGGTGCCTGCGTTGCAGACCTCGATGGACGACGCGCCGCCGGTGGGGGCGCCTGGTCGCGTGTCTCCGAGCAGCACCACGAGCGACGACCGCGTCGCGTCGTCGCAGCGCCCCACCACGATGGTGCCGCGAACGCCGATGGTTCCCGCCGGGAGCGAGACGCTCATGTCACTCGGATTCTTCTTGGCGATCTTTCCGGTGATGAAACGGAAGACTCCCTTCACCACGCTGGCGCTCACCCGTCCAGCGCCGCTGGCGGGGTCATAGACGAACTCGTCCACCACCAACTCGCTCTCGGGGCCGAGGGTGAAGGCGGTCTCGTCGAGGAGCAGGATCTGCATTCCCGAGCTTGGCCCGCTGCGCAGCGCGTCCTGCATGAGGATGTCCTCGCCGCCTACGACCGCGCGCGAAGCCTGCCCGGCGCGGGCGAGGGTCACCTCGCCCCGCACGGCGGCTGCGACCCCAGCGAGGGTCGTCGCGCGCGCCGTGTACGGCGCCCACGCGAGAGCGAGCGCCAGGAGAGAGCAGCCGACAAGTCGGGTCGTCCGCATGGGACCTCCCTTCGGGGTTCAGTCGCACCGAGGATCGGCAACCTGGGTGCCCGCGTCGAGCGGGCCGGTTCCGGACGGTCTTCGTCCGGCGAGAAAGCCGAGCAGAAGTGATAGCGTCGCGCCTCCGAGGAGGGGGGTCGTGGCGCTCGAGCGGGGGCTTCGCCAGCAGATCGAAGGGGCGCTCGCGCGCGGCCTGCTCGGGCTTCCGGCGCCCGTACTGAGGCTGCTTTCCGGGGGGAGGGCGATCCGCATCGACGGGCAGGAGCTCGACCCCCAGATGCAGCTCGCGTGCTTCCTCCTCGCCCACTCGGGGCACCGCTCCTTCGAGACGCTCTCGCCGTCCGAGGCGCGGCAGGAGACCCGCCGAACGGCTGCGGCGTTCACGGGCGCGCCGCTCCCCATGGCGCGCGTCGAGGACCGCACGATCCCAGGGCCGGCGGGAGAGATTCCGGTGCGGTTCTACCAGCCCTTCGACTCCGGACCGCCGCGTCCCCTCCTGGTGTATCTCCACGGCGGCGGCTGGGTCCTCTGCGACCTCGATACCCACGATGCGTGCTGCCGCTTCTTCGCCCGCCACGCCGAGGTGAACGTCCTCTCCGTGGCATACCGGCTCGCTCCGGAGCATCCGTTTCCGGCAGCCGTCGACGACTGCTTCGCGGCCTTTGGCTGGGCCGCCGAGAACGCCGCCAGCGTCGCCAGCGACCCGGGGCGGATCGCCGTGGGCGGTGACAGCGCCGGCGGAAACCTCTCTGCGGTGATCTCGCAGCTCGCCATCCAGCGCGGCGGCCCGCGGCCGGCGTTCCAGCTCCTCCTCTACCCCGTGACCGACCTCTCGACGAAGCACGCGAGCTACCGGCTGTTCTCGAATGGGTTCTTCCTCACCGAGCCGATGATGGACTGGTACCGCGGTCACTATCTGCCAGGCGACGCGGCCGCGCTCGATCCGCGCGCATCACCGCTCCTGGCGAGCGACCTCACGGGCTTGGCGCCGGCTCACGTCGTGACGGCAGGGTTCGATCCGCTGCGAGACGAAGGCGAGCGGTACGCCCGAAGGCTCGAGGCCGCGGGAGTCCCCGTGACGCTCCGCCGCTACGAGGGGCTGATCCACGGCTTCGTGAATGCTCCCGACGTGGGCACCGGCCCCCGGCGCGCGCTGGAGGAGATCTCCCGGGTCCTGCGCAACGCACTGGCAGCTGCCGGCCGCTGAGCCGCGGTTGACGGTGCCGCCCGTCACGGGCGGCCCAGTGCGGGGCGAAGCGTCTCGGGCCTTCCCCGGACCTGCGCTGCGTTCGTCTCAAGGACGTTCTGCGGGGCTCCGATTTCCGTTGCGTGAAGACCCAGCAGCCCCCGCGCGCAGAGTTGCGTATCGATCGGAGAAGCGACACCTGGCAGGGGCGGTGCCCATGACCGCGCTGAGGTGCATCCTCCGCGACCTGCTCGACGGCGGCCTCGCGCCGGACGATCCGCGCCGCGCCGACCACGTCCTCCTGCGGCGCATGCGAACGCAGAACGGCTGCTGGCTCGCCCTCAACCTCGCCTGCCCGCCGACGGTGACCGGCCTCTGGCTGATCGGCGATCGCCTTGCCGCCGGTGCCATCACGGTCTCGCTCCTGCTGACGATGCTCCTCATGTGGCAGGTCCGCCGGGGCTTCGATCTTCGGCGGGCCATGCATCTCGGCAACCTGAACTTCTTCCTCCTCCTGGCGATGCTCCAGTCGCACCTCGGCGGTCTCATGGCTCCGTCATCGGGCTGGGTCGTGGTGCCGGCAATCTATGCCGGTCTTGCCCTCGGCATGCGCGCCGCGTTCTTGTATGGCGGTCTCGCGGCGGTCCAGACGATCGTCTTCGCGGGTCTCTGGTTCACCGGGATGCAGTCGCCGCCCATCACGGATGTCGCGACCCTCGCAGCCTTCACGACCTTCGCGCAGCTCCAGCTCTTCGGAGCGGTGCTCGCCATCGTCTACGCGTTCATCGCGGCCCAGCGCGAGGCCGAGGAGGCCCTCCAGGCGACCAACCGCGATCTCGACGCCGCGCGCCGCGCCGCCGAGCAGGCCGCGCGCGCCAAGAGCGAGTTCCTCGCCAACATGAGCCACGAGATCCGGACGCCGATGAACGGCATCATCGGCATGACCGACCTCGCCCTCGAAACGCGGCTCACCCCGGAGCAGCGCGACTACCTCGAGGTGGCGCGGACCTCCGCCGACTCGCTGCTCACGGTGATCAACGACATCCTCGACTTCTCGAAGATCGAGGCCGGCAAGCTCGACCTCGACGCCACTCCCTTCTGCCTCCACGACGCGGTGGCGGACACCCTCAAGATGCTCGCGCTCCGTGCCCACGACAAAGGCCTCGAGCTGGTGGGGGAGGTCGACGACGACGTTCCCGACGCCTTCATCGGCGACCCCGGCCGCCTACGGCAGGTGCTCGTCAACCTGCTCAGCAATGCGATCAAGTTCACCGATCGCGGCGAAGTGGTGCTCCACGTCGGTGTCGAGTCACGCGAGGGCGACGCAGTCGAGCTCCATTTCGCGATTCGCGACACCGGCATCGGAATCGCCGCCGAGAAGCAGGAGCGGATCTTCTCGGCGTTCACCCAGGCCGATGGCTCGACGACCCGCAGGTACGGCGGAACCGGCCTCGGCCTCGCCATCTGCGTCCAGCTGGTGGCCCTCATGGGAGGCCGCATCTGGCTCGAGAGTGCGCCGGGAGACGGCAGCACCTTCCACTTCACGGCGCGCCTTCTCATCGACCGGGAGGTCGCGAGTCGAGGCAGCCTCCGGCCGCCGGCGGAGCTCCGGAACCGGGCCGTGCTGATCGTCGACGACAACGCCACCAACCGGAGGATCCTCGAGGAGAATCTTCGCGCTTGGGGCGCTCGGCCCGTCTCGGTGGCCAGCGGGCGCGAGGCCTTGGCGGCGCTGCATGCGTCGAGCAAGAAGGGAGACCCGTGCGACCTCGCGGTCGTCGATCTCCAGATGCCCGAGATGGATGGTGTCGAGCTGGTGGGACGGATCGCCGGCGATCCAGACCTTGCGGGCCTTCCGATGGTGGTGCTCAGCTCGGCCGGGAAGGGAGGAGAGGCGCTGCGCTGTCGTGAGCTGGGTGCGGTGGACTACCTGGTGAAGCCCGTTCGCGCCAGCGAGCTGATGCGGGTACTCATGACCGCACTCGGTGCCGCCGAAGCCGCCCGGGGCACGGCGCCGGAAGCTTCATCGGACAGCTCGGACACCGCATCGGTTCCTGCTCCGCATGTGGAGCTGGCACCGCGCCTCCTGCGGATCCTCCTCGCCGAGGACAACGCCGTCAACCGGAAGGTGGCGTGCAGCATCCTCGCGAAGCAGGGGCACTCGGTGGTCGCGGTCGAGAACGGCCGGGAGGTCATCGACACCTTGGCGCACGAACGCTTCGACGTGATCCTGATGGACGTCCAGATGCCCGTGATGGACGGCTTCGCGGCGACGCAGGCGATTCGCGCAGGCGAGCGATTCTCGGGACGCCACACGCCGATCATCGCGCTTACGGCGCATGCCATGAAGGGCGACCGGGAGCGCTGCATGACCGCCGGCATGGACGATTACGTGACCAAGCCCTTGCGCGCTGCCGATCTGCGGGAAGCCCTGGCGCGCCTTGCGCCGCCCCTCACACCCGACGCGGTCGCACCGCCCACCGCCGCCAGCGTTCCGGCTGCCTGAACGCCCGCGGGCTCAGGGCGCATCCGGAAGCCGCTCCCGGCAGCTCGCATCGTCGTTTGCCGGGCTGTTCACCCGTGTCGTTACCGGGTAGCCCTCGAAGCCCGCGCAGGTTGGCGGAGCGAGGAGTGCTGCGAGCACGCTCGGCGGCGTCTCCGGGTCGAGCCACGCCTTCACGCCGGGGCCCTCGAGAATGGCGGGCATGCGGGCGTGGATCGGCCGGACGAGGTCGTTCGCATCGGTCGTGACGATCGTGAACGAGGCGATCTCGTCGGGCTGCCCCCGATGCCAGGTATCGAAGAGCCCGGCCATCGCGAAGGGTCGTGCGTCGCTACGCCGGACGTGGAACGGCTGCTTGCCGCGCCCGCGGGGCTGCCACTCGTAGAAGCCGTCGGCCGGAACGAGGCAGCGATGCGTACGCAGCGCCGTTCGGAACGAAGGCTTCTCCGCCAGCGACTCGGCGCGCGCGTTGATCATCCGGGTGCCGATCTTCGGATCCTTCGCCCAGAAGGGGACGAGGCCCCAGCGCAGCATGGCGATCCGCCGCTCCCCGGGCGTCGCGACGATCACCGGCGCCCGCTGGCTTGGCGCGATGTTGTAGCGAGGCTCGAAGTCCGGCACCTCGGCCAGATCGAACGCTTCGGCGAGCCGGGCCGGCGTGACGCCCAGGGTGTAGCGGCCGCACATGCCCCGAGTGTGGCACGCGAACGGTCCCGAGCCGCAGGGCCCCACATCCCGCGCGTTCCGGCGGTGACGCGATGACGGCGCCGGATCGCCGGCGCCCGAGGCGGCGGCTCCTTCTCGCCACCCCGCGCAGGATCCGTTATGATTCCATTTCGAATCCAGCCGAAGAGGAGCCGATGGCGACCCTCACCCTCAAGAACCTGCCGGACGACGTCCACCGGCGCCTCAAGGCCCGCGCACTCCGTCACCGGAGGAGCGTCAATAGCGAGGCCATCGAGTGCCTGAAGGCGGCCACGGTCACGGTGCCCGTGGACAGCGAAGCGCTCCTGGCGCGCGCGCGAGAGCTGCGCGCGCAGGTCCGGGGGCGCCTCACGGCACGCCGGCTCGCGGAGGCGAAGCGGCTCGGCCGGCCGTGATCGTCGTCGATACCAACGTCGTCGCCTACCTGTGGCTTCCCAGCGACCAGACGCGCTACGCGGAGGCCCTCCTGCGTAGCGACCCCGAGTGGGCGGCGCCGGTTCTCTGGCGCTCCGAGTTCCGGAACGTGCTCTTGGGCTTCGTGAGGCGCCGCGAGCTCTCCCTCGACGGAGCGTCGAGAATCATGGCCGGCGCCGAAGATCATCTTCGCGGAAGGGAGTTCGCGCCGCCGTCGCTCGCCGTGCTCGAGCTGGCGGCGCAGTCGCGATGCTCGGCCTACGACTGCGAGTTCGCCGCCGTCGCCTCCGATCTCGGTGTGCCTCTCGTGACGAACGACCGAAAGGTTCTCGCGGACTTCCCGGATCTCGCGATCCCCCTCGCAGCCGCTTCGCGACGGCAGTGAGCCGCGATCGGGCAGCTCGAGTGCGCAGGCGGAGGCACGGATCATGGGCAGGGCTCGACCGCGCACATCCATGTGCAGCGCGAGCAGAGCCTCGCCAAGTTCTGGCTCCGACCGGTCGCGCTAGCCTCCGCGACAGGTTTCGCCGGGCGCGAGCTGCGCCAGATGCATCGGCTCGTCGAGGAACACTGTGACCAATTCGAAAGGGCCTGGCATGACTTCTTCTCTGCCTGACCTCGACCCCAGGGCGAAAGAGGTGGTGGTTTCCGAGGACGAGCTCTCGGTGCTGCTCGCCGATGGCCGGCGCGTCTCGGTGCCTCTCGCGTGGTTCCCACGCCTGCTCCGAGCGAGCCCGGCTCAGCGTACGCGCATCGAGCTGCTCGGGGATGGCCAAGGCATCCACTGGCCGGAGCTCGACGAGGATCTGAGCGTCGCAGGACTCCTCCGCGGTCTCCCTTCCGTCTCGCGGTAGGCGGCAAGGCGCATTCGGAGCGGGAGGGCGACATGTCCGGGATCACGCGGCGCGAGTTCGTGAAGGCGGCCGGCGCCGCTGCCGCGGTCGCCGGGGCTCCCGTCGCGGTCGGCTGCGACGGGGGCGACACGCCGCCGGCGCCGCCGCCCCGCCGCGCCGTCGCGACGCCCGAGCCGCCGCCGAGCGGCGGCTGGCAGGACCGCTGGCGCGCCCGCTGGACGTGGGATCGCACTGCCAAGGCGAGCCACTTCAACAACTGCGCCTACCAGACCCACTGCGCGTTCGACGTCTACCTGAAGGACGGCGAGCTCGTCCGCGAGGAGCAGGCCGCCGCGTACCCCGCGCTCCATGCGGGAGTCCCCGACCCGAACCCCCGCGGCTGCCAGAAGGGCTGCGCGTACAGCGCGCTCGAGGAGGGCGGAACGCGCGTTCTGGCGCCGCTGCGCCGCAAGGGGCCGCGCGGCTCGGGAGCGTGGGAGGAGGTCTCGTGGGACGAGGCCCTCGGCGAGATCGCCGATCGGCTCGTGACGACGATCGCCGAGAGCGGCGCCGACTCGGTCGTGATGGACGTCGGCACCAACGGCATCGGCACGACGGCCCACGCGGCGGCGCAGCGCTTCGCCGAGGCGATCGACTGCGTGATGCTCGACCCCAACCCGGAGATCGGCGACCAGCAGCAGGGCGCGGCGGTGACCTACGGCAGCGTCGGATCGGCGCGCTCGACCGAGAGCTTCTTCGACTCGGACCTCATCCTCGCGTGGAGCGGCAACCCCGCCTACACGCAGATCCCGAACTTCCACTTCCTCAGCGAGGCCCGCTACCACGGGTCGACCTTCGTCGTGATCGCACCCGACTACAACGCCTCGGCGATCCACGCGGACCTCTTCGTCCCGGTGCGACCCGGAACCGACGCGGCCCTCGCGCTCGCGATCGCGAAGATCGTCATCGACGAGAAGCGCTACGACGCGGCGCTGCTCAAGGAGCAGACCGACCTGCCGCTCCTGGTGCGGCTCGACACCGGGAAGTTCCTCCGCGAGTCGGACCTCGTGGCCGGCGGCTCGGCCGAGACGCTCCATCGCTGGGACCTCGCCCGGGGCCGCATCGAGGCGGCGCCGACCGAGAGCCTCGCCCTCGGCGCGAGCGATCCGGCCCTCGAGGGTAGCTTCGAGGTGAAGACGCTGGCAGGCCTCGTGAAGGTGCAGCCGGTCTTCGAGCGACTTCGCGCCGAGGTCGCCCGCTGCACGCCCGAGGAGGCGAGCCGCGTGTGCGGAACGCCTCCCGAGACGATCCGCAGCCTGGCCCACATGCTCGCGAGCGCCAAGGCCGCGTCGAACGTCGAGACACTCTGCCTCGGAAAGATCTACCACGGCGACGCGATCATGCGCGCGCAGATCCTCGTCTTCGTCCTCTGCGGGCACCTCGGACGGCGCGGCGCAGGCTACGTCGTCGGTCTCGAACCTGGCTGCCGATGGCCACGGGCCGATCCTCGGCGACAGCCGCCTCCTCTCGTCCGATGCGAAGCTCGAGCGGCGCCACATCGCGGCGCTGATCCGCGACCACCTGCTGCGCCGCCCGCCGCCACGCGAGGTCATCCGCGCGCTTTCCGAGCACTTCATCGAGTCGAAGAGCATGTCGAGCGCGACGCTCTTCTGGCAGATCCACGGCGGCGTGATGGACGTCTCCGCCAAGCCCTGGGGAAGGGATCTGCCGCGGGGCGTTCGCGACTACGTCGGCGAGGCACTCGCCAAGAACTGGCAGCTCGTCGAACCGTCTCCCGAGCGCGAGCCGAAGGCGCTCCTCGTCATGGCCGGCAACCCGCTCCGGCGGGTCCGCAGCGCGCACCGGCTGCTCGAGGTGCTCTGGCCGAAGCTCGACCTGGTGGTCGTGACCGACATCCGGATGAGCTCGACGGCGCGCTTCGCCGATTACGTCCTTCCGGTGGCCGCCTCCTACGAGAAGCCGAATGCGTCGAGCTTCATCAACCAGTTCCTCCTGGTGCATGCGGCGCGGGCGGCCACCGCGCCGGCGGGCGGCGCCAAGGACGAGTGGGAGATCGCCTGCCGCCTCGCGGAGAAGATCGCCGAGCGCGCGAAGGCGCGGGGCGTCGCGCCGGTCACCGGCCGCCGCGGGCAGGAGCTTCGCCTCGACCGCGCCTACGAGGTCATCAGCCGCGAGGGCGAGTTCCGGGCCGGCGACGCCGAGAAGTTCGCGCGCGGCCTCATCGAGCGGTCGACCAACCTCGACACGGCGAGCTTCGACGAAGCCGCCGAGCGGGGCTTCGCCCGGGTGACCGGACTCGGACGGGGCCTCATGAACGCTTCGTCGGCGACCGATTGGGCACCCGGTGAGCCCGTGACGCCCTTTCTCTGGCACGTCCGCGACAAGAAGCCCTGGCCGACGCTCTCCGGCCGGGTGCAGTTCTACATCGACCACGACTGGTATCTCGAGCTCGGCGAGGCGCTGCCGTCCTACAAGGAGCCGCCGAAGGCAGGCGGAGACCATCCGCTCCAGATGACCGGGGGGCACACCCGCTGGAGCATCCACTCGCTGCAGCGGGCCGATGCGATGCTCCTCCGGCTCCAGCGGGGGGAGCCGGTGCTGTGGGTAGCGGCCGAGGACGCCCGGGCCCGCGGCATCGCCGATTGGGACCGGGTCGAAGTCTCGAACGACGTCGGCCGCTTCCGGGTACGCGTCAAGGTCTCACCGGCCATCCGGCCGGGGCAGGTCGTCATGTACCACGCCTGGGAGGACTACCAGTTCGAGGGAGGCATGGGGCACCGCAACGTCCTCGCCACGCCCCTCAACCCCCTCTCGCTGGTCGGCGACTACCCCTACATCGGCCCGACCTTTGGGGCCCGCCACCCGGGGATGAACGACCGCGACACCCGGGTCGAGATCCGCAGGGTCTGATCCGCCTCGGGGAGATCGGCGTACGCCTTCTCCTCTCGAGTGGGTGAGGTTTCACCCTCGGATTCCCTGCGCCCACGGTCCCTTCCTATGGTAGAAAGCCGAGGGAGAGGGGAGGAATGGGTCTGCTGCGTTCCGTCATCGCGGTGCCGGCGATTCTTGGGGTCTTGGCCGGCGCGTCGCCCGCCGAGGCCGCCGTGTCCGTCATCGGGAAGCAGTGGGCCATTCTCCACTGGACGGCGCCCCTGGTTGGCGACGTGGCGGGCTACAAGGTCTTCGTGCAGCGCAACGATGGGGAGTGGGCGGAGGAGGGGACCGTCTCGTTCCCGGCGGTGATGCTCGACGAGAGCTACGGGACATGGATTCGCGTCAAGGTGGCGGCCGTAGACCTGGAGGGTGAGGTCGGCCGGCTCTCCGACGAGAGCGAGCGGATCATCTTCGCCCGGAGCGCCGCCGACATGGACGAGGACGGCTTCGCGAACGACCTCGACAACTGCCCGCAGATCCCGAACGCGGGCCAGCCCGACGCCGACGGCGATGGCCTCGGCGACGCCTGCGATTCGTGTACGGCGCCGCTCTGGAGCCCGGTGCCGGGGAAGCCGCCGGATCAGCACCCGCGTGCCGGCAAGGTCAACTTCACCAACCTGTCGAAGCCCGAGGGCGCCAAGATCAGCCTGGCCGGAGTCTTCACGCCGGCCCAGGGTCTCGCGTGGATCGATCCGATCACGACCGGGATGCGGGTCGTGATCGAAGATTCCCAGGGCGAGCTTCTTGCCTTCGACGTTCCGGCGGGCGTAGTCGGCGGCTCGCGGTGCGGAACGAAGGATGGCTGGAAGACACGGGGCACCTCGTGGACCTACGCCAACAAGTCGGGCGCGGTGCCGTCGCAGACTTGCACGCCCGGTTCGGCGCTGGGTCTGCGCTCGGTATCGCTGAACGACCGCCGCCCCCTCGATGGCATCCGCTACGCGATCAAGGTCGGCCCGGTGATCCTCCCGCGACTCCCCACGGCGCCCGTCGAGCGCCTTCGCGTGTCGATCACTTTCGGAACGCGGTCCGAGCCCGACGAGGCATCGGAGACCGACCTCTCGGGCCTGTGCGGCGAGATGCGGCTCGTAGGGAGCCCGACGCTCCGGGAGAAGACCCCCGGGCCGTACTGCCGGCCGACGCGCTCCTTCGGAGTGCTGAAGTCGCTGAGCTGCGCGGGGCCGTAGGGAAGCGCGCTGCGTGGCGCCGGCACGGCGGCTTCGGTACAAGCGCGAGACCCGTGCGGAGCATCGCGAGCGTGCCGGAATCCGTCGAGGAACCGAGCCGACCTGCCGGCGAGCGATTGCCGGCGGTCGACCTCATCAAGGCCGCTGCAATCGTGGCGGTCGTCTTCCAGCATTCCGGGGTTTCCTTTCTCGATCCTCACTACGGCGTCTGGGATCGAGCTCTGCGGAGCACGTGGGGAGCCTTCCATGTCCCCGCGTCCCTCCTGGTGGCGGGCTTCCTCTACGCGCGCGAGCGGCCCATCGGTCTACCGGAGATCCGCCGCCGGTTGGGCCGGGTCCTCGTCCCCTATCTGATCCTGAGCCCCATCGCGTGGTGGGTCACCCAGCCGGGCCATGGCCTGCTCTTCGCGCTCGCGACCGGCTCCGCCAGCGGCATCTACTACTTCATCTTCGTCCTGGTCGGGTGCATCGCCTGCTCGTAGCTTCTTTCGAGACTTCCTCACGCCAGTACTTTGGGCTCTCTTGATCGGCCAGCTTCTGTACGTTCTCGCACTACACCGTGCGCCATCGCTGAGGCTCGACCTGAGTCCTTTCTGGGCGCTCCGCGATCCCCTTCGCAACTTCTACCTCGGCTATTTCATCATCGGATGGCTCGCTGCGTGCCATCGTGATCGTCTGTCGGCACTCGCCGCCGGGAATCCGGCCGCCGTCACCGCTGCGGCCATCGCCCTTACGGTGCCGTGGATCTCTTCTTGCCTCGGCACCTCCTGGCCCTTCACGCAGAATGCGCTGAGATTCTCCTATTCGCTCGGGATCGTCACGCTGCTCGCACTTGCGGCGCGAAAATGTACGCCGCCGCCCGTCCTGATCCGGCTGAGCGACGCGACACTCGCGATCGACCTCCTGCACAAGATCGTGATCCAGCTCGCACTACCCTTCACGATCCGATGGCCTGTACCGCTGCGCATCGTCGCTCTCGGCGCTACCCTGGCGTTCGCCGGTGTGGCGCGCCGTGCTCTCGGCCTCGAGCGCGCACGCGCCCTCTTCAGTGCGTGACGCCACGTCGGCGCGACGTTCATCCGGCCTTTGGGCCGCGCCTTGGCGGCGCGTCGCGCAGACGCATGGCAGGGCGCTCGATCAGCACGAAGCTGAGCCATCCGCACAAAAGGGAGACCGGCAGGATTACCAGAAACAGCGAAAGGAAGGGCCAGCCGTCGATCAGGCCGGCTGCGCCACGACGCGCCATCTCGCCGAGCAGCGGCTGGTGCCACAGGAAGATTCCATACGAGATCGCACCCATCCATGCGACGAAGCGGTTCGCGAGAATCCGTCGAGGCCAGCCGCCGGCATCTTCTCCGAACACGGCAGGAAGGATCAAGAAGAAGGAGATGGCGGCGTAGAGAAGCTGCTCGGCGGCCCACGTTGCCGTGGTGTGGCGCCCGACGAAGTTCCGCGGAAACGCCGGTGTGAAGCAGGCGGCGACGTACAGTCCGATGGCGATCGTCCAGCACGCCCCCGGGTGGTCGATCACGAGACGGGTCCACGCCCACCGCCGCTCGTCGCTGCCGAGCCAGCCGCTCACGACGGCCAGCGCCATCCCGACGGCAAAGCAGAGGAACATCGAAGGTAGGGTGAAATTCAGATCCCGGCGGCCGACCTCGAAGGCCGCGACACGGAAGGCCTCTCCTGCGACCGCCAATGCCCCGATACCGAGGAGCTGTATGCGCAGTCGCTCGTGAGGTGCTCGCGACCGTCCGATCCGGGCGAAGCCCCAGGCCAGGAGTGGCAGCGCCGCATAGAATGCGACCTCGATGCTGAGGCTCCACGCCACCGGGAGACCCTGTTCGAGCCATCGCGGGCGATAGGCCTGGACCAGCCCGTAGTAGACCCACCAGTGCTCGGTCAGGACGCCCGCCAACCCGGGCCAGAGCGCCAGAAGCGTGAGTGCGACCCAGTAGGCGGGACCGATTCGCAGGAGGCGCCGCCACGCGTAGCTCCGAAGCGCCGGGGCCCGAGCGCCGCCCAGGGCCTCCACGACGTGGGGTCGGTACAGCAGAAACCCGGAGATCACGAAGAAGATCCGGACGCCGATCTTGCCGTGGGACGTCGCGACCCCGTACCAGGCATGCATGGTTGCGCCCGACGATGCGCCGACGTGCATCGCGAGGACGCACAGAACTGCGATGGCGCGCATGGCGTCGAACAGCGCGAAGTTGCGATTACGAGGCGGGCCCGGGAGGTCGTCGCCGCCAGCGTGCGAGGGGCTCCAAGGGACGGCGTCCTCGGGCTCTTGTGACCGCTTTCCCGACATCCTGGTACACTGCTCCCCTCTCGCGAGGCACGATGGGTCTCTTGGGTGACGTCGAGCCCTTCCTGGCGAGAACGAACGCCGATGCGCCGCTCCTGTGGAGGCTTTTCGTCCGAGCCCGGCCGCGAAGACTACCGCGCTTCCTTCGGTCGACGCACGTTCGGAGGGTCTCGCCGCGCTGGAGGACGACCGCTCTCTGATGGCAGGACGTAGGGTCTCCTTCCTACCGGGGCTCGAGGGGCTGCGCGGGGTTGCGATCCTGGCGGTCCTTCTCTTCCACGCCATTCCCGAGTGGGTTCGAGGCGGCTTTCTCGGCGTCTCGACCTTCTTCACGCTCTCCGGGTTCCTGATCACCGGTCTGCTCGTGGTCGAGCGGGAGCAGACCGGCCGGATCGTGCTCTCGAATTTCTGGGCACGGCGGATCCGGAGGCTGCTGCCAGCCTCGCTGCTCGGGCTCCTCGGAATCGGTCTCGGAGCTGCCGCGTGGGGCGACGCCGCGCAGCTCGAGCGGCTGCGCGGCGACGGCCTTGCCACCCTCGCGTACGTCGCGAACTGGTGGATGATCGCGACCGGCGGCGACTACGCGAGCCTCACGGGCTCCCCCTCGCTCGTCCAGCACTTCTGGAGCCTCTCCGTCGAGGAGCAGTACTACCTGTTCTACCCGCTCGTGACCGTGGCGATCCTGCATCTCGCGAGCGGGTCGCGGCGGATGTACGGCTTTGTCCTTGCGACCGCCGCGCTGGCCTCGTGGGCGTGGATGGCGTGGCTCGCGACTTCCGGGGTGCCGACCGCGAGGATCTATCTCGCGACGGATACGCGCTGTGCCGAGCTTCTTGCGGGCGGAGTTCTTGCGCTCGTGCTGCTTCGCAGCGATGGCGCCCGACGTGCGCCGGCGTCGAAGGCGCTCTCGTGGGCCGGGCTCGCGGCGCTGGCGGTCTGTTGCGGGTATTGGCTCACCGCCGACGTCGAGAGCGATTGGCTGTATCTGGGAGGTTTTCCGATCTATACGGCCGCAACGGTCGTGCTCGTCGCGGCGTCGGCCGAGGGGGCCGGCCCGATCCAGGCGCTCCTGGCGCGCCCCGAGCTGCGCTGGTTGGGCCGCGTTTCCTACGGAGCCTATGTCTACCACTGGCCGATCTTCCTCTGGGTCGACGATGCGTCCACAGGTTTGACGGGGCTCCCGCTCGCTGTCCTTCGTTTCGCCATCACGCTCGGACTGGCAGAGGTGTCGTATCGCTTTGTCGAAGAGCCCGTCCGAACCGCACGGCTGGTGCTCGGCTGGCGCCGCTGGGTGGCTCCACCCGTCGCAATGGCGCTCGTCATTGGCGTGCTGCTCGAAGTGACGTCGGGGTATCCGCTGGTGCCTCTCGCTGCTTCCACGCTTCAATCGAAACCGTCTGCAACCGCAGGAGCGGCGCCGGGCGCCCTTCGCGTCGCCGTAGTGGGAGATTCGCTCGCCAACGTCATCGGCAAGGGTCTCGTTGCGTGGGAGACCGGCGGCGCTCCTGTCGTCGTCGGGAACCTCGCACGCCCTGGCTGTGGGATCGCAAGGGGCGCCTGGCCGACGACGCGTGGGAGGCAGGCCGCTCACTGCGACGATTGGGACGTTGCACTGGCGCCGCAACTCGAGAGATTCGGACCGGATCTCGTCGTCGTATCGACCGCGGGGTGGGACCTTCAGGAACGAGAACTACCCAAATGGGGAGGCGTGCGCGTCATCGGAGACCCCGACTTCGACCGGTGGCTGCTCGAGCAATACGAAGCGGCTCTCGGCGTCTTCACGCGAGGCGGCGCACGCGTCGTCTGGCTCACGACACCCTGCTTCGAGATCCGGAAGGGACGCACCACCGGCGTGTTCGACCCGCAGCGCTCTCGTCAGCTCAACCAGCTCCTCACTCGACTGGCGAGCGAGCATCCGACACGCATGACGCTCGTCGATCTCGACTCGGAGATCTGTCCGGGCGGAGAGTTCACGAACGCCCTCCACGGCATCGAGGATTTCCGCCCGGATGGCATCCACTTCTCGGAACACGGTGCCCGCTGGGTGGGAAAGTGGCTGGGCGAGCGGCTGCTCGCGCTCGCCAGCAGCGGATCAGGGACTCGGTGAGCGTCCCTGCTCCGTTCGCGGCGGCCCCTCCGCTGGCGCCTGCACCGGGGGGGGACAAGCCGAGCCGGGTTCGCTATCAGCAGGCCATCTCGAGTCGCTGCTTTCAGACGAAGGTCGCAGCGCCGGTGCCGTGAGGTCCCATGGAGAAGCTGTCAGTCGTAATTCCGTGTTTCAACGAGATCAACACCATCGAAGAGGTGGTTCGGCGCGTACGAGCGTCGGGGGTCGATCCGCTCGAGATCGTCGTCGTCGATGATTTCTCGACCGATGGGACCCGCGACCTGCTGCGGGGGACGCTCCAGGGAAAGATCGATCGCGTCCTCTACCACGACTGCAACCAGGGCAAGGGAGCTGCGCTGCGAACCGGGTTCTCGGCGGTCACCGGAGACGTGGTCCTCGTTCAGGACGCCGACCTCGAGTACGATCCGGCCGACTACCCGCGGCTCCTCAAGCCGATCCTCACGGGCCAGGCAGACGTGGTCTTCGGCTCGCGGTTCAGTGGCGGCGAGGCCCACCGCGTCCTCTACTTCTGGCACTCGGTCGGAAACCGCCTCCTGACGATCTTCTCCAACGCGCTGACCAACTTGAACCTCACCGACATGGAAGTCTGTTACAAGGTCTTCAGGCGGGAGATCCTCGACCAGATCCACATCGAGGAGCCCCGCTTCGGCTTCGAGCCGGAGATCACGGCCAAGGTCGCCAAGCTCGGGTGCCGCATCTTCGAAGTCGGCATCTCCTACTCGGGCCGGACCTACGGTGAAGGCAAGAAGATCGGGTGGAGGGACGGCGTCCGCGCCATCTGGTGCATCATCAAGTACAACGTGTGGCACAGGCCTCGCTGATCCAGCCATCACGCCCGCTGTCGCGTTGCCCAGAGCGCCCCGACCCCGGCGACGTAGATTCCGAGCGCCGCCAGCGTGACGACCGTGAAGCTCCAGGTCATCCCGAGCATGACGGCAAGCAGCGTTCCGATGACGGTCGCGCAGCCGTTCACCGCCCACGCCCAGGGGACGAGCTGGGCCCGAGACTGCGACGCGAGCCGGATCCCGAGTGGGAAGAACGATCCGAGAACGAGGCCGAAGGGGACGAGGAGCGCGACCGAGACGATCGCGCGCTGCGCGAACGGCGCGCCCAGCATCGAATCGAACACGAATCCGGATCCCGCGAGCCACGCGGCGACCAGAACGACCAGCGCTGCGAGTCGGCGAACGATCGCCGAAGGGATCTTCTCCCGAACGCGTCCAGTGGCGAGGCTGCCGGCCCCGGTCGAAAGCAGCAGCGCGAACATCACGACGCTGAGCGCGTAGGTCGGATAGCCGAGGAACAGTACGAACCGCTGGATCATGCTGATCTCGAGCAGGATGAAACCGGTTCCAAGAGCTGCGAAGTAGGCGAGGTAGCCGAGCGGCAGCCTGCGCGGAGCGCCCGGCGCCGACGACAGACGGCGCAGCGGGAGCAAAATCAAGGCTGCCGAGAACGCCACGGCCTGCAGCAACATGACGACGAGGACGATCTGTCCGGTGGCGAGCGTCCTGTCGTACCCGAACTCCTTCGTCGTTGCAGCTTTCAGGAGAGTTCGCCACTTGTAGAAATTGAAGAAGAATGGCGAGTCGTCGCTCGTCGGCTCGAGATCGAGCGGATGCTCTGCGTAGAAACGGCCGAGAGTCGCAGCGTCCCAGTGCAGGATCTGCGACGTGGGCGTTTCGAGCGGCCGGTCGGGCCGATGCCAGAACTGGAAGCCCTCGGCATTCACGAACTCCTCCATGCGCGCGACTTCGTCGGCGTCGAAGGGTTCGTTACGGACCAGCGTGTGGGTGAGGGGCAGGAAGCCCGACGTCCCGACGACCATCACGTGACGCCATGGCTCAACGACGCCGCGAGCTTCGAGCGCGCGGCGGACGATTCCCGCGAGCCTGAGCGTGTGCCGGGGGGCGTGCTGGTCGGATTGGATGTCGCCGACCGCCATGGCGAAGATTCCCTTCGGGTTGAGATGGCCGAGGTAGTCTTCGACCGCGTCCGCCGTATAGAGGAAGCTCTCCGACAGCACGTAAGCGCCCGTCGAGAGCGCGGAGAGCGTGTCGACGCTGTTGATCTCGATCAGATCGAACTGCTCACTGCGCGAGCGAAGGAAGCTCCGGCCCTCGGCGACGACGGCCTGGACGTCGGGGCGGTTCAGGATGTTTCCGTTGGCGTCGGGAAACAGCTCCTTGCCCGCGTACACCGTCATCGGGTTGATCTCGACGCCGACGATCGAGCGTGCCTCGTTGAGGATCCCGTTGAGGACGTCTGCGCCTCCTCCGAGGCCGATGGCGAGGACGGAGGGCCGATCGAGGAGCCGATACGGCGTGTGGAGGACGTGATGGCGGAGGAAGTCGAGCTCGGCGACGTCTCCTCCCCACTGGTACATCACGGCGCAGGAATCGCCGTCGTTTCCGATCATCCAGTAGCTCGGCGCGCCGCCGGCGTAGCGAGGGCTGATCCCCCAGCCGAGGTAGCTCCCCGTGCGGGGAGCCGGCTCGAAGGCGACGACGTCGACGCGGTTGATGGGCGTCCAGCGGTGATACGCGATCCGCGCGCTCGGATTGGCAAGGAACTGCGAGACGAACTTCGTCGGCGCAGCGACGAAGCCGCCCGATCCAGCGACCGCGATGGCCAAGACCGAGAGCACGGCGGCCGCGATGCCGGGCGACAGCCGCCTGCCGGGCTCCGCGTAGGCAACGGCAGCGACGCCGAGGCAGACGGCGGAGCTGGCCGTGGCGATGGGCGTCTCGACCCACCAGATCAGCGGAACGATTCCTGCGCATGCAAGGCTCGCGCCGACGAGATCGAAGCCATAGAGGCGGCCGACTGCACTCGGGTAGAGCTGGAGCGGCGCGGCGACGAGGAACCCGCCGCACAGGAACGGGATCGTCACCGCGACGTAATAGGCGACGAGCCTTGCGAGCTGACCCGGATCCGAGGTGATCGCGAGCGGGTCGAGCGGGAGGGTGCGGATCACCAGAAGTGCGACCACGACGCCAGCCTGGGCCGCGACCGCCCACCACGCGAGGGCGCGCGGGCGGCCGAGCGCCGGGTATGCAGCGAGGGCCGAGCCAGCAGCGCCGAAGCCGAGGAGCGCAACGCTGATGGTGAGATAGGCGAAGTGATACCAGATCGTGTAGGAGAAGAGCCTCGTCAGGCCGATCTCGAGGCCGAGGACCGCGGCCGCAGCGGTGGCAATTCCGAGATAGAGTCGCTGCGGAACGCGCGCATCCATGGGAGCGCGCAGGATAGCAGCCCTTCGCGATGCAGGCGTACGTCCCGCGTGCCGCAGGCACCGCTTCGACCAGGCCCTCAGGCCTCGTCCTGGTCCCCAATCGCAGGCCTCTTGCGTACTCGTTTCCGTAGGAGCTCACGAGCGAGGAAAGTGCAGCCTGCGGCGAAGAACAGCAGGACGCATGCGTCCCTGAGGAATACGAGCCATGTGGGCCAGCGGCTGTGCCCGAGGAAATCCCACTCCCCGAGCAGCGCGACATCACCGCACAGGAGCGCGTAGAGGCCCCAAATGTACGCGCTCATGAGCCCGAGGGCAGGGAGCGAGAAGCGAGGGTCGAGGCACAGCAGGAAGGGGACCGACCAGGCAAAGTACTGGAAGGACCAGTAGTTCGTGAACCCATAGAAGACGCAGTGGCACATGCCGATCGTGGCCGCGATGCCCCGGGCCGAACGCTCGCCGGAGCGGGCCCATGCGAGGAGGACGATCAGCGCGATGCAGATCGGGCCGTTTGCCGCGTCGTACGCTGCCAGCAGCGATCGGATCGTGCCGTGTGCGGCTTCGGGAAGCACGAGGAGCGCCGGGTAGAAGTTCTGGATGCCCCAGACACGGATTCCCGCACCCGTCTGGATCGTCTGGCCGCCGTAGAGGAAGACGCTCCGGAGCATCACGGCCGGGTCTTCGACGAGGCCGGGCAGATAGCCGGCGAGACCTACGAAGGCGGCTGCTGCGACGAAGCGACCGCGTGCCGCGTTCCCGGAGAGCGCAAAGAAGATCGCCGGCGCCGCGAGCACCGCCGGCAGCTTGACTGCCACCCCGGCGGCGAGCACCGCGCCGGCCCATCCAGGGCGCCGCGTGCCGGCCAGGAGGGCCGCGGCAAGAGCAAGGAAGGCGAGCGCCGAATCGGTATTGCCGTGATACGCCGAGAAGATGATCGTGAGTGGACAGAGCCAGTAGAGCGATGCCGCCACGAAGCGCCAGCGGCTCTCGCAGAGCACCCGCAGGAGGACGAAGGTGGTCGCGAGGTCGAGGGCGGCGAAGGGCGCCCGAAGGGCGATCCGGAACGGGATTCCGAGCTGCTCGGCGAGCCCGAGGAGCGCGCTCATCGCAAGGCCCATGCCCGGTGGGTGATTGAAGGGATGGATCTTCGAGCTGTTGAGCGTGTACTCGGTGAGCCCGAGCCTGCGAATCCCCTCGGCGTGCTCGAGCCAGATCCGCACGTCGTAGGTTCCGTCGGTGGCGAGCAGCATGTGGAGCCGGAGGACGCATCCGGCGGCGAGCACTACCCAGAACCAGACGCCGGGCCGTTCGAGGGCGCCGAGCCGCCGGTGCTGCGGCTCTCCTCTCACTTGCTACCGCCCGACCAGATCAGACCGTGGATGAAGACGAGACAGATCGCAGCGGCCAGCGCGCCGAGCGCGGCCCACACGACCGCACGGCGACGGCCAACGCCGTACGTCCAGCGGGAGAGCGCCTCGCTCGCGTAGAATGCGAACGGAAGCATCGCTCCGAGCAGATACGTTCCCTTGACTGCCGCGAACCAGGGGTTTCGCCAGGTGAACGCCACGTAGCCGATGACCGTGCAGGCGACGAGCAGCAGGAGGGGCGTATCCGGTCCATCGACGCTGCCAAGAGCGCGGCGAACGCCTCGTGCGGCCCCCACGAAGAACGCCGCCGTCGGAAGCAGCCCGAGGGCGAGAACGATCCCCCCGGCCCAGCGTACGTCGTCTCCCTGGGCAGGAACGAAGTGCCGGTGCCCGTCGAACCAGAAGGTCGCATACGTGCCGCCCCAGACCGAACGTACGAGGTCGGGCTGCAGCATGTGGGGGTTCGTGAACATCGAGAGTGGGATGTAGGCGTAGTCGAGGAGCGTTCGCTTCCCGGGAGGCATTCCGTGCATGAGGCCGTGGACCGGAAGATCGTGTGGGTAGAGGTATCCGAACGACACGAGATTGCGCGCGTAGAACCAGCCGCCCATGGCGATCGCGATGACGACCACCACCGCGCACGCACCCACGGCCCGTGAGAAGCGCCGGTGCTGCCAGCCCTCGAGCAGTCTCGCTCCGCAGACTGCCGGGAGCAGCAGTACTCCGGAGAGCTTCGTGAGCATCGAGAGCCCCACCAGAAGGCCGATCCAGACGTGTCTTCCGAGATCGCCGAGTGGTCTCGCCCCGGTACGTCTTGGCCACGCAGCGATCGCAATTGCGCCCGTTGCGAAGGCAGACGTGAAGATCTCCTCTCCAAAGCTGGCAGACATCTGGATGTGTGCGGGGAGAAAGACGAGGAACCCCGCGGCCAGGAACGCGCGCCGCTCGTTGCCTGGATCGACGCGGCGCACGAGCGCGACGGTCGCAACGATCGCAGCGAGGCCGGCTGCCGACGAGAGCAGCCGTACGAGGACGATCGAACACTCGGGCCCTTGCAGTCCGAGAACGCGGACGAGGAGCGCCGAGAGATAGTAGAAAAACGGTGGATGGGCGAAGGACCATCCGTCCTCGGGTCGCGGCAGGCTCCAGGTCGTTCGCAGATGCTCGACGTATTCCCAGTTGTAGTCCGAATCGAAGCCGAAGAACGTCGGGTACACGATCGCGTTGCTCACTCGGATCGCAGCGCCGACGGCGAGGAGCGCCCAGGTGGCCGCCCGAGGCCACTGGGAAAACCCGCCGTTCATGGCGTTCCACGCGGCGCGGGCGGCGCCGTCCGGTCGAGGCGCTGCTCGGCGCTCTCGGCAGGCGCCACGATCCGGGGGCTGCCCCACCAGGCCGTCGATACGATCTTTGGCGCCTTGTCCGGAACGACCTGCAAGCGCAGCACGACCTTCTTCCCGCCCCAGCGCGAGAGGTCCGCCTCGAGCACCTCCCACGTCCGCTCGCCCTCAGGATCCGGCGGCACCCACTTGCTCGCTGCGAGCGTTGCCTCGCCGCCGTCGACGATCCAGACGGAGTAGGTCTCTCCTGCCTCGCTTCGCCGCGCGATGCCTTCGCTCGAAGCGATCCTTCCGAGAGCGACGCCGGATTCGAATCGAGCGCCATCCGGAAGTTCGAGGAAGACATCGATGCCGCCCCCGTCGGGAGCGACCATCAGCGCAAGTGGACGCCGGAGGTGTCGCGTGGCGAAGCGCGGCAGGCGAGACGCCGGATACTCGATCACGGGTCCGTCGGGGCCGGCCTTCATCCAGTGCGGGGATCCCGATGCGGCAGCCACCAGGTCGACCCCCGTCGCGCCCCGGTCCCCGGCTCGCTCGTAGACCATCAGCCATTGATCGACGTCGGTCGGAAAGTCGCTGGGGATCCGGTAGTGGCGCTCGAGGTGCGCGTACACCGCCGGAAGCTCGTCCGAGTAGTACCCGGTTGCTGCACCGTCCTTCTCACTCATGACGACGTAGGGAACGGACGGCAGTGCGGCAAGAAGCTCGGACTCCTGCGCCTCCTTCCGGCCCTGCATCATGCCCACGTAGCGGGTGGGGTTGCGCCCGTCGAGGACGAAATAGAGGAGCGGCTCCTGTCTCGCAACGATCAGTGGCTCGCCGGGGGCGAGCTGCTCGCGAAGGTAATGGATGGCACGGGGCACTGCCGGAGTCGCATAGTCTTCGCTGACGGGAAGGACGGGAGCCTTCGGATCCCACGGCTCGCGTCCGGCTACCCCGTAGATCAGCACCGCAGCGGCAGCCGAGGCCATTCCAAAGCCGGCGACCAGGAGGCCTGCGAGCGCGCTTCGCAATCGGTCGTGCGCATCAGTCCCGCCGCGTCGCGAGCCTGCGACGAGCAAGAGCTGCACGACCGCCGCCGGAAGCACCATGCTGAGGTGCCCCCAATCGGTCCGCGGGAAGAGCCCCGCGGTTCCGGCGAGCAGGATCGTGGTGTGGAGGGAGACGGCTTTCGGGAGACTCCAGCACGCGGCGCGCAGGAGCGTGAGAGCGAGGGCGATCATCGGGAGCAGGTAGAGAAGCTGCGTGAGAAGCCCGAGGTTGTGCATGATGACCGCGATCTTGGGCTTCGCGATGAGGTAGAGGCGAGGCAGATAGAAGGGCCAGTTCTCCTCGACGGCCACGCCCGGCGCTCCAGGGGGCCAGAGCGCCGGAAACGGCATGTGGAACGTGTCGCCGAGCGCGAGCGGCATCCAGATCGTCGAGTTGACGAGGTCGCCTGCGGTCCCCTGCGCGAGATACCAGAGCGCCGTAGCGAGCGCGGCCGAGAGGCCACCGGCGACGAAGGAGCCGCCTGCCGCAGCGCGCCGCCCCGCCTGTGCGCAGGCGCCGATGGCGACCACGAGACCCACCGCGAGCACGGCGCCGGTCGTTTGCTTGCACAGCGCGGCACATGCGGTGAGGAATCCGGCGGCAAAGGCCCAGCCGCTTCGCTCGAGCCCTCGCAGGGCGGCGAGGACCGCCAGCGGACACAGGAGTGTGGCGAGGGTCGACGGGAAGTAGATCGAGAAGAGCGGGAAGAGAAGCCAAGGCGCCGACGCCTGCGCGGCTGCCGCAGCATGAGCGAGCGGGCCGGCGCCCGCGCGAACTCCGATCGCAAACACGGCGGCGGTCGCCAGCCCCTGGAGGACGACGACGGCGCCCCTGGCAACGAGGAGATGTTCGCCTGCGATACGAAACAGCGCGGCGAGCAGGTCGAACGGAAGAGGTCCCGTGAAGAACACGACATCGCGGTAGAGCTTCTCCCCGCGGAGCATTCGCTGCGCAACGTGTAGGGGAAGTCCCTCCTCGAGCATGCTCGGTTCGAACATGGCTGCGGCCGCGCAGGCGAGGGCGCCGATCGCGCCCCAGGCCCATGCTGCGCGGGAGCTGGCGCCCGAACCCGACGTCCTCAGGCTCATGCGCGACGTCCATTCATGCGATCGCCCTCGCCCCTCGCCAGCGCTCCCCGCGCCCCGAGCCCCCTGGCCAGGTCAAGCGCCGGCTCCTCGACCCACCGCCAGCTCAGCCAGCCGAGGAGCAGCGCCGGTGGCACGGCGAGCACCAGTGCGACCAGGAGGGCCGTGAGCGGCGCAAAGCCTCGCGCGTAGAGGGGCTTCATGACGAGGAGCACCGAGACGTGCCAGAGAAAAACGCCGTAGGAGATCTTTCCGATCCAGGTGAGCCATCGGCTGCCGAGTACCCGCTGCGGGAGCGAAAGGACGTTCTCGGCGAAGACCGCTGGAAGCATCACCAGCGTAGCCATGAGTACGTAGAGGATCTGCTCGGCGATGTAGGCCGCGGTCGTGTATTCGACTCGTGAGAAGGGTCGGGGAAACTGGGAAGAGACCGACATCGCCACGAACACGCCGGCGGCGAGCGCCCAGCACGCCGTAGGTTGCGTCACGACCCATCGAGTCGCCCAATGGGCGGCCGCCCTGCCCTCGAGGCATGCGCTCGCGACTGCGAGAGACAAACCCGCCGAGAAGCCGAGGAAATGGGCGAAGATCGAGCCGAGAAGCTCCATGTCTCCAGATTGGTGCTCGGCGGCTCGGAAGGCGAGCGATGCGAGTCCAAGAACGGAGAAGATCAAGAGGGGGAGAATGAGCTTCCCTCGTGGTCCCAAGGGCCGGCCCAGGGTTGCGATGAGGGCCGCGAGGAGCGGGAGCAGCGCATAGAACGCCAGCTCGACCGAGAGGCTCCATGCGACGGGGATGCCCTGGAATGCCCAGATGAGGCGATACGACTGGAAGAGCCCGTAGTAGATCCACCAGTCGTTCGTGAGGACACCCGACAGACCCGGCCAGAGCGCCAGCAGGGTGAGCGCCACCCAGTACGCGGGGAGGATTCGAAACGTCCGGCGAAGCGTGTAGTCGGCAAGGCCCGGCGCCGGAGACCCTCCGAACAAGGCCACGGCGTGAGGCCGGTACAGCAGGAAGCTCGAGATCAGGAAGAACAAGGTCACGCCGGCGTTGAGCTTCGAGGTGAAGCCGCCGTACCATGTAGTCAGGTTGACCCCAGAGAACCCGGCAGCGTGGAACACGACGACGCTGAGGGCAGCGATCGCGCGCAGGGAGTCGAAGAGCGCGAATCGGCGATTGGACGGCCTTTGCACGCTACGGATTGTATCGGTGGGAATGAGCATCGACACCACACGCGGAGCCCTGGGCTCTTCGAGCTGCGCAGGATCTGCCGGCCGGAATGGTCCGTACGCCAGGGCATGTGCCCCCTCGACTGCGAAGGCCGGGCCGTGCCGATGACGGAAGCGCCTCCGGTACGCAGCTCTGACGCAGCTGGCGCGGGCGGGTGCGGGACGCTGATCCCCGCCGGCATCGTTCTCTGCGCCGTCCTGGCGGGTCTACTCTGCGTCTCCGTTCTCCGTCACTTGTCGTATCCGCTGCTCTGGAACGACGAAGCCGAGACGGTCGCGTATGGCCAGCGCATCCTCGAGTACGGCTACCCCAAGATCGACGACGGGAAGAATACGATCTACGAGCTGGACGCGCCGCTCTACGTAGGCCGGAAGGAGGAGTCGGACGCTTACGTCGGGTCGCCCTGGGGCCAGTATTACTTCTCCGTTCTCGGGGTGCTCGCCGCACGGAATGTCGACGATCTCCACGGGCGAACGGCCCTGTTCCGTTTGCCCTTCGCGCTGGCGGGCCTCACGGGCCTCGCGGCGATCGCTGCGGCCCTCACCCGGTGCTTCCGCGGTGATCGCGAGGCCGCGGCGTGGACCGTCGCCGGTTTCCTCGGCCTCGCGCTGCTCTCGACGTCGCTGGCCCTCCATCTGCGCGAGGCGCGGTATCACGGCCTGGTCGTGGGCCTCCAAGGGCTCCTCGTCTACGCCTCGGCGAGAGGGCCGATGCTCGGCGCCACCGGCGTGCTTCGTGGAGTTGCGGTCGCGGTGCTTCTCCTCTGCCTCTTCAATGCGTTCCCTCCGGTGTCCCTGGCCTGGGCGGCTGCCCTGGCGATCGATCTCGTCGTCGCTGCGCACCGTGCTTCGGAACACCGTCTCCAGCGCCTACTCGTAGGCGGATTCCCGCTCGTCGTCTTCGTCCTCGCTGCGCTTCCGCTGGTGCAGTTTTACGAGATGCCCGGATTGGCGAGACATTTCTCCGAGCAATTCGGATTCGTTGCGGGGCGCTGGGTCCGCAACGTCGAGATCCTCGGCGACTTCCTGATCCGGCACGAGCCGCTCGTTGCGCTGCTCGCGGTCAAGGCGCTCGCCGAAGGGCTGCATGCCGCGGTGCGTGTCGAGCGGCGCGAGGTCGAGGAGCGGATCCGGCTGTCGCGGCTTCTTGCCGTCGCGGCCGCAATCCAGTTGCTCGCGATCTCTCGCGTTCCCTTCGTCTTCGAACGCTATGCAGTTGCGACGCTTCCGCTCCTTGCAGCGAGCCTGGTGCTCGACGTTGGAATCGCCCTTCAGCTCTCAGGTTCGCTGGCGCCGTGGCCTCGGCGGTTGACCGCATTCGGGCTCGTGGCTGCCCTCGCTCTCGGATCGGCCGTGATGCTGCCCTCGAAGCGTGCCGAGCTCGCGGGCAGGATCGCCGAGCTTCGCGTCCCCGTCCGTGGACCGCTCGACTTCATCATTCCTCGTCTGCGGGAGCTGCGAGAAGATCCCGCGAGCCTCGTCATCGCGACCAACTACGAGACGAGCGCCTACGTCGTCTATCTGGGAAGCCGGATGCTGATCGGGTACACCGGAGTGAACCTCGCGGAGGACGTCGAGGCTGATCCCGACGCGATCATCCTCCGGAAGCGGATCCCGCGGTTTCACGCCGAGCTCGCGGCGTACCGGCAGCGCGAGCAGTTCGTCCGGGAGTCGTTCCCGGTGAAGGATCTTCCGTTCAACAACATCTCGGAGCTGACGCCGGGTCCGGGTCTGCAGGTGCTCCATCAGTTCTCGACGCCGAGGCCCGCCCGCGAAGACGAGGCTACCGACATCTGGATCCGCGCCTCCCAGGGTCGAAAGCGCTCCGAAGGGGGATCGGTCGACGCAGGCGCCTCGAACGGCGCGAGGGCGCAGCGCCCATGAAGCACCGAGCGGCGCAGATCGCCCTTGCCGCTGGCGCAGCTCTCATGATCGTTGCGGGAGGCGCGTGGGGCGTCCTCCGGCTCTACACCGACGAGGCCAGCGCGATACTCCTCGACACGGAGACCGCGAGCTGGATCCGGGCCGACGAGCGTACGCAGCTCTACGCGCGACCGGTCGAGACCGAGGAGCGGGTGTTTCGCCGGGACCTAGAACTCCTGGCGGCTCCGGAAGCGGCAGCGCTTCGTGTCCGCTGCTTCCGTCGCTGCCGTATCACGCTGAATGACGTCTCGATCGAACCCGAAGAGAGCCAGACGCCGGCGTGGGTGTACGGGGATACGTACCAGATCGCTCGCTGGCTACGAGCCGGAGACAACTCGCTGGTGGTGGCGGTCGAGAACGACCGGGGGCCGCCAGCGCTTCTCGTCGAGAGCGACGTTTCCGGCTGGAGGACCGGTGCCGGCTGGTCCACCGTGGGGGCGAGCGGACGGACCGCTCCGGCGCGCCTCCTTTCGGTGGGGTTCTCGCACACGATTGGCGGCTTCTTTCCTTCGACATCCGACGCGCTGCGACGCATCGGACTGCGGATCGCCGTCGCCTTCGCGCTGGGCGCCATTGGCGCCGCTGCTGCCGCACGCCTCGGACGCGAGAGGCTTCCTACGATCGTTACGGCGCGGCGTGCCTGCTGGCTCCTGCTCGTCGCGTGGGTCGTGCTCTGCGCGAACAACCTCACCCGTCTCCCTCTCCTGGCGGGCTTCGATGCGCAGGGGCATCTCGACTACGTGAAGTTCATCACAGAGCAGGGCCGCCTCCCCCTCGCGACGGAGGGATGGCAGACGTTCCAGTCGCCCCTCTACTACCTGCTGGCGGCGTGCCTTCGGCGCCTCGCGGACCTCGCAGGCGCGGCAACGCTGGGAGAACATGCGCCCCGCGTCGTGTCGATGCTGTGCGGCGCCGCCCTGATCGTCTTCGGCCATCGCGCGGCCGTTCACGTCTTTGCGACCAGAGCGGACCTCCAGCTCGTGGCGACGGTCGTCGCCGGGACGGTTCCTGTGTTCTTCTACATGTGCCAGCTCGTCGGCAACGAGCCGCTGGCCGGCGCGGTCGGCGCCGGGCTGCTCTGCCTCTGTTTACGGGAGACCGCAGCCCCGCGGTTCGAGGAGGGGCCTGGCGTCTTTGGCGCACGGCTCGGCGTCCTCTTCGGCATCGCGCTCCTCGCAAAGGTGTCCGCGCTTCTCTTCGCGCCGATCCTGGCGATCGTGCTCTGGCTGCGCTGGGCCGGGAACGGCGCGCAGGCGATCGCCACTTCAGCGGCTTCGCTCGCTGCCGCCTGCGGCGCCGTCTCCGGCTGGTACTTCCTCCGCAACTGGCAGGCGTTCGGCAGGCCCTTCGCATCGCACAGCGTCTATCTCGACCCAGCCGCCGCGACGCAGTGGTGGCAGGCGCCGGGCTACCGCACCGCGTCCGACGTGATGCTCTTCGGCGAAGCCCTCGTCCGCCCGATCTGGTCGGGCCTCGCGAGCTTCTGGGACGGGATCTACGCGACCCTGTGGCTCGATGGGCTGACGAGCGGGAGCGTCAATGCCGCCGGCGCTCCTCCCTGGAGCTACGACTTCATGGTCCTACTCGCGCCGCTCGCGCTGCCGCTGAGCCTTGCCGTGGTCGCCGGCGGGATCCGCATCGCCGCCGTGCGGGAGGTGCCGACCCGCGCCGCGCTCGTCGTGGCCACCGTCGTGCTCGTGTCCTACTTCGGCGCCATCGCGTACGTCTACGCGACGCTCCCGATCTACTCGACGGTGAAAGCGAGCTACGCGCTCGCGGCGACGCCCGCCCTAGGGCTGTTGGCCGCATTCGGGGCAGCTCCGCTTCTCCGGTCGGCCTGGGGACCCGTCATCATCGCAGGACATCTCGCTGCGTGGATCTACTGCGTGTTCGCGGCGTTCTTCATCGTGAAGGTGTCGCCCTTCGGATGAAGACGGCGCAGAATCTCGCAGGCGCCAACGGTGCTAGTCGTCCGGCCCGGCTCGCCGTGGCGGGGTCTCGATCCGCGGATCCTCCCAGAGCACCGCGAACTCGCCGAGCGCATCGACGTGAGGCACGACCTTCCCGTGGACACGCGAGCGGAAGACGAGGATCACCCGCTCTCCGGCCAAATGGGACACGTCGGCGCGGAATTCTTGCGGCGCAGGAAAGGAGAATGCCGGCGGTCCGACGACCCGGAACGATTCGGACATGAGTTCCTCGAATCCATTCTCTCTCACGACGAGGACCTCTGCGCTGGCAGTCGCTCCTGCCTCCGCCGTCAGCGGCTCGAGATGCCCCATCCGCACGACGAGCTCTCCGTCGTCTGGAACCGTGACTACGCAGCGCGTCGTGATGAAGAGATCGAGGTGATCGTCGCTCACGAAGTGCTGCAGCGACGAGAAGAGCAGCTGCTCGCGGACCACGCGGCCACGTGTCCCCATCGGGGCGAGATCGCAGTCCTCGAGGATCTCTGTCCTGTCGGTTGCCGGTAGCGGAAGGTCGCGCCGCGCGAGGGTGAGGAAGCTCCCATTCGCGAGGCGGGGGCCCATTTCGAAGTCGCGACGCAGATGGTCCATCAGCACTGACGCATAGTCGCGAAGCCCCACGCGATCGGAGAAGAAGTTGGTCGGCGTCGTGATCGCAAGACGTGCGCCGCTCGAGCGGCTCCCTTCGACGACTCCCGTTCCCGCATCGTGTGCGATGTGATGCTCGTAGAGGTTGTAGTAGCGGCTGGGCATCTTGCGCTCGGAGAGGAAGTTGACCATCGAGAGGTCGGGTATGGTGAGAAGCGCCTCTCCGTTCCGGGTGTTCTTGCGGATGAACTGGAGCGTTCCGCCCAGTACGGCGGCCTCGTCGCGGCTCACCAGTACGCCGCCTCGCCGGACGCCGAGGTCGGTGTCCATCTGACGGATCAGGTCCTGGTACCAGAATGCTGCGGCGGCTGCGTAGAGCGCGAGCACCGCGGCGCCGGCGCCGCAGAGCGTCCTCGCCCAGAAAGGGCGCGGAGAAGGGAGACGTCCGAGCACACGCGCTACGACGATCGCGCCGCAGACCACCACCCCCTGGTAGACGTTCATCAGGTGGTTGAAGTCCGCCCTTGGAAAGACACCTGCGAAGGTGAGCCCGCAGACCGCCACGACGCACGCGAGCGGAGCGTCGATGCCACGGTGCGGAGGCTTCGACGCTCGGACGAGAGCAAGTCCGACGGCGAAGATCACCGGCGGGAACCAGTAGGCGAGAGCGTGGAGCCGCTCGAAAACGTGCAGCGCTCCGAGGTCGAACGGGAGCGCTTCCGCCTTGTAGAGGCGGGTCGATCCGTACACGAGCCGGTCGAGGCCGAGGAGGGGAATCGGGTCGAACAATGCGCCGAGGCCGAGGTAGGGGATGCCGTGCATGTCGCCGAATTCGAAGGGGTGGACGACCAGGCTCTGGAACGCTGCGCCGAGGGCGCCTTCCCAGGCGAGAATCGCGAGAACGACGCCACCCACCACGAGAGCGCTAGCGGCTGCTCGCGCGACGTCCCCGAGGGCCGCTCGCAGGGCTTGGAACGACGACGCCGAGTCTTCGAGTCGGATCGCGAGAATGCCCAGTGCTGCGCCGAGGGCGGCAAGAGCGCCGTAGTTTTGCTTGAAGGTGATCGCGGCCCCGAGCCACACTCCCATCCAGACGAGGGAACGAGGCCGTGGTGTGTCGCGCCATGACAAGAGAGCATCGAGGGCGGCGAGGACGAAGAGCATTGCGAACGGCGAGTAGAAGGCGAAGGTCCAGGCCGGGAATGCCCAGACGGCCGAGACGAGCAGGCCCCCCACCGCGGCAGCCGCTGCGCCGCGCCCGGCAACGCGCACGACGATCCGCCACGAAACCGCGATCATTGCGAGAAATCCGACGACGACGGGGATACGAGACGCTGCGACGCTCGGTTCGACGACGTGGAACGTTGCGGCGACCAGCCACCAGATGCCAGGCGTCACGAAGGCGTCGAGATCGCGATACAAGACCTTCCCACCGAGCATGTCGAGCGCCTGTTGCAGGATGTACCCCTCGTCGGAAAGGACGAGGCCGCGCCTGCAGAGAGGCAGGACGAATGCCAGGATGGCGGCGGCGGCGAGTACCGGCCCGAGCCAGCGTTTCCACGAGAGGTCGATTCCTTGGAACGGACGCCTCATGGCCGCTCCTGGGTCGACGAGTCGGCGCGGACGAGCGCGCGCCAGCCTCCCGTGGCCGGTCCAAGGTCGGCGACCTCGAGGTACCGGGACGCGAGATGGCGTTCGAGCGCCGGGTATAGCTGCCCGAGCGGCGGAAACTCCGGATACATCCGTGGGTTGTAGACGATGCAGCGGGTGCGTTCACTCTCGAGGCGTTCGATGATGATCCTCTCGTCGACATCGCCGGGAATGACGAGATCGTAGGGAGTCGGATTACTCCGTCCGCTCACGAGATACACGATCGGGATGTCCGGCGCCGCGAAGACCGAAGTGTCGTCCCCTGCGCACGTCTCGACGAAGCGAGCCGTGTCGCGAAGGAGGGCTGCCTGATCGGCCGAGACCGAAACCGACAGCCGCGGAAGACCAAGCTGCACGGGGTGCCAGCGTACGACGTCGGTTGAGATCTGACAGGCGGCGATCGTGGTGACGACGACGATCGTTGCGAGGAGGGCTCTCGGGAGTGCGACGAGCCTTCGCTGGCGCTTCTCCAGCACCCGTTCTGCCCGATCTCCGTAGAGGGCGATCACGAGAAGAGTCGGCGCGAGGACGAAGGCGAGATGGGACCACACCGCGGAAGGAAAGATGCCGAGGAACAGCAGGGCTGCGAACGCCACGACGCACCGACCGGTACGTCGTTCTGCGGGGGTTGCGCTGCGTCGGGTGAGCCACAGGAGACAGGGACTCGCCGCGAGCGCGAGGATCGGGATGCCGTACGAAGCGCGGATCGCGATCTCGCGAATGCCCTCCGAGATCGGCATGCCGAAGACGCGCTCGCCGCGTATCAGGTAGTTGAAGAGGGCCGGTGGCAGGTACAGGAACGTGAAGCGGCCATCGCCGATCGGGTGCGGCGTAAGGAGCGGAGGGATCGGGTTGGCGAAAGCTTCGGTCTGTGACGCGCGGAGCGATACGAGCGTCTTGTGAAGCAGGTCCGGGAGCGTTTCGGAGTGAACGAAGTCGAAGAAGGCGACGGTGCCGACGAGGGTGCCGCCGGCGACGATGGGAGCGAGGAGCCTTGCCGCGGTCTGCTGGGCCAGCGCGGAACCGCGCCGTTCCAAGGCGAGGCAGGCGCCGGCGGCGAGAAGAGAGAAGACTCCGAAATTCTGCTTCACTACGACGCTGCCCCCGAGCAGTATTCCGAGAAGCAGGCCATCGGTGGACCTTCCCGACTCGAGGTACCGGAGCAGGAAGACGAGGGCGCCAAGGGCGAGCGCCAGCGACAGCGCCGAGTAGTTGAACATCGTGAGAACGGGAAACGCCGTGGCGACGAGGCCGAGGTACAGGACGGCCGCGAGCGCCGCCCAGTGCGGCCGCATGGCGCGCCGGCCGATGCACCACAGACAGGCGACGATCGACGCGTTGACGGCCACCTGCGCCCAGCGGGTGACGATCAGATCGGGTCCGAAGAGCCAGAACAATCCGGCGGTTACCTGGTAGATGCCCGGGAAGATCCCGGTGTGGACGTCCCGGTAGAGCAGCTTGCCCCGGAGCAGCTCGGTCGCTGCGGCCGTGAGATGCCCCTCGTCCATGAAGACTACGCTGTGGTCGTGGAGGGGGATTTGCGCGACGACCGCGAGAAATGCAAACCCGGCGGGGATCAGCAGGCAACGCGTGCGTTCCAACGAGGCTCCTGGGACGCGCCGAACGGGTGGCACGAGCTGCGCAGGATCTGCGTTCTTGTGACTCGCCGCCGCAAGGTCAGCCTCGAAGCCGCGGGTCGATTCGCCATTGGAACGTGCGGCGGGTCGAGAAGTCAAGCCGCTTCGTCCGGAGGCCGCGCGGCGGGGGAGTGGCTGCGGACCTGATTCTCCTGCCGCTCGTCTATTCCGCGTAGCCCAGGGAGCGAAGGCGGCTCCGTTCGTCCTCGTCGAGCGAAGGAACCTCACGGCATGCCTCGAGCGATCCAGCGCGAGTGATCCGGCCGAGCTCCGCTCCGGCGCGGAGCGCTTCGGGTCCAAGTTCCAGACTTCCCGCAAGAAGCGCCTCGCGCTCCATTGGATCGCGGTCCGCGCGGAACCACGTGTGGGATCCCTCACGGTCGGCGAGTACCTTCCACGGCCAGCGCAGGAGCGCGCCCCGATGGCGTCGCGGCCGTACGTGGTCCTCGAACAGGGGATCACAGTGGAGTTCGGCGATCAGGTCGCGCCCACGGGCCTCGGTCTCCCCGAGGAGATTCCGACCGCGCATCGATGGCGGGGCCTCGAGCCCCGCCATCGCGAGAAGCGTCGGCCCCACGTCGATGAGATCGACGGGGAGGGAGCGCCGCTCTCCTGTAGCCGGACGTCGCTCCGAGTCGACGAGGAGGACGGGAACCCGCAGCACCTCCGCGTGAAGCGTCAGGCCGTGAAAGAAGCCGCGGTGCTCGCCGAACTCCTCCCCATGGTCGCTGACTACGGCGAGGATCTTACGTCCGGGCCGCTGGTCGAGCGACCGCCAGAGATCTCCGAGCGCGGCATCGACGGTCGCGATCTCTCCGTCGTAGAGATCGATGAGACGCTGTACGTCGGCGTCGCCGGCGGCGCCGGGATTGCGGGCGAAGGAGACTACGCCGTCGGTGTCGATCGGCTCCGGGAGCGGTCCCGATCGCTCGGCGCCTCCCAGGACGGCCCGCAGGCGCTCGGCCGGGGGCGAGAAGCCGGCGTGCGGGTCCATGAAATGTACGTACAGAAAGAGCGGGCGCTCTCTCGGGGCACTCACGATCGGGAGCGCGACGTCGTTGACCTCGCCGGCCGTCGGCGCGCGGAGACGGGTGACCCGGTCGTCGTCCGAGCGAAGCGTGAACAGCGAATCCTGTCCCGGATCCAGAACCGGAAAGGAGAGCGCAGTGAACTTGGTGAAGCCCCGTGCGAGTCCGGTGGTGGCGTTGACGTGGACGAAGTTTCCGCTGACACCGATGCTCTCGTAGTCGGCTGCCGTGAAAATCTCCGCAAGCGTCGGAAGATCCTCGCGAAGATGCCGCGTGAAGCTCACGGCGCCGTGTTCCTCGGGTAGCACCGATGTGAACAGCGATGCGACCGACGGCTTCGTCCACGAGCTCGTCGCATGCCCCTCGGTGAAGAGGACTCCGTGCGCGCTGATTGCGTCGAATTCGGGTGACGTGGGTCGCGGGTAGCCGAAGGCGCCGAGATGGTCGGCGCGGAGGTTGTCGATCACCACGAGAACGACGTCGGGAGGGCGGGGTTCGGTCGGGACCGGTTTCTGCTCGCAGGAACTCAGCGCGACACAGAGGATCGCCGCCAACGTCGCCTGGAATCGCGGACTGCGAAAGCCCCTCACGCTGGCGGACATCGTCGCCTCCTGCTCCACCCGAGGGTCAACGAGGCGCTCCGTCCCGGGGGCTCGAGAGCGGCTCGAGCTTCAGCAGGTCGACAAGGCTCTCGAGACGGCTCGCGGACCTCTCCTCGATCGGCGTTCCCTGCCCCTCGCGGAGGATCTTCTTGACCTGCGCTGCACGCGCAACGCCCCAGAACCGGATCCCCGAGACGATCCATCGCCGTTCGTCGGGGGTCACGCGCGAGAGCCATTGGAAGAGGCGCTGGACGTCGCCGTCCGCCTCGTAGCGGAATTCGATTCCCCAGCCGACGCCAGAAAACGCCTGGAGCCGCGCCCGCTCGCCGGGAATCGAGCGCAGGAGGCCGAGCGCGGCGTCGGGACGCGTCTCGTACTTGCGATGGATGAGGAGCCCGCGCACGGTCGCGCCTTCGACGATTGGATCGGGGGCCCTCCCCGAGACCTCCCGCGTCGCCAGGAGGAACGTGGTGGAGGAGGAGGCGAGGAGGGCAAGGCAGACACCGACCAGGGCGGCCGTGCTGCGAACTCCCCCGGCTCGCATCCAGAGGGAGGCAGAACGGGCAGCCGGCGGAACGAGCAGCGCCGCGATCGGAAGAAGGATCCGGTATTTCACCTCGGGCGCATTTGGGTCGATCGTGAACCGCGATGCGAGGAAGACGGCAAGGAAGACGGCGCCGTAGACGACGAACGCGACCTCGTGCTCGGACCCGGAGAGCCGTCTCCGTCCGGCTTCCTCGCCGTGCCCCGTGGAGACTCGTCCGCCTTGCTCTCGATCGCCGAACCTGACGGCTCGCAGGGTCCTCGCCACCGCGAAGACCAAGCCGAGCCCGAGCGGTACGAGATACGCCAGTGCGAGCGCTCGCCGGACTCCCGGGGACGCATCGTTTCCGAGGGGGGCCAGCCATCCCTCCGGAAGATCTTGCGACAGCAGCTGAACGAGCTTCGCGGCCGGTCCCACGCTCGCCCAGTGGTCGATGGGGTCACCGCCACCGAAGATCTCGGTGATCCTTCCGAGGCCGTCGAAGTCGTGGGCAACGTTGTACGCGAGCCAAGGGGCGAGCCCCGCAGCGAAGCCCGACGCTGCGGCAGCGAGCTCCGTCGCCTTCGGCATTCCACGCAGGAGGACCCACGCGACGCCGCACGCGAGGGTCGTCATTCCGGCGGTATAACAGAACCAGACGCCGATTCCCGCGGTCAGCCCGAAGGCGAGCCAACCTGCAGGGCGCCGCCACTGTCCGGTGAGGAGCCCTCCCAGGACGCCGATCTGGGCGAAGCTGAAGCCGATCGATTCGGCGTGGCTTCCCATCGGCACCGTTCCCCAATAGGCGAGCAGCGCAGGCCCTGCGAGATACGCGAGCGCGCTGACGCCGGCGACGGTCCGGTCGAAGAGCTTCGCGCAGACCGCGTAGATGAGGACGCAGACCGCCGCCGACACGCTGACGGCCGCGAGCTTCAAAAGGAGGACCGATGGCGGGAGGACCTCGAAGAGCATTCCGAGAATGCCGATGAAGACCAGAGACCCTCCCTGATAGTGGTCGGCCTGGTAGTCCATGAGCGAATGAACGGGCTGCGATGCCAGCTCGATCGCGGCTACGTAGCGGTAGGACTCCTCCCAGTACGCGGCGGTACGAGGACGCAGCGCCACCCACAGCACCCGCGTTGCGACGAAGAGGCCGCCTAGCGCTGCCATGGAGAGCCAATCGATGCGTTCCAGCGGTCGGAGCGAGCGTGAGTCCAGGCAGCGGTCTCCTCGGGCGAGGTGTGGCGAGCGCCCCGCCCAGCGGATCATCGTTTGAGGTAGCCCAGGGATTCGAGCCTTGCGGCCTCGTCGTCGCTGAGTCCACGGTCCTCCCTCGGGGCCCCTGCGAGAGCCCGTGCGAGGAAGTCGATCCTTTCTTGCCGCGCCACGCGGACGTCGGGCCGATCGGACGATGCGTCGCGATTCTCGCCGGGGTCCGTCACCAGGTCGATCAACGCGGTCTCGCCATTGGATCTGCGCCGGATCAGCTTCCAGCGACCACGCTGATACGTCTGGAATCCCAGTTCGGAGAGGTACAGCTCGTCCGGCGCGAGCACCCGGGGATGCGACCGGTCCACGTCGAACGGGACGATCTCCGCGAAGAGGTCGAGGAGATCTTCTCCGCGAATCATCGCCGCCGGATCGCGGCGCGTTGCCGGAGACACGATGAGCGGAATCTCGAGGACGCCTGCGTAGGAGGGGTTGCCCCAGTGGCCGGTTCCACCGCAGCAGGGAGGGATCACGTGCCGACCGCCCAGGACCTCACCGTGGTCGGCCGTCAATACGATGCGGGCGTGCTCGATCCAGCGGCTCGTCTCGAGGGTTTCGAACAGCTCTCCCAGCGAGCGATCGAGAGCTTGGACGGCATCGGCATAGCTTCCGTGGATCGGGTAATCGTGGACGTCGTTGTAGTGTACGTACAGGAAGACCTTGCCGCGCGGGGCCTCGGAGAGGAGGCGCTTCACCTCCTGGTTGACGCGCGGACCCGCGCGTTGGTGCGACGCTGCGTGCCATGGATCCTCGCCGGCGTCGATCCGGCGCTTTCGCCCCGCCTCGTCGGCGATCTCGACCCAGCTCTCGAAGCCGGCGTCGTAGTTCGCGGGCCGGAAGAGGAGATCGTTCGTCACGACCGCCAGCGTCCGATAGCCGGCGCTTCGCATGGAGGACGCGAGCGTCGGAAGACCGCTGGGAAGGCAATGGTCTCCCGGCTCGTCGCCTTGGAACCGGCTCATCCCACACCAGGTCCGTGCGTTCCAGGGGAGCGGTCGCGCGGGGTCGTCGGACTCGATGCTCGGCGTGAGCCCGGTGAAGATCGCTCCCATCGACATGGTCGTCTGATGAAACGATGCGAAGGCGTTGGTGAAGACTTGGCCGCGCGCTGCGAGCGCGTCGAGGTGCGGGGTGGGAACGGTTCCGCCATAGGCGCCGAGGTGGTCCTTCCGGAGGGTGTCGACGACGATGAGGGCCACGAGATCGGGCGTTGCCGAAGGCGGAGCCTCGGTCCCGCAGGAAAGCGCCGCTGCGGCTGCGAGCAGGATCGCGCCGCCGGTGGTCACCCACACCCTCCGTCTTCTCCTGCGTTCCGGCGGCGGCACGTCTGCGACTCGGGTCATCACGAGAGGATGAGGGAGCTCCGACAATCGGGAAAGGCGGCCCCAGGGTGCGGCCGGGGCTCGCGCTTGCTACCCGTCATTTCCCTTGCGCGAGAAGCACGGGGGCGCGGCGTGGCGGGGTCTCGGTTCACCGGCGAGCGGCTCCATGAGGACGATGCGCTCTTTGGCGTCGATCTGGCGCGACACCGTGCTGCCTACGACTACGCGCGAAGGGTTCTCGGCCCCGGGCGAGTTCTCGACCTCGGCTGCGGTACGGGGTACGGAGCTGCGTCGCTCGCCGCCGAAGGCCGCCTCGTCGTTGGGGTCGATCGGGCGACTCCGAGCGCTTCGAGCCGCGTTCGTGGCGCGGGCTTCGTCCGCGCCGACCTGCGCCGGCTTCCATTCCGGCCGCGAAGCTTCGGCGCCATCGTGAGCTTCCAGGTGATCGAGCACCTGGACGATCCGAGCCCCTACCTGGAGGCCATGGCGGGCGCCCTCCACGAAGATGGTGTTGCGCTCGTCTCGACGCCGAACGTCCTGATGTCCGATCGCGTGAACCCGTTCCACGTTCACGAGTACACCGCCGCCGAGCTGACGGCGTGCCTCGGCAGGTACTTCGGCGAGGTCGAGATGCTCGGCGTCGGAATGACCGCTCGTGTTCGTGAGCACATGGCGGCGCGGTCGAGGCGTATCCAGCGAATCGTACGCCTCGATCCGCTACGTCTTCGCGATCGATTGCCGCAGGCGCTCGTCACGTGGCTCTTTGCGCTCTTTGCGCGCCTCGTCCGCCGGCAGGCGGGAGCCGCCGACGACGTTCCCGACGTGAGCCCGTCAGACTTTCCGATCGGCCCGCCGAGCGACGACTGCATCGATCTGCTGGCGCTCTGCCGCCGCCCCCGCTGCTGATCCCGGAGCGCTTGCGGAGGTTCTCCGCCCGCCGCGTGCGTCCTGCACGTCCGCTGCGCGAGGTCTCGGTGCGCAGGGCCACGTCCTGAAGCTGCGCCGGCGCAGACGAAGGCCGCAGGAGACCGGAAGCGCGGGCGCCAGCGGGCGGATTCGCTTGCCATGCCCCCCACTTCCGCAGTAGGATCGTTCGAGGCGCACTCCCCATGAAGCGCATCCTCGTCGTCATTCCCACCTACAACGAGGCGGACAACCTTCCGCTGATCGTCCCGAAGGTGCTCGCCCAGGACGAGCGACTCGAGGTGCTCGTCGTCGACGACCACTCGCCCGACGGCACCGGCAAGCTCGCCGAGGAGCTCGCGCTCTCGACGGGTCGCGTCCACGTCCTCCATCGCCAGCGCAAGGAAGGCCTCGGGCCGGCCTATCGGGCGGGGATCCGCCACGCCCTCGACCTCGGCGCCGATGCGGTCATCCAGATGGATGCCGACTTCTCGCATCCTCCCGAGGCGCTGCCGGATCTGCTCCGCGAGATCGAGACCCACGACGTCGTGACGGGCTCTCGCTACCTGAACGGCATCACGGTGGTCAACTGGCCGATCGAGCGGATCCTTCTCAGCTACTACGGCAACTGGTACGCACGCAAGGTTTCGGGGCTCCGCATCTCCGATTCGACGGGAGGCTTCCGCTGCATGCGGCGGGAGCTGCTCGAGCGGATCGGCTTCGAGCGCGTCCGGTCGAACGGCTACGCGTTCCAGATCGAGATGAACTATCGCTTCCAGAAGTACGGCGCCCGCATCAAGGAGGTTCCGTTCTTCTTCCTCGACCGCACGCGCGGCGATTCGAAGCTGACGCTCCGCATCAGCATGGAGGCGCTCTGGATCGTCTGGTGGCTGCGGATCGCGGACGCGCTGGGCCGGCTCTGATCCACGGCGCCACGGCGACGAGGCCCACGCAGTGAGCGGCCCGTGCAGCGTTCTCGTGCTCAACGAGCGCGACCCCCGGCACCCGAAGGCGGGCGGAGCCGAGACGCACGTCTTCGAGATCATGGGTCGGCTCGCGAGACGCGGCTACCAGATCTCGGCGCTGGCGTCGGGCTTCGCCGGCGCTCGCCCCCGCGAGACCGTCGCGGGAGTCGAGGTGCACCGGCTCGGGGGGCTTCACCGCTACTACCCGGCAGCGGCGATGGCGTGCGCCCGAGAGACGCGCAGCGGCCGCCATCAGGTGGTCGTGGAGTGCCTCAACAAGGTCCCGTTCTTCTCGCCGCTCTATTCGGCGGCGCCGGTCCTCGCGCTCTGCCACCACCTGTTCGGCGAGACGGCCTTCGGGCAGGTCGCGTGGCCGATTGCTGCCGGCGTCTGGACCGCCGAACGGCTGATCCCGCCTCTGTACCGCCGCCAGCGCTTCCTCGCGATCTCCGAGAGCTCGCGAGACGATCTCATCCGCCGTGGGGTTCTGGCGGAGCAGATCGCAGTGAGCCACTGCGGCATCCGCCGGCCGACCGTCGAGCCGAGGCGGCTTCGCGATCGCCCGCTCCGCGTTGCCTACGTCGGACGCCTCGAAGCCTACAAGCGCGTCGACGTGCTGCTCCGTGCGGCTGCGGGTCTCGTCGAGCGATTCCCGGCTCTCGAAGTGGTCGTGATCGGTCGCGGTGCCGCGCAGAGCGGGCTCGAGCGGCTGGCGAGGGATCTCGGGCTTGCGGAGCGAGTGCGGTTTGCGGGATTCGTCAGCGACGACGAACGTGATTTGCTTCTCGCCGATTCGCGGATCTGCGCCTGTCCGTCGGAGAAGGAAGGATGGGGCCTCACCGTGATCGAGGCGAACGCGGTCGCAACGCCTGTCGTCGCGAGCGACGCGCCGGGGCTTCGCGACTCGGTGCGGCACGGGGAGACGGGGTTCCTGGTCCCGACGGGGGATGTCGCTGCGATGCGTGAGCGGACCGCGCAGCTCCTTGCCGCCGACGACGAAGCGGAGCGGATAGCCGAGCAGGCCCTGGCGTGGTCCCTGCGCTTCGACTGGGATACGGCGGCCGACGAGATGGCCGACGCGATCTGCGCGGTACGGCTATGATCGCGCGTTGGCTCGTGGTTGGTCCTTTCCCGAGAGGTGAGCGGATGCGAGAGGCGCCTATTCGATGGGCGACAACCGTGCGGGCCGTGTTCTCTCTTGCGATCGTCGCGGCGCTCGGTGCGTGCAGCCCGCCCAACACTGCTCGTCCGCGGGCCATCCTGATCGGGATCGATGGCGCGACCCTGCGGGTCGCCGGGCGGCTCATGGACGACCGGAAGATGCCGAACCTCGATCGCATCCGGCGCGAAGGCGTCTCCGGGCAGATCCGCTCCCAGAAGCCCCTCGTGTCGCCGCGCATCTGGAACACGGTATCGACGGGGAAGTCTCCCGAACGTCACGGGATCCTGAGCTTCGCTCATCGGGACCCGCAGGGCATGCAGCGCCTCTACCTCAGCAGCGATCGAACGGTTCACTCGGTCTGGAACATCGCTTCCGACGCTGGCCTCACCGTGAGCGTGGTGAACTGGTGGAACACCCAGCCCCCGGAGAAGATCAACGGGGTCATGGTGTCGGACCACCTGCTCGCGAAGGAGGTCGAACAGCTTCGCGCCATGACGCACGTCGTCGAGGCGCCCCAAGGAGGGCCGGTCGTCTACCCCGTGGAGTGGCAGTCGAGGCTCGAAGCGCTCCTCGCAAAGGGCGTGCTGCCGATCGCCTTCGACGATCCGTTCGTGGCGAACCGCGGTCTCCCGCGATGGGCGCCCCAGCAGCGGCTCTCCCGGTGGTTCCTCCAGGACGGGGCCGTCGCGAGCGCGGCGATCGAGATCGGAGAAGCCGTTCATCCTGATCTCACGCTCGTCCTCCTCACTGCAATCGATCGTGTGTCCCACACGCTCTGGGGAACGCTCGAGCCACCGGAGCTGTACCCTCCAGAGCTTCGCCCGAGTGATGCGGAGCGAAGGGAGGGCGCGAAGGCGCTCGAACGAATCTACGAGTTCACCGATGCGCTCATCGGCAAGCTCACCGACGCCTACGCGCCCGACGACCTCGTCATCGTGATGTCGGATCACGGGTTCGAGGCTGGTGTCGATCTTGGCAATCTGACGGGTATCCACGACTCGCCGCGAGCGCTCGATGGGGTCTTCTTCGCGCGCGGCCGGGGGATCCCGGCAGGCGAGCCTGCTGGCGAGATCAGCATCTACGACGTGACGCCAACGATCCTCGCGTGGCTCGGGCTTCCGGTGGCGAGCGACATGGGCGGGCGCGCTGCAGGGTTCGCTCCCGAACGTGTGCCACGCGTCGAGACCTACGAGACGAAGCCCATCGACCGCCTGGGAGACGAGGCCTCCGGGGCGAACGAGACGCTCATGGAGCAGCTCCGCTCGCTCGGCTACGTCGAGTAGGCGGGGTTTTGCATTCCGCGCGGCTCCAGAAGCGTTCGACAGGAAACGCAGTGACTGCCGATGCGTCACGTTCTTGATCCTTGGCTGCTCGCTGCGGCCCTTCTCGTGACGGCGTGTGGAGACGTCGCCCCAGGTCGTGAGCGCGTCGCCATGCGCTTGGTCGACCCGCCGCTGAGGGTCGGTGCGAAGGTCGACCCCGCATTCCTGGTGATCCGCGATGTGCAAAACCTTCCCGTACAGACGGGCGACTTCGCGCGAATTCCGCAGGTGACGCTCTGCAATGACACGCGCCCCGTTCTTGCGTCGCACGAGTTCGTGTTCCTCGCACACGAACGACCGCTGATGCCAGCGGAGCGTGAGGCCCGTGCTCTCTCTCTCTCGCTCGGTCCGACCATGGCCGGAGCGGGCGAGGTCGCGGTGGGGCTTCGGACGAGGAACGCCAGCGGCCGTTGGCAGACGCTCCCGACGAAGCTGCTGCCCGTCCGGGAGGCAGGAGGTGACCGTTCGGTGAGGCTGGACCTCCCCCGAGAACTCGCCGACTCAGAGTCCGTCAAGCTGTTCGCGGCTGGCCGGCGTACGCCTGGGGCGCGAACCGTCTACGAGACCATGGAGATGCCGTTCCCGTCGCCGTCGACGCTCGAGATCGGCTACGGCGCCGTCGATCAGATTCCCGATGTCGGGGGACGTTCGGTTCTCGATCGAGGCATGTCGTGGAGGGCGCTGCTCGCTGCTGTTCGAGGACACGCTCCGCCTCGGCGACGCATCGGCTGGCTGCTGGAGGGAGCGGCGTGTCGCGCTTCCCGACCTCGAGGGAGAGCCGTATGCCCTGCGATTCACTACACAGCGGAGCGACGAGAACGCATTTGCGTTTCCCGTGTGGGGAGATCCGACGGTCCTCGTGCCGACTTCGAACGGGCACGGATCGCCCAACATCGTGCTGCTGTCGATCGATACGCTGGGCGCAGGACATCTCGACCTCTACGGATACCCGCGCTCGACGGCGCCGTTCCTCGGCGCCGGCATCGCTTCTGGCGGAGTGGTCTTCGAGCATGTCGTCGCGGAAGCGTCGACGACGGATCCATCGCACATGACGATGTTCACGTCGCTTCCGGCGGCCGTTCATGGAGTGACCTGCTGCCTGAAGGGGCTCGAGGTTCCGGTGGTGACTCTGGCAGAGGTCCTTCGCTCGAACGGATACCGGACCGCTGCATTCACCGAGGACGGCCCGCTTGCTCATGCGCGGGGCTTCTCGCTCGGATTCGATCGCTACGGCGAGAACGCCAGCGAGGACGTCCTTCGACCGGAGGGGCAGATCGAACGGACCTTCGCGCAGGCGCGCGAGTGGCTAGAGGCGCACTCGCGAACGCCGTTCTTCCTGTTCTTGCACACGTTCCAGGTCCACGAGCCGTACAACCCACCCGCGACACATGCGGGTCGTTTTGTCGACGTGCCCGTGGCCGGCCCGCCGGCGGCGAAACAGCACGTCGATCGCTACGACGCGGAGATCCGCTTCGTCGACGATTCGCTGAAGGGTTTGTACGAATGGATGGAGGCGGAAGGTGCGAACGACGGGACGATCTGGGTCGTACTGTCGGACCACGGAGAGGAGTTCCTCGAGCACGGCTCGTTCGGCCACGGGACGCTCCCGTACGAGACGGTCCTCCACGTGCCGCTCGTGATTCGGGGGCCGGGCGTCCGCGCCGGTGAACGGGAGCCGAGCCTGGTGCGTCACATCGACCTCATGCCGACCCTTCTCGAGCTCGCCGGAATCGAGGCGCCGGCCGGCCTGCTCGGCGAGTCGTTCGCCGCGCTCGTCACACGAGGGCCGGGCCGGCGCGCGTGGAGCGATAGGCCTGCGTTCAGCGCAAGCTGGCATCTCCCGAACGGATTGGAGCCACCCGCGCGAGCCGTGCGAGTCGGCGATCACAAGCTGATCCGCCATCGTAGGAACGGGACCTCTCGCGTCGAGCTCTATGACCTCGCTGCGGATCCGGAGGAGCGTCACGACATCGCGCCCCGCGAGCCGGGCGTGGTGGCACGGCTCGATGCGCTGCTCGAGGAACGCGAGCGGCTCGTGCACATGCTGCGAAAGCGCCGCGGCCGGGGAACGGCCGACGAGGGGCGCGCGATTCCGCTCGATCCGGAGCGCGAGGCGATGCTCCGGAGCCTCGGCTACATCGAGTGACGTCGCAGCGGAGAAGGACTCCCGAACTTCGACCGTCAGCTCACTCGACGCCCCGGGCGGCACCGGAGATCCCGCCGGAGAGCGCGGCGAGGCGGGTGCGGACGGCGTCGATCGCGGCCGGGTCGCCCGAGGCCTCGGCGGCGGCGAGGGCGTCGGCTGCCGTCGAGAGAGCCTCGTCCATACGTCCCGCCGAGGCGTAGGCGGCGGCGAGGGTGTCGAGGCTGCCGGCGTCCTCGCGATCGAGGTGCTCGACGGCGCTCTCGGCGAGCCGGATCGCCTCCGCAGGATTGCGTACGGCCGGATCGGCGGAGGTGGCAAGGAGCAGGGCCAGGTTGTTCTCGATCGCGGGCGCGGGATCCTCCTCGAGCGCGAGCGCTGCCTCGTACGCGGCGACGGCCTCGCCGCTTCTCCCGAGCTTCTCGAGGACCGCCGCGTGCTCGGCATGGAGGGTCGCCGACGACGGGTCTCGCCGCACCGCCTCGCGCAGCGAGGTTTCGGCCTCCTCGGCGCGCCCGAGCTGCACCAGGATGCCTCCGAGCGCGCCGTGGATCTCCGGCAGACCGGGCTCGGCCTCGAGGGCCTGCCGGAGGGCCCCCAAGGCCTCTTCGGGCCGGCCTGCGTCGAGAAGGGCGTGGGCGTGCCGGACGCGAACCTCGGCCGGATTCTCGGCCCTGTAGAGCTCCTCGCGGGTGGCGAGGACCGCCTTCTCCGGGTCTCCGCTCGCGGCGAGCTGGTGGAGCTGGATCGCCCGGAGCGGAACGAGCGCAGGATCGAGATCGACGGCCTTGCGAAGCGCAGCGAGACCCTCGTCGACCCTTCCGAGGCGGATCAGGATTCCTGCGTGCGCGATGTAGCCAGAGGGCCAGACCGGGCGCTCGGCGAGGGCCCGGGCCCAGTGCTCTTCGGCAGCCTCGATGTCACGCTTCGTGACCGCGAGCGCTGCGAGGTTCTGGTGGGCCTGCCAGTTCTTCGGGTTGACCTCGAGCGCATGCCGGAAGAGGGTCTCGCTGCTCCGCCAATGGCCGACCTGCGTGACGGCGCCGGCCGTGAGCGCTACGAGCACCGCACCCGCGAGGGCGGCTCGAAGTGCCGCCGGAACGCGAAGCCGTTCAGCCAGCTCGGCGCCCCCCCAGACGACGATCAGCGAGAGCCCGACAATGGGCACGTACATGTAACGGTCCGCGTGGCCCTGGTAGCCGGCCTGGACGATTCCGATCACGGGGACGAGGGTCAGCAGATACCAGAGCCAGCCGATCGTGACGTAGGGCCGCCGCGGCGCCGACCGCAGCGCGAGAAGGGTCACGGCCGCGAGGGCCAGCGCGGCGACGGCTGCACCCGCGGTTGAAACACTCTCGCCCGGGTGGGGATAGAAGACGACGAGGTCGGCCGGCCAGAAGAACTGACCGATGTAGGTCCAGTAGCTGATCGCTGCGTTGGCGAGGCGCGCCGGCAGCGGAACCAGGCCGAGATCCTGCATCGCTCCGCCGGCATACTGCGCCCGGATCGTGATGACGCTCGTCACGACCGCGAGCGCGACCAGAGGGAGCTTCTCGGCGAGAGGCCACCCGACCGAGCGGACGGCGGCCGCGAGGCTCGCCATGCGAATCCGGCCCAGAGGCCAGCCGTCGAGCAGGAGTAGCGCGAGCGGAAGCGTCACGGCCATGGGCTTGGCGAGAAGCGCCAGCGCTCCCCATCCGAGCACGAAGAGGTAGCGGAGCGGGTTCGGTCGCCGCCCGTAGCCCGCGTAGGCGACCATCGTCGCCATCCAGCAGGCGCCGAAGACGACGTCCTTGCGCTCGGTGGCCCACGCCACTGACTCGACGTGCAGTGGGTGGACGGCGAAGATCGCGGCGACGAGCGCACTCCGGTGGGTCGCGCCCGTCAGCCTGCGCAGCGCGACGAAGAGCAGCAGCGTTGCGAGCGCGTGGTAGAAGACGTTTCCGAGCAGGAAGACGCGCGGAGAGAACCCGAAGAGCGAGATGTCGAGCAGCCAGGTGAGCCGCGTCACGGGCAGCCAGTTGGCGTGGAAGGTGCTCGTGAGCGCCCAGTGGATGCCGTGGGGTGAGAGCCCCTCCTGCAGCTCCGCCAGACCCGGATTGAGGTCGATGTTGTCGTCGTAGTTGAGGAGCTCGTGGGACGCGACTCCCGCATAGATAGCCGCTGCAAGAATGGTGAGCGCGATCGCGAGCGCTGCCGGGTAGACCCAGCCTCGCTGCGCCGGGCCTTGCGTCATTCCCGTCACGATGGGAGACCTCCCCCGCAGGCCCGTGGCGACGAGGCGAGGGCCGGGCGGAGCACGAGCGGGAAGCGCGGCATGAGGGACTCCGCAGGGTGACCGGCGAGGGTACCACGAGCCGAGAGGGGGCTTCCACGCGCAGAGAGAGATCCCGTTTCGGGGGCGCCGTGGTACCCTCGAGGGCCGTACGATCGGCTCCGTTCGGGAGGCCAACGCATGCGCAACACCCGAGAGACCCAGCGCCCCACCCGAGGGGGCGCCGGATTCTGGCTGGCTCTGGCGGTCGGCACGGGCGCCGCTGTCGCAGCGCTGGTCGCGTTCAGTCTCCTCCCCTCCGGCCCGCCGAGCATCCCTCCGGCGATGGCGCCGGAGGCACTGGCGGGGGCACCTGCCCCGCGTCGGAGCGCGCCACCCATGGGGGTAGGCAGCCGAGGGCCGGCCGCTGGTGCAGCCCCCGCTGCAGCCGCCCCAGGTCGCCAGCCAGAGGCCGCTCGGAGCTGGAGTCCGGCCTTCGAGCAGACCGAGGAGGAGGAGTTCTCTGCCGGGCGCCTCGGGCTGGAGGACGTGCGAGCGCGCCTGCGGTCGCCAGACCCCCAGGTGCGTCTCGATGCCATCGACGAGCTCAAGGAGATCGACCCCGTCGTAGCGACCCGCGATCTCGACAACCTGCTCCGCGGGGCCGAGGCCGACGAGGAGGTCCGCCTCAAGGCCTTCGAGGAGCTGACGGATCTTGCGACTTTCGGCGAGGCGGACGTTCCTGCCGCCCAGGTCCTGGTGCGCGGGCTGCGAGACCCGAGCCCTCAGGTGCGCGAGCACGCGGCGTGGCTGCTGCGGTTCGAGGACGGCGATCGCGATCCTCGCATCGTCTCCGCCCTGCGCGAGGCGTACGCCCGGGAGAGCGACCCCGACGTGCGCGAGAGCATCGAGGACGCACTCGAGTTCGCCGACACCGACTTCCAGCCGGATTTCGATTCCTAGGCTCCCCGGACGAATCGGCGGCGCCCCCCCCACTGCTGGCGGGACCTCAGCCAAGAAGGAGTGATGCATGATACGACGCAGCAGAACGCGGCTCGGGCGGACGGAGCGCCGCAGGCTCCGGCACGCCCTCACGATTCCGCTCGCCTTCGTGGCGATGCTCGGCTGCACGCGGGAGGCGCCCGAGGGCGGGGCGCCGGAGGGTGCGGCCGTAGTCTCCGACGCCGACATGAAGCACTACGAGGCCGCGCAGGCCGAGGAGCTGAAGGAAACGGTGGCGCAGCTCGAAGCTGCGAAGACACCGGACGAGATCAGCGACGTGCTGTCGGACCTCGCGATCCTCCAGGATCCCGGCGCCATTCCGGCGATCGCCAAGTATTTCGAGCACTCCGATGCGACGGTTGCGGAGCGAGCGGTCGAGACCGTGGAGCTGATCGGGACCGAGCAGTGCATCTCCGTCCTGAAGGAAGCGCTCTCGAAGCCCCTTCCGGTCGCGCTGAAGCTCCGCGTGCTCGAGGCGATCTACTACAACCGGACGGAGCCGGCGGACGAAACCGTGGTGACCGAGGCGCTCGCGGTCGGTCTCGCGGATCCCGCCCCGGCGGTTCGGAGAGACGCCGCGCTCCACCTCGGCTCGAACTACGACGCCCGAGTGCTCGACCGGCTAAAGGAGCAGCTCGCCAAGGAGACCGATCCCGAGACACGCCGGATCATGGAGTGGGCCGTGGCGTTCCTGCAGGACGAGACGGACGATCCTCCGCCGTCGAGCTGAACGCGACGCGCCGGAGGCGCAGCCGGAGCGCAGGTAGGCGACGAGACGAGACCCGGAATGAGAATGCAGAATGAAGAAGGGCACCGACCGGGAGGTCGGTGCCCTCTTCGTTTCAGGTCGTGCAGGCCGCAGGCGCCTGCGCGAGAGCTAGGCCACTCTCGCTACGGATTGCACTTGCAGGCGGCCTCGCCCGTGAGCGGGTTGTCCGACGTGCCGCAGGTCGTGCCACCCGAGATGACCGGGCACAGATCGTCCGCTGCACCGTCGCACTCCTCGAAGTCCTCGAGGACGCCGTTGCCGCAGGTGGCGCAGGTGGCGCCGTAGCTCACGCGGACGCCCGGGCCGTCGCGATCGCTGAGGGACGTCTGTCCGAGGGCAACCAGGTACTGCGACTGGCGGTCGGTCTTGTCGTAGGTGCCAGCCGTCGCGCTGTCGAGGGCCACGTCCAGCTTGCCCTTCAGGAAGGCCTGGGTGTCGAAGGGCGCCGTTCCACCGATCTGGCAGAGCGTGCCGTCGTTGATCTTCGCGCCGGCCTCGGCCTTGGCGATGCAGGCGGTGAAGGCCGTCTGCGTCGACGAGGCGATGAGGCACCTGGTGCCGTCGTCGAAGAAGCCGTCGCCAGCCTTGCTCTTGAAGTCGTCCTGGCACTTCGCCTGGCAGGTGCTGGCGGAGTTGATGTACTTGACCGAGCGCTTGATCATCTCGTTCATCTCGGCGCCGGTCGAGTCGCCGGCAGCGCCGCAGAAGAGAACGCCGATGTTGGCGCCGAGGGTGTAGGCCGTATTCATGTTGTTGCCGGCCGGGTCGACCTGCGAGGCCTCGTACGCAACGACGTCCGCACACGCCTGGTCACCGCTAGTGCCGCTGTCGCAGTCGCCGGGGCAGCCGATGTCGGGAAGCTCATAGCCCGCCGGCATCTTCTTCTTCAAGCCCTTCTTCGGGTCGCCGGGCACGTTCACGATCGCATCGCACTTTACGAGCGCCGCATTGATCTTCGCGAGATCGGCCGACATCGCCGTCGGTCCGTTCACGCTGTCGGCACCGCTGTAGTCGACGAAGCCGGTCGGCTCCGTGATGTCGCAGTCGACGCCCGGGCCGCCGACGCCGAGCTTCGTCGCGGCAGCTTCGCACTTCTGCCAGGCGTTCAGCTGGCACACCGTGTACTTGAGGGTCGACTTGCCCATGTCGGACCGCCACTTTGCGAGGGGGCCCTTCGTCTCGAGGACGAAGGCATTGGCAGCCATCGGGATCGCGATCAACGCCGCGAGCCCGGCGGCTGCAAGAGTGAAGCTTCTGCGCATGATGTCTCCCTTGATGAGGTTCGCTACGGAATTCCGTCTTGGTCCAGATCGTTGAGCCAGTACGTCGGGTCCAATCCCCCAGCCATCCTTCCGATCCGGCCGCGGCCGGATCGGCCCAGAGCTTCGTTCAGCGGCTCGCCGCAGTCGCGGGCTCGGGGAATGGTTCGACTCCTGCTTCTCGGGCCAGCCGTGGCCCCACGGGTTTTTATACACCGGGACTCCCGGAGGCTGTCAAGCGAACAGTGCAGCCCAGATGTTTTTTTCCAGCAGGACTCCGGTGTGAAATGCCCCCGTAAGAGGCGGCGGGCGAGACGCGGCGCGCTCGAAGTGGTATAGAGCGCAGCAGCCAGATCGCGGGAGGCAGCGTTGGGCGGAGGCGGTCGAGGGATGAGCGTTTGGCGCCGGGCCGGGCGGCTCGTCGTCGCGACGTTCTGGCTGGCGCTGCCACTGCCCGCCCGCGCCGAGCCGACTACCCCCAGCCAGTCGGCCGAGACACGAATTCGCCAACTGGAAGAGAAGGTTGCGGCGGCGAACGAGACCCTCGAAGACCTCCGGGCCGAGCTCGCAGAGCTCCGGCGCGACGCGGGGATGCTGCCGCTGGTTTCGGCGCCCGGGGACGCGCGGGTCGTTCCCGCCGATTACGTCATCGGAGGCTCCGACATCCCGCTCTACGCAGTCGAGGCGACGCCAGACGCCCCTGGGGGAGGCGGCGGCGGGGGCCCTGCCCCGGCGGGTGAACTCGACGAGCAGACCGCTCCTGCCGACCAGGAGCCGCCGGCGTTCGTTCCGGCCTTCCTTCGCGACGCGCGGGCGCTCTTGCTGCCGCGCAACCGGCTCGAGATCGAGCCGGGGGTCTCGCTCACCGAGTTCAACCGCAACTCGCTGGTGATCCGGGGCCTCGACATCATCAATGCCATCTTCATCGGGACCATCGAGGTCCAGAAGCTCAAGCGCAGGTCGATCGTCCCGAGCCTTCAGCTCCGGTACGGGATCACCGACAACATCCAGATCGGTGCTCGCGTGCCGGGCCTCGAGGTTTCCGAGACGCTGGAGTTTCCCGAGACGGTCCAGGTCTTTCCGCAGCGGTTCCGCGAGACGAAGCGAAACGCGCGGGGCCTCGGCGACATCGAGGCCGATCTCGCCTGGAACGTGCTCCACGAAGACGGTTGGATCCCCGATGCGGTCCTGACCGGGCTCGTGAAGTCGGACACCGGGATTGGGCCGTTCGATCTCGATTCGCCGGAAGAGGCAGCGACCGGCTCGGGTTTCTGGGCGGCGAAGCTCGGAGTGAACCTCGTGAAGGTGAGCGATCCCGCGACGATGTTCCTGAACGCCGGATACTTCTGGCACATTCCGAAGAGCGTAGGAAGCGTCGACGTAGACCCTCCGGACAGCATCGACCTCGGCGCCGGCCTCGGCTACGCGCTCAACCCGTGGCTTTCGCTCACGTCCAGCTTCAGCATGCGCTTCGTGGACGAGACCCGGATCGCGGGCAATGCCATCGCCGGGAGCAGCGCCGTCGTGTCGACCTTCACCACGGGTATCGCCTACGGCTACAGCAACATCGGGTCGTTTCAGGTCTCCGTCGGCATGGGCCTGACGCCCGACTCGCCGGATTTCCTCGTCGACTTCAGCCTTCCCTTCGTCTTCGACCTGCCGAAGTGGTGGAACTGACGCGATGCGGGTCCGCGCAGCCCTGGCGGTAGCGCTCGCGCTTCTCTCGGCCCCGGGGGCAGCGAAGCCCCAGGAGGCGCCGGCGCCGCCCAGGAGCGTTGCCGAGCTCCAGGCGCTCTTCGACAAGGCCCTCGTCTTCTACCGCAAGGCCGACTACGCGAACGCGCTCGCGCTGCTGGAGCCGTGCGCGGCGGCGGCGCCTCGCGATCGGGAGATCTGGGTTCGGAAGGGGTTCTCCGAGTTCTATACGCAGAGCCCCGAGAAGGCGCTGGCGAGCTTCGACCACATCCTCACCGTCGATGCCAAGGACTGGCGGATGCACAACGGCAGGGGGCTCGCCCTCTTCGGCCTGCGGCGTTTCGACGAGGCCGCAAAGGCGTTCGAGACGGCCCTCGCGTCGAAGCCAAGGAACCGCCACATCCGGATGCTTCTCGGTTCCTCGTTGCAGCAGGCAGGCAAGTACGACGAGGCCATCCGCCACTTCGAATCGCTGATCGAGGGCCAACCCGACGACCCGGGGAGCTGGCGGATGAAGGGCGTCGCGCTCTTCGGGGCCGGGAAGTACCCGGAAGCGCTCGCGGCCTTCGAGAAGTCCCTATCGCTCGACCCCCAATCCGCGGATTCCTGGCTCAGCAAGGGGTCTTGCCTCGTGAAGCTCGGGCGCCTCGACGACGCGCTCGCTGCCTACGATCGCGCTGCGAAGCTGAACCCCCTCTCCGCCGAGCTTCAATACAATCGCGGAGTTGCGCTCCAGCAGGCCGGGCGTAGCGACGAGGCGAAGACGGCGCTTCGCCGGGCCCTCTCGCTCCGGCCGGACCATCCGGCCGCCAAGGGGCTTCTCGACGAGATCTCGGGAGTCGCCCGAGAAGGCGAGGCGCCCGGAAAATAGATCGCTCCGATCTGCCACGTAGCCACCTCACCACCCACTTACAGAAGAAGAGGGCCAGAGCCCGCGCGGGTGCGCCCGCGGCGGGAAGGCCCGGAGTCCAGCCCACCGCCGTAGGAGCGAACATGATCCGGCCGTTCTCGAAGTCCTTCCGTCGGTCGTCCCTCGCTGCCCTCGTGGCCGTAGCGGGCGTTCTCCTTGGGGCTCCCGAGGGGGCCTCCGCGCTGGTCTTCGGCGCCCTGTCGATCGCCGACACGCGTGAGGGATCGATGTTTTACGCGTTCAACAGCGATGCGTATTTCGAACCGGGCTTCTCGCCGGCTCCTGCCATCAACAACGGGGGCCAGGTGGCCTTCTGGGCCCTGACGGGCGAGGGACTGAGCGAGGGGGTCTTCCGCGGAGCCGGCGGCGCGGTGACGGCGATCTTCGAGACGACCGAGCCGGCGCAGCTCCTGAACCAGCTTCCCTCGATCAGCCCCTCGGGTGTGGTCGCGTTCTCGGGAGCGGGGCCCGGGAATGTCGAGGGTGTGTGGACGGGCAGCGGTGGTGCGCTCACCGGCGTCATCACCAGCGACAACAGCCCGTACATCTTCTTCGGTAACCCCAGCATCAATGCCGACGGCCGCATCGCCGTCTTCGCCGAGAGTGACTTGGGGGTGGATCTCGTATCGGACGAGCTCATGCGGGTGGTCGTTGCGAGCACGGCCGGCGCCAAGTTCGACGAGTTCCCCGGAAGCCCGTTCTATGGGGTTCCGGGCCTCATTGGCAGCGGAAAGCGCGTCGCCTTCTACGCCTTTACCGACATGGGAGATGTCGGGATCTTCGAGTCGAGTGGCGTCGCGGGCGCCATCTCCCAGACCGTCGCCGATACCTCTGTCGATCTCCTCGACTTCCGCGATCCGGTCATGAACAGCAGCCGTCGGGTGGCCTACTGGGCCGACAGCGACACCGGCGGGCGGATTCTCTTCAGCGACGATGGCGTCATGGAGGTGGTGATCGACGCCGCCGTCGATACGTACGGCGGCGTCGCCTTCGAGGAGCTGGGAGATCCGGCGCTGAACGACGCCGGAGAGATGGCGTTCTGGGCCCGCCTCGCCGACGGGCGGTCCGGGGTCTTCTTCCTCGACAAGGACGGCGAGATCTCCCGGGTCCTCGGCGAAGGAGACAAACTTCTCGGGTCGACCGTGCTCGAGGTCGGCTTCGGCAACAAGGGGCTCACCAACGGCGGCGAGCTCGCCGTCTGGGCGCTCCTCGCCGACGACACCGAGGTGGTGTTGCGGGCCTTCGTCGTCCCCGAGCCGTCGACCGCGCTGCTCCTCGCCGCGGGCCTTGGCGCGCTGGGCGCGGCAGGAAGGCGCCGGAGCGCCTGAGCCTTCCGTCCCGTCTGCGACCCACGGCTTTGCGCTGGTAATGACGGTACCTGCGGAAGCCTTTGCGCATCGGCAGCGAGCGGTGGCAATGCGAGAGGATTCTCGACTCGCAGTCCGGCGACGCCAGCCGGGATCTCCTCCGCCGCAGTCGCTTCGCGGTCTCTCGAGGTTCGGTCCCGGCCATGTCGTGCGCACCGATCGCGGTCGAGGGGCAAAGCGCTGCCAAGTTGGGTTTTCCCGCCGATTTCTGTTGACGGACGGAGTAGAAACAACCCAGAATGGCCCGAGCAGCACGGGCACCTCGTAGGCTTCGAGAGGTTCGGGCTGTGTGACGGCAAACTCTCATATGAGAAACATCCAACGGAGAAGAGAAGCCATGCGCAATCGATTCTTGGGCTATCTGGCAGGAGCAGCGTCCGCAGCTGCGCTCGTGCTCGGCTCGGCACCGGCCCACGCGGGTCAGGCCGGCTCGATCACGACGAGCAACTCGGGCATCGTCTACAGTGGTGGCGGCAGCGTCACGACGACGCTCATCGGGACCGGGTCGGCGTACATCTCGATCACGCACCTCGACAACAGCGTCGTTTCCGAGGTCGGCGGCTTCGTCGACTCGACGCGCGTCTTCGTGTCGCTCGAGATCACGGACGACGGGTACCACGGCTACTCGCCCTCGAACAACATCTCGACCTATGCGTCGAGCCTCACCAACACGGCGTTCATCGGCTCGGCCGCGACCGCCGCCGGTATCATCCAGACGCAGCAGACCCTCGGCAACGCGAACGTGTCCGTCTCGGCGAACTCGCTGCTCGACGGCAGCGCTCTCGCGGCCCTGGCTGCGGTCAGCACGTTCTCGCCTGCCGGCGAGACCGCGGCGATGGTGCTGAACCCGGCGTTCGCGATCTCGAACAGCGCCCTCGCAGCGCGTGTACTCGCCGTCGAGGCCATGACCGGTCTCGCGTCGGGTCTCGCCAGCGCAGGTGGCACGGCGTCGCCGCTCGCCATCGACATCAAGGGTGGCGATATCTTCGAGCTGTCGCCGGAGAGCAACACCGCGTCGTTCGCTGGTGCGCTCACGAACCTGCTGCAGGTCGATGCCTCCTTCGGCATCACGCAGGCCCAGCAGCAGGCTGGCAACGCGAACGTGCAGACTTCGTTCAACACGATCGTGTTCGCCACTGGCGCGACGGGGCTCCCGAGCTTCTCGCCTCGCCCGTAGTTGCGAAGGTGCGGGAGGGTCGCTCGTCGAGCGCACCCTCCCGCACCTGAGCGAACGCCGGTGGGCCTGAATGAGGGTTGTTCGTGTCGAGGAGAACGAGTCATCTGATCCGCCACGACGATTTCGGAAAGGCCCACTGGGATTCGTGAGAATGCGGGGGTGGCCGAGAAGCGAAGCTCCTCGGCCACCCCCAACTTGCTCGGAGCAGAACGAGGCCCCCGCGGATGCGACCCCCCCTCGCAAAGCTGTCGATGAATCGAGACCCTCGCGCTTGGACGCAAAGTCGAAGGCGCGGGCGCACGCTCGGCGCCATTCTCGGCGTCATCTTCCTGTTTCTGGCGACACCAGCGGTTTCACAGGTCGTCTCCACCGGGAGCGGCCTGCGCGGCCTCGACCTCCAGCGCCGCGGCGGCGTCAAGAGCGTCAAGGAGCTTCGCTGGGATAAGGTCGTCAAGCAGGAGCTCGACGTCGGCTGCGGCGCGGCGTCTCTCGCGACGCTCCTCACCTACCACTTCGACTTCCCGACGACCGAGCAGGAGATGGTCGACGCACTCTGGGCCGACGCGTCCCGCGGCAAGCCGAGCGACCAGGCGCTCCAGATCGCCCAGAGCCTGGGCTTCTCGCTCGCCAACATGCAACACGTCGTCCAGAAAGGTGGGCTGGTTGCGGCGGGGTTCCGGGTGGCGCCCGAAGATCTCGACAAGCTCAAGATCCCCGCCATCACCCAAATCGACGTCCGCGGCTACAAGCACTTCGTCGTAATCCGCGGCGCCCAGAAGGGCCGGATCTACGTCGCCGACCCCCGCTTCGGCAACATGACGTACCGGCTCGCAGCGTTCAAGAAGGTCTGGTCCGGCGTCCTGCTCGGGATCAAGCCGCGAGGCTACCAGCTCCAGGCTGCGCCAGGCGTCCTGTCGGTCAAGGCCGACGAGGCGCTCGGCGTATCGGAGGACCAAGCCCGTCGAACGCCGAGGCTCGTGAACGTTCCCCTCAACCAGTTTTCGAACCGGTCGTCGTACCGCGTTTCGACGTACGACTTCGTATCTCCCCGCGTCACCGGTCTCGAGCCCGTCTTTCCGGCCTTCATCGGCCGGCAGGTGATTTTTTGACCGCCTGGGCCCTTCGGCGGCCCAAGCTCGGAGCAGCCATGGGAACCAGTCGTAGCCGCGGGACCGTCACGGCACCGGGCAATGTTTTCGTCCTCCTCCTCGCCCTTCTGGCCATGCCGGCCGGGGCCGAGCCGGAAGCCGCGTCGGGCGCCGACTTCTTCGCCGGCCTCGTCGTTGGCGAGCCGCTCAGCGACTCCGAGCTCGAGACCTTCTACGGCAAGGGGTTCACGATCGACCTCTCGGGCGCCGTCAACAACGGGAGCATTGCACAGCCCATCTCCTCCACCGTCACGGGCGGGGCGTTCGGCGGCGCCGAGGGCATCATGCAGGTGACGCAGTTCACCGGAGACAGCAATACCGTGTCGGTGAACGTGTTTCTCGAGGTCAACATCAACACGACGACCATCACCAATTCGACGGGGCTGAATACGACGGTGACGAATGGCTTCAGCCTCTCGTCGGGTTCGGCGGGGATCTCGGTGACCGCCCCCTAGAGAAATCGCAGGAGCTGGCCTCCAATCGCCGACACTGATCAGGATTCCCGGCCACATTCGATGGGGAAGCGAAGAGAGAAGGCAAAAGAGAGAAGGCAAGGACGGAAGCGGCCGGAACCGAAACGGCCGGAACGGAGAAGGCCGAGGCAAGACGGGCCGGCAGTTTCCGGCAGGAAAGGGACGCACGTGGCCAGATTCAGCAGAGACGGGCGCGATTCGGCGGCAGCGCTGGCCGTGCTGCTCGTGTTCGTGGTGGGTCTCGTGCTCGGCGCGCCGTCCCGCGCAGGAGCCTACGTCCTCAACATCCTCGGCGCCGAAGCCAGCGCCACCGCGATCGCCAAGACGATCCCCAACCAGACCCAGGACGGCCCCAACATCGGTGGGCTCGTGGCGGTCGCAACTGCGACTGCGGTCGGGTCGAGGCCGGAGGGTGGCGGCGGCGTGGTCTTCGCGCTGACAGAGAACTTCATCACCATCATCGACGATCGCGCGGTCCGTACGCAGATCCTCCTGCACGCGAACGCAAGCGCCCAGGCGCCCGATCCGCTCGCGTCGGCGAGCGGATCGGGACAGATCCGGTTCCGAGTCAGCCAGAAGAAGCTGGATGAGTCGCTCGACATCAACCTCACGCTTCTCACCCGAACCGGTGTCAACGACGACAAGTTCCAGTACGTGCTGTCGAACGAGACGACCGGGAGGACGTACTTCGATAGCGACATCACGGGGTTCGCCTCTGAGCTCGTCTTTGGCGCGCGCGTCGGCGACGTGATCCGGATCAACTACTCCGGCCTTCTCGAGAAGGATCAGGGCCTCGCGAACGCACGGCTCGGCGCCACCGTCAAAGTCACGGCGGCAGTGATTCCCGAGCCCGCGACTGCCCTGCTCGGCGCGGTGGGCCTCGGTGGCCTCGGCTGGCTTGGGCGGCGGCGCTCGCGCTCTGCTCTCGTGTCCGACCGCGCCTGATGCACGCCGCTTCCGGCGCTGCTCGGACGCTCGAATCGGCGCCGCGGCGCCGGGCGCGGGGCGTTGTCCTGGCAGTGCTGCTGGCGGCCGTGGCCGGCATGGCGAACGAAGCGTCGGCGCTCCCCGAGTTTCTCTGGGGCTTCGACTTCGACCAGGTTTCTCACCCGCGTTTCCCGCAAGCCGGGTTCGGCTCCGTGACGACGTGTACGTTCGCCGCGGGCGAAGCGCCGGGTGCGGTGTGTGCCCCGTATGCCGAGTTCGCTGCGGTGGGACAAGTGGCGGCGGGGTATCTCGGCGGCCACCGGCCGTTCACGGACACCCGGTTCCAGCCGCCCGATTCGAGCGTCGAGGCCGATCTCTGGACCGACGGCCACATGGCGCCGCCCATCGAAGCGGTCCTACGGATCGCGGGCCTCGAGCCCGGCGCGGCCTACGTACTCTTCGTCTTCACACGCGGCGGCGCAGCGGCGGGGATCGCGACCTACTTCAGCGTTGGCGGACAGCCGATCGCGACCCTCGTCTCCGATCCGCAGCTCGCGAACGACGTCTCGTCGCGAGTCACGCTGGAGATCCCAGTGGTCGCCGGGCCCGAAGGATGGGTCGACTTCGGCTTCCGCAGCGACCTCGGCGCGGGTGTCGGAGGCGTCGTCCACGGGGTTGCCCTGGCGATTCCGGAGCCCGGGAGCCTCGCCTTGGCGGCTGCCGGTCTCGCGCTGCTCGGAGGACTGCGGCGGGTGCGCTGACGCGCGCGGTTTCGGCGGACCGGAGCGCGCCATTCAGGAAGCCATCACTCGCCCGCCTTTGCCCCGGCGGCGCCTGCCTCGACCTCTGCGAGGTACCGGCCGAGGCGCGGCTCGATCTCGGCGGCGAGCATCTCCTGACCGGTCGCGCGGGCGAGGTCGAGGGCGCGCGCGGCGGTAGCGGCGGCGTCGCCGAATCGGCCGGCTGCGGCCTGCGCAGCAGCGAGGGTATCGAGATAGTTCGGCTGCTTGCCCTCGCTGAGCGAGACCGCGCGCTCGGCCAGCCGCAGCGCCTCGCCGGGATCGCGCACGCTCGGATCACTCGCCGTCGCCAGCAGCCAGGCCAGGTTGTTGAGCGCGTCGGCGTGACCGGCTGCGATTCGGAGCGCGTGCCGATAGTGGACGACCCCCTCGCGGTACCTCCCGGCATTGGTGAGCGCGTTGCCGAGGTTGCTGTGGGCCTCGGCGAACTGGGGAGCGAGCCGGATGGCTTGCCGCCCGTGCGCGATGGCCTCGTCGTGGCGGCCGACTTTCGTGAGAGATGCGGCGAGGTTGCTGTGCGCCTCTGCGTAGTCTGCATCCTCGCGAAGCGCCTCCTCGTGCCTCGCGATTGCTTCGCCGAAGCGCCCGGCAGTCGCGAGCGCGCTGCCGACGCTGTCGTGGCCCCGGGGATTCGCCGGCCAGCGATCGACGACGGTCTGCCAGAGGGTGAGGTGGTCCCGGTAGTCGCGGTTTCGAAGCACGGTTCTGGTGCCGAGGGCGAGGGTCGCAAGGACGAGGAGGACGGCGGCAAGGCGCGGGCCGAGCGGCGGGTGGCGGCGGGCGAGGGCGTGGACTCCGAGGACGGCGAGCACGACCACGGCGGCCAGCGGCAGGTACATGCGGTGCTCGGCCCCGGTCTGCGTCACCACGGGAACCACGCTCGACGTCGGGCCCAGGAGCGCGAAGAACCACAGGCCGAGGAAGCCGAGTACGGGACGCTTCCAGAGCGCGAAGAGCGTGAGGGCGCCGAGGGCGAGGACGACCACCAGGTAGGGAACGATCTCGCCGGCGCCGCGGGCGACGTAGGACCCGTAGTCGAAGACCAGCGGCCCCGGCCAGAGCGAGAGCGCCAGGTAGCGGCACAGGTAGTAGGGCTGGGTGAGCGCGTACTCCCACCACGCGATGCTGAGCGCGAAGCCCACGGTGCCCTTGCGGCCGGCCGAGGCGAAGACGAGGAGCGCCTGGAAGATCCACGTCGCGGCCAGGGCCAGGTATAGGCCTCGGCGCGTGCGCCACAGGGCGCTCCAGGAGGAGGAGAAGAAGATCCGGTCCATGGCGAGGGCCACCAGCGGCGCGGTGGCGAGGGTCTCCTTGCTCGCCATGCCGAGCAGGCACAAGAGGACGGCGGCCACGGCCCAGGCGCGGCCTCTCCGGCTCACAGAAACCTCGGCGCAGCGGACGACGGCGTACAGGGTGAGCAGGTAGAAGAGGGCGCCGAGCATCTCGGCGCGCTGGACGACGTAGGTGACCGACTCGCTCTGGAGGGGGTGGACGGTCCAGAGCAGGGCGATGGCGAGGGCGAGGGGTCCCGCCGAGGCGGCGTAGCGCGGCGCGAGGCGCGGGCTCGCGAGCAGGCGGCGGGTGAAGGCGAACAGGGTGAAGGCGACGGCGAGGTGGAGGAGGAGATTCACGGCGTGGTAGCCGCGGACGTCGAGGCCGCCGAGGGCGTAGTTGGCCCACAGCGACACGCGCAGCAGCGGCCTTCCGACGGCAGTCACCGTGTCGACGGCCGGGTTCTCGCGCAGCGTCGTCGCGAAGCTGCGGATGTCGGGGTTGTTCTGGATCGCGAAGAGGTCGTCGAAGACGAAGGGGCCGTGGAAGCTGTCGTGGTAGGCGGCCCCCGCGGCGAGGGCGAGGACCAGGAGCGCGAGCCAGGTCGTCCTCCGCAGCCCGGCCGCCGGCACGGCGTACGGGAGCTCCGGCGCTCCCGGCGCCGTCGCAGAGCGAACGGCCGCCGGCACAGCTCCGGTGTCTCGCGCTTCGCTCACGGCGCGGTCTTCCCTTCGCGGTAGCGCGCGAGGCGCGGCTCGATCTCGGCGGCGAGTGCCTTCTGCCCGTTCGTGCGGGCGAGGGCGACGGCGCGCTCGGCGGTCGCGGCGGCGTCGCCGAATCGGCCGGCTGCGGCCTGCGCAGCGGCGAGGGTGTCGAGATAATTCGCCTCCTTGCCCTCGCTGAGCGCGACCGCACGCTCGGCCAGCCGCAGCGCCTCGTCAATCTGCCTGCGATCCGCCGCAGAGCTGGTCGCGTAGATCCAGGCAATGTTGTTGAGTGCGCGGTCATGGTCAGGGTCGAGGCGAAGCGCTCGCTCGAAGCTCGCGACTGCTTCGGGGAGGCTGCCAGCCTCCATCAGCTCGTTCCCGAGATTGAAATGGCTACGGGGGTTCGTGGCCCTGCGCTCGGTGGCACTCCGCCAGATCGTGATCGCGTCCCGGTAGTCGCGGTTTCGAAGCACGGTTCTGGTGCCGAGGGCGAGGGTCGCAAGGACGAGGAGGACGGCGGCAAGGCGCGGGCCGAGCGGCGGGTGGCGGCGGGCGAGGGCGTGGACTCCGAGGACGGCGAGCGCCACCACGGCGGCCAGCGGCAGGTACATGCGGTGCTCGGCCCCGGTCTGCGTCACCACGGGAACCACGCTCGACGTCGGGCCCAGGAGCGCGAAGAACCACAGGCCGAGGAAGCCGAGTACGGGACGCTTCCAGAGCGCGAAGAGCGTGAGGGCGCCGAGGGCGAGGACGACCAGCAGGTACGGAACGATCTCGCCGGCGCCGCGGGCGACGTAGGACCCGTAATCGAAGACCAGCGGCCCCGGCCAGAGCGAGAGCGCCAGGTAGCGGCACAGGTAGTAGGGCTGGGTGAGCGCGTACTCCCACCACGGGATGCTGAGCGCGAAGCCCACCGTCCCCTTGCGGCCGGCGGAAGAAAGGACGAAGAGCTGCCTGGAAGATCCACGTCGCGGCCAGGGCCAGGTACAACCCGCGGCGCGCGCGCCACAAGGCGCTCCAGGAGGAGGAGAAGAAGATCCGGTCCATGGCGAGGGCCACCAGCGGCGCGGTGGCCAGCGTCTCCTTGCTCGCCATGCCGAGCAGGCACGAGAGGACGGCGGCCACGGCCCAGGCGCGGCCTCTCCGGCTCACAGAGGCCTCGGCGCAGCGGACGACGGCGTACAGGGTGAGCAGGTAGAAGAGGGCGCCGAGCATCTCGGCGCGCTGGACGACGTAGGTGACCGACTCGCTCTGGAGGGGGTGGACGGTCCAGAGCAGGGCGATGGCGAGGGCGAGGGGGCCCGCCGAGGCGGCGTAGCGCGGCGCGAGGCGCGGGCTCGCGAGCAGGCGGCGGGTGAAGGCGAACAGGGTGAAGGCGGCGGCGAGGTGGAGGAGGAGATTTACGGCGTGGTAGCCGCGGACGTCGAGGCCGCCGAGGGCGTAGTTGGCCCACAGCGACACGCGCAGCAGCGGCCTTCCGACGGCGGTCGCCGTGTCGACGGCCGGGTTCTCGCGCAGCGTCGTTGCGAAGCTGCGGATGTCGGGGTTGTTCTGGATCGCGAGGACGTCGTCGAAGACGAAGGGGCCGCGGAAGCTGTCGTGGTAGGCGGCCCCCGCGGCAAGGGCGAGGACCAGGAGCGCGAGCCAGGTCGTCCTCCGCAGCCCGGCCGCCGGCACGGCGTACGGGAGCTCCGGCGCTCCCGGCGCCGTCGCAGAGCGAACGGCCGCCGGCACAGCTCCGGTGTCTCGCGCTTCGCTCACGGCGCGGTCTTCCCTTCGCGGTAGCGCGCGAGGCGCGGCTCGATCTCGGCGGCGAGTGCCTTCTGCCCGTTCGTGCGGGCGAGGGCGACGGCCCGCTCGGCGGTAGCGGCGGCGTCGCCGAACCTGCCGGCTGCGGCCTGCGCGGCGGCGAGGGTGTCGAGATAATTCGCCTCCTTGCCCTCGGTGAGCGCGACCGCACGCTCGGCCAGCCGCAGCGCCTCGCCGGGATCGCGTACGCCCGGATCGCTCGCCGTCGCCAGCAGCCAGGCGAGGTTGTTGTGCGCCTCGGCGAAGTCGGGCGAGAGGCGAAGCGCCTCGCGGTAGTGCGCCGTCGCTTCTTCGGCCTGCCCCGCGCTGGCGAGGAGCTTCCCGAGGCCATTGTGCGGCCCGGAGAGATCGGGATTCAGGCGGAGCGCAGCCCGATAATGAGGCGTGGCCTCCGAGGGTCGGCCCGAGACGGCCAGCACATCGCCAAGGTTGTCGTGTGCCTTCGCGAAGCCTGGATCGAGGCGAATGGCGGCGTTGTAGGAATCGATGGCGTCTTGGTAGCGGCCGAGCCTCGCGAAGGCGAAGCCAAGATTGTTGTGCGCCTCGGGAGAGTTCGGTTGGAGTCGCCGGGATGCCTCGTAGTGCGGAAGCGCCGATTCATAGAGCCCCCGGAGTCCGAGGAGGTTGCCGAGATTGTTGAAGGCCCTCCAGTTCCCCGGCCAGCGATCGACGACTCCTTGCCAGAGGGTGATCTCGTCCCGGTAGTCGCGGTTGCGCAGCACGGTTCTGGTGCCGAGGGCAAGCGTCGCGAGGACGAGGAGGGCGGCGGCAAGGCGCGGGCCGAGCGGCGGGTGGCGGCGGGCGAGGGCGTGGACTCCGAGGACGGCGAGCGCCACCACGGCAGCCAGCGGCAGGTACATGCGGTGCTCGGCCCCGGTCTGCGTCACCACGGGAACCACGCTCGACGTCGGGCCCAGGAGCGCGAAGAACCACAGGCCGAGGAAGCCGAGCACGGGACGGCGCCAGAGCGCGAAGAGGGTGAGGGCGCCGAGGGCGAGGACGACCAGCAGGTACGGCGCGATCTCGCCGGCGCCGCGGGCGACGTAGGACCCGTAGTCGAAGACCAGCGGCCCCGGCCAGAGCGAGAGCGCCAGGTAGCGGCACAGGTAGTAGGGCTGGGTGAGCGCGTACTCCCACCACGCGATGCTGAGCGCGAAGCCCACGGTGCCCTTGCGGCCGGCGGAAGAAAGGACGAGAGCTGCCTGGAAGATCCACGTCGCGGCCAGGGCCAGGTACAACCCGCGGCGCGCGCGCCACAGGGCGCTCCAGGAGGAGGAGAAGAAGATCCGGTCCATGGCGAGGGCCACCAGCGGCGCGGTGGCCAGCGTCTCCTTGCTCGCCATGCCGAGCAGGCACGAGAGGACGGCGGCCACGGCCCAGGCGCGGCCTCTCCGGCTCACAGAGGCCTCGGCGCAGCGGACGACGGCGTACAGGGTGAGCAGGTAGAAGAGGGCGCCGAGCATCTCGGCGCGCTGGACGACGTAGGTGACCGACTCGCTCTGGAGGGGGTGGACGGTCCAGAGCAGGGCGATGGCGAGGGCGAGGGGGCCCGCCGAGGCGGCGTAGCGCGGCGCGAGGCGCGGGCTCGCGAGCAGGCGGCGGGTGAAGGCGAACAGGGTGAAGGCGGCGGCGAGGTGGAGGAGGAGATTTACGGCGTGGTAGCCGCGGACGTCGAGGCCGCCGAGGGCGTAGTTGGCCCACAGCGACACGCGCAGCAGCGGCCTTCCGACGGCGGTCGCCGTGTCGACGGCCGGGTTCTCGCGCAGCGTCGTTGCGAAGCTGCGGATGTCGGGGTTGTTCTGGATCGCGAGGACGTCGTCGAAGACGAAGGGTCCGTGGAAGCTGTCGTGGTAGGCGGCCCCCGCGGCAAGGGCGAGGACCAGGAGCGCGAGCCAGGTCGTCCTCCGCAGCCCGGCCGCCGGCACGGCGTACGGGAGCTCCGGCGCTCCCGGCGCCGTCGCAGAGCGAACGGCCGCCGGCACAGCTCCGGTGTCTCGCGCTTCGCTCACGGCGCGGTCTTTCCTTCGCGGTAGCGCGCGAGGCGCGGCTCGATCTCGGCGGCGAGTGCCTTCTGCCCGTTCGTGCGGGCGAGGGCGACGGCGCGCTCGGCGGTCGCGGCGGCGTCACCGAACCGGCCGGCTGCGGCCTGCGCAGCAGCGAGGGTGTCGAGATAGTTCGCCTCTTTGCCCTCCGTGAGCGCGACCGCACGCTCGGCCAGCCGCAGCGCCTCGCCGGGATCGCGTACACCCGGATCGCTCGCCGTCGCCAGCAGCCAGGCGAGGTTGTTGTGCGCCTCGGCAAAGTCGGGCGAGAGGCGAAGCGCCTCGCGGTAGCGGGTGACTGCCTCGGGTCGTCGCCCGAGAATTGCGAGCGCTTTGCCGAAGTTGTTGTAGTTCTCGGCGAAATGGGGCTCGAGACGAAGCGCCTCCGCGTAGTGAACAGTCGCCTCTTCTGGCTGCTCCGTGCTCAGCAGTGCATTGGCAAGGTTTCCGTGCGCCCGGCCGAAGTTCGGATCGAGGCGGAGCGCCTCGTTGAAGCGCGCGATGGCTTCAGGGAACCGGCCGAGTCGCGCGAGCAGGAAGCCCAGATTGTTGTGAACGCGCGGGTTGCCTGGCCAGGCCGAGATCGATGATTGCCAGAGGTCGATGTTCGATTGGTAGTCGCGGTTGCGCAGCACGGTTCTGGTGCCGAGGGCGAGGGTGGCGAGGACGAGGAGGACGGCGGCAAGGCGCGGGCCGAGCGGCGGGTGGCGGCGGGCGAGGGCGTGGACTCCGAGGACGGCGAGCACGACCACGGCGGCCAGCGGCAGGTACATGCGGTGCTCGGCCCCGGTCTGCGTCACCACGGGAACCACGCTCGACGTCGGGCCCAGGAGCGCGAAGAACCACAGGCCGAGGAAGCCGAGTACGGGACGCTTCCAGAGCGCGAAGAGCGTGAGGGCGCCGAGGGCGAGGACGACCAGCAGGTACGGAACGATTTCGCCGGCGCCGCGGGCGACGTAGGACCCGTAGTCGAAGACCAGCGGCCCCGGCCAGAGCGAGAGCGCCAGGTAGCGGCACAGGTAGTAGGGCTGGGTGAGCGCGTACTCCCACCACGCGATGCTGAGCGCGAAGCCCACGGTGCCCTTGCGGCCGGCCGAGGCGAAGACGAGGAGCGCCTGGAAGATCCACGTCGCGGCCAGGGCCAGGTATAGGCCTCGGCGCGCGCGCCACAGGGCGCTCCAGGAGGAGGAGAAGAAGATCCGGTCCATGGCGAGGGCCACCAGCGGCGCGGTGGCCAGTGTCTCCTTGCTCGCCATGCCGAGCAGGCACAAGAGGACGGCGGCCACGGCCCAGGCGCGGCCTCCCCGGCTCACAGTGGCCTCGGCGCAGCGGACGACGGCGTACAGGGTGAGCAGGTAGAAGAGGGCGCCGAGCATCTCGGCGCGCTGGACGACGTAGGTGACCGACTCGCTCTGGAGGGGGTGGACGGTCCAGAGCAGGGCGATGGCGAGGGCGAGGGGGCCCGCCGAGGCGGCGTAGCGCGGCGCGAGGCGCGGGCTCGCGAGCAGGCGGCGGGTGAAGGCGAACAGGGTGAAGGCGACGGCGAGGTGGAGGAGGAGATTCACGGCGTGGTAGCCGCGGACGTCGAGGCCGCCGAGGGCGTAGTTGGCCCACAGCGACACGCGCAGCAGCGGCCTTCCGACGGCAGTCACCGTGTCGACGGCCGGGTTCTCGCGCAGCGTCGTCGCGAAGCTGCGGATGTCGGGGTTGTCGCGGATGGCAGGCTCGTCGTCGAAGACGAAGGGGCCGTGGAAGCTGTCGTAGTAGGCGGCCCCCGCGGCGAGGGCGAGGACCGCGAGCGAGAGCCACGTCCTGTGTCGTCGTCCCATGGCGGGCGACCGCGACACCGCAGGGGCCGGCGGCGGCGCGGCCTGCGCGGCGACGGGTTCCGCCTGGCGCGTTCTCACGGCGCGGTCTCACCAGCGCGATAGCGTGCGAGCTGCTTCTCGAGGTTGGCAATGAGGATCTTCTGGCCGCTCGCACGGGCAATCTCGACGGCGCGCTCTGCGGTGGCCGCGGCATCGCCGAATCTTCCGGCCGCGGCCTGCGCAGCGGCGAGGGTTCCGAGGAATCTGGCCTTCTTGCCACCGCTCAGAGCAACGGCTCTTTCCGCGAGTCGGAGGGATTCGTCGCTGTCCCTGTGTGCGGGATCAGCCGAAGTGCTGCGAAGCCATGCAAGGTTGTTGAGCGCGTCGATGAAATCGGGATCGATGCGCAGGGCCATTTCATAGTGGGAGATGGCGGCTTCCGGCCGACCTGCTGCGAGCAGGGCCGTTGCAAGGTTGTTGTGTACCGCTGCGGACTCTGGATCGAACTCGAGCGACCTCTCGTAAGCGGAGACGGCGTCGTCGAGGCGGCCCGCCTGGGTGAGAGCATTCCCTAGGTTGTAATGAGTCTCGGCTTGCTGGGGAGAGAGGCGAATCGAGTGCTCGTAATGTGTGATCGCCTCGCCGGCGCGTCCCAGATTCGCGAGCAGGGCCCCGAGGTTGTTGTGGGCTTCGGCAAAATCGGGGTCGATGCGAAGTGACTCGTGATAGTGAGCGATGGCGAATTGCGGACGCCCTCCGGCGGCGAGCAGTTTGCCGAGGTTGTTGTGCGCTTCGGCGAACTCCGGATCCAGGCGAAGAGCGCTCTGGTAGTGCGCCAGCGCCTCGTCGTTGCGGCCGATCTTGGCGAGAGCAATGCCGATGCTGTTGTGGGCCTCGGCAAACCCAGGGTCGAGGCGAAGCGCCTGTTCGTAGTGGGCGAGCGCTTCCGGGAGCCTCCCGGAGCGGGCGAGGGCGTTGCCAAGATTGTTGTGCGGCTCGGCAAATCCCGGCGAGAGGCGAAGCGCCTCGTCGTAGCGTGCCATTGCCTCGTCTCGCAGGCCGGCCTTCGCAAGAGCCACACCGAGGTTGTTGTACGCCTCGGCATACCCGGGCGCGAGTCGAATCGCCTCCTCGTGGTTGGGGATCGCCTCCTCAGGTCGCCCCGCATCTGCGAGCACCTTGCCGAGGTTGTTGAAGCCCCGAGGGTTGATCGGACGCTGCTCGGTGACGCTCTTCCAGAGCGAGACATCGCTGCGGTAGTCGCGGTTGCGCAGCACGGTTCTGGTGCCGAGGGCGAGGGTCGCAAGGACGAGGAGGACGGCGGCAAGGCGCGGGCCGAGTGGTGGGTGGCGGCGGGCGAGGGCGTGGACGCCGAGGACGGCGAGCACGACGACGGCAGCCAGCGGCAGGTACATGCGGTGCTCGGCCCCGGTCTGCGTCACCACGGGAACCACGCTCGACGTCGGGCCCAGGAGCGCGAAGAACCACAGGCCGAGGAAGCCGAGTACGGGACGGCGCCAGAGCGCGAAGAGCGTGAGGGCGCCGAGGGCGAGGACGACCAGCAGGTACGGAACGATCTCGCCGGCGCCGCGGGCGACGTAGGACCCGTAGTCGAAGACCAGCGGCCCCGGCCAGAGCGAGAGCGCCAGGTAGCGGCACAGGTAGTAGGGCTGGGTGAGCGCGTACTCCCACCACGCGATGCTGAGCGCGAAGCCCACGGTGCCCTTGCGGCCGGCCGAGGCGAAGACGAGGAGCGCCTGGAAGATCCACGTCGCGGCCAGGGCCAGATATAGGCCTCGGCGCGTGCGCCACAGGGCGCTCCAGGAGGAGGAGAAGAAGATCCGGTCCATGGCGAGGGCCACCAGCGGCGCGGTGGCCAGCGTCTCCTTGCTCGCCATGCCGAGCAGGCACGAGAGGACGGCGGCCACGGCCCAGGCGCGGCCTCTCCGGCTCACAGAAACCTCGGCGCAGCGGACGACGGCGTACAGGGTGAGCAGGTAGAAGAGGGCGCCGAGCATCTCGGCGCGCTGGACGACGTAGGTGACCGACTCGCTCTGGAGGGGGTGGACGGTCCAGAGCAGGGCGATGGCGAGGGCGAGGGGTCCCGCCGAGGCGGCGTAGCGCGGCGCGAGGCGCGGGCTCGCGAGCAGGCGGCGGGTGAAGGCGAACAGGGTGAAGGCGACGGCGAGGTGGAGGAGGAGGTTCACGGCGTGGTAGCCGCGGACGTCGAGGCCGCCGAGGGCGTAGTTGGCCCACAGCGACACGCGCAGCAGCGGCCTTCCGACGGCGGTCGCCGTGTCGACGGCCGGGTTCTCGCGCAGCGTCGTTGCGAAGCTGCGGATGTCGGGGTTGTTCTGGATCGCGGGCTCGTCGTCGAAGACGAAGGGGCCGTGGAAGCTGTCGTGGTAGGCGGCCCCCGCGGCGAGGGCGAGGACCAGGAGCGCGAGCCAGGTCGTCCTCCGCAGCCCGGCCGCCGGCACGGCGTACGGGAGCTCCGGCGCTCCCGGCGCCGTCGCGGAACCAACGGCCGCCGGCACAGCTCCGGTGTCTCGCGCTTCGCTCACGGCGCGGTCTTCCCTTCGCGGTAGCGCGCGAGGCGCGGCTCGATCTCGGCGGCGAGTGCCTTCTGCCCGTTCGTGCGGGCGAGGGCGACGGCGCGCTCGGCGGTCGCGGCGGCGTCACCGAACCGGCCGGCTGCGGCCTGCGCAGCAGCGAGGGTGTCGAGATAGTTCGCCTCCTTGCCCTCGGTGAGCTCGACCGCACGCTCGGCCAAGCGCAGCGCTTCGCCGGGATCGCGTACGCCCGGATCACTCGCCGTCGCCAGCAGCCAGGCGAGGTTGTTGTGCGCCTCGGCGAAGTCGGGCGAGAGGCGAAGCGCCTCTCGGTAGTGCGCCGTCGCTTCTTCGGACTGCCCCGCGCTGGCGAGGAGCTTCCCGAGGCCATTGTGGGCCTTCCAGAGGCCCGAATCGAGTCGAAGCGCCTCAGCGAAGTGGGCGCGGGCCTCGTCGGATCGCCCCAGACCCGCGAGCGCACTCGCGAGATTGCCGTGGGCGTGCGCGTGACCGGGCTCGGTCTCGAGCGCCTTCTGGTAGTGCTCGATGGCCTTCTGCGGTTGTCCCGACGCCGCGAGCGCGTTCGCCAAATTGACGTGCGCCTGGACGTAGCGGGGGCTGAGTCGCAGCGCCTCCTGATAGTGTGCGATGCCTTCGGCGGGTCTTCCGTTCTTCGTGAGCGTCAGCCCGAGGTTGTTGTGGGCCTCCGCGTACGTCGGGTCGAGGCGCAGCGCCTCTTCGTATTGCTGGATGGCGTCTCGGATCCGCCCTGCCTTTACGAGGGCATTTGCGAGGTTGTTGTGGGTTTTCGCGACGCCCGGACTCAGTTCGAGTGCCCGCTCGTAGCGCTCGATCGCCTCCGGGATGCGCCCCATGTCCGACAGCAGGTTCGCGAGATTGTTGTGGGCGTCGGCGTACTCCGGAGCGAGGCGGAGAGCCTCCTCATAGTGTGCGAGCGCTTCTGGCCAGCGGCCGAGCTTTGCGAGGGCGATTCCCAGATTGTTGTGGCCCTCGGGATAACTTCGCTCGAGACCGATCGCCGCTTCGTACCGGGAGATGGCTTCCTCGATGCGGCCCAGCTTCATGAGCGCGATGCCGAGGTCATTGAGCCCTCGCGGACTGTGCGGCCAGCGGTCGACGACGGTCTGCCAGAGGGTGAGGTGGTCCCGGTAGTCGCGGTTTCGCAGCACGGTTCTGGTGCCGAGGGCGAGGGTCGCGAGGACGAGGAAGGCGGCGGCAATGCGCGGGCCGAGCGGCGGGTGGCGGCGGGCGAGGGCGTGGACTCCGAGGACGGCGAGCACGACCACGGCAGCCAGCGGCAGGTACATGCGGTGCTCGGCCCCGGTCTGCGTCACCACGGGAACCACGCTCGACGTCGGGCCCAGGAGCGCGAAGAACCACAGGCCGAGGAAGCCGAGCGCGGGACGCTTCCAGAGCGCGAAGAGCGTGAGGGCGCCGAGGGCGAGGACGACCACCAGGTAGGGAACGATCTCGCCGGCGCCGCGGGCGACGTAGGACCCGTAGTCGAAGACCAGCGGCCCCGGCCAGAGCGAGAGCGCCAGGTAGCGGCACAGGTAGTAGGGCTGGGTGAGCGCGTACTCCCACCACGGGATGCTGAGCGCGAAGCCCACCGTCCCCTTGCGGCCGGCGGAAGAAAGGACGAGAGCTGCCTGGAAGATCCACGTCGCGGCCAGGGCCAGGTACAACCCGCGGCGCGCGCGCCACAAGGCGCTCCAGGAGGAGGAGAAGAAGATCCGGTCCATGGCGAGGGCCACCAGCGGCGCGGTGGCGAGGGTCTCCTTGCTCGCCATGCCGAGCAGGCACACGAGGACGGCGGCCACGGCCCAGGCGCGGCCTCTCCGGCTCACAGAAACCTCGGCGCAGCGGACGACGGCGTACAGGGTGAGCAGGTAGAAGAGGGCGCCGAGCATCTCGGCGCGCTGGACGACGTAGGTGACCGACTCGCTCTGGAGGGGGTGGACGGTCCAGAGCAGGGCGATGGCGAGGGCGAGGGGTCCCGCCGAGGCGGCGTAGCGCGGCGCGAGGCGCGGGCTCGCGAGCAGGCGGCGGGTGAAGGCGAACAGGGTGAAGGCGACGGCGAGGTGGAGGAGGAGGTTCACGGCGTGGTAGCCGCGGACGTCGAGGCCGCCGAGGGCGTAGTTGGCCCACAGCGACACGCGCAGCAGCGGCCTTCCGACGGCGGTCGCCGTGTCGACGGCCGGGTTCTCGCGCAGCGTCGTTGCGAAGCTGCGGATGTCGGGGTTGTTCTGGATCGCGAAGACGTCGTCGAAGACGAAGGGGCCGTGGAAGCTGTCGTAGTAGGCGGCCCCCGCGGCGAGGGCGAGGACCAGGAGCGCGAGCCAGGTCAGCCTCCGCAGCCCGGCCGCCGGCACGGCGTACGGGAGCACCGGCGCTCCCGGCGCCGTCGCGGAACCAACGGCGGCCGGCACAGCTCCGGTGTCTCGCGCTTCGCTCACGGCGCGGTCTTCCCTTCGCGGTAGCGCGCGAGGCGCGGCTCGATCTCGGCGGCGAGTGCCTTCTGCCCGTTCGTGCGGGCGAGGTCGACGGCGCGCTCGGCGGTCGCGGCGGCGTCGCCGAATCGGCCGGCTGCGGCCTGCGCAGCGGCGAGGGTGTCGAGATAATTCGCCTCCTTGCCCTCGCTGAGCGCGACCGCACGCTCGGCCAGCCGCAGCGCCTCGCCGGGATCGCGTACACCCGGATCGCTCGCCGTTGCCCGCAGCCAGGCGAGATTGCTCAGCGCCTCGGCAAAGTCGGGCGAGAGGCGAAGCGCCTCGCGGTAGTGGGCGATCGCATCGCGTGCGCGGCCCGTGCTGGCGAGCAGCTTTGCAAGCCCGTTGTGCGCATGCGATGAGCCCGGCGCAATCCGGAGCGCCTCCTCGTAGTGCGCGAGGGCCTCGGAGGGGCGCTGTGACGCAGCGAGCGCATTGGCGAGGTTGTTGTGCGCCTCGAAAAAAGTCGGCCGATTCCGTAGCGCCTGCTCGTAATGCACGATCGCCTCCCGGAGGCGGCCACTCGTGGCGAGGACTACGCCGAGGCCGTTGTGGGCGTCGGCGAGGCCCGGCTTGATCCGGAGCGCCTTCTCGAAGTGCACGATGGCCTCCTGCGTTCGGCGAGCGTCCGAGAGGGCGACGCCGAGGTTCGCGTGCGCCTCGGCGAATTCAGGCTTCGTGCGAAGGGCGTTTTCGAAGTGTCGGATCGCGTCGGCCGTGCGCCCGCGTTTCGCGTGAACGATGCCCAGGTTGTTGTGGGCGTCGGCATAGTCCGGATCGAGACGAAGCGCGTGCTCGTAATGGGCGCGAGCGTCTGCCTCGCGGCCGAGGCCGGCGAGCGCATGGCCGAGGTTGTTGTGGGCCTCTGCGAGTTCGGGAGCCAGGCGCAGGGCTTCTTCGTAATGGGCAAGAGCCTCGGGAATCCGGCCTGATCTCGCGAGCGCGTTGCCGAGGTTGTTGTGCGCCTCGGCGAAGCCCGGGGCAAGTCGGACCGCCTCCGCGTAATGCCCCACCGCCTCGGCCGTGCGGCCGAGGCTCGCGAGCGCGACTCCGAGGTAGTTGTGTGCCCGGGGATTGGCGGGCCAGCGATCGACGACTCCTTGCCAGAGGGTGATCTCGTCCCGGTAGTCGCGGTTTCGCTGCACGGTTCTGGTGCCGAGGGCGAGGGTCGCGAGGACGAGGAGGACGGCGGCAAGGCGCGGGCCGAGCGGTGGGTGGCGGCGGGCGAGGGCGTGGACTCCGAGGACGGCGAGCACGACCACGGCAGCCAGCGGCAGGTACATCCGGTGCTCGGCCCCGGTCTGCGTCACCACGGGAACCACGCTCGAGGTCGGGCCCAGGAGCGCGAAGAACCACAGGCCAAGGAAGCCGAGCGCGGGACGCTTCCAGAGCGCGAAGAGCGTGAGGGCGCCGAGGGCGAGGACGACCAGCAGGTACGGAACGATCTCGCCGGCGCCGCGGGCGACGTAGGACCCGTAGTCGAAGACCAGCGGCCCTGGCCAGAGCGAGAGCGCCAGGTAGCGGCACAGGTAGTAGGGCTGGGTGAGCGCGTACTCCCACCACGCGATGCTGAGCGCGAAGCCCACGGTGCCCTTGCGGCCGGCCGAGGCGAAGACGAGGAGCGCCTGGAAGATCCACGTCGCGGCCAGGGCCAGGTACAGGCCTCGGCGGGCGCGCCACAGGGCGCTCCAGGAGGAGGAGAAGAAGATCCGGTCCATGGCGAGGGCCACCAGCGGAGCGGTGGCCAGCGTCTCCTTGCTCGCCATGCCGAGCAGGCACGAGAGGACGGCGGCCACGGCCCAGGCGCGAGCGCCCGAGGCGCCGGCCTCTGCGCAGCGGACGACGGCGTACAGGGTGAGCAGGTAGAAGAGGGCGCCGAGCATCTCGGCGCGCTGGACGACGTAGGTGACCGACTCGCTCTGGAGGGGGTGGACGGTCCAGAGCAGGGCGATGGCGAGGGCGAGGGGGCCCGCCGAGGCGGCGGTGCGCGGCGCGAGGCGCGGGCTCGCGAGCAGGCGGCGGGTGAAGGCGAACAGGGTGAAGGCGACGGCGAGGTGGAGGAGGAGATTCACGGCGTGGTAGCCGCGGACGTCGAGGCCGCCGAGGGCGTAGTTGGCCCACAGCGACACGCGCAGCAGCGGCCTTCCGACGGCAGTCGCCGTGTCGACGGCCGGGTTCTCGCGCAGCGTCGTTGCGAAGCTGCGGATGTCGGGGTTGTTCTGGATCGCGAGGACGTCGTCGAAGACGAAGGGTCCGTGGAAGCTGTCGTGGTAGGCGGCCCCCGCGGCAAGGGCGAGGACCAGGAGCGCGAGCCAGGTCGTCCTCCGCAGCCCGGCCGCCGGCACGGCGTACGGGAGCACCGGCGCTCCCGGCGCCGTCGCGGAACCAACGGCGGCCGGCACAGCTCCGGTGTCTCGCGCTTCGCTCACGGCGCGGTCTTCCCTTCGCGGTAGCGCGCGAGGCGCGGCTCGATCTCGGCGGCGAGTGCCTTCTGCCCGTTCGTGCGGGCGAGGGCGACGGCGCGCTCGGCGGTCGCGGCGGCGTCACCGAACCGGCCGGCTGCGGCCTGCGCAGCAGCGAGGGTGTCGAGATAGTTCGCCTCTTTGCCCTCCGTGAGCGCGACCGCACGCTCGGCCAGCCGCAGCGCCTCGCCGGGATCGCGTACACCCGGATCGCTCGCCGTCGCCAGCAGCCAGGCGAGGTTGTTGTGCGCCTCGGCAAAGTCGGGCGAGAGGCGAAGCGCCTCGCGGTAGCGGGTGACCGCTTCTTGCCCTTTCCCCGAGTCGGCCAGCGCCCTCCCGAGGTTGTTGTGCGCCGGGGCGTACTCCGGATCCAGCCGGAGGGCCTCGCCATAGCGCTCGATCGCCTCTCGAGTTCGCCCCACGCTCGCAAGGGCTCGGCCGAGGGCCATTTGCGTCTTGGCATGGTCGGGCCGAAGGCGGACCGCCTCTTCGAGGGCAGCGATCGCTTCGTCGCCGCGCCCGGCAACGAGAAGTGCCGCAGCGAGGTTGAGGTAGGCATCGGCCATTCGAGGATCGAGGAGAGCGGCAGTCGAGAACGCGTCGATGGCATCCGAGGTCATTCGGAGCCTCGCCAGGGCGACGCCCAGGTTGTTGTGTGCCTGGGCGAATGCCGGGTTCAGCGCGATGGCCTCGCGGCAGTGAACGATCGCATCCTCGGGTCGATCCACGACGGTGAGCGCGTTGCAGAGGTTGCTGTGGGCTTCGGCGTAGCCGGGCTGCAGGCGTAGCGCCTCTTCGAGCTTCGGGATTGCCTCGGCAGCGCGCCCCGCGGCGACGAACGAGGCCCCCAGGTTGCTATGGGCTTCGGCGTAGCCGGGTGCGAGTCGCAGCGCTTCTTCGTAGTGTGCGATCGCCTCGGCGCTGCGGCCGAGCTTCGCGAGAGTGGCTCCCAGGTTGTTGTGCGCCGGCGGAAAGTCGCGCCGCAGGTCGAGAGCCCTCTCGTAGTGTGCGATCGCCTCGGCTGTCCTTCCCGCCGAGGAGAGTCCTCCTCCGAGGTAGGTGTGCCCTCGCGGACTGTGCGGCCAGCGGTCGACGACGGTCTGCCAGAGGGTGAGGTGGTCCCGGTAGTCGCGGTTGCGCAGCACGGTTCTGGTGCCGAGGGCGAGGGTCGCGAGGACGAGGAGGACGGCGGCAAGGCGCGGGCCGAGCGGTGGGTGGCGGCGGGCGAGGGCGTGGACTCCGAGGACGGCGAGCACGACCACGGCAGCCAGCGGCAGGTACATCCGGTGCTCGGCCCCGGTCTGCGTCACCACGGGAACCACGCTCGACGTCGGGCCCAGCAGCGCGAAGAACCACAGGCCAAGGAAGCCGAGCGCGGGACGCTTCCAGAGCGCGAAGAGCGTGAGGGCGCCGAGGGCGAGGACGACCAGCAGGTACGGAACGATCTCGCCGGCGCCGCGGGCGACGTAGGACCCGTAGTCGAAGACCAGAGGCCCTGGCCAGAGCGAGAGCGCCAGGTAGCGGCACAGGTAGTAGGGCTGGGTGAGCGCGTACTCCCACCACGCGATGCTGAGCGCGAAGCCCACGGTGCCCTTGCGGCCGGCCGAGGCGAAGACGAGGAGCGCCTGGAAGATCCACGTCGCGGCCAGGGCCAGGTACAGGCCTCGGCGGGCGCGCCACAGGGCGCTCCAGGAGGAGGAGAAGAAGATCCGGTCCATGGCGAGGGCCACCAGCGGAGCGGTGGCCAGCGTCTCCTTGCTCGCCATGCCGAGCAGGCACGAGAGGACGGCGGCCACGGCCCAGGCGCGAGCGCCCGAGGCGCCGGCCTCTGCGCAGCGGACGACGGCGTACAGGGTGAGCAGGTAGAAGAGGGCGCCGAGCATCTCGGCGCGCTGGACGACGTAGGTGACCGACTCGCTCTGGAGGGGGTGGACGGTCCAGAGCAGGGCGATGGCGAGGGCGAGGGGGCCCGCCGAGGCGGCGGTGCGCGGCGCGAGGCGCGGGCTCGCGAGCAGGCGGCGGGTGAAGGCGAACAGGGTGAAGGCGACGGCGAGGTGGAGGAGGAGGTTCACGGCGTGGTAGCCGCGGACGTCGAGGCCGCCGAGGGCGTAGTTGGCCCACAGCGACACGCGCAGCAGCGGCCTTCCGACGGCGGTCACCGTGTCGACGGCCGGGTTCTCGCGCAGCGTCGTTGCGAAGCTGCGGATGTCGGGGTTGTTCTGGATCGCGAAGAGGTCGTCGAAGACGAAGGGGCCGTGGAAGCTGTCGTGGTAGGCGGCCCCCGCGGCGAGGGCGAGCACCAGGAGCGCGAGCCAGGTCGTCCTCCGCAGCCCGGCCGCCGGCACGGCGTACGGGAGCTCCGGCGCTCCCGGCGCCGTAGCGGAACCAACGGCGGCCGGTGCCGCTCCGGTGTCTCGCGCTTCGCTCACGGCGCGGTCTTCCCTTCGCGCAAGCGCGTGAGCCGCTTCTCGATCTCGGCAGCGAGCGCCTGCTGGCCGCTCGCGCGGGCGATCTCGAGGGCGCGCTCGGCCAGCCGCAGCGCCTCGGCAGGATCCCGCAGCCGTGCGTCGTTTGCCGTGGCGAGCAGCCAAGCGAGGTTGTTCAGCGCCTCGGCGAACTCCGGCGAGAGGCGCAGCGCCTCGCGGTAGCGGCCGATCGCCTCCTGCTCCCGTCCCGCGTTGGCGAGCGCCTTGCCGAGGTTGTTGTGCACCTTGGCGAATCCAGGCCGGAGCCGGAGGGCACTTTCGAAGTGAGGGATCGCTTCTGGGGCACGCCCGACGTTCACGAGTACGTTGCCGAGGCCGTTGTACGCCTGCCAGAAGCCCGGATCGAGCCGGAGCGCCTCCTGGTAGTGTGCAATCGCCTCGGCAACGTGCCCGGTGTTCGCAAGTAGGATCCCGACGTTGGCATGGACCTCGGCGTAGGTGGGCGCGAGGCGAAGCGCCTGCATGAAGTGCGCGGCCGCCTCGGAGAGCCTCCCGACTCCAATCAGCGCCATGCCAAGGTTGTTGTGCGCCTCGGCGAGCTGAGGCTTCAGGCGAAGCGCTTCCTGATAGCGCCCGACGGCTTCGGGCGTTCGGCCGAGGTCCATGAGGGCCTTGCCGAGGTTGTTGTAGGCCTCAGCGAGATCCGGCTCGAGGCGGATCGCCTCGTCGCAATGAGCGAGGGCATCGCTGGGTCGCCCGGCCTCATCGAGCGCCTTGCAGAGATTGCTGTAGCCCCTCGCGTTGATGGGACGCTGCTCGGTGACGCTCTTCCAGAGCGAGACATCGCTGCGGTAGTCGCGGTTTCGCAGCACGGTTCTGGTGCCGAGGGCAAGCGTCGCAAGGACGAGGAGGACGGCGGCAAGGCGCGGGCCGAGCGGCGGGTGGCGGCGGGCGAGGGCGTGGACTCCGAGGACGGCGAGCACGACGACGGCGGCCAGCGGCAGGTACATGCGGTGCTCGGCCCCGGTCTGCGTCACCACGGGAACCACGCTCGAGGTCGGGCCCAGGAGCGCGAAGAACCACAGGCCGAGGAAGCCGAGCGCGGGACGCTTCCAGAGCGCGAAGAGCGTGAGGGCGCCGAGGGCGAGGACGACCAGCAGGTACGGAACGATCTCGCCGGCGCCGCGGGCGACGTAGGACCCGTAGTCGAAGACCAGCGGCCCCGGCCAGAGCGAGAGCGCCAGGTAGCGGCACAGGTAGTAGGGCTGGGTGAGCGCGTACTCCCACCACGCGATGCTGAGCGCGAAGCCCACGGTGCCCTTGCGGCCGGCCGAGGCGAAGACGAGGAGCGCCTGGAAGATCCACGTCGCGGCCAGGGCCAGGTACAGGCCTCGGCGGGCGCGCCACAGGGCGCTCCAGGAGGAGGAGAAGAAGATCCGGTCCATGGCGAGGGCCACCAGCGGCGCGGTGGCCAGCGTCTCCTTGCTCGCCATGCCGAGCAGGCACAAGAGGACGGCGGCCACGGCCCAGGCGCGGCCTCCCCGGCTCACAGAGGCCTCGGCGCAGCGGACGACGGCGTACAGGGTGAGCAGGTAGAAGAGGGCGCCGAGCATCTCGGCGCGCTGGACGACGTAGGTGACCGACTCGCTCTGGAGGGGGTGGACGGTCCAGAGCAGGGCGATGGCGAGGGCGAGGGGGCCCGAGGCGGCGGCGTAGCGCGGCGCGAGGCGCGGGCTCGCGAGCAGGCGTCGGGTGAAGGCGAACAGGGTGAAGGCGACGGCGAGGTGGAGCAGGAGATTCACGGCGTGGTAGCCGCGGACGTCGAGGCCGCCGAGGGCGTAGTTGGCCCACAGCGACACGCGCAGCAGCGGCCTTCCGACGGCAGTCGCCGTGTCGACGGCCGGGTTCTCGCGCAGCGTCGTTGCGAAGCTGCGGATGTCGGGGTTGTTCTGGATCGCGAGGACGTCGTCGAAGACGAAGGGGCCGTGGAAGCTGTCGTGGTAGGCGGCCCCCGCGGCGAGGGCGAGGACCAGGAGCGCGAGCCAGGTCGTCCTCCGCAGCCCGGCCGCCGGCACGGCGTACGGAAGCGCCGGCGCTCCCGGCGCCGTCGCAGAGCGAACGGCGGCCGGCACAGCTCCGGTGTCTCGCGCTTCGCTCACGGCGCGGTCTTCCCTTCGCGGTAGCGCGCGAGGCGCGGCTCGATCTCGGCAGCGAGCGCCTTCTGCCCGTTCGTGCGGGCGAGGTCGACGGCGCGCTCGGCGGTCGCGGCGGCGTCGCCGAACCGGCCGGCTGCGGCCTGCGCGGCGGCGAGGGTGTCGAGATAATTCGGCTCCTTGCCCTCGGTGAGCTCGACCGCACGCTCGGCCAGCCGCAGCGCCTCGCCGGGATCGCGTACGCCCGGATCGCTCGCCGTTGCCAGCAGCCAGGCCAGGTTGTTGTGCGCCTCGGCGAAGTCCGGCGAGAGGCGAAGCGCCTCTCGGTAGCGGGTGACCGCTTCTTGCCCTTTCCCCGAGTCGGCCAGCGCTTTGCCGAGGCTGTTGTGCGCCTGTACGTATCCAGGATCGATCCGAAGCGCGTGCTCGAAGTGGGGGATGGCCTCTGCCGAGCGGCCGGCGCCGATGAGGGTGCGCGCGAGGTTGTTGTGCGCCTTCGCGAAACGGGGATCGCTCTCGAGCGCACGCTCGTAGTAGGGGATCGCTTCCTGGAACCGACCCATCACGAAGAGGGCATTTCCGAGGTTGTTGTGCGCTGCGGCCAGATCCGGTTGGAGTTCGAGAGCCTCCCGGTAGTGCTCGATCGCCTCCCGATGTCGTCCAACGAGGGTGAGTGCGCTCCCAAGGTTGTTATGAGCCGCTGCGAAGTCGGGAGAGAGCTCGAGCGCCCGTTCGTAGTACTCGATGGCCTTGTTGGGGCGTCCCGCATTGGCAAAGGCGTTTCCGAGGTTGTTGTGGACTTGCGGAGACTGCGGCTCGAGGCGTAGAGCGAGCCGGAAATGCGTGAGAGCTTCCTCCCGGCGCCCGAGATCGTCGAGCACCTTTCCGAGATTATTGTGGGCGTCGGCGAACCGCGGCTCGATGCGCAGCGCCTCTTCACAATGCGCGATCGCTTCGGCGGACCGGCCGAGCGCCGTCAGCGCGACGGCGAGGTTGTTGTGCGCCTGTGCGTAGTCGGGCCTGAGGCGCAGCGCCTCCTCGAAGATCGCGACGGAATCGTGATGATGCCCGGCGTCGCTGAGCGCCTTGCCGAGGTTGTTGAAGCCGCGAGGGTTGATCGGACGCTGCTCGGTGACGCTCTTCCAGAGCGAGACGTCGGTGCGGTAGTCGCGGTTTCGCAGCACGGTTCTGGTGCCGAGAGCGAGGGTGGCGAGGACGAGGAGGACGGCGGCAATGCGCGGGCCGAGCGGCGGGTGGCGGCGGGCGAGGGCGTGGACTCCGAGGACGGCGAGCGCCACCACGGCGGCCAGCGGCAGGTACATGCGGTGCTCGGCCCCGGTCTGCGTCACCACGGGAACCACGCTCGAGGTCGGGCCCAGGAGCGCGAAGAACCACAGGCCGAGGAAGCCGAGCGCGGGACGCTTCCAGAGCGCGAAGAGCGTGAGGGCGCCGAGGGCGAGGACGACCAGCAGGTAGGGAACGATCTCGCCGGCGCCGCGGGCGACGTAGGACCCGTAGTCGAAGACCAGCGGCCCCGGCCAGAGCGAGAGCGCCAGGTAGCGGCACAGGTAGTAGGGCTGGGTGAGCGCGTACTCCCACCACGCGATGCTGAGCGCGAAGCCCACGGTGCCCTTGCGGCCGGCCGAGGCGAAGACGAGGAGCGCCTGGAAGATCCACGTCGCGGCCAGGGCCAGGTATAGGCCTCGGCGCGCGCGCCACAGGGCGCTCCAGGAGGAGGAGAAGAAGATCCGGTCCATGGCGAGGGCCACCAGCGGCGCGGTGGCCAGGGTCTCCTTGCTCGCCATGCCGAGCAGGCACGAGAGGACGGCGGCCACGGCCCAGGCGCGGCCTCCCCGGCTCACAGTGGCCTCGGCGCAGCGGACGACGGCGTACAGGGTGAGCAGGTAGAAGAGGGCGCCGAGCATCTCGGCGCGCTGGACGACGTAGGTGACCGACTCGCTCTGGAGGGGGTGGACGGTCCAGAGCAGGGCGATGGCGAGGGCGAGGGGTCCCGCCGAGGCGGCGTAGCGCGGCGCGAGGCGCGGGCTCGCGAGCAGGCGGCGGGTGAAGGCGAACAGGGTGAAGGCGACGGCGAGGTGGAGGAGGAGGTTCACGGCGTGGTAGCCGCGGACGTCGAGGCCGCCGAGGGCGTAGTTGGCCCACAGCGACACGCGCAGCAGCGGCCTTCCGACGGCGGTCGCCGTGTCGACGGCCGGGTTCTCGCGCAGCGTCGTTGCGAAGCTGCGGATGTCGGGGTTGTTCTGGATCGCGAAGAGGTCGTCGAAGACGAAGGGGCCGTGGAAGCTGTCGTGGTAGGCGGCCCCCGCGGCGAGGGCGAGGACCAGGAGCGCGAGCCAGGTCAGCCTCCGCAGCCCGGCCGCCGGCACAGGTCCGGTGTCTTGCGCTTCGCTCACGGCGCGGTCTTTCCTTCGCGGTAGCGCGCGAGTCGTTTTTCGATTTCGGCCGAAAGTGCCCTTTGCTCGTTCGTGCGGGCGAGGTCGACGGCGCGCTCTGCGGTAGCGGAGGCGTCGCCGAACCGGCCGGCTGCGGCCTGCGCGGCGGCGAGGGTATCGAGATAGCGAGGTTCCCGTCCACCGCTCAGTGTCACCGCGCGTGAAGCAAGAGCGAGGGCCTCGACAGGTCTTCGGATTCGGGGGTCGGTAGCCATCACGTACTGCCACGCGAGGCTGTTCGAGGCCTCGGCATAGTCCGGAGCGAGGCGGACGGCCTCGCGGTAGTGCGTGATCGCCTGCTGCAGACGCCCCACGGCCAAGTAGGAGTTCCCGAGATTGTGATGCGCCTGTGCGAAGCCCGGCTTGAGACGAATGGCCTGCTCGTAGTGGGCCATCGCTTCGGGGCCGCGGCCGAGGTTCGCAAGCGCGGCGCCGAGGTTGTTGTGGGCCTCGGCGTATCCGGGCTGGAGTCGGACGGCTTCTTCGTAGGAGGCGATGGCCTCTGCCGGTCGGTGGAGGATCGCGAGCACGTTGCCGAGGTTGTTGTGCGCCTCGGAGTAGGTGGACGCTGTGCGAACAGCGGTCTGGTAGCGAGCGAGGGCGTCCTCGAAACGGCCCCTCGAGGCAAGTGCATTCCCGAGGTGGTTGTGTCCTCTCGGGCTGTCCGGCCAGCGATCGACGACTCCTTGCCAGAGGGTGAGGTGGTCCCGGTAGTCGCGGTTTCGCAGCACGGTTCTGGTGCCGAGGGCGAGGGTGGCGAGGACGAGGAGGGCGGCGGCAATGCGCGGGCCGAGTGGCGGGTGGCGGCGGGCGAGGGCGTGGACGCCGAGGACGGCGAGCACGACCACGGCGGCCAGCGGCAGGTACATGCGGTGCTCGGCCCCGGTCTGCGTCACCACGGGAACCACGCTCGAGGTCGGGCCCAGGAGCGCGAAGAACCACAGGCCGAGGAAGCCGAGCACGGGACGGCGCCAGAGCGCGAAGAGGGTGAGGGCGCCGAGGGCGAGGACGACCAGCAGGTACGGCGCGATCTCGCCGGCGCCGCGGGCGACGTAGGACCCGTAGTCGAAGACCAGCGGCCCCGGCCAGAGCGAGAGCGCCAGGTAGCGGCACAGGTAGTAGGGCTGGGTGAGCGCGTACTCCCACCACGCGATGCTGAGCGCGAAGCCCACGGTGCCCTTGCGGCCGGCCGAGGCGAAGACGAGGAGCGCCTGGAAGATCCACGTCGCGGCCAGGGCCAGGTACAGGCCTCGGCGCGCGCGCCACAGGGCGCTCCAGGAGGAGGAGAAGAAGATCCGGTCCATGGCGAGGGCCACCAGCGGCGCGGTGGCCAGCGTCTCCTTGCTCGCCATGCCGAGCAGGCACGAGAGGACGGCGGCCACGGCCCAGGCGCGGCCTCTCCGGCTCACAGAAACCTCGGCGCAGCGGACGACGGCGTACAGGGTGAGCAGGTAGAAGAGGGCGCCGAGCATCTCGGCGCGCTGGACGACGTAGGTGACCGACTCGCTCTGGAGGGGGTGGACGGTCCAGAGCAGGGCGATGGCGAGGGCGAGGGGGCCCGCCGAGGCGGCGTAGCGCGGCGCGAGGCGCGGGCTCGCGAGCAGGCGGCGGGTGAAGGCGAACAGGGTGAAGGCGACGGCGAGGTGGAGGAGGAGATTCACGGCGTGGTAGCCGCGGACGTCGAGGCCGCCGAGGGCGTAGTTGGCCCACAGCGACACGCGCAGCAGCGGCCTTCCGACGGCAGTCACCGTGTCGACGGCCGGGTTCTCGCGCAGCGTCGTTGCGAAGCTGCGGATGTCGGGGTTGTTCTGGATCGCGAAGAGGTCGTCGAAGACGAAGGGGCCGTGGAAGCTGTCGTGGTAGGCGGCCACCGCGGCGAGGGCGAGGACCAGGAGCGCGAGCCAGGTCATCCGCGAGGAGTGCGGCGGGGCGACGGCCTCGGCGCCCTCGTCGGTCAGGCGCGCGAGGCTGCCGTCACTGGATGTAGCCGAGCGCACGGAGACGTTCCGTCTCGGCCTCGCTCAGCGCCGCAGCGCCGCCCCTCTGGAACGTCGCAGCAACCTGCTGCTCTGCCTGCTTCCATTGGTCGAGATCCGCAACCAGCTGCTGAACGAGCGGAGTATGCGCCGCCGAGATGTCGGACTTCTCGGCGGGGTCGGATCGCACGTCGTAGAGCTCGGTCCGTGCGAGCTCGGGACTCGTCACGAGCTTGTGGGCGCCGCGGCGGATTCCGTTCCAGGTCCGCGTTCGCTTGGATGCCGGCACCATCGGCGCCTTCGATTCGAACGTGTACCAGACGGAGGTGAGCTCGTAATAGATGGCTCGATTCTCGTCCGGGTCCTTCGAGAGCAGGGATCTCCCCGGGAGCTGCGGCGGTGGGGCACCGGCCAGTTCGAGTGCGGTCGGGAGGACGTCGACGAGGCTGACGAGTCGGGAGTCTCGGCCTCGCGGCCCGCCCTTGGCGTACTTCACGATGAGGGGGACGTGGACGGTCTCTGCGTAGACGTTGTTGAAATGCCCCTTCTCGCCGTGGTCGAAGAACTCGTCCCCATGATCTGCCGTGATGATGATGACGGTGTCATCCCACAGGCCCTTGTCCTTGAGCAGCTGGAAGAAGCGGCCAAGGGTTTCGTCGGTGGCGCGGACCTCGCCTGCGTACTGCGAGAGTACGTAGGCGAGCTGCCCCGGCGTGATGTTCGGGTTCACTACCTGGGTAGTCTCGAAGTTGCGAACCTCGATCTGCTCGCAATCGGGGCCCGTGAACATGCTGTCGAAGGGCTGGGGCGGCAGGTAGTCGTAGTGGCTGTCCCAGAAGTAGGCGAACAGGAAGAACGGCCGGCTGGGATCGGTCTCGTGCTCGATCACGTGGCGCATGGCGGCCTCCATGCGCGGATTGGTCACGTCGCTGTGTGCCTGGACGTGGGTTGGAGACGCCATCTCGTCGTAGTAGTGGGTGAAGCCCTGACTGAGGTTGTGCGCTCGCCGCAGATACGGGCCGCTGATGACGCCGGCCGTCTCGTATCCCCGGCCGGCCAGCCGCTCGGCGAGGGTTTCGTACGCGTCGCCGAGCTTGTCGGTAGCGTGGATCGTCTGGTGCGTGCTCGGGTAGAGGCCGGTGAAGAGGCTCGCGTGGGACGCGAGCGTCCAGCTCGTGACCGAATGGGCGTCGTCGTAGACCACCGCCTCTTGGCCCAGGGCGTCGAGGTTGGGGGTGAGGGGAGTCTCCGGCCGTGAGCGGCTCTTTCCTCCATAGACCCCGACATGGTCCGTGCGCAGCGATTCGACCGTGATCAGGACGACGTTGGGAGCCCGCCGGTCGGCGCCCGCGCTGCTCGGCGCGGGTGCGGCTGCATCGGCCTGCGTCGCCCCGGGATCGGAGCTGCGGCTGCAGCCGGACGCGACGAGCGCGGCTAGCAGCGCGGCAACGGCGCCCCAGCCAGCAGCCGCCGAGCCGAGGGGAAATGTCGACAGTCTTCCTCTCTGGTGCCCCATGGTGTTCGGATCCTCACTGTTCGCAGGCTCGCCGGATGCGCCCGGGCGCCCGGTCGACGGGCATACTCGAGCGGCCGAGAGCGATGGCTCTGCGCTGGGGATCAACCCTGCGAGAGCCACGGCCAGCGGACCCGATAGGGTACCAAAGTCGACGCGTTGTCGAGGAGTTGGAACAGCATGCCCGGAATTTACCCCCGGGGGAAGTTCGACCAGGTCCGGTGGCGAGATCGCGGCTGAGTGGCCGAAATCCCGATGGGCTGGGACCGGGTCGGACTGCGGGATGCTGCGCCGGCGCTGCGGTTCACGGCGAAGCTGCGGGCGCGCTTCCCTTGCCGGTGCGGTACCGGACCAGCCGAGACTCGATCTCGCGAGCAAGCGCCTGGTTGCCCGTTGCACGAGCAATTTCGAGGGCGCGCTCTGCCGTGGCGGCTGCGTCGGCCTGCCGGCCCGCGGCAGCCTGGGCCTCGGCGAGCGTCGCGAGGTGGGCGGGGTCTCTTCCGCCGCTCAGCCTGGCGCCTTGTTCTGCGAGGCGCAGCGCCTCGCTGGGATCGCGCAGCGTCGGGTCGGCCACCGTCGCCAGGATCCACGCGAGGCTGCTGAAGGCTTCGGCGAAGTCGGGCGAGAGGCGAATCGCCTCCCGGAAGCGAGCGACCGCATCGCGGGGACGCGCATCTGCAGCGAGCGCGCGGCCGAGATTGTTGTGGGCCTTTGCGAAGCCTGGCTGTAAGCGAAGCGCTTCCTCGAAATATGGAACCGCTTCCTGGGGTCTGCCTGCATTCATGAGCGCATTGCCGAGCCCGTTGTAGGCGCGGGCGAAGTCGGGCTGTAGCCGCAGCGCCTCCTTGTAGTGGGCGATCGCTTCGGGAACGTGCCCCGTGTTTGCGAGGATGATCCCCAGGTTGCTGTGGACCTCCGCATACTCGGGAGCGAGTTCGAGAGCCCGTGCAAAGTGCTGCACCGCTTCCTGGAACTTCCCCGCTCCCGTGAGCACCATCCCGAGGTTGTTGTGTGCCTCGGCGAGATCGGGCTCGAGCGCAAGGGCTTTCTCGTAATGCGAGACCGCGTCTGCGATGCGTCCGGTCTCTGCCAATGCCTTGCCGAGGTTATTGTGCGCCTCGGCGAGATCGGGCGAGAGGCGCAGCGCCTGCTCGTAGTGCGCCATGGCTTCCGGCCCACGTCCGAGCGCCGCGAGCGCAAGGCCACAGCCATTCTGGCCCGGGGCGTAGTCGTGCTTGAGCTGCAGGACCCGCTCGCAGTGGGCCAGGGCCTCTTGCGGGCGCCCGACCTTCGTGAGTGCGCTGCCGAGGTTGCTATGGACCTCGACCTCATTGGGCGAAAGCCGGAGCGCCTCCTCGTAGTGGAGGATCGCCTCCTCCGGGCGTCGCGCGTCTGCGAGCGCCATGCCGAGGTAGTTGTGCGCCCTCGAACTGTGCGGCCAGCGGTCGACGACTCCTTGCCAGAGGGTGATCTCGTCCTGGTAGTCGCGGTTGCGCAGCACGGTTCTGGCGCCGAGAGCGAGGGTGACGGCGACGAGGAGCGCCGTCGCGATGCGGGGCGCCATCGGGTGGCCCCTCAGCCGGGCGCTGCGGGCGAGGGCATGGACGCCGAGCACGGCGAGAGCCACGACCGCGGCCAGCGGCAGGTACATCCGGTGCTCGGCCCCGGTCTGCGTCACCACCGGCACGACGCTCGACGTAGGGCCGAGCAGCGCGAAGAACGCGAGGCCGAGAAAGCCGAGGGCCGGGCGCCTTCGCAGCGCAACGACGGTGAGGGCGACCAGCGCGAGGACGAGGACCGCGTAGGGGACGATCTCCCCCGGGCTCCTCGCGACGTAGGAGCCGTAGTCGAAGACCAGGGGCCCGGGCCAGAGCGAGAGCGCCAGGTAGCGGCACAGGTAGTAGGGCTGGGTGAGCGCGTACTCCCACCACGGGATGCTGAGCGCGAAGCCCACGGTGCCCTTGCGGCCGGAGGAAGAGAAGACCAGGGCTGCCTGGAAGATCCACGTCGAGGTCAGCGCGAGGTAGAGGCCCCGGCGGGCCTGCCACACGGTGCGCCAGGAAGGGGAGAAGAAGATCCGGTCCATGGCGAGAGCCACGAGCGGCGCCGTCGCCAGGGTCTCCTTGCTGGCCATGCCGAGCAGGCAGAAGGCGACGGCGGCGGCACCCCACCCGCGGGTACTCGTGGGAGACGGCGCCTCGATGCAGCGGGCCACGGCGAGAAGGGTGAGCAGATAGAAGAGGGCCCCCAGCATCTCGGCGCGCTGGACGACGTAGGTGACCGACTCGGTCTGCAGGGGATGGACGGTCCAGAGCAGGGCGATGGCGAGGGCGAGGGGGCCGGAGGAGCTGCGATGCCGCTCCGCCAGGGCGGGGCTCGAGAAGAGGCGCCGGGCAAAGAAGAACAGCGCGAAGGCGACACCTAGGTGGAGGGCGAGGTTCACGGCGTGATAGCCGCGGACGTCGAGGCCCCCGAAGGCGTAGTTCGACGAAGAGCGAGACGCGGAGCAGGGGCCGCCCGACGGCGGTGGCCGTGTCGACGGCCGGGTTCTCGCGCAGGGTCGTGGCGAAGCTCCGGATGTCGGGGTTGTTCCGGATCGCCAGTAAGTCGTCGAAGACGAAGGGGCCGCCAAAGCTGTCGTGGTAGACAGCACCGGCGGCGAGAGCCAGCAGGAGCAGCGCGAGCCACGTCCTGTGCGTTCGCGAGGGAGGGCCGGGAAGCGGCGCCCGGGCAACGGAGGATCACGGGTCCCGGATGCTCGGGTACCTGGCTCACGCCAGCGTCTTGGCTTCGCTCGGTCGTCGGCTCCACGGCCCCGCTGCCCCAGGTCTGGTGGCTCATCATACGCGTTCGGGTCGAGACCCGGAAGCCGTGTAGAGATCCACGGAAGGCTGCCGGCAACTGCTTCTTCGCTCGATGCGCTTCGAGTTCCGTCACGAGACGTCGCTGCGAGTCTTCGCCAGGGTGTACGATTCGCGCCATGAAAAAGCTGTTTGCTCTCGCAATCCTCGGTGGGCTGGTTGCCGCCGCCGTTCTGCTGCGCGGCGCGCCGCCGCGCGGCGAGGCCGCGCTCGACCTGTCGGCCTATGAAGACCCTGTAGACGGCGCCCGGCCCGTCGAGGAGGTCGTTCGGCCGAAGGCGGGAGGGGCGGCGCCTCGGCCCAACGTCATCGTGATCCTCGCCGACGACCTCGGCTACGGCGACACGGGTCCGTACGGAAACGATCTCGTGCGAACGCCGAGCCTCGACGGGCTCGCGCGCGAAGGGGTTCGTTTCACGCACTTCTATGCGAGCGGCGTCTACTGCTCACCGTCGCGCGCCGGACTCTTGACGGGCCGCTATCCGCTCCGTTCCGGGATCACCTTTCCGATCCATCCTGTGGGTGACGACCTCTTCCATCGTCTTACCCGACTCGGCGGCCGGTTCGCTGCGCGCATGGGAGCGAGCGATCTCGCACAGGCGGGCGAGTCTGCCGTGGCAGGGCTTCCGGACTCGGAGATCACCATCCCCGAGGCGCTGCGCCTCGCCGGCTATGCGACCGGCATGGTGGGCAAGTGGCACCTCGGCGACTTCGATGGCCTGCCGCGCTACCACCCGCGGCGCCACGGCTTCGATTCCTTCGCCGGCTTCCCCCATTCGAACGACGAGTTCCCGTACTCGTACTGGGAGGACGAGACGCGCGTCGACGCGGACGTCGGACTCGCCCAGGAAGACCTCACCGCGCGGCTCACCCGCGAGGCCATCGACTTCATCGACGAGCACCAGGGGAAGCCCTTCTTCCTGTACGTCGCTCACAAGAACGTCCACACGCCGCTCTTTCCCGCTCCCGGATTCGCGGGCCGCTCGGCAGCCGGCCCCTACGGCGATTCGGTCGAGGAGCTCGACGCGAGCGTCGGCGAGCTGCTGACGGCCCTCGACGAGCGGGGGCTCCGGGAGCGGACCCTCGTCGTCTTCACGAGCGACAACGGACCCTGGCACCAGGGCAGTCCGGGAGGGTTGCGTGGTCGAAAGGGGCAGCCGCTCGAAGGCGGGCAGCGCGTTCCGATGATCGCGGCCTGGCCCGGAACGCTCCCGGCGGGAAAGAGCGTCGGCGCTCCTGCGATGAACTTCGACCTGTTTCCGACGATCCTCGCGCTCGCCGGGCTCGAGCTTCCCGACGACCGGGCCATCGACGGCCGGGATCTGTGGCCGATCCTCTCGGGCGAAACCGATGAGAGCCCGCATGAGGCACTCTTCTTCTTCAACGCCAACGTGATCGACGGCGTCCGCTCGGGGCGCTTCAAGTACTACCGCTTCGTGAACGAGTACGTCTGGCCGACGCCTCTCGACAAGCCGAACACGTGGACGGGACGCGCTGCGATCGGCTACCGGCACCACGATCCGAAGACCGGTCGGACGGTTCCGCTCCTCACGAGCTTTCCGCTGCTCTACGACGTGACCGGCGATCCGGACGAATCGTACAACCTCGTGGATCGCCACCCGGACGAGGCTGCGCGGCTCCTCGGCCAGATCGAAGGCTGGGAGGAGGACTTCCGGTCGAATCCTCGCGGGTGGCGCAAAGCGCCGTGACGCGCCGCGGGGAGGCCGAAGGATCTCGAGGTCCTGGCCGAGCTCGTCGCCTCCGACTTTCCCATTTAGAATCAGATACTTCAACGCTCACGATGCGCGTTCCATCGAACCCGGGTCCGGCGCGGCCGACTAGCCGGATCGCGCGTCGCGTGCGGCACGCGGCGTACGTACGTACGAACCGGTGCTACCGTACTGACATGCCGAAGAGGCTCACGCGGTCCGGAAACAGCCTCGCTCTCGTGATCGATCGTCCGCTGCTCGAGGCGCTCGAGATCGACGCGGACACGGAGCTCGAGCTGTCGACAGACGGCGACGTCCTCGTGGTCACACCGGTGCGCAACCGGAAGCGCAAGAAGCGGGTGGCCGAGCTGGTGGCCGAGGCGCACGAGCAGTACGGCGGGGTGTTCCGCCGACTCGCGGAGTGAGCGAGCCGGCCTTCCTCACCCTCGACGAGGTGCTCGGGATCCACGCCGATCAGATTCGCGTGTACGGGGGCGCGAGCGGAATCCGCGATCTCTCGTTGCTCCGGTCGGCGCTCGCGATGCCCGAGACGACCTTCGATGGCGCTCATCTGCATCCCAGTGTCTTCGAGATGGCGGCTGCGTATCTCTTCCACCTGGCTCGGAATCATCCGTTCGTAGATGGGAACAAGCGGACCGCGCTGATGTGTGCGTTGGTGTTCCTCGGATTGAAGGGCCAGCGGCTGCTCGCCGATCCGGACGACCTGTACGCCTTGGTCGATGGAGTCGCTGCGGGCGATGTCGACAAGGCGGAGACCTCGGTCTTCCTCAGGCGACACTGCGGGGACGCGTAGGGAAGAACGCAGTCTCGCGGTCCGACCATGAACGAATCTCGTTCGGCCGGTTTCGCGCCGCATCGAGCCCGAAGCCACAGCGACGGCCGTCAGCCTGCGGCGCGGCTGCGCTCCTCGATCAGCTCGATCTTGTAGCCGTCGGGGTCCTCGAGGAAGGCGATCACCGTCGTTCCGTGCTTCATGGGGCCCGGCTCGCGGGTGATCCGTGCGCCGGCCGCCCGCAGACGCTCGCAGGTGGCGTGGATGTCGTCGACGCCGATCGCGACGTGGCCGTAGCCGTCGCCGACGTCGTAGCGATCCCGCCCCCAGTTGTACGTGAGCTCGATCACCGCGCCCTCGGACTCGCTGCCGCATCCCACGAAGGCCAGCGTGAACTTCCCGTCCGGGTAGTCCTTGCGGCGGAGCAGCTTCATCCCGAGGACGTCGCAGTAGAAGCCGAGCGATCGGTCGAGATCGCTGACGCGCAGCATCGTGTGGAGGATTCGCATGCCCCGGATCCTAGCCCACGCGCACGGTGCGAGCGGAGCCGGGACGCCGCGCCGCGGCCCATCAGGCTGCCGAATCCAAGTTCTCCCGCAGGATCCTCGGGTGCCGCGCGGCGATCCGCAGGAGTGCGATGGCGGGCCCTTCGGGCCTTCTGCGCCCTTGCTCCCAGTTGCGGAGGGTATGGACGCTGATCGCGATCGCTCGTGCGAACTCGACCTGCGTCAGTCCCACGAAGCCTCGAAGCGCCGCGATGTCCTCTCCCGACTCGAAACGCCCCTGCATGAGCCGGCGGCGAAGGCGCACAGGGATCGCTCGATCGAACTGTTCATCGGTGAGCTCCGGAATCTCCGTCATCTGGTTCGCTCCCTGTGCGAGCGGTAGCGGTCTCGCTCGCGCTTGGTGGCTGGTCGGGCTCCGATGATCCGGACGCGGCCCTCTTCCGGTTCGGTGAAGACGACGACCACGATCTCGTGATCGATCGGTCCGATCGCGATGAAGCGGTCTTCCCAGTCGGAATGCTCCACATCGAAGATCTCGAGATGGTCGACGCCGGATTCAAGAAGCCGCCGGGCTTCCTCAAAGGACAGACCGTGCTTCCGCTGGTTGCTGCGATCCTTGGCAGGACCCCACTCGAACTCCACGATGAGCGAGTGTACGCCATTGACTTAGTAAGTCAACGGCACATCTTTGGCTCTGCCGCGGCTCGCAAGGCGGCGGCTCCACCATTGGCGGGGGTGCGCCGATGGGTCTTCACAGGGACGTTCATGAGCAACCTGATCGCAGCATCTCCCGAGGGCCGTTGCCCTCGGGTGCAGATCGTCGAGACCTCGCGGCCCGTAGCGGAGGCGCTCGCGACCGTTTGCCGCGGCCGAGGCGTCGAGGTCGAGATCTTCTCCAGCGCGGGTCGTGCGCTCGCGGCCGTCTGCGACCGCAAGCCCGCCGCCATCCTCTCGGCGATGCACCTGCCGGGGCTCCCCGGAAGCTCGCTCGTCGCCGCACTGAAGAGCGCGCGAGATTACCGCGCGATTCCGATCGCAATCATCACCGCCGACGCGGCCGCCGACGCCGCCACGAGCGGAGCACCCGATGCCGTCATCGCGAAGACCCGCCGCCTTCGCGAAGACGCTGCAGCGTTTCTCGACTCCATCGGGCTGACCGTGCGGACCGATGGCGCGATCGATCCTTCGCCACCCGTGCGGGAGCTCGCGGGTCGCCGCGTTCTGGTGGCCGAAGATGCCGCCGTGCTCCAGAAGCTGGTGCGGCACCTGCTGCACGTGGCTGGCGCCGACGTGGTGGTCGTCGAGAACGGTGCGGAAGCCGTCGAGGCGGTGAAGGCATCGCGCTTCGATCTCGTCCTGATGGACGTCGAGATGCCGGTTCTGGGTGGATGCCTGGCAACCCAGCAGCTTCGCAGCCTCGGCCACGCGCTCCCGATCGTCGCTTTGACGGGACACTCCCTGGACGAATTCCGGGGGGAAGCTGCCCACTGCGGCTTCGACGAGGTTCTGACGAAGCCCGTGCCGAAGCGCGTGCTCATCGAGGCCTGCGACCGCCTGCTACGAGGGGCTCGCGCCGGAGCCTGTGGCTGAGGGGCTTCGTCCGGAGGCGGCCGCGAGCGGCGGTTCGACGGTGGCGGTTCACGCCTGCGTTTCGGATCGAAACGCTCCCCCTCACCCTGCAATGCCCCGGGGAACGGACCGGTACGCGAAATCGCGCCTCTTCCCGCACAACTGCACCGGCATGGGGTTTGCTCGTAAGGGGCTCCACGCATTCGTGTGCGCCTCGTGGATTGCCGAGAGGAGACCGTGACCAAGAACCCGGACGACGAGCTCGTCCAAGAGTTCCTCGTGGAAAGCCACGAGAACCTGGGGCGCCTCGACCAGGAGCTCTTGGCTCTCGAGCGCGACGCGACGAACGCCGAGACGCTCTCCAGCGTCTTTCGCACCATCCACACGATCAAGGGAACCTGCGGATTTCTCGGCTTCTCCAGGCTCGAGGCCGTGGCACACCGGGGTGAGAGTCTCCTCGCGAGGCTCAGGGATGGTGCGATCGCGTTCACGCCGGAGATCGCGTCGGCGCTCCTCGACCTCGTCGACGCCATCCGGCAGATCCTGGACCGCATCGAGGACTGCGGAAGCGAAGGGGACGTCGACGTTGCGCTCCTCGCCGGACGCCTCGCAGCGCTCGAGAGAGGTGCGCTCGCAGCAACGGGCAGCGAGGAAGCGGCGACCGTGTCGATTCGCGCCACGCGGGACGAACCGGCCGCGGAGGCGCCGGGGACGACGGAAGCGGTGCCGGCGTTGGAGAGCCAGCCGTCAGGAGCGGCCGGCAGCTCGATTCGCGTCGACCTGCGACTCCTCGAGCACCTGATGAACCTCGTAGGCGAGCTGGTCCTCACCCGGAACCAGATCCTCCAGTGCCTGCGGACAGGAGACAACGCACGGCTCGCACAGAGCTGCCAGCAGCTCGACCTCGTCACGGGCGAGCTCCAAGGCGGGATCCTACGCACCCGCATGCAGCCGGTCGCGTCCCTTTGGGACCGGCTCCCGCGTCTGGTTCGCGACGTCGCCGTCGCGTGTGGAAAGCAGGTCCGGCTCGAGATGGAGGGAGCCCATACCGAGCTCGACCGGGCGCTGATCGAGGCCCTCAAGGATCCCCTCACTCACCTCGTCCGCAACGCCGTCGACCACGGCATCGAAGCACCCGAGTCGAGGCTCGCCGCCGGAAAGCTCGCGGAGGGCCGTCTCCGACTCGGCGCTTCCCATGAGGGCGGGTCGGTGAATCTCGAGATTTCCGACGACGGCGCGGGAATCGATCCCGAACGCATCCGCGAGCGGGCAGTGGCACGGGGGCTCGTGCAGGAGGCGCGGGCGGCGAGCCTCTCGGAGAGAGAGCTGCTCGATCTGATCTTCCTGCCCGGCTTCTCCACAGCAGAGCGTGTCACGAGCGTCTCCGGTAGAGGCGTCGGCATGGACGTGGTGCGCAGCAACATCGAGCGGGTCGGCGGCTCGGTGGAGGTCTGGAGCCGGCGCGACGAGGGCACCCGGTTTCGGATCGAGATCCCGCTCACGCTCGCGATCGTACCGGCGCTGATCGTGGAGTCAGGGGGGGACCGCTATGCGCTTCCCCAATCGAGCCTCGTCGAGCTGGTTCGTGTCGAAGGCGAACCGGCGCAGCAGGGTATCGAGCGCGTCCATGACGCGGCGGTCTACCGCCTGAGGGGCCGTCTGCTGCCCCTCGTCGATCTCGGCCAAACGCTCGGCCTGGTCGATACGACGGAGACGAAGACGCCGGTCCAGATCGTGGTCCTGCGCACGGGCGACCAGCTGTTCGGGCTCGTGGTCGATGCAGTGCACGATACGGAGGAGATCGTCGTGAAGCCGATTCCGGCAGAGCTCGAGCAGATCTCGGCCTTCGCTGGAGTGACGCTGCTGGGTGACGGTGCGGTCGCCCTCATCCTCGACGTTCCGGCGCTTGCCCGGAGCAGCCGCATGGCGAGCGGCGCCGCGGAAGCTCGGCGTAGCGAGATGCCGGCGACTCCGGAGACGGTCGCTACCGCGCCGGAACGCTACGTCATCGCGCGAACCCACGATGCTCGCCAGATTGCGATTCCGCTCGGCAACGTTGCGCGACTCGAAGAGGTCTCGCACGGCGCCATCGAGCGGACGGGGGGGCGGCCGGTCGTCCAGAGTCGTGGCCGGATACTCCCCCTGATCGGCGTGAGCGGGCCGCTCGAGGCTCCGCCAGAGGAGCGTACGGGAGATGCCGTCCACGTGGTCGTCTGCGAGTGCGGAACGCGAGAGGCAGGCCTCGTGGTCGAGCGCGTTCTCGACATCATCGACGGGCGCCTCGAGGTCGAACTGCCGGGCGAAGAGCCCGGCGTCGTTGGCTCGGTCGTCGTGGCGGGCCGGGTGACGGACGTCCTCGACCCGGCTGCCCTCCTTGCCGATGGAAGGCTGGAGATCTGACCCATGGAACGCCTCCCGGCAGCCCTCTGCACGTTTCGACTCGACGGGATGCGATTTGGCGTCGATGTCGAGCGCGTCCAGGAAGTGCTCCGGCAGCAGCGCACCACCCGCGTTCCCCTGGCGCCGGAGGCGCTCGCGGGCCTCCTCAACCTGCGAGGCCGGATCGTCGCAGCCATCGATCTGCGGCGGCGACTCGCCCTGCCCGAGCGCGCAGAGGGAAACGACTGCGTGAACGTCATCGTAGCCACGAAGACCGGAGCAGTCAGCCTCGTAGCCGACGAGATCGCGGACGTCCTGACGGTCGATCCCTCGAACTTCGAGCGGGCTCCCGCCACATTGCAGGGACCGGCGCGCGAGCTGATCTGCGGTGCGTGCAAGCTGCCAGAGGAGCTCGTCCTGCTCCTCGACGTCGAGCGCGTACTTCAAGTTGGGGCTGTCGAAACGGCCCGATGAGAGCGGCGCGATCCTGCGCCGCGAGGAGGGATCCATGGCACTGTCGATACGCTTCCAACGGCTCCAGTCGAGGTTGATCGTCTGGTTCCTCCTGCTCTCGCTCGGTCCCCTCGTGCTCGCGATGAGTCTCACGGTCCGCAGGAGCGAGGCCGAACTAGTTCGCCAGGCCGGCGCTTCCATGGCGACGCACGCCCAGAACGCGATCGACCAGATCGACCGCAACCTGGAAGAGCGGTACCTCGACGTGCAGGTGTTCGCGTTTCATCCGGCGGCCAGGGGAAGCCGGGAAGCGCTGGAGTCGGTTGCGAACTTCGACGTAACGGCGTATTCGGTCTATGACCTCATGGTGGTCGCCGACCGGGAGGGGAAGATCCTCGCCGTCAACACGGTGGACGCAGAGGGCCGGCCGCTCGAGACGGCGCGCCTCGTCGGTCGCAGCGTCCGGGGCGAGCCTTGGTTCGAGAAGGTGATGAGCGGCGAGATCCGCCCCGGCCAGAGCTTTTTCGGTGAACTGGGTCCCGACCGTTGGAGCGTGGAGGCGTACGGTGGCCGCGGTGACGCCATCGTCTTCGCAGCGCCGGTGCTCGACGAGAACGGGAACGTAGTGCGCGTTTGGTCGGCGCGTGCCTCTCCGGAGCGAATCATCCGCCAGCCGCTCCGTTCGCTGCGCGAGGCACTCGAGGCGCAGGGCCTCGAAGGCATCGAGACGCAGCTCCTCTCGAAGACCGGGCTCCTTCTGGACGACGCCGATTCCGCCGCGATCTTCCAGTTCAACCTCGCTGAAAGAGGCCTCGCGGCCGCTCGCGAAGGCGTGGCCGGCCGCCGGGGCTTCACGCGAGAGATGCACCTGCGCCGCGGCATCGAACAGGTGAACGGCTACGCTGGTTCAGAGGAACCCCGGTCTTTCCGGGGTATGGATGGTCGATTCTGGTGCGGCAGGATGCGAAGACGGCCCTCGCCGCGGTCACCGCCCTCTACCGGACGGCCCTGATGGTCGCTGCGCTCGCCGCCGGGCTGACGATCGCGGCCGCGATCACCGTATCGCGCGGCATCGTGCGTCCGATCCAGCGGACGGTTTCCGTGATGCAGAGCGTCGCGAGCGGACGGCTCACCGAGCGAGTCGAGGCGGCGTCCGAGGACGAAGTGGGTCAAATGGGCGTCGCCGTGAACGAGGCGGTGCAAGGCATGCGGGGGAGCGTCCTGGCGATGGCCCGGAGCGCCGAGGCCCTCGCCACGACGGCGGAAGAATTCTCGGCAGTGAGCCAGACCATGGGAGCCAATGCCGAGGAGACGGCAACGCAGGCCAACGTCGTCTCGGCGGCGACCGATCAAGTGAACCGGAGCGCGCAGACCGTCGCGGCATCGGTCGAGGAGATGAATGCCAGCATCAGGGAGATCGCGCGCCACGCCGCCGACGCGGCGAAGGTCGCAGGGACGGGCGTACAGCGCGCTGAATCAGCCAACGCCACGATGTCGAAGCTGGGGTCGAGCAGCCAGGAGATCGAGAAGGTGGTCGACGTGATTGCGTCGATCGCCCAGCAAACCAACCTGCTCGCGCTCAACGCCACGATCGAGGCCGCGCGGGCGGGCGAGGCCGGCAAGGGCTTCGCAGTGGTCGCCAACGAGGTGAAGGAGTTGGCCCGCGAGACGACCCGCGCAACCGGAGAGATCGGCGAGCGGATCGCCGCCATCCAGGCGGATGCGCGAGGCGCAGTCGAGGTGCTCGGCGAGATCGGCGACGTGATCACCCGCATCAGCGACCTGCAGAACACCATCGCCAGCGCCGTCGAAGAGCAGACGGCGACGACCCACGAGATCGCGCGCAGCATGACCGAGGCAGCCCAGCGAACCGCCGAGATCACCGACAACATCACCAGCGTGGCGCTGGCCGCTCGGAGCACGAGCGAGGGTGCGGCCGACACCCAGAAGGCGGCGGACCAGCTCTCGCAGATGGCGGCCGAGCTGCAAGCGCAGGTGGGTCGGTTCGAAGTGTAGAGGGCGCTCCGGACGACACGAGTTCGCTCATACGCGGGGGACGGATTGCCGAACCAAAAGAATGTGCAAGGTGAGGTCTAGCGTGAAGGCGCTCGTAATCGACGACTCGCGGGCGATGCGCAGCCTCCTCGGCCGCATCCTGCGGGGGGCTGGCTTCGAGGTGATCGAGGCCTGTGACGGACGCGAGGGCCTCGAGTGCCTGCGCCAGCAACGCGGCGTGCAGCCGTTCGATGTGGCCTTGGTGGACTGGAACATGCCCGTCATGGGGGGGCAGGAGTTCGTGATCGCGGTCCGGTCCGATCGTGCGTTTCGCGATTTGCGTGTCCTGATGGTGACGACGGAGAGCGAGCTCGCAAAGGTTCAGGCGGCGCTCGAGGCCGGCGCGGACGAATACGCGATGAAGCCCTTCACCGAGGAGGTGATCCTCGAAAAGCTGGCGATCCTCGGGATTCTGGAACCCTGACGTGCCGCCGACGCGGATTCTCGTCGTGGACGATTCCGTGGTGGTCCGCCGAACGCTGACCGAGGCATTGTCGAGCGAGCCCGGGTTCGAGGTCGTGGGGGCGGCGGCGGACGGGAAGGTGGGGATCCGCAAGACCGAGCAGCTCCAGCCCGACGTAGTCATCCTCGACGTCGAGATGCCGGAGATGGACGGCCTCGAAGCCCTGACCGAGATCCGACGCCGCTGGCCGAGACTTCCGGTGATCATGTTCAGCGCCCTCACCGAGCGCGGTGCCGGCGTGACGATCGATGCACTACTCCGCGGCGCGAGCGACTACTGCGCCAAGCCGACGGGAGGACCTGCCCACCGCGCCGTGGACGAGAGGGTGCGGGAGACCCTCGCTCCGAAGATCCGAGCCTTGTGCACGCCCCCGGCGGTCGAGGTGGGGGCGCTGCAGACCTCGGCACGAGCCTCATGCACGGGGCGCGTCGACGCGGTGGTGATCGGCAGCTCGACGGGTGGTCCCAACGCGCTCGGTGTGCTCGTGCCAGCGCTCGTGCCGGATCTGCAGGTGCCGATCTTCCTCGTCCAACACATGCCTCCGCAGTTCACTCGGCTGCTCGCCGAGCGGCTCGCGTCGCAGGGACCGATCCCGTTCCGCGAGGCGGAGGACGGGATGCGGCTCGAAGACGGTCGAGGCTACGTGGCGCCCGGCAACCGGCATCTCCTGGTGACGGGCGCACCCGGAGCCTGGCGCGTCGCCCTCGGTGACGGGCCGCCCGAAAACTCGTGCCGGCCGGCCGTCGACGCGACACTCCGCTCTGCGGTGGAAGCCTTCGGCTCGGGCGTGCTCTGCGTGGTGCTGACGGGCATGGGGCAGGATGGCCTTCGGGGTTGCGAGCGTGTCCGGGCCGCGGGGGGCCAGGTCCTCGCTCAGGACGAGGCCACCTCGGTGGTTTGGGGGATGCCGGGCATCGTGGCCCGTGCAGGACTCGCCAACGAGGTGCTGCCGCTGGCCGAGATCGGGCCCGCGGTCCTGCGACGCGTGCGCCAGGGCCCGCGAGCCTCCGGGTCAACCGAGTGTGGCCCGACGTAGCCCCATGACGGCGCTCAGCGGAGGCGACTTCGAGACCGTCCAGGAGCTCGTGAGGCGACACGCCGCCATCGTTCTCGAGCCGGGCAAGTCCTATCTGGTCGAGGCACGTCTTGCGCCGCTCGTCCGCCGGGAGGGCGCTGCGAGCCTCGCTGCCCTCGTCGACCGCATTCGCTCCACTCCCTTCGGTCCGCTCCACGAGCGGGTCGTCGACGCGATGACCACCAACGAGACCTCGTTCTTCCGGGATCTCCACCCCTTCGAGGCCCTTCGCCGGGTGGTCCTGCCGGAGCTCATCCAGCGGCGGCAGGTCGAGCGCAAGCTGCACATCTGGTGCGGCGCGAGCTCGAGCGGGCAGGAGCCGTACAGCATCGCGATGCTGCTCCATGACCACCTGCCGCAGCTTCGCGGCTGGAGCGTCTCGCTGCTCGCGACCGACCTTTCGGAGGAGATGCTCGCGCGTGCCCGCGCCGGGCGCTTCAGCCAGCTCGAAGTCAACCGGGGATTGCCGGCGCCCTTGCTCGTGCGGCACTTCACCCAGGACGGCGGCGAGTGGCAGCTCGGCGAGAAGCTGCGGCGACTGGTCACGTTCCGTCCGCTCAACCTCGTGAAGCCGTGGCCCCCGATGCCGCCTCTCGACGTCGTCTTCCTCCGGAACGTGATGATCTACTTCGACCTCGCGACCCGGCGCACGATTCTCGAGAGGATCCGCCGCGCGTTGCAGCCCGACGGCTACCTCTTCCTCGGAGCGACGGAGACGACGATCCACACCGACGATGCCTTCGAGCGTGTCGGCATCGGACGCTCCTGGGCCTATCGCCTGCGAGGGGCCCCGATCTCGAGGGAGTAGCCTGGGAAGCCAGCGGCCGGCCTTGCGCTGCTCACCACCGCGATCGCGCTCGGCGGCCGAGGCGCCCGCTCCGGCGCGAGCGCCGTCCGAGCGATCTCCTGCCGTGTGCTCAGTCGGGCCAGCGCCAGCCGTCGGCCTCTGGCAGGTCGACGCCGTGCTCGTAGGCGTAGCTCCGGCACTCGATCTGCATGTCGCGAAAGGCCTCCTTGGCGTGGGCGCCCGCTACGCGGAGCGCGGGCACCCGGTCGATCACGTCGATGGCCAGACTGAACCGGTCGGTCTCGTTTTGGATCGCGAGCTCGAGCGGCGTGTTGATGTTGCCCTTCTCCTTGTAGCCGCGTACGTGCAGGTTCGCGTGGTTCGTCCGCCGGTACGCCAGGCGATGGATCAGCCAGGGGTAGCCGTGGAAGTTGAAGATGACCGGCCGGTCCACGGTGAAGAGGCTGTCGAAGTCGCGATCCGGAAGCCCGTGGGGGTGCTCGCTCGCCGGCGTCACCTTGAAGAGATCGACGACGTTGACGAAGCGGATCTTGAGCTGCGGGAAGTGGTCGCGCAGCAGGCACACCGCCGCGAGCGCCTCCTTCGTCGGGATGTCGCCGCAGGCCGCCATCACGACGTCCGGCTCGGCGCCCTGGTCGCTGCTCGCCCACTCCCAGATGCCGATGCCCTTGGTGCAGTGCTTGATGGCGGCGTCCATGTCGAGGTACTGGAGGTGCTTCTGCTTGTCCGCCACGATCACGTTGATGTCGTTCGTGGTCCGCAGACAGTGATCGGCCACGGAGAGCAGGCAGTTCGCGTCCGGCGGCAGGTAGATCCGCGTGACCGTCGGGCTCTTGTTCACGACGAGGTCGAGGAAGCCCGGGTCCTGGTGCGTGAAGCCGTTGTGGTCCTGGCGCCACACGGTCGAGGTGATCAGGAGGTTCAGCGACGACACCGGCGCGCGCCACGGCAGATCCTCGGCGATGTCGAGCCACTTCGCGTGCTGGTTGAACATCGAGTCGATCACGTGGACGAAGGCCTCGTAGGTCGAGAAGAAGCCGTGGCGCCCCGTGAGCAGATAGCCCTCGAGCCAGCCCTCGAGGGTGTGCTCGGAGAGTATCTCCATCACGCGCCCGTCGGCCGCGAGCTCGCCGCCGTCGGCGTCCTCGGGCAAAAGGTCGGCGAGCCACGTCTTCTTCGTGGCCTCGTAGACCGCGGAAAGGCGATTCGAAGCCGTCTCGTCCGGGCCGAACACGCGGAAGTTGTCGGGGTTCCGCCGCACGACGTCGCGCAGGAGCTCGCCGAGCGGACGCGTGTTCTCGGCCGCTTCGGCGCCCGGCTTCTGCACCGGCACGGCGTAGTCGCGGAAGTCGGGCACGCGCAGCGCGCGCCGGATCAGCCCGCCGTTCGCATGCGGATTGGCGCTCATCCGGCGAGTCCCCGTCGGCGCGAGCTCGCGGAGCTCCGGAACGAGCCGGCCGGCTTCGTCGAAGAGCTCCTCGGGCCGGTAGCTTCGGAGCCAGGCTTCGAGCTGCATCAGGTGGGCCGGGTTCTCGCGCACGCCGGCAAGGGGCACCTGGTGCGAGCGGAACGTGCCCTCGACCTTGTGCCCGTCGACCTGCTTCGGCCCGGTCCAGCCCTTCGGGCTCCGCAGCACGATCATCGGCCAGCGCGGTCGCGAAGCCGTGCCGCTCCGGCGCGCTGCCTGCTGGACGCGGCGAATCTCGAGGATGCAGTGCTCGAGCGTGCCGGCCATTGCCTGATGCATCGCCGCCGGGTCATCTCCCTCGACGAAGTAGGGCGTCCAGCCGTAGCCGCGGAACAGCGCGTCGAGCTCCTCGTGGGAGATGCGCGCGAGGAGCGTCGGATTGTGGATCTTGTAGCCGTTCAGGTGCAGGATCGGCAGCACGGCGCCGTCGCGCACCGGGTTCAGGAACTTCGTCGAATGCCAGGCGGTCGCGAGCGGGCCGGTCTCCGCCTCGCCGTCGCCGACGACCACGGCGACCAGGAGGTCCGGGTTGTCGAAGGCGGCGCCGAAGGCGTGGGAGACGCTGTAGCCGAGTTCGCCCCCTTCGTGGATCGAGCCCGGGGTCTCCGGTGTGCAGTGGCTACCGATGCCGCCTGGGAAGGAAAACTCCTTGAAGAAGAGCCGCATCCCGTCGGCGTCCTCGCCCTTGTCGGGATAGACCTCGGCGTACGTGCCCTCGAGCCACGCTGGCGCGAGCACGCCGGGGGCGCCGTGGCCCGGGCCCGCGAGGAAGATCGCGTCGAGGTCGTACTTCCGGATCAGACGGTTGAGGTGGGCGTAGGCGAAGGAGAGGCCCGGGCTCGTGCCCCAGTGGCCGAGGAGGCGCTTCTTCACGTGCTCGAGCCGGAGCGGCTCGCGCAGCAGCGGGTTGTCCTGGAGGTAGATCATCCCCGCAGCGAGGTAGTTGCAGGCCCGCCACCAGGCGTGGAGCTTGCGCAGCTCCTCGTCGGAGAGGGGCTTCGCGTCAGGTCCGGCGCTCGTGGAACGGCTGGTCACGCTGTGATCCTCCCGCCAACGCTCGAGGGTAACGCAGCGTCACACGCCGGCACGACGAGGAGGACGAGTCGTTGCGAGAGGTGCTCGGCCTCCTCGAACTCGGCCACCTCGCAGGGCACCTCGACGACTCGGAGCCCTTGGACCAGCAGTTTCCGGTCCACGAGCCGCCTCGGAATCGCCCGCGTGTCCAGGCTCCTCCAGGCTTGCGCCCGCATCGCTCGGATGGGAAGCTCTGCTGGCGGATGCCGAAGCGCGGGGAAGTCGTCCTGTGGAGCGGCGCGTTCGGTGCGTTCGGCGAGTCCGGCGACCTCAGCGGCTGGGCTGCGAACGCGGCGCAGGGCTCGAGCGGGTCGGTCGGGGTCGAGCGAGGGAGCCACGGGTCCGAGCTCCGCTTCGACTTCTCGCTCGCGGGCCACGGTGCTTGGGCGATCGCGCGCCGGGACGTCGCCTTCGAGCTCCCGGCTCACTACGTCGTGACCCTCGGCCTGCGCGGCGACGCGGAGCCTCACGAGCTGCAGGTGAAGCTCGTCGACCCGAGCGGGGCGAACGTCTGGTGGTGGCGCCGGCGCGACTTCTCGCCCTCGCACGAAGGGTCACGCATCGTGCTGCGGCGGGCGAGCCTCGAGTTCGCTTGGGGTCCGCGAAGCGGCGGAGACCCCGACCGCGTCGGTGCCGTGGAGCTCGCCGTAGCCTCCGATCGCGGCGCAGCGGGAACGCTCTGGATCGAGGATCTCCGCGTGGAGTCGCGCGAGCCGGCGACGGGGCCGCCGCAAGTGCGCTCCACGCGCGCGTCGAGCGCGCTCGCGGGCCACGACTCGGCGCGGGCACTCGAGCGCGACGAGAGCACGTCCTGGTGCGCGGCCCCGGACGACGCGTGTCCCTGGCTCGAGCTCGACCTCGGGACAGACGCGCGAGTGCGGTGGTCTGGCCGTCGACTTCGCGGGAGTCGACGACGCTCCCGCGAGCTGCGTGAAGGCCTCGGAGGACGGCGCGCGCTGGACGACGCTCGCGAACGACCCCGGCGGCGGCGGCGCGCGGCGCTGGATCCGAACGGGCGAGGCCGACGCCCGATTCCTGCGACTCGAGCTCGCCGCCGGCGTCTCGCGCCGGGCGTGTCGCGCGTGGAGGTGGTGCCGATCGAGCGCGCGGTCTCGCCCGCACGCTTTGCTTCGGCGCGTGGCACGCGCCGCGCCCCGAGGCCGCTTCCCGCGGCACCTGCTCGGCGAGCACGCGTACTGGGCGCTGGTCGGCGGCGACGGCGACGAGCGCAAGGGGCTACTCGGCGCGGACGGCGCGCTCGAGGTGGACGCCGAGGCCTTCACGCTCGAGCCGTTTCTCTGGAGCGGAGGCAGGCTGCTCACGTGGGCCGACGCCGAGCTCGGTGCCGCGCTCGAGGACGGGAGCCTCCCGATTCCATCGGTCGTGTGGGACGCGGCGGGTCTCCGGCTTCGCATCACGGCGTTCGCCGACGGGACGCCCGGCGAGAGCACGCTCGTCGCGCGCTACGTCGTCGAAAGCACGGACGGCGCACCGCACGAGGTGCGCCTCTTCGTCGCCATTCGCCCGTTCCAGGTGACGCCGGCGTGGCAGAGCCTGAATCTCGTCGGTGCGGTGGCCCCGATCGAGCGCCTCGCGAGCGACGGCGCCGGGGTGTACGTCGACGGGCGCCGCGTGGTCGCGGTCAGCACGCCCGACGGCTTCGGCGCCGCACCATCGGAGGAGGGGCTGGCGGCGCTCTCCGAAGGGCGCCTCCCGGAAGCGGAGAGCGCTCCACGACCCGCTCGGCTTCGCAGAGGGTGCGCTGGCCTTCGACCTGAGGGTTCTCCCGGCGGCGGGTGAGGCCATCGTGATCGCGGTCCCGCTCTTCGACGCGACGCCGTCGCCGCCGGCGGCCCTCGGGCGCGCTGCGGCCGCTGCTTGGGGGGACGCGCGGCTGGCGGAGGCCGCTTCCCGGTGGCGCGCGCGCCTCGCTCGCGTGCCGATCTCCTTGCCGCCCGCCGCTGCGCCCTTCGAGCAGAGCCTGCGTGCCTCGCTCGCCTGGATCCTCGTCAACCGCGAGGGCCCGCGCATCCAGCCCGGCCCTCGCTGCTACCGCCGCTCCTGGATCCGCGACGGGGTCATGACGGGCACGGCCCTCGCGGAGATGGGCTTCGCCGACGAGCTTCGCGACTTCTTGCGCTGGTACGCTCCGTTCCAGCAGCCGGACGGCCGCGTTCCCTGCGGCGTGGACCGCCGCGGAATCGACCGGGCCGTCGAGCACGACAGCCACGGGCAGCTCGTCTTCGGCGTCGTGGAGCACGCCCGGCTCACGGGTGATCGAACGCTGCTCCGCGAGCTCTGGCCGCACGTGCGTCGCGCCGTCGATGCGATCGCCGCCCTCCGCGCCGAGCGCACGGGAGAGTCGTTCCGCGGCGATCCGCGCTTCGGCCTCTTGCCAGAGTCGATCAGCCACGAGGGCTACTCCTCGAATCCGGTCCACTCCTACTGGGACGACTTCTTCGCGGTGCGCGCCCTCGCCGACGCGGCCGAGTCGGCGGCCGTGTTCGGCGACGCCCCGGTGGCTGCGAGCATCGGCGCGCTCCGCGACGCGATGCGGCGCGACCTACACGCTTCGATCGCGCTCGCGATGGAGCGGCACGGGATCGACTTCCTCCCGGGGTCGGCGGAGCTCGGCGACTTCGACCCGACCTCGACTGCCATCGCCCTCGACCCCTGCGGCGAGGGCGATCGGCTTTCGCCCGCGGCCCTCGCGCGCACCTTCGAGCGCTACTTCGAGGAGTTCGAGGCGCGCCGGCGCGGCGAGCACCACCTGGACGCCTACACACCCTACGAGGTCCGCAACGCCGTGGCGCTGCTCCGGCTCGGCTGGAGGGAGCGTGCGCTCGCGGTGCTCGACTGGCTGGTCGGCGATCAACGCCCTCCGGCGTGGCGCCAGTGGCCCGAGGTGTCGACGCGCGACCCTCGCGCGCCTCGCTTCCTCGGCGACCTGCCCCACGGCTGGGTGGCCTCGAGCTTCGTGCGCAGCGTGCGCCGCCTGATCGCCTTCGAGGACGAAGACGCGGGCACCCTCGTGATCGGGGCCGGCGTGCCGGAAGCGTGGGTGAGGGAGGCGCCGGGCGTACGCGTGCGGGGCCTGCCGACGCACTTCGGTGCGCTCGATCTCGATCTCCGCGCCGAGGGCGAAGGCCGGCTCCGCGCACACTTCGGCGGCGCCTGCCGTCCGCCCGGGGGCTTCGTGCTCGAGTCGCCCTTCGCACGGCCGCTGCGCGAGGTCGTCGTCGACGGACGCGAGCGCGCCGCCGGCGATCCGCACCGGCTGCGCCTCGCGAGCGACACGCGCGAGGTGGAGCTCCGCACCCGCAGCCGGGACGGTGTTGCGTAGTGGAAGCGCTCTGCGCGCGACGAGTCCCTCGGCTGCCCGGCACCGGCCCACTCGAGCTCCCGCGTCAGGCGGCGAGCTCGACCACGACCTCGTGGCATCCGCCGTCGCGGGCGAGAGGCCAGACGGCGGCTCCGTCGACGGGCGCCAGCTCCGCGCCGTCGAGTCGGACCCGCACGACGCGCGCACTGCAGCCGGATGGGTTCCTCACTTCGATCGCATAGCGCGTGTCGTGGCCCGGTACGCGGTAGTCGATCCGGTACTCGGACCAGCCGTCGGGGACGCAGGGCCGCAGCGCGAAGCGCACACCGTCCTCGATCCGCAGCCCGAGCACCGACTCGAGCGCGACGCGCAGCAGCCAGCCCGAGGAGCCCGTGTACCAGGTCCAGCCGCCGCGTCCGACGTGCGGCGGCACGGCGTAGATGTCCGCGGCCACCACGTAGGGCTCCACCTGGTAGACCGCGACCTCCTCGGGCGTACGCGCGTGGTGGACGGGTAGGATCATCTCGAGGAGCGCGAGGGCGCGCTCGCGCCAGCCGAGCTCGGCGCAGGCGCGCACCGCCCACGCGGCCGCGTGCGTGTACTGCCCGCCGTTCTCGCGGATCCCCGGCACGTAGCCCTGGATGTAGCCGGGGCTTGGCTCGTGCCGGTCGAAGGGCGGGGCGAGCAGCCGGATCAGGCCACCCGCCGGGAGCACGAGCTCGCGGAGCGCGGCGCCGAGCGCTCGCCTCGCCGCGCTCCCGCGGCGCCGCCCCCGAGAGGACGGCCCACGCCTGGGGCAGCACGTCGATCCGGCACTCCGTTGCCTGCGAGGTTCCGAGTGGTGTCCCGTCGTCGAACCAGGCGCGCAGGTACCAGTCGCCGTCCCACCCATGCTCCTCCACCGAAGCGGCGAGGGCGGCGCGGTGCGAGGCGTAGCGGCGCGCGCGAAAGTCATCCCCGCGCGCTGTGCAGAGCGGCTCGAAGCGGTGCAGCACGTCGTGGAGAAAGAAAGCCATCCAGACGCTCTCGCCGCGTCCCTCGCGGCCGACGCGGTTCATCCCATCGTTCCAGTCCCCCGTGCCCATCAGCGGGAGTCCGTGGGCTCCGACGCGGAGCGAGCGGTCGATCGCGCGACAGCAGTGGTCGTAGACGCTCGCACGGTCTGCCGTCGGCGCGGTCGGCAGGTACGCCTCGTCCTCGCCGGGATCGAGGGGACGCGCGGTGACGAAGCGGATCTCCTCCTCGAGCACCGTGCGGTCCCCGGTCACGGCCACGTACTGGCTGGTCACCCACGGGAGCCACAGGAGGTCGTCGGAGAATCGCGTGCGCGTGCCGCGATCCGCCGGCGGGTGCCACCAGTGGAGCACATCGCCCTCGGCGAACTGGTGCGCGGCGTGGAGCAGGATCTGGGCGCGCGTCAGATCCGGGCGGGCGTAGACGAGGGCCGCCGCATCCTGGAGCTGATCGCGGTAGCCGAAGGCGCCGCCCGACTGGTAGAAGGCGGTCCGTCCCCAGATCCGGCAGGCCAGCGTCTGGTAGGCGAGCCAGCCGTTGACCATGAGGTCGAGTGCGCCCGAGGGCGTCGCGACGTGGACTGCCCCGAGCGTTGCGTCCCAGTGCTCCCGCACCGCTGTGAGCGCCTCGTCGAAGGCGCCGGGCCGGGCGAAGCGCGCGGCGAGGGCGTCCGCCTCCGCGGCGCTCCCGCCCTCCCCGAGCACGAACACGACCTCGGCGCTCTCGCCCGGCGCGAGCGTGAAGCGCGTCTGCCAGGCGAAACAGGGGTCGAGGCGGGCGCCCGTGCGGCCGTCGAGCGCGTCCAGCTCTTCGAGGGCGCGCGGCCGCGACGGAGCAGCCGCCCGGTCCGAGGAAAGCGCGCCGGTCGGCGGTCCACGCGATCTGCGAGCCGGGCGCGCTGGCCGCGAGCCCGGCGCAGGCGACGCGGTCTGCGAACGGACCTGCAAGCCCATTCCTCGCGCGCAGCCCGCGCCCGTCGGCCGTGGCGTCGACCACGCAGGCGTGGGCGCACTCCTCCGGCAACACGCCGAGCACGAGCCGGGCGTAGCCGAAGAGCGAGAGTCGCCGCGCGGCGCCTCCGGGGTTCGAGACGCGCACGCGCGTCAGGCGCGCGGGCGCGTCCTGGGCGACGAGGGTCGTCACCTCCTGCTCGAGGCCGTGGCTCGCGTGGCTCCACGTGCTGGTGCCGAAGCCGTGGCGCACCTCGTAGGGTGCGCCTGCCGGCGTCGGTCCCGGCTGCGGCGACCAGAAGACGCGTGCCTCTTCGTCGCGAATCCAGAAGCGCTTCGCCGTGGGGATCCTGGATCGGATCGTTCGACCACGGGGTGAGCCGGTGCTCGCGCGAGTTGCGGCTCCACGTGGAGGCGCTGCCGCGCTCGGTGACCAGCGCCCCGAAGGCCGGGTTCGCGAGCACGTTCACCCACGGCATCGGCGGGAGCCCGGACGCGCCGGCGCCGCCGCTCACCTCGATCACGTACTCGCTGCCGTCGGGCGTGAAGCCGCCAGTCCCGTTCGCGAAGAGGAGCTCGCGTGGCGCGCGCCGCTCGGCGAGCTCCGCGCGCGTCGCTCGGCCGGTACTTCGGAGCCGCGCCAGCAGCGGGTACCGCGAGCCGCGGCCAGGCGTCGATCAGGACGAGCCTTGCGCAGGCCCGCGCGGAGTCGAGGGCGCGCGGCTCGGCGTCCGGCTTCGGGGTGACGATGGCATCCGATCCGGTCGCGCCGCCTCCGAGCGCGAGGCCCCGCACCGTGACTCCGAGCCCGGACCAGTAGGAGATCGCAGCGGCGAGGTCGGTGCCGAGCACGCCGGCTGCCGCTCCGCTCTCGACCAGAGCCAGCGGCTGGTCCGGCGGGAGTCCGAAGATCCAGAGATCGTCGGGCGTCCCGCGCGCGCGCCGGAACACGTCGGCCGGCGCGCGCAGCTCGCGAGCGCCGTAGAGCATCGCGGCGAGGAGCGCTTGGAGGTAGTCGCCCTGCGCTGGCGTGAGTGCGCAGCGCTCGAGCTCCGCCCACGCGCGCCGCTCGGCGCCCGCGCGGGCCGCGTCGAAGGCCCCGGGCTCGGCGAACCGCGCGAGCAGCGCGCGCGCCTCGGACTCGGTCGATCCGACCGCGAGCACGCACACGAGCTCGACCGAGGCGCCGGGAGCGAGCTCGAGCTCTCTACGCCAGCTCACGATGGGGTCGAGCACGTTCCCGGCAGTCCCCGAGAGCGCGGCGCCTCGCTCGAGCGCGGCCGGCCGCGCGAGCGACGCGCCGCGCCCGACGAAGCGAGCCCTGTCGGTCTCGAAGCTGGCTGCGCCCGGCCCGACGAGGGCGTGGGCGAGGTGGAGCGGCTCGGGCGCCTCGCCCCGCGGCCGCCGGCGTGCGAGCAGTACTCCGGCGCCGGGATCTGCGCTCGTTTCCACGAACAGCTTGGAGAAGCCGGGGTGGCCGGCGTGTCCTCCCGGGTGGAAGAGCACGAGCCCCGCGTAGGTCGTGACGGAGAGCCTGCGAGACCGCGGGCCGGGGTTGCGGAGCCGGAGACGACGCAGATCGGCGTCGACGTCGGCGGTGACCACGATCTCACACTCCGCTTCGATGCCGTTCTCGTTGCGCTCGATGCGCACTCGGCCCGGCCCCGCGCTGACCTCGTAGTGGTCCGGCGCGCCCGCGACCGGCTCGAGGCCGAGCGACCACGTCGCGGCGTCGTCCTCGTCGCGCAGGTAGAGGAAGACGCCGTCGCGGTCCTCCACGGGATCGGGCGTCCAGCTCGTGACGCGCCGCCACTCGAAGTTCGTGTACCCGGTACCCGCCGCGGTCAAGAGCGTGGTGAGCCTGCCATTCGAGAGGATGCGGGCGCACGGAGCGCCGCTGCTGCGAGGCAGGAGCGGGAGGACCTCGTCGGGGATGGTCATCCGGTTCCTTCTCGTGGTCGCCGCGCGCCGGCGCCCGCAGCCGCCTCCAACGTCTGGTACCGCGCGATCGCCGCGCGGGCGTTGAACAGCATGCGCTCCCGGCCGAGGCGCTCGTACAGCCCGGCCTGTCGGACCATCTCGAGCACGCCGGGGTTCAGCCCCACGGCCACGAGAGGCGCGGGTGCGTGGGGCCAGAGGCGTTCCATGCAGACGAGCACGAGCAGCGTCGCCACGGCCACCGCCAGCGTGATCAGCGAGGTCTCGGGCACGTGCTGCGCGACGCCGAACAGGTCGCGGAAGAAACCCTGCTTCGCGACGTGGACGCCCAGCAGCTTCGGCACCTGGTCCAGCACGATCACCAGGCCGACCCCTGCCTTGAAACCCGTCAGGACGGGCGTCGAGATGAAGTTCGCGACGAACCCGAGGCGCAGCACCGCCGCCAAGATCAGCATCGCGCCGACCAGCGCGGTCAGCGTGGCGGCTCCCGGCGGGATCGAATCCTGGACCTTCGGATCCACGCTCATGGGCTTCGCCTCCCAGGACGGATCGGAAGGGGCCGTCCTCGACGCCGGCCCGTCCGGCCCGCCGCCGCGCGATGATGCGGCAGTCGCGCCGAGCCCGCCCAGCCTCCGGAGTCGAGGCGTAGTGCTACGAGGAGCTCCCAGTCGTCGAGCTGCTCGAGCCTCGGGTCGATCGCCCGGACGGGGACGAGTTCTGCATCGCGCTCGTGCGCGGCGGCGCCGGCTCTTCGACTACAGGTCGAAGCGGTCGAGATTCATCACCTTTCCCCAGGCCGCGACGAAGTCCTTCACGAACTTCTCGCGGCCGTCGTCGGCGGCGTAGACCTCGGCGACCGCTCGTAGCTCGGAGTGCGATCCAAACACGAGGTCGACGGGGGTCGCGGTCCACTCGAGCTTTCCCGTCTTGCGGTCCAGACCCTCGTACAGACCGTCCGCCTTCGCGGACTTCTGCCACTTCGTCGACATGTCGAGCAGGTTCACGAAGAAGTCGTTGGAGAGGGTGCCGGGGCGAGTGGTGAAGACGCCGTGCTTCGACCCGGCGGCGTTCGCGCCGAGGGCGCGCATGCCGCCGACGAGCACCGTCATTTCGGGAACCGTCAGCGTGAGAAGATCGGCACGGTCGACGAGGCTCTCCGCCGGCGAAAGGCGGTTGCCCTCCCCGTAGTAGTTGCGGAATCCGTCAGCCGTCGGTTCGAGGACGGCGAAGGAGGCGACGTCGGTCTCCTCCTGGGTCGCATCCCCGCGGCCCGGTCGGAAGGGCACCTTCACCGAGTGGCCGGCGTCCTTCGCGGCCTTCTCGACCGCCGCCGCGCCTCCGAGGACGATCAGGTCGGCGAGCGAGACCCGCTTCCCGCCGGAGGCGCCGGCATTGAACTCCTGCTGGATCTTCTCGAGGGCCGCGAGCACCTTCGCCGTCTCAGAGGGATCGTTGACCGGCCAGTCCTTCTGCGGAGCGAGGCGGAGCCTCGCTCCGTTTGCGCCCCCCCGCATGTCGCTGTCCCGGTAGCTGGCGGCGGCGGCCCAGGCGGTGCGGACGAGCTCAGGCACGGTCAGGCCAGACGCAAGGACCCGCTCCTTCAGCTTCTCGGTGTCGCTGCCGTCGATCAGCGGATGGTCGACCTTCGGAACCGCATCCTGCCAGAGCAGGTCCTCGGCGGGCGCGGTCGCCCAGACGTAGCGGGCGCGCGGACCCATGTCGCGGTGGGTGAGCTTGAACCAGGCCTTGGCGAAGGCCAGCTCGAAGTCCTTGGGGTTTCGAAGGAAGCGCTGCGAGATCTCGCGGTACTCCGGGTCGACCTCGAGCGACAGGTCGGTCGTCAGCATGACCGGCGCGTGTCGCCTGCCGGAGACGTGGGCGTCGGGGACGGTGTTTGCGGCCACACTGTCCTTCGGGATCCACTGGATCGCGCCGCCCGGGCTGCGCGTCTGCTCCCACTCGAACGCGAAGAGATTCGTCAGGAACATCATCGACCACTGCGTCGGCGCGGCGGTCCATGCGCCTTCGAGGCCGCTGGTCACGGTGTCCTCGGCGTTGCCCTTCCCGCACTTGCTGGTCCAGCCGAAGCCCTGCTCCTCGATGCCGGCGGCCGCCGGCTCGCGACCCACGCAATCGGCCGGCTTGTGGGCACCGTGCATCTTGCCGAAGGTGTGGCCGCCGGCGATCAGGGCGACCGTCTCCTCGTCGTTCATGGCCATTCGCGCGAAGCTCTCGCGGATGTGCGCCGCTGCCGAGAGCGGGTCGGCGTTGCCGTTCGGACCCTCGGGGTTCACGTAGATCAGGCCCATCACCGTCGCGGCGAGGGGATTCGCGAGCTTGCCCTGGGCGTCGAAGCGCTCGACGCCGAGCATCTTCGTCTCAGGGCCCCAGTAGACGACGTCCGGCTCCCAGTCGTCAGGCCGTCCGCCGGCGAAGCCGAAGGTCTTGAACCCCATGTCGTCCATGGCGACGGTGCCGGCCAGCACCAGGAGGTCGGCCCAGGAGATGTTGCGGCCATACTTCTGCTTGATCGGCCAGAGTAGACGACGTGCCTTGTCGAGATTCGCGTTGTCGGGCCAGCTGTTCGTCGGCTCGAATCGCTGCTGGCCGCCGCCTGCGCCGCCTCGGCCGTCGGCCATGCGATAGGTTCCTGCCGCGTGCCAGGACATGCGGATGAAGAGAGGCCCGTAGTGGCCGTAGTCGGCCGGCCACCAGTCCTGCGACGTTCGCATGAGCTGCCTCAGGTCCTTCTCGAGGGCCTCGAAGTCCAGGCTGGCGAAGGCCTTGGCGTAGTCGAAGTCGTCTCCGTAGGGATTGGAGGACGAATCGTGGTCGCGCAGCGGCGAGAGATCCAGCCGCTCCGGCCACCAGAACTGATTCGACGTCGGACCGGCCTGCGCGAAGGCAGCGGTCGAGGGCGCCACCGCCGAGAAGGCCATCGCCAGGGCGGTGATCAGGGAGACGAAGCGGCCTCGCATGGGATCCTCCTCCGGGGTACGCGCCAGGGAGCAGGCGCCCGGGTTGGATCCTAGATAACACTCACTGTTATCTTTGGCAAGCCACAGGCAACGATCGGCGCAGCGGTGCTGCGGCGATCCGTCTCAGGTCTCGGCGCGACAGCTTACGCACACCCCACGGATCGTGAGGTCGATCCGCTCGACCCGGAAGCCTTCGGGGGCCTTCGCACGACCGCGGACCGGCAGTTCCGCGCTCGGCGGAACGTCGAAGATCCGCCCGCAGAGGCGACACATCGCATGGTCGTGCGGCTCCGACGTCGCTTCGTACCGGTAGGGCTCGCCGGCGGCCGTCACGCGCGACGCCAGGCCTGTCTGGACCAGGGCGTCGAGGATCTCGTAGACGGTCTTCTGGCTCAGATTCCCCTGCTCGCGAAGCAGGCGCGCGTGCAGCTCGGCCGCCGTCGGGTGGCTCTTCAGGCGGCGCAGGAGGCGGAGCGCGGCAGTACGCTGGCGGGTCGCACGAAGGCCCTGCCGCGAGAGCTCCTGGGCGACCTCTTCGTTGGTGGCGCGTTGACGCATGGCGAACCTTCCGATGTTTCCTCTGCAACGTAGCAGCGGGATCAGGGGAGGATTCGCGATGAGCGCGATCGAGCCCCAGCCCCAGCGCTCCAGACTCCTTGCGTTGGGAGAGGGGGTCGACGTCAATCACGATTCCCGCGCCGCTGCCGCCGGCGCGCGCGGATCTCGTCGCGCTCTGCGGGCGAGAGGGTCCGCCAGCGGTCGCGCAGCTCCCGCCGCTGCTCGGGCGGCAGGCTGCGGAACCAGTGGTAGCGCCGGCGGATTTGCTCCCGCTCTTCGGGCGGCGCATCGCGCAGGCGCCGGAAGCGCTCGCGGATCTGTTCGCGTCGCTCGGGCGGAAGCTCGCGCCAGCGCGCCAGGCGGGCGTCGGCGCGCGCCCGTTCGTCCGGCGACATCGAGCGCCAGCGTGCGGCGCCGCGCGCCAGGCGCTCGCGGCGCTCCGGCGTGAGGTCGTCCCAGCGCTCCTCGAGGGGCGCCAGCAGCTCGCGATCCTCCGCCGAGAGCGCGTCCCATTGCTGTGCGCGCGCCCGCAGCGGGCGGGCCAGCGCGAGGACGGCGAGCAGGCAGAGGAAGGATCGCCTAGTCATCGCTCTCTCCATCGCTTGGCGGCTCCTGCGTGGCACCGGCGGCTTCGAGGTCGAGAGGATCGATCCACGTGCCACTCTCGTCCTCGAACTCGCCGAGGAACTCGAGCAACTCGGCGCTCGGTGCATCCGGCGCCGTGGCCGCCGGTTGCTCGCCGCCACGTTCAGATGGTTTCCGTCTCTTCGAGCCATCGGTAGAAATCGAGGTCGTCATACAGCTCCCAGTCTTCGTCGTTGGCGATCAGGATCTCGACGTCCTCGAAGGCGTCGAAGGCGGGAGTCGGCTCCCGCAGCCACCAGACCACGGCGATGCTGAGCCCCAGTAGCGCGGTTCCCGCTGCCGCGAGGGCAGGGCGTGCATCGAATCGCCGCCGCTCGCCGAGGGCGCTCAGCGCACGAAGCCGCGCCGCGCGCAGCTTGGCGCGGGTCGGCTCGTCGAGCGCGTCCGCCTGCCGATCGAGCGCACGGCGCGCGCGCTCGACGATCGCCCCGTCCTGCTCGTCGCCGGTCATGCCCATTCGTCTCCCAGCCGTTCGCGCAAGCTTCGGATCGCGCGGAAATAGTGGGTCTTCACGCTGCCCTGCGTGCAGCGCATGGCGCGTGCCGTCTCGGCCACGTCGAGGCCTTCCCATGCGCGCAACAGGAAGGCTTGGCGTTGGCGCAGGGGCAACGCCGCGAGCGCCGCCTCGAGATGCTTGCCTGCCTCCGCGGACTCGGCCAGCAGAGCCGGTCCGGCGCCGGAGGGGTCGGGGGCGTCTGCGATCGGATCCGAGGCGCCCTGCTCGGGCGCACGCTCACTGCGGCCCAGCCAGGCCCGCCACCGCGTGCGGATCGCCTTGCGCCGCAACCAGTCGCGGATCCGGTTCTGGAGGATGCGGTGGAATAGCGGCGCCCATTCCGCACCGGGCCGATCGGCGTAGCTCGTGACCAGCGCCGTCATCGCGTCCTGGACGAGGTCGAGCGCCTCGTCGCGATCGCGCGTCGTGAGCTCGGCAATGCGCAAGGCGCGGCGCTCGACGCCGGCCAAGAACCGCTCGAACGCTGCGCGTTGCTCCACTGCGCGCCGTGCCCCCGTCTCGCGCTCGCGGCGGCCGCCCCCTGCGGGAGGCCGCCGCGAGCAGGATCGCACAGGAGGTCACCGTCACTCACGCCGGTCGAAGCGCCGCTCGAAGCGGTCGCCACGCAGGTCGAGTCGGCGCTCGATGCGGTTGCCCCGATGATCGAGCAGCCGCTCGGCCCGGTCACCACGCCGGTCGAGGCGCGCTGCGCGCGCCGGATGCCCGAGGTCCGCGGCGCGATCCGCCCGCCGGTCGAGTCGGGCGTCGATCCGATCCCCGTGGCGGTCGAGTCGCTGGTCGATGCGCCTGCCGCGTTGGTCGAGGCGGTGATCGATGCGGTCGCCGAGGTCGCCGGCGTTGGCCGCCGGAGCGAGCCCCACCGCGAAGAGGCCGATCACGGCGAGGTGCCGGATCTTCATGAACGTCTCCTCTCGTTCCGGCGGCGGGATGCCACCGTTCTGGAGGGGACAACGCACGAGCCCCGGATCGGTTTACCGGTTGGCCCCGTGCCACGCCCGGCTCGATTCGTCCACCTACTCAACGCGGCATGCGGCAGTCTGCCTCGGCGGGCCGCCGATGAGGAGGTCCCCATGCAAAATCGTCCCGCGCAGAATCGCCCCACGCAGAATCGCTCCACGCAGAATCGGATTGGCTCGAAGCTTCGCTTCGTGGTGGCGCTCGTGGCAGCGTCGTGTCTCGAGAGCCAGAGCGCGCTCGCGCTCGATCTCTACTCGGTCGATTTCGCCGGCCCTGCGACGCTCTTCCGCATGGACCAGACGGCCGGCGCGGCGTCGCCCATCGGGGCGGTCGGCTACGACCGGATCGGCGATCTCACGAGCGATACGCGTCCCGGAATGGAGACGCTCTGGGGCGTCCGGATCGCGGACGGCGAGGTTCTCGACGAGCTCGTCACGATCGACCCGGCCACGGGCGCAGCGACCGGCTCGGTTCCGATCAGCATCGATACCGGAGGCGCTTTCCAGGGCTCGCCGGGACACATGACGTCGATCGCATTCGATCCCGTGAGCGGGAAGCTCTACGGGAACACGGCGGAGGCATTCGGGGCTCCCTTCGATGCTCTCTATCTGATCGACGCACTGACCGGTGCGGCCAGCTTCGTTGGACGCATCACCTTCTCGAACGTCTTCTCCCTCGGCTTCGATCAGGCCGGCACGCTCTACGGCATCGCCGACATGACGAAGGAGCTCATCAGCATCGACCTCTCGAGCGGCAACGGCAGCCTCGTCGCCGCCATGCAGGTGAACTTCGCCTTCGACATCGCCTCGAGACCCGACGACGACGTGATGTTCCTCGTCGACTCGGGAACGTCTTCCCTCTTTACGCTCGACGTCACGAACGGCGTACTCACGGGCGTAGGCGGCTACGGCGGCACGCTGCCGAACCTGGTCGGCCTCGCCTTCGCCCCCGTCCCCGAGCCCGGCACCTTCCTGCTCGTGGCGTCGGGGCTCGTGGCCGTCGCTCGCGGACGGAGGAAGTCGCTTCGCGCGTGAGCGTACGATTCCGATCGTGGTCGTAGCGATCGGCGATGCCAGCTCGCTGCCCAGTGGCGCTCGTCCGTCGACACCCTCGAGCGCGAGGTGCATACGGCCGACCGCGGCGCGATCGCGTACCAGATCCAGTGAAGGTCGTCGAAAATGAGATGCGCGCGGTAGAACGGCCTGGTGCCCGCGGCCTCCCACGCCGCGAAGGCTCTCGCGTACTCCGCAGCGGAGAACCCGGTCGGCTGCAGCTCGACCATCCGGCGCGTGCCGAGAGTATGCACGAGGATGGCGATGACGAGCTGCGCGACGACGTAGACGCTGCCGAACAAGGCCAGCAGCCTCCGACTCGCAGAACAAGAGCTCCATCAAGGCGCCGGTTGCGTCGCGGATAGTCCGTTCAAGCGGGCATTCTTGGGTCCGATGAGTGGCACTCCGACAATAGGCCCCATGGGGGAAGTTTTGGCCCCCCTGATCGCGGCCTCGCTCTCCGGCTCTCCCTTGCAACGAGAACCGGATCGCCCGGCGGAAGTCTCGGCCAGTCCTCGACACTTTTCGCGCTCTCTGAGCCACTACCGGTGAGCGACTCGTGGGTCACCGCTCGCCTTCGAGACCGCACGGCCGGCTTCGATCTTCAACCAGAAGAGAACGAAGGAGAGAGTCGATTCTGCGCATTCAAAAGAAGGCGCAAGGCTGGCTGTCAGACATTGCAGAAGCTGCACGCAACGATCCGGAAAGTACCCGGGAGAGGCCTCACCCCCGGATAGAGGAGATGCTCGTGCTGAATCGGTTCCTAGGGTTTCGCTCGCTCACGTTCGCGGTCTTCACGATGGCCACCCTGGGGAGCGCAGATCGCGCTCTCGCGGCGACGTTCAGCAACACGGCGGATTTCTCGGCGTCGTCGAATCCCAACGGCGTCTGGACGTACGGCTCGACGCCGACCCTGGGCGGCGCCTTCACTCCCTTCACGACCCAGGGGACGAACGGCGCACTGGCGGGGTGGGTCGGCCCGACGCAGGCGAGCCTCGTTCAGAACGTCACCTCGTCCCCCTTCTCGGCCGCCAGCGCAGACTGGTTCCCCGGCGAGATGAACCTGCATCCGGGCTCGGACGGAGCCGCGAGCGTGCTGCGATTCCGCGCTCCGGCGACCACGCTCTACGACGTCTCCGCCGTCTTCTATGGCATCGACGCGTATCCGACGTCGACCGATGTCCACGTGCTCATCAACGGCGTGTCGGTCTTCGACGCGCTGGTCAACTCCTACCGGGGGGCCGGCCAGAGCCACACACACACGAACCTGGCGCTGGCCGCCGACGACACGGTCGATTTCGTCGTCGGCTGGGGTGCGAATGGGTCCTACTACTACGACGCGACGGGCCTGTCGGTGACGATCACGCAGGTTCCCGAGCCGGGGACCCTGCTGCTGGTTCTCTCGGGTCTGGGTGTCGCGGGCGCATGCGCGCGCTCCCGCTCGAGGAATCTCTCTCGAACGGTCAGAGCTTCAGGGCAGGAGCGGCAGTAGCGCGGGCCCCGTCTCTGGGAGACGACCGGCGTCATGACCCTCGGGGAAGACCCGCGGCGCGGTGGCGCGTCGCAGCGAGGAACTCCGCCGCCGCGGGAGACTGCCGTGCGTCCGGATCGCCTCGCCCTTCTCACGCTCCTGAGCCGCTTGGGTTTTTCGGACCAGATCCAGGGTTGGTTTTCGGCGTGTTGGGGTTCTGTTCCAGTCTCCAAGTCCCTGATTCGCGCTGCAAATTCGGCCGGCGCCAGCTCGTTGAGAGCCTGGTGAGGCCGACTCTCATTGTAGTTCCGTCTCCAGGCCTCGATCTTCGCCCGGGCGTCCTCGAGCGTCTCGAACCAGTCCACGTTCAAGCACTCGTCGCGCAGCGACCGGTTGAACGTCTCAATGAAGCAGTTGTCCGTCGGCTTCCCGGGACGACTGAAGTCGATGCGAACGCCGTGACCTTCGCTGCGGCAGGTTGAGCCCTCGTTCAAGAAGCCCGAGCGGCACGCGCTCGAGCGCGGTGAGGAGCGGATCGAGCGCTGGAAGAAGCAGATCTGGCCCGGCATCAAAGAAACATCCCGCGGCTGGGTGCCCACCTCGTCTTCGTCGACGAATCCGGCTTCCTCCTGATCCCGAGCGTGCAGCAAACCTGGGCCCCGCGCGGTCGCACGCACCTCCTCCATCACCGCCAGCGCCGCGAGCGGGTCTCCGTGATCTCGGGCGTCACCGTCAGCCCGCGCCGGCGACGCTCCGCTTCCGCCACCGCGTAGCCGGCGTGCGCTGGTCCTCGGTCGAATCGCGCTGGGAGGTCGAGGCGATCCGTCGCGACGCAGCGGGGAGCGAGGAGACCGTCCACTTCCGTGCCCGATTCGTTGCCTCGTGCGCGGGCTACTACCGCTAGTCGGGCGGCTACGACCCCGGCTCGATCGACGAGTGGCCGAAGCAGGGCGCCGCGGATCCGTGGCGTTCGCACCAGAGCTTCTTCGACGACTGGAAGGCGCTCCGCTTCGGTGCGCTCGACGATCCCGAGCTCGAGCTCTCGTCGCCGCTTCGCCCTGCACGCACCCTCGCCGATTCCGTCGCCGCGTAGCGCTGCTGGCCGAGGGCCGGCTGTCCCGAGCACGGCCTCCCGCTCGCCGAGTGGCGCGATCCGCGCGTGCGCGCGACGGCCGCTGCTACGCGGGCGACGCGTTAGTTCGGCCAGTAGATGTACTCGTCGTCGGGCGCGTCGGCCTCGGCGAGCGTCTTGTCGACGTTCACGGGGTTCTCGACCAGCGAGGGCCAGAGCGACTCTGCCTGCTCGGCGTCGTGCGCGGCGAGGGCGCGGCGTAGCGCCGCAACGCGCTCCGGCTCGCGCGCCGCAAGATTGGTGCGTTCGGTCGGGTCCGTGTTCAGGTCGAAGAGCCACGTCGTGCCGGGAGGGCGTTCCATCACCTGTAGCTTCCAGCCGTCGACGATCGCCACCCGGTAGTGTCCGCTGCGCCAGAACAGCTCGCGGTGCGGCACGCCCGCGCGCTCGCCGCGAACGAACGGCGCGAGATCCACGCCGTCGATCTTGCGGTCGGCGGGCAGCGGCACGCCGGCCGCCCCTGCGGCGGTCGCGTAGATGTCGAAGCCGTGCACCGGAGCGTCGTACGTCTGGCCGGCGGCGATTCGTGCGGGCCAGCGCAGGAAGTAGGGCACCCGGATCCCGCCCTCGAAGAAGCTGATCTTCCAGCCGCGGTAGGGGCGGTTGACGTCGGGTAGCCCGATGTAGCCGGGAGCCCCGTTGTCCGAGGTGAAGAACACGAGCGTGTTGCCCTCGAGGCCGTTGGAGCGCAGCGCATCGAGCACGCGACCGACGCCGCGGTCGAGGGCGCGGATCATCGCCGCGTAGACGCGAAGCCGGTGGTCCGCGATGTGCGAGAGTGCGTCGTAGTCGGAGCGCAGCGCCTGCAGCGGCGTGTGCGGCGCCCAGTGCGCCAGGTACAGGAAGAAGGGGCGCTCGCGATTGGCCTCGATCACGCGGACCGCTTCGTCGGTGTAGTAGTCGGTGAGGTATCCCCCCGGCGCGAAGGCAGGACCGCCGTTGAAGGAGGCTGCGTAGCGCATCGCGCGCCACAGGAAGCGGTCGATCGGGTCGAACTCCTGGCGCGAGTTGACCGCGTCGGGATGGTCCGTCGGTAGGTAGAGGCCGCTCGCCATCATTAGGCTCTCGTCGAAGCCCTGTTCGTGCGGCGCCATTCCATTGCGGCGACCGAGGTGCCACTTGCCGATGTGAACGGTGTGGTAGCCGGCTTGCCGCAGCAGCTCGGCGAGCGTGATCTCGGACGCCGGCATGCCCTGTGCGTCGAACTCGCCGGCGTCGCCGTCGTGACGGATCACCGGGCGCAGCCGGCCCGGCATGCGGTTGGCGATGCGCGGCAGGACGGTGCTCATGCCGGCGGGCGTGGGGGTGAACTCGAAGCCGAAGCGGGTGGCGTAGCGGCCCGAGAGCAAGGCCGCGCGCGACGGCGCACAGGTCGCGTTCGCCGAGTAGCCTGCCCGGAACGACACTCCGTCGCGCGCGAGCGAGTCGATGCGCGGCGTCGGCGCGCTGCCGCCCGCCACGCCGCCGCCGCCGAAGGAGAGATCGTTCCAACCGAGATCGTCGGCGAGGATCACGACGACGTTCGGCGGGCGCTCGGCCGGCGTGCGCTCGAGCGGATCGGCGCCGCGAGCCCACGCGACCGGCTGGTGCGGACCTACGGGCATGCGGCGCGCCATTGAGAACTCGACGGCTGCGAGCAGGACCTCGTCCCGGAAGGTCCAAGCCAGGCCGGCCGCCAGCGCGACGAGCGCGGCCGCGCACAGCAGACCGGTTCGCAGACGGGTCATGGCGCCTCCGAGGCTCCCACCCCCGGCGGGTTCTCAAAGTCCGGCATCACGTATGCCATATTATACGGGCGCTGCGCCGGGCGCGGCGGAAGCTGCGGCGGGAGCAGCGAGAGTCGGGACGAACTATCAGGGGAACCAGCGTGGCGGGCCTAGAAACTCCCGGAGGCCGGCCACCTCGTGCAGGAGTGGGGCGAGCCGGTGGCGCGCGCTGCACTCGCTGCATTCGGCCTCGCGGAGCCGGCGGTGCGAGTCTGACGCAGATGCGACGCTCGGTTTGGCTCTGGGCGGTTCTCGTCGGGATCTACGTCGGGTTCCTCCTCTGGTACGACGGGGGAGGGGGACCGCTCACTTCCGCGGACGTCGCGACGTACGTTGCGCGCTTCGAGGCGCGCGGCGTCGAGCCGGCGCGCCTCGAACGGCTCCGGGAGTTCCTGGCGGACGACGACGGCGGCGACTTCGTGATCGCGAACTTCATCCGCTTCCGCGACGATCCCGGCGCGCACGCGGACCTCGACCGCTACATGGAGCACATGTACCCGGAGCTCTTCAAACGCGCCTGTCACCCGGTGCTCGCTGGGCCCGTCGTCGGCGCCGCGCTCGACATCTGGGGCATCGAGGACGCCGAGCGCTGGTCGCTCGTCGGCCTGGTCCGCTACCGGAGCCGGCGCGACATGCTCGAAATCTCGTCGAATCCCGCGTTTTCCGACGCGCACCGCTTCAAGCAGTCCGCGATGCAGCAGACGATCGCGATCCCGCTCGAGCCGTTCCTGAACCTGGCCAGCCCGCGGGTGTGGGTCGGAGTCTCGCTCGTCGCCGTCGGCGCGCTGCTGCAGCGCGTCCTCGGCCGCAGCGCCAGCGGCGTGCGCGCAGCTTCCTGAGATCGGAGGCGTGCCGCTCGAAGAAGGCGCGGACTACCTCGATCTTCTCGGGCCAGTCGCGGAGGAAGACGACGATCACTTCGGGATCGGCACGATCATCCGCGCGCGTCGCCGGTATTCCACGTAGGCCTGTCCGTGGAAACTGTTGTCAATGGACGCCAATGCTTGGGCAGAAAGAGGCGCACCGACTCTTGCACACCTTCAGCGCGACGCTTTCCGGCTGCCTTCGCGCGACTGCCTCCGATTCGCGCCCTTCCTCGCCACTGCCTTCGCGATGCGGTCACCAGCGCCGCGTCCGTGGCTGGCACTCGCGCCGGGAGCCGCCGCGTTCGTTCCCGAGGCATCGGACCGACCTCGCTTCGTCGCGGCCTCCAGAGCGCCGGCGATCCATCTGTTGACGCTGCTCCCCTCCGAGTCCGCGGCGATCGCAACGCGGCGGTGAAGCGTGGCGTCGATGCGGAGCGGGATCCGTCCCGAGTACTGCCGGTCGGGCACGCGCCGCAGCTTCTTGCAGAGCGTCAAGTAGTCGTCGACGGCCTCGTGGAAAGCCCTCTCCAACTCCTCCACGTCGGTGCCCTCGAAGTTCACCACGTCGTCGATGCCGAGGATCCGCCCGTGCAGGATGCGATCCTCCGCCGAGTAGCGGACGGTTCCCCGATACCCCTTGTACTCGATCACGTCCATATCAGTTCTCCTCCGGCTCGATCCCGCGCGCGGCGAGGAAGGCCCGAACGTCCTCGACGGCGTACCTCGGCATCTCGGGCTTGGGGTGCGGGCGGTGCAGGCCAAGGATCGATCCAGCGAGAACGAAGCGGACCCGGGAGCCTGCACCCGCGTGCTCTACGGCACCGAGCGCTCGCATCAACGACGCCAGCTCGCCCCAGCGAAGATCCGCCCGGGTGGGCCGCTCGAAGATGCGAGCCAGCGTGCGCCGCTGCCGCTGGTTCATTGCGATATCAAGGTAGGACATCGATCGCGATGATGTCAAGTATCTATATCATCGCCATCTGGAGCGCGGAGGGACAGCGTGAGCGATCGCCACGCGGCTACGGGTGCGGGTCGCGCGGCCACCCGACCATGCGTTCCAGCCGCTGGTCGGCCGGACGCGCATCGCGCGGTTTCGCATGCCGAGCCAAGACGACACGCGATCGGAGCTGACCGGAACGAGAGGGAAAGCTGGCGCGCCGGGAGGGACTCGAACCCCCGACCCTCAGGTTCGAAGAGGGGTCGGCGCCGGGGGAGTTACTGAGGAATCTAGAGATGTTGCGGGGTTAGGAGCCGTGCGGATGCTGCCCGATCGGGGTCCTTCGGACCGAAGTCCCACCAGAGTCCCACCAACACATCTAAGTCGCGCCTTGCGGCTCGCGAGTCCTCGATGACTTCGGTGGACACCCAAAACCGGCCATATGTGAACACCTGAAAACCGGCCATACGAGGTCGTAGCGCTCGGGACGTTGACGGCGGGGGAGCCCCTGTGGTTCCCCGCCGGGATGGCCAACGTCTTGAACGAGCAGAAGCGACAGCAGGTAGTGGCGCTGGGGCGGCTGGGCTGGCCGCTGCGGCGCATCGAGGAGGCGACGGGCGTTCGTCGGGAGACGGCGAGCGCCTATTTGAAGGCGGCAGGGATCGAGGTGCGCCGTCCGGGCTGGAGCCGCCGGGAGGCCGATCCAAATCCGGCCATACAGACGTCCACCGACTCGGCCGCCAGCGCGGGGCCCGGCACCCCGGCGCCGTGGCCGCCGCGGCCAGGCCGCAGCCCGCAGGCGAGTGCGTGCGAGCCGTACCGCGAGGCGATCGAGCGGGCGCTGGCGCGCCACCGCGACGGCGCCGCGATCTACCGCGATCTCGTCGACGACCACGGCTTCATGGCCGGCTATGCCAGCGTCCAGCGCTTCGTGCGCCGGGTCCGTGCCGAGCGTGCCGTGCTTGTGCCCGACGCCCATCCCGTGATCGAGACGGCTGCCGGGGAGGAGGCGCAGGTCGACTACGGCGGCGACGGGCCGATGGTGCGGGACCCCGAGAGCGGGAAGTACCGCCGCATGCGGCTCTTCGTGCTGACGCTGGGCTACAGCCGCAAGTCGGTGCGGCTTCTCGCCTGGCGCTCGAGCAGCGAGGTGTGGGCGCGGCTGCATGAGGAGGCCTTCCGCCGGCTGGGCGGCGTGACCTGCACGGTCGTGCTGGACAACTTGAAGGAAGGCGTGATTACGCCCGATGTCTACGACCCGGCGCTGAACCCACTCTACCGCGATCTGCTCGCACACTATGGTGTCACGGCACTGCCGTGCCGGCCGCGGCATCCCGATCGCAAGGGGAAAGCCGAGCGCGCTGTCGATCACGCGCAGCGTGCGCTGCACGGGCTTCGCTTCGAGAGCCCCGAGGAGGCGCAGGCGTACCTGGACCGCTGGGAGGAGCGCTGGGCCGACACGCGCATCCACGGCACGACGAAGCGCCAGGTGGCGGCGATGTTCGCCGAGGAGAAGCCGAGTCTTCGGCCGCTTCCCGTGGAGCCGTTTCGCTTCTACCGCCACGGCACGCGGACCGTGCACCTGGACGGTGCCGTCGAGGTCGAGGGCGCCTACTACCACCTGCCCCCGGGCTGGCTCGGCCGCCGGGTGGCGGTGCAGTGGGACGCACTGCACGTGCGGATCCTCGACCCTGCCACCGGAGCTCTCGTCCGTGAGCACGTGCGCCAGGCGCGCGGGCGCCGGCGGATGCGCGATGAGGATCGCCCCGCGAGGACGCCGGCGACCACGATCACGCTGCTCGCGCGGGCGGAGCGCGTGGGGAAGAGCGCCGGCGCCCTGTGCCAGCACCTCCATCGCCACGAGGGCGAGGCCGGCGTGCGCCGCATCCTCGGCGTGCTGGCGCTGGCCAAGAAGCACGGCACAGCCTCGACCGAAGCGGCCTGCACCGCCGCCCTCGAACTCGGCGCTCCGAGCTACGGCTTCGTGAAGCGATTTCTCGCGCGCCGGCTCGTGACGGCGCCGACGCTCACGCAGATCGATCCCTTGATCCGCCAGCTCACGCTCTACCGCGAAGAGATCGACCGCCTCACCACCCCGAAAGAAGGAGACCGTCCGTGAACCTCATCGAGCTCGACCACGCCCTGCGCAAGCTCCGCCTCTCCGGCATGGCCGCCACCCTGGAGATGCGCCTGCTCGAGGCCCAGAGTGAGCGCCGCGCCCCCATCGATCTCGTCTCTACTCTCGTCCACGACGAGCTCGTGCGCCGGCAGGATCGGCTTCTGGCCCGTCGCATCGACGAGGCCCACTTCCGAGATCGTACCGCCTCGCTCGATCGCTTCGACTTCGACTTCAACCCGAAGATGAACCGCCGGCTCGTCTTCGACCTCGCCACCGCACGCTTCGTCGAGCAGCACGAGGATGTCCTCTTTCTCGGGCCGCCGGGCACGGGCAAGAGCCGCTTGGCGCAGGCCATCGGCCTCGCCGCCATCGCCCAGGGCCACAAGGTCGCGTACCGCGAGGCCCATACGCTGCTCGAAGAACTCGCCGATGCGACGCTCGACGGAGAGCGCAAGGAGTACCTCGCCCGCATGACGGCCGTACCGCTGCTTATCATCGACGATCTCGGAATGCGAAAGCTCCCGGCGACCGCCGCCGAGGATCTGCTCGAGCTCGTCATGCGCCGCTACGAGCGCGCGAGCACGCTCCTGACCTCGAATCGGCCCGTGGACGACTGGGGCAAGCTCCTCGGCGACACCGCGGCCGTCACCGCCATGCTGGACCGGCTCCTCCACCACGCCCACGTGCTCAAGTGCGGCCCGAAGAGCTGGCGCACCAAGCTCTCGACCACCTCACCCTTGCAGGAGCCCGGCGCGAATCGCTAAACGACACCCGTCTCGAGCATGGCTATATGGCCGGTTTTGACCCGTCCACATATGGCCGGTTTTGAGGTGTTCACCGAGGCTCGATGAAGCCCTGTGCCTCTAGCTCGGGGCCACTACGACTTCGCAGCACGCCTTGAGTCTCTTGCGACACGCATGCGTCTTGTTGCCCACGACCCAGCCGTGCGCGGGCTCGCCGGGTCTGGGCGGTCTGATGGCTACAGCAAGGCCTTGAGCCCGAGCGTTCGCCGCGGTGAACCGCACCAACCCGAACCGGTCGTACCCTTTCAGGAGATCATCTGGCTTCATCTGGGCGCGGCTTAGTAGGCTTCCGAGAGCAACCGACATTGGGGAGTCGTCACGCGAGTCGCCAAACGCTGCGCTCGTCGGCCGTTGCTCGCTAGGCTTCCAGTTGATGTCGTCGCCAGGAATTCGACGGTAGAGAAGTTCCTCGGGCGAAATCTCGGGATCGTCTTCGTAGTCGCCGCTCTGCATCCAACCCTGGTAGTCCTAGATTCGAGGGATGAGGCTGTGCACCTTGGGGAGGGAGTCTCGAAAAAACTGAGCCTCGGTTAGGTTCTCACCGTCGTCTTCGGTCCCGTCTCCAGAGAAGACTGCGAAGAATGACAACCGATCGCCGGGGTTGAGGGCGATCTCTAGCGATCCCTCCGGACTGTCCCACTCAAGCTGAAGGCCACCTCTAGCCGTCGGATAAATCTCAGGAGAGCCGATCGTTGGATCCAATCTTGCCAAGAAGACGACTGCCCATCGTGCCACCGAACCCTGGATAGAAGCAGCACCGTAGGAGTCCCATCCATTCGGCAGATCCAACAACCTCTGCAGTCTCTTCACCACTGGTCGGAGCCAGTTAGGTTCCGAAGACAACGTCACTCTCAGGTCATCCCCGAACCGAATCGTGATCGTGTCCGGCGAGACTCGATTCCCGCGATCCGCGACTAACACGAGATCGCGATCGGTGAAGATTCTCGCCGTGAGCATCTGAATGCTCTGGTAGCTCACGTCGCTCTCTGAGGCCTGGCTAGCGCGCATCGCGTCGCCGCCACTTCAGTTGCATCTTCTTGCCTGTGACTTGAGCAAAGGCTCTTACCAGCGTCGCACGGTGAGTGTCGAGAAATTTCATCGCACCGGTAATCGTTGGCTCTTCCGGACGCCCGCGCGCTGTAAGCTCCAGGACGTACAGCGGAGCGCGGTCCGCCCTTCGGAGGGCGGGCTTGACCGAGATATAGAGACGACCCGCGAAGTTGCCTCCCGCAGTGAGAAGTCTATGCCTCAGGTCTAGTCGCGCATCCTCAAGCGCTGCGCCAGCCACGTTAGAGAACACCGTAGGCCACATCTCGAGCAAATCATCGATCGGCACGCCCACAGCACCCTCGCGTTCGATGTGGTTCACGTATGTGATCTCGCACTGCACTGGTGTGATTCCGCCCAGCTTCTCATCACTTAGGAACCGATCGAACTCATGGAGTTCCTTCGCGAAGATCGGTGCGATCCGCTCGTACCGCGGATACGCCTCGCCTGTCCCTTGATTTCGCCAGTTGTGCGAGAAGCGGTTGTTCTGAAGCTGGACCAGCTCACTGCCCGACTCTGTCACAAAGAAGAATCGCGGAGCCCCTGGCGTCTGGACAAGCTGTATGCGCATCTCAACGCCAGGGAATCCGTCGTGAGTTTCGGTTTCGATGGCAACGTCAATCTCTGGGTGCTCCTCAACCCTAGGGAATCGGTCTCGGACCCGAGCCCAAAACAGGCCAGCATGCACGTTAGAAAAGCTGGAGATTGGGTCGAACTGAACGGTCAGCGCCACTTCAGTCAGCGGCGGATCGTCATAGTCGGGAAGGTCGGAGGGTCGAGGGCTCACAGCACGTACACCGACGGCTTCGCCAATGGTTCCCCCCCCCGTGGCTCTCAGTCTCGCCGAGAGCTTCGATTTTGTCAAAGGAACCAGAACGTTATCGACCGTCCGGTGCTACTCCTTGAAACCTGGGGGGATCGTATGGATCCACCGACCGAGGCCGGCCGGGAACTGCCGTCGCAATCCTCCATGCCAGCGCGTGATCTACCACCGCAACAGGTGATTGGGGCGGGTGCGATCCGTTCAGGCCGTACGTTTGCAGCCCAAACGGCAGCGGCTGGCGAGACGCCGGCGCCCTGCCGGGTGGACCTACACGGCGGCTTCGAAGCGCTGCACGGCTCGCCATGCGCAGTCCTCATGCTTGCAGCGCGGCCTCCTCGCGCGCGAGGGTGTGGGACCTATTGGCCTCCATCCTCTTCTGCCCCGGGCGCAGCCTGCGGCGCCACGGGGGGCGGGTTCTCCGGAGCCGCCTTCGCGCGCAGGGTGCGGTTCGCTGCGCGGGCGACCTGGCGCTTGGCGGCGTCTGCTTTGTCGCCTTCGAGAACCTCGCGCTTGAGCACGTCGCCCTGGAGGACGGCGCGGATCTCGGCGCCGTCCACGCGTACGTCGGGTGACATGCGCCGCACCTCCCGGCGTAGCACGTCGATGACGGAGTCGCTCAGGATCAAGGCGCCCAGCGTGAAGCGGCTGAGTGCCTGCTTCTGGGAGTGATACTCGCCGAGTCGTGCCTTCTGCCAGCCTTCCTTCGCCAAGAGGGCAACCAGCTCGAGTTGCTCTGCATTCCGCACGTTCACCGTGCCGAGGTCCAAGTCTACGACGAGCTCATTCTCGATCGGCTTCCCGAACGTCACACGGTAGACGCGCCAGGTAACGCCATTGGTGAGCACGACCCATTCGACGCCTTGATTCGCGGCGTAGTCCACGGCCTGCTTGACGAACTGCTCCTTGAGATCGAGGCCGATCGCCTTCACCTCGATCAGGAACGCGAGGTGGCCGTCGAGCTTCACAGCGAGATCGCAGAAGGTACTCCGGATCATGTGCTCGGAGGTGATCTCGGCGTACTTGTCGTAGCCGAAGACGTACTGCAGCAGGTCCGTCACCAGGACCACGGTGTCCGATTCGTTGACGTCGCGTGCCTTCGCAGCCACCAAGATGGGCTGAAACTTCTTTAGGCCGGCGACGATTCGCTCGGCCACCTTCTTCGGCACTGTTGCCATTGAGGACCTCCCGTCGCTGACGCTCACCCCAGCCGCCGCGCCGAGGAGGGCGGCGGTGGCCCATCGTACACCGTGCAGCTTCGAGGCGGTCGGCCCAGCCCTCAAGGCCAGGACTCCCCGTTTGGTTGAGGGGTATCGGCCGGTAGCGTTGTGGTCGGGGGTGAGCCTAGGTCCCCGACGGGCCCCCGGAAGGATCGGGTCGGACGGTGTGCGCGACGCGCTCGGCGTGGGTAGGGTGGTGCGGCGCCCCGGGGCGCATTCCCGATGAGGATCTGGCGAGCCAGATGCCGGAGTTGAGGCGTCTGATCTCCGCGTTGCACGCTCCCCACGCTAGGCTTCCCCCGGGGCCTAGGCTCTCCAGCCCGAACGGCCGTGATGGACGGCCCGTCCCTTCAGCGTCCTGCCGGTAGGCTCGCCGGGGGTGGCCTCGAGGCCCTGCACGACTGGCCATGCGCAGTCCGCAGGCTTGCCGCGCGGCCTCCTCGCGCGCGATGATGCGCCGATGGAGTTCGTGGCGATCGACGTTGAGACGGCGAACCCCGACCTCGCGAGCATCTGCCAGGTCGGAGTCGTCGTCTTCGGACCGTCCGGCCCCCTCCGGACGTGGAAGTCCCTGATCGATCCCGAGGACGAGTTCAACGACGTCAACGTCTCGATCCACGGCATCGACGCGGTTGCCGTCCGCGGCGCGCCGAAGTTCGGGGACGTCTTCGAACCGCTCCGCGCCCTGCTGGGCGGTCGCATCGTGGTCTCTCACACGGCCTTTGACCGCGTGTCGATCACGCGAGCAGCGGCGCGGTACAGCCTGCCCTCTATCGACTGCCGGTGGCTCGACACGGCTCGCGTAGCACGTCGCGCGTGGGAGCAGTTCGCGAAGTCGGGCTACGGCCTCGCAGACGTCGCCGAGTGGTGCGAGATCTCGTTCACCCACCATAGAGCCGAGGAGGACGCGCGGGCAGCGGGTGAGATCCTACTGCGAGCCATCGCGGACACGGGCATGTCCTTGGAGGACTGGCTCGTACGCTCGACGCAGCCGATCAGTGACCCCAGCCCTATCACGCGCGCCGGAGATCCAACCGGCCCACTCGCGGAGGAGGTCGTCGTCTTCACCGGAGCTTTGACGATACCCCGAAGAGAAGCCGCGGATCGGGCCGCGGCGTGCGGGTGCGACGTCGCCATGTCGGTCACGAAGAGGACGACGTTGCTAGTCGTCGGGGATCAGGACGTGCGCAAGCTTGCCGGCCAGGAGAAGAGCTCGAAGCATCGAAAGGCAGAAGCCCTGATCGCGGGCGGCCAGCCCATTCGCATCCTCTGCGAGAGCGACTTCGTCCGCATGGCGGAAGGGCGTTGAGACTGGCGGGCTCCAGGCTGCCATCAGCATTGAAGGCCGGCGACATGTCACACGCGGGCCCTGCCACCGCCTGTTCCGCTACGCTTCGACCCGGGGCAACGGGATTGCAACCCGGGCGGCCTGCTCCGGCCGCCAGCCCCACCTTGCACCCTTCGGAGCGCCGCGATGGAGCGCGCGGCCGTGGCACGCAAGAAGAGGCACGTCCCGCCCCCTGAGCCCCTCGACAGCGAGTGGACGGCGACAGGTGAGGAGATCCACCGCGATGCGGAGGCGCGGCTCCTTGCGAAGATCGAGAACGCCCGGCGCGAGATGCTTCGCCCTGACCTCTCGCTCGGGCAGAGAAGAGCGCAGGCGCTGCTCGCTCTCGATATCGATGCGAACGCCAATCCGCAGAAGCCGTGGACCGAGCGCGATCTCGCCTTCGACTACGTCGATCTGCGTAACGGGAGCCTCGCCGCCGATCACCCGCATCGCGGCGAGGTCAATGGGCCGATGGAGCCCTGGGGCGCCGTCGAGCTGATCACGAAGTGGTACGGGATCCAGAGCCGTTCCTCGTGCTTGCGTCGATTGCAGCAGGTTCGGACGGAAGCACGTCAGGTGTTGGAGTCCCGAGTCTGGTCCTCCCTCGACGAGCGCGACTACGTGCGGCTCCTGAGCGAGGGGCTTAGAGACCTGCCGTGCGATTGGGGCGCCTAGCGCAGTACGAAGGGGAAGCCCGCTTTCTTTTCGTGTGATCGCACCCAGGCGCCCGGGTATACGGCTCTCATGGCCGCGTCGGGCAGCATTGGGAACGGAGACTTTCTGGCGATCCGCGCCGCGGCGCGACGCCTACCCTGCCGTGACCGCGTCCTCTACGACGCCGTGAAGTCGGGAGACCTCGCCGGCTACCGCCTCGGCTCAAGGACGGTCCGCGTCTTCTGGCCCGAGGTGATCACCTGGGTCCGCTCTAAGCGCGTGAAGGCGACGCCGCACGCTGCCGCTCGTCTGCGTGAAGTCCTTGAGCGCGAGAGCCGCGCTCCGGGAACGCCTTGAGACACCCACGTCTCAGGGACGGCCCTGAGACGACTCGAGCCACCCGCCCCGCGAAAGGTGGTGGCCCGAGTCAGGACGGACGGAATGGCAGAATCCTACACCGAGACCTCAGAAACGCACCCGGCCCCCCTCGATGGCCTCGACGGCGTGCTCGGCCGCCTGTGTGCCCGCCGCGCCGCAATGCACCATGCTCGCGCCGAGGTCTGGGAACGTCGCCGCCTCCTACTCAGGCGCCGGCGGATTCTCGCGGCACTGAGGTCGCCGCTGGCGGGCGAGATCACCCCGCACGAACGCCACCTCGCTCACGAGCTCGACTTCCTGGACGCCCTCGTTCCGGCTCTCCCGCACGGCAGCGAGGGCACCACCGCCGCTCCGGGATGGTGCTCGGCGGGCGACGACCGCAGTTGCGTTAGCGGTAGCGGCGGGTCCTGCTGCGGCTACTACCGCGGTGGACAGGGCGACGGCCGAGAGCTTCATGTGCTCTGCGCTCTCCGCGGAGAGCATGCATGACCGCCACCTTCCCGAAGCGCCCGGAGGCGCCGCTGCCTTCACTCGAGATCATCGCGGTCCGGGAGCTCGCGATGCTGCCGCAGTGGGTCTGCTGGCGCTTCGAGGAGCGCGGTGGCGATCAGACGAAGGTTCCGTACCAGCCGAACGGGATGCTCGCCAAGAGCACGAACGCGAGCACGTGGAGCTCGTACGAGACGTGCTTTGCGGCCGCCGTGAAGCAGGGGTTCGACGGCATTGGCTTCGTCTTCTCCGAGTCCGATCCCTACGTGGGCGTCGATCTCGACGACTGCATCCGCGAGGATGGCACGCTCGAGCCGTGGGCCGACGAGATTGTGTGCCAGCTCGACACGTACACCGAGGTATCTCCGAGCGGCCTTGGTCTGAAGCTCTGGTGTCGCGCAATGCTCCCCACCGGGCGCAGGAAGAACGCCCACGTCGAGATGTACGAGACCGGCCGCTTCTTTACGGCTACAGGCAAGGTCTGGGGTGACCGCGAGACCATCGAAGACCGGAGAGCTCAGATCCTCGCTCTTCACGAGCGGGTGTTCGGCGCGGAGTCGCAGGCAGGCTCCGGTGATACGAGCGACCGGGTCGCGGACCTCGCCGAGACCCTCATCGTGCACCGCGATGCTGAGCCGCCGGTGCAGAAGCTCGAGGCCTTGCTCGCGAACCACCCGGCGTTCCGCGCCACGTGGGAGCGCCGCCGTACCGACCTCGTGAAATCGACCGGGGGGCCGGACTTCTCGGCCTACGACCTCGCGCTTGCTTCGATCGTTGCCCGGGCGGGCTGGCGCGAGCAGGAGATCGCAGCCCTCTTGGTGGCCTTCCGCCGTGGGTGGGCTGACCCCAGGGTGCGCGCCAAAGGCCTTCGACGCCGCTACGTCGCGAGCACTGTGGAGATCGCGACCCGGAATCTCACGAGAGCCGAGCCCTCGAGCGCGGAAGCGACGGCCGAGCCCGAGACGCCCGTCGAGCACCTGACGGACCTCGGCAACGCAGAGCGGCTGATCTGCGCACACGGGGATGATCTACGTCATGTGAAGCTCTTTGGTCGCTGGCTCGTGTGGGATGGCACGCGCTTCGCGATGGACGACACAGGCGAGAGCACGCGGCGAGCCACTGCGGCCGTGCGCTCGATCTATGAGGAGGCCGCCCGTTGCACGGCCGCCGACGAGCGCAAGCGGATCGCCGCCTGGGCGAAGGCCAGCGAGAGCGCCATCCGCATCGGAGCGATGATCCAGCTCGCGGCCTCGAACAAGCATGTCGCCATCCGGCACGAGCGGCTCGACGCGGACCCGTGGCTCCTGAATGTTCAGAACGGGACGATCGATCTTCGGGCCTGCGAGCTTCGGCCGCACCGCCGCAGTGATCTCCTCACCAAGCGCGTCGAGGCTCTGTATGACCCCGATGCCGAGGCGCCCCTCTGGTACGAGTTCCTCGAGCGGATCCAGCCCGACCCCGAGGTGCGATCCTTTCTGCAGCGCTTCACGGGCTACAGCCTCACCGGGAGTACGCAGGAGCAGAAGCTCGCGATCCTCTGGGGTGGAGGCGCCAACGGCAAGTCGACATTCGTCGAGACCGTGATGGCGCTCCTCGGGGACTACGCGCAGCGCACGCCCGCCGAGACCCTGCTCGCGCGTCGCGAGAGCGGGATCCCGAACGATGTGGCTCGCCTTCGCGGAGCTCGCTTCGTGGCGGCCGTTGAGACTGAGGAGGGTCGGCGCTTGGCCGAGGTTCGGGTCAAGGAGCTGACTGGCAGCGACACTATCTCGGCACGGTTCATGCGGGCCGAGTGGTTTGATTTTCGCCCCGTGGCGAAGCTCTGGATCAGCACGAACCACAGGCCGACCGTGCGCGGAACTGACGAGGCGATCTGGCGGCGGATCTGCCTCATCCCGTTCACGGTGACGATCCCCGAGGCCGAGAGAGACCGCACCCTCGCCGAACGGCTCCGCGGTGAGCTACCCGGCATCCTTGCATGGGCTGTCGAGGGCTGTCGGGCGTGGCTCTCTGTCGGCCTCAAGCCGCCGGCCGCCGTCCTGGCCGCAACCAGCGAGTACCGCCAAGAGCAAGACGTCCTGGGCCAGTTCCTGGACGACGCATGCGTCGCCGACTCGGGCTGCTGGTCTCCGGCGGGCGATCTCTTCAAGGCGTACCGCGAGTGGGCGGAGGAGGCTGGCGAGAAGCACGTGCTCACGCAGAAGGCGTTTGGCACCGCGCTCAGCGAGAGGGGATTCCTCAAGGATCGACGAGGGGACTCAAGGACACGCGGATGGAGAGGGATCGGGATCCTCGCGGCTAGATCTCGCGGCGAGGCGACCGCATGACCGGATACGGACCCGAGTTCGGAGGTCCGCGTAGCGCGCGCGCGCGATCCCCTATTTCCGGAAAGACACGTCCGTATGCGGTCACCCGGCCGGGAGCAACGGCTCGGTCGACTTCCAGCGTGACCTCTCGTGTCGGTGCGCCCGCCAGTCGCTTCCATGCGGCGAGAGATGCCTCAGGCGCTGCGTTCGTGGAGCAGCAGGATTCGAGTCGCATCCCTCATCGTTCTCGCTTCCTGGGGCCATGCCCGAAGGGTGGAGGTGATTGATGCCGACGCGCGCTCTTCAACCGTGCCGCGATCCCCGGTGCGTCGCGCTGGTAGCCTCGGGCTACTGCCCTGCGCACCGGCCCGCGCCCCGCATCGTGCCTCGGGCCTCGACCGCCGCGCGCGGATATGGCGGCGCGTGGCAGCGGCTGCGGCTCGAGGTGCTCAAGGTGCAGCCGTGGTGCCAGTGTGGCGCGCGAGCCGTAGACGTGGATCACGCCCTGCCTCGCGTGCGAGGCGGCAGCGATCACTCGAGCAACCTGGTGGCACGCTGCCGCTCGTGTCACGCACGCAAGACGGCGGGCCGTGACGGCGGCTTCGGCAACCGGCGCAGGGGGTAGGGGCTTCGGATCTCTGGAGCCTCATGGGGGCCTGAACGCGGTGGGTTGGCCGCGCACGCGGCCGCAGGTTTTCACGAAACGCGCTTTCGCGCAGGAGGAACGCTGATGGGTAGTCGAGGACCGATCGGGAAATCCCCGCAGCTGCGAGCGCTGGAAGGAAACCCGGGCAAGAGGCCGATCCGCGTGGGACGTACGCCGAGCGGCTTCAAGCCCATTGGGCCGCCTCCGGACTGGATCGATGACGGGGCGAAGGCCGAGTGGCGGCGAGCCGCACGGTCGGCCTGGTACATCCTGACCTCGCTCGATCGCGCGATCTTCACGATGTACTGCGAGACCTGGTCGAGGATTGAGGCCCTCGAAGCGGACCTCGAGAAGAATGGCCTGACGCAGACGACGCCGCGGGGGCGGATCGTTCCCCGGCCGGAGGTCCGCATCTGCAACGCCGAGTGGCATCTGCTCCTCGTCGCCCTGAGGGAGCTCGGCTTCACGCCGGCCGCCAGGGCTCGGATCGGAATTGAGCCGCCGCAAGATCCGAAGCGCGACAGCTTCGCCGAGAGGTTCTTCACATGATCGCCAGCGGCTTCGCAGACCCGAGGGAAGAAGAGCGCGACCACGGCCCGTGCGCAACATCACCCGAGCCGAAGCGCGGGGTGAAGGCCGTCCGGCTTCCGGGAGATCGACCCCCTTCGGCCGGACCAGGAGAGGGAAGAACCAGAAGGGAGGTGCGCGAGAGTAGGTTTCCTCCTTTTCCGCAAGAAATGGCGCCCATTGACAGGCGGCATGCTCGTCTCGATGCCTTGGTCGCGCTCCCCGAGATCGACGCCTCGGAACTGGGCGTACTGGCGCAAGGCGAAAAGCTGAGACTCGGCGGCCTGATCGAACTTGCTGACACGGGCGTAAGAGGCGACTCGATTCGGCATGTTTGGCCTCCGTTGGCGCGATGTTGCACCGTGTTTGAATTACTGTGCAACCATACGGGGCAGTCATGGCACCAGAGGTGAACGTCGGGCGTGGGGGCCCGCGGCTGGGGGCGGGACGGAAGCCTGTGCCGCCGAACACGTTGCGGAACGTGCGGGTAGCGGTCGGTTTGACGCTGGCCGAGGCGAAGGTGCTGGGCGACCTGGCCGCGAAGCGGAGGCTGCCGGCGAGCACGCTGGCTCACGAGCTCTTGGCGGAAGGGCTCCGCCGGGCCTCGGCCTCAACTCGGGGAAAGCGATGAAGGCGAAACTCCTGTCCGGAGCATGGGCCGCAGCCTTCGTGGTCTGCTTGGTGCCTTCGCTCGCGATGGCCGATGACACGATGCCGAGCAGTTCCGAAGTGGAGTCCGTGCGAAAGGCAGCCGAGGAGGGGATCGCCGCGGCCCAGTACCTTCTCGGCCTCATGTACGAAGAAGGTTGGGGCATCCCGAAGGACGCGACGACAGCGGCTGAGTGGTGGCGCAGGGCGGCCGAGCAGGGATACGCCAAGGCGCAGTACAACCTCGGAGTCGTATACGACTCCGGCGAGGGCGTCACGAAGGATACTGCCAAGGCAGTCGAGTGGTGGCTCAAGGCGGCGGAGCAAGGATACGCCCCGGCTCAGTTCAACATAGGCAACGCGTACTTCGACGGCGCAGGGGTTCCGAAGAACGTGGCCACGGCCATCATGTGGTGGCTCAAGGCAGCCGATCAGGGTCACTCTAGGGCGCAGTACAACCTCGGCGCCGCTTACAACAATGGCAACGGCGTCCCGAAAGACCTGGTTCGCGCGCACATGTGGCTCAACCTCGCTGCGGCCTCTGGACTGGATGGCGTAGCAGACATCCGTCAGAAGACAGAGTCTGAGATGACCAAGGAGCAGGTGGCCGAGGCGGAGAGGCTGGCGCGAGATTGGTACGAGGCACATCAGGGAGAGAAGCCTTGAACGCGCCCTCACGCGAGAAGGTGTTTGAGATGGTCGAGAGGGGGAGTGAGAGGGAAAGGGCATGAGCGAAGACGAGGAACTGACGACGTTCATGATGCAAGTCCGGGATCTCGGGATCGCGGCACGAGATCAGGAGGTCTTTGTTCTGCTGGAGGCTGCCGACGATGCACTCCTGATTCGGGCACTTCCTGCGATGGCGACCAGCGGTATTCACGAAGGGCGCTTCACGGCCTACCGTGACGCAATCCAATCGATCTTGGAAAGGCGCCTCTCCGAGCGGCTCCGCCAGACCATGATCGACCTCGACGCTACGGCCGGGAAGCTTCAGAAGGCGGTGTTTTGGGCCACGGTTGTCGGTGCGGCGCTAACTGGCGTAGGCGCGTGCGCGGCACTCGTCGTGCTCTGGCGGCCATAGTGAGGGCCGCGATCTACGCACGAGTCAGCACCGACAGGAAATGCGACGACTCTCGATGAAAGCGAAGCCCAAGGGCCCGAAGTTCCGCAACCTCCACGCCCGCGGCGGCGTGATCTACTACGAGCGCGAGGCCCACGGGCGACGGATCAAACTCTCGACGAAGACCGCGAGCTGGGAAGACGCGGCAGCCTTCCGCGACCTCTACGAGCAGGCGAAGGGCATCGGCCGCGTGCCGTTCTTTGCCGGTGCGGTGCCGAAGCTGGCGGACTTCGCGAGGCGCTACCTCGAGGAGGACACGGCACACCTGGCCGAGACGACGCGGCACGATCGAGAGGCCGTCTACTTGGCCCCTGAAGGCCGCGTGATCCGCTTCCTCGGCGCGCTCCCCCTCGACGAGATCACGCCTGCGCGTCTTCGTGACTGGTGGAACGTCGAGATCCAGTGCGCGGGACGGTCGACGAAGACGGGCCGCAGCTACTTCGACGCGCTCGCCGCGGTGCTCGCCTACGCGCAGGATCTCGGGATCCTCGAGCGAAGCCCTGTGCGCGACTTCCGGGAGTCGCTGGCGCGACGGTCGCGGTCGAAGCGCGGCCGTGGTGAGGCGGAGCCCGGCCGGCATGTGCGGCCGATCGAGTCGCCGGAGGAGGTAGCGAGGCTCGTCGAGGCCGCTGCAATCCACGGCGTGGCGCAGGCGGCCCTCTACCGGCACCAGGCAGCCGACGCAGTCCGGCGCGGGAAGGAGAAGCAAGCGGCCCAGCTCGAGGAGCTCGCCACGGTCGCCGAGCGGGACGGAATGCTCCACCAGGCCCTCGTGCTCGTTCTCCTCGATGCCGGCCTGCGTCTCGGCGAGGCTCTCGGGCTGCGCTGGGGCCGCATCGTGTGGGGAGCCGATGAGAACGATCTGGGGCGCGCCCTCGTGATCGACGGAAACCGCCCGCGCGGCGGCGAGCTCACGGACCCGAAGAGCGGCCGAGCACGCCGCGTGGCTCTGTCGAGGCGCCTGAGGTTCGTCCTGGCCGAGGCCTACCACGCCCAGTTCAAACCCGGGCCCGAGGCGCTCGTCTTCGAGGGCATCGAGCCCGGCAACTTCCGCCACAGGGAGTGGAGGCGCATCCTCGATCGCGCGAAGATCGGGCACCGGGCGCTCAAGGACCTCCGCGACACCTACGCCTCGCAGCTCCTCACGGCGGGCGTCCAGCTCGGCTACGTCTCCCAGCAGCTCGGCCATGCCGATGTCGCCGTGACCGCGCGCCACTACGCGCGATGGGCGGGCGGCGACAGCTATCGCGCACCGATGGTACTCGAGCCCGGCGAGGTGCCGGCGGATCTTCTCGCGCGTCTCGCTCACGCTGGCGAGTCCCACCAAACTCCCACCAGCTCCGACTGGCCGGAGATCGCACGCGATGCGGTGCCCCTGCTAACGCGTGAG
>CAVQAY010000002.1:0-78602 GCA_963710635.1 uncultured delta proteobacterium
ATGAAAGCGAAATCGGACGGTACGAATGGCGCGCCGGGAGGGACTCGAACCCCCGACCCTCAGGTTCGAAGCCTGATGCTCTATCCAGCTGAGCTACCGGCGCGCGCGAAACGGCCCGGGGCGGGCCGCGCTGCTCGGGCCGGGCAGGAGCACCGGCCTCTTCATCATTGGATACCCGACGGCCCCCCGCGCCGCCACCAGCCGGCGCGATGCCGAGGGCTGCGCGGGTCGCGCGAGGGGTGGTACTCTCGCCGGCATGTGCGACTGCCTCGTCGCGGTCGGCTCCGCCACGGCCGACGGCGTCACCCTCTTCGCCAAGAACAGCGACCGCAAGGCCCTCGAGTGCCAGCCCTTCGTGCAGTTTCCGGCGGCGATGCACCCGCCGGGATCGACGGTGCGCTGCACCCACGTCGAGATTCCCCAGGTCGCCGAGACCTACCGGGTGATGGGGCACTCGCCGTGGTGGGTCTGGGGCTTCGAGCACGGGGTGAACGAGCACGCGGTCGCGATCGGCAACGAGACGGTCTTCTCGAAGGAGCCGGTCGAGGAGCGTCCGGGCCTGATCGGCATGGATCTCGTGCGCCTCGGGCTCGAGCGCGGGCGCTCCGCGCGCGAGGCGCTCGAGGTGATCGCGACGCTGCTCGAGACCCACGGTCAGGGCGGCGCGGCCCTCGCGCCGGACGGGTCCGGCTACCACAACGGCTTCCTGCTGGCCGACCCCGACGAGGCCTGGGTGCTCCAGACGTCGGGCCGCCGCTGGGCGGCGCGGCGCGTCACCCTCGACGCGATCTCGAACCACATCTCCCTGGGCGCCGACTGGGAGATCGGCTCGCGGGATCTCGACAGCTTCGCCCGTGCGTCGGGGTGGTGGACCGGGACCGGCCGCCTCGACGTCGCGGCGGCCTACCGCAATCCGGGAGTTCCAGGCCGTATCTCCGACGGACGGCTTCGCCGCATGCGCGAGCTGCTGCTGCGGGACCAGGGACGCGTCGACATGGCGTCGATGCAGCTCGCGCTGCGCGACCACCTGGACGGCGGGCCGGTCCTGCGCCCGGGAGCGACGCCCGACGAGGAGCGCTTCTTCACGGTCTGCTCGCACAACTTCGTCATGGGACCGACGACGGCGAGCCTGGTGGCGCCTCTTCCTCGCGACCGGTCGGTGCCGTGGCCGGTGTGGATCTCGTTCGCGACTCCCTGCACGGGCGTCTTCCTCCCGGTCTATCTCGATGGCCTCGTTCCGCCGGCGCTCGCGAGGGGCGGCTCCGAGCCATCCGACGACTCGGCGTGGTGGACGTTCCAGCGGCTCGAGGCCGCCGCCGAAGCCGACCCCGAACGACACACTCCGGTGTTGAGGGAGGCGTGGGCCGAGTTCGAGGACTGGACCGAGACCGAGCGCCTTCGCGTCGAGGCGGCCGCAGGCGTCGCGCAGAGGGAAGGCGACCCGTACGCTGCGGCCCAGCAGCTGACGGACTTCATGGCGCGAGTCGTCGAAGAGGCGATGAAGCGCGCCGAGCAGCTCCGGGCGCGGATCTCGTAGCGACCGGCGGGTCCGCCTAGGCGGTCTTCGCGGTCTCCACCGGCGCGGGCCGAGCCGGTCGCGCCTTGGGGAAGTACTCGTCGCGAACCTCCCACGGCACGCCGAGCGCCGAGAGGATGCAGCGCTTGGTCGCCTGGCGGCACGGTCGGCCCTGCTCGACGGCATGGATCGTTCGCGGCGAGATCCCGGCCTTCTCGGCGAGCTCGTCCTGTGTCCATCCGAGAGCCTGTCGGGCCGCGCGGATGCGATTCATTCGCCGTGCCTCCACGCCCGAAGCCGCCTTCGAAGGCGGCCGATCGGGAGCAGGATCTGGAACTGGAACCCCCGCATGGTAACGCCGGGAGGCGGGCCCTTTCCACCGGAGAAACGCCGGATCCCGGCCCAGGGCCCCGTGGGGCTAACGCATCGCGACGGGGATCAGGAAGCTTTCGGCGGTGTGCTCCCGGCGAACCGGCTCCGCAGGGGTGGAAACCCTCCGCTGCCCGGAGGGTCGGGCTTGGCGAGGCGGCCCTGGCCACGACCACTACGTTGAAGGGCTCGGAGGTCTCGATCTCGAAGGGCGGGGTCAGGAGGAAGACCCCGAGGAGGAGCGCCAGCGCCGTCGCGACGGCGCCTACGGGATGGATCGGAAGCCTCTCGAACCAGGCGCGCGGTACGCGGCAGGGCCCATGCCGCAACGTGACGGAGGGCCGCGTCGGCCTCGGGCGCGGGCTCGACCAGCCTTCGGCGGCAGCGATCGGAGCACGCGCTCCAGGGCCGCGTAGTCGGCCAGGAGCCGCTGGCAGCGTGCGCACGCCGCCGCATGGGCCCTCACCTCGGCCTCCACCTCGTCCGGGAGGGTGCCGTCGGGAAGGGCGGCCAGCAGGCGTCTCGCTCGCGAGGTGGTTCATTCCTCCTCCCGCTCCAGATCCCGCAGCAGCGGCCCGAGCCCCTGCCGCAGCTCTTCGCGGCCGCGCCGTAGCCAGGTGCCGACCGTCGCCAGGGGGACGCCCTCGCGCTCGGCGATCTCGCTGTTGGTGAGGTCCCAGACGATCCGCAGCGTGAGCGCCCGGCGGTGCTGGGGCTTCACCGCGTGGAGGGCGCGGGCCACCGCGGCCAGGATCTGGTCCTCGAGCACCAGGGCCTCCGGCCCGACCGGGGCGCCGAGGTCGAGGGTGAGGGCGTGGGCGAGGGCCTCGGCGCCGAGGGTCTCGCGGCGGCGCTTGGCGCGCAGCACGTTGAGCGCTCCATTCCAGGCGGCCCGGTACAGGTAGGTCCAGAGGCTCGCGCCGACCGCGGAACTCCACGCCGGGGAGCGCCAGGAAGATCCGCTGCACCACGTCTTCGGCGTCGGCACGGTCCCCGAGGACCCGGTAGGCCACCGTTTCGAGACGGGAGCGATAGCGGCGATGCAGCTCGCCCAGTGCCTCGGGCTCTCCCTCCATCCAGAGGGCGTCGATCTCGGCGTCGGGCAGCGTACGCATCGAGAGCACTCGCGTGTGTGAAGGCAGCGTCACGGCATCCCCCTGCCATGGCCCCACGAGGATGGACGCCCCGGGACGGCCCGCGGATTCAGTTCCGGGTCCGGCACCCTCGCCGGACTCGCATCCTACCCCGGCTGCGCCCTGGGGATCCGGAGTTTCTTGCGGGTTGCCTGCGGTCCGTGCCAGCGGTCAGTCGTCCGGGATCAGGTGCATGAGCCCGTACTTCGCGATGCGGTAACGGAGCCGGCTCCGGGTGACGCCGAGGCGCCGGGCCGTTCGCGAGACGTTGCCGGCGCTGCGCCGCAGGGTATCGATGATCCTCAGCCGTTCCGCGCGTTCGTCTTCGGGAAGGAGCGGCTCGGACCCGAGGGGCGGGTCTTCAGGTTCGTCCAGCGCCTCGTCGTCCTCCTCCTGCGCGTCGAGGCGCCATTCGGGCGCGAGATCGGCCGCGTCGAGTCGCCGCGCGTCGCTCCGCACGAGCATCCGCTCCAGGAGGTTCATCAGCTCGCGGACGTTTCCGGGCCAGTCGTGATGCGCCAGCTCCTCCAGGAACTCCGGCGCCACGTGGGGAACCGGTCGGTCGAGCCGTGCCGCGAGCTCTGCGAGGCCCGCCTGCACCAGCAGCGGTACGTCACCCAGCCGCGCGCGAAGCGGCGGCACCTCGAGCTCGATCACCGCGAGCCGGTAGAAGAGATCGCGCCGGAACCGGTTCTCGCTCATCTCCCGGCGCAGGTCTCGGTTGGTGGCGGCGATCACGCGAGCGTTCATGTGGAGCGTCTGCGTCCCCCCGATGCGTTCGAAGCAGCGGTCCTGGAGGATCCGCAGGAGCTTCGCCTGGAGGGGAGGCGTCAGCTCTGCGATCTCGTCGAGGAAGACGGTTCCGTTGTAGGCCTGCTCGAAGCGGCCGATCCGCCGGCCGAGCGCTCCGGTGAACGCGCCACGCTCGTGTCCGAACAGCTCGCTCTCGATGAGCGAGTGATTGAGGGCTGCACAGTCGATGTGGACGAGTGCGCCGGTGCAGCTCGACAGCTCGTGGATGGTGCGGGCGACGACGCCCTTTCCGGTCCCCGTCTCCCCGGTGATGACCACGGTGGACCGCGTACGGGCTGCAGACTCGATCTCGGCGCGAAGTGCGCGCATCGGTGGAGTGAGCCCGACGAGGGTTCCGCGGCCGGTGTGGCGAGCGGCGTCGATGGGGCCGAGGGCACGGGCGGCCACCTCGGTCGGCTCCGCCGGAAGCCCGATCACGTCGGTCACTCCGTTGCGCAGCAACCGGACGGTGGCATCGGTCTCGAGTCCGCGTGCGAGCGCTACGATCGGGTTCTGAAGCCGAGGCTTCACGAGCTGACGGATCGAGCCGAGCGCATCGTCACAGCGTCCGTCGACTCCGATCACGTACAGCGCCGGTGGACGCTCCCGCGCCGGCGCGCGCTGTCCATCTCCCACGACGAAGCAGTCGAGATCGAGGCGCTCCCCGAGACGGCGAAGGGCCGTGACGTACTCCGGGTCGACTCCTTCGAGCAGGACGTACTCTCGCTGCACCTTCGTGTGCCCTCTGCGCCGCTGCGAGATCCATCCTGAGCGCGCCGCTCCGGGGGGTCAAGCGCCGCGGCACGGCGGCCCCGATTTTTTCGACGAAGAACCGCTCCGGCCGGCAGCCAATATTGGCCGCCCACCTCAGCGGGCGAGGAGGTCCTCGGCGCGGACCCGCTCCGGGCCGCGGCGCGCCTCGAACGCCCGGACCACTTCGGCGAGTACGTGTGCGTTCTGGGGCGTCTCGATTCCGTGTCGCTTCGCGAGATCGAGAATCCGGCGGTGGTACGCGTCGGCTTCGAGCGGGCCACCGTCGCGCAGCGCGCTCCACACCTGGTTGTAGACGGGGAGCCGGCGGCGGCTCGTGCCGCGGGAGACGGAGGCGCGCTGGAAAGCGATCTCTTCTTCGAGCGTGCGGTCTCGCCCGTCGCACGAAGTGGCCTCGATTCCGGCCGCGGTGAAGACCTGGCGTGCTTCCTCGAGCAGTCGGACCTTGATTTGGACGAAGGCTGTGGTCTCGTGGTCTTCGGGATCGACGAGGGCGTTCGGCGCGCTCATCAGGTTGACGGCGAGCTTCAGCCACTGGTCGGCCTGGATCCGCTCCGAGACGCCCACGTCGTAGCCGGCAGCGCGCAGGTCCTTGCCGATCGCCTCGGCTTCATCGCTCGTTCCGTCCGGCCACGCGCCGATCACGACGCGGCCCCAGCCGATCGCAACGGCCGCATTGTCCGCCGTGCGGGTGCAGGTCTGCCGATAGACGCCGCCGACGACGCGCGAGAGGCGCGCCGCGAGAATCGCGCAGTTCCCGACGTCGTTCTGCAGGCTGACGACGACGGCACCGGGAGCCGCAGTGGCGAGCTCGTCCGCCGCCGCTGCAGTGTCGCTTGCGCGTACGCACAGCAGCACGGGGCCTTCGCCGATCCTCGGCCCTGCGGCGCCGATTCCGTTCACCGCTTCGACGCCGTCGGCGACGCTCCAGGCTTCGCCCGACGCGGGATCATGCAGGTGGACGCCGCCCCTCGAGATGGCGCGTGCCGACGCGGCCCTGCGGCTCACGAACAGGACGCCATGCCCGGCGCGCGCAAGGCGCGCGCCCACCGCGAGCCCGACGGCGCCGGCGCCCACTACGCTGATCACGACGCGTCTCCCCTGCGCCCGGCTACGGCCGTTCGCACCACCCGGAGATGGCGCGAAGTGACGCGCTCACCAGCTCGGTGGCCTGTTGCCGGACGGCGAACCGGTCGAGCGCGCCTCCCACCACCGGGATCTCGTTCGAAGCCACGACCTTCATCATGAGCCGCGTCCGCTCCGCGTCGGCGGGGTCGTCCATCAGCGTGTAGGTCTCGTCGAACCGGAACAGCCCCATGGCGATCCGCGATCGCAGGCGCTCTCCCACCGAAACTTCGATCGGATGGTCGTGGAGGACGATCGGCAGGCCGCTCATCCGTGCCCGCCACCGGACGTGCTGTCCTGGCTTCGGGTAATCGGGGGGGACGTCGATGGGGGCCACGACGCTGGCGTCCCACCCGGCTACCTCGGCCGGGACGGTGAGCGCGCGCCACACCCGGCTGCGCGTGGCGCGGATGACCGTCGACATGGCGATGGTGATCAACTCTCGCCCATCCCGACGGCGAGCGTGCCGCAGGATCGGGGCTTTTGCGACGGGGTCAGAGCTGCGGCCACGTCGCGGGTGGCCGCACACGCTCGAAGGCCTGCGCTGCCTGGAGGACGAGGTCGTCGCGATGACGCGGTGCGACGATCTGCAGGCCGACCGGCAGCCCTGCCTTCGAGAAGCCTGCGCGGACGGTGGCCGCAGGATGCCAGGAGAGATTGAAGGGGATCGTGAAGCCCGCGACGCTGGCCTCCGCCAGCGGTCTCCCTTCGAGCTCCTTCGGGAAGGGCCCTCCCGCAGGCGGCGGATCGTAGGGGGTCGTCGGCGTCAGCAGCACGTCGAACTGCGAGAAGAGGTCCGCGCACCAGCGGCTCAGCTCCTCGCGCCGCGCCTGGGCGGCACGCCACAGCTCCGGCGTCATCTGCCAACCGTGCTTGAGACCCCACAGGAAGCCGCGTCCGAAGTTGCTCTCGTGCTGGGGGAGCAGATGCCCGAGCCGCGCCGCCATGTCGAAGACGTTCACGAGGCCCCAGTCACGGCCCAGCTCCGGCGGGCCGCCCTTCACGAGGTCGACCCGGTGGCCGAGCTGCTCGAACACGGCGGCCGCATCGGCCACGACGTCGCCCACGTCCGACTGCACCACCGCGTACCCGAGGTCGGGCGAGAACCCGATGCGAAGCGGCGGCAGCTCTTCGCGCAGCTTCTCGGCGTAGGAGAAGCCCGGGTGAGGCAGCGACTGGGGATCGAGGGGATGGGGGCCGCAGACGGCGTCGAGATGGATCGCTGCATCGAGGACCGTCCGGGTGAGCGGGCCATGGGTTGCGGTGTCGACGGTCACCCAGAAGTCGTCGGGGCCGTGGGGGATGCGGCCGAAGCTCGGCTTGAGCCCGAAGCAGCCCGTGAAGCTCGCCGGGAGCCTCACCGACCCGCCGCCGTCACTGGCGGTGGCGAGGGGGACCAGGCCGCCGGCGATGGCCGCAGACGAGCCTCCACTCGAGCCGCCCGGCGTCCTCTCGAGGTTCCACGGGTTCCGGGTGGTGCCGAAGACCAGGTTCTTGGTGATGGCCGTGTAGCCGAACTCGGGCGCGTTGGTCTTGCCGACGACGATCGCCCCGGCTGCCTCGAGGCGCTCCACCTGGATCGAGTCGCGGGAGGCGACACAGTCCTTGAAGGGCAGGGAGCCGTGGGTCGTCACGAGTCCTTCGACGTCCTCCAGATCCTTGACGCCGAGGGGAACCCCTTCCAGGGGGCGGGCCGTACCCTGGGAGATCCGCTGCTGTGCCTGCCGCGCTTCGGCCAGGAGCCGGTCGCGATCGCGAAGGGAGACGAAGGCGTTGACCTTCGCGTTGGCGACCTCGATGCGCCCGAGGGTGGCTTCCATCAGCTCGACCGCCGACAGCTCGCGGCGGCGGAGCTGATCGAGGGTGGCGGAGAGGGGCTGGTGCAGGGGGTCGGACATGGGAGCCTCGCTTGGGTGAGGAGGCCAGCATACCAGCGCGGCCGGGCAACGGGGTGCCCGCCCAGCCGGGACGGCCGCATCCCAGACCCTCGATTCCGGCCTCGTGAGGCCGAAATGAGGGCGTTCGCGCTTTTCCTGCCCGCGGAGAGCGCCTATGATGCGCGGTCGCGAGCCGCAGGGAGCCGAAAGGCGCGATGCTCGCGACCCAAACGCTGATAAGGGGAAAGACACCATGGCAGCCAAGAAGAAGGCGCCCGCACCGAAGAAGGCCGGCAAGGCGACGGGCGGCGATCTGATCATCTCGAAGTCGCGCACGAAGGCCGCGACCAAGAAGTGCAACGTCGGAAGCGAGTTCTACGGCGCTCTCGACAAGGCCGTCCGTGCGATGATCGCGGCGGCAGAGGCGCGCGCGACGGGCAACAAGCGCAAGACCCTGAAGGCGGTGGATCTCTAATCCAGCGCCGCGACGAAGCCGAGGGCCCGCGGGCGAACGTCCGCGGGCCCTCTTCTTTTTCAGAGAACAATGCGCGCTCGATTCCTCGCTTCGCTCAGGCCGGCGCGCGCCTCTCCTCGCGCTCCAGGTTCGCGCCGATCCGGAACAGCCGCGCGACCGGAACGCGGCGGAGCAGCGAGACGCCGTCGCCGCTGCGGCGTTCGATCAGCCACTCGAGGCCACGGCTCGAGACGACTGCGGCCTTCTCGATGGCGCGCGGAGTCGATTCGGCATCTCCGAGGGGCATCCGGTCGGCGACCGCCACCTGGTTCGCGAGCGCGATGAACGCGAAGAAGAAGGCGAGCCGCTCGTCGTCATCGAGGGACGCCGCTGCGCGGAACACGAGATGCCGCGCGTCGGTCGCCACCGGCAGCCGGGGTTTCCAGACGGGAAGGTGCCAGCCCTGTTCGGCCAGTGCGTTCGCCTGCGCGGGCAGCACGAGGCGCTCCTCCGGCCGCAAGAAGCCGTAGATGCGCATGGCTTCCTCCCACGCCGGGAAGCCGAGGTCCGCGAGCCGCCCGTTTCGCCAGCGCGCTGCGAAGTCCTCGTTCTCGGCGGGGTCCTCCCAGGAGAGGGCCTGGAGCATCCGGAAATAGAGCCAGTAGTCGTGCTCGAAGAGCACCCGCAGCAGGCGCTGAACGATGGAGACGTCGTCTCCCTCGGCGAGTGCGCGGAAGTAGAACTGGCCTTCGAGGGTCTGGGAGCCCGGATCGGGCTCCCAGCCTTCTTCGTTCGGCTTGAGCTGTGCAGCGATCCGGCTGCGCAGGAAGAGGTAGAGCAGCTCCGTATCGATCCCGCGGGCGGCGCGGACGAGCGTCTCCTCACCGCCGTCGTCGAGCGCGGTGAACCACTCACCGAGGGCCGCCGGGTCGACGGCTTGGTCCGACCAGGCATCGAGATCGAGGCAGGCCTGGATCTGGTCGGTGCTGGCATGGGCGAGGATCCATCCCGCGTCGGCGAGCCCGACGGCCTTCGCGGTGAAGCACAGCTCCGCCTCCGGCAGGGCCGGAATCACGTTCTCGAGGTTCGGGAGCAGGTCGAGCAGGCGCGCGCGCCCCCCCACGGGCAGCTCGCAGACCAGCGCGACCTGATCGTCCACGGTGAGGTCGCGGAGCATATCGCGGGCCGTGTCACGGTCTTTGCGTGAGATTTCGAGGATGCGCTCGGCTTCGCTCGCCGGAGCCTGGGGAAGCGGCACACCGGAACGCTACCGCCCGCGGGCCGGCGGCGCGATCCGCAGCCGCCGAAGCCCGGTCCGGAGGCGGGAGCTACCCTGTCGCCGCCGTGATCGATCTTCCCCGCGTTCGCACCTCGCTCGCTGCCTACGAGCCCCGCCTGATCCCCGCGGCGGGTGCCGGTCAGGCCGCGGTGGCCGTCGTCCTCGGAGGCGCTTCGGCGGCGCCGCAGGTGCTGCTCATCGAGCGCGCGCAGCGCGCGGGGGATCCGTGGTCGGGGCACATGGCCTTTCCCGGTGGACGCGTCGAGCGCTCGGACGAGAGTCTACGCAGGGCGGCCGAGCGCGAGACCTTCGAGGAGGTCGGAATCGATCTCTCGAACGCCGAGATCCTCGGTCGTCTCGACGACCTCCAGGGGCGCCAGGGTGGAAAGCCGAGCCCGCTCGTCGTCTCGGCGTTCGTCTTCCACGTCCCCGATCCGTCGCCGCCGAAGCCGAGCCCGGAGGTCGAGAGCGCCCTCTGGGTACCCGTTCCCGCCTTGGCGGATCCGTCGCGCCATGTCGACTACGCCTATCCGTTGGCGGGGGGAGCGACCTACCCGGGGATCGTCGTCGGAAACCCCGACCGGCACGTGGTCTGGGGGCTCACCTACCGCTTCCTCGAGATCTTCTTCCAAGTGCTCGAGCGACCGCTCCCCGACCGGTGGCAGGAGTTCCCGTAGCCGCCGGGCACCGTCTCAGGAACGCTCGAGGCGCACGTCGATCACGAGGCGGTCCGCGACGGCGTCGAGGTCGCCGCGCAGGGCGTCGACTCCGAGACGCTCGGGCACCTCGATCGCCATGCTCATCTGGTAGTGCGGTGAGCCACCCGGACCCGGAAGGCTGCGCGTCGTGAGATCCGCGATGTTGACGCCCCGTTCGGCCAGGACGCGGCAGATGCTCGCCACGATGCCCGCGCGGTCCTCCCCGGCGACGGTCAAGCGGTGCAGCACCGATCCGGGAGCCGGGACCGCCGGCCGCGGGCCCTCCGACAGCTCTCGCAGCAGGATGGTGAGGCCCTGGTCGCGCTCGAGCCGCTTGGCTCCAGCACCGAGCCGGTCGCCCGTGCCAGGCGCCGACGACGAGCAGAGCAGGATCACCGCGAAGTCGGTCCCGAGGATCGTCATCCGCGAGTCCTCGAGATTGGCGTCGCAGTCGTAGATGAGCTGCGCGAGGTCGGCCACGAGGCCCGGCCTGTCGCGCCCGATCGCCGAGAGGATGAACCAACCGCCCATGGAAGGAGCCTACCAGACGAGGGCTGCGGCGGCAGGCACGACGCTACGGCGCGAGCTTCCGGACGATCAGCTCGCTGATCCAGTCCCGCATTATCGGAACGGCGTCGTTGTCGCGAGCCGTCAGCAGGTCGAGGTGCGCGTACCCCTCGATGATGGCGATGCGCTTGTCGGCCGCGGGGGTCGCGATCGATCCGAAGTAGCCGTTCCAACTCGCGGGAAGTGGCGTCAGCCCGTTGCTGCCGCCGATGGCCAGGACCGGGAGGTCCATGTTGGCGTTCTGGGTGACGGCGAGGAGGCTCTCGTCGCCGAGTGAGGAGGAGTCGCGGCCGAAGAGCAGGTCGAGGCTCACCCGGCCGGAGAGGTAGTACCACTCGGCGAAGTTCCCGTTCGAGAACTGGACGCGCTCGAGATCGCCGATGTCGGTGACCTCGCGCTCCAAGCCCCACACGGCCGGCGGAGTCGCTCCCTCGGGGCCGTTGTCGGTGATCGCGCAGCCGGGGCTGATCGTCACGACTCCCGGCGGGCAGGCCGGGAGCGCCGGGTCGTCGATGTTCTTCCACTGCCGGACGGAGCCGCTGGTGGGGCTGCCCATGAAGTAGAAACCGTCACCATCCGGTGTCGGAATCCACGAGTTCGGCCCGTCGTCGGTGAAGCCGACCGATGCGCGGAATGCGCCGAAGGACGAGAAGTCGTCGTCGATGAACGCGCCGATGGCGGCCCGGTTGGAGAGGGGCGCCTGGAGAAGGATGCTGATCGGCGGTCCGCCGAAGACGGGTGTCCGCTGGGCGAGGGCGGGCGCCGTCGGGTCGTAGAACGCCGCCACTCCCTGAACCATGGCCGCTGCGCCGAGCGAGGGAACGTCGATTCCCTGGAAGCTCTGGAGGAAGACCTGCGGGCCGCCGAGCGTCGCGAGCGCGCTCACCTGGGTGAGATACTGGGCGAGGCCGGGCCGGCTCGCCGATGGCGCTCCCGGGCCGCCGCCCTCGAGGAGCAGGAGGCCGTCGAGCTTCTCGTAGGCCGCGTCGACCCCAGAGGTCTGATCGAAGTCGTAGGCGGCGAACACGCCGGCGAAGCCGGTTCCGGCCGAGTGTCCGCCGAAGAGAACGAGACCCTCGGGGCCGACGACCTCTCGCGCGGCATCGACCAGGATCTTCCAGTCGCGCGCGTAGGTGTCGATTCCCCAGTAGGCGGCGTAGCGGACGTCGTCCTGCTCCATCTTGATCCAGCTTCGCGAGACGCCGAAGGCGTCTTCGATCTCGAAGCGCGGGTCGATCACGCCATTGGCGTCGACGTCCTTGTCCTCGGGGCCAGCCGGGCCACCGATGCCCGCGAGCGGCGGGTTGTCCTCGTCGGCAAAGTAGAACCGCATGCCCTCGGCGACGGCCGGGAACTTGCCGGCCGCCGCTCCCGCCGCGGCGTGATTCCCGCCGAGGCGGTCCTCGAGCTGGTTCGGGCGCCGGTCGACCGCCCAGACCTCGAGCATCCCGTTCATGCTGCGCACGAGCTGCTCGGCCATCGGGGCGAAGGTGGCCGCACTGCCGAGGAAGCCGGGAACGACGATCAGCACCGCCCGCGGCGGCGCTGCGGCGCCGACGAGGCGCGTTTGCAGGGTACTCACCGTGTTGAGATCGAGATCCGGCCCGAGGAGCTGCACGAGCCTTGCCGGCGCAGCCATCTCGCCAGGGAGCCCGGAGCCCGGCGTCTGCGGCTGGACGAAGCCCGGCACCGACGCCTCGACCGATTCGACGACCGGCGGGACGCAGGGCCCTGCGCCGAGGGACAGGAAGGCGACGGCGGGCAGCAGCAGGAGGGCGTGGCGCTTCATGGGGGGGCTCCGGCGCTGGTGCGAGGCCGAGCGGCTCGCAGAGGTTCGAGGAGCGTAACAGACGCCCGGCGCCGTCTCGCGGAGGGCGGAGCCTGGCGGGTCGCCGACACGCCTCGCGTGGCAGGGCCCGCCGGAGCGCGCGATCCTTCCCCGGTGCTCGCCCGGTCCGATCTCGAAGCTGCCGTGAGCCTCCTCGAGGCGCGCCTAGGCCTCGATGCGCTCTTCCTCTTCGGGTCCGAGGTGTCTGGAACCGCAGGGAGCGATTCAGACGTCGATCTTGCGGGGCTCTTCCGAAAACGCCCCGGAGCCCTCGAGCTTCTCGATCTGCAAGGCGAGCTCGAACGCCTTCTCGGTCGTGACGTCGATCTCGTCGATCTCGGTGCCGCGTCGCCGATTCTCGCGATGCAGATCCTCCGGACGGGTAGCTGTATCTACGGTAAGGAGTCTCCGCTTCTGGCTCGGTTCTGCGCGAGCCTTCCCGGACGCTACGCGGATCTCAAGCGTGTCCGGGCCGCGGCCGAGGATGCGCTCCTGCGGCGGATGGTCGATGGTCGATCGTGACCTCGTCCTAGCCAAGGTCGAGACACTCGATCGCTGCCTCGGCCGAATCGCCGAAGCGAGAAGGCGCGCGGGGCACGGCCTCGAACCCATGGACGTGCAGGACATCGTCGTCGTCAATCTCCAACGAGCTGTGCAGGCGATGATCGACCTCGCGGCGCACGTGGTGGCAACAGAGGGACTCGGTCTCCCGGACAGCCTTGGAGGCACGTTCACGCTGCTGGAACGAGAGAGACTGCTCGATCCGGTGCTCGCCGACCGCATGCGCAAGATGACGGGATTCCGAAACGTGGTGGTGCACGAGTACAGGCGCCTCGATCCCAAGATCCTCGAGTCCATCGCGAGCGAGAGGCTCGGAGACCTCCGCGACTTCGCCGCTCGCGTCCTCGAGCGCTTCGGGCTCGCTGTTCCGCCGCGAGCGTAGCCTCGCGAACGGGTGGGTTTCTCCCTACCGTCCGCCCCGACTCGAAGGGAGCCCCATTGCTGCAGCTCGTTGCGAAAGCCCTCTTGCGTGGAACCGGCTGGGAGGCGGAGAACGCGCCGCCTCCGCTCGCGAAGTTCGTCCTGATCGCGGCGCCCCACACGTCGAACTGGGATCTCCCGTACATGCTCGCGCTCGCGGAGATCTACGAGCTTCGGATCTCGTTCATGATGAAGCACACGGTCTTCCGCGGGCCGGCGGGCGCGTTCTTCCGTGCGCTCGGCGGGATCCCCATCCGGCGCGACCGGCGAAACGATCTGGTGAAGCAGATGGTCGAGCGGTTTCGTGCGAGCGAGTCGCTGGTGCTCGTCGTTCCCGCCGAGGGCAAGCGAGCGCGGACCGAGTACTGGAAGTCGGGCTTCTACCACATCGCCCGGGAGGCAGGGGTTCCGATCGTCCTCGGCTATCTCGACTTCGCCCGCAAGCGCGGCGGATTCGGGCCGGCGCTGACGCCCACCGGAGACTTTGGTGCGGACATGGACGTCATCCGCGATTTCTACGCCGACAAGACGGGCCGGCACCCCGAGCGCTTTGCCGAGCCGCGGCTGCGCGAAGAGGACCCGCCCGGAGCGCCGAGCCGCCTCATCCCCTGATCGGGGCAATGACGCGGGTGCGTGAGGGCGTCGCGTCCGGTCCATCGGTCACGGGGCCGGATCGACCTCGATGGCGTGGGCGCGGCCGTCGTCTTCGAGGAAGACGTGGACGTTGCCGTCGCGTGCCGAGAAGCCCGGCGGGGTGTCGCGCTCCGCGATCGGACGGGCGTCGAGGCGGACGCTTCGCGGCGCCGTGGCGCCGTGGAACACGATGCGGAGCGGGCGCGGGGCGATGGCGAACGCGCCCTGCCGCGCGCCCAGCTCGAGGCGCATGCGGCCGCCGGCGCGGTGGAAGAGCCGGATCGCGGTCTTTGCCACCTCGCCGCGCCGGTAGTCGGTCGATTCTCCGTCGTCCTCGACCAGCTCGAGCTCGGCGTCGGCGCCGGTGAAGACCTCGAGGACGAGGGGCTCGGCGGGCATCTCGCCGGTGAACTGGACGGGGCTCTGGGTCGGAAGGACACTCCCGCCCCGCACGAAGAGCGGGATCGATTCCAGGGGCGCCGCGACGCGTAGTGTCGCGGGCCCGGCGTGGCGCGCTCCGCCGTCGAGCGCGGTCCAGACGCCTGTGGGGAGATAGACCTCCCGCGCGCGAACGCCGCGGTCGAGAACCGGAGCTGCCAGCAGCGATGGGCCCACCATCACCTGGTCTTCGATGCCGGCCGCGGCGGGGTCGTCGGGGAACTCGTAGAAGAGCGGCCTCCAGATGGGAGCGCCGGTCGCCTCGCACTCGCGGAACAGCCCCTCGAGGTAGGGGAGGAGCCTCATCCGCAGCTCGAGCGCCGCCTTTGCGATGGCTTCGACGCGCCGCCCGAAGCTCCACGGCTCCTGGCGGCGGGCGAAGAGCATCGTATGGGTGCGCGCGAAGGGATAGAGCGCGCCGATCTGGATCCAGCGCGCATAGAGCTCGGGCGTACAGCTCCAGGCGAAGCCTCCAATGTCGGCTCCGCAAAAAGCGACACCAGAAAGAGACAGGTTCATCAGCATCGGCAGTGACTCGCGCAGGTGTGGCCAGCGGCTCGCGTTGTCTCCCGTCCACAGCGCGGCGTGTCGCTGGATCCCTGCGTGGCCCGATCGCGAGAGGACGAAGGCTCGCTGTTCGGGCCTCTCGGACTCGAGGAAGGCTCGTGTCGCCCGGCACTGCTGCTGCGCGTAGAGATTGCGAACGCTCTCGTGGGGAACCCGCCGATCGGGATCTACAGGATCCGCCTGCACCACTCGCGACATGTCCTGGGCCTTGAGAGGAGCGATCAGCCGGCCGATCCGCAGCTCGGACTGCCAGCCCGCCGGCTCGTTCATGTCGTTCCAGATCCCGGCGACGCCCGCGCCGGTGAGCGCCCGGTGCTGCTCGCCCCACCAGGCGCGCACCTCGGGCCGATTGAAGTCGGGCAGCACCGCCTGCTTCGGCCAGACGAGGAGCGTGTAGGGAGAGCCGTCGGCGTTGCGGCAGAAGAGATCCTTCGAGCGCCCGTCGCGATAGACTGGATACTCGCGGTCGACCTTGACGCCCGGGTCTACGATGGTGACGACGCGGAAACCGTCGGCGGCGAGGTCCCGAAGAAGACGCGTCGGGTTCGGGAAGCGGCGCGCATCCCAGGTGAAGACGCGGTAGCCGTGCATGTGGTCGATGTCGAGATGGATGACGTCGGTGGGGATTCCCCGGCGCCGGATCTCCCGCGCGAGCCTTCGCACCTCGCGCTCGGTGCCGTAGGACCACCGCGACTGGTGGTGACCGAGGGCCCAGCGCGGTGGCAGCGGAGTCCGGCCGACCCGCGCGGTGAAGCGGCGGAGGACGTCGGCCGGACGCGGCCCCGGAAAGAGCGTGAGGTCGATTCCTCCGCCCCTGGTCTCCATCCACACCCGCTCGGGGTCCGTCTTCGCGACGTCGAAGGCCGACGGCGCGAAGGCGTCGACCAGTACGCCGAGGGACCGGGAGCGCCCGGCCTCGCTTCGCACGGCGAGGAAGAACGGGATCGATGCATACAGCGGATCGCGGTCGGTTCGCAGGTTCGCGTCCTGGCTCCGCATCCGGAGTACGGAGCCCCGCTTGTCGAGGCGCCCGGCCTTCTCGCCGAAGCCGAAGAAGCGGTCGCCGGGGGTGGCGTCGAGAGCGATCCGGCCGCCGCCGCCCGGCGTGAACGCGAGGCCCGAAAGCGTCGCCAGCAGCGTGCCGTCGCGCTCGCGGACGCGGATCACGAGCGGGTCGCAGCCGATCTCGACGCTCGCCTGGCCTTCGGGGCCTGCGAACCGCAGGAGTACGCGTCCGTCGTCTGTGGCATGGGGCTCGGCGCGCGATGCTCGCCAGGGCTCCCTTCCCACGGCGTCCGATGGATCGATCGGCAGCGGCCTCGTCACCGCCGCGCGCAGTCGGACCGCTCCGTCGCGCGCGATCGCCACCTCGCAGCAGCCGCCGCGTTCGAGATCGAGCTGGACGGCGCCGGCCCCCGCCGGTCCCCACTGCGTCCCCGCCGACTCGGCAACGAAGGTCTGCTGCTTCACGCGACCCAGTCTACAATCCCCCTCCCTGACCGCCGGCCGACTCGCCCGCGGGCGGGGACCGGAGGCGTGACGCATGGATGATCTCCTCGCGGCGCTCCCGAATTGGCTCCCCGCGGTCCACGTACACTGGCACTCGGCGGCCCTCGCCGCCGTGGTGGTGGTGCTCCTGGTGAACGCCTACTTCGTCGCGACGGAGTTCGCCCTGGTGGCGGTGCGCCGAAGCCAGCTTCGCCTCTGGGGCGCCGAGGGGCGCCGGGGAGCCGCGGCAGCGCTGCGCGCGATCGAGCACCTCGACGACAGCATCGCCGCCACGCAGCTCGGCATCACCCTCACCAGCATCGGTCTCGGCTTCCTCGGCGAGCCGGCGATCGCGACGCTCCTCGAGCCGCGGCTCGAGGCGCTCGGCGCGGCGAGCTTCGTGACGGTCCACTCGGCATCGCTGGCCCTCTCGTTCGCCATCGTGACCTTCCTCCACGTGGTGCTCGGCGAGCTGGTGCCCAAGGCCCTGGCCCTCGACCGACCGGGCGAGCTGGCGCTCCTCTTTGCGCGGCCGCTGCTCGTGTTCGGTTCCAGCTTCCGGCCCATCCTGTGGCTGATGAACGGCACGGCCAACGGGTTGCTGCGGCTGGTGGGGGTGGAGCGAGCCGGCGAGGAGCAGCGAATCCACTCGGCAGAGGAGCTGTCGCTCCTGGTCTCTGAATCGCAGGAGGCGGGTGCCATCCGCCCGGACACGGGACGCATCGTCGGCCAGGTGTTCCGCCTCTCGCGCGTGCGTGTGCGCGACGTGATGGTGCCGCGCGAGCGCATGGTGGCGATCGAACGGAGGACGAGCCCGGACGAGATCCTCGATCGGCTCCGCGAGGAAGGCTACACGCGGCTCCCCGTCTACGACGGCACTATCGATCGGGTGATCGGCATCCTGCATACGAAGGACCTCTTCCACCTGTATGCGAAGTCGCGCCTCGTGGTGCTGGAGGACGCCATCCGCCCCGCCGTCTGGTTCACTCCCGACCTGTCGGTCGTGGACGCGCTCCGGCGCTTTCGTCGCGGAAGGCGCCACATGGCGCTGGTGCACCAGAAGGACGGCACGGTCGTCGGTCTCGTGACCCTCGAGGACGTCCTCGAGGAGGTGGTGGGAGAAATCGAGGACGAGCACGATCAGCCGACGGCGGCGGGCAGCGAATGAGCCTCTTCGATCAGTAGAAGACGCACCGTGCCCGGTGGCGCGGGCGCGCCTTGATGCGGGGGGCTTGCCCCCAAGTCCACAGGATCTGGTCGAGATCGCGTGCGCAGGCGGAGCCGCCTCGTTCCCGGATTGCGGCGACCAGACCCTCCACCGCGTGGACGCCGCAGGCCCGGATCTCGACCTCCTCGGGCGAGCCCTGGACCAGCAGCTCGCCGGCGTCGATTCGCGTGGAGAGCGAAGGTTCGTAGGCGAGGACTCCTTCGCAGCGCAGGACGTGGGGCACCAGGTTGTCGGCGAAGATCGTCAGGCGGGCGAGATCGTCGAAGCGACCGGTTCCGTTGCCGCTGAAGGCCAGGGCCAGGTCGGATGGGACGATCTGCGCGCGCTTGTAGAAGGGGACGTCGATTTCGTCGTAACGGGAGACGTCCTGGTAGAAGGGCATCTCCGCGAGGAGCTCCGCCAGCCGCTCGGCGCTGGCGCCGGCCTCCTCCAGCGGGCCTTCGAAGCGGCCCGCGAACCGGCGCTCGAGCCAATCGCCGAGATCGCGCAGCGCTTGGGCGAACAGGCCCATCAGCTCGCGTACGTCGGGAACGTCCGGGTCCTGGTCGAGGACTTCGGCCAGCTCGTAGGACTCGAGCGCCCGCAGCTCCCCCGCGCTCCAGGGACCCCGCGAGTCGAATCGCCGCTTGAGGCCCGTCGCGACGGTGAAGTAGCCGGAGAGGCCTTCCGGCTTCCGGAGCATGGGGAAGTATCCCGAGCCGAAGTTGATGCTGTCGAGGGTGAGGTTGAAGGCGAGGGTCGACGCTGCGGAGCCCCGGTGGTGGTGCGCGACGTCGTAGTCCGGAGCCGAAGGCGCCTCGCGCGCGAGGCGCTCGGCGAGCGCACCCTGCGCAGCCGGGTCGATGCGGACGGACCGGGCGCGCTGCGCCACCTGCTCTGCCGCGCTCCGGACGGAGTCGCACAGGCTCATCCGTCGACACCGACCAGCGTGACGGCGCCGGGGACGATCTCGTAGCTCGCGGGCAGCGTGCCGAGGGGCTCGCCGTCGATCTCCGTGTAGACGAGGCCGCCTGAGGCCTCGGCGTCGAGACGGCGCCCGCGCAGGGAGCGGACGCCCGGAATCCCGATGTGTGCACCGCTGTAGAGGAGCGGAAGCCTTCGCACCAGCTCGAGCTTCGGGATGTCGGGGATGATGACTACGTCGAGGAGACCGTCGTCGATCTTGGCCTCCGGTGCAACGCACATGCCGCCTCCGAAGTATCGTCCATTGGCGGCGGTCGCCAGATGGAGACGGCCCTCGTGGATCAGCTCTCCGTCGAGGCGCAGCGTCACGGGAACGCTCTGCCACCGCGCGAGCGCGCGGAGCGTCCCGACGAGGAAGGAGACGCGGCCGCCGAACGTCTTCGGTGCCTCGTTCACGAGGCGCGTCACGAGTCCGCTCACCCCGAGGCTCGCGACGTTGAGGAATCCCACGCGCCGCCGCTCCCCTTCCGGCGTCGAGTACTCGGCACGGCCGGCGTCCACCCGGCGCGTCTTTCCCGCGGCGATGCGCGCCAGCGCGGCGTCGAGGTCGCGGGGAACGCCGAGCCCGCGAGCGAGGTCGCCGCCCGTTCCAAGCGGGAGGAGCGCGACCTCGCAGGTGCGCCCGCGCTCCGCTTCCAGCAGGCCCGTCACCACCTCGCCGGTCGTCCCGTCGCCGCCTGCAACGAGGATGCGCTCGACGCCCGAGGAGGCAGCCTCCCTCGCGATCCGCTCGGCGTCCCGCGGGCCACGGGTCGGCTCGACATCGATCGATCCGAGAACGGTACGGACGCGCGCCTCGATCGACCGCCAGCGGCTGCCGGTGGCGCCGTTGCGGCTCCGGGGATTGAGGATGACGAGGGTCGCGCCGCGCATCGGCCGCAGGATACAGCGGACGGGTCCCGCGGGTGCGGCCGGCTGCGCTGCGCCGCCTACGCTGCGCTCGCTCGCGCGGCGGGCTGCGCCTTCGCGGGCACCGCCGGCGCGACGATCTGGTAGCGGCGCCGGACGACGGCGGCGTAGGCCGCCGACTCGGCCCGGGCGCGCTCTGCATCCCAGCCGGCCGCCTCGGCCGCCACCTTCGCGATCTGCTCGATCTCGGGCAGGCCTTGCCCGGCAGCGAAGAGCGCCATCCGCATGCGGCGCTCGAGGAGATCGCACAGGTTCGCTGGGCACTCGTTTCGCAGGGAGTACGGGATCTCGGCCCACGTGAAGTGAGTGCGGCCGATCGGCCGGCGAAGCGCTTCGGGCGCGTCGGCGAGGAGCCGGGCCGCGTCCGAGCCGTAGCTCCGGACCAGATGTTCGATCCGCCGCGGCGCCATGTGGTAGCGGCCGCGCAGCTCGGCCTCGAGCTCCGCGCGGTCGAAGTCGTCGTCGCGCAGCGGCAGCTGCGCCGTCCGGCTGCGGGCGACGCGTGCCGCGCGCAGCTCCGGCGAGAGGCGGATCGCGCGGTCGACGAGAGCCTCTCCCATGGCGCGGTAGGTGGTGAGCTTGCCGCCCGCGATGGAGATCAGCCCCGAAGGATCCTCGTAGATGCGGTGCTCGCGCGACACGGAGCTCGGCGGCGCCTCGGCGCTTCCGTCGTCGACCAGGGGGCGGACGCCGGCGAAGACGCTCACCAGGTCGTTGGTGGTGAGCCCCTTCGTGGGGAAGGCGTCGTTGGCGGCGGCGAGCAGGTAGTGGACGTCTTCGATCGAGACGGTGGGCTCGTCGATGTCACGACTGAAGCTGTCGGTCGTTCCGAGGATCGCGACCTCCTCGTCCCAGGGCTCGAGGAAGAGCTGGCGGCGGTCGGCCGCCTCGAACGTGACCGCGCTCGGGAGGTGGATGCGGCTGCGGCGCAGCACCAGGTGGACGCCCTTTGCAGGGCGCAGCTCCGGGCGGGTCACCGGCCGGTCGAGGCCGCGAAGCCGCTCGACCGAGGGGCCCGCCGCGTTCACGATCGCGCGCGCGCGGATCACGAAGCTCCCGCCGCCGATGGCGTCGCGGACCCGGACGCCGCACAGGCGCCCATCGTCGTGGCGGAGGAACTCGATGGCCTCTGCATGGTTCGCGCAGCCGGCGCCGAGCCTGCGCGCGCTCTTGACGGTCTCCAGTACGAGCCGCGCATCGTCGACCTGGGCATCGTAGTAGAAGCCTGCACCCTGGAGGCCTTCCCGCCGCAGGTCCCGTGACACCTGCGCGACCTCGTCGGGGGAGAGCATGTCGAACCGCGCCGTGCGGCGGAAGTTCGCGAGAGCGGCGTAGATCCAGAGGACGGCGCGAACCTGCCAGAGTGGGTGCTTGCCGCCGTCGTAGGCCGGGAACAGGAACGGAAGGGGACGCACCAGGTTCGGATTCTGCCGCAACAGCAGATCGCGCTCGCGGCAGGCCTCGCGGGTCACTGCGAGCTGGCCTTCGCCGATGTAGCGCAGGCCCCCGTGCACCATCTTCGAAGAGCGGCTCGAGGTGCCGGACGCGAAGTCGCTGCGCTCGGCCAGGAAGGCCCGCATCCCGCGCGACGCCGCGTCGCGCAGCACTCCCGCTCCGCTGATGCCCCCACCGATCACCAGCAGGTCGACGCCGTCACGCTCGGCTCTCGCCAGCTCGCGTGCCCGGTCTTCGAGGCCCCACCCGCTCACAGGAGCTTGCCCGGGTTCATGAGATTGCGTGGGTCGAGCGCGGTCCGCGCGGCGCGGAGCGCAGCGAGTCCGAGAGCGCCCTTCTCGCGCGCGAGCCACGGCTGGTGATCGACCCCGACGCCGTGGTGGTGCGACAGCGTCCCGCCGGCCGCGACGATCGCCTCGGTCACCTCGCGCTTGATCGCCTCCCACTGCACCAGGTCGTTGGCGTGGTCGACCGGGTAGAGGAGGGTGAAGTAGAGGCAGCCGCCGTCCCGGTAGCTGTGCGACAGGTGCGCCATCGCGATCCCGGCGCCGGCGTGGATCTCCGCAGCGCGGCGCAGCGAGCGCAGGATCGCGTCGTGGCCGCCCTCGAGGCGTCCCCACGGCAGCGCGGTTTCGAAGGTGTCGACGGCGATCCCCTGGTCGAGGAGCCAGTCCCGCAGGTAGGGCGTGCGGAAGCGGTCGCGGCGCCACGAGTGGCCGGGAGACCGGCCGAGGGGGAATCCGCCGTGGGAGCGGCCGATGGCGAGCATCCGGCGCAGCGCGCTCGCGGCCTGCCGCCGGCCCTGCGCCTCGACGGCGTAGATGAGCGCCGTCCGCCCCTCGCCGTATCCGAAGCGAGCCAGGAGCCCAAGGGCCGCTGTCGCGAGATCGAAGCGGTGCGACGGATCGTGCCGGAGGACCTGGGCGAGGGCGGTCTCGGCCGGGTCCGAGAGCCGCATCACGGTGGCAGGAGATCCCTCACGCGTGGCGTCGCGCACGGCGGCGATGCCGTCGGCAAAGCTGCGGAAGAGCATCCCGCGGTCTTCGAGGACCGACGGCGCTGCGCGGACCCGGAGCGTCGCCTCGACGATCACGCCGATCGTTCCCTCCGATCCCAGCACCAGCGCGTTCAGATCGGGTCCCGTGGCAGAGCGCGGCGCAGGCAGGGTGCGGACGACGCCTTCCGGTGTGATGACGCGGACGCCCACGAGCATGTCCTCGATGGCGCCGTAGCCGCTCGAGCTCTGCCCGCTCGACCGCGTCGCGATCCAGCCGCCGAGAGTCGAGAACTCGAACGACTGCGGAAAGTGCCCGAGGGTGAGGCCATGGGGCCGGAGGGCAGCCTCGAGCGCCGGACCGTCGATCCCGGCCTGGAAGGTCGCGGTGAGGCTCTCGGGGTCGACGCGGACCAGGGCATCGAGCCGCGTCGTGTCGAGGCACAGCGCTCCCGCCTGGCCGCGGAGCGTCCTCGCCTCGACGCCGCCGACGACGCTGCTGCCGCCGCCGAAGGGGATCACCGCCAGGTTCGCCTCCGCCGCGATCCGCAGCACGCTCGCCACGGCCCCCTCGGTGGCAGGATGGACCACGGCGTCGGGCGCAGTGGGAATCTCTCCCCGCCGCAGACGCAGGAGGTCCGGAAGGCTCCGACCGACACCATGGGTCACGCGCTCGAAGGTGCTGGTGGAGAAGCCGTCGTCGCCGCAGGCCGCGCGCAGCGCGGTCTGGGTGTCCGCCGAGATCTTCGGCGGCGCGAGCCGGATCTCCTCGAGAGACACGGGGGGAGGCGGAGGTGAGAAGCGATGCTGGAGCCGGCGTCCGAGCTCGGAGCGGAGCCACGCTTCGCGGGCCGGTGCCAGACCCATCGACTCGCCGAGCCGGCCCCAGCCGTTCCAACGCAGCTGGTCGCGCCGCATCGTCATGGCTCGAGCGCTCCGGCGCCGGCGCCGATCCGGCCTGCGGTCTCGAGCGCCTCCGCTTGCCGCAAGATCGCGCGCTCGCTGTAGTCGAGCATCTCGCCGAGGGTCCGAAGCGCCTCTCCGGCGTCCTGGCTCTCCAGCGCGCCGAGCAGCGCACGGTGGTTCGCGTGGGATCGCTGATGGTCGCGGCCGGAGTTGTAGTAGAGCGGGCCGAGTCGGGCGACGAGCTTCGTGAAGAGATTGGTGAGGAGCTGGTACATGAGGTTTCCCGACGCTTCGCCGAGGAGCGCGTTCATCGCGAGGTCGATCTCGAGGGCGCGTGCGGGATCGCCCTCCGATTCCTCCTCCGCTGCGAGGAGCTCGCGGGCGCGCGTGACGTGGTCGGGTCGCCGGTTGCGCGCAGCGAGCTCGATCACGTGGGTCGTCATGTGACGGCGGAACTCGAGGAGCTGGCGGAGCAGCTCGGTCGTCACGGTCTGGGGATCGCGCAGCAGCGTCTCGATCACCTGCAGCGCCGACGACGTGCCGACGCCCCGGACGAACGTCCCCTGGCCGTGCCGGACCTCGACCAGCTCGAGGAACTCGAGGCGCTTGACCGCCTCGCGCACCGATGCGCGGTTGACCCGGAGCGTGTCGGCGAGGTCGCGTTCGTTCGGGATCCGGCTCCCCGCCGGGTACGCGCCAGAGAAGATGTGCGAGCGGAGCTGCTCGAAGACCCCCTCGGCGCGGCGCGCCGAGCCGAGGGGCTCGAGGGCGGGGGAGTCGGTCGGCATCGGTACTCCGTAGGGAGGGCAAGGAGATCGCCCACGATCTGCCGGTCGAGAGGTACGTGGTCCGAGGTCGGACCACGGCATTCTAGCACCGCCTTCGTCCGGACTCAACCCAGGCTGCAGGCGCCAGGATGCCGGGTATTCTCGCGGCCTCTTGCCGCCAGGGAGCCCTCCCCGTGCCCGAATCGACACGAATCGTCGGAGCCGACGGACTCTCTCTCCACTGTCTCGCGTGGAGCGAGAGCGGGGTGCCGCTGCTGCTGCTCCACGGGTTTGGCAACGACGCCCACGTGTGGGACGACTTCGCCCCGGTGGTGGCGCCGTACTACCGCACCCTGGCGCTCGACCTCCGGGGCCACGGCGACTCCGACCGCGGCTCCGAGGACCGCTACCACTACGACGCCGTCGCCGACGACCTCGACGCGGTCTGTACGGCGCTGGGGATCGAGCGGCTGGTGCTGGTGGGACACTCGCTCGGCGGAAGGGCGGCGATGCGCTTCGCCGGGCGCCGCCCCGAGCGTCTCGCGGGCCTCGTGATCGTCGATGCAGGGCCCGATCTCGACGCGCGTGGCGTTCTCCGGATCCGGCTCGACGCCGAGCAAGGGGAACCGACCTTCGGGAGCGTTCCAGAGTACGAACGCGTGCTCGCGCGCGCGTATCCCCTGGCGCGGCCGGACGTAGTGGCCCGGATGGCCCGGCACGGCCTCCGCCAGCGGGACGACGGCCGCTTCGAACGCAAGACCGATCCGCGCTTCGGCTCGAGCAGCCGCGGCCTCACCCCGCCGGAGCTCGTGGCGCGGATGGAGGCCGAGTCGCAGGCGCTCTGGGCCGACCTCTCGCGCGTCACGTGTCCCACCCTGGTGGTTCGGGGTGCCGCGTCGGACATCTTGTCCGCAGACACGGCGGAGCGAATGGCCGAGCAGGCCCTCGCGTGCGGGTCGCTGGCCGAGGTTCCTCGCGCCGGTCACTCGGTGATGATCGACAACCCCGACGGCTTCGCCGATGCGGTCGCGCGCTTCGCCCTGGGTGACGCGTGACGAACGGTTCCCTCGCGACGAGGTTCGCGAGCGCTCGCTTCTGGCGCCGCGCAGGGCTCGCTCCGCTGCTGTGCTCGCTGGGGATCGCCGCAGCCGCCGGGGCCGAAGGCCTCTCGCCGCGGGCCACCATCGAGCGGCTCGATTCCGCCTACCTGGAGGTGATGAAGAGCGCAGTCCGGCTCGGCTTCGATGGGCGTGCTGCAGCCCTGGCGCCGGTACTGGAGAAGACGTTCGACTTCGCGGCGATGGCGCGCCTCTCGATCGGGGGACGTTGGAAGGGCCTCACGCCTGACCAGCAGGCGAAGCTGGCCGAGACCTTCGGGAGGCTGAGCGTCGCGACCTACGCAGGGCGTTTCACGGGCCACACCGGCGAGCGCTTCGAGATCGTCGGCGAAGAGCCTTCGACCCAGGCCACGGTGCTGGTGCGGACCCGGGTGGTGATCCCGGACAAGGAGCCGGTCCAGCTCGACTACAGGCTGCGCGAGGGGCCCGAGGGCTGGCGCGTCATCGACGTCTTCATGAACGGGACGGTGAGCGAGCTGGCCCTGCGCCGCAGCGAGTACTCCGCCGTACTCGACCGCGAGGGATTCGACGGCCTGATCGCGGCCCTCGAAGCGAAGATTGCCGAGTTCGCCGCGAAGCCGGTCGCGGCTCCGGGCCCGTGACGGCGCCAGGGGCCGGTTCCGACGTGTCGTCGCACCGGTTCGGCCTCGAGACCGCCGTCAGTGGCCCTCGTCGGTGTCGGTGCTGCGGCTGCTGAGGTAAGCGCTCCGCAGCGACGCGTACGGGTCGATCGACGCCTCGGCCAGCGCCTCCAGCCCTTCGAAGTGTTCCTCCCTCTCGGTGAGACCCTGGGAGCCCGTCACGAGGATGAACCCCAGAAGCGGAAGCGCATAGGTCTGGGGCGCCATCGCCAGGTCGACGAGGCTCCCGATGCCATCGCGCACCGTGGTCGGGCCGAGGAGGGGCATCACGAGGTAGGGGCCCCTCGGAATCCCGACGAATGCCAGCGTCTCGCTGAAGTCCGCCCGATGGGTCCCGAGCCCAACGCTGCTGGCCGCGTCGAAGAGTCCTCCCATTCCCATGGTGCTGTTGATCACGAAGCGCGCGGTGGTGACGGATGCGTCCTTCCACTCGAGCTGGAGGAGGTCGTTGACGAGTGCCGAGGGGGTGTTGAGATTCGTGAAGACGTTGCGGATCGATTGCCTCGCGAAGTCCGGAACGGCGTACGCGTAGGCACGAGTCATGGGGTCGAGGAGGACGGCGTCGATTCCGCGGTTGAGGACGAAGACCCGGCGATTGCAGCGCTCGAAGGGGTCCAGGTCGCCGGAATCCAGCTCGGCCGAGAGCGCGTCGAGAGCCTCGTCTTCCGAAGGCGCCGCGGGCTCCGCGCCGGCCGCACCCGGGAGGCACGCTGCGACGAGCGCCGCGCGGGCCCAGCGCCGGGCCCCGGCCGGGGCGGCGTTCCATCTCGCAGCTCTCATCGGGATTCGCTCCTCGGGGGGCAGGGGCACGTCCCTCGGCCCGCTCACCCCTCGGCCGGTTCAGCCCCAGGCCATCAAAAAATAGGAAGAAGGCCCTTGCGTGCCAGCGGGCGCGCACGGCTGACCGGAACCCCGCTTCCGGTCAGCCTTTATCGGTTGTCAGCGTCCGGTGAGAACCCCATGCTCCGCAGCCGCGCGCCCAGTGCGTTCGCGCGCTTGGGACGAGGCGTTGCACACGATCGAGCTACTCATCGGCACCTTCTGGCTCCGCCCGTACGTCTTCGGCTTCTTGGCCGCATTCCTGTTGATCGCGCTCGCGGAGATCGGCCCCCGGCGAACGGCGGCGTGGATGGTGGTCGGGTTCGGCATCGCCTTCGCCTGTGAGTACTCCTCCACCCGCAACGGGTTCCCATTCGGCCTCTACCACTATCTCGATGGGACGCGCGACCGGGAGCTTTGGATCTCCAACGTGCCGTTCATGGATTCCCTCTCGTTCGTCTTCCTCTCGTTCGTCGGCTGGGGCACGGCGCGCCGGCTCCTGGGCGTGGATCCGGAAGAGGCGGCGAGCGGCCGGATCGCCTGCCGGCCGGCGGTCCTCGCCCTCGGTGCGGCGCTGATGGTGGGGATCGACGTGATCTGCGATCCTGTCAGCCTGCGCGGCGATCGCTGGTTCCTGGGCAAGATCTACTACTACGAGCATCCGGGGACCTTCTTTGGGATCCCGCTCACCAACTTCCTGGGGTGGGCCTTCGTCGCGATCGTCGCGATCGGCTCGATGATGGGGCTCGAGCGGCTCGGCTGGCTCGGCGGGCGTCCGCTGGGCCCTCTCCCGAAGCCCGCGGCCTGGGCGCCGGCGCTCTACGTCGCGATCGTCGTCTTCAACGCGGCCATCGCGTTCTACGTCGATCTCCCGATCGTCGGCGTACTAGGCCTCGCGCTGGCCGTCGTCGTAGCCCGAGCCGTCGCGCTCCGGGCCGGTTGCGCTCCGGCCGAGCCACGCCTCGAGGAGGCGCGCTGAGATGCGAGCGCAAGGGCGCATCCGCGCCGCGATCCGTACGCCCGAGACGATCAGCGACGGCTGCCGCCAGAGGGCGCCGAGGCTGCTCGGAATCTCCTCGTGGGCGGCGTCGAGAACGACGCGGACGGCGGCGGCGGGGATTCCCCGGTCGGCGAGCCCGGCCGCCAGCACGGCGCTCTCCATGTCGACTGCCAGGGCGCCCATCTCGGCGTGGAGCCGCGCCTTCTCCTCGGCCGTCTCGGCCACGTGGGCCACGGTGACCAGCGCTCCGCGGGTACAAGCAAGCCCGGCGCGCTCCGCAGCCGTCGCCAGCGCCTCCGCGAGCGGCGTTGCGTACGAGCGCCCCTCTGCGTCGAGCAGGGGATCGGCCGCCACGAGCATCCGCGGCGGCAGGTGCCGCGCGAGCGCTCCCGCGAAGCCCGTACACACCGCCGCCTCGATCGGCAGGTCGGGAATCTCGCCGACCGTCCTCCTCGCGGCCTCGATGCCCATGCCCGTCCGGATCCACGCCAGCGTCGGCGCGCGCGGCTCCGTGAGCTCGCCCGGCCGGCAGCGCACCACGCGCCACCCGGGCAGACGGACCCGCGCGGCCTCGAGGTCGAGAGCGTGAAACACGAGGACGAGCGGGGGGGCGCCGGGATCGAGCCGACTCATCGCAAGGCCGTCACGCGGGACCGCATCCTCCAGGCGGCGATGGCCCTGTTCGGCCAGCGCGGCTTCGAGCATACCACGGTGACCCAGATCGCCAGGCGCGCCGGCGTGAGCCGGGCGGCGATCTTCTGGCACTTCGGCGACAAGGCGACGCTGTTCGGCGAGGCGTGCCAGCAATTCTTCGTGCCGTTCCGCCAGCAGCTCGAGCAGAGCCTGCTCCACGTCGAGGCCGACCAGCGGCTGCCCCAGATCTTCGCGGTCCACGACCGTTTCGTCGGGCAGAACCGCACCGCCATCCAGACCTTCGTGAGGTTCGTCCTCGAATCGCCCGAGCTGCGTACGACGCTCCAGCCGATGCTCCTCGAGCTGCACGAGACGTTTCGCCAGGACGTGAAGGTGACCCTCGAGGAGCTGCTTCCGAAGCAGTACGACGCAGACGCCCTCGCAACGGGTCTCGTCGCGCTCCTCGACGGCAACCTGATCCTCGGTCTCGTCGATCCCGACCCCGCCGGCGCCGAGCGCCGGGCGGCAGCGCTGCGGGCTCTCGCGGCGCTCCTTCCCCTCCACAAGACGGAGAAGTAGGCGACATGCGCTTTCCGCTGCGACTTCAGCTCGATCTCTTCCTCTACATCGCGAAGCAGCGGCTCGCCGGCCGCAAGCACTACCCGTTGGTGCTGATGCTCGAGCCGCTCCACGCCTGCAACCTGGCCTGTGCTGGCTGCGGGAGGATCGTCGAGTACGAGGACACGTATTACGACAAGATGACGCTCGACGAATGCTTTGCGTCGATCGACGAGTGCGGCGCGCCCGTGGTCTCGATCTGCGGCGGCGAGCCGCTGATCTACAAGCCGCTGCCCGAGCTGATCCGAGGGTGCTTCGAACGGGGGAAGCACATCCAGCTGTGTACGAACGCGATCCTCCTCGACCGTTTCATCGACAAGGTTTCGCCGCATCCGAACCTCACGATCCAGGTGCACCTCGACGGCATGCGCGAGACCCACGACCGTTCGGTGTGCAAGCCCGGCGTCTTCGACGAGGTCATCCCGCAGATGAAGCGCGCGGTGGAGAAGGGCTACCGCGTCTCGACCAACACCACGATCTTCAAGGACACGAGCGACGAAGAGCTCGAGGAGCTCTTCACCATGCTCGACGGCATGGGGGTCCACGGGTTCCTCATCACGCCGGGCTACGCCTACGAGGTGCTCGGCAACGACATCTACATGGCCAAGGAGGAGGTGCACAGGCGATTCCAGCGGATCAAGAAGATCGCCCAGCGCCACAAGGTGCTGAGCACACCCTTGTACCTCGAGTTCCTGACCGGCGAGCGCGACCTGCTGTGCTCTCCGTGGGCCAACGTCACGCGCAACCCGCGAGGCTGGAAGGGCCCGTGCTACCTGATCACCGACGCGCACTACGCGACCTACCGCGATCTCGTCGAGAAGACCGACTGGGAGTTCTTCCGCCAGCGTCGTGACAAGCGATGTGAGCACTGCAAGCTCCACTCGGGCTTCGAGCCGAGCGCGGCGGAGGAGGTGACGCGCAGCTTCCGTGATGCGATCGAGTTCGGCCGCTGGGTGGTGCGCTGATGGGGCGTTGGCTCACGCAGATCGACGAGCCCGGTGACCTGCGGCGGGTGCCGCGGGAGCACCTGCAGGCCGTTGCCGACGAGCTGCGCGCGTTCCTGGTGGAGGTGGTTTCGGAGAGCGGAGGTCACTTCGCCGGCAGCCTCGGAACCGTCGAGCTCTGTGTCGGCCTGCACAGCGTCTTCGATACGCCGAGGGACCGGATCGTGTGGGACGTTGGACACCAAGCGTACGGCCACAAGGTGCTGACGGGGCGAAGGGATGGCCTGCGTGCGATCAAGAAGGCGGAAGGTCCGAGCGGGTTCTTGCGCCGGGCGGAGAGCCCCTACGACGCCTTCGGCGCAGGTCATGCCGGGACGTCGGTATCGGCTGCCCTCGGAATGGCCGAGGCCTTCCGCCGCGCGGGGACCAGCGAGCGCGTCGTCGCGGTGATCGGCGACGGCGCAGCGACCGCCGGAATGGCCTTCGAAGCGCTCAATCACGCGGGCGCTCTCGGCGCTGCCGTGAAGGTGGTGTTCAACGACAACGGCATGTCGATCGCTCCGAATGTCGGCGGTCTCTCCCGGACTGGATCGCCTCGCGGCTACTTCGAGGCGCTGGGCCTCCGGACGTTCGGTCCCGTCGACGGACACGATCTGCGCGCCCTGCTGCCGGCCCTCGAAGCGCTTCGCGACACCCACGGCCCGGCGGTTCTCCACGTGCGGACCCGCAAGGGCAAGGGCTACCCGCCCGCCGAGGCCGATCCGTTCGGGTGGCACGCCACGTCGGCGTTCTCGATCGAGACGGGCGCGAGACACGCTCCGGCGCCCGGTGGCCCGCCGAGCTGGACCGCGTGTTTCGCCGAGGCGCTGATCCGGCTGGCGGACCGCGACCCGCGCGTCGTCGCGATCACGGCCGCCATGCTCGACGGCACCGGCCTCGACGTCTTCGAGCGCAGCCATCCGGACCGCGTCTACGACGTGGGAATCGCCGAGCAGCACGCCGTGACCTTCGCGGCCGGACTCGCCGCAGAGGGGTTCCGGCCGGTGTGCGCGATCTACTCGACGTTCCTCCAGCGCGCGTTCGACCAGGTGGTCCACGACGTCGCGCTCCAGGGGCTTCCAGTGGTGTTCGCACTCGACCGCGCGGGGCTCGTGGGGCCCGATGGGCCGACCCACCACGGCGTGCTCGATCTCGCCTACCTGCGTGCGGTGCCGAATCTCGTCGTCGCCGCGCCGCGGGACGAGAACGAGTTGCAGCACCTGCTCGCGACGGCGGTCGAGAGCGGCCGACCCTTCGCACTTCGCTTCCCACGCGGGGCCGCGCGCGGAGTCGCGCTCGACCCGGATCCGAAGCCCATCGAGATCGGCCGCGCCGAGGTGCTGCGAGAAGGCAGCGACGTGACGCTCATCGGGGTAGGCAAGACGGTCGCGACGGCCGAGTCGGCGGCCGAACGGCTCGCCGAGGCCGGTATCGAAGCGGCAGTGATCGACGCGCGCTTCGTCAAGCCCCTCGACGTCGCCACGCTCTCGGCCGCTGCCCGGCGCACTGCGGGCGTCGTCACCATCGAGGACCACGCCGCGCACGGCGGGTTCGGAAGCGCCGTCCTCGAGTGCCTGGCCAAGCACGCCCCGGGGACGCCCGCGCTGGTGCTCGGCCTTCCCGACGAGTTCGTCGAGCACGGCGAGGTGGCCGACCAGTGGCGCCTCGCGGGGATCGATGCCGCTTCGGTCGCAGAGCGGACCCGGAGCTGGCTGGGAGGATCGAAGTGAGTGGTCTGTTGCAGGTCGAGGGAGTCGCGAAGCACGCGGCCGGGCCGATTCCGGTGCCGCCGGGCGAGGAAGCCGTCGGCGACGCGATCGTGCGCGCCCACGAGCACTTCTGGAAGGACCAGGAGCCCGACGGCCACTGGGTCTTCCCGCTCGAGGCCGACGCGACGATCACGGCCGAGTACGTGATCTATCGGCGCTGCATGGGGCTTCCGATCGGCGAGCGCGACCGACTCGCCGCGGAGCTCCTGCTGGCGACCCAGCGCCCCGACGGAGGCTGGTCGCGCTACGAGGGCGCCCCCAGCCATCTCTCGCTCGCCGTCGAGGCGTACTTCGCCCTCAAGCTCGTGGGGCACTCGCAAGGCGAGCCGGCGCTGGCGAAGGCGAGGGCCTTCATTCTCGCCAGTGGCGGCGTCGCAAAGTCGGGCGTCTTCACCCGCATGTGGCTTTCGTACTTTGGCGAGTTCCCGACCCGGGGCATTCCGGCGACTCCGGTCGAGATCATGCTCCTTCCCGACCGCTTCCCTCTCAGCATCTACGAGATGTCTTCGTGGGCACGGGGCACGGTGGTTCCGCTGACGGTGCTCCAAGCGCTCGACTTCCGCGTTCCCCTCGAGCCGGGCCGGGGCGTGCGCGAGTGCTGGGCGACGCCGCCGGACGACGCCGACCTTTCGTTCGATCCCGGAGCGGGCTGGCTCACCTGGCGACGCTTCTTCACGCACCTCGACCAAGCGCTCCATGCGCTCGGGCGCGCCACCGGCTGGCGGCCCTTCCGCAAGCGTGCGCTTCGCGAGGCGGAGCGCTGGATCCGTGAGCGGCAGGACCGAAACGGTGGGTGGGGCGGGATCGTTCCCGCGATGGTGAACTCGACGCTGGCGCTTCGTGCCCTGTGCGGCCCCGACGACGAGGCGGTCCTCCGGGGCCACGAGGCGGTCGAGGCGTTCACGACGCCCATGCCCGGCGGACTCATGCTCCAACCGTGTGTGTCGCCGGTCTGGGACACGGTGCTCGCAGCGAAGGCGCTCGTCGACTCGGGCGCGAGGCCGAGCGACCCCCGTCTCGTTCGCGCTGCCGAGTGGCTGATCGACCGCCAGATCCTCGGCGTTCGCGGCGACTGGGCGAAGAAGCGTCCCGACGCCCTTCCGGGAGGCTGGGCCTTCGAGTACGAGAACGTCCACTACCCCGACGTCGATGACAGTATCGCGATCTGCACGCTCCTCGACCGTGTCGAGCTGCCCGACGAACCGCGCAAGCAGGCGTCGATCCAGCGCGGCCTGCGCTGGGTACTCAACATGCAGAGCGCGTGCGGCGGGTGGGGAGCCTTCGACGTCGACAACGTCCGGCAGGTCTGGAACGAGATTCCCTTTGCCGACATGAAGGCCATGCTCGACTCTCCCACCGCGGACCTGACGGGCCGCGGCCTCGAGGTCCTCGGTCATTTCGGGTACACGCTCGCGTCGGGACAGGCCGAGCGGGCGCTGCGCTTCGTGACCGAGCAGCAGGAGGCGGACGGCTCGTGGTGGGGCCGCTGGGGAGTGAACTACATCTACGGCACCTGGTCGGTCCTCACCGGCTTGCACCGGATGGGCTTCGGTCCCGACGACACGCGGGTGCGCCGAGGCGCCGACTGGCTCGAGACGCTCCAGAATCCCGACGGCGGATTCGGCGAGTCGCCCTTCAGCTACGAGGATCCGGCAGCGCGCGGGCGGGGCCCTTCGTCGGTGTCGCAGACCGCCTGGGCGCTGATGGGCCTCGTCGGTGCGGGCCGCGGCGCGGGCGCCGCGGCGCGGCGGGCGGTCGAGTACCTGGTGGCGCGGCAGGAGTCCGACGGGACGTGGGCGGAGCGCGAATGGACGGGGACCGGCTTCCCGGGACATTTCTACCTGCGTTATCACGGATATCCGCGTTACTTCGCGCTCTCGGCCCTCGGGATCTGGCTGCGTGACCGCTCGCAGGCGGCCCGCCGGTGACCCTCCGGCCCGGGAGCGACGCGGATCTTCGCGCCTGCGAGGCGCTCGCCCGCTCGCACTACGAGAACTTCGCCATCGGCTCGCTGCTGCTGCCGCGGCCCAAGCGCCGCTGGCTGGCAGCGATCTACGCGGCGGTGCGGGTCGCCGACGACCTCGCGGACGAGGGCGCGGGCGAAGGCGACACGGCGTGCGATGAGCGTCTCCTGGCGCTCGACGCCTGGGAGCGCGGCCTCGAGTCCGCGGCCTCTGGCGGCGATGCGCCGCACTTCGCCCAGCGCGCCGCGGGCGACGCCGTCCGGGAGCTGGGTCTTCCCCTCGGCCCCTTCCGTTCGCTGTTCCGGGCGTTCCGGCGGGATCTGGTCCAGACCCGCTATGAGACGTTCGACGATCTCGTCTCCTACTGCCGCGATTCGGCGAATCCGGTGGGAGAGCTGGTCCTCCGCCTCTTCGGCCAGTACGACACGCGCCTCGCTCCGGTGTCGAACGCCATCTGCACGGGCCTCCAGCTCGCGAACCACTGGCAGGACGTCGCGAGCGACGCGCGGCGCGGCCGGATCTACCTGCCTTTGGAGGACATGACGCGATTCGGTGTCGACCCGGAATCGATCCTCGCTGGCGAAGACTCTCCTGCGCTGCGCAGCCTCGTGGCGTTCGAGACGGCGCGCGCCCGCTCGCTCCTCGCGGCCGGCGGCGACCTCGTGGCGCAGCTTCGCGGGAGGCTGCGGGTCGAGGTCGCGCTCTTCCGCCGCGGGGGGCTCGCAGCGTGTCGTGCCCTCGGCCGCGCCGGCCATGCCGTCCAGTCCGGCCCGCCGCGCCTTCGCCGCATCGATCGCCTGGGCGTGCTGCTTGGAGGCCTTCGCGATGCGGCGACGCTTCGCCACCCCCAGCGGGCATGGGAGGCCCTTCGTGGAGCCTAGGCTCGCCGCCGCCTATGACCACTGTGCGCACATCGTTCGCGCGAGCGGCTCGAGCTTCGCCGCCGCGTTCTGGATGCTGCCGGCCGAGCGCCGTCGGGCGCTGCATGCGGTCTACGCTTTCTGCCGGCTCGCCGACGACATCGCCGACGACCCGGAGCTGCGAGAGGACCGGAGCCTCCTGATGGCGCGCTGGCGGGACGAGCTGTCGGCGGCGTACCTCGGCAAGTCGGAGCACCCGGTCGGCATCGCTCTCGGCGACGCGGTCCACCGGTTCCGCCTCCCGCAGGAGGTCTTCCTCGACCTGTTGCGGGGCGTCGAATCGGACCTGCGTCGTGAGCCGATCGAACGTTTCGAAGATCTCCGGCTCTACTGCTACCGCGTGGCGTCGACCGTCGGCCTGCTGGTGGTGACGCTCCTCGGCTGCCGCAGCGCACGGGCCTACGCCTACGCCGAGAATCTCGGCATCGCGGTGCAGATCACCAACGTGCTGCGGGACGTAGGCGCCGACGCCGCCAGCGGGCGCATCTATCTTCCCCGGGAAGACCTCGAGCGCTTCGGTGTGACTCCCGAATCGGTGCTCGCTCGCGAGCCGAGCGACGCGCTGAGGTTGGTGCTCGCCTTCGAGGCCGAGCGGGCGCGGATCCACTTCGAGCGCGCAGCCGATCTGCTTCCGCCGGAGGACCGCCGCCGCCTGCGAGCTGCAGAGGCCATGGGTGCCATCTACCGCGCGCTCCTCGCCGAGCTGCATCGCCGCGGATATCCGTGTCTCGGAGAGCCCGTTCGCATCTCGAAGCGGCGTCGGCTCGCCATCGCCGCCGGCGCCTTCCTCGGGCTGGGGTCGCCGGCATGAGGCGAGTGGTCGTGGTCGGAGGCGGGGTTGCCGGGTTCGCCGCGGCGACGGCCCTCGCGGACGAAGGGCGCGCGGTGCTTCTGCTCGAGTCGACGGCTGCTGCCGGCGGTCGCGCGCGCTCGTTCGTCGACCGCGCGAGCCAGGACGCCGTCGACAACGGCCAGCACGCCCTCATGGGCTGCTATGACGAGTTCCTCGGCCTGCTCTCGAGGGTCGGGACCCGCGGAGACCTCTTCGAAAGCGAGCTCCGGATTCCGCTCTGCGATCCTGCAGTGGAGGATCCTGCGCGGCGCACTGCGCTCATCGACGCGCCACGCGTTCCCGCGCCGCTCCACTTCGCCCTCGGCCTGCTTCGCTACCGCCACCTGTCGCTGGCCGAGCGGCTCTCGGCACTCGTCGCCGGCCAGCGCCTCGTCCTGCGCCAGCGGCGGGCGAGCCGTCCGGACACGACGGTCGCGGCGGAACTGGCTGCGCTCGGACAGTCGCTTCGCGCACGCCGCGCGCTCTGGGATCCGATCATCTGGGCGACCCTCAATGCCGACCCCGAGCGCGCGAGCGCGCGGCTCCTGGCTGCAGTAGTGGGTCGAGCGCTCCTCGCGTCGAGGGAAGGGAGCCGGTTCCTCCTGCCGGCCGTCCCGCTCTCGGAGCTCTACGTCGAGCCGGGCCGCAAGCTCATCGAGGCCCGAGGTGGCATGCTGCGGACTCGCGCCGCGGTCGACGCCGTCGAGATCGACGCAGGGCGCGCCGTGGCCGTGCGCGCCGGCGGCGAGCGCATCGACGCTGCCGCCGTGATCCTCGCGGTTCCGCCGCCGGCGCTGCGGCGTCTCGCGGTTCCCGGGGTCGCTGTCGATGCGGCGCTCGACCGCGCGACGCCGATCGTCTCGGTAACGCTGTGGCTCGAACGCGATCCGGGCGGGCCGCCCTTCGTCGGCCTCCTTGGCTGCGACACCCAGTGGATCTTCCAGGTAGACCGCATCCATGGCCGCCGCGACGGCGGGGGACACCGCCTCGCGTGCGTTCGCAGCGGAGCCGACGCCTGGCGCGACGTGTCCCGCGAGGAGATCGCACGGATCGTCGAGGGCGATGCGCGGCGAGCGCTTCCCGGGATGGCGGGAGTTCGCGTGATCCGACACCTGGTGGTGACGGAGCACGCGGCGACGCTGGCGCCGGACCCGCAGATCCAGCCCCTTCGCCCCGGTGCCGAGACGCCCGTCCGGGGCCTGTTCCTGGCCGGCGACTGGACGGACACGGGGCTTCCCGCGACCCTCGAGGGCGCTGCGCTCTCGGGGCACCGCGCGGCGGAGCTCGCGAAAGGAGTGGTGCCGTGACCGACATCGGCGAGCGCAAGGCGGCGCACCTGCGGCTGTGCGCCGAGGAGGACGTCGAGCATCGCGGAACCACGCTCCTCGAGCAGGTTCGGCTGGTCCACGACGCACTTCCCGAGCTGTCGCTGGCCGACGTCGACCTCTCGGTCGAGATCCTCGGCCGCCGGCTTCATGCTCCGCTGCTCATCTCGGGAATGTCGGGAGGGACCGCCGAGGCTGGCGAGTTGAACCGTGCTCTCGCCACCGTCGCCCAGAAGTGCGGGCTCGGGTTCGGCGTGGGCTCCCAGCGGCCGATGCTGCTCCACCCCGAGACTGCGGACACCTATCGCGTGCGCGACGTTGCTCCCGACGTGCTGCTGCTCGGAAACATCGGCGTGGTCCAGGCGCGGGAGGCAGGCGCCGCTCGGGTCGCGGCGCTCGTCGAAGACATCGGCGCCGACGCCCTGTGCGTCCATCTCAATGCGGCGCAGGAGCTGGTGCAAGAGGAGGGCGACCGCGACTTCCGCGGCGCGCTGGGAGCCATTGCAAAGCTGGTCGATGAGCTTTCCGTACCGGTGATCGTGAAGGAAACCGGCTGTGGCCTCGGCCCCCGCGCGCTCGAGCGGCTGCGCGCGCTCGGCGTTCGCTGGGTCGACGTCTCCGGGGCTGGAGGGACGAGCTGGACCGCCGTCGAGTCCCTGCGCGGGAGCCGACGTCAGAGGACGCTCGGGACCGACCTGCGCGACTGGGGAATCCCGACTGCGGCAGCCATCGTCTACGCACGGAGGGAGGGCCTCTCCACGATCGCGTCGGGCGGGATCCGCAGCGGTGTCGACGCCGCACACGCCCTCGCCCTTGGGGCGGACGCCGTCTCGCTGGCGCTGCCCCTGCTGCGTGCCTACGCCGAAGGCGGGCTCGCGGCAGCTCTCGAAGCCGCGGGCCGCGTCGTCCAGGGTCTTCATGCCGTCGCGCTCCTCACCGGATCGCGCTCTCCGGCGGAGCTGGCGAAGGCGCCGCGGGTGCTCGGCCCAGACCTTCGCGCCTGGCTCGAATGAGCCCGCGCCGTCTTGGCCGCTTCGAGGGGCGCGTGGCGCTCGTCACCGGCGGCTCGGGCGGCATTGGCGAAGCGCTCGCCGCCGAGCTGGCGGCGCGGGGAATGGCGCTCGCGCTCCTGGCTCGCCGCCGCGACGCCCTCGATGCGTCGGCCGGAAGGCTGCTCGGCGCCGGTGCCCGGGTGACGACACATCCGTGTGACGTACGCGACGCGGCATCGATCGAGACGGCGGTGGCCGAGGCGGCCTCCGCCCACGGGCGGATCGATCTCGTCGCCGCCTGCGCTGGGATCGGCCGCCACGTCCTGTTCGAGGATCACGACGCGGCGAGCATCGACGATCTCCTTGCCACCAACGTCTCCGGGCACGTCCACACCCTTCGCTGCACGCTTCCCCACCTGCGTCGCGACGGAGGCTGGATCGTGAGCGTATCGTCGGTTGCCGGCCGTCTCGGGCAGCCCGACGAAGCGGTCTACTCGGCGTCGAAGTTCGCGGTAACGGGCCTGTCGGAAGCCCTCACCATCGAGCTCGCGCCGCTCGGGATCCACGTCCTCACGGTCTACCCGGGCTTCGTACGCACGGGCTTCGTCGGCGCGAGCGAAATGGGACGCGTTCCGCCGAGCGCGCTCCGGACGGCGGTGGAGCCCGGCCAGGTGGCGAAGGCCGTCGTCCGGGCCCTCGAGCGGGGACGCCACGAGCTGACGGTGCCCCGGCTCGCGGCCGGGGGCTTTGCGGTGCGCACCCTCGCGCCGGGATTGTTCCGCCGCATCCTGGCTCGCATGCGGGCGGGCGTTCTGCCCGCGGGGCGGCAGCTTCGCTGAGAGCGGTGCCTGCCGCCCGGCGCCGGCCCCGAGAACTTCTCGCTCGCCGCAGCCGTCGGGTCTATCCTGGCGCGGCAGGGTGAGCTGGACTTGGCGGAGGCGGAGCGGATGCGGAATACGTGGGGGCTGCACGTTCTGGGATGTGCCTTCCTGCTCGGGCTCGTCGGGGCAGGCGGCGCCGGGGGGCCCGCCGGGTGCGCCGCCCCGCCGGTGCAGGCGCAGCTCGTGGTAGGCGGGCTCGCCGCGCCCCTCTATGCGACGGCGCCCGCTGGCGACCCGAGGATCTTCGTCGTCGAGCGCGCCGGGCGGATCGTGATCGTCGAGGCTGGCCAGATCCTCGACACGCCCTTCCTCGATCTTCGTGACCGGGTGAATACCGAGCAGGAGGGCGGACTCCTCGGGATCGCGTTCGGGCCGGACTACGCCGAGAGCCGCCGCTTCTATGCCTACTACACCACCTGCGACCCCGCCGCGGCGTCGGGCGCTACGTGCGGCAGCGGCGCCACTGCGGGGCGCTTCCGCTCGATCCTGTCACGCTTCCGTACGAGCAGCGATCCGAACCGCGGCGAGGAGAGTTCCGAGGAGGTGCTGCTCGACGTTGCGCAGCCCTACCGCAACCACAATGGCGGCACCATCGCATTCGGCCCCCGCGACGGCTTCCTCTACCTCGGCCTCGGCGACGGCGGGTCGGCGAACGATCCCCAGGAGAATGCCCAAGACCTCGGCTCGCTACTCGGCAAGATGCTCCGCCTCGACGTCGGCCCGGCATCGGGCTACGCGGTTCCGCCGTCGAACCCCTTTGCCGCCGTCGCGGGCGCTCTTCCCGAGATCTGGGCGCTCGGCCTGCGCAATCCGTTCCGCTTCGGCTTCGACCGCGAGACGGGAGACCTGTGGATCGGAGACGTCGGGCAGAACCTGTGGGAGGAAATCGACTTCGAGGCCGCCGGCGGTCCGGGCGGCAGCAACTTCGGCTGGGACGTGATGGAAGCGTCGCGGTGCAACCTCACCGACCCGGCGCCGTCGCCCCCCTGCAACGATCCGTCGCTGATCCTGCCGGTGTACGAGTACTCCCACGACCTGCCGCCGTGCGCGTCCGTCACCGGCGGGACGCTCTACCGCGGCGTGATTCCCGAGATCCGCGGCCGCTACATCTTCGCCGACTACTGCTCGGGCGTGTTCTCTTCGCTCGATCCATCCACCGGGATTGCCGACGACATCACGGTGGCGCTGCTCGGAAGGACCTATTTTGGAACCACCAGCATCACCGAGGACGGCTTCGGGGAGATGCTCTTCACGAACAGCTCCGGCAGTCTCTACCGCATCGTGTCGACGCTTCCCGACGCCGACGCCGACGGCGCTCCCGATGACGCCGACAACTGCACGAACGCAGCCAACGGGCCGATCGCCCGCGACCCGGGCGGGAACGTCCAGCTCGACAGCGACGGTGACGGTTTCGGCAACCTGTGCGATCCCGATCTCGACGGCGACGGCGTCGTGAACTTCTCCGACCTCGCACGCATGAAGGCGGACTTCTTCCGGACGGGTGGTCCGGCCGACCTCGACGGCAACGGCGTCGTGAACTTCGCCGACCTCGCGAGGCTGAAGGCCCGGTTCTTCGGAGCGCCGGGTCCGTCGGGGCTTCGCCCGTAGGAGGGTGAAACGAGGGCGCCTACCGAAGCCGCTCGCGTAGCGTCTCGAGCTGCGAGCGCGTGAAGATCGCGCTGGCCGGTGCCTTGCCTGCAGCCTCGCGGACCGCCGCCATTCCGCCTTCCTCGCGATCGACGAGCACCACCACCTGGGCGACGTCGAGGCCTTCCTCGCGGCAGGCGGCGATGGCCTGGATCACCGACTTGCCGCTGGTCACGACGTCGTCGACGACGGCGACGCGGCTTCCCGGTGGCGCGCAGCCTTCGATCCAGCGGCGCATGCCGTGCTCCTTGCGCGCCTTGCGGACGCTGAACAGCTGCACCACCGGTGGGAACAGCAGCGACGTGTAGGCGATCGCCTGCGCCACCGGGTCGGCTCCGCGGGTGAGGCCGCCGACGGCGTCGGGCTGGGTTCCGTGCCGGTGGAACTCGTCGAGGAAGGCGCGACCGATCAGCGGCATGGCGTGGGCGAAAGCCGTGGTGACCTGGCAGTCGAAGTAGGTCTTGCTCCGGCGGCCCGACGTGAGGACGAAGTAGTCCTCCTCGCGGTCGGCCTCGAGGTAGGAGCGCTGGACGAGCATCGTCGCGAGGTCTGCGAGATCGGGAGGGACGAGAGGCGCGGGATCGGCCGGCGTGGGTGACTGGGGCATCCCGGAAGATTCACGGCCCAGGCCGGAGCGCGCAATCCACGACGGCGCTCTCGATCTGTGCGCGCGGCCCCTCGCCGAGGCCGGGTGCCCGGAGACCATCGCGAAGTGCGCGCCGCACCTCGTCCTCCGTGAGCCCGGGCGGCAGCGAAGCCAGCGCGGCCACGATGCGGGAGGAGATCCGGCCGAGGGCCGGCCGCGTCACCCCGCCGAGATCCGGCGGCGGCGCGCCGTCTCGAGGAGGGCCGGCCAGGACGGCCTCCTGGATCGCGCTTCCCGCATCCATCTGGGCCTGGGTGAGGCGCCGTACGCAGCCGTCGGCGGGCGGCGGCCGACCCGCTGCGCCGGCCGCACGGCGCGCGGACGCGGCGGCCTCCTCCAGTACACGGGCCTCCTGTGCGGCGTCGCGGACGGGTCGCCCGGCCACGCGCTTCGCCTCGGCGACCAGGGGCATGAGGGCCAGCCGCTCGTCGAGTGCGGCCACCAGCGCGGGAAGCGGCGCCGCCGTCGCAGCCCGGGGCGCTCCGGGAGTGAACCGCGCGCGGAGCGAGGCAAGGGTGCCGTCGGCCTCCCGGGCGGCCAGCCACGCGTCGAGCGCATCGGCCAGGCGCGGCGCGCCGGCGCGGACCAGCCAGGCCTTCCGGTCGCGGGTGAACGGCCCGACGGCATCGAGTCCCGCTGCTCGCTCTTGCCAGACGCTGGCCTCGAGCGTGTCGGTGACGGCGCCGTCAGCGCGTCCGGCCAGCAGCTCGCCGAGAACGGCCGAGTTCTCGGCCATCGCGCGGATCTGCGCCGACGGGAAGCGGGCGCGGGTGGCTCGCTCGAGATGCCCCCCGGCGTTCACCGCGAGGGTGACGTCCGGCGAATCGAGGGCGCCCAGTGACGCCAGCTCGCCACCCCTGCGTACGAGCACCACCGCGCCACTCTCGACGATGGGCGCGGTGAAGCGCCCTACGAGGCTGCGGTCGGGCCGGACGGTGACGCCGCTCATCGCGACGTCGAAATCGCCTGCTGCGAGGCGACGCTCCAGCTCGGGCCATGCGAACCGGACGAACTCGACGCCGCTCGCCCGGTCGGCTGCGAACGACCTCGCCAGGTCGACATCGAGTCCGCCCAGGGGCTCGGGGCCCTCCGGATCGAAGCTGAACGGCGCGTAGTCGCCGCTGGTTCCGACCCGCAGCACCGGCGGGTCGTCGCCCCGGGCGCCGACGCCGGCGAGCCCGATCGCGAGGCACGCCGCAGCACACGCCCACCCAGACGTCCGGGACGCCCGATCTGCGCGAGTTGCCACGACGCGCGTCATTGCCTATCCTGCGAAGCTCCGCGGGGCAAGGTCTCTCCCGCCTCCCCCTCCAAAGCTTTCCGTACGCTCGTCCCCTTCGCCCGAGGTTTCGTTCCATGCTTTCCCTCGACGAGATCGACGCGGGTACCCGCGTCACGCACAAGAACACCGGCCTCCGCTACTCGGTGGTCGACCTCGGCGACGAAGAGGTGCTGCTCGCTCCCGAGAGCTCCGACCTTCAGGACCTCGTCGTCCCCGTGACGCTCTTTCGCGAGGAGTTCGTCGCCAGCGATCGCTACAGCGTCGGACGCGGCCGAAGCGGCGGGCGCCGAACGGGTGCGGCCGCAGCCAGCGCGCCGCGCGCTCCGACGGGCCCCAAGTCGAAGGGGCGCATCAAGAAGATGGTGCGCGAGCGCGGCTTCGGGTTCATCCGCGGCGAAGACGGCAAGGAGGTCTTCTTCCACCGCTCCGGTCTGAACGGTGGCGAGTACGACACGCTCAGCGAGGGCGACCTCGTCGAGTACGTCGTGCAGGAGGGCCCGCGAGGACCGCGCGCAGAAGGCGTCCGTGCAGCGTCCGTCGCCGTCGAGGCCGCCGCTCAGGGGTAGTAGACGTAGATCGCGTCGGCGACGCACACGGGCTTCGCTTGGCCTTCCACCTCGAAGGAGAGGCCGAAGGTCGACCGTGCGCCGCCTCCGGGAAGCTCGCGAACGTCCTTCAGCTCCGCCGCCATCCGAAGGCGTGAGCCCGCGGGCACCGGTGACGGAAGGCGCATCTTGTCGACGCCATAGTTGACCCCGAGTCGCACGCCCTCGACGCGCACCACCTGCGGCATCAGTGTCGGCGCCAGCGCGAGGGTGAGGTAGCCGTGCGCGATGGTGCCCTTGAAGGGTGACTCGCGCTTCGCGCGCTCCACGTCGCAGTGGATCCACTGGTGGTCTCCGGTCGCCTTCGCGAAGAGGTCGATCTGCTCCTGGGTGACGGTGATCCAATCGGAGACGCCGAGGCGCGTTCCGACGAGGGGTTTGAGCCCGGAGATCCCGGGGATGATCGTGGGGTTCGGCATCTACGCTCCTCGGGCTCCACGGCCGCTTCCGTCGTCACGGGGGGCAGTCTGCGCCCGCTCTCGCAGCCCGTCGAGCGACCGCTCGAGCCCGCCGCGCAGGATCCGCTCGAGGAGCCACCCGGTGCCAGGGACGAGCGGGCGGAAGTGCGCGCTCCAGACCACCCGCGTTCCGCCGGAATCGGCCTCCAGCACCACCTGGGCGGCATGATCGCGGATCGGCGCTCCTTCGACCAGCGAGTACGCGAGCCGCTTTCCGGGCTCGAACGCCGTGATCTTCTCGTCGACCGCCAAGCCGAAGGCGCGAACCGTGCGGACGGCGCCGACGCCGTCGGGGTCGGGGCCGCCAGGGCGTCGGCGGATCACCTCGCGGACCGGCGCCCAACGCTTCATTCCTTCGTGGTGCGCGAGAAGCGCCCAGACCCGGTCGGGCGGCGCGTCGATCCGGCGGCTGACCTCGATGTGGATCACGAAACCTCCTACCGCGGAAAGGCCTCGACCACTCCGCCGTCCACCGGAAGCGTGGCGCCAGTGGTCGGCGTCTGGTTCGTTGCGAAGAACAGCACGGCACGTCCCACGTGCCGTGCGCTGACCCGTGCGTGCAGCAGATTCCGCTGCCGGTAGAACTCGGGCAGCTCGCCCGTCGAGAGCCCTCGCGACCGTGCCCGCTCGGGGCCGATCTCGTCCCACAACCCCGACCGCGTCTCGCCCTCGGCGAAGATCGCGTCGGCGTTGATGAGGTTCACGCGAACGCCGAGCGGCGCCAGCTCGATGGCGGCCACCTTGCCGAGCTGGTGTGCGGCCGCCTTGCTGGCGCTGTAGGCACCGAAGTCCTTGCCCGGCGCAAAGACGTTCTTCGACGCGTTCACGATGATGTTGCCGCCCGTCCCCTGGAGCCGGAAGATGCGCGCCGCCTCACGGATCGAGAGCAGGACGCCGAGGTAGTTCACGTCCGCGACGCGCCGCGCCTCCGCCGCGCCCAGCTGCTCCAGGGGGCGGACCAGCGCGACCCCGGCGTTCGGCACCACGACGTCGATTCCGCCGTAACGCCGGCACGCTGCGTCGAAGGCGTTGCGGGTCGATGCCTCGTCGGTGACGTCCATCGCGACGCCGACCGCCGTTCCTGCGCCGTGTCGCTTCGAGAGATCGCTCGGCCGCCTTCGCCGCGCGTTCGCCGTCGAGGTCGGCGATGACGACCTGCGCGCCTGCCTCGGCGCAGACCTCGGCGATTCCCACACCGATGGCGCCGGCGCCGCCGGTCACGAGGACGACCTGCCCCTCGAGCGGCCGCGGCTGCGCCTTGCCGAGCTTGGCCTGCTCGAGGCTCCAGTATTCCATGTCGAACAGGTCCGACGCCGGAAGCGCCTCGTAGCGCCCGAGCGCGTTCCGCGCGCGCCTTGGTGCGGAGCGTGTGCTCGGTGAGGTCGGCTGCGATGGCGGCGTCGCGGGCCGTGCGGCCGAAGCAGAAGGCTCCCGCACCGGGGAGCAGCACGACGCGCGGCGCGGAGTCGAGACGGGTTCGCGAGACGCCCTTCGCCCGGACGTTCTCGTCGAAGGTGGCGTCGTAGTCGCGGCGATAGCTCGGCGACCGCACCGGCGAGCTGCGAGCGGAGAGCGGCCTCGTCGCTCCACGCGGGATCGGAGACGAAGAGTGGCTCGGCCTTGGTCCGGATGACGTGGTCCGGTGTCAGTGGACCGGTGGCTGCGAGCGACGCCGCTTCGGTGCTGTCGCAGAAGGCCCGCACCTCGTCGCCTCCGAGCCAATGGCACACCATTCGCCGCCACGGCGTGTCCGCGTCGCCGGTCTGCTCCGCGACGCAGCCCGCGCAGGATTGGCGCGGCCAGCGCCGCGAGCTGCGCAGGTGGCGCGGGCGCGCGGAACCGCGGGGTGAGGAGCGTGCGCCCGGCGGTCGCCCGCGAGAGGTGCCGCTCGCAGGCGTCCACCAGCTCGATGTGCCGTTCGTAGCTCTCACGGGCGTCGTCGCCGAAGGTGAAGAGGCCGTGCTTGAGGAGGACGACGCCTACGACGCGCGGGTCTTTCTCGTAGGCCTGCGCCACGGCCTTCGCCAGGGGGAAGCCGGGCATGATGTAGGGCAGGATCGCGACGCGGTCGCCGAGGGAGTCGCGTACCCGCGACTCGCCGTCGGGCTGGTTCGTCACGGCGAGCACGGCGTCGGCGTGGCTGTGGTCGACGAAGCGGTGGGGCAGGAAGGCGTGGAGGAGCGCTTCGACCGACGGGGTCGGCGCAGCGGCGTCGAACAGATGCGTTCGTAGCTGGTTCACCATCTCCTCGTCACCGAGGGACGCGAGCTCGCGCAGCCGTCGCAGGGGCGCGAGGTCGACCGCCGGAAGGTCCTTCGGCTCGACCCGGTCGAGGCTCGACCCCGAGCCCTTCACGAAGAGGGCGTCCCGGCGGTCACCGAGCAGCGTCGTGACGGCGTCCTTCACCGACGTGTTGCCGCCGCCGTGGAGGACGAGGTCGGGATCCGCTCCGATCAGTCGGGAGGTGTAGACCCGAAGGGCGATCGTCTCGCCGCAGGTCGGGCCCCAGCGCTCCACTGCCGCACGGGCATCGGCGTCGTTCCAGAGGCTCCGCATGGAGCGCGGAGGCTAGCATCGGGGCACCCGCCTCGCGGCGGCGGCGTCCGCCGCCGCTCTGCGCGGAAGAGGACCGTCCATGGATGTCCGGGCTCCGGTGAGGGCAGAGCGTCCTGTCGTTCGTCTCGCGTTGCGCTACGACCCCTGCCCCGCGCCGGGAGCGGGCAAGGTGGCGGAGCTCTACGAAGGTCTCCTCGGCCATGCGAGACGAGGCCGAGGCGCGCGGTGTCGATCTGGTCTGGATCTCCGAGCGCCCCTTCGTTCCGGGCGCTCGGCTTCCGGCGGCCCTGCCGGTCTGTGCAGGGCTCGCGGCCCGGACGACGCGGATCCGGATCGGAGCTGGGCCGCTGGCGCTCCCGCTGTATCACCCGCTCCGTGTTGCCGAGGACGCCGCGACCCTCGACGGACTCTCGGCAGGCAGGCTCGAGCTCGCCCTCGGCCTCGGGGGCGATGGGCTCGCCTTCCTGGGATTCGGCATCGAGAGCCGCGACCGCGGCGAACGTCTCGAGGAGGGGATCGCCCTGCTTCGGACGGCCTTCGGCGGTGGCGCGATCTCGTTCGCGGGTCGACACCACTCCGTGTCGGGTGTCGCGGTCTCGCCGGTCCCGGTCCAGCGGCTGGGGCCGCCGTTGTGGGTGGGAGCCGGAGCGGCGGCGGCGGTTCGCCGCGCGGCAAAGGTTGGGGCGGGGCTGCTCGCCACCGACGCCGCGGCGATCCCTGCGTTCCTGGAGGAGTGGAGGCTCGCGGGAGCTGGCGGCCCGGCCCGAGTCGCCCTCGAGTGCGAAGCGGCGAGCGCCCTCTCGCGAGCGGGCCGTAGCAGTCTGCTGCGGCTGCTGGCGGCCGCGGAGGGCATCGGCGGCTTCGATCTCGTGATCGGGGCCGAGTCGGCGCCCACTGCGGGGTGGCTGGACTCCGGCCAGATGGACGCTCTCCTCGAGCTTCGCCAGGAGCTGGCGCGGGCGGCCGAAGGAGCCTAGGCTCCGCCGCCGTCCGAGCCGGTTCTCCGCGCCCCCGTGAGAGGAACCCGAGTGCTGCGACCTCGCTTCCTGGTGCTGGGGGTTCTGCTCGCCCTTGCGGCTCCGCCGCCTGGCCACGCCACCTCGGCCGATGCCTTCGTCTCGCCGGAGGGCCGCTTTTCCGCGGCGTTTCCGGGAGAGCCGGACCGGGACCGCTCGGGCCGCGAGACCTGGGCGGGCCCCATGGACGAGGGGAGCTACGACCTGGAGCAGGAAGGCCTCTTCCTGCGGGTCGAATTCCACGACGTGCCGAAAATGGCGCGCATGCTTCTTCCTCCGGGGGTGATCCTCGATCTGGCGAGGCGGAGCCTTCTCGCCGACCGCGAGGCCTCGAATGCCTCCCACGAGCGCGTCTCGCTCCGCGGCCACCCGGGCCTCGCGCTGCGGTACACCCCTGCCGAGCGCCCGGACTCGGAGGAAGAGGCGCGGCTCTACCTGGTCGGGTCTCGGCTCTACGTGACCTTTGCCCGCGCCGACACCGCCGGCGAGGCCCAGCAGGCGGTTCGCCGCTTCCTCGCCAGCTTCGACGCGTGGGAGGAGCGCGACGCCTTTGCCGCGGCGGCTGGGACGACCGGCGCCGGCATGTAGACTCGGCCGAGGGGCTCCGCACCACCGGAGGCTCCGTTTAGGAGGCCTCCATGCGCACGAGCCCCCGCTTCGCCGTCCTGATGTCCCTCGCCGTCGCAGCGATCGCCGGCTTCGCTCTTGCGGGCCGCGAGCTCTACCGCTCTGCCATCGGGCTCGAGCCCGCGGCATTCCCTGCGGGAGAGACCCTCCAGGCCGTTGGCCGCACCGCTCTCCCGAAGCTCGACTTCACCGTCGCAGGCGTCGTATTGGCGCTGCTGATCCTTCTCGGTGTCGCCCTTCTTGCGTTCGTCGTCGTGCGTTCGGCGGTTCGCGCGAAGGTGGCCGCCGCCGATCCTGCGCGGCGCCGGTTCCTCACGGGAACGGCGTCGGGAGCAGCGGCCGCCCTCGGCGCCGTCGTAGTCGGCGGGGCGGTCGCTGCCGCGCGGGCGTTCTACGGCGTCGGCAACGGCGGCAGGGGCTGGGCGCCGGTGGGGAGCGAGATCTTCGCCGCGAAGGTGGTCAAGACAGACCCCGATCCGAAGGAAGCGTGGAAGGGGAGCCGGGTCCGGGCCTACCGGCGGCTCGGCCGGACGGACTGGCAGGTCTCCGACATCGTTCTCGGGACCGGCGCGATCCGGGGAGAGGACGGTGAACAGGTGGCGCGGCTCGCCCTCGAACGGGGCGTCAACTACTTCGACACCGCTCCCGACTATTCCGGGTCGGGGAGCGAGCAGGCCATGGGGAGAGCCCTCCGCAGCGTGCGTCGCGACCAGGTCTTCGTCGCGACCAAGTTCTGCAAACCGGAAGGGCACCTGCCGGCGACCGCTCCGGTCTCGGCGTACGTGGAGGCGATCGAGGGCAGCCTGCGGCGTCTCGACACCGATCATGTCGACCTCGTACACATCCACTCCTGCGACGAGATCGACCGGCTCCTGTCCGAGAGTGCGCACGAGGCGTTCGACCGGCTGAAGCAGCAGGGGAAGGTCCGCTTCCTCGGCTTCTCGAGCCACACCCCGAACCTGGTGCAGGTTGCCGAGCGCGCCATCGGATCGGGCCGCTTCGACGTGATGATGCTCGCCTACCATCATGGCATCTGGCCGGAGATCCCCGAGATCGTCGCTCGCGCGCGCGCCGAGCAGGACATGGGTGTCGTGGCGATGAAGACCCTCAAGGGAGCCAAGCACCGGGGCCTCGCCGAGTTCCGCGACCAGGCCGACGCCTTCTCCCAGGCGGCGCTCAAGTGGGCGCTCTCCAACCGCGACGTCTCGTGCGCGGTCGTTTCGTTCTCCCAGCTCCAGCACGTGGACGAATATCTCCATGCCTCGGGGCAGTCTCTGGCCGAAAGCGACGTCGCGGTGCTCGAGGAGTACGGCCGCCAGATCGCCGGAAGCTACTGCGCGCCGCACTGCGGGAAATGCCTCGATCGCTGTCCCGCCGGCGTTCCGATCCCCGACGTGCTGCGGCACCGGATGTATTTCGAGGACTACGGGCGGGAGAAGGAAGCCATGCGCCTGTACGCAGCGCTCCGGACGAACGCGGCCGCCTGCGAATCGTGCAGCGCGCCGTGCCTCGGGAGCTGCCCGGTGGGGATACCGATCCAGGAGCGGTTGGCCGGTTCCCACCGGCTGCTGACGTTCTCCTGAACCACGGCTCGCTGCGCCCGGTGAGGGACGATGGCTCGCCTATCCATCGTCGCGCGGGATGTCCTGCCGCGGGATTTCTTCGCGGCGGATCGCCGCGATGAACGCCTGGAGAAGCGCGGTGTGGACGAGGCGCCGCGAGGCGCCGCCGTAGGTCTTCCGGAACGCACGGAGCGGAATGATTCCCTTGGCCATCGACCGATGGCCGCCTCCAACGCCGAGCCCCTCGACGACCGCGCGCACCACGTCGCCGGCGGCGCGTACGTGGCCAACGTTCCGGACGGAGAAGACGAGATCGGAGCCGACGAGCCCCGCTGCGACGGCCCACTCCGCCCCTTCGGCCTGGAGCGCGAGATCCGCCACCTGGGGGATCACGTCCTCCCGGACGCGTCCGAGGACGAGCAGATGGACCGACTCCTCCACCGCCGACCGGGTGAGAGCGCGGCCAAGGGCGCGAAGGTCTGCCGTCGGCAGGGCGGGCCGCTCGATCCGCCGGAGGAGCGCCGGGCTGTGCGCGGAGTGAAGGTAGGCGAATGCGTCGATGTCGCGGGCGCTCGTCTCGCGGCCGAGGAGCTGCGTGTCGGTCTTGATCCCGTACAGAAGGGCGGTTGCGAGCTTCGCGTGGAGCTCGAGAGCCGATGCGCGGATGTACTCGGTGAGGATGCTCGCCGTGGCGCCGTAGGAGGTCCGGATGTCGCGCAAGAGCGCGTCGTATCCGCCTCGCTCGGGATGGTGATCGACCACGACGTCGATGTTCCGCAGACGCGGCGAGATGGACTCGGAAAAGACAGGGGGCTGGACGTCGAGCAGCGCCAGCCCGTCGAACTCGTCGAGATCCTGCTGCGTGATCCGCCGGACCTCGATGCCGAGCGCTTGCACCATCGCGCGGTTCTCCGGGCGGGTCACCTCGCCAAAGGAGACGAGTGGCGCCGTCGTGCGGTTGCGCCCGAGCAGAGCGCGGAGGGCGTAGCCGCAGGCGATCCCGTCCGGATCCGGGTCGGGCTGGAGAAGGATCGCGATCTTCTGCCGTGCGCCGAGGACGCTGCGGATCGCCATGACCCGCTGCAGATTGTGGAGATTGTCGAACTCGACGTCGACGTCGTCGCGGATCAGCGAGCGCAGCCCCGTTCGTCGCAGACACGGGTGCTCGGGGATGTCCTCCTCCGACAGTCCGTCCGAAAGGAGCAGGATCGGGGCGCCCTCGAGTCCCGCCTGGGCGATGGCCGCGGCGGCGGCGCGGACGAACGGTCCGTCCTCGGAGACCAGCGCAAAGCCGTCGCCCTCGTCGGCGCCGAGCTTCGCGAACCCCTCGGCAGCGAGCCCGCCCGGGAGGGTCCGGAAGCCATGCGGCCGTGCCCGCGACTCCTCCTCGCGTGGCACCCAGAAGAGCTCTTCGCTCTCGGCGGCGCCGATACGCGACCAGAGCCGGGCCAGCTCGGCGCCGTCGCAGACGATGATCCGGCGTGCCACGGCGGCAAAGCCTAGCCCATCACCCCGGCGGGGCGTATGATCGATCCGGGGTGAGATGGGAGGTGCCTCATGGTCCTCCTGAAGCCGCTCCTGCCGCTGGCCGTCTTCCTGCTCATCGGTTGCGACGCAGTCAACGAACGAGCCGCCCGGCACGGCGCCGAGCCGGGCGGCGGAGGCGCGCTCACCGCGCCGGGGGCGGTGTCGGTCGCGGGGGTCTACCGGGTCGCCGGCACCACCACCGAGCCTGGCAGCGACGTGGCACGCCCCATCGAAGGCACGGTCGTCCTCACCCAGGACGGCGACCGCTACCGGGCGTCCTTCGAGCTCTCGACGCTCTCTCCTACGCTCGAGGGAGACCAGAAGGCGTCGGTGATCGGGCAGGGAGAGGGGACGGTCAGCGGGGGCAGCCTCGAAGGAACGGCGCAGACGCAGATCGTAGTGGCGTCGGTCCCCGGTGTGGACACCGACTTCGCATTCATCCCCCGCGCGGTCACTACCCGAATCGAATCGGTTTCGAAGGCGTCGGTGGGAGCCGACGGCAGTCTCGTCATCGAGATCGACAACGTGGCGGCTCCCGGGGAGCGGTACGGAGCCACCCATACCCGCCTCGTCGGGGAGCGGGTTGCGCTCGCGTCGTCGGCGGTCGAGGCAAATGCGGCGGAGGCGGACTGACCGGTGCCGCTGAACATCCACCAGCTCCTCCAACGCCAGGCCGTCCGGCGAGATCTGCGGCGCCGCGCCGAGGCGGGGCCCGAGCGGAGGCCGTGCATCGCGCTCTCGCGCTTCCCCGGCTCCGGCGCCGCCACGCTCGGCCGCGACGTTGCAGCGTGCCTCGGTTTCTCGTTCTACGGGATCGAGATCGTCGATCGCATGGCGCGAGACCAGGGGCTGCCGCGCGCGATGGCGGCCGCCTTCGATGAGCACGTTCGCAGCTCGATCGATCGCTACGTAGTAGACGCCTTCCGCGAGGGTGCGTTCCTCGAGAGCGACTACCTGCGTGCGCTCGTGCGGACGGTGCGGAGCATCGGCGAGGCCGGAGCTGCGGTGCTGGTCGGCAGGGGGGCGGCCTACATCCTGCCGCCAGACAGGACGCTGCGCGTCCTGGTCGTTGCGCCGCGCGAGTCGCGGATCGAGCGGCTGGCGAAGACGCGAAAGCTCGATCCCGCCGCCGCCGAGCAAGAACTCGACCGCGAGGACGACGAGCGGAGGCAGTTCCTGAAGCATCATTTCGGCGTCGATCCCGACGATCCGACCCGCTACGACCTCGGGGTGAACACGGCGAGCCTCGGGCGTGAGTCGGCGTGCGAGATCGTGCTTGCGGCCTACCGGAGCCGCTTCGGCGACGGGCGTCCGGCCCGAGACGGCCGGGAGTAGGGGACCGGTCCGTGCGCGACGCCGACCCGAGCCTCGCGGTGCAGGAGGGGCCGGCGTCCGGCCGCTCGTTGCGTCAGCGTGTGATCAGCAGCAGGTAGACGGCGGTTTCGGCGGCGCAGACCGCCGCCACGGCGACGGCAACGCCTCCCACCGGGCCGAGGCGGCGCCGGCGGAATGCCGCCAGCGCACCGCGCACCCCGAACGCGAAGAGGATGACTACGGTCGAGATGGCGGAGAGCCGCCGGTCGCGCAGCGACAGCACCAGCAGCGGCGTCAGGTTGGTGGCGACGACCCCGACCGCTACCGCGAGCACCGGCCACAGGATCGGCTCGTCGAGAAAGGGGCGGAGCCACGCCTCGAGACGCTCCTCGATCGACGGCGCTGCGTCGGAACGGTCGGGCTCCGAGTCCTGCGGCATGCGACCGGAGGTACCAGAACGGCTCCTGGCGTCCAGTGGTGCCGCCTGCAATCGACGGCCTGGTCTGGCGGCCGCCTGGGAAGTCGCCGACCCTTGGCGCCGCCCGGTGCGATGCTTGCCGCTGGCGACACCGACGAGAGGAGATGCGATGGCTACGGCACCCCTCACACGCGACGGCTTCGTCGAGCGCTACGGGCGCTACTTCGGCGTCGAGCGTGTCGATGCGATCCGGAGGCTCAACTACCTGCTCATCGAAGCCCGTGGCGAGGGGCCCTACGTCTACGACACCGAAGGGCGCCGATTCCTCGATCTCTGGAACGTCGGCGGCATCCACAGCCTCGGGCATCGCAACCCGGCGGTAGTGAGCGCGATGCAGGAAGCCATGCGCCACGAGGACTTCGGGTCGCTGTTCTACTTCAGCGAAGCGAAGGCACGGCTCGCGGAGATGCTGGCGAAGACGTCGCCCGAGGGCCTCGAGGTGACGCTCCCGGCGGTGACCGGCAGCGAGGCCATCGATCAGGCGATCAAGATCGCCCGCGGAGCCACCGGGCGGACCGAGATCCTCCACGGCGATCACGGCTACCACGGCGTCACCGGCTTCGCGCTCTCGATGATGGCGCCGGGCGAGATGCGCGACTGGGCGGAGCCGCTGATCCCCGACTTTCGCGCCGTCGAGTACGGAAACATCGCGGCCCTCGAAGGCGCCATCAGCGAGCGCACCGCCGCCGTCGTCCTCGAGCCGACCCGAACCGACTACGACGGCCGCGCTCCGTCGCCGGACTACTTCGCCGCCGTGCGCCGGCTGTGCGACGAGACGGGGGCGAAGCTCATCTGCGACGAGGTCGTGACGGGGATGGGCCGCCTCGGCCATCTCTGGGGGATCCAGCGCTGGGGCGTGAGCCCGGACATGCTGGTCACCGCGAAGGGCTTCTCCGGAGGGCTCTTTCCGATGGCAGCGGTGCTGATGCGGCCGGGCACCCTCGACTTCTGGGGAGAGAACCCGTACCGGATCATCTCGTCCTACGCGTGGTCGAACGTCGGCGCGGTGGTGACGCGGACCGCGATCGAGGAGACGCTGCGCCTGCTCCCGAGCGCGAACGCCATGGGCGACCGCCTCGACGCCGTCGTGCGCGATCTCGCGGCGCGCCACCCGGCGCTGATCCGCGAGGTCCGCCGGACGGGCCTGCTCTTCGCCTTCGACTTCCGCGACGAGATGGCCGGTGCCCTCTTCGTGATCGGGATGTTCCAGCGGGGCGTCATCGTCGTGGCATCGTCGCAGAATCTCGCCGTCCCGAAGCTCTACCCGTCGCTCATCCTCGAGGACGAGCAGATCGCCGAGTTCGCCAGCAAGGCCGAGGAGACCCTCGCAGGCCTCGGCTGAGGTCCCCCTCCCGAGGGCCGGCAGGCAGCGGGCGGAAGGCCGTCGCCACGTCTTCTCGAGAGCGGCCACTTCCGGAGAGGATCCGGAAGGGAGCCCCATGCGTAGCGCGAGCTCGAACAACCCGTGGATCGGCTGGGTCTTCGCTGTGCTCGGGATGGGGCTTGCGCCCGCCGGCGCCTCGGCCGGGAGCTTCTCGGTGCTCACCTACAACGTGGCGGGGCTTCCGCAGGGGACCAACCCCGACCAGTTCCCTGCAGTGAACACGGTGAAGATCAGCCCCAAGCTCGATGCCTACGACCTCGTCCTCGTTCAGGAGGATTTCTGGTACCACGACGACCTCGTCTCGCGGGTCGACCACCCGTACCGATCGGAGAAGGACACGGGCGGACGCGATCCGTACTACATTGGCCTCGGCGATGGTCTGAACACGCTCTCGCGAAGCCCGTTCGATGGATTCACGCGCGTGATGTGGAACGATTGCAGTGGCTACTTCGACATGGGGAGCGATTGCCTCGCCCCGAAAGGCTTCTCGTTCGCCAGACACACGCTCGCACCGGGAGCCGAGATCGACGTCTACGACCTTCACGCCGACGCAGGGAGCGCTGCGGAAGACCTGGCGGCGCGCGCGGGGAACCTTCGCCAGCTCCAAGCCTTCATCGAGGTGACCTCGGCCGGCCGGGCCGTCTTGGTCATGGGCGACTTCAACAGCCGCTACACGCGCAGCGGCGACATCCTGCCGGAGCTCCTCGCGGCGACGGGGCTCATGGACGTCTGGGTCGAACGCGTCCGCGGCGGCAGCACTCCGGCCCTCGGCGATCCTCTCCGGATTGGCTGCGACGACGATCCGAGCGGCCCCGACTGCGAGACCATCGACAAGATCCTCTATCGCAGCGGCAGCAACGTCGTCCTCACGCCGTTCTCCTACGCCGTGCTCGCTGCGGAGTTCGTCGACGAGCAAGGCGCCCCGCTCTCCGATCACGATCCGACGGCGGCCGTCTTCGGCTATGCGCTCGTTCCCGAGCCGGGAACGGCCGCGCTCGTCCTCGCCGGCCTCGCCGGGCTTTCTGCGCACAGGCGTGAGCGCCGCGCCTCTTGATGGCCTCGTGGCGCGCTCGACTGCCGGCGCCTCAACGGAGTAAGGGGTAGACGAGGACGTTGGTGTCAACGAGAGCGGCCACGCTCGTACAGATCTTGCCGCTTCCAGCCGCGTACCCGTGCGGGAGGCGGCTTGTCGGGCTCCTGCTCGCCGTCGGCGCCGCCCTCCGTGCGCTTCTCGTGCGTCTGAGAAGGCCGACCTGCGCTGTCCACGTTACGTGCCAAGAAGCCGACGCTCCAGGAGCGTCCGCATGTCCCGCCGTCCGTCCGCGATCAGATGGACGAAGACCCGCCTCCCCATGATCCGGTAGATGACGCGGTAGGGCTTGAAACGGGTTTCGCGGTATTCGCGAATACCCATGGCAAGGAGTTCGCGGGGATGAGCGCCGCGCTCCGGAAAGGCCGTCCAGACCCCCGACGAGGGCCTCGATGCGGTCGAGGCGATGGGAGGCCTTCGTGGGAGCGTCATGCTCGGAGATGTAGCCGTGAATGTCTTCGATGTCGCGAGCCGCATTCTCGGTCAGCAACACCTCGAACCGCATCGGACTCGCGACTTCTTGCCGCGAAGGCGCCGGATGACCTGCGACGCCGGCGCGACCTTGCCTTCCTCGATCTGCCGGTTCCCCAGAGCCAGGATCTTGAGGAGTGCCAGCGTCTCCTGTGTGCCCTCATAGGTGGCGACCTCCTGCAGGACCGCTTTCGCCTCCCCATTCGGGTGATTACGAGGGGTTCACGCTGGTCCGCCAGCTCCCGAATGATCTCGGCGGCATTGGCCGTCACATAGCTGATGGGGTTGTCGGGTCGAGTATTTCGTGGAGCGTACGGCCCGTAAGCAACGAGATCGACTTAGACGATATTCGATCGCTCGGCGAATTGATCGCGTCGATCGCAGAGGTGCATCGGTCTCCGCTGATCCGATCGCCAGCCCGCGATACGCCGCTCGTGACTGGCTCCGTCACCGATCGATCCAGGTCCCTCCGGGATTTCCCGACGACGGTCTGCAACCGGAGGACCACGGCCTGCCCGCCGCCGATCTGCCCCGTGTAGGGCGCCCCCTCGCCGCGGCCGTCGCTCGCCACCTCGACCACCGCGCCCGGCGCCTCCACCGCTGCGGGCTCGGCGGAGAAGTTCACGAGGACGGTGCGCCGGTCGGATCCGTGCTCGCGGGAAAAGCCGACGACACCCTCCGGTGTCGAGATCCACCGGAAGCTCCCGACTCGCAGCGCCTCCGAGTCGCGCCGCGCCGAGAGGAGGCGCCGGTAGAGCCCGAGGATCGATCCCGGATCCGCCCGAAGCCGCTCCGCGTTCCGGGACGCGGGGTCCGGAGGCCACGGGAGCCAAGGATCGCCGTTCGCCCAGCCATGCCCGGGGCCAGGCTCCCAGGGCAGCGGCGCCCGGCACCCGTCGCGCCCACCCGGATCGAGGACGCGGCCCGGCGGAACCACGGCATCCTCGAGGCCCAGCTCCTCGCCGGCGTAGAGGAAGGGCGTTCCGCGCAGCGTGAGCAGCAGGACGGCCGCAGCCCGCGCGCGCTCCTCGCTCCCGCCGTAGCGCGTCCGGTGACGCCGCTGGTCGTGGTTCGAGAGGACCCAGGTCGGCCACGCGCCGATCGGGTCGAGCTCCGCCGCCGCGCGGTCGACCTGGGTGCGCCATGCGGCCGCTTCCCACGGCGCGAAGAGCGGAGGGAAGTTGAAGGCCAGGTGCAGCTCGTCGCCGCGGCCGTAGTGCCGCGCCACCACGTCGGTCCACGGCGTCGCGACCTCTCCCACCATGACCCGCTCGCCGGGATAGCAGTCGACGAGCCGCCGCATTCTTCGAAGGCGCTCGTGGGTCGACGCGTGCTCGTTGAGTGCGCAGTAGGGGATTCGCGCGCGCTCGGGGATCACGTCCGGGAGCGTCGGATCCTTGCCGATGCAGTGGATGACGTCCATGCGGAAGCCGTCGACGCCGCGGCCGAGCCAGAAGCGGAGCGTCTCGTGCATGGCGGCCTCGACGGCGGGTTCGTCCCAGTCGAGGTCGGGCTGCTCGGCAAGGAAGAGCCGCAAGTACCACTGCCGGGTGGCGGCGTCCCAGCTCCAGGCCGGCTCGTCGGCGAAGGCGGCGCGCCAGTTGTTCGGGGGCCGGTCGGGGCTCCCGTCCCGCCAGACGTACCAGCTCCGCTTGGCCGAGCTGCGCGACGCACGCGACTCGACGAACCACGGGTGCTGGTCGCTCGTGTGGTTGGGAACCCAGTCGATCAGTACGCGCAGCCCCTTCGCGTGGGCGTCGGCGAGCAGGCGGTCGAAGTCGGCGAGGGTTCCGAAGAGCGGATCGACGTCGCAGTAGTCCGAGACGTCGTAGCCGTAGTCCTTCATCGGCGACCGGAAGAAGGGCGAGATCCAGATCGCGTCGACGCCGAGCCAGACCAGATGGTCGAGATGCCGGCGGATCCCCTCGAGATCGCCGACTCCATCTCCGTTCGTGTCGCAGAAGCTGCGGGGATAGATCTGGTAGACCACCGCCGACTTCCACCACGGCGAATCGCTCATCGAGACCTCCTCGAGAGCAGTACGCCAGGCGGCTCGAGCATGTGGGTCACCGCTGGAGGCCTTCTCCGAGAACGCCCGACTCGATCCAGCGGGCGCGCTCGTCGCGGTCGTGGGAGACGACCACGGAGATCTCCGGGTGATCGCGCAGGAGATCGTGAAGCGTACGGAACTGGGCGAGAACGGCGCGGCGGTCCTCGCCGAGCAGGAGGTCCGTCACGAGCCGGGGGCGGTAATGGAGTTTGCGGATCTGGTCACCGTGCCAGGCGACGTCGCCGATCAGCAGCAGCTCGCGGCCGTCCCGGGTCCGGACGTAGACCATCTGGCTTCCGGGCGTGTGTCCAGCGGCCTCGAGGAGCACGACACCGGGAGCGATGGCGAGTGCCCTGTCGTATTCGAGCGGCTTCAGCGAGCGGACCATCGCATCGGGCAGCTTTGCCTGGGAGAGGGCATCGGCATTCGCGAGCTGACGGGTCGTGAGTTGGAGACGCCCGGCGAGGCCCTCCGGCGGCTGATATCGCCCGACCCCTGCAAGATGGTCGAAATGCTCGTGGGTGACGAGGATGCGCTCGGCGTTGCGGAGCGCGTCGAGGATCCGCGCGAAGCGATCGTCGTAGAAAGTTCCCGACGAACCCATCTGCTCCATGAACTCCGGCGGGAACGCCGCGTCGACGAGGATGAACCGGTCTGGCCACCAGATCTGGAAGACCTGGTGGACCATGGGATGCGGATCGAAGGATTCGCCGGCGAAGACGGCTGCCCTGGGAAGAGACGTCTCTGCCACCAGCTCGCTGCGCACCGACGAGGGGGCTTCTCCCGGGATCGACCCCGCGAGCTGCCGGAGCTCGGCGACGGGGATCTCATAGTCCGAGGTCACGGGCGGCGCCTCGGCGGCGGTGAGCCACAGCCAGGCACCGCCGGCCGCGACCGCGACGAGGGCGAGCGCCGCGAGCCAGCGCGACATGGCCCTGGCGCCTTCAGAGGGCGCGGTCGCTGCGGGCGCTCTCGGCGGAGAACGGGTGGTCGACACCCACCTTGCGCAGCTCCCGGACGAACGAGATCGGCCGCGAGGCGTAGAACTGGATCCGCTCGGGCTCGTACGCGGCTTCATAGAGCGGGATGCGTTCGTGGAGCGCGCCGTCGGTGGCCTTCTTGCCCGCGAACCGGGCGTCGCGGATCGCGTCGAAGAATCCGGTGCCGTCGGGCCCGATCCGCAGCTCGCCGCCGTAGAGCCAGTCGTAGAATGGTCCGCGCTCGACCGGGGCACGCATGCTTCTCGGTTTGTCGTTGACGATCGAGTAGGCGACGAAGTACCGAACTCCGATCACCTCGGGCCGGAAGTCACCGTCGATGTCGAACGCGTCGAAGAGCTCCGACTTGTTGAGGAAGACCTCCACCTGGTCGAGCCGGTCGGTTTGGGCCGGAAGGATCTGGCGCAGCTCGACGAGATGCCCCGGATTCACGTGGGTGCAGCCGTGGGAAGCGGGGCCGCGGGAGAGCAGGTATGCGAAGGGGTAGCGGTCGCTGCCGCTCGGCTTTGGCGGCGCCCTTCGGAGCGCCGGCGGCAGGAAGCTCGCCTTCGCCGGCCGCAGCTCCCAGTACGGCGTATGGAAGGCGTTGTGCATGGTCGGGGTGACGTGCATGTACGGGATCCACGGCGAGTAGCTATAGGTCGGCACCGTCGCGATGTGGTCGATCGTCTTGCTGCGCTGGTGGGTCGTCAGCTGGCGACGACCGGGGGTCGGGTAGAGCGGGATCTCCCGGCCCTTCACCCGGGTGAACTCGTTCGCCGTGCCGATCGGATAGACCGCGGTGAACTCGGCGAACTCGAGGGCGCCAGTGCGCAGCGGATAATGGCCGCGGGTCACCCGCTCGAAGAGCCGGAGGAACGCGGGCCGGATCGCGGCGATGGCATCCTTCCGAGTCGTGGCCCCGGCACGTGCGGCGTTGGCGACGAGCGCCTTCAGCTCCGCTGACATTGCGGCGTCGAGACGGTCCGGGTCGAGGAACAGCCGGGTCGGGAGCATGGCGTCGAGGAGCGAGAGCTGCTGCGCCGGATCCATCTGCTCGATCCGGTCCGAATCGGTTCCGGCCAGGGCCCCGAGCCAGCGGTCGATCACGTCGTCGACGGGCATCCGGATCCGGAAGATCCGTCCCGGGTTGAGCCGCTCGAGCAGTGCGAGGTTGCGCTCGCGGATGGCGGAGGCGGGCATCTGCGCCTCCTCGGCCACCAACGCCTCGAGGCCCATCGCCCGGTGGGTCGCCTCCATGGCTTCGAATGCCGAGTTCTGGCTGAGCTTCAGCTCTCCGCCGTCGATGAGCGAGCGCACGGTGCTGTGGCGGGTCAGGAGGTCGCGGGCGTACGCCTCGAGCACCGGGTCGGAGAGCACGACGGTCACGCGCAGCTGGTTGCCACGCCCCATGTGGAGATGGATGCGCTCGGGGTCGGGCATCCGCGGCGCGAATCCGGCGTAGAAGGTCGGCTCGTAGCGCTCGTAGAAGACACCGTAGGACGGCGGCGCAACGTAGGGGCCCGCCGCGTCGACGGAGGGGAGCGCCCCCTCCTCGCCGTCGCCGCCGTCGGCCCACGCCACGCCGGGAGCGCCGGGCGCCAGCCCCTGCATCACCACGGCCGCGAGGGTCAGGAGAGCCAGCCGGCAGGCGAAACCGAGAGCCGTCTGGAACATCGGAGACCCCCCGGAACGGACGACGGGCAAGGCCGGGAGCATACCCCGGCTCCTCAGGCCGCAACCATCGGGATTTCCCCTGGGGGATATCTCCATCTCATCGCCTCCGCGAAGCCACCAGCAGGAGCAGGACGGCAAGCGCGGCGAAGGGGGTCACCGACCAGGCTGCGCTGTGCTCGAGGGCGGCCGCGGCTTCGGGGCCCAGGAGTCGCGGCGCGACCGCCAAGCCGAAGTGCGTCACCAGCGCCACGGGTCGAACGACGCCATCCGTGCCCACGACCTCGACCTCGAGGCCCGCGAGCGCTGCGCCCAGCAGCCCCGCGATGGCGCCTCCGGCGATGAGCCCCGAGGCGAAGAGGATTCCCGGAGACGACTCGGCGTCCTCGGCCGACCTTCGGGCCCGGAGGTCGGCGATGCGCCGTACGAGCCCGCCGAGCGCGATGGCGGTAGACGTCGAGAGCGGGAGGTAAGCCCCCACCGCGAAGGGGAGAGACGGCACGCCGCACAGCTCCATCACCAGCGCGAGGGCGACCCCCAGCAGCACGAGACCCCAGGGAAGCTCTCGCCCGAGCACGCCGTCGATGATCAGGCGGAAGAGCTGCGCCTTGGGCGCGTCGAACTTCGACACCACCTTCTCGACGCTGCCGTCGGGGCCCCGCTGCTCGGGCTCGATGCCGCATACGCCGGGGTCCACGAGGAATCCGATCCGTCCGTCGCCTCCCAGCAGGTAACGGCCTCGCGGCACGCCACCGGTCTCGCTTCGCACCTCGAGCACGCGGTACTCGGCGCCACGGAGAGACACGCTGCTGCCGGCCACGGCGAGCCGGTCGGGCTCGTCGGCCAGCAGCGCCTGCGGTCGCGGTGAAGTCGGGAAAGCTACGGGGAACGTAGGTGGTGGCGGCGCGGTTCAGGTAGAGAAGGGTGAAGCCGATGGCGAGCGCGCTGGTGATGGTCCCCACCAGGATCGCGATCTGCTGGGCGCGGGGCGTCGCGCCAACGAGGAAGCCGGTCTTCAGATCCTGCGAGGTCGTGCCGCCATTGGCCGCAGCCACGCACACGATGGCGGCGAGCGACAGGGCCATCCGCTGGTAGGGGATGCCCGTCCACCCGACGGCGAGGAACAGGAGACAGGTGGCGAGGAGCGTTGCCACGGTCATCCCGGAGATCGGGTTCGACGAAGACCCAATCTCGCCGGTGATGCGGCTCGAGACCGTGACGAAGAAGAACCCCAGCAGGACGATCAGCGCCGACGAGAGCGCATTGATCTCGAGTACCGGCGAGACGGCCGTGCCGATGGCCAGGGCGAGCGCGCCGCCGAGAACCAGCGCCATGGGAAGGTCCTGGTCGGTGCGGGCGCGGCCCGCGCGACGCGTCGAGTCGAGGCTCGCGAGGCCATGGCGGAATGCGTTCCAGATCGCCGGGAGGGCGCGTAGCAGCGCCACGATGCCGCCGGTGGCGACGGCGCCGGCGCCGACGTAGAGCACGAAGGCGTTGCGGACCTGTCCGGGGCTCATCTCGCGCACCGGGAGAGTCCCGCCGCCGACGAGTGGCGACGTCAAGTCGGGCCCGAAGATCGAGATGGCGGGAATCAGGACGAGGAACGAGAGCATTCCCCCCGCCAGCATGACCGATGCGATGCGGGTGCCGATCACGTATCCGACACCGAGGAGCGCCGGGTTGTTCTCGATCGAGAAGGAGCCGCCGGGAAGCACCCTCGCCAGGGACCACGAGGCGGCGTCGCCGAAGAAGCGGCCCACGCTCCCCAGCAGCGAGAAGACCGCTCCGACGCCGAAGCCCCCGAAGACGACGCGAGCGCCGCTTCCGCCCCGATCGCCTGCGAGCAGCACCTGCGCGCACGCCGTCCCTTCCGGATAGGGCAGCCGCTCGTGCTCGTCGACGATGAGCCCGCGCCGCAGCGGGATCATGAGCAGGGCGCCAAGAGTGCCGCCGATGAGCGCAACGAGGGTCACCCGCGTCAGCTCGAGGTCGAATCCCATGAGCAGCAGCGCTGGCAGCGTGAACGCGACGCCGGCGGCGATCGATTCTCCGGCAGAGCCCGTCGTCTGGACGATGTTGTTCTCGCGAACCGACGCGTGGCCGAAGGCACGGAACAGGGTCACCGAGAGGACGGCGATGGGAATCGACGCCGATACGGTGAGGCCGACCTTGAGGCCCAGGTAGACCGACGATGCCGCGAAGGCGATGCCGAGCAGGCTGCCCACCACCAGCGCGCGCAGCGTGAGCTCGCGTTCCTGCGCCGGCCCAGCGGCGCGGGGGGCTTCGTCGGGCATCGAGGCTCCTGTCGGCCGCGGGTGCCGCGCATTGTACCCGAGGCGCGATGCCGGTTACGTTCTCCCCGTGCAGCCGATCTTCGTGGGGGACGTACAGGGCTGCGCGGAGGAGCTGGGCGAGATCCTCGGGCGCGCCCGGGCGCGATTCGGCGAGCGCTTCGAGGCGTGGTTCGTCGGCGATCTGGTGAACCGCGGGCCGCAGAGCCTCCGTGCTCTCGAGCTGGCCGCCGATCTCGTCGAGAAGGGCCGGGGCCGCTACGTCCTCGGTAATCACGAGCTGGCGCTCTTGATGGCGGGGCTCGGTCTGCGTCCCCTGCGCGTGCCCGGAAGCGTCGCCGAGATCCTCGACTCTCCCGATGCGTCGTTCTGGATCGAGTGGCTCCGGCGAAGGCCCCTCGCCGTCGATGGCATTCTCGGTGAGCGCCCCTTCGTGATGGTGCACGCGGCAGCGCACCCGGACCTGACCCTGTCCGAGTTGCTCGACCAGGTCCACGACGTCGAGGCCAGGATCGCGTCTCCGAAGCTCGAAGCCGCCATGCGCTTCCTCGCCACCGACCCCCGGGACGACCCGGAGAGGGATCTCCTCGATCGGCTCGTCCACTGCCGTAGCGTTCCTGCCCCGGGTCGTTGGTCCCGGGAGGAGCCATCCCGGGCGGCGGAGGCGTGGCACACGGCGTGGCTCGAGCGCGGGCATCCCTATGGCGTCGTCTACGGTCACTGGTCGGTCCAGGGCCTTCACGTCGCGCCAGGCCTTCGGGGCCTCGACACCGGCTGCGTCCACCACGGACGGGGACGGACCGGCTTTCTCACGGCATGGCTGCCGGACCTCCGACGCAAGGATCCCTTCCAGATCCCCGATCCGGGCTTCTGGCAGGTGCAGGCACGTCGCAAGTACTTCATCGAAGGAGCCGGCGAGCCGTGATATGAAGGGAGTCCGGCCCGTTCGCCGGACCGAGGAGCCGCCGTCCCCATGGAGCCCGTGGTCGCCAGGAGGTCCGAGACCCACCCGGAGTGGTTCACCAACCGGGAGCTGTCGTGGCTCGAGTTCAACCGGCGTGTTCTCGAGGAGGCGCAGGATCCGAACAACCCGATCCTCGAGCGGGTCAAGTTCCTGGCCATCGTCGACTCGAACTTGGCCGAGTTCTACGAGGTCCGCGTCGCGGGCCTGCGGCAGCAGGCCGAGGCGGGCGTCTCCGACCGGAACCCCGACGGCCTGTCTCCGGCGGAGCAGCTCGCAGCCATCGACGGTGCAGCCCGCGCCATGGTGGCGGCTCAATATCAGTGTTGGAACGACGAGATCCTTCCCGCCCTCGAGAAGGACGGCTGCCGGATCCTCCGCCCGAGCGGCCTCGCGAAGAAGGACGCCGAGTGGCTCCGGAGCCACTTCGAAACCGAGATCTTCCCCGTCCTCACTCCGATCGCGGTCGATCCGGCCCACCCCTTCCCCCACATCCAGAGCAAGAGCCTCTCGATCGCGGCGCTACTCGGGACCGACGACCCGCAGGAGCCGTACCGCCTCGGCGTCGTCCAGGCGCCCCGGGTACTCGCGCGGATCATCCGCCTTCCCGATCGGCCTGGGCATCGCATCTACGTCTTCCTTCCCGACGTGATCCGCTGGCAGCTTCCGATGCTCTTCCCGCGCGTCCCGATCATCGACCACACGGCGTTCCGCATCACGCGGAACAGCAACCTCTACGTCGACGAGGAGGAGGTCGAGAACCTGCTGACCGCCGTCGAGCAGGAGCTTCGGCGCCGGCGCCGAGGTGAGGCCGTTCGGCTCGAGGTGAGGGAGCCCGCCGGGACGCAGATCGAGCAGGCTCTGCTCGGCGTCTTCGAGCTCGAGCGATCGGATCTCTTCGAGTGTCATGGGCCCGTCAACCTCTCGCGCCTGCACGAGCTCGTCGCCCTCGAGGAGCGCGAGCGGCCGAAGGTCCAGATCCCCGTTCCGCCGGTCCACGCAGCGTTGCGGGAGCCCGATGGGTTCCTGCGAACGATTCGCCGCGGAGACCTCCTGCTGCACCATCCCTTCGATTCGTTTGCGAGCGTGGTGGACTTCGTCGACATCGCCGCCCGCGATCCGCAGGTGCTGGCGATCAAGCAGACCCTCTACCGCACGAGCGAAGACTCTCCCATCGCGCGTTCGCTGCTCTCGGCCGCGGAGAAGGGCAAGCAGGTGACGGTGGTCGTCGAGCTGCTGGCGCGCTTCGACGAGGAGGCGAACATCCGCTGGGCCCGGCGGATGGAGGAGGCCGGCGTCCAGATCGTGTATGGCCTCGTCGGCCTGAAGACCCACTGCAAGCTGCTCCTCGTGGTGCGTCGCGAGGAGGACGGGCTGCGGCGGTACGCGCACATCGGAACCGGGAACTACAACCCCGCGACCTCGCGCGTCTACACCGACCTCGGGCTCCTCACCGCCGATCCGGACGTGACGGCCGAGGTGGCGGCGGTGTTCAACATGCTGACGAGCCTTTCGGCACCTGGGGAGTTCAAGCACTTGATGGTGGCTCCGTTCACCGGACGCAGCGGTGTCCTCGAGCGGATCGAGCGCGAGATCCTCCACGCACGCGCCGGGCGCGGCGCTTCGGTCGTCGCCAAGATGAACGCCCTGCAAGACGAGGAGATCATCCGAGCGCTCTACCGGGCTTCGCAGGCCGGCGTCTCGATCGACCTCATCGTGCGAGGCATCTGCTGCCTTCGGCCGGGAATCGCCGGCGTGTCGGAGAACATCCGCGTCCGGTCGATCGTCGATCGCTTCCTCGAGCACAGCCGGATCCTGCGCTTCGAGAATGGCGGATACCCGGAGCACTGGATCGGAAGCGCCGACTGGATGCCACGCAACCTCGACCACCGCGTCGAGGTCATGTGCCGAGTGCGGGCACCCGCCCTGTGCGAGCGCCTCGACGGCATCCTCGACATCTATCTGCACGACGACGTGAAAGCGCGCGAGATCCTGCCCGATGGCTCCCATCGGCGCGTGCCGGTCGTGAGCGGCACGCGCGCCCAGGACGTCCTGCTGCGGCAGCACCTGGCTGCGGTGGCACCGGCTGGGGAGCCGGCGAGCGGCTGACCCCGGTGTCCAGGTGCGGCGCCGTTTCGGCGCCGCCTTGGAGAGCGTGATACGTTGCGCGATCGCCGCCGCATCACGGGCCGCGAGGTGCCGCCTCCCATGCATCGCTTCCGATCGCGTGTTCTCCTGGTCCTGTCGATGCTCACGGCCTGCGCCACCAACCCCGCGACGGGCCGCCGAGAGCTGGTCTTCATGTCGGCCGAGCGCGAGGCGGCACTCGGTCGCGAAGCGGCGGCGCAGGTGGCTCGGGAGATGGGGATCGTCGACGATCCCGAGCTCACGGCCTACGTCGCGGCGGTGGGCGCGCGGGTCGTGCGCGAATCGCCGCGCCAGGACATTCCCTACCGCTTCCAGATCGTCGACATGCCCGAGCCCAATGCCTTTGCGCTACCCGGAGGCTACGTCTACGTCTCGCGGGGGCTCCTGCTGCTCACGAACTCCGAGGACGAACTCGCCAACGTACTCGGACACGAGATCGCCCATGTCGCCGCGCGCCACGCGGCGACGCGGGAGGCGGCATCGGTTCCCGTGGGAGTCCTGACCGCCATCGGTGCCATCGCTGCGGGCATCATCGGGGGGGGGCAGGCAGCCCAGGCAGTGGGGCAGCTGGGACAGGTCGCCGGCGCGGGCCTGATCGCGTCCTATGGCCGCGATCAGGAGCGCGAGGCGGACCTCCTCGGCCAGCAGTACGCCGCCCGCGCCGGGGCGAACCCGGTTGCGATGTCGGACTTCCTGCGGACCCTCGAGCGTGCGACGGCCCTGGAGCGAAAGGATTCGCGGCAGCCGACCTTCTTCGATACGCACCCGACGACGCCCGAGCGGGTCGCGTCGACGGCGACCCATGGCGCGACGCTGGCGGTGGCGGCGAAGCCAGGCATCGCGGCCAGCCGCAACGAGTTCCTGCGCAAGCTCGACGGCCTTGCGGTCGGGCAGAACGCCGCCGAAGGGGTGATCGACGGCAGTCGGCTCGTTCATCCGGCTCTGGGGTTCGGGTTGCGCTTTCCCGAAGCGTGGACGGTCCGCAATGGCCGGAGCGCCGTGCTGGCTGCGGCGCCGGAGCGCGAGGCCGCGGTGGTTCTCGAGATGGATGCACCTGCGCGGAGCACCCGGGATGCGGCGGGGCAGTTCGTGAGGAGCAATCGGCTCGACGTGGCGGAGGCCGGCGCGCTCCTGCTTCCCGCCGGCGAGGGCTTCCGTGTATTGGCGACGCTGCAGTCCCAGCGTGGTCCCATGGCCGCCGATCTCATCTGGATTCCCCACGACGGGCGCATCTACCGGCTCACGGGACTCTCGGGCGCGAGCCGCTACCGGGCATACCAGGGCGCCTTCCACTCGGTGGCGCGGAGCTTCCGGAGCCTGCGGCCCGAGGAGCTTCGCGGCATCCAGGAGCAGCGGCTCCGGATCGTCGAGGCCCGGGCCGGGGAGACTCCCGCCCAGTTCGTCGCACGAACCCGGTCGAGCTGGAACGCGACCGAGGTGGCCGTCGCGAACGCGCTCCAGGAGGGCGCGAGGCTCGCGCCCGGCCAGCTGGTGAAGGTGTCCATCGCCGAGCCGTACCGGCCGTAGCCGTGCCGGCGGCGCCGATGCCCCTCAGCGTCTGGCATCGCCTGGGTGGTACTCGGCTTCGAGATTGGCGCGGATCTCGTCCAGGCTCCGCCAGACCGGCCTCAGCTCGTGGCGTGCGAACAGGGGCGCTTGATCGGCGAAGTGCTTCGAGTCGGGACGCGAGGAGCTGCCGTACTGGTGGACGGCCCGCGAGCGGACTCCGTCCGGTCCAAGCTCGACCAGCATCACGTAGCAGTCGCCGGCGTGGCCGACGAGGCGCTTGTCGGTCGCCCGGGTCGCATAGATGGCGGCCGGGACGTCGGGCCCGCCGCCGAGCGGGAGGTCGACGGCGCCGCGCCGCAGGCGCTGCACCTCGCCGAGGGTGGGGTCGATCCGGCCGAAATAGGCCCGCAGTACGACCGCGGCCTCCTCGAGCGCGGCAGCCGGGTCGGGAGGAGCGGCCCCCCTCCCGTAGTGGGCCTGCTCGTAGGGCGTCAGCGCGAGGATGGCGAGGGCGCCCTCCCGCGACTCCGGCGGCAGACTGCGGTCCCAGCGGCGGAGCACCTCCTGCGCGTCGGCGCCGGCGCCGCTGGCGGGGGCGGCGAGGAGGGCGGCGAGCGCGGCATCGACCCACGCGCCGCCGTCGTAGCGGTGGTCCCACTTCACGCGCTCGAACTCCTCGGGGGAGAGCGCAGCGCCGGTGCCGAGCAGTGCGAGCAGGCGGCGCGAGCGTTCGGTCTCGCGGGTCTCGATGCCGAGGGCCGGTGCCCACCGGCCGGGGTCGAGGGTCTCCGGGCCGGCCGCGGTGAACGGCGCCGAGTTCGCGTTCTGGACGAAGCCCGACGGGGGGTCGAAGACCTGGGGCAGCGCATCGAAGGGCAAGGTGTCGTTCCAGATCGCCTTCGACGTATCGCCCGGAAGGATCCCGGCCCAGTCGAAAGCGGGGTCTCGCAGCGGGAGCTTCGCGTTGTAGACGTAGCCGATGTGTCCGCTGGAATCGGCGTAGACGGTGTTGAACATGGGGATCGCGTGCATGCGCATGATGCCGAGCCACTCGTCGCGGCTGCGTGCCTTGCCGAGGCGCCACCACTGCTCCGCCATCCGCAGGTCGCCGGCGCCGGCGATCCGGAAGGCGTAGAGCGCCCGGGAGTCTCCCTCGCCGAGCTCGAGGACCGGCCCGTGGACCGACCAGCGGGCCTCCCGGGTGGCAGACCACGGAATCATCCCGAAGAGCCGGACCCGCAGCGTGACGTCGCGCGTCTCGAGATCGCGCCACTCGCCGTCGAGCCGGTACTGCCGAGGGTTCTCCGGGTTCGTCGCCAGCCGGTAGACGTCGATCATGTCGGGCTCGTTGACGGTGTGCGCCCAGCCGAGAACGGCGTTGTGCCCGTGCAGCACCATGGGAGAGCCGGGGAAGAGCCCTCCCACGACGTCGAGGCCCTCCTCGCTGTGCAGGTGCGCCTCGTACCAGGCGACGATGCCATCCCAGGGCTGGTGGGAGTTGATGGCGAGGTGGGTGCGTCCGTCGACAGACCGCGCAGGAGAGATCGCGAAGGCGTTCGATCCCATGCCCGTTCGCTCGCTGGCCCGCCCGCTCGCGGTCGCTTCTCCTACCGCGCGCACCAGCCCCTGGAAGAGCGGAAGCTTGTGGACGAAGCCGGCAACGACGTCTTCGCCGCGCAGCGGCAGCAGCCCCGGAAGGATCATCTCGTCCGGGTGCCGCGCCGCGTAGAAGCTGAGCCCCTCGGCGTAGGCCTCGGCGACCGCACGGAACTCCGGCGACAGGTCGGTGGCGTAGCGCGCCGCGACCTGCTCGTGGACGCGCAGCAGCGCCACCAGGTAATCGCTCTTGGCGCCCTCCTCTCCGTCGAGCTCACCGAGCCGGCCGCGGGTCATGGCGAGGCTTCGCTGGATCGTCGGAAAGTCGTCCTCCGCGTGGGCCCAGGCGAGCCCGAAGGCCGCGTCGGCATCTCGCTCGCCGAAGACATGCGGGATGCCGAGCCGATCGCGCAGGATGGTGACCCGCGCAGCCCGTTCGGGAGCGGGCTGCTCCGGCGCAGGGCCGGAGCAGGCAAGAGAGAGCCCGATGAGGGCGGACCCCGCGAGAGCGGGTCGGGCGAGGACGGTGGCGAGCCGGCGCTGCATGGCGAGAGCCGAGGCTAGGAGAGCCGCGCCTCCCGCGCTTGCCGCTCCCGTTCGTCTACGGCGCCGCCCAGAACGTGATCACGAACAGGAACGGATCGATCGGCGGCTGGGTTCCGGGAACCAGCTCCGCGGGCGCGCCGGCCGGGTTGGCCGAATGGTCGAGGTTGCCCTCGAAGCGCGTCCCCCGGTGGCCGTGGATCCACGCGAAGGGGTCGTCGCTGGCGCGCAGGACGGCGTGGTTGCCCGAAACGTCGGTGCCCTCGACGGGCTCGCCGAGGCGCAGCGTACGCTCCTTGGTCCCGAGCAGGATCGCCTTTGCCGCCGGGTCGTCTGCGAAGAACCAGTTGTCCTCGACCCGGCTGCGGTCGTCCTCGACCCGGACTCCGTAGAGGACACGCGTCAACAGGTTGCCGCGGACGACGTTCCCCGCCGCGCGGTCCCGGTGGATGCGGAAGAAGGCGTTCGAGGCGTAGGCAGGATCGCTGCAGTCCATGAAGAACTGGTTCTCGGCCATCCGCGATCCGATCCAGATGCCAGTGTTCGCGTCGTGGATCCAGTTGTCCTCGATCCGGTTGTCGTCGGCGCCGGTTCGCCGCTCCCACCACTGCCGCGGCTTCTCGGTGAAGTACTCGCCGCAGTTCTTGTAGAGGAAGATGCCGCCCGCCGAGTTTCCGGCGATGACGTTGCGGACGATCCGGTTGCCTCGGGAGCCGTCGATGGCGATGCCCTCGCGGCCCGTGCTCCGGTAGCGGAGGATGACCCCACCGAGGTCGAAGGGGACGCCCCCGGGCACCACGTCGCCGAAGCCGTTGTCGAGGATCTCGCTGTCCTCGACCACGTTGTCGCGGGATCCCGCTTCGAGGTAGACACCGACCGAGCCAGCGCCGGCGACGGTGACGCGGCTCAGCGTCACGTCCGTGACGTAGCCGTCGACGAAGATTCCACTTCCCCGCGCCGAGTGGAACCTGGAGTTCTCGACGCGAACGCCGGAGATCGGCGTTTCGTACTCCTCCCCCGGAAGGAGGCTCTTGAACCCGTCTCGCGTCACGCGAAGGTTGTTGAGGAAGCCCTTCACGATGCAGTTTCGGATCGTGACGTTCGATAGGCCCTGGTTCGAAGGAGACGTCACGACGATTCCACGGCTCCGGGTGCCGAGGGTGTCCTCGATGCGTGCACCGCGGCAGTCGAGCACGACATCCGAAGCGTGGATCTCGACGCCCCGCGTGTAGGTGCACGAGGGATCGAGATGCGCCGAGTGCGCGAGCGCGATGAGCTGACTGGCGCGCTCGCAGCCCACCGGCTCCGAACCGGGAGACACGTCCCCGACGAGCCCTGCGAGGGGCTCCTCCTGCGCCGAGGGCACGCAGGCGAGCAGCATCAGCAGGAGCAGCACCGTGCGGGTGCTGCGGGGCGGGTGCCAGGCGATGGATCGTCTCAACGGGAGGCTCCCGCGCGGCTCGTCGCCAGCGCTGCCGGCCCTGCGCTCGCCGCCCCCCCGCCGGTCGGAGGAGGATGCTCCAGGCCGGTGGCACGGACAACCGGCGGGCCACGGCCGCTCAGGCGGAGCGAGCCTTTGTGGCCGTCGCGTCGATCGCCTGCTTCGTCCTCTCCACGAGATCGTCGATCTCGGAGCGGGTGATGACCAGCGGTGGGGAGACGCAGAGGCAATCGCCCGTCGCGTGCAAGAGGATGCCGCAGTCGATGCCGTGTGCGACGCAGCGAGCGCCGAGGTCGCCCGGGGAGGGCAGCCTCCCCGCTGCTCCGGCGGCGCGCTCGATCTCGATGCCGAAGAGAAGCCCTACGCCGCGCACCTCCCGTACCAGGGGATGGCCCTCCAGCGCCTCCCGCAGGCAGCGTGCGAGGTACGGACCGGTCTCTTCGCGGGCCCGCTCGACCAGGCCCTCCTCGCCGGTGGCGCGAAGTGCTGCGTTTCCGACGGCGCACGAGGCCGGGTGACCCGATGCGGTGTAGCCATGGGCGAGTACCCCGCCTCTTCGCGCCAGGGTGCCGGCAACGCGGTCTCCGACGATCGTCGCCGAGAGGGGCAGGTATCCGGACGTGAGGGAGTTGCCGACGGTCACGAGGTCGGGACGGATCCCGTAGGTGTCGCAGCCGAGCCACCGGCCGGTTCGCCCGAAGCCGCAGGCCACCTCGTCGGCGACCAGCAGGACGTCGTACCGCCGGCAGATCTCCTGCACGCGGGGCCAGTAGCCCTCCGGTGGGAGGATCACGCCGCCCGCAGCCTGGACCGGCTCCGCGAAGAACGCAGCGATCCGCTCGGGATCCAGGGCGAGGATCCGCTCCTCGAGAGCATCGGCGGCGCTCCGCCCGACCTCCTCGGGAGTCGCCCTTTCGCCCTGCGCGCAGGGTGCCGGGACGTGGCTGACTCCGGCCATCACGCTGCCCATGGCGACCATGCCCGGGAGCGCCCCGAGGGACGCCGCGGCCACCGTCGAGCCGTGGCAGGCGCGCTCGCGGGAGAGGAGGATCCGGCGCCGCGGCTGGTCCTCCAGGTCCCAGAACCTCCAGATCAAGCGGATCGCGGTGTCGATGGCTTCGGAGCCGGAGCTGGAGAAGAAGACCCGGTCGAGGCCGGGAGGCGTCCGATCGGCGAGCCGCTGGGCCAGCTCGACCGCTGCCGGCGTCGTGGTGGCACCGAAGCCCGGCGCGCAGGCGAGCGTCTCGAGCTGCCTGCGCGCCGCCGCGACCAGATCGCTTCGTCCGTAGCCGAGGGTGATCGATCCGAGGCCCGCCGTGGCGTCGAGGAGCCGGCCCCCGTCGGAGTCGACGACGTAGACGCCTTCGCCCCGGACGAGGATCCGGGCGCCGCCCGCCGTCGCCAGCGCCGAAGGGTCCGTGAACGGGTGGATCTGGTGCGCCGCATCGAGGCGGCGCCACTCGGCGGTGCCGCGCGCGGCAGTGGAGTCCATGGCGGCTCTCCCCGACGTGCGCGCGCGAGGATAGCCGAGGGACGCGGGCACCTCGGCGAGGCCGCACGGTGAGCCGAATCCGTGGTAAGCATTGTGCCGCAGCGCCCGCCGGGGCGTGGGGGGGCGTCGACGTCATGCGCGCACTGTTGCTGGCGGTCGGGATCGCGGTCGCGGCGATCGTGATCGTCTCGAACGTGGTCGACGAGGGAGAGGTCGTTACGCTCGTGACCAAGGATGATCGCGGCGCAGACTACGACACGCAGCTCTGGATCGTCGATCTGCGCGGCAAGGCCTACGTCCGGGCCGGCTCGCCGCGGACGCGCTGGTTGGCGCGGCTGCGCGCGAATCCGGAGGTGACCCTTCGTCGCGGAGAAGAGGTGCTCTCGTTCACCGCGGTGCCCCAGGACGGCGACGGCGTCCGTGAAGCGGTCAACGCGGAGATGGCCGCGAAATACGGCCATGCCGACACGCTCTGGGGAACCCTGGGAGACCGCCGCCGCTCGGTGCCGATCCTGCTCGAGCCACGCCCCGACCGGTGACGCGCCGCGAAGAGACGGCGGAGCTCTCGATCGACGCACTGGCGGCCGGAGGCGACGGGGTCGCCCGCGCTCCCGACGGCCGGGTCGTCTTCGTTCCGTTCACGGCGCCGGGGGACCGCGTCGAGGTGGTACTCGAGCCGGGCGGCAAGCGCTTCGCCCGTGGCACCGTACGGACCGTCCTCTCTCCGAGCGCACTCCGCACCGAGCCGCCGTGCGCCGTCTTCGGTTCCTGCGGAGGGTGCGCGTGGCAGCACGTCGCCTACGACGCGCAGGTGGCGGCCAAGCGGACGATCCTGCGGGACGCGCTCACGCGGATCGGCGGGCTGCACCTCCCAGGGGAGATCCCGTTCACCCCATGCCCGTCTCCCTATGCCTACCGGTGGCGTACGCGGGTCGTCGTCTCCAAGGGGCAGGTCGGGTATCGGAGGCGGCACTCGAACGCGGTCTGCGCCACGGCGCACTGCCCGATCCTGGTGCCGGTCCTCGGCGACGCGCTCGCAGCCCTGGCCGCAAGGCCTCCGGCCGAGGACGGCGAGTGGGAGATCGCAGCAGGAGAGGGAGGCGAGGTACGGGTGACGAGGATCGGCGCAGTGTCCGGTGGCGGCCGTCTGGTGGTCGCTGCCGGCGGAGATCGCATCGAGCGGACGCCGGGCGTCTTCGCCCAGTCGAACGCGCTGCTCCTCGAGACGCTCGCCTCTGCCGTGTGGCGGGCGGCAGGGGATGGCGACTGTGTTCTCGAGCTCTTCGCGGGCGCTGGCTTCTTCACCCTCGGCCTTGCCCGGCGCTTCGGGCATGTGGCCGCGGCAGAGGGCGATGCGACCGCCGCGGCAGACCTCGCGCACAACATCAGGACGGCAGGCCTCGGCAACGTCGAGGTACGCGCCGAGCCGGTGGAGAGGACGCTCGCCGCCTTCCGGACGACTCCCGGCGTCGTCGTTCTCGATCCCCCTCGCAGCGGGATGCCTCGCGGGCTCTGCGCGCGACTCGCCGCCCTCGGCGCCCGGCGGATCGTCTACCTCTCTTGTGATCCCGCGACCCTCGCGCGCGACGTGTCCGAGCTCGCGCGCTCGGGTTACGCCTTCGAGGCCGCCGAAGGGTTCGATCTCTTCCCCCAGACGCCGCACCTGGAGGCGATGGTGACCCTCGGAGTCGCCTCCGCTACGGCTGGATGAGACCGTGACGCAGCGCGTAGCGAACGAGCTCGGTGGCCTTCCGCAGCCCGAGCTTGCGCATCATGCTGGTCCGGTGGGCCTCGACCGTCTTCGCGCTGATCGAGAGCCGCGCGGCGACCTCCTTGGCCGAGAGGCCCTCGGCGATGAGCTGGAGCACCTGACGCTCCCGGCCCGAGAGGGCTGCGAAGGGCCCCTGGGTTCGCTCGGGTGATCTGAGCTGTTCGACGATCTCCCGTGCGACCGGGGGGCTGAAGTAGCGGCCGCCTCTCCTCACGCTCCGGATCGCCTCCAGGAGCTCGCTGGCCGCCCCGTTCTTGAGGACGTAGCCCTCTGCGCCGAGGGAGACCGCGCTCTGGACGAACGAAGCCTCGCCGTGGACTGACAGGAGGATTGCCTTCACCGCGGGGTGCGACTCCCGAAGTCGCTCCAGTGTCTCGAAGCCTCCCATGACCGGCATGCTGATGTCGAGGATCACGATGTCGGGCTGGAGGAGGGCGGTCTGCTCGAGCACCTCGCGGCCGTCCGCCGCACGTCCGCAGACGCGGATCTCCGGCTCGGCCTCGAGCAGCCGGGCCAGGCCCTCACGGACGATGCCGTGGTCGTCGGCCACCAGGACGGAGATCATCCGCCGATCCTCATCGGTGTGGAGCGGACGATCGATCCATGTTCGATCGCCGGGAGGGTGTGTCGCGCGGAGCATTTTGCACGAGGTTTAGACTCGCCGCCACAAGTGGGGCACAAGCGGCGCTCGGGCTCTGCCCGAGCGCCGCCCGTGGCACCCCCGGCGGCCGCCGCTACCGTCTCCGGCGGCGTCCGCGCCCAGGTGCCGGTCTTCCGCGTCACCCCCATCCCCAGCACCGCAGCCCAGCACCCCAGCAGGAGGAAGGCATGTCCGAGCCGATCGACGACCGCATCCGGCGAGAGATCAGCGAGAACCCCGTCCTGGTCTACATGAAGGGGACACCCGACTTCCCCGAGTGCGGATTCTCGGGGGCGACCGTCCGCGTCTTCGAGCTGCTCGGCGTCCCGATCGCTTCGCGCAACGTGCTCGAGGACCCGGAGCTCCGCGACGCCATCAAGCGGTTCTCGAATTGGCCCACGATCCCCCAGGTCTACATCGGCGGGCAGTTCATCGGGGGCTGCGACATCGTTCGCGAGATGTACCAGAGCGGCGAGCTCGCCGACCTGGTGAAGAAGACCCTGGAGGGCTGAGCCTCGCCCAAAGAGCGGGGGGGGAACGTGTCCGCCGCACGTCCGGCACCTGGCGAGCTGGCGCCCGAAGCACCCGGCCGGTTCGTCCTCTACGTCGAAGGCCCGCGGGATCGCGACATCCTGCGGTCCTGGGCGTTTCGTTTATCCCCCGGCCTTGCGGAAGATCTCGTCCGCTCGTCGGTGATCCTGGGAGGCCGCCAGCCCGAGCGCGCCGTCGAGCACTTTCGCGAGGTGAGCCGTTCGAGCGCGGCTGCGCGGGCGCTGTGCGTGCTCGATCGCGACGATGCGCCGACCTGCGTGCCCGGGCCGGGCGCGGCCAGGGGCCTCGAGTTCTTCACCTGGTCGCGCCGCCACATCGAGAGCTATCTCCTCGTTCCTGCGGCCATCTGCCGTTCCCTCCGGCAACGAGGCGCCGCTCCGCGGGTGGGCCGCGCCATCGAGCGTCTGCTGCCCGCAGAGGATGACGAGGAGGCGCTCCGCGAGATCGACGCCAAGCGGCTGCTCTCGGAGCAGGGCGATCTGTCGCGCGCGCTCGGCTGGCCGCTCCGGCCGGGGCACCTGGCGAAGCAGATGTTCGTCGGGGAGCTCCACCCGGACATCCGGACGCTCTTCGACCGGGTGCGTCACGCTCTGCGAGCGGTGGACGTTTCCTCCTTGACGGAGCCCCCCGCCGTCGATTAGACGGGTGAGCGGGGGAGGGCGAGCCGGATGACGAGCCGGATGGCGAGCCGGGCGGGGCGGCGCGTTGCGCGCCGGCTCGTCCCGCTGGTGGCGGGTCTCATGATTGCCTGCGGGGTGGGTGACGTGCCGCAGGGCAAGATCGAGGGCCCGCGCCGGCCGGAGGCCGCCGTGGCAGGCGAGCAGGCGGCCCAGGACGCCGCGCGGCGCAGCGTCGATGAGAAGGCCGGCGCCAGGACGGAAGCGCGGCAGATCCTGTTCGGCGATCTGCACGTCCATACCACCTACTCGGCCGACGCCTTCCTGTTCTCCTTGCCCGTCTTCGCCGGCGAAGGCGCACGGCCCTCCGCCGACGCGTGCGACTTTGCCCGGTACTGCTCGCAGCTCGACTTCTTCGCCTTCACCGATCATGCCGAGAGCGTGATCCACGACCACTGGAAGGCACAGAAGGAGGCGGCGCGGCAGTGCGACGCGCTTGCCGGCCCTGCCGAGAACCCCGACCTGGTCACCTTCATGGGCTTCGAGTGGACGCAGGTCGGTCGCACCCCGGAGACCCACTTCGGTCACAAGTGCGTCGTCTTCCCGGGCCTCGGGGAAGACGAGCTTCCCGCGCGGCCCATCGACGCGCTGCCGGTGAAGATCGAGCAGAGCCTCTTCCAGGGGATCGACCGGATCCGGAGGCTGCGCTGGTTCGACCCGCTGGACTTCCGCCGCTACGACGAATTCGGCTGGCTCCTCGACCAGGTCGCCGCGGCTCCCCGCTGCCCGCCGGGTGTCGATACGCGCGAGCTGCCGCCCGACTGCCAGGAGAGCGCCGCGACGCCCGATGTGCTCTTCGAGAAGCTCGCGCAGTGGGGCTTCCCCGTACTCGCGATCCCCCATGGCACGACGTGGGGCTTCTACACGCCTCCGGGAACGACCATGGACAAGCAGCTGACGCGGTCGTACCACGACCCCGCGATGCAGAAGCTGGTCGAGATCTCGTCGGGCCACGGCAACTCGGAGGAGTACCGCGAGTGGCGCGAGTTCACCCTCGCTGCCGACGGCAAGACGAGGGTCTGCCCGGCGCCTACCAAGGAACACCTGACGTGCTGCTGGCAGGCCGGCGAGATCATGCGCAAGCGCTGCGGCGACCTCCCGGCGGCGGAGTGCGAGGCGCGCGTCCAGCAGGCGCGGGACCTCTACCTCGCGCAGGAAGGAGTCGGTGGCCATCTGGTCTTCCCCGACGCCCGCGCCGAGGACTGGCTCGATTGCGGACAGTGTCGCGACTGCTTCAAGCCGGCCCTCGCCCTGCGCCCGCGCGAGTCGGTGCAGTATTCGCTCGCACTCTCGAATCCGGAAGAGCAGGGCCCCGGCGGCGCTCCGCTCCGCTTCCGGTACGGGTTCATCGCGTCGAGCGACAACCACACCGCCCGCCCCGGAACCGGCTACAAGCAGTACGCCCGCCGCGAGATGACCGAGGCCACGGGAACGCGCTCGGAGTTCTACGACAAGCTGCTGCGGAGGTCCCAGCGCGAGGCGCTCGGCCTCGACCGGGTCGACCCGCAAACGCCGTACGGCGTTCCGGAGGGCCTCGGAGGCATCCTCGCGGCGGACACCGAGCGGATCGCGAGCTTCCTCTATCCGGGGGGCCTCGTCGCGGTCCACTCGGAGGGGCGGGGCCGGGGCGCCATCTGGGACGCCATGCAGCGCCGCGAGGTCTACGGAACGAGCGGGCCGCGCATCCTGCTGTGGTTCGATCTGCTGAATGGGGCGAATGGCCCGGTGCCCATGGGCAGCGAGGTGGCCTCGTCTTCATCGCCGCGCTTCCAGGTCCGCGCGGTCGGCGCGGCGAAGCAGAAGCCCGGGTGTCCCGAGATCAGTACGCGCGGCCTCACGCCCGAGCGGCTCACGCGGCTGTGCCGCGGCGAGTGCTACAACCCGGACGACGAGCGGCACGCGATCGTTGCCATCGAGGTGATCCGGATCCGCCCGCAGCGCGAGAAGGGCGAGGCCGTCGGGCCGCTGATCGAGGACCCGTGGAAGCGTCTCCCGTGCGCGCCGGATCCCGGAGGCTGCACGGTCAGCTTCGAGGACGACGAGTTCAGCACTTCCGGACGTGACGCCGTCTACTACGTCCGCGCGCTGCAGGAGCCGACTCCGGCGGTGAACGGCGCCACCCTGCGGACGACCTTCGACGCAGAGGGCAATGCCGTCTCGACCCGGCCGTGCTACGGCGACTACCGGACTGCGTTCGATGACGACTGCCTCGCTCCCGTCCAGGAGCGCGCGTGGTCGTCGCCGATCTTCGTCGACCAGGCGATGCACTGAGGCCCGCGAAGAGAATGCGGTTGTCGATCGTCCACAAGCTGGCCTTCATGATGCTCATTCCGAGCCTGGCAGCGCTCGGCGTCCTGGCGTTCTTCGTCTGGTACCTCTCCGGCGCAGCGTCGGAGGCACGGTTCATGAGCGTCGCGACCCGCCAGCGCATGCTCGCGGCGCAGGTCCTCGTGTACGCAGACACGGTGCTCGATGGGCACGAGGCCGACCGCCCTCGCCTCGTGGAAACGAGCGTCGAGTTCGACCGGGCTCTCCGGGCGCTCGTCCACGGCGGCGAGCTGCGGCAGGGGGCGATCCCGCCGGCGCCAGACGGGGTGCGGGACGAGGTGGCGGTGGTGGCTGGCCTCTGGCCGGAGGTCCGCGACCAGGTGGCGACGCTCGCCGCGGCGCTGCCGGATTCCCCCGCCATGCAAGCCGCCCACGCAGCGCTGCGGGCGCGGGTGCCTGCGCTCCGGGACGCGATGAATTCAGCCGTCGTCTCCCACGAGGCCCGGCAGGCGGAGCTGCGCAGCCGCGCGATCACTCTTCTCGCCGTGGTCGCCCTCCTGGACCTCTCTCTCGTCGTCGCCGGCATTCGAGTACTCGTCCGCTACGTCCGCGAGCGGAGGCGAAGCGCCGACGAGCTCCGGCGCGCGAAAGAGCAGGCCGAGGCCGCGAACCGCGCAAAGAGCGAGTTCCTCGCCAACATGAGCCACGAGATCCGGACGCCCATGAATGGCGTGATCGGAATGACCGAGCTGGCGCTCGACACTGGGCTCACGTCCGAGCAGCGTCAATACCTCACGACTGCGCGGGCGTCTGCGGAGACGCTCCTCGACCTGGTGAACGACATCCTCGACTTTTCGAAGATCGAGGCGCACAAGCTCGATCTCGACGCCATCGACTTTCGCCTGCGAGACTGCCTCGGCGAGCTGCTGAGGACGCTGGCGCTCCGAGCTCATCAGAAGGGCCTCGAGCTCGCCTGCGACGTGTCGCCCGACGTTCCCGATGCGCTGGTAGGAGATCCGGGCCGGCTCCGACAGGTGGTGACCAACCTGGTCGGGAACGCGATCAAGTTCACCGAGCGGGGCGAGGTGGTCGTTCGCGTCGAGACGATGGCCGCCG
>CAVQAY010000003.1:0-190571 GCA_963710635.1 uncultured delta proteobacterium
ACGCTGCACGTCGAGGTCCGCGACACGGGAGTCGGAATCCCGCGCGATCGCCAACAGGCCATCTTCGACGTGTTCACCCAGGCCGACGCCTCGATGACCCGGCGCTTCGGCGGAACAGGGCTCGGCCTCTCGATCTCGAGGCAGCTCGTCGAGCTGATGGGGGGGCGCATCTGGCTCGAGAGTGACCCGGGGCAGGGGAGCGTGTTCCACTTCACGCTGCGTGTCGGGCGCGGAAGCGAAGCGGGCCTGCAGGCGCGTGCGACGATGGATGCGTCACGGCTGCGGGGCGTACGCGTACTCGCCGTCGACGACAACCCGACCAACCTGCGGATCCTCGGCGATTCGCTTCGCGGCTGGGGAGCGTCGGTTGTCGCCGCCGCGTCGGGCCACGAGGCCCTCGCCGCCTTCGACTCCCTCGCCGACGGAGGTGCCTTCGATCTCGTGGTGACCGACTCGGAGATGCCCGGGATGGACGGCTTCTCTCTGGCGGCTGCGATCGCCCGCCGGCCGGAGCGTGCGCGGCCTCGGGTGATGCTCCTCACCTCCGCAGGGCGACGCGGCGATGCCGCACGCTGCCGGCGGCTGGGTATCGGCGCCTACCTCACCAAGCCGTGCAAGCCGCAGGATCTCCTCGACGCCTTGTGCCAGCTACTCGACCCCGAGCTGGGCGCGGGAGAACCCCCGCTGGTGACCCAGCACTCCCTGCGCGAGGGGCGCCCCCGCCTGCGCATCCTGCTCGCCGAGGACAACCCCGTGAACCAGCTCTTGGCCGTCCGGCTCCTCGAGAACGACGGACACGAAGTGGTGGTGGCGGGCAATGGACGGCAGGCCGTCGACGCCGTCGCGAGTGGACGCTTCGATCTCGTGCTGATGGACGTCCAGATGCCCGACATGGACGGCCTCGCGGCAACGAGGGCCATCCGCGAGTCGGAGCGCGGTACCGGGCGGCACGTGCCGATCCTCGCCATGACCGCCCATGCCATGCACGGAGACCGCGAGCTCTGCCTCGAGGCGGGGATGGACGACTACCTGTCGAAGCCTGTCCTGGCCGCAGCGCTTCGCGAGGCCATCGAGCGAACCCTGGAGGGCGCGCCGGCGGCGACCCGCGGCGCGTAGGCGCCTCTCCGGCCGCCCTCACGGATCGATCGGGTCGTGGAGCAGCGGTTCCGGCAGCGGCATCCCGGCGGCGCGTACCTCGCGCATACGCACGATGAGGTCGATGGCGCGGGGCAGGAAGACGACGCCGATCACGACGTGGAGGCAGAGGAAGATCGCGTTGGTCGCGAACGCGTACGCAATGAGCGACTCGCGGCTTCCGTAGTCGGCGAACAGGTAGGCCCACGTGAGCTCTCGCGGACCGAAGCCTCCCAGCGACGGGACCGATACGGCGACGTAGAGGATTGGGATCCGCGCAGCGAGCACCTCCCAGGGGATCGGGATGCCGAAAGCCCGGGTTCCCAGCCACTGGAACCCGACGTCCACCACCGCGAGCAGCAGGAACCACGCGAAGTACGGCATCAGCACCCGCGGGCGTACGCGGCCGATCCAGACGCCGACGGGTGAGCGTGCGAGCTGCGGCATCGCCGGCGCCAGCCGGAACAGCAGGTAGATCGTGACCGCGACGGCCCAGCCGATTCCCACCGCCGTCGCTACGTCGCGGTTCGCCGCGATGCCGCCTCCGAGCAGCGGCAGCGCGACGGTCGCCTGGAGGAGCAGAACGGCGATGTGCCCCAAATAGGGCAGGGTCGATGCCGCGACGATGCTCACGATCGATGCCCGGGTGACCTGCATCAGCCCGAGCACCACGGCTGCGTCGGCGAGGCTTCCGTTCACGGCGCGGACCAGCTCGGAGCCACCCCGGATGGCGAGCACCTGGGAATAGGGGACGAGCCCTACGAAGCGTCGCACGGCCTCGCCCTGGAGGAGGCTCCAGCAGACGAAGAATGCGACCTTGTCGGTGGCGACGATGGCGACGAACGCCGGAAGATTCGCGTCCCGGGTCGCGGCCAGCAGCGCGCTCCAGTCGGTGAGCCAGCCGAATACGTAGACGAGCGCGCCGGTCGAGATGGCCCACGGTAGCAGGCGTCGCAGCAGGTGGGCGAGCCGTCCCCTCACGAGGGAGCAGCATAGCGGGTGCGTGTCGAGGTGTGGGGCGTGTGCCGGACCGATTTGCACGTTGCCGAGGGAGAGCCCGCGCCTACGGCCGGAGGCCCCGTGCGCGTGGGCCGAGCTCCAAGGCGGCGATCTCGACCGCGCGCCGCGCCCACTCGACGAGGAGCGGGCGCGTCTGGCGCGGATCGATGATCTCCTCGACGCCGAACGCTTCCGCGGTGAGGAACGGCGACCGCAGCGATGCGAGCTCGGACTCGAGCTTCGCGCGCAGCGCGTCGGGATCGTTCGACGCGTCGAGCTGGCGGCGGTATGCCGCTTCGACGCCTCCCTCGATGGGCAGCGACCCCCATTCGCCCGAAGGCCACGCGTAGCGCAGGTTCAGTCGGTGGTGACGCCCGTGTCCCGCACCGGCCACGCCGAACACTCGCCGGACGAGTATCGAGACCCACGGCGTACGGGCCTGGTAGACCGCCAGCAGTGCGCGGACTCCCTCGCGGATGGTGCCGCGGCGCTCGGCCTCCGGGCCGATCAGGAAGCCGGGGTTGTCGACGAAGTTCACGACCGGAAGGTGGAACGTGTCGCAGAAGTCGACGAAGCGGGCGAGCTTCTGCGACGCCGGCGCGTCGAGGGAGCCTGCGAGCTGGCGCGGATCGTTTGCCAGGACGCCGACGGCGATGCCGTCGAGCCGCGCCAGCACCGTCACCAGTGGCCGGCCATAGTGGCGCGCCAGCTCGAAGATCGAGCCCTGGTCGAGGACGAGGCCGAGCAGGCGCCGGACGTCGTAGGTCTTGCGCCGCTCCCGCGGTATCAGGTCGAGGAGCGCCTCCTCGCACCGGTTGGGATCGTCGGTGGCGTCGATCCGCTGCGGAGGCTCCCACACCGAGGTCGGGAGATACGACAGGAAGCTCCTGATCTGGGCAAAGGCCTCCTCCTCGCTGGCAGCCTCGTTGTCGACGGCGCCGCTGCCGCGGGCATGGATCCCGGACCCCCCGAGGCTTTCCTTGTCGATCTCCTTCCCGAAGGCGCGCCGTACCACCGGGGGGCCTGCGACGAACACCTGGCTCGTGCTCCGCACCATCACCGAGAAGTGGGCCGCGGCAACGCGCGCGGCGCCGAGCCCGGCCACCGGCCCGAGGGCCGCCGCAACCACGGGCACCGACGACAGCAGCTCCGTCGACACCTCCCAGTCGGGAAGCCACGGCACGTAGGAGCGCCGGAGCGTGGTCTGCTGGCGGACGCTCCCGCCGCCGCCGGTGCCGTCGACGAGGCGCACCAGCGGCAGGCGAAGGTCGAGGGCGGCCCTCTCGGACCAGCCCATCTTGTTGCCGACGGCTCCATCGGCGGCGCCGCCGCGTACGGTGAAGTCGTCGGCGCCCACGATGACGCGGCGCCCCTCGATCCGGCCGGTTCCGCACACGAAGTTCGACGGTGTGAACGCCGTGAGCCGGCCCTCGGCGTCGTACTCGCCTCGCCCGGCGAGAAGGCCCGTTTCGTGGAACGAGTTGGCATCGAGGAGCTTCTCGATGCGCTCGCGTACGGGCAACCGGCCGGCGGCGCGGGCGCGCGCCACGCGCTCCTCGCCACCCATCCGGCGCGCGAGGTCGCCGCGCCGCCGGAGCTCGTCGAGTTCGGGCTTCCAGGTCATGGCGCGGAGTCTACCCGACCCCGCGCACCCGTCGGGCCTGCTACAGGTGCCCGGGTGCGAGCCCTCGTCCTCGACTTCGACGGCGTTCTCGCCGACAGCGCGCCGGAGTGCTTCGAGGTGGCACTTCGCACCTACGCGGATCTGCATCCCGCATCGGACTTCGCCCGGCGAGATCGGGACGCGCTCTACCGCGGCTTCCTCGATCTGATGCCCCTCGGCAACCGGGCCGAGGATTTCGGCGTTGCGCTCGCTGCTCTCGACGCGGGCGCTCGGCTCGCGAACCAGGCGCAGTACGACGCGTTCCGCAGCGCGCGGCCGGCGGGCTGGCTCGACGAGTTCCACCAGCGCTTCTACCAGCACCGCATCGCCCTCGCCGAGAGAGATCCGGCTGCCTGGCGGGCGCTCACGCCTCCGTTCGCTCCCTTCCTCGACGTGCTCCGCCGCAACGCGGGGCGCCTTCCCTTCGCGCTGGCCACCGCCAAGGATCGCCGGTCGGTCCGGGACCTCCTCCTCCACTGGGGAGTCTCGGACCTGTTCCCCGATCCACGGGTTCTCGACAAGGAGGCGGGGCACAGCAAGGTGGAGCACCTCCAGCGGCTCCGGGAGAGTCTCTCGCTGCCCTTCGAGGCGCTGACCTTCGTGGACGACAAGGTCAACCACCTCGAGACGGTGTCACCACTCGGTGTACGATGCGCCTTGGCGGCCTGGGGCTACAACGGTCCCCGCGAGCGCAGGAGGGCCCGCGCCTGCGGGTTTCTCGTCTGCAGCCTCGGCGACGTCGAGGATCTGCTGTTCGGAGCGCGGCCTCTTGTCGCGGGCGGCTGACCCTCACCTACGGGGCGGGAGTTGGCGGGAGCCTGCGGAGCGCCTATTTTCCCGGGACAGCGGAGGTGTCCCCGATGGCGCTCGACCCCGGATTCCGCATGCACGCGGAGCGCACCCCGAACCCGAACAGCATCAAGTGGGTCCTCGGATCGCCGCTGACGGCGCCGCTCGTGAGCGCGTATTTCGACGCGTCGCCGGGAGACGAGGCGTCGGTGCTCGCTACACGGCTCTTCGCGGTCCCGGGCGTGAAGGGAGTCTTCATCGCGGCGAACTTCATCACGGTCACGAAGGATGACGACGTCGAATGGGCGGACATGGCCCAGCCGGTGGTGGAGGCGGTGAAGTCCTTCGCCGAGTCGAACGAGCCCGCTCTCGGAGCGGCGTTCCAAGCCCAGAGCGGATCGGCCGGCGGCGAGATCGAGGACCGCATCAAGCGCGTGCTCGACGAGGAGATCCGGCCTGCGGTGGCCATGGACGGCGGAGACGTCGTCTTCGCGGGCTACCAAGATGGTCGCGTCGAGCTCTACATGCAGGGGTCGTGCAGCGGGTGCCCCAGCTCGCGGGCGACCCTCAAGCTGGGCATCGAGGCCCGGCTGCGAGAGGCGATCCCCGAGGTGACGGAGGTCGTGGCGCTCTAGGCCGGGCCGCTGCCGGCCGATCGGAGACTCGAACCCACGGGCCGTGACGTGGCTTTCTCCCCCCGCCACGCCGGAAACCGGAGACAGGAGCATCGCGGGCGCATGCGAACGGGGGGATGGATTCGTCGTTCGGGAGCCGGGGAGGCGGCGAAGGACCGTCTCCAGAATTGCCTGTGGGCATTGCTCGTCTCGCTGGCCTGGGGCGTCACCCCTGTAGACGCCGCAGCGGATGCCGTTGCCGTCTCGTCCGCGGGTCAGTACGTGCCGGGGCCGCCCGTGCCGGCCGAGATCCTCGACTCGCCTCCCATCACCCGCGACGTTCTCCACGCGTCACAGATCGTCCCGGCCGCTGCGGCGCGCGGCGGCGGCCGGCTGGTCGTCGAAGTCGCCGGTGCCGGCGCCGAACGCTGGAGACCTCGAGGGGCCGCTGCAGGTCGAGTACACCCTCGATCCCGGGCTCACCCGGCAGGTGTTCGATGCCCTCGACCGGCTCGGCGCGCGGCTCGCCAACGTCGTCGTACTCGAGGCATCTGACGGGCCGCGTCCTGGCCTATGCCGCCACGAACCCCAGCCGGTTTCCGCCGACGCGGATCTATCCTGCAGCGTCGCTCATCAAGGTGGTGACGGCGGCCGCCGCGCTCCACCACGCGCGGAAGACCGCCGAGGCTCCGTGCCGCTACGTCGGCAATCCCCACTGGCTTCCGCCCGGGCGCGTAGATCCTCCCGCGGAAGGGCAGCATCACGGACCTGTCGGGAGCGCTCGCCCACTCCAACAATCAGTGCTTCGCGCAGCTCGCCGTCCACTCGCTGGGTACCGAGCACATGGTGGACGCGATCCGGCGCTTCGGCTTTCTCCAGGAGCCCGCTCGAGGGCACGCCGCGGGAGCGGTCGACGCCGGCAGCGACCGGCACGATCTCGGCAAGCTCGGCTGCGGCCTCTACGGGTGCTGGATCACGCCGATGCACGCGGCGCGGCTCGCCATGACCCTCGCCGAGGGCAAGCAGCGCGAGCCGTACTGGATCGAGCGCGTGACCGACGCCAGCGGGCGCCTGCTGCAGATTCCACCGCGACGACCGGCGAAGCAGGTGCTGACGCCCGCTCTCGCGGCGGAGCTGCGGACCATGATGATCGAAACCACCGTGAGCGGGACCGCGCGGCGCGGCTTCCGGGGCGAGGGCGGCGCTCCCGCCCTCGGGCCGGTCCAGGTCTCGGGAAAGACCGGGACGCTCAGTGGCAACGATCCCGACGGCCTCTACGAGTGGTTTGCGGGAGTGGCACCCGCCGACGATCCGAAGATCGCCATCGCAGTGGTCTCCGTCGCGCAGAACGGGCACCGCGTTCGCGCCACGCGGCTCGCGCGAGAGGTGCTCGAGGGCGTGTTCTGCGAGCGCGGCGGATGCAGGCCCGACGCGGTCGAGGGCATCGTCCATGCCGACGAGACCGCGTCCGGCGGCTGACCCGGCTGCGGCGCGTGAACGGCTCCGGTGGCGAGGTGCGTGACCGCCTCTTCACGCGGGGGGGCATCGAGTGCCTCCCGCTTCCTCTCGTTCTTGCACGCGCTGGCACGTTTCCTGCTCCACCGGAGCGCATCCCGTCCGCACCCGCAGGAGACTCCGGTGCCCGTGATGCGCGCTGCACTCCTCTCGTTGTCGTGTCTTGCCGCAGCGGGCTGCGGGGCACGGCCCCTGGCCCTCTCCGTCCAGGCCGGCTCCAGCGTTGGCATCGCCCTCGCCGGTGAGGTCGCAGCGGGAGACCAGGCCGGCTACGGAGGAGACCTGGTCGAGGCGGCCGGCCGTCACGATGACCAGCGGGGCCGGCTCGTCTTCGTGCTCCGCAACCCTTCGACGGGTGCCGAGCACGCGCTGACCACCCGCATCGTGACGCGCGCGTGGCCCGATCCCGCCTCCGAGATCGGATTGACCAACCGGGTCGATGCGGCGTACCCCGGCATCGGAATCGCGCAGATCCTCGCCATCGTTGACGTTCCGATCACGGTGCCGCCGGGGGCCTATGACGTCAACGTGCGAAGGACGCGCCGGACCGATTCCGGCGGGAACGAGACCCTGCCGGCCATCGCATACGGCCAGCGACTCGCGGTGCTGCCGCCGGTCGTGAACGGCGTTTCGGGTGGACCGACGCCGTCGTCGGCCTGGGCGGGGCCTTTCGGGATCGATGCCTCGCGGCAGCTCGCGGCCTTGGTTCCCCTCCCGAAGGCCATCGTCTCCTTGCCGACGCCCTCGCCCCACGCCGCATCGCTGGTCATCCGGTATCCGGCGGGCAAGATCCGGCCGCGGGCGATGGTCGAGGAGCAGCACCTGGGCCGTGGCTCGATCGTGAGTTGGCAAGACGATCCCGCAGCCGGGCGCGTGACGGTGAGCTTCGTCGACCCCGATGCGTCGGTGAGCGCGCTGGCCCTCGTCTTCGAGCCGAAGCTTCCGCTCTCGGCAGGGCGTGTCGCGGTGTCGGAGATCAGCGTCGAGTCAGCGCGGCTCTACGGGGAGGACGGTGCGCCAAGCAGCGGCAGCGTCTCCGTCGTGGCGATCCGGTGATTCAGTCGAGGATCTTCGAGAGTACGGCGCCCAGCGATCCGATCTCGCCGCGCTGCAGCGGCTCCAGCGGAGGGAGCGACGCGACGAAGGCTTCGAGCCGCCGCGCCACCTCAGGCGGCAGCAGGTCGAAGCGCAACCCGAGACCACCGTCGGCATCCTTCCGGACGATGGTGGCTGCGATCACCCAGGGGCTCCCCGCGACCTCCGCATAGACGGCCAGCCGCAGCCGGTCGCCCACTGCGAGCCCGGGATGCGGCTCGATGCGCATGCCGCCGGCCGAGAGATTGCAGCCCACGAGGACCCGGTCGGCCTCGGCGCGAAGCGCGACCACCCGCTTGCGGAATTCGCCGCGTGGCTCGCGCCGCCTTTCATCCTCCACCGGGGCGGTACGCGGCGCCGACTCGCTTCCGATGATGCTCGTCCGGAGCGCTTCCCGGAGCTGTGCGAGCGTCTCGTCGTCGAGCTCGTCGAAGGAAACGGCCACGGTGGTTCCGTCATCGCCGGGCCGCGGGGGGGCGGTGCGGAGCACCATGCCTTGGATGGGCAGCGTGCCGTGCCCGCCCTCGCCGGTCGGAACGTCGACGGTGACGCGCTGGCCGGCCCTCGCCGGAACCGCACGTAGCAGCCGGCAGCCGCTCTCGGACAGGTCGCCGAGCACCGCGTGGCGGGCGCGCGATCCGATCCGATACGAGACCTCGCGACCTGACGGGTAGCGTTCGCTGCGCCGGCGCTCGGGGCCTTGGTACAGCAGCCGAACGAAGAGCAGCCGCAGCGCGCCGGGGTCGATGGGCCGGCGTACGAGGAAGTCGAAGCCGGTGGCGCGAAGTTGCCTGCGCAGCGTCGGCGAGTCCTCGCTCGCGAACACGACGCGCGCTGGGGCAGGAAATTCATCGTTACCGGCAAGGCAATCCGGATGTGCGAGGGCGCGCCGTGCGGTGGTGACGATCAGGTCCCAGTGGCCGGGGCGGGCGTCGACGGGCGCCCCGTGCGCGCGCAGCACCGTAGGCGTGACGCCGAGCGACTCGAGCAGGGCGTGGACGTCGTCGAGCTCCCCGTCGTGGAGCACGAGGATGGCGGGGAGACCGCTCGGGGAGGGAGGCGCGGGCATCGGATCCTCCGCAGCCGGCGCGTTGGGCCCGGACACCCATGGGTCGGCAGCGCCGGGCACGGTCTGAAGAGGCCTGCTTGGGCCGGACCCATTGCCTTGGGGGAAACCCCGGGAGTCGCTACGGCGAGCGCCCGAGAAGCCGCCGACCCGCATCGAGGGCGAGCGCTGCGGCGCCGATTCCAGCCGCCGCCACCAGCCACGACGGCATCGCGCGTTCCTCCGGGAGAGCGATCCCGCCAACTGCGGCCAGGTTGTTGATCACGTGGCACGCGATCGCTGCCCGGGTGCTGCCGCTGATCTCGGCGACCGCGCCGAGATAGAGGCCGAGGACGAACGCGCCCCCCGCGTGGACCGGATCCCCGTGGAGTGCTCCAAAGACGGCCGACGCGGCGACGACCGCGCCGCTGCGGCCGAGCCGTGGTACGAGCCCTCGCTGGACGAGGCCGCGGAAGAAGATCTCCTCACCGATACCGGGAGCGGCCGCGAGGCCGAGCAGGAGCCACGGCCACGCGGCTTGCGGAGCGGAGGCCACCGCGACGTCGTACTCGATGAGCTGACTGGTCTCGCGTAGGCCGAGAAGGCTGAGGGTCTGATCGAGGCCGTGACTGAGCGCCAGCAGGCCCGCGGCGAGGAGTGCCAGGGCGCCGGCGCCGGCGCGGCCGGGCAGGAGGCCGAGCCGGGCCGTGACGGACGCGGCGCTGCACGCGGCCCAGGCGACGGCAGCGGACGTGAGGAGCGCAGCGGTCAGCGCGGCGAGGAGCGCCAGCCGGAGGGCCGGATCGACTCCTTGCATCCTCGATACGCCACCGAGCCCCGCGAGGCACGCGAGCGCTGCGGCCGCTCCGCCGGCGGCGACGTCCCAGCGCCGCGACGCCCCCGGCGCCGACGCGTCATCGGTACGAGGCTCCATCGACGCGGAGCATAGGCGGCTCCGCGGCCTGGCGGCGGCCGGCTGCTACCGTCCCGGCGTGCCCGACGACCCGCTTGCTCCGGCGCTGCTCGTTGCCATGCCGCAGCTCCTCGACCCGAACTTCCGGCGCTCGGTGGTGCTGCTGCTCCACCACGATGCCGAGTTCACCTTCGGCCTCGTCCTGAACCGTCCGTCGGAGGTGGCCGCCGAGGGCCTGTGCGCATCGCTCGGAATCGAGTGGCGCGGCACGCCGGCGACGGTGGTCGACTGGGGCGGGCCGGTCCAGCCGAATACCGGGTGGGTCCTCGTCGGCGGCGGAGTCGGCGCGGCGATCGAGGACGCGACCGAGGTGTCGGACGATCTGCACTTCGCGGGATCGTTGGAGACACTCAAGAGTGTAGCCATCAGTCCTCCCGAGCGGCTGCGACTGTTCCTCGGGTATGCCGGCTGGGGCGCGGGACAGCTCGAGTCGGAGCTGGCCCAGGGCGCGTGGATCGTCGCCCCGCTCGATGCGCGCCTCGTCTTCGAAGTCGAGCCCGAGGCGCTGTGGGAGAGCGTGCTGCGAGACCTGGGGATCGATCCTGCCACGCTGGTCTCGACGCCGGGAATCCACTGACCGCGCCGATCAGGCTCGCGTGCTCTCGCCGGTGCGCCAGCGGGCCACCGCGTCTTCGGCAGCCCGGCGCCGCTCCGGGTCGAGGCCTTCGTCCTTGGCGAGGTAGGTCGTCCGGGAGGGGAAGGCGAAGCCCGATCCTGCCGACTGGACCACGTCCATGATCCTGAGCAGCAGCTCCTGGCGGATCTCGTGGAACTCGTTCACCTCGCCCGTCCGGATGTAGGCGAAGATCTCGACGGAGAGCGCCGAGTCTCCGAAGCCGATGAACCGCACGCGCACCGGGTCCGGATGGACACGCTCGTCGGACAGGAGCAGGCGTTCGATTTCCACCACCACGTACCGGAGCTGGTCGGCGGAAGTTTCGTAGCGGAGGCCGAGCGTGGTCTGGAAGAGGAACCGGTCTCGCCGGGCGAAGTTCTCGATCTGGAGCGACGAGAACTCTCCATTCGGGACGGCGATCACCGTTCGATCGAGCGTCCGGATCCGGGTCGATCGGAGGCCGATCTCCTCGACGGTTCCCACGCGGTCGCCGAAGCGACAGAAGTCTCCGACGCGGACAGGAGCGTCGGCGATGATCGTGATTCCCCCGAAGAGGTTCTCGAGGGTCTTCTGCGCCGCGAGGGCAACGGCGAGGCCGCCGACACCGAGGCCTGCCACCAGCGCCGTCACGTTGACGCCGAACGCGCTGAGGGCGAACAGGCCGCCGATGGCGTAGATCACGAATCGTGCCATGCGCCGGCCCATGGGCACGAGCGCCGTCGCCGAGAGCTGGCCGCGCTCGGTGAGGCGCCGGACGATGCGCCGCGCGATGGCCTCGGCGACGCCGAGTGCGATCCACGTCCCGGCCACCACCCAGAGCACGTTGAGGACCGCCGCGAGAACCTGCTGCGCGGGTACGGGCAGCCCGATGACCGGGATTCCTGCCCGGAAGAGCAGGAGCGCGAGCAGGAGCCGGAGAGGGCCCGAGGTCGGCTCGAACAACCGAGCCAGGGTGCCTCGCGCCGTCCCTGCGAACGCGAGGACGAGGCGTCTGGCCACGACCTCGAACAGCCAGCCACCGGCGGCGGCCACGACGAGGAGAAGGCCGAAGGCGATCCACTGCCAGAGAGGCACTTCCAGGAAGCGCGTGTCGAGAAGGACGGGAGGGAGCTGCGCTGCAAGGGGCGGCGGACCGAACTCCTCGTGGAGGTCCGGCACGACGCGGACCGTGTCGGACGAGACCTTCCAGATCAGCTGGCCGTCCTCGCGTGGAACGCGGGCGAGCTTGATGTCGACGATCCCGTCGCGGCCATCGAAGCTCCCGAGCCGATCGAAACGCGGCGGGAGCCCGTCGTCGGTGTTGCCTTCCGGGTCGTCGCTGAGGTCGTCGGGATCGACCCAGAGGGTGCGGTCGAGAACGGTCTTCAGCTGCTTCGCAAGCTCGGGGCCGCGCTGCTGCCGCTGGCTCGAGGGAATCCGCCGGAGGTCGAGATACTCGGCGGCCTTCTCGAGGTCGCTGCTGGCGCTGGCGGCGAGGAAGCCGCGTGTCGTACTGCGCGGAGTTCCGCGACCGAAGGCATCCTCGGGGCCGCGGGCCGGTGCCGTGGGCCGTACCGGAGGTTCGAGCAAGGCCGGCACGATCGGATCGGCGGGTGCCGGCTCGAGCTTCGGCTGTGCGGCCGACGGCCAAGCGAGCGTGCACGCGAGTACGGCAGCCGGCAGCGTACACCGGTTTGCAAGCGCTGCGCGGCGGGAGCGGGGCCGGAGCATCGACGGTCTCCCAGGAAACTCGGCCCCAGCGCGGGTCCGATGCCCCGAGTCTATCGGCCCTCGCCGCGAGGGCGAGGGGAGCTTGCGGCCGTGCCGCGGCGCAGCGACGTTTGCGCTCGCTGACTTCCGGTGAGACGACTTCCGGTAAGAAGACGGCCGGTGAGAAGGCTTCGGATGAGGAGGCGCGGATGACGGATCTCTTCTCGGTCGCTGGCAAGGTGGTGCTCGTCACCGGCGGCTCGCGCGGGATCGGCCTCATGATCGCGCGAGGCTTCGTCGAGGGTGGGGCTCGCGTGTACGTCTCGTCCCGGAAGAAGGACGCCTGTGACGCGGTGGCTGCAGAGCTTTCGAAGACAGGGAACTCGAAGGCTGGGAGCTGCCTCTCGCTCCCGGGAGACCTCTCGAGCGAGACCGGGGTGAACGCCCTCGCGGCGGCGCTCGCCGAGCGCGAGCAGGCGCTCCACGTGCTCGTCAACAATGCCGGCGCCAACTGGGGAGCGCCGATGGCCGAATACCCCGATGCCGCGTGGGACAAGGTGCTGGCGACGAACCTCAAGTCGCCGTTCTTCTTGACGCGCCGCTGCCTGCCCCTGCTCGAGGAGGCGGCGAGCGCCGCCGATCCGGCCCGCGTCATCAACATCGGATCGATCGACGGCATCAAGCCGCCGATCCTCGAGACCTATGCCTACTCGGCGAGCAAGGCCGCCCTCCACCACATGACGCGGGTGCTCGCGCGCCAGCTCGCGCCGCGACACATCACGGTGAATGCCGTTGCGCCGGGTCCCTTCGAGAGCAAGATGATGGCGGCGACCCTCGAACGCTTCCGCGACGCCATCGTCGGCAGCTGCCCGCTCGGCCGCATCGGCGAGCCCGGCGACATGGCCGGCGTTGCCCTCTACCTGGCCTCCCGCGCCGGCGCCTACGTCACCGGTGCGGTGATCCCGGTCGACGGGGGGATCTCGACCTGCTCGTGAGGCGGGCGCTCGTCCGGCCTTGCGTCCTCGGTCTACAGCTCGATTTCGAGCATCGCGCGGCCAGCCATCCGGCCCGTGAGGCGGGAGAAGAAGTCCGCGACCGCCATCTGCCAGCCGTACTTCCGGTGCAGGGCTCCGTAGGCTGCCGCGATCGTCGCGGAATCGGCGACGAGGCGACCCTTGCCGTGGGCTTGCGAGCCATGCACCCGGCCCCGAACGTTGCACGCCGCGACGCGGACTTCCGGGAAGTTCCGTAACCGCTTCACCTTCCCCGCCTTCGCCTCGGTGAAGACGTAGAGCCGCCCGCCGTGGGCTGCGAACCAGACGGGGGTCTCGACCCAGCGGCCGTCGCGCCGCTTCGTGGCGAGGCTCAGGTACGACTCGCGGTCGAGGCGGGAAAGCGCGTCTTCGTCCATCGGATCCTCCGGGGCCGGTCTCAGCGCCAGGCGAAGACGGGCTGTTCGAAGTGGGCCACCCGCGCGTCACGGCCGTGGAGCGCGACCTCTCGGAGCTGATACAAGACGGCCGCGGTCGGCGCGTGGATGTGGGTGCCGAGCATCGGGATCGAGATCACCGGCCGTTCGCTCTCGGGGATGTAGCGGACGCGGGGGACCCCCGGCGCATCGAGCTCGGCGAGCGGCACGCGATGGACCGATGCCACCTCGCGCGGGCTCGGCACCAGCGCCATCGGTTCGGTGCACGTCACCACCACCGGAGTGATCACATAGCCCGACCGCGTGGGGTAGTCGTCGAGGCAGCCGATCACCTTTTCGGGTGCGAGCGAGAGGCCGAGCTCCTCGTCCAGCTCGCGAAGGGCGGCCTCCTCCGGAGTCTCGCCCGCATCGACGCGCCCGCCCGGAAGCGCCCACTGGCCGCCGTGGGACCGCAGCCGCGGTGCGCGCCGTGTGATCACGAAGCAGGCCTGGCCGGCGTCGTCGGGAAGCAGCACGAGCGCGACCGCCGCGTGACGGCGGCCTTCGAGCGGCAGCGGCCGACGCTCGAACACGTCGAGGTGCGCGCGGACGCGCGTTGCGAGAGACGGGATCAAGCGGTCGGCTCCGTGGCTGCGCGGGCGTGCCATCGGTAGGATGACGCCCCCACACCTCCCGAGCCAGAGGAAGAGCCCGCATGACCCTGCCCGCCAACGTCCGCCGCAGGAAGATCCCGCTGCCGGCGGCGGGAGTCGAGATCGCGGCCCTCGACTGGGCCGGCGATGGGCCGCTCGCACTCCTGCACCACGCCAACGGCTTCTGTGCCGGCGTCTGGGGCCTCGTGGCCGAAGCGCTCTCTCCCCGGTACCGCGTCGTGGCGATGGACGCGCGAGGACATGGTGACTCGTCGTGTCCCGAAGGAGATGAGGCCTTCCGGTGGGAGCGCTTCGCCGAGGACGTCCTCTCCGTGGCGAGCGTCCTCACACGAGAGTCTCCGGACGGGCGCGTCGCTCTCGGGCTCGGAAACTCGTTTGGCGGAACGGCACTGATCGCCGCCGCGTCGCGAGCGCCCGGCCTTTTCGAACGGCTGGTGGTGGTCGATCCTGTCGTGCTGCCCCCGCGATCGATGGCGATCCCTCCGGAAGCGCGGGGCCGCGGCCGGCAGCTCGCCGAGGGCGCGCGCCGCCGCCGCGCGGTGTTCGCTTCGCGTGCCGAAGCGCGGGAAGCGTGGGCTGCCCGAGGCTTCTTCGCGGCGTGGGATCCGCGCGCGCTCGATCTCTACGTGGCCGAAGGGCTTCGGGACCGCGAAGACGGTCAGGTCGAGCTGAAGTGCTCTCCGGAGACCGAAGCGGCGGTCTTCGAGGCGAGCGGCACCTTCGACATCTTCGAGCTGGCGCCGGCAGTGAGGGCGCCGGCGCTCTTCCTGTGGGCCGCCCGCGACAGCTTCCCGCGCGACCTCCACGAGGCGCTCGCCGCACGCATGCCGCGGGCGCGCCTCGAGGCGACGGATTCGGGGCACCTCATCCCGATGGAGCGGCCGGACCTCGTCGTCGAGGCCGTTCTGCGCTTCACGAACGAGACAGCGTAGGCGCGTGGACGGTCAGCGCTCGATCTCGTAGCCCCGCTGGGTCCAGCCCGCCCAGCCCTCGGCCATCGACACCGCGCTGGTGAATCCCATCTGCTGGAGCGTCGCGACGGCGAGCGCGCTCCGGTTGCCGCCGCCGCAGTAGACCACAAGCTTGCGGGTACGGTCCGCCAGCCACGGGTCGCGCTTCGGATGAGAGAGGTCGGCCTTCACCTCGAGAAATCCTCGCGGTGCCGAGTAGGCACCCGGGATCCGGCCGGCGGCGAACTCGTCGGGTTCGCGTACGTCGAGGAAGTGCCAGCCGCCCGGGCTTTCGTGACCCTGCGCAGCGAGCAGCCGGTGCGCCTCGTCGGGCGTGATCTCCCGGATCTGTGCCAGCGCCTCGGTCACGAAGTCGTTCAAGCTCTTCGCCATGGGATCTATAGTGCCACAATGTTCTCGAGACGCGCCGGCTGGGACCTCGGGCCCGACGACCCTGCCGGGCGCGCATCCCAGCGCCGCGCGGCGGGGCTTCCGGTGTTCGACCTCACCGAATCGAACCCCACGCGCTGCGGCCTGCCCGCCGCCGGTGCCCGGCTCGCCGCCGTGCTCGCCCGCGTCACGGGTGACCCACGCTGCGCCGTCTACGTGCCCGATCCCCGAGGCGATCTCGCAGCACGCGAAGCCATCGCAGTCCACCACGCTGCACAGGGGGGCGTCGTCAGCGCCGACTCGATCGTCCTCACCGCAGGCACCAGCGAAGGATACGCACATCTGTTTCGCCTACTGGCCGATCCGGGAGACCGCGTCTTGGTTCCGACCCCGAGCTACCCGCTCTTCGGGCTGCTCGCGGGTCTCGAAGGCGTCGCCGCCGACCCGTACCCGCTTCGGCTTCGCGACGAGGGCTGGCGGATCGATCTCGAAGCCGTTCGTGACGTGATGGGCCCGGCGACGCGAGCCCTCCTGCTCGTGCATCCGAACAATCCGACCGGCTCCCTCGTGAGTCGCGGCGAGCTGGCAGAGCTGCGGCGTCTGTGTCGCGATCGCGAGGTTGCCTTGGTGAGCGACGAGGTCTTCGCCGGCTACCGCTCTGCCTCGGCGAGGGCGGATGCTCCGCAGACGCTGCTGCCCACTCGCGAAGACGCCGAGGACGCGCCGCTCAGCTTCGTGCTCTCGGGGGCTTCGAAGCTCCTGGGGCTTCCCCAGCTCAAGGTCGGCTGGGTGCTGGTGGGCGGGCCGGCGCGGCTGCGCGCCGAGGCGCTCGCTCGCCTCGAGGTGATCGCGGACACGTACCTCTCGGTCTCGGTCCCGGCGCAGCTCGCACTCCCGGATCTTTTCGGGGCGTACGCAGCGCTTGCGGGGCCGATCGCGGCGCGCGTCGAGGAGAATCGCGCAGCTCTCGAGCGTGCGCTTGGCGCCGTACGCGGCGCGGAGCTGCTGAGATCCGAAGGCGGATGGTCGGCGATCCTCCGCCTGCGCGAGGGCGCCTCGGGCCGCATCCCCGACGAAGACGCGCTCGCCCGTGCGCTCCTCGACGGGCCGGGCGTTCTCGTCCAGCCGGGCTGGCTCTTCGACATCGAACCACAGGACGACTGCGGCCGCCCCGCGGCGCATCTCGTCCTTTCGCTTTTGCCAGAGCCTCACGTCCTCGAAGCGGGCCTCCGGCACGTGCTCGAGCTCATGTCTCTCCCGCGCTCGTGATCCGGTCTCCCGATCCGGCGCCTCGAAGCGCCTTCACGGTCGGAGCGAAGAACGCCGGATCGGACGCGTAGGGCGCGACGAGGCTCACGCGGCCCGCGAGGCCCCCGCAGCGGGCGCGAACGCGATCGGGAATCTCTCCGGGAGCGCCGGTGACGGCTACTGCGTCGACGAGATCGTCCGGAAGCAGCGCCGGCATCTCCGCCCAGCGGCCCTGCTTGGCGAGGGCGCTGAGCTGGGGCTGCAGCGCGCCGTGGCCGTGACACTCGAGGACAGGGCGGTACGCGGGTGTCGAGGCATAGAAGGCGATCTGAGTCCGCACCGCGGCTCCTGCCCGTTCCAGTGCGTCGGGAGAATCGCCGCATGCCACGAGGATCTGGCACGAGACCTCGAATCGCGAATCCCTGCGCGCCGACCGGGAGCGGCCGCGTTCGAGCGCGGGCAGTGTCGTACGCTCGAGGAACTCGCGGCTGTGGAACGGGTGTACGAGGAATCCGTCCCCTACCTCGCCAGCCACCTCGGTCATGCGCGGCCCGACCCCTGCGACGAAGATGCGCGGGAGGCCATACGGGTTCGGCCCGGGGTCGAAGAAGGGCGTCATCAGCGTGTGCGTGTAGAACTCGCCGCGGAAATCGAGGCGGGTACGCTCCTGCCACGCGGCCCAGATGGCGCGCACGGCCTGCACCAGCTCGCGCATCCTGTCGGCCGGTTTCGACCACGGTTGGCTGAAGCGTCGCTCGATGTGAGGGCGGATCTGGGAGCCGAGTCCGAGGACGAAGCGGCCCCGTGAGGCGAGTTGGAGGTCGTAGCCGATGTTCGCCAGCAGCATGGGGCTGCGCGCGAAGCCCACTGCGATCGCAGTCGCGAGGTCGATGCGGGCCGTGTGTTCCGCTGCACTGAGAAGGGGCAGGAAGGGATCGTGGGGCCCTTCGAAGGTGAATGCGCCGTCGTAGCCGAGGGCTTCGATCCGGGCGGCCAGCGGGCCGGCGTCGAGAGGGCTGTGCACCAGGATCGCCGTGTCGACTCTCATCCATCTCCCTCACCGAGGTCCGGTATGGGCCGGGGATCAGTCCGTCCGCTCGCGATCCGGTCTCGCGTCCGACGTGCTCGAGGCGGAGCGGGCGGCTGGGGTTCCGGGGTCGAGCAGCTCCCGGTAGACCGCTTCGAGGCGGGCGAGTACGACGTCGTCGCCGAACAGCGCGTAGACCCGCTCGCGTGCGGCGCGGCCGCAGGCGACGAGCGCGTCCCAGTCGCGGGCGAGGCCGCTGATGGCGTCGGCGAGGGCTTCGGGAACAGGGTCGGAGAGAAGCTTCCCGCAGCGCTCGCCGACCACGTCCGCCGTGAATCCCTGCCGGCTCGCGACGACCGGCAGCCCCATCTGCATCGCTTCGTTGACTGCGTTCGAGTGGCCTTCGCCGCGCCAGCGCGAGGGGAAGACGAAGACGTGGGACTGCGAGAGGGCGCCGAGGAGCGCGGCGTGGTCGAGGCGACCGAGCAGACGGAGTCGTCCTGCCGGGAGCCGCTCGGCGCGCGCGCGGAGCTGCGCGACGAAGCCTTCCTCACCCGTTCCCGCCAGCGCGAGAGCCACGGCCTGGCCGCGCTCTTCCAGCCGTACGCAGGTCTCCACCAGCTCGACGAGGCCCTTCTCGGGGCGGAGCGCTCCGGAATAGACGAGGCGCAGCGGCTCGCCGGCCGCAGGTCGCACCAACGAAGCAGGAGTGAAACGCGCCCGGTCGGCGGTGCGAACGAAGTTTGGGAGCCAGACGGCGGTGCGGCCGAAGCGGCGGGCGATCCACTCGGCGTCCGAGCGGCCCTCCACCGTGAGGGCGCCGGCGCCGCGAAGCATTCCCGTGAGGAGATGCCGCTGGACGGGGCTCGCCGGGTCGTCGAAGCACTCGGCGAAGCAGCCGGCCCGGATGTCGAGCAGGAAGCCGACCCCAGCGCGGCGCGCGATCCGGTACTGGAGCCACTCGCGATAGGTGCCGGTCTGGTACTGCGCCGTCACGTGCAGCACCCGGGCCCCCGGCCGGCGGAGGGCGGCGCGGAGGCGACGGACGTCTTCGACGAGCCGCGCGGGAAGACTCGCCTCGCCGGGGATCGTCACCGGAAGCCGTTCGATGCCGATGCGCCGCGCGAGATCGGAGGTGGCGATCCACTCGTTCATGCGTGCATAGCCACCGGCCGTCCCGGCCTCGTCCGGAAACGGGCCGCAAAGGACGACGCGCGCGGGCTGCCCGGCCACCGGCGCCGACGGTAGCGGCTCGGAGGACTCCGAGGCACCCCGCACGGCTATGCTTCGTCGATGGCGATCGCACTCTGGATCCTCGCCGTGCTGCTCGTGGCGGTGGGCCTCGCGGGCACCGTCATTCCCGGGCTGCCCGGTGCGCCGCTGGTGCTGGCGGGGCTCGTCGCCGCTGGGGCGGCCGACGGCTTCGTCCACGCGGGCTGGCCGACCTTCGTGGTTCTCGGTCTCCTCGGCGTCGCGAGCCTCCTCGCCGACCTGCTGGCCAGCGCGCTCGGGGCGAAGCGCTTCGGGGCGAGCCCCCGTGCCCTCATCGGGGCTGCGCTCGGTGCCGTGGTGGGGCTCTTCTTCGGCCTGCCCGGCCTCCTTCTCGGACCGTTCGTCGGCGCCGTGGTCGGGGAGTACTCCGCCCGCCGGAACTTCGCCCAGGCCGGCCGAGCGGGAGTCGGGACCTTCCTTGGCCTCGTCTTCGGCGCTGCTGCGAAGGCGGCGCTCGCCCTCGCGATGGTGGGCATCTTCGCGGCTGCGTACTTCGTCTAGTACGACCCGCGCGCGTCCCTGCGGGTCGGTGCGGTTGCCTTGCCTTCGAACACCGATGGGGCGACGGTTGCACCCGACGGGAGGTGCAGGATGGACGTGACCGATCTCGGCGGCAGGACCGCCCTCGTGACAGGCGCCGCCAGCGGGATCGGCCGTGCGCTGGCGCTTGCCTGCGGACAGCGAGGCGCACGGCTCGTGATCTGCGACGTCAACGAGGAGGGCCTCGCGAAGACCGAAGCGGAGCTGCGCCAGCTCGGGCGCGAGGTCCTGGCGCGGCGGGTCGACGTCTCGCGCGAGAACGACGTTCGCGAGCTGGCGGCGATCGTCCACGCGGACGTCCCCGCCGTGGACCTGCTGGTGAACAACGCGGGCGTCGGCCTCGGAGCGAGCTTCCTCGAGACGACCCTCGAAGACTGGGACTGGATCGTCGGGATCAACCTCCGCGGCGTCATCCTCGGCTGTCATTTCTTCGTTCCGAAGATGGTGGAGCGCGGGAAGGGCGGTCACGTGGTGAACCTCGCGTCGATGGCGGCCTTCATGCCCGGTGCGATCCTCTCGGCCTACTCGACGACCAAGTGCGCAGTGCTGGGCCTCTCCGAGGCTCTCGCCGACGAGCTCCAGGGGCACGGAATCGGCGTCACGGCGGCGTGTCCGGGAGTCATCGACACGCCCATCGTCGCGACCTCGCCGATGCGGGGTGCCAGCGCTGCGGCAGGCGCTCGGGACGAGGTCCAGGCCTTCTACCGGCGCCGTGGATACACCGCAGAGCGTACGGCGGAGAACATCCTGCGCGCGGTGGCGCGCGGGCGCGTCGTCGCGCCGATCTCGCCGGAGTCGTGGGCCACCTACGCCCTGCGGCGCATCAGCCCTTCCCTGTTGCGGAGGGCCGGTCGCCAGCTCGCGGCGAGGATTCGCCGCGAGAGCGGTGCTCCTCGGCGCTGACGTCCCTGCCTTCACGCGCCCGGAGCCACAGCTCGAGCACGAAGAGGGCCCAGAGACGCTGGGAGTGGTCTCGGCGCCGCGAGCGGTGCTCGGTGAGGAGATGCCGGACGGCCTCCGGGCGGAAGAGGCCGCGGGCGGCGGTCGATTCGGGGCCGAGCACCGTTTCGACCCGTCGGCCGAGAGGCCCGTCGCTGCGCAGCCATTGCCTGAGGAGGGTCGAAGGGCCGGGCTGTCCAGTACGCTGTGGAAGCGATGCGGGCACCACGTCTTCGAGGGCGTCGCGCACGGCCCGAACCGATTCGCCCGCCGCTGCCTTCGCGCCGCACAGGTGTTCGGCACACGCCGAGACCTCGAGGTCGCAGAGCGGGAGACGCGCCTCGACTCCAAAGGGCCTGAGCAGGAGGAGCTGGCTGGCCGCGAGCTCGTCGGTGCGCCGCGCACCGTCGAGGAGGCTTCGGAAGGGGTTCGAGGGAGCGAGCATCCGTCGCGTCGTCGTCGTCGAGAGGACGACCAACTCGCCGGGAGTGAAGCGGCACTTCCAGCGCCACGGCCCGATCTCGCGCGGAAGGTCGGGATGGGGCACGAGGCGAGCCAGCGAAGCGCGCAGCCCTCGCGGCCCGTCCGAGTCTCCGAGGTGGGTACACAGGACATAGAGTGCCCGCTCGACGCTGCGGGGAAGACCGAGCTTCCCGTACGTCGCCCGTAGTCGCTCCCCGGAGTCGTCCCGGAGGTCCATCCAGGGAGAGCCGGCCTCTCCCGCGAGGACGAAGTCGGCCTGCTCCGCGGCGGCCCTTCCCGCGAGCCAGGGCGAGAAGTCGCAGAACGGAACGTCCATCTCCGCCGCTGCGTGCTCGATTTCGAGGGCCTGCTCCTCGTCCCCGGGCCCAGACGGGAAGGGGATGACCGGCAGATCGCGGTGCCGCTTCGCGAGGACAGCCACCGCGCGCGACGCCAGCGCGTCCGACTGCAGCACCGCACCGCGGCCTCCGTCGAGACGCCGGACGACTGCCGCTTCCAGAAGCGTCCGAAGGCGATCCCGAGTCGCGGCCTCCTCCTCCTCGTCCGCGTTCCCGGCGGCCGGGAGAGCGGCCCAGCGCTCGATTTCGATCACGTTGCCCTTGGTGTCGACGGTGACGCAATGGCCCGGGAGCACCCGCCGGATCTGCACATCGAGGGTCGCATCGCCCGGGGTGAAGCCGAGGGTCAGGAACTCGGAGAGTCCCTGTGGACAGGGTCCCGTTGCGAGAAGCCCGGTGGCCATCAGGTCGCGCGTCCGTGACCCGAACACGGTTCCGCCGGGGCCGAGACCGAAGAAGAGCGGCTCGACGCCGAAACGGTCGCGGAGCAGGTGGAGGCGCCGGCTCCTGCCGTCGAACCACGCCAGCGCGAAGCTGCCTTCGATCCCTGCCACCGCTGCTGCGCCCCGCGCTTCGAGGCGTGAGAGCAGCGTCGTCGCCGCACGCGACGCGGCTCCACCTTCGTTCGACGAGAGGTCGCGGTGGACGTGCCCCGAGAGTACGAGCCAGGAGCCGGTCTCCGGGCGGCGGGCAAGCCGTTCTTCGGCGTCGAGTCCCGCAACGCCCCAGGGGCGGAACGCCGCGACGGCTCCCTCGCAGCCCGCCCGGTCCGTTTCCCGCTCCGGGATCCCCAGCTTTCCGTGCTCCCGAGCGAAGGGGCCGGCGGCGCCGATCAGCATCGGGTCTACCGCTCCCTGGCGGCGACGGGCGGCGGTGCGCCGTCCTCGAGGCTCCAGGCCTTCGCGAGCATGTCGGCCGCCGTCACGATCAAGAAGCCAGCGAACAGGATCCGCAGCGTACGCTCGGAAGTGTAGGCGGTGAGGCTCGCGCCGGCGAAGGCGCCGGCCATCGAGACGGCAGCCACGACGACGATGATGTCAGGCCGGAGGTTGCCGAGCTGCCAGTGGCGCCAGGAGGCCGAGAGCGCGGTGAAGAGGATGACCCCCATCGACGTTCCGATCGCCTGCTTGGCCGAGAGACCGAGGAACCGGGTGAACGCCGGAACCATCACGACGCCTCCTCCGACTCCGAGCAGGCCGCCGAGGGTGCCTGCCATGAGCCCGATCACCCCGCACAGGAACCAGAACACGTCTCACCTCCCGCGCGCGTTGCTCGTCCTGCGCGCCCGGCGCATGCTACCTCCCTGCTGCCGCAGCCGGCACGCGTTCGAGAGGCTCACCATGCAGCCGGAGCCCGTCCCCTTCGAGGCACTCGAGGCCATTTTTCTCGATGCCGGCAACACCCTCGTCCATTGGGATCACGAGTTCGTGGGTTCGAGCGCGGCCAACCTCGGGTTCGTTCTCGATCCCGGGCGACTGGCGCGGGCCGAAGCGGCAGCGCGGCCCCTGCTCGACCGGATCCTCGCGGGAGGCCGTTCGACGGAGGCTACCGATACCATGACCGCGTACCTCCGGTGCCTGCTCGAGGCCGGCCTCGCCGAGGATCTGCCGACGGCCCAGCAGCCGCACTTCATCGAGGGGCTGGCGGCGATCCTCCGGAGCCCGGCCGGGAGCGACCGGCTGTGGTCGCGCGTCCCGCCCGGGCTGCCCGAGAGCCTCTCGCGGCTGCGCGCCGCGGGCCTTCATCTGGTGGTGGTGAGCAACTCCGACGGCAGCATCGAGCGGAAGCTGCGGGAGGCGGGGCTCCGGGATCTGCTCGACGCCGTCGTCGACTCGCGCCTCGTAGGCGCGGAGAAGCCCGATCCCGAGATCTTCCGGCACGCATTGGCCCAGACGGGCCGTGCGGCAGCTCGAACTCTCCACGTCGGAGACCTCTACAGTATCGACGTCGTGGGAGCGCGAAGCGCCGGGCTACACGCCGCCTTGCTCGATCCTCATGGCGATTGGCAGGGTGTCGACTGTCCGCGCTTTCCCGACGTCGTGAGCCTCGCGCGTGCAATCCTCTCGGCGAGGGGACGGTGAGAGGGAAGGGCTGCGGTCACGGCGAAGCGGTCGGGAGAGGAGGAGGACGAGCGGTGGAGATGTCGAAGCCTCGAGAGGGCGACCTCGAGCATCCGGTGCTGATCGAGCCGGCTGCCTACGCGGTCTACGATGCCAAGAAGATGGGGAAGGCGACGCTCTTCAGGTCGCAGCGGATCATGGCCGGTCTCAACGCCTTCGAACCGGGGCAAGAGCACGCGATCCATGCCCACACCGGGACCGACAAGGTCTATCTGGTGCTCGAAGGCGCGGGAGAGTTCCTGCTGGAGGGGCGCTCGATCCCGATGCGTGCGGGCCAGATGCTGGTGGCCCCGGCAGGCGCTCCCCACGGCGTCCGCAATGCCGGAAGCGAGCGCCTCCTCGTGCTCGCTGTTCTCGCGCCGGCGCCCTGATCGCGCGGCGTCCGGACGCACTTGATACGATCGGAGACCGGTCCTCCCTCTGATTCCCAGGAGTCTGCCATGCCTCTTCCCCTCGCCGGAGTCCGGGTCGTCGAGATCGCCAACTTCGTCGCGGTGCCCGCAGCGGGAGCGCTGCTGGCGGACCTCGGCGCCGACGTCGTCAAGGTCGAGACGCCTCCCCGGGGTGAGCTGTATCGCCGCAGCCGCCCCCGCTACGCCGGCTACGACTGCGACTTCGACGAGAATCCGCCGTTCCACATGGACAACCGCGGCAAGCGCTCCGTCATGCTCGACCTCGGCCGGGAGGAGGCGCGGGACGCGCTGCGCAGGCTCGTGAACCGGTCCGAGATCGTCATCACGAACCTCCTGCCGGGAAGGCGAAAGCGCTACGGCGTCGACCACGAGACGCTCCTCGCGCGATTCCCCCGGCTCCTCGTGGGGGCGATCAACGGCTACGGATTTCATGGCGAAGAGGCCGACCGCCCGGCCTTCGACTACGCCGCCTACTGGGCCCGGACGGGGATGATGGACGTGATGCACGACGAGGGAGTGCCGCCGTCCCTCCAGCGCCCCGCGGTCGGAGACCACGCGGCGGCGGTGAACCTGGTCTGCGGAATCCTCGCGGCCCTGCGGCTTCGCGATGCAGACGGGCGGGGGCGCTACGTGGAGGTGTCGCTGCTCCAGACGGGCTTCCACATCCTCGGTACCGACATCGCCAACGCCCTGGTGACCCGCGCACCGGTGAAGCGCCACGATCGGCGTGCTCCGCCGAACCCTCTCTGGAACAGCTATCCGACCTCCGACGGCCGCTGGTTGATGCTGGTGATGATCGATCCAGAGCCGTATTGGGGAAAGCTCTGCCGCATCGTGGGGCGGCCGGGCCTGGAGACCGATGAGCGCTTCTCTGACGGCTTCCGGCGCCTCGCGAACTCGGGGGCGCTGGTGAGCGAGCTGGAGAGCGTCTTCACCCAGCGGACGCTGGCCGAGTGGCGCCCGATCCTGGATGCGGGGGGAATCATCTGGGCGCCGGTGCAGCGGGTCGACGAGGCCATCGATGACCCCCAGGCGAGGGCCATGGGCTACGTGTACGAGATCGAGCACGCAACGGCAGGACGCTTCGAGACCGTCGGGCCCCCCTTCCGGATCGACGGCGAGGTGCTCGGCGCCCGACGTGCCGCGTCACCGCTAAACGCCGACGCCCGGGAGGTGCTGCGAGAGGCAGGCCTCTCCGATCTGGAGATCGAGAAGATCTCGTAGGGGCAACCCCCGATCGGGGGAATCGACTTCTCTTACGGGTTCTTGCAATTTTTCTTGCCGCACTCCGGTGTCACTCTGTTACAATCTTGTGCGGATTGACTTCTGCGCGGCGCGCCGCGCACCGTGGACCCGGAGACAAGCCATGACCGGGCTGGTGCTCGTGGTCGATGATCGACGCGAAGTCCGCGATCTCCTCGCGGAGGAGCTGGTGGAAGTGGGACTTCGCGTCGTCCAGGCGGGCGACGGGGTCCAGGGTTGGGCCTGCTACCGCCGGGCCGAGCCCGACCTCGTCGTGACCGACCTGCGGATGCCGCGCTCCGACGGCCTCGACCTCCTGCGCCGGATCCGAGAGGTGGCGAGTACTCCGGTGATCGTCCTCACGGCGTACGGCGACCCGGCCACCTCTGCCCTCGCGCTCCGCTCCGGAGCCGAGGGCTTCATGACCTTTCCCGACGACCTCGACCGACTGATGGATCGGGGTCGCCTGCTCGCGAGCCGCGACGAGCCGGGTCTCGGTCCGGCCGACTGGCTGGCCGGCTCGAGCAGCTCGATCCGGCGTGTCCGCGAGCAGGTCGCGTGGCTCGCGCCGGGCACGGCGCCGGTGCTGGTCACCGGTGAGTGCGATCGCGGACGGGCGGCGGTGGTGGCGGAGCTCCATGCTCGCGGTCCCTTCGCGAGGAGTCCCCTCGTTGAAATCGACGCGGCTGCGGCGGGGCACGACCTGCCCCAGGAAGGGTTCGTCCACGTCGACGGCGTCGAGCGCATGGCGCCGGCGGACCAGGCGCGGTGGCTTGCAGCGCTCGGCGCCGCGCGCGAAGAGGGTGATCGCCCCGGGCGGCGCGTCGTTGCCTCGTCCCCCGCAACGCTGGCCGCCCTCGACCACACTGCGGGCTTCGATCCCCGCCTCGGCGCGGCCCTGGGCGGCGATACCATCGAAGTTCCGGCGCTTCGCAGCCGTATCGACGACCTGCGCGAGCTCGTGCCGGCGCTCGTCCGCCGGCTGGCGAGGGTACTCGGCTTTCCGGACTCGCGGGTTCCCGCGCCCCTCATCACCGCGCTCCGGAGCCACGACTGGCCGGGCAACCTGGAAGAGCTGGTCCGTGTTCTGGAACACGCGATCCGGCACGCCGCCGGCGGCGCCATCTCCCTGGAGGGTGTCGAGAGCGCGCTCCTCGATCCGGCCCGGGAAGCCTGCGGGATCGTCGGCGAGCATCGGAGGCGCCAGCGCGACGAGATCTCGCGGCTCTATGACGCTTGCAACGGCAACCTCGCCGAAATGGCCCGCCAGCTCGGCGTGAGCCGCGGATCCGTCGTCTATCGGATGCAGAAGCTCGGGCTCCCGGTTCGTCCCAACGGCGCGGTGTGAGCCTCCGGCACCAGGGCCTGCTCCCGGCGATCACGGTCGCCGCCGTCCTGGCCGTCGTCGTCCTCGCATGGGCGCCCCACCTCTGGTCCGGCTCGCGCCGTCTCTCGTGCACCTTGCTCCCCGACCTCTCCGTGCCGCTCCTTGCGAGCCCCGATGGGTCGTGCCCACTTCGCGCCCACGACCGGATCGTCTCCGTCGAGGTTGCGGGCGCGTTCATTCCCGTCGTCCGCCACGCCGATCTGAGGCGGCGTCTGCCCGCGTCCGGAGCCGTCTGGCTCGAGGTGGAGAGGGGCGGCGCGCGGCTGCAACGGCAGGTGCCGTTGGTGTCCGAGGCTCCGTGGCGAAGGGCGGGGCGCTTCGTTGCAGGATCGGTCATTGCCGGGGTCCTGCTCACCCTCGGCATCCTCGTGTTCTCGGGCTCCACGGCTCGCGCTGCGGTGCCCTTGCTCATCTTCCACGGTAGCCTCGCTGCGCTCCTGGCGATCCTGCTCTCGGGAAGAGCGTCGTTCGCGCTCGGAGTGGCCCAGCTCGTCGCCGCCGGTCTCGTTCCGGCGAGCCTCTTCCATCTCGCGCTCACCTTCCCCCACGAACGGCGCGTGCTACGCCGTCTCCCGCAGATCGTCTACCTGCCATACGTCGCCTGTGCGGGAGTGGTCGCGCTGCAGCTCGCGCCCTTCGTCGGCTCGTCTCGCCAGGGCCTCCTCCTCGACGGGATCTTCCTCGGCGGTGACCTCGCGGGCTGGGCTCTCCTCGTGGCGAGCTGTGTGATTGCTCGCGGGCAGGCAGCGTCTCCGGTCGACCGGCTCCAGACCGACGTCCTCCTCCGCGGCTTCGTCGCTGCCCCTGCGGCCGTGGCGGGACTCACCCTGCTGACATCCGGCGACCGCTCGGCCAGTGAGACCGCGCGCGCTGGACTCGCGGTCCTCGCGCTTCCGATCCCGATCGCGGTCGCGATCGCCCGGTATCAGCTCTTCGACCTCGGTCGGGAGGTGAGGGAGAGGATCGTCCATCTGCTCCAGCTCTGCGTCGTGGCGGCGCTCATTGCGGTGCTCTGGAGTGCGAGCGAGCTCTACCTCGACGGCGGAGTCCGTCTCGACGACCCGCTCATTGCTTTTGCGTGGGCGTTCGTGGGACTCCTCCTCTCCGATCCGATCCGGAATCTCGTGCGCGGCCTCCTCGACGGGTGGAGCCCGCCCCGGAGAAGGTTCCTGCGGCGGCTCGCGGAGGAGCAGATCGAGCGGCTGGCCGAGCTGCGGCCCGCCGAGGAGCAGGCGGCGATCCTGTGCGGGGCCGCGGCCCTTGGCCTCGGAGCCCGCAGCGCGATGCTCTTCGCCCGTACCGGTAGAGAGTGGGCGGTCGCTGGCGCCTCGGAGGAGCGGATGGACGTCGCCCCGGCGCTGGTGGAGGCCGCGGTCGCCGGACATCCCGGATCTGCGCCGGTTCACCTGGCGCGGCTCGCCGATCCGGCGCCGAACACTCCGCTCGCCGGCCTGCGTGACGCCGGCGTCGAGGTGCTGGTGCCGCTGCGCTGGGGTGCGCAGACCCTCGGCTGTCTCGTGATTGGATCTGCGCGACGAAACATTCCCTATGGTGTCGAACATCTGGCGTTCCTGCGCGGAATCGCGGCGCGGGCGAGCGTCGCGCTCCAGAACGACATCCTGGTGCGCGATCTCGTGGCGTCCGAGCGCTTCGCAACCCTCGGCCGCGTCGCTGCAGGTCTGGCGCACGAGATCGGGAAGCCCCTCGGAGTACTCGACCGCCTGGCGCAGCGGCTTCCCGAACGCCTCGGAGAGCCTGAGCGCGCGATGCGCGACGCTGCGGCGATCCACTCCCTGGCTTCCGAGATGCATGCGACCGTCCAGGGGCTGCTGGGAGCGGTGCAACGCGAGTCGCAGGGGCCGGCAGAAGGCGCGCCCCTGCCGACGGAGACGCTCCTCGAGAGGGCCGTCACCGAGGTGTCTCGCATCCATGGTGCGGAGCGGGTCGTGCGCCGCTTCGACCCCGAGCTTCCGGATCTTCCCGCCCGCGCGGAACCGCTGGTCCGTGTCGTCGTGAACCTGCTCGACAATGCCCTCCGGGCGAGCCCGTCCGGCCAGGTCGTCGAGCTCCGCGCGTCGGCCGATTCCCGCGAGCTGCGCATCGAGGTGGTGGATCGCGGGCGTGGCATGTCGGCAGACCTGCTGCGTAGAGCGCAGCAGCCGTTCTTTTCGACCCGCTCTCTCGGAAGCGGCAGCGGCCTCGGTCTCTTCGTCTCGCGCAGCATCCTCGAGACGCTCGGCGGGAGCCTCGTGCTGCGATCGGCGCCATGGTCGGGAACGTCCGCGCTGGTGTCGGTTCCCCTGGCCGCTGACGACGCGCTCTCCGGCTGACGGGCGCACACCGACGGCCACGGCTAGATTCAGCCGGGGGCCGACGGAGTGGGCGACGGCGTCTCGGGAGAGCCCTGGTTTCGCCGGCGAAGGAGCGGCTCGGGCATGACGCGGACGGGACGTTCGTCACAGGCGGCACCGGGAGCTGCGAAGAAGCCCCGCGGCAAGCCCCGGCAGGAGCACGATCCCGACGTACTCACCGAGTTCGGGGTAAATGCGGCGCTGGTAGAGGAGATCCGCCAGCGATACGAGGTCGACCCGACCTCGGTCCACCCGAGCTGGGCCGAGCTGTTCCGGGAGGAGGCGGAGGAAGCCGCAGTCGAGGCTCTCCCCGCGGCAGCGCCCGCACCCGAGGGAGAGCTCGAGCCGCATCTCGCCGAGAAGCACGCCCGCGTACTGCGACTCATCCACTCGTATCGGGCGCGAGGTCATCGCATCGCGAAGAAGGACCCACTGGGCGCCGACTCCTCCTACTTCCCGGAGCTCGACCCGGCGCATTACGGCTTCGGCCAGGATGACCTCGACCGCCCCTTCATCGCGGGAGACCTCCCGGGTGGGCCGGTCCAGACGCTCCGCGAGATCCTCGAGCGCTTGCGCGCCACCTATTGCCGCTCGATTGGAGTCGAGTTCACCCACATCCAGGAGCCGGGGAGGAAGCTCTGGCTCCAGCGCCACCTGGAAGAGACCCAGAACGTGAGCCCGGTCTCGACCGAGGACCGCCTCCGGATCCTGCAGAAGGTCGCTGCGGCCGAGCTCTTCGAACGCTTCATCCACACGAAGTTCCTGGGGCAGAAGCGCTTCTCCCTGGAAGGCTCCGAAGCGGTGATTCCGCTCCTCGACATGATCGTCGAGGACGCTCCGACTCACGGCATCGTCGAGATCGTCTTCGGGATGGCGCACCGCGGGCGGCTGAGCGTGCTCTCGAACATCGTCGGGCGCTCCCTCGAGACGCTGTTCTCGGAGTTCGAGGACGCTCCGCTTCTCGACAGCCCCTTCGGCTCGGGAGACGTCAAGTACCACAAGGGATACACGTCCGATCGAACGACACGGTCGGGCGCCAACGTTCACCTCTCGCTCACCTCGAACCCGTCCCACCTGGAGGCGGTCGACCCGGTCGTCGAGGGCCGGGCGCGGGCCAAGCAGACTCGCGCGGGCGACAAGCGGGGCCGCACCGTCCTGCCGCTGCTGCTCCACGGAGACGCCGCCTTCTCGGGTCAGGGAATCGTCGCCGAGACGCTCAATCTGTGTCACCTCACGGGCTACTCGACCGGCGGAACGCTCCACATCGTGGTCAACAACCAGATCGGGTTCACCGCCAACCCGGCCGAGACGCGATCGACGCTCTATTGCACCGACGTGGCGAAGATGATCCAGGCGCCGATCTTCCACGTGAACGGCGACGACGTCGAGGCGGTGATCCACTGCGCTCGCCTCGCCATCGCCTACCGCCAGCGTTTCGCGAGCGACGTCGTGATCGACGTCTTCTGCTACCGCCGCCATGGCCACAACGAGGGCGACGAGCCGAGCTACACCCAGCCGCTGCTCTACGAACGCATCCGCCAGCAGCAGCCGCTGCGCAAGATCTACACGGACCAGCTCCTCGCCCTGGGGCTGCTCCGGGAGAACGACGTCGTCGAGCGGATCGAGGAGGACCTGAACGTCCAGCTCGTCCAGGCGCTGCAGAGCATCAAGACCCGTCGCCCGAGGCCGACGAGCCCTACGAGCCGCGCGGGCCGTGGGCCGGTTTCTCGAGGAGGCGTCCCGCGGAGTCGACCGACACGACGGCGTGCCGATCGAGCGTCTGGCGCAGGTGGCCGAATGCCTCGTGCGGACCCCTCCGCGCTTCCGGGTGCATCCGAAGCTCCTGCCGTTGCTCGAGAAGCGCAGCAAGGTGATCGCCGAGAACGGGACCGTGGATTGGGCGCCTCGCCGAGGCGTTGGCCTTCGGGACGCTGCTGGTCGAGGGGATTTCCGGTCCGACTGTCGGGACAGGACAGCGCCCGCGGGACCTTCAGCCAGCGTCACGCCGTGTTGGTGAACCAGCAGACCGGTGAGGAGTACGCGCCGCTCGACTCGCTCACACCGACCCAGGCGCGATTCGAGGTCTACGACAGCCTCGCTCTCGGAAGCGGCGGTGCTGGGGTTCGAATACGGCTACAGCGTCGCCGACCCCACGACCCTCACGCTGTGGGAGGCACAGTTCGGCGATTTTGCGAACGGTGCGCAGGTGATCATCGACCAGTTCATCTCGTCGGCCCACGTGAAGTGGGGGCGGATGAGCGGGCTCGTGATGCTGCTCCCCCACGGCTACGAGGGGCAGGGGCCCGAGCACTCGAGCGCACGAATCGAGCGCTACCTCCAGCTCTGTGCCGAGGACAACCTGCAGGTCGCGAACTGCACGACGCCGGCGCAGTACTTCCACCTGCTTCGGCGCCAGATGCTGCGCAAGTTCCGCGCTCCGCTCGTCGTCTTTACGCCGAAGAGCCTGTTGCGCGCACCGCGCGCCGTCTCGTCTCCGGCCGAGCTGGTGAGCGGAAGATTCCAGCCGGTGGTCGGGGACGATTCCGTGCGGGTCGATGAAGTCGAGCGCGTACTCGTCTGCTCCGGCAAGGTGTACTACGACCTCCTCGAGCGGGTCGAGGCGCGCAGCCAGGACTCGGCGCGGCGCGAGGTGGCCCTGCTTCGGCTCGAGCAACTCTACCCGTGGCCGCGCGCCGAGCTCGTCGAGGCGGTGCACCGGTTTCCCAGCGCCGACCGGGTCTTCTGGGTGCAGGAGGAGCCCGCCAACATGGGCGCCTGGACGTTCGTCCGCGAGCGTCTCGAGGAGCTGCTGCGACCGGACCAGCGCCTTTCTTACGCGGGCCGCAACGCCAGCGCGAGCACTGCGGTCGGCTCGTTGCGGCTGCACCGTGAGCAGCAGAAGAAGCTGCTCGACGATGCGTTCGCTGGCCTCGCGTAGCGGCCCGCGGCGTCCGGCGACGGCTCAGGCGCCCGACAGGTCGAGCGGCCAGTTCGACGCGACACAGCCGCCATCCACCTCGAAGATCTTGCCCGTCACCCACGACGAAGCCGGCGACGCGAGGTAGACCGCCATGGCGGCGATGTCCTCTGGCGTCCCCAGCCGCCCCATGGGCGTGAGCGCCTCCATCTTCTCGCGAAGGCCGCCGCTCGAGAGGAACGGAGTGAGCGCCTCGGTCTCGATCGACCCCACGGCGATGGCGTTGACGCGCACTTTCGGTGCCAGCTCGTAGGCCAGCAGCTCGGTCATGTGGTTGAGGGCGGCCTTGGCCGTGCCGTACGCGACGAATGCCTTCTCGACCCGGTGGGAGAGGGCCGACGAGATGTTGACGATGCTACCGCCTCCGCCAGCTTGCATGTGCGGCACGAGGAGCCGGCTCGCCACGAAGCCCGACGTGACGTTGAAGTGGAAGGCGTCCTCGAAGACCTTCTCGCTCGTCCGCAGGAAGGGCTTCGGCGGCGCGCCGCCTGCGTTGTTGACGAGGACGTCCACGCGGCCGAAGGCTTCTAGCGTGCGTGCGGCGAGCGTCTCGAGCTGGGCACGTTCGTTGACGTCGCAGGGCACGACCAGCGCACGGCGGCCGAGAGAGCGGATCCGGTCCGCCACCGCCTCGAGAGACGACTCGGTGCGTGCGGCGCAGACGACGTTCGCCCCGGCCTCCGCAAGCGCCATCGCGATGCCGGCACCGATGCCTTTCCCAGCGCCGGTCACCACTGCCACGCGGTCGGTGAGGCGGAATCGATCGAGGATCATCTGGCGCTCCTCCGCTTCCGGGAGCGTCATGATATCGTGGAACGGCGGCGAAGGTCGCATGGGGGAGGACGTGCCGGGAGCCGGACGGCGAGCGACACGGCCGCGCGTACCCGCGAAGCCGAGCACCGCCGAAGCGTGCGCGCTGCAGGAGAGGCTCCGCACCCGGGTCGCCGATCGCGATGACTTCGGGGAGGTCCGTCACGTGGCCGGTGCCGACGTGAGCTACGACCGCGGCAGTCCCGACCTCTTTGCCGCGGTCGTGGTCCTCGACGCCCGGACCCTCGAGATCGTCGAGACCCAGGGCGTCCGCTCTCCGGCCCGGTTCCCCTACGTCCCGGGCTACCTGTCGTTCCGCGAGTTGCCGGCAGTCCTCGAGGCGTTCGATCTCCTCCGGACGCGCCCCGACCTCGTCCTGTGCGATGGTCAGGGCCGCGCGCATCCGCGGCGGTTCGGCCTCGCCTGCCACCTCGGGGTCGTACTCGACCTGCCGTCGATCGGATGCGCCAAGAGCCGTCTGGTGGGTGCGTACCGGGAGCCCTCCCTTCGGCGTGGGGGGCACGCGCGCCTCGTCCACCAAGGGGAGGTGGTCGGCGAGGTCGTTCGGACGCGGGAGCGTGTCAGGCCCATCTACGTGTCCGTCGGCCACCGCGTGTCGCTCCCGTCGGCTCGCCGGTTCGCCCTGGCCCTCGCCCGCGGGCACCGGATCCCAGAGCCCCTGCGGGCGGCCCATGCGGTGGTGAACCGGCTCCGGGCCGCCGCGGCGGGAGGAAGCCCGTGACCCGGGTCCGCGAGCGTTTCCCGTCCGTACCCGCCGGAACGCGTACAGGGGGGTGGGCGCCCCCGGACTCTTGTCGCATCATGCCGCCCGCGGATTTCGACCTGCCACCGGGAAGGGGACCCCGTATGCGCGGAAGGCTTTCGATCGCCGTCGCGACGCTGCTCGTGACTACGGCTCCGGCCCTCGCCCAGGACCCGTCGGTGATCGAGCAGCGGCGGCCTGCCCAGGCCGTCCGCGAAGTCGAACGCGTGCAGGGCGCCGCGCAGGCTGCGGAGACGCTCCGGCCGCTCGAAGCCGGAGAGAAGGTCACCTTCCAGGACATCCTGAAGGACCCGGACAACGTCGAGCTGAACTACCTCTACGCCCAGTCGCAGGTGGCCGCCGGCGAGCTCCGGGGCGCGGCCGCGACCCTCGAACGGATCCTGCTGCTCGCTCCGAACCTCGCACGGGTTCGCCTGCTGTATGCCGTCGTTCTGTTCCGTCTCGACAACCTGAACGAGTCGGAGCGCGAGTTCAAGACCGTGAGCCAGCTCCCGATGCCCGACACGCTGAGGGAGGAGGTAAACAGCTACCTCCAGGAGATCGCCAACCGGCGCAAGGTGACGCGGGTCGCGGGAAACGTCGGCCTGGGCATGCAATGGGACAGCAACCGCAACGCCGGACCCGACTCGGATCAGGTGCTCTTCTTCGACTTCCCGTTCGATCTGGTCACCGGGAAGAAGGAGGACGACTTCAGCGGTCTCATGCTCGCGGGACTGCGCGTCCAGCACGACCTCGGCTACGACGCGGGGCACACCCTCACGGGAGGTCTCCAGGTCTTCGGGCAGAAGCAGGTGGACGTGACGGACCTCGATCTGATGGCGATCTCCGCCGACGCGGGAGGAACGCTTCGTCTGCCGTGGCTCGACATCCAGCCCGCGTTGTACGGGACGTACATGAACCTCGCCGGCGAGAGCTACGTCTCGAGCGCGGGCACCGGTGTTCGCGCGAGCCACCGTTACTCGCGTACCCTCGAGCTCTCCGGACGCATCCGCTTCGACTACGAGTTCTTCGAGCCGCTCGACCGCAGCCCCATCACCGATGAGCGGACGGGCCCTCGCGTCGAGGGCGGATTGGGAGCTTCCTGGTCGCCACTCCCGGTGCTGCGCCTCGACGCGGGCGCTGGGGGCGTGACCAAGCAGGCCGACCAGGAGTACTACACCTACAGCGGTCCCCAGGCGCTCCTGGCGAGCACCTGGCTGATCGGGCGAGGCCAGTTCCTGCTCTCGAGCTTCTTCTTCGAGTACGACGCCTACGAAGGTCCCGAGCTGATCGTCTCCCGGCGCACGCGCCGGGACGCCTGGTACCGGGGACGGGTCACGTACGGCGCTCCGGTCGGCTTCCTGCTGCCTTTCTTGTCGCCGCCGAAGGCCATCCGCGATACGATCATGACCGCCAACGTCGAGTATCTGAACGTCCAGTCGAACCTCACGAACTACGAGTTCGACGACTGGAGGATCTCGCTCCTGTTCACGAAGAACTTCGACTTCTGATCTCGCCCCCGGAGCCTCGCGCCGAAGCGGCAGATCCGAAGCGGCTGGAGGTGCTCCCCATGCGGTTTTCCTCTCGTTTCGTTGCGGCGGGGTGGTTGTTGGTGGGGCTGACGCTGCCGGCAGGCGGGGCGTTCGGGACGGAGCAGGCCGGGGTGTCGGCGGCCGTGAAGGGGCAGGTGGCGCTGAGCCGGCCGCAGGCCGGGGTCGGGCGCCAGGTCGTGAGCGGCGAGGCGATCCACCTGCAGGACGCGATCCGCAGCGGGGCGCAGTCGGGGATGCAGATCCTGCTGCTGGACGAGACGGTGTTCACGATCGGCCCCGAGAGCGAGCTGGTGGTGGACGAGTTCGTCTACGACCCGCAGACGAACGCGGGCAAGGTGAGCGCGCAGATCACGAAGGGGGTGTTCCGGTTCGTGACGGGGAAGGTCGCGAAGCAGAATCCTGCGGACATGAACGTGCGGCTGCCGTCGGGAACGCTCGGGGTGCGGGGCACGATGGTGGCGGGTCGTGTCGACGAGGCGAGCGGGGGCTCGCTCTTGGTGCTGCTGGGTGAGGGGCAGGAGAACGACACGGGTGCGCCGCCGGGAGCGTTCGAGGCGTGCAACGCCGGGGTGTGCAAGCAGGTGAGGCGGCCGGGGTACGGGCTCAACATCGAGGGGCCGGCGTCGCCGCCTTCGGATCCGTACCGGGTTCCGCAGCAGGAGCTGGACCGGCTGACGCAGGCGGTGTCGGACCCTGCGGGCTGGACGCAGACGGCGGGCAAGTCGGACGGGGAGACGACGGACGTGGCGGCTGGGGCGGACGGCGGGGGCGTGGAGGACGGTGACGGGCGGTCGGCGACGGAGGTATCGGGCCGGCAGGACGCGGCGGGCGGCGAGGCGGCGCAGGGCGTCGCGGGTCGGCTCGGCGGGCAGGCCCGGCTCGACGAGGTGACGACGGGGGCGCAGCAGGACGAGACCGAAGAGACGGTGATCGCCAGCGTCGTGGGCGGCGACCTGTCGCCGGGGCCCGACCTGTCGAGCCCTCCGTCGGACTACCCGTCGGACCCGCCGTCGCTGCCGGGCTTCGCCGGACTCGCCCCGGGGTCGATCACGACCTTCCAGGATCTTTCCGTTCTGGCGGGGTCCCCGCGTTCGGGCGACTACTACCGGAGCGGCGTCGCGCTCGACGACGGCGGCTCGTACACCTTCTACTTCAACGTGGATTTCAGTCAGCGGTCGGCCGACATCTCGGTTCTCAACATCTACTCTCCGAGTCTCGGCCTCGAGAACGCGGGATTCTACGGAGAATCGCGGCTCGACGACTCCGGAACGGACGTCCCCTTCGCCTTCATCGGGTCCACCCTCTCGCAAAGCGAAACGCGCTGCGACAGCGGGTGTGCCGCCTACGCTGCAGCGCTCCTGCTCAACGGTCAGAACCGGCTCGCGGAAGAGGCGTTCCATCTCATCGAGATCGTTCCGCCGCCGACGCCGTCGGATCCAGACCCCAGCTCCGTCATGACTACGCTCACGATGGAGAACATGACCGTGCCGCTCGATTGAGGGGGGCGGCGTGAGGGGCATCGGCTCTCGCTGGCTCCTGCCCCTCGCCGTCCTCGGCCTTGCGCTCGGCCTTCGCGTCGCCGAGCCCGAGCTTGTCCAAGAGCTCCAGCTTCGCGTCTTCGACCGCTTCCAACGGATCTCCCCGCGGCCCTATCAAGAGGTGCCGGTCCGGATCGTCGACGTCGACGACGCGACCCTCGAGCGGGTCGGCCAGTGGCCTTGGCCGCGGACGCGGGTGGCCGAGCTGGTGACCCGGCTCTTCCGCGACGGCGCGGCCGTCGTCGTCTTCGACGCCGTCTTCGCCGAGCCCGACCGCACGTCGCCCCTGCGCCTCCTCGACGGTCTCTCCGGCCTTCCGATCGGCGCGAAGCTGCGCAGCGAGTTGGCACGGCTTCCAGACAACGACGACGTGCTCGCCGCCGCCTTCGAGGAGGGGAACGTCGTCACGGGCTTCGTCCTCACCCACGAGCCCGGCGGGCGGCAGCCGAAGGCGAAGGCGGGCTTCAGCCACGGCGGCGATCCCATCGTCCACCTTCCGGTTCGTCTCGGGTCCGTCGTCAACCTTCCCGTGCTCGAGGAGGCTGCCGCGGGCAACGGCGCCTTCACGGTCGACCCCGATGCCGACGGCATCCACCGCAGGGTGCCGCTCCTCTTCGTGCGGGAGGGGACCCTCTATCCCTCGCTCGCTGCCGAGGCCGTCCGCGTCGCCACCGGAGCGACGTCCTACGGCGTCAAGACGGCGGGGTCGAGCGGAGAGGCGAGCTTCGGCGACAGCACGGGGATCACCCAGGTCCGGATCGGCAAGGACGTCGTCATTCCCACCAACTCGCGGGGCGAGATCTGGGTCTGGTACACGCAGCCGGTGGCCGAGCGCTACGTCCCGGCGTGGCAGGTGCTCGCGGGAGAGGCCGATCCCGCCAAGATCGAGGGCCACATCGTCCTCGTCGGCGCCACCGCCTCGGGCCTGCGGGACATTCGGGCGACTCCGCTCGATCCGGTCGCTCCTGGCGTCGCCGTCCATGCGCAGATCATCGAGCAGATCCTGCTCGGCCAGTACCTCGAGCGCCCCGACTGGGCGACGGGCGCCGAGCTCCTTTATCTGACCTCGCTCGGCCTCCTGCTCGTGCTCCTCATTCCGCGCCTCGGAGCGGTGGGGACCGCGCTCCTCGGCGCCGGTGGCATCGGCCTCGCGGTCGCGCTCTCGGCCTGGGCCTACAGCGCGTGGCTCTGGCTGCTCGATCCGGTCTATCCGGCGCTGGCGGCCCTCGGCGTCTACCTGGTGGGCTCCCTGCAGAACTACCTCGAGAGCGAGGCCCAGCGCCGGCGCGTCCGGGGCGCATTCAGCCGCTATCTCTCTCCCACACTGGTGGACGAACTCGCAGCGAACCCGGAGAAGCTGCGCCTCGGCGGCGAGATGCGCGACATGACGCTGCTGTTCTCCGACGTTCGCGGCTTCACCACGATCTCCGAGCAGCTGGATCCCCACGCGCTCACACGGCTCATCAACCGCTTCCTCACGCCCATGACCGAGGTGATCCTCGAGCGGCGAGGCTGCATCGACAAGTACATGGGCGACTGCGTCATGGCCTTCTGGAATGCCCCCCTCGACGACCCGGAGCATCCGCGCCATGCCTGCGACTCGGCGCTGGCCATGGTGAAGGCGCTCGAGGTCCTGAACGCGGAGCTCGCCGGGGAGGTCACCGAGTCGGGACGACCCTTGCCGCCTCTTGCGATCGGCATCGGCATCAACACGGGTCCGTGCTGCGTCGGCAACATGGGCTCGGACCAGCGCTTCGACTACTCGGTGATCAGCGACGAGGTCAATCTCGCCTCGCGGCTCGAGAGCCAGTCGAAGACCTACGGCGTCACCATCCTCCTGGGAGAGAATACGCAGGAGAGGGTTCCCGAGCTGGCGACTCTCGAGCTGGATCGGATCCGGGTGAAGGGCAAGACCCGGCCCGTGCGGATCTACACGCTCCTGGGTAGCGAAGAGCTGGCGGCGAAGCCGTCCTTCCGGGAACTCGATCGGGTCCACGGCGAGATGCTCGCTGCGTACCGTGGCCAGCACTGGGACGCCGCCGCCGCAGCCCTCTCCGCCTGCCGGGGACTCGGCGCCGACCTCGGGCTCGGGGCGCTCCATCGCTTGTACGAAGAGCGGATTGCCGCGTTCCGTACCGTGCCGCCGCCGCCGGACTGGGACGGCGTCTACGACGCGAAGACCAAGTAGCCGGACGGCTACTCCACGCGTCCCGACGCGATTCGCTGGACCTGCTCGAGCTGCGTCTCGATGGCGGACCGCATCTTCCAGGAAGCGGTAACCCGGACCTCGAGGACGAGGTTCGCGACGTCGACGGTGCAGCCGTCGACCCACGCAGCGTCCGAGACACGCTCGAAGGCGTGCCACAGGCTCTGGGGGTTCTCGCACGTGAACTGACGGAGGATCGGGGAGGGGGGGCGCATGGGAGGACGCATCGGCCGAACGGATCCGGATCTTTCGTCCGATCCTCGCTCGCCTGGTCGAGCGGACGCAGTCTGCAGGCAGCTGCCCGCGAAGAGCCGTGTCGTGCCGGCCCTTGCCGCGGCCCTGGACGCGACAGGGCCCGGTCGTTCGTGCCGCCCGCCGGGGACGGGAGGTCTGCCGGTTCTCCGATACACTGGGCTCCGAGACGAGCACAGGGGGCCTCATGCGAGCGAGCGTCGTTTTCGGACTGCTGCTGTGCACGATCGGCCAAGCTGCGAGCGCCACCGACTGCACGAGCTGGCGGAAGATCGGTCCCGAGGCCAAGCGCGAACGGGTCGCCGGGATGATCTCCCAGCACCTCAGTAGCCACGTTACCAAGCGCTACACCAGCGAGAGCCGGGGCGCGATGCGAAACTGCCTGCGCGAGTTCAGCGAACAGATCGCTGACGAGTTCGAGGCCAAGTGTCAGGAACGCCCCGGCGCGAACGCCGACGTCCTCGACGACATCTTCGACCGGTACCTGCTGAGCTGCGTCCAGTAGATCCATCCGTCACCGCCGCCTGGCAGCCGGACACCAGCAGCAAGATCAGGCCCCGGGCGCTACCGGGAGAGCGACCGACTCGCCGGCGGTGAGTCCCGACAGCACCTCGACGCCACCCTCGGAGTCGCCGGCGCCGAGGGTCACGAGCCTCCTCTCCCGGCGGCCGTCCGTCGTCACCGCCGTCACGAACGCGAGCTGGCCGATGCGCTCGACGGCGGCGCCGGGCACGCGAAGGTGTGCGCGCTCGCCCGTGGTGACGCCCACCCTGCCGAACATCCCCGCCAGGACCCGCGGGCTCGAGGGGAAGCGCACCTTCACGAGGAAGGTCCTGGAGCCGGGCTCCGCCTGGGGGACGATCTCCTCGATCTCTCCTTCGAGGTGTTCGTCGGCGGCGTCGATCGTGACCGGTACCTGCTGTCCGACTGCCAGGTGCTGCGCCAGCGATTCGCGAACGGGGGCCTCGAGGCGCAGGAGACCCGGGTCGTAGATCCGGAGCAGCGCGGTTCCTGGCGACGCGGTGTCGCCGGGCTCCGCGAGCCGGTCGACGACGCGGCCCGATACCGGTGCACGGATCTCTGCGTGCGACAGCCCCGCCTCGGTGTCGCGGAGCCTCTGCGAAGCGCGAAGGGCCTCGGCGCCCGCCACCTCGGCCGCGGCGCGCGCGCGGTCGAGGTCGCGCTGGGCAGCGACTCCGGCTCCGTGGAGCTGCTCGATGCGACGCAGCTCGCTGGCCGCCAGCTCGCTCTGCGACCGCGCTGCAGCGATCGCCTCGCGGGCCTCGCGAACCCGGGCCTCGAGATCGCGGGCATCGAGGACGACGAGAACGTCGCCTTCCTTCACGTCGGCACCAGCGCGAACGCGCACGTCCTCGATTCGCGCCAGGATCCGCGACGACACCGTCGTGTGCCTCGCCGACCGGATCGTCCCGCTCGCACTCTCGATGACCGGAGCGATGCGCCGCTCGACAACCACCACCTTGCTCCCCGTGGCAGAGGCCTCTCCGGCGGGCGCCGGATCGCCGGGGCCGATCTTGTGCTCGCAGGCTCCCGAGAGCCACGCCACGGCGAAGGTGACTGTGACGATGCCGCCTCCGATCTCGATCACGCTTCGCAGCCGCCGCGTCATTCGCCGTCCTCCACCTCGGGAATCCGGAGACCATGCCCAGGGCGATTGGCGTACACGAGGTCGTAGACCACCGGGATCACGACGAGCGTGAACGCCGTCGAGACGAACAATCCGAAGATGAGCGCCCAGGCGAGGCCCGAGAAGATGGGATCGAGGGTGATGGGGATCGCTGCGAGCATCGCGCCGCCGGCGGTGAGCAGGATCGCCCGCGTCCGCACTGCGCCGGCCCGGAGCAGCGCCTCCCGCAGCGATGCTCCGGCGGCGAGCGCAACGTGGACGAACTCGATGAGGAGGATCGCGTTGCGGACGGCGATCCCGGCGAGGGCGATCATTCCGATCATCGCCGTGGCGGTGAAGAAGACCGGATTCGGGTAGCCCGCAACGGGCCCGCCACCGGCGACTCCGAGCAGCCAGAAGCCCGGGAGGATGCCGATCAGCGTGAGGGGGATCGAGATCATGAGGACCAGCGGCATGGCGTAGCTCCCGGTCTGGCTCACCAGGAGGAAGTAGATGCCGACCAGCGCTGCGCCGAAGGCGATCCCCAGATCGCGGAAGACGTCGAGGGTGATCTTCCATTCTCCCTCGCCGTTCCAGCGAACCGAGACGCCCGGAGGCACCTCCCAGGGGACTCCGCCTCCATTCGAAAGGTAGGTTCGCCCGGCCAGGGGACGCGGTTCGGCCGCGTCCCCGGCGGGTTCGGCGCCGGGTTCGCGGAGGTCGGCCTGCACGTCCACGATGACCTCGGCCGGCGCGCGGCCAGCGGTTTCGGCGTAGACGTAGGCTACGCGCTCCAGGTTCTTGTGGTAGATCGCCTGCTCGGCTGGCCGCGCCTCGAAGCGGCCGAGCTCGCCGAGCCGCACCAGGGGCACCGGTGCGTCGCGGGTCCCTCCCGCTTCGCGGAGCTTCGCGATCCCGGGCCGGCCCTTCACGACCAGCGACGCGAGCGCCTCCTCGCCCGAGCGGTCGGCCCGGGAGAGCCGGAGCCGGATCGTCAGTGGATTCACCTCTCCGGGCTCGTGCAGCCAGGTCGCGTCGAGCCCTCCGAGAGCGAGCGCAGCGGTTCGCATCACGTCCTCTGCAGAGATCCCTGAGAGAGCGGCCTTCTCCTGATCGGTGACGAAGACCAGCCGCTCGTTCGTCGCCTCGACGGTCGAGTCGACGTCCCGCACCAGGGGCTCTGCGCGAAGCCGTGCTTCGACCCGTCTGGCTCCCTCGCGAAGCCTCTCGTAGGGAACCTGGGGCCCTCCGAACACCTCGGCGGTGAGGGTCGACAGCACGGGCGGGCCCGGCGGTACCTCGACGATGGCGATGCGGGCGCCCGCATCGTTCGCCACGGCTTCGAGCTCGTCACGCAGCCGGAGCGCGATCTCATGGGACTGCATCGTGCGTCCGCGCTTTCCGACGAGGTTTACCCGGATGTCGGCGACGCCCGGTCCGCTGCGAAGAAAGTAGTGGCGGACGAGGCCGTTGAAATCCATCGGGCTCGCGTTTCCGACGTAGAGCTGGAAGTCGCGCACCTCGGGCGCACGACGCAGCACCTCGGCCAGCCGCCGCGAGATCGCATCTGTCCGTTCGAGGGTCGTCCCCTCGTCGGTGTCGACGAGAACCTGGAACTCGTTCTTGTTGTCGAAGGGCAGCATCTTGAGCGGAACCGCCCGCAGCAGGGCCAGAGCGAGCGCAACGATGAGGAGAGCGGTCGTCCCGGCGAGGAGCCCTGCGGCCAGACGGCGATGGTCGAGGAGCGGGCCGAGTACGCGCTCGTAGAATCGATGGATCGACGAATCCTCCACCGCAGGCTCCGCCTCTTCGGCCTCGTCCGCTCCGGGTCGCCGGAGGACGTGGTACGAGAGCCACGGCGTCACCATGAACGCCACCGCAAGGGACATCGCCATCGCCAGGGGGACGTTCACCGCCATCGGGCGCATGTAGGGGCCCATCATCCCCGTGATGAAGAGCATCGGCAGGAACGCGACGATCACGGCGATCGTCGCGTACACGATCGGCGGCCTCACCTCGTTCACCGCAGTCCGGATCGCCGCCAGCGGAGGCTCGCGGCGCATCCGGTAGTGGCGGTGAATGTTCTCCACATCGACGACCGGATCGTCGACGACGAGTCCGAGCGAGAGTATCAGCGCGAAGAGCGTCACGCGGTTGATGGTGTAGCCGGCGAGGTAGTTGAAGAGCAGGGTGAGGGAGAACGTGATCGGGACGGCCGTCGCTACGACGAGCCCTTCGCGCCATCCGAGCGACCAGGCGAAGAGGCCGATCAGGATCACGAGCGCGACGAGGAGGCTCTCGACCAGCTCGTTCACCTTGTCGTTCGCGGTCTCGCCGAAGTTGCGGGTGATGCGGACGTGGACACCTTCGGGGACATGCGTCGCCTCGAGCTCCGCGAGCTTCTCCTCGACCCGACGCGCCACCGAGACGGCGTTGGCGCCCTTCTGCTTGGCGACCGAGACGTGGACGGCCGGGAAGAAGCCGGCCTGGGGCGAGTCCGGATCCGCGGGGCCGAATCCGATCCAGCCGTAGCTCGTCGCTTCGTCGGGCCCGTCGTACACGTCGGCGACGTCACGGAGGAGGACAGGGACTCCGTCCACCACGTTCACCACCAGCGTACGCAGCGCATCGACGCCGCCGACGAACTCGCCTGCGTCGACGAGGAGGTTCCGGTCGAAGCGGTCGAAGCCACCCGCGCGGCCGCGAACGTTGGAAACACCGAGGGCGAACGCGACGTCTAGGAGCGAGGTCTGGCGCGCCACCAGCGCCTCGGACCGCAGCTCGACGCGGACTGCGCGGGGCCTGCCGCCGACGACCGCGGTCCGGTTCGTTTGGGGAAGCGACTGCAGCTCGATCTCGACCTCTTCGGCGATCCGGCGAAGAGCGTAGTCATCGATCTCGCCCGGCCGGGAGCTCCACAGGGTGGCGATCACGATCGGGACGTCGTCGATCTCGAGGGGCTTCACGACCCAGCTCGTGACCGATCGCGGGACGATGTCGCGGTTCGACTCGATCTTGTTGTAGATCTTGACGAGGCTGTTCTCGCGGTCCTCGCCTACGTAGAAACGGACCGTGACGAGCGAGCGGCCGGGAAGCGACATCGAGTAGACGAATTCGACGCCGTCGATCTGTGCGAGGAGCTTCTCGAGCCGTGTCGAGATCTGACGCTCCACCTCCTCGACCGGAAGCCCCGGAGCCTCGACGATGACGTCGGCGAGCGGAACGACGATCTGCGGCTCCTCCTCGCGCGGCGTGAGGACGAGCGCAGCGATGCCGCCCACGAGGGACAGGACGATCAGCATCGCCGGAAGCCGGCCGGTGAGGAAGAGGTCGATCACCCGGCCGAGAAGGGAGTCTGCGGGAGCGGAGCTCGGCGCCGGTGTGCTCATGGGCTTGCGCTCCACGATACTGGGCCACGCGCTAGGGTACGAGCGGGGGGAGGGGCGGATGCCGTCGTCGCCCACGCTGCGAACGACCGGACTCGACGCCGACATCGAGGTCGCTGCGGGAGGCGTACGCTGCATCGGTGCCTGGACCGTGGGAAGCCTTTCCCGCCTCGAGCGGCGGATGCAGCAGATCGCCTGGCCGGCGGGTCCGGAGTTCTCCATCGACGGAGCGGGCGTCGAGGCCATGGACACGGCCGGCGCCTGGCTGCTGCAGCGGGCGTTGCGCGGCCTCGAGGCCGGGGGCAAGACGGTCTCGGTGGAGGGGCTCCGGCCCGAGCATCGATCTCTTCTCGACCTGGTCGGCTCGCCGGACGTAGCCGCGGCGGTCGCCGCCGAATCGCCTCGGCCGGGGCGGCTCGAGCGCGTAGGACGCCTCGCCTGGCAGGCCGGGAGTCAGGGCTTCGGCCTCCTCCAGTTCGTCGGCGAAGCCTCCCTCGTGGCATTGCGGTCGGCAGCCTCTCCCGGGCGCATCCGCTGGCGGCCCATCCTGTACAACGTCCGGACTGCGGGGTTCGACGCGCTACCCATCACTGGGCTGCTGTGCTTCCTCATGGGCCTCGTCCTCGCCTACCAAGGGGCGACCCAGCTCCGGCGCTACGGTGCGAACATCTTCATCGCGGACCTGGTCGGTCTCGCCATGCTCCGCGAGATCTCTCCGCTGCTGACGGCGATCATCGTCGCTGGGCGGTCGGGATCGGCCTACGCCGCGCAGATCGGCACCATGAAGGTGACCGAGGAGGTCGATGCGCTGCGAACGGTGGGAATCGTTCCGATCGAGCAGCTCGTCCTGCCCAAGATCGCTGCACTTCTCATTGCGCTTCCGCTGCTCACCGTCTACGCCGATGCGCTCGGACTCGCCGGCGGGATGCTCATGGCGAAGACCGACCTCGACGTGGGGTACATGGATTTTCTCGACCGGCTCCAGCACGCCCTCCGCCTCTCCGACTTCCTGGTGGGGATCGGGAAGGCGCCCGTCTTTGCGGCGATCATCGCCGTAGTAGGCTGCTTTCAGGGGTTCCAGGTTGCAGGCGACGCAGAGAGCGTCGGCCGAAGGACGACGATCAGTGTCGTGCAGTCGATCTTCCTGGTGATCATCGCCGATGCGATCTTCTCGGTGATCTTCAATGCGCTGGGGATCTGAGATGACGAGCGCCGATCCCATCGTCGAGATCACCGACGTCCGGACCCGGTTCGGATCCACCGTGGTCCACGACGGGGTGAGCCTCGCCGTGCGGCGGGGAGAGGTCTTCGCCCTGGCGGGAGCGAGCGGCTGCGGCAAGTCGACGCTGCTCCGGGAGATGATCGTCCTGCAGCGCCCCCAGTCGGGCTCGATCCGGGTCTTCGGCCAGGAGGTGATCGGCCTCGACGACGAGGAGGCGCTTCCGCTTCGCCGCAACTGGGGCGTGATGTTCGAACGGGGCGCCCTCTTCGGGTCGCTCACCGTAACCGAGAACGTCGGGCTCCCGCTGCGAGAGCACACGAAGCTCGGAGACCGCCTGATCGACGAGATCGCCGCCGTCAAGATCGCCCTCACCGGGCTTCCGCCCAGCGCTGGGCCGAAGTTCCCCGCCGAGCTGTCGGGCGGGATGCGAAAACGCGCCGCGCTGGCTCGCGCCATCGCCCTCGACCCGAGCCTGCTCTTCCTCGACGAGCCGACCGCCGGCCTCGACCCGCTCAGCGCGTCGGGCTTCGACGACCTGGTGCGAAGGCTCCGCGATCTGCTCGGCCTCACGATCGTGGTCATCACCCACGACCTCGATCTGCTCTGGCGAGTGGCCGACCGGGTGGCGTTCATGGTCGAAGGCCGGATCGCGGGCGTCGGAACGATGCAGGAGCTGTCGACGTCGAACCTGCCGCTGGTGCGCGAGTACTTCCATGGGCCGCGCGGACGAGGCGCACGGGAGCAGGCATGGAAACCAAGGTGAACTACGCGGTGGTCGGAGCGTTCGTCCTGCTGCTCGCGGCGAGCATCATCGGCGGCGTTCTCTGGATCTCGTCGGGAGGGGCCGGACGAAAGGACTACGACACCTACCTCGCCTTCTTCTGGGAATCGGTGTCGGGGCTGAACCTCAACGCCCCCGTCAAGTACAAAGGCGTCGAGGTGGGAGCGGTCCGCGAGATCGGCCTCGACCCGGCCGATCCGCAGCGGGTTCGCCTGGTGCTCGCCATCGAGCGCGGCGTCCCGATCAAGCAGGACACCGTCGCGGTGCTGAGCGTACAGGGGCTCACCGGGATTGCCTTCCTCGACCTCGGAGGCGGGAGTCGCGAGTCGCCGCTGCTCGAGGCCGATGAGCCGGGCGGGTATCCGGTGATCCCGACGGGTCCGTCGCTGCTGCGCCGCCTCGACACCGGGACCACCGCCCTCGTTGCGGACCTCTCCCAGACCGCCCAGAGCATCGGCGAGCTGGTCGACGCCGAGACGCGGGAGACCCTCCAGCGGACCCTGCGCAACCTCGATACGGTGGTGGCCGTGTTCGCCGAGCGCTCGAAAGCCATCGATCAGGGGCTCACCGATGTCGCGGCGACGCTGGGCCACGGCGCCCGAGCCAGCGCCGAGCTGGCGCAGCTCGTCCAGCAGGTCTCCCGGACGGCAGCGGCCGTCGAGCGCGCGGCGGCCGAAGTCGCGAAGGCCGGAACCGCAGCCCAGGGGGCCCTCGACGGTGTTGGGCAACTCGGCTCCGAAGCGCTGCCTGAGCTCCAGCGATTGCTGGCCGAGGCGCGCGTACTGACGGCTTCGCTCGCGCGCGTGACGCGCGAGCTCGAGCGGGATCCGAGTGCGCTGGTGACGGGCCGCGTGGCGCCGGAGCCGGGACCGGGGGAATGACATGACGCCGCGCTTCGCATCGATCTCGGGATTCGTCTTCGCTCTCGCCGTCGGCCTCCAGGGCTGCGCGCTGGTCCGACCGGAGAAGGCGGAGCCGCCGCGTCGCTTCGTCCTCGAGGTGCCGACCGCTCCGGCTCCCGCGAGCGCCGGTGACGGGCCGGTTCTCTTGGTGGCCCTCCCTGCTGCGCGGCCCGGCTACGACAGCCCGCGGATGGTGTACGTGACCCGCGCCCACGAGATCGAGGCCTTCGCTCGCAGCGAGTGGGTCGACTCTCCGGCCCGGATGCTGGCTCCGCTGCTGGTGAGCGCTCTCGCCGGAAGCGTCCGGCCGGTCCTTGCACCGGGACCGGTCGCGGCCGCGCTCCGGCTCGACACCGAGGTCGTGGCCCTGCATCACGACTTCACGCAGACGCCGAGCCAGGTACGCTTCGCGCTCCGGGCGCAGCTCATCGACACCGCGTCCCGGACGTTGCTCGCGACGACGGAGCTCGAGGCCGTCGAGGCGTCGGCTTCGGAAGATCCCTACGGTGGCGTCATCGCCGCCAACCGGGCCGTCGCCCGGGTGCTCGGGGATCTCGCCGGATGGGTCCGCGAGTCGGTTCCCCGCTGACCGCCTACCCCCGCTGGAGCGTCTCGACGACGCGGCGCATGCGACCGGCGTCTTCTTCCGTATCGAGAGGAAGGTCGGTCGGAAGGTGGAGGGTCGAGAGCAACCCCTGCCAGCGCTCCCGGAGCGCATCACCGAGGTCGTCGAGGAGGGCGATCGTCGCGAACTCCTCGGCCATCGCGTCGGGGACCATCGCGGCCATCTCGTCCCAGCGGCCCTCGAGCGAGAGCGCGTGGAGGCGGGCGCCCAGCTCCTGCCAGCCGTGGAGTGCGAACACCGGATGATAGGTACGCGTCGAAGCGTAGAACGCGACACGGCGGCGGTGGATCTGCTTCGCATGCTCCAGCTCGGCGCCGTCGCGTCCGGTCACGACGATGGGCGCGTGGACGATGGCTATGGCGGAGACGTCGCGGCCGGCGGCGCGGGCTCCCTCTGCGACCGTCGGGAGCATCACCTCCCGCACGTAGCGTGGCGTACAGACGGGGTGCGCGAAGACCCCGTCGCAGGCCTCGCCGGCGAGTCGTGACATGAACGGGTTGACGGCGGCGATCTGGATCGGAACGCGAGGGTGGGCGATCGGCTCCGGGCGGAAGACGGGAGGCAGCAGCGAGAAGCGGTAGTACTCGCCCTCGAACCAGCGTGGCTCGTCGGGGTGCTGGAAGGTCTCGAAGATCGCCCGCAGGCATCCTACGTACTCGCGCAGGCGGGGGCCGGGCGCCCGGGTCCACGGCACTCCGTAGCGGCGCTCGCTCTGCCCCTTCACCTGGGTTCCGAGGCCGAGGGTGAACCTTCCGTCCGAGAGCCGCTGGAGGTCCCATGCCATCTGCGCGACGACCATGGGGGCCCGGGGAAACGCGATCGCGACTCCGGTCTCGAGCGACACCCGGCTCGTATGCTCCGCCGCGATGAGAAGCGGGAAGAACGGGTCGTGCCCCGCCGTCTCCGAGGCGAGGATGGCGTCGAAGCCGAGCTCCTCGATCCTTCGCGCGCGGCGAGCGACGCCGCGGATCCCGAGCTCCACCGGGTCGCTCGCGAAGCGGTAGCTCTCGATGAGGGCGATCCCGACGCGCATGGCGCCGGAGAATACACCGCTTGGTGGTGAACGCGGAGTGCTATCGTCATCTGCCTGCGAGTAGAGGGAGCCGCCCGGTGATCATCACTCCGTTCGACGACTTCATGGTGCACCAGACCTCGAACCCCATTGCGCAGCCGGGGCCCAGCGACCGCAACTTCTACGATCGCTACTGGTTCAACGGCTTCGACCGCAGCGGAGAGTTCCTCTTCGAGGCTGGTCTCGCGGCATATCCGAACCGCAAGGTCATGGACGCGCACTTCAGCGTTTCGACGGGCGGCGTACAGACGAGCTTCCACGCGTCGCGCCGTGCGCCGATGGATCGTCGCGACAGCCGCGTCGGCCCGCTGCGGCTCGAGATCGTCGAGCCGATCCGCACGGTTCGCCTCCGGATCGAGCCGAACGAGACGGGGATCGAGTGCGATCTCGTCTTCCACTCGCGGACGACGCCGCACCTCGAGCCGAGGAACGTCATGTACGACGACCTGCGCTGCATCATGGACACGAGTCGCTTCACCCAGCTCGGAGGCTGGGAGGGCTGGTTCAGCATCGCCGGGGAGCGCAGGACGCTCGCCGCGGGACAGACCTGCGGGATCCGTGACAAGTCCTGGGGAGTTCGCCCCGTGGGCGAGCCCGAGCCGGGAGCGCCGGGGCTGCTGAACAAGGAGCCCGGCGTGTACTGGGTCTGGTGTCCGATCTTCTGGGACGGCTTCTGCACCCAGTTCGGAACCTTCGAGGATCGCGACGGCACCCCGACCCAGGTGAGCGGGACTGTCGTTCCTCTCTACGACTCGCCCGACCAGATTCCCACAGGCCACGACCCGGGCGTGCGCGACATGGCGCAGGCCCGACACCGGATCCACTGGCGCAAGGGAACCCGCCTCGCCGAGCGCGCGGAGATCGAGTTCGTGAGCCGAAGCGGCGAGCGCATGCCGATGGAGCTCGAGCCGCTGATCCGCTTCCAGCTGCTCGGCATCGGGTATCAGCACCCGGAGTGGGGCCACGGCTTCTGGAAGGGCGAGGAGGCGCTGGCGAGCGAGAGCTGGAAGCTCGACGACCTCGACCTGCTCGCCTACAAGCACATCCACAACCACCAGGTCTGCCGCGCCCGGATGGGCGACCGGGTCGGGATCGGCACGCTCGAGACGATCGTCTTCGGGCGCCACGAGCCTTCGGGATTCAAGAGCATGCTGGACGGAGCGCCCTGAGCCGCGAGGTCGGCCCGTCTTCCTGCGCGTTCATGCGCGTGGAACTGCGTGAGCGAGTGGCGGATCCTGGCTGAAACGGCGATGCTCCCGCTCCCTTCCCGCCCAGGAGCCCCCTTGCCGCAGCTCGAACGACCGCTCTCCCTCGGCGAGGAGATCGCCAACAGCCTGACCCACGGCCTCGGCCTCGTGGCGAGTCTCGTCGGCCTTCCGGTGTTGGTGATCGCGGCAGCCGGCCGCGGCGATGCACTGCAGGTGATCGGCGCCAGCATCTTCGCTGCGTCACTCGTTGCGCTCTACGCCGCATCGACCACCTACCACGCGTGGCCCCCGTCGCGGGCCAAGCAGATCCTGCGCGTCGTGGACCACGTCGCGATCTACCTGCTGATCGCGGGCACCTACACGCCCTTCACCCTGGGGGTCCTTCGGGGCACCTGGGGCTGGACTCTCTTCGGCGTCGTATGGAGCCTCGCAGCGCTCGGCATCGTATTCAAGACCGTTCTCGGATTCCGATACCCGCGCGCATCGACGCTCTTCTATGTCGCGATGGGCTGGCTCGCAGTCGTCGCGATCCGGCCCATGGCGGATCAGGTGCCGGCGATGGGGCTCGCGTGGATCGCCGCGGGCGGCCTCCTCTATACGGCCGGCGTCGCGTTCTATGCCTGGGAGCGGCTCCGCTACGGCCACGCCGTGTGGCACCTCTTCGTCCTCGGCGGGAGCACGTGCCACTTCTTCGCGGTGCTCTGGTACGGGATTCCGTCGGTGGTCTAACGCGCCCGCGTCACGCCAAGAGCGCGCGGGAGATGGTCTGGAGCTGGATCTCGTTGGTGCCACCGCCGATCTCGAACATCTTGGCGTCGCGAGCGAGCTTCTCGAGCGGCAGGTCTGCCATGTAGCCTGCGCCGCCGTGGATCTGCACGGCAGCCAGCGCTGCACGGGTGGCCTCCTCGGCGCAGTAGAGCTTGGCGATCGAAGCGAGCCTCGCGTCGAGCCGGCCGCGCTTCTGCGCCCAGGCGAGCTTGAGCACCAGGTTCCGCGCATTCTCGAGGGCCAGCGCCATCCGTGCCAGCGAGAAGGCGACGCCCTGGAACTCGCCGATCGTCTTCCCGAACTGCCGGCGGGTCCGCGCATAGCGGACCGACTCCTCGACGCAGCGTTCGAGGATGCCGAGACACATGCTCGGCATCACCGCGCGCTCGAGGTTGAGGGTCTCGAGGGCGGCGCCGCCGCGCGCCCTCCGATCGGCTTCGAGAGGGCCGACGACGTGTCCGAGGGGAACGCGGCAGCCGTCGAGGAAGACGTCTCCGGTCGGCGAGTCGTGCATTCCCATCTTGCGAAGCGGCGGGCCGGTCTCGAGGCCCTCCGTTCCGCGCTCCACCACCACGGGCCGCGCCACGGGTTCGCCCTCTTCGCGGGAGACTCGCGCGAAGACGGTGAGGACGTCGGCGTAGGGCGCGTTGCTGATGAACGTCTTTCGGCCGCGCAGGAGCCATCCATCGCCGTCGCGGACGGCGGTGGTCTTCATCCCGCCGAATGCATCGCTTCCGGCCTCGGGCTCCGTGAGCGCCCACGCGCCGATCTTTTCGAAGCGCAGCACCGGGATTGCGAAGCGCTCGATGAGGTCGGCCGAGCCGCGGGCGAGGATCGTCATGCCGCAGCCGAGGGTCGCCATCAGCACCATGCCGAAGCCGGGAGAAACCCGGCAGATCTCCTTGAAGAGGACACTCGTGAGCAGAGGGTCGCCGGCCAGGTCGCCGCCGGCACCGTCCTCGTCGCGCACTGACTCTGGCTCGGCGGTGCGCCGGAGCCGCGCGAGGCGCCGTTCGGCGGTGCCACCGAGCGCCTCAGCGATGCCGAGGTCGCGGCCGAGCTGGCGAAGGAGCGGGTAGGGAAGGCTCTCTCCTCGCTCGAGCGCCGGCACCGCCGGCGCGAGCTCCCGCTCGCACCAGGCTCGCACCGCGCTCTCGAAGGCCGCATGGGTGTCGTCGAGCTCGAACACGCTACGCCGCCGGATCGGAACGGCGCTCGAGCATGCCGCGAGCGATCCGTGTAGCGAGCGCCATGATGGTGAGCTGCGGGTTGAGACGGCTCGATCCCGGGAAGACGCTGGCGTCGGCGACGTAGACGCCGGCGACGCCATGGAGGCGGCCGGCGGCGTCTACGGCGCTTCGCCGCGGATCGCTCCCCATGCGCGCCGTCCCCATGGGATGGAACGCCATCAGCTCGAAGTCCGACGCGCGGAGCGGAAGGCGCTCCAGCGCCTCGGCGTCGGCCGGCGAGCGGAGGACCGGCGTCTGCCGGACCCCGGGATAGACCTCGACCGCCCCGGCGGCGAAGTAGATCCGCGCCATCAGCGAGATCGCCCGCTGCATGCGCCGGACGTCGGTTGGGTTCATCCGGTACCAGGGAACCGAACGACCGCCCAGCCGCAAGACGCGACCCTCGCTGGTGTCGCTGATGAGCGCGCCGAAGGACGCCATCCGCTCGACGGCGGCCATCCGCCGCTCGTGCTCCGCGCCGGCGCCGGGAAGCGTCGGCGCGAGGAGCGGCGGCGGTACCCAGATGCCTTGGAGGACGATGCCCTCGGCCTCGAAGTCGCGTACCTGGAGGCTCTGGGGAACCCCTTCCCACGAGCGGACGGGCTCGTCGAAGAGCGCAGCGACCCGCGACGCCGGGTGTACGCGCAGGTGGTGCCCGACCTCGGACCCGCGCGGGGCGAGCCCGCTCGCTGCCAAGAGCCCCGGCGTGAGGAGCGCGCCCGCCGCCGCCACCACCCGCCCGGCGCGGATCCGGAGGCTTCCCGTGGGCCGATCGCCGGCGTCGATGCGCGTGGCGACGACGCCCGTCGCCCGTGCGTTCTCAATGAGGATCCGATCCGCTCGGGTTCGCACGTGAAGCCGCGCGCCCGCCGCGACGGCGCGCGGTACGAAGGAGACGTCGGTCGACTGCTTGGCGTGGCGCGGGCAGCCGAAGGCGCACACGCCGGTGCCTCGGCAGTCGACGGCATTGCGCGGGAGGGCCTCGGTGCGAAATCCGAGCGCGTCGGCACCGCGTTGCACGAGAAGTGCGCCGGGGCCGAGCAGCTCCTCGGGAACGCGTCCGACGCCGAGCGCCTTCTCGACGCGCTCGTACTCTCCGGAGAGGCCGCCGGCGGCGAGCCCCGGGATTCCGGACTCGCGCTGCCACCGCTCGAGGATCTCCTCGGGCGCCCGCCAGCAGGTGCCCGAGTTGATCGCGGTGGTGCCACCCACCGTGCGCCCGATCGGAATCGGGATGAACGTATTGCCGACGGCGCCGCTCAGGCCCCCGTCGCGGTAGAGGGCGCCGATCCGCGCGAGGGGCGGAGTCCTCGCGGGCACGCGGTTCGGATGATCTCCCTCCTCGAGAAGGACGACGTCGACGCCCGCTTCGGCGAGTTCTGCGGCGACGACCGCGCCTCCGGCGCCCGTTCCGATCACGACGACCTCGGCGCACTCCTCGCGGTCGCCCGGAGCATCCAGATTGGTGCTCATCGGATGGCCTCGCCCGCATCCGCCAGCGGAACCCGGTCGAGGGGATCGGGGTAGCCGAGGGTCTTCAGCACCTCCGGTCGGCCCCAGACGTGGGGAAGCGACGCGAGCTTGAGCGTTGCGACCGCCTGCCGTCTCGGCCACAGCCGTGACCCCTCCCACGCCTCGAGGGCGCGGACGCGGTCTTCGAGGGGGAGCGCCGAGAAGCGGCGCATCCACACGGGAGGCAGGAAGAAGGGAGAGACCTCGATCAGGCGTAGCAGCCATCGGAAGGCGCCGAGACCGCCAGCGGCGCGCGCATAGCCTTCGACCGCGCTCGCCACCGAAGGCCCCGCCGTCTCGGCAGTGAGCGCCGCGCCGGGCGGAGCGAGGGCCTCGAGCACCGAGCGGAGGATCTTCGCGTCGCCCCGCGAGAGCGGTCGAGGGCTTCTTCGCGCGGGAGCTCCGGACGCTCGCGCGGCGAGGCCGGGCGCTGCGACCCAGATCCACGCGACGGTGAGCGCGATGGAGCCGTCGACGACGAAGTTCGCAAGGTAGGGAAACGCGGGGGAGACGGTCCGGTACGCGAGGAGCGCCGTCAGGGAGGACGCGGCCTTCCCCGCGAACAGGAGCGCGAGATAGGGCCGCGCGTGGGCGAGGTCGCGCTGCGCCATCCACGCGAAGATCGTCACGAGCAGCATGTAGGCGACCGAGAGCGAGAGCCACAGGCGTGCGCCGGTGGCGGGAGTCGGCGCGAAGTCACCGAAGAGGGCGCCGGTCGAGTCGAGGGATGCGAGCGTCGCGTCGGGAGCCAGCAGGAAGAGGGTGCCCACGGAGGCGAACGAAGCGGCGAAGACGCGGAGCGTGAGGACTGCGAGGCGATCCGGGCGCACAGGATCCTCCGGTCGCAGGCGTGGCCCGCGCGGGAGAGGCCACCCTGCCGCGGACCCGATGCCGGGGTTATGACGCCCATCATCTCCCAGAGGTGAGCCCCACGCTACGGGTGGCGTGGCGGGGGTGCGGCCGAAGGCAAGGAAGCGAGGGCGAGGAAGGAAAGGGGAGTCGCGTGGCGAGCATCGACGGCGGTCAGCTCTTCGTCCAGACGCTCGAGAGCGCCGGCATCAGAACCCTCTTCACGCTCCACGGGGGCCACCTCGACGCGATCCTGCAGGCCGCCCGGGACCGCGGCTTCCGCCTCGTCGACACGCGTCACGAGCAGGCGGCGGGGCACGCGGCCGACGGCTGGGCGCGCGTCACGGGAGAAACCGGGGTGGCGCTCGTGACCGCGGGCCCCGGCTTCACCGACTGCGTCACCGCCATCACCAACGCATGGCTGGACTGCGTTCCGACCCTGTTCGTGGGCGGTGCCGCGCCGCTGCGCGATGCCGAGCTGCTTCCCCTCCAAGGCGGGTTCGATCAGCTCGCCATGGTCACGCCCGTCACCAAGTGGGCGCACCGGGTGACGCACACCCACCGCATCCCCGACCTCGTGGCCCAAGCGCTGCGGATCGCGCGCTCGGGGCGGCCCGGCCCCGTGTATCTCGAGCTTCCCATCGACGTCCTCTTCTCCCGGGTCGACGGCGAGCGCGTGCGTGTGCCGTCGAAGATCGTTCCCGACGCGGGCCCGGCGCCGTCGCCTGCGACGATCGAGCAGGCCATCGCCTGGCTCCACGCTGCCGAGCGACCCGCCATCGTCGTCGGCGGTGGTGCACGCTTCTCGGACTGCGGCGCCGACCTGGTCGCCTTCGCGGAGAAGACCGGGATCCCGGTATTCTCGAACGGCAGAGGGCATGGCCTCGTTCCCGCGGACCATCCGCTATGCGGGCGAGGGCTACCGCATTTGGCGTTCGTGGGGCGTGCCGGCGGTGGCGACGCCGACGTGGCGCTCGTGCTCGGCGCCCGCCTGGGTCTGTTCACGGGGCATCCCTCCCGCCCGCTCATCCCGAACGCGGCGAAGCTGATCCAGGTGGACGTGTGCGCCGAGGAGATCGGCCGCAACCGCGACGTCGATCTCGGCATCGCCGCCGACTGCCGCGAGACGCTGCGGGCGCTCGGCGCCGCTGCATCGGAGCGGCGCTGGCCCGACCGATCGGCGTGGCAGCAAGCGGTGCGTACCATTCGCGAAGGCCACCGGCTGCTCTTCGCGAAGGCCCTCGAGAGCGAGGTCGCGCCGATCCATCCGTACCGGCTCGTGACGGAGATCGCGAAGCTGCTGCCGCGCGACGCCATCGTCGCGGCAGACGGCGGCGAGACGGCATCGTGGATGGAGATGGTGGCGAACGTGTACGCGCCGGGCCGCTGGATGTCTCACGGCTACCTGGGGTGCCTCGGCACGGGGCTTCCCTTTGCGCTGGCGGCGAAGATCGCACACCCGGAGAGCCCGGTGCTCTGCATCGTCGGCGACGGCTCCGTAGGCCTCAACTTCGCCGAGTTCGACACCTTCGTCCGCCACGGCCTGCCGATCGTGACGGTCGTGAACAACGACCGCCAATGGGGAATGTCGGCCCACGGCCAAGAGCTGCTCTTCGGCCGCGACCGCCGCGTCGTGACGGACCTGGCGCCGACCCGCTACGACCTCGCGGCGGCGGGGTTCGGGTGCCACGGCGAGTACGTCGACGAGCCTCGCGAACTGGCGCCGGCCCTCGAACGCGCCTTCGCCAGCGGCAGACCCGCGTGCGTCAACGTCATGACCGATCCGTCGGTGATCGCGCCCATCACCCTGGCCATGGTGGGTGGGGCGCGGCCGGCGGCGGGCGACGCGACGCCACAAGCGTCCGCGCAGGTCCGGATCCCGTATTACGAGGATCTCGAGCCCTGATCGCTCCGATGGGGGCATGACCCACGTCATAACGCTCGCCGGGTCGAAGGCGTCGAATCGACGCGGGGGAAGCGCCAGAGGGGTGTCGCCCCGCGAGCATCACGGAGGGCCCCATGCGCATTCTCTTCTCCAGTCCCATCACGCCGTTCACGCTCTCTGCCGAAGGGCTCGATCCCCTCGACCCCTTCACCGGCCAGCTCTCGCCGACCCAGGGCCCCTTCGCCATGACGATGCACAGTCACTACTGGGCGTTCTACATGCTGGCGGAGAACCTTGGCGCCGAGAGCTGCGTCCTCGAGCATCCGAGCCGCCGTCACTTCGACGACGAGCTGCGGAAGGGCTACGACGTCCTCGGCCTCCAGGTCAACTGGAATACCCTCGCGCAGACGGCGGAGATGGTGCAGCGCGCCCGCGAGATCGCGCCGAATACGCGCATCGTGATCGGGGGCTATGCGATCCCCCAGATCCTCGATCCGCTTCCGCCGGACCGCGACGCCGCCGCGGCCATCATCGAGGGCGCCCACGAGCTGTGCCGCGAAGAAGGTGTGCGCTTCATGCGGCGGCTGATCGGCGATGGTCCGATCGATCGTCCCATCACCCAGTACACGCTCCCTCGCGCCGGCTCGTACCTTTCGGCAGTGGGACCCGTGGCGCGGGGCATCGGCGGCCGGCCGGTCCTGGTCTCGCTCGGCTGCCCTGCGGGCTGCGACTTCTGCAACACCTCGGCGTTCTTCCGCCGCAAGAAGATCCGCGTCGCCGAGCCCGACCAGGCGCATTCCTTCATGCGCCACCACCTGCTCCACGACGGCAACGAGCGGGCGCAGTTCGAGATGTTCGACGAGGACCTGTTCTGGGATCCGTCGTATCCGCGCGAGCTCGGAGCCCTGCTCCGCGACGATCCCGCGACCTGTGGCAAGGTCGGCTACTTCACCTTCGGGAGCGTCCGGACGCTCTCGAAGTTCGACCCCGAGGAGCTGGTGGCCAACGGCCTCTCGGCGGTGTGGATCGGCGTCGAATCGACCCTCGACGACGTGCTGCGATCGAGCGCCCACCTCGGCAAGCGCAAGGGCAAGGACGTCGCGGCGCTCTTCGAATCCTTGCGGGAGGTCGGCATCTCGACGGTCGGATCGCTCATCCTCGGCTTCGACTTCCATACCCCCGAGAACGTCCAGCGCGACATCGACGCCTTCGTGGCGCTCTCGCCGACCATCTCCCAGGTGACGCCTCTCATCCCGTGCGCGGGGACGGACCTGTACGAACGCATGAAGACCGCGGGGAGGCTCGACCCGGCATTCGGATGGACCGTCGCCGGAGGTTTCCAGTCGAACCCGCCGGTGGCGCCCCTTCACTTCGATTGGCCCCAGCTCTCGACGATCATCCGCGATGCGAACCAGCGCCTCTACAACGAGAACGGCCCCTCGGCACTCAAGCACATGGACCTCGCGCTGCGCGGCCATCTGCGGCTTCGAAACCACTCGGATCCGGTGCTGCGAGCGCGAGCGGCCGCGCTCGGCGACGCCGCCCGGGCGCAGTATCCGATGATCGAGGCCGTCTCCGACAACGCGCCGTCCGACCGCGTCCGCGACAAGGCGCGCGAGGCCGGCGAGCGTTGGCGAGAGGCGTTCGGCGAGCCGGATGACACCCTCCGGGCCCTCGGCCGCGCGCTCTCGGAGCGGATCCGCGCCTTCGCGCAGGCGCCGCCGGCGCCGGAGAGCCAGCACACGCCCCCGACGCGCTGGACCCACTACCGCCCGGGCTCCGCGCCGGAGGTGGTGAAGCAGGCGGCGGCCTGACGCGCCCAACTCGCGTAGTCTCGTGCGCGGTGAGAGGTTCCGGCCGCCGCCGGGCCGGCCTCCTCGTGGAGACTGCGGATGAAGCGTTTGCTGTGCGTCGGTGCCACGGCTGCCTTGCTCGGCTGGTTCGCGGCGCCTGCCATGGCGCGGGATCTCGCCGCGACCCTCGCCGAGCGCGCGCGCGACCTCGTGGGAGAGGGGCAAGGCGTCTTCGTCGAGACCGGGGACGGGTCGGTGCTGGTCTCCCAGGCCGCGTCGCGCGCCGTCCACCCGGCATCGGTCTCCAAGGTTCCGACGACGCTGGCGCTCCTGCGGCGGCTCGGGCCCGAGCACCGGTTCACGACGCGGTTTCTTGCTGCGAGCCCGGCGTCGGGCGGCGCGATCGGCGGCGATCTGGTCGTCGAAGCCGATGGAGATCCCTTCTTCGTCGACGAGAACGCGCTGCTGGTCGCCCGGGCACTGGCGTCGCGAGGAATCGACCGCGTAGGCGGGATCCTCGTCCTGCAGGGCCCGCTCCTCTTCGACTGGAGCGCCGACGACGTTGCGTCGCGCCTCCAGCGGGCGCTCTCGGGGCGCACGCCGGAGGCCGCGTGGTCAGCGGTGCGCCGGGAGGGGGAGCCCGGCGACCCCCCTGTGGTCCGCTTCGGCACGGCTGGCAAAGGGGCGCCAGACGACGGGCTCGCTGCGCTCGTCGTGCACCGCTCGGAGCCGCTGGTGCCGCTGCTGAAGGCCCTGAACGGCTACTCGAACAACGTCTTCCACCCCTTCGCGGCGCAGGCGGGCGGCGTGAAGGAGGTCGAGCGGATCGCACGCGAGAGCGTCCCTGCGGCCATGCGCGACGAGATCATCCTCACCAACGGCGCAGGCGCAGGCGCCAGCAACCGGCTGAGCCCCCGCGCGTCGGTGGCGCTCCTTCGCGCCCTTGCGAAGGAGCTCGAGCCCCACGGCCTCGGTCTCGCCGACGTGCTTCCGGTGACCGGCATCGACTCGGGGACCCTGCACGGCCGGCTCGATGGGCCAGGACAGCGCGGGGTCGTCGCGGGGAAGACCGGCACATTTGGTGACCACGGCGCCAGCGCTCTCGCCGGTGCGTACCGGTCGCGCGATCGCGGCGTCGTCTACTTCGCCATCCTCAACCGCGGCGTTCCCGTGCCGAACGCGCGCGAGCGTCAAGACGCCTTCGTCGCCGCGTTGCTGAGGGAGCTCCCCGGCGAGCCGTGGCCGTACGTGCGCGACGAGTCCCCCGCCTTCACGCGCGCGAAGGTCGAGACGCCGTAGCCCGGATGCCTCGGGTCAGTCGGTCGACTGCGGTCCGCCGCCGGGCCCCTTGCCGCTGCCCGGGCCGCCACGCCCCTTGCCCATCGGGCCCGGGCCCATGGTCTCACTGCAGAGGCTGACACCCTTCGCTGCCGCTCGCGCCTTCATGGATTCGTGATGGGCCGCCATGAACTTGGCGTGCTCCTCGGCGGAGAGGCCGCGCATTTGTGCGTGGTACTGCGTACGCTCCTCCGGCGACATCAGCTCGATGCCGCGTACGCACCCGGCCTTGGAACCTCCACCCGGCTGCGGCGGTGCCTGCGGCTCCTCTGCGGTTGCGAAGCTGCCGCCGAGCAGGACTGCGACCGAGATGGCGGCGGTCAACGTGGCGATCCGTGCAGAACTCTTCGTCATGATGGCCCCTCCCGGCGAGACGATGCCCCGTCCACGGGCCTTGGCAAGAAGTGCGACGTTCGGCCGCACCCGCGGCAACCGCCGATCCCGGCCCGCGCCTAGACCGTCCGGCTGAAGAGGCGAGATCCAGCCCGCTGCTGCTCGGGAAGGTACGCGTCGAAGGCCATCGCCACGTTGCGGACGAGAAGGCGGCCAAGGGGAGTCGTGCGAAGGCTCCCGTCGGCAGAGCGGACGACGAGCCCGTCGGCCTCGAGGGCATCGAGGCTCGCCAACTCGGGAGAATAGGCCGTCGCGAAGTCGCGGCCGAAGCGCTGGCTCCACTCCGCGGCCGACAGCTCGCCGTGGCACATGATCCGGCTGATGGCGAAGCGGCGCTGCTCGTCGTCGAGAGAGAGCCTGTGTCCGCGCATGGTGGCGACGCCTCGGGTGTGGACCTCCTCCTGCCATGCGCGGACCTCACGCTCGTTCTGCGCGTAGCTCCTGGGCAGCTCGCTGATGGCGCTCGGGCCGAAGCCGAGCAGCGCGGCCCCGGCCTGGGTCGTGTAGCCCATGAAGTTCCGGCGCAGCGTCCGGTCGTGGAGCGCACGCGCCAGCTCGTCGTCTGGCCGCGCGAAGTGGTCCATTCCGACGTAGACGTAGCCTTCCTGCAAGAGCCTCCGGATTGCGAGCAGGAGGATCCGGAGCTTCGTCGACGCGTCGGGCAGGTCCTGGCGCTCGAAGCCGCGTTGCTGCTTTGCCACCCACGTCACGTGCGCGTAGGAGTAGAGGGCGATGCGGTCGGGTCCGATCGCGAGGACCGTATCGAGGGTCTTCGCGAAGCTCTCCTCGCGCTGGAACGGAAGGCCGTAGATCAGGTCGAAGTTCACGCTCACGAAGCCCGCGCGGCGGGCCTCGTCGACGAGGCTCGCGGTCATCGTGGCGGGCTGGATCCGGTGGATGGCCTCCTGCACTCGCGGGTCGACGTCCTGCACGCCGAGGGAGATGCGATCGAATCCGAGCTCGCGGAGCGTTTCCACGTGCTCGCGGGTCGTGACGCGCGGATCGACCTCGATCGAAACCTCGGCTCCCATGGCCAGGGGGAAGGCGTCGGTCATCGCGTGGAAGAGCCTGCGGATCTGCGCCGGCGAGAGGTGTGTCGGCGTGCCTCCTCCCCAGTGAAGCTGTGACGCGGGAGCCGCCGTCGCCGCGCGCTCGCGGACGGCGGCGATCTCGCGCGACACGGTTTCCAGGTACTGCTCGGGGAGGGCTGCGTCGCGGGTGATGATCCGGTTGCAGGCGCAGAAATGGCAAAGGCTCTCGCAGAAGGGGACGTGGGCGTAGAGGGCGAGGCCGTCTTCCGGACGGAGGGCGGCGAGATCGCTGGAGAAGTCGGCTGCGCGGTACGCCTCCGTCCAGACGGGGGCCGTCGGATAGCTCGTGTACCGAGGCCCCGGGCCCTCGTAGCGGGGAAGGATCGCCTCGGCGTGATCGAGATCGAGAGCGAAGGCGTCCGCCTGCTCGCGGCGATCTCCCCGGTCTCGTCCGGCTCCTTTCATCATGAAAGGAGAATGGCTGGCCGGCGGGAGCGGCACAATCCCTGGCCGGAAGCGGTACGATCCACGCCCCATGACCCTTCTCGATCGCGGCTTCAGACCGTTCTTCCTGCTGGCCGCATCCTTTGCGGTCGCCTTCGTTCCCACCTGGGTGAGCGTCGTCCTCGGATGGATCGATGCGCCACAGTGGCTGTGGCTGAGCGCCTGGCACGCCCACGAGATGCTGTTCGGCTTCTGCACGGCAGCCGTCGCCGGATTCCTCCTCACCTCCGTTCCCGTGTGGACGGGGACGCCTCCCGTCGCGGGTGGGCGTCTCGCGGCGCTGGCCCTGCTGTGGATCGCGGGCAGGCTCGCCATGCTGGGCGCAGGCCACGCGCCGCGTCTCGTTGCCGCGGTCGATCTGGCATTCCTGCCTGCATTCGTGTGGGCCATCGCGCCGCCGATCCTTCGCGCCGGCGTCCGCCGCAACTTCGGGTTCCCGCTGGCCATTGGAGGCCTCTTCGTGGCGAACCTCCTGGTACACGCTGAAGCGGTTGGCCTGGTGGGAGGCACTGCGGCGATCGGTCTTCGAGCAGGCGTGGGATTGGTGACGCTCCTGGTGGTGGTGATCGGCGGCCGCGTCGCGCCGAGCTTCACGACGAATGCCCTGCGCCGGATCGGCGTCCGGGAGGTCGCGAATCCTCCCGCCTGGGCAGAGCGCGCGGCAGTTCCTGCCTTCCTGCTCTTCGTGGCGAGCGATCTCGTGCTTCCGGCGACGGTCTGGAGTGGTGCGGCGGCACTGCTCGCGACGGTCGTGCTCGCGAGCCGCATGTCGGGCTGGCGCAGCACGCGCGTACTCGGTGACCCGCTGCTCTGGTCGCTCCACCTGGGCTACGCGTGGGTGGTCGCAGGTCTTCTTCTCTTCGCGATGGCCGACCTGTACGCGACGTGGCCGCGGACCGTCGCCGTGCACGCGTTCACGGCGGGAGCCTTCGGCACCATGATCCTCGCCATGATGACGCGCGTCGCGCTCGGTCACACGGGCCGCCCGCTCGTGGCGCCCCTCGCCGCGCGCGCCGCCTACGGCCTGGTGACGGTCGGCGCGCTGGTCCGGACCGTCGGCGTGGCGGCGCTCCCGGCCGAGACGGTGACGCTCCTCGCCATCGGCGGCGTCGTGTGGGCGGCCGCCTTCGTGGCCTTCCTCGCCGGATACGCTTCCGTCCTCGTCTCTCCGCGGGTCGACGGTCGTCCGGGATAGCCGCCGCGGCTTCCCGCGCTCGCGGTCATCCCAGGGCTCCCGCCGCGCGTAGCGCGGCGATCCTCGCGTCGTCGTAGCCGAGTACCCGCCGCAGCACCGCGTCGCTGTGCTCTCCGACCGCCGGCGCCATGCCCGGCTCGGGCAGTTCCTCGCCGACGAACTTCACCGGAAAGGGGAGCATGTCGGCTCCGTGTCGGGTTTGCGGATGGAGCGGAAAGCGCGCCCTGAACTGCGGGTCCCGGGTCACGGTCTTCGGGCTGTTCACGGGAGCAACCGGAAAGTTCTTCTCCTCGCCGAGCCGGAGCCATTCGTCGGTCGTCTTCGCCCGGAAGACGTCTCGCAGGATCGCCTGCAGCTCGCGGTTGCCGCGTGCATGGTCGGCGAACTTCGATCCCGGCCAGCGCTCGAAGAGGTCCATTCGCCCAATGCAGTCGCAGAAGTTCTTCCAGAAGGCCTGCTCGCTCGCCATGAACAGGACGTGGCCGTCTTTCGACGCGTACATCTGGTACCGGACGCCTTCCTTCATCCCGGCGGTCCCAGGGGCGCGCCGCGCGTAGCCATCGGCCTTGTTGCCGGTGACCTCGTCCTCGGGCCGCTCGTAGGCCAGCCAGCTCTCGGACCGGTACCAGTCCATGTAGGCCGCCGCATCGGACTGTCCGATCTCGAGGAAGCAGCCGGCTCCCGTCGAGCGGGCGCGGAGCAGCGCAGCGAGGATCCCCATGGCGCCGAGCATCGGTCCGGCGTGCATCCCGATCGATGCGTGCTCGGGGATGTAGCAGAAGCCGTCTTCGTCGTACGCCGGGTTCACGATTCCCGCCCAGGTGTCGAAGGCGATGCCGTGGGACGGGAGGTCCTGGTAGGGGCCGGTCATCCCGTAGCCCGAGATGTTGCAGAAGACGATCCGCGGGTTGATCGCAGCGAGGTCCTCGTAGCCGAGGCCGCGCCGTGCCAGCGAGCCCGGCCGCATGGCCTCGACCACGACGTCTGCGCTCCGCGCCAGGTCCTTGTAGACCTCGACCGCCTCGCCGGTCTTGAGGTCGAGCACCAGGCTCTGCTTGCCGCGGTTGATGTGCAGGTGGAGTAGCGAGACGCCCCGGATGATCGGCCACGTCATCTCGCGCACGTAGTCTCCTGCCGGAGACTCGACCTTGATCACATCGGCGCCGAGGTCGGCGAGGTGTGTCGTGATGGCGGCGGGACCGAGCAGCGAACTCTCGATGACGCGAACTCCCGCGAGGGGAGGAGGAGGCTTCGTCACGGGGTCTCCGAAGGTCGCCGGGAGCCTTGGAGGGGCTCGATCGGGATCGGCGCCGGATACGATACGGAGCGTATCGTAAGGGCGCCCGCGCGCCGGCGCAACACCTCCCGCGTGGGTCAGAAGCGTCGCGTCTCGCCGACGGCGAGGACCCACGCGTCGTCGTCGGAGATCCCCGCGCTGCGGGCCGCCGCCCGGAAGCGGACCGGAGGCTCGTCGATGGGCTCGTCGGCGAGATCGAACGTTCCGAAGTGGATCGCGACGAGCTGGCGCGCGCCGACGTCGCGGCCCGCGCGGACGGCCTCCTCCGGGTCGAGGTGCGCGGGTCGCATCAGGGCCTCGGGCCGGTAGGCGCCGATGGGGACCGCCGCGAGATCGAAGGGCCCGAGCGAACGCCCCGTCCGCTCGAAGCCGTCGTAGTAGCCCGAGTCTCCCGTGAAATAGAACCTGCGTCCGGGTCCGGTGACGGCCCACGCCGCCCAGAGCGAGCGCCGCTCGTCGAACATGCCCCTGCGGCTCCAGTGCTGCGAGGGGAGACAGTGGATCGTGACCGCTCCGTGCTCCGCAGTGCCGCCCCAGTCGAGCTCCTCGACGCGTGAGATTCCCGCATCGCGGAGCAGCTCGCCGTTGCCGAGCGGAACGAGGAATCGTGTCTCGGGGCTGTGACGAGCGAGGGCGCGAAGCGTCGGTAGGTCGAGGTGATCGTAATGGTTGTGCGAGATCACCACGAAATCGATCTTCGGCAGCGATTCCAGCGCTACGCCGGGCTCGACGAGGCGGCGCGGTCCCATTCCGGGGACGGGGCTCGCCCGCTCCGACCAGATCGGATCGGTGAGGAACGTCACGTGGTCGAGCTGCACGAGGAGCGTCGAGTGTCCGATCCAGGTGACGGTCGGGTCGCTGTGGAGTGCGTTCTCGCGAAGAAACGCTCCGTCGTTCGGGACCCGCGCCGGCCGCGCGCCCCCTCTCCCGAAGATCGACGAGCCGATCCGTCGAAAGAAGAACGGCAGCAGGACGTCCTGCCCGGGCCGGGACAATTCGCCGGCCTCGTTCTGGAACCGCCCTCGACCGTCACGCGGCGCCGGTCCGAACCCAGGCTCTGCTCCCACCGGAACCCCCAGCGCGAGGCCGACCAGCGTCCCCGCGGCCAGCCGCATGGGCCGTCTCCTCGCCGTTCGTCGCGTCATCCTGGGAAGATGCCTCGCTCGTGGCGATGCGCCCGTCACGGCCGGCGCATCGCGGCTGCCGAGGAGACCGACCCAAGAGCCGCGATGGAAGTCGGGCGGAGGAGCGCCGTTCGCTCCTCCGCTCCGCCGCGCGTGGCGCTGCTCGAGCACTACCGCGAGCCCCGGCCGCGCCTGGCCCTCGCGGTGCCGGTAGCTCTCGCCTTCGATGCGGCTCAGGACCTGTGTCACAGCAATCTGCATCTGTCCGTAGAGGTCGAAGATGAGCTCGAGGACTCGAGCGTTCCGGGAACGAACGCCTCGCCGTACGCGAACAGTCGCGACAGCGCCCAGCCATTGTCGGCGCCAAGGCTTCCGATCCAGCCGGTGAGCGCTCGGACCTCGACCGAAACAGGAGTTCCGAGCGGCAGCAGGTCCGAGGTGAGTTCCAGCGTGTCTGAACGCTGATCGCAAACCCGCGGAGAAAACCTACACAACGGCGGAACGTACTGGCGGGGCGGACGGGACTCGAACCTGCGACCTCCGGCCGTAACACCTCGGAATCACAGGGGAGCCGACGGCTGAGGCGCGTATCCCATCGTATCCCGCGTGAGTCGGAGCGTCTTTGTGGTGCCGCGGCATCAGGTCATCGATGCTAGGATGCAGGCCATGCGGACGACCCTGCGCCTCGACGACGACCTGTTTCGCGAGCTCAAGAAGCGCGCCAGCCGAGAGGGCCTGACCCTCTCCGAGCTCGTCAACCTGGCGCTCAGACAGAGCCTCCAGACCGAGAGACGGCCCCGCCGCGTCTTTCGCCAGAAGACGTGCGACCTGGGTCGGCCCGGCTTCGACGTCGCGAAGGCCAACGCCGTAGCGGCCGGCCTCGAGGACGCGGCCATTCTGCGCAAGCTCGCCGGCTCGTGAGGATCGTCGACACGAGCGTGCTCCTCCCGGCCGTGAGCCCTTCCCTGCCCCAGCACGAAGCCTCCCGCACGGCTCTCGAGGCTGCCATCAACGACGAGCGCCCGCTCGGATTGACCTGGGTGGTCGTGAACGCCTTCCTGCGGCTGACGACCAAGCCCGGCCTCTTCGAACGCCCGCTCACGATCGACGACGCGTGGGGCCTGGTGGACGCCTGGCTGGCCCACCCCGGGGTCCGCATCGTTCAGGAGACGGAGGAGCACCCGCGTCTCTGGTCGGAGCTCCTGCGGGGCGCCGGCAGCGGGGGCGATCTCACGACCGATGCGTGGATCGCCGCGATCGCCCTCGCCCACGGAGCCTCGGTCCTCACGCTCGATTCGGATTTCGCACGCTTCCCGGGTGTGCGCTGGGAGAGCCCACTCGGGAGCTGAGCGCACCGTGGATTCGGACCCCATCCCGAGTCGCGAGCGAGCGCCTCCACGAGTAGAGACCGAATCTCGGTCTCGCTCTCGGAGGCCGACGAGCAGCTCGCCCGGACGGTCGAGAAGTACCGGGCGGCGGCGCCGGTGCTGGCGGACTGGATGGAGACGGCGGTGCCGGAGGGCCTGACGGTGCTTCTCGTCCCCGAGACGTATCGCCGGCGGCTGCGCACGACGAACTGCCCGGAGCGCGTGATCCGCGAACTCGAGCGCCGCACCCGCGTGGCGACGCTGTTTCCGAACGAAGCCTCGCTGCTGCGCCTTGGCTCGGCGCTCGCCGCGGAGATCAGCGAGGAGTGGGAGACGAACCGCGTCTACCTCGCGCTCGAGGTGCACGACGGTCATTTACCCGCGGGTGGCCCGCGAAGATGCCCGGAGAGCGGCGATCGGCCGGGGGACCCGTCCCGAGGTACCCCTCGCAAGAGCCACCGTCACCAATCAGTGTAGGACGCACGAACAGGGAGAACGACACCAGAACGAATCGAGACCGAGCCGAACGTCCTTCCGGGAGAATCACAGAAGAAAAAGGCGCTCGATCCACCGCCGTCATGCCTGCCGCACCTCTCGCCGGCCCCGCACGAAGCGTGGCCGAGCCGGCTCCTCGGCGGGGTCGTCGAACCGTCCGTCCTACGGCTCTCGCGTCCTATCGCCCCTTCGTGAGCCGCCGGATCACCGCGGCGCGGTCTGCCGGGTCCGAGAGGCCCGCGAAAGGCATGGTCGTTCCAGGGGCGTAGCGGGCCGGGTCCGTCAGGAAGGCGTCGAGCTCGTGCTCGGTCCAGACGACCTCGCGCGCGCGGAGGGCGTCGGAGTACGCGAACGACGGGTCGCTCGCGGCCTTCCTCCCGACGACGCCGTGAAGGTTGGGTCCGACGCCCGGGCGACCTGATTCGTCGAGAGGGTGGCACACCGCGCACGCGGCGAAGGCGGCGTCGCCGGCCGGCTCGGGCGCGGAGGGCGCGGCCGCCGCGGCCGACTCGTGGGGCGCCGCGTGCGCCTCCGTGGGAGCCAGGCGCGCCATCACGTCTCGGGCCACGCGGGTTCCGCTCTCGATCGCGCCGTCGATGAATCCGCGCCAGCCGAGGGCGATGTCGCCGCCTGCGAAGTGGACGAGGCCTTCGGGCTCGCGCAAGGAAGCGAGGTACCTGCTCATCTGCCCCTTCCGCAGGATGCACCAGGTCCCGAGCGAGTATGGATCGAGATGCCAGTCGTAGGAGAAGACGTCGGTCACCTCGGCGTCGGGGAGGAAGCGACGGACGGCCGCCTGCACCGCCGTCTTCGAATGGACGTCGATCCGCTTCGGGTCGGTGCCGAAGGCGATCAGGACACCGCCATCGTCTCCTCCGTGCGCCGTCATGATCGTCGTGAAGGGCTCCGTCTCAGGCGCGAGGGCGAGGAGATTCGGAACCTTTCCACGTACGCGGACGTACGCCTTGACCCCCGCCCCTGCGTGACGTTCCTTCGATGCAGCGACCTTCGCGGGACCCAGCGCGGGCGAAAACTCGATGTTCGCGAGGACGTTCATCGGGAGCGCGGCGATCGCAGCGCGTGCGCGGAAGGTTTCGCCGCCCTGGGTCGTGACCTCGACGTGATCGGCCGCCTGGGTGACGCGAGCGACCGGGCTCTGGAGCCGCACGTCGGGCCTGCCGTCGGTGACGATCGCGTCGATGAGGCTCGACGTCCCGTCGCGAAGACGGTAGCGCGCGACGCTGTCCGAGTAGCGCTGGAGGTCGTTTCCTGAGAGCGCCCACCACCGCAGCATGTCGGCGAGGCCGGCTTCGGCGAAGTCACCGTGTGCGCTGGCGCCGAGCACGCCTTCGAGAAGGGTCCGGCGGTCGATCGAGAGATCCATCGCGTCGAGGCGATCGCGGATCGAGAAGCGGTCGAGATCCCTCCACGCGCTCGACGAGAAGGGGTCGAAGGGGCGTGGGAAGGCCACTCCCGCATTTGCGTGGAACTCCGACATCAGCGCGTCGACGAGGGCGAATCCCGCGAGGGCGGAGACGGGGAGCTCAGGGGTGACGTCGTCGGCGCTCGCGCACATGGCTGCACCGGCGAGCGGAGCCATGTCGAGAAGCCCCGCTTCCCGGACCTTCTCGCCGTTCCACCACAGGATCCGCTCGGGAAGCGCGTCGGGCGTCTCGACGAGCGGGAGGCCGTAGCGGTTGACCTCTGCCCACACGTGCGGCTGCGTCGAATGGACCCACGTGCCGCCGAGTTCGACGATCCCGCCGTCGACCGGCACGGCGAACGTCCGGCCGCCGAGGCGATTTCGCGCCTCGAGGAGCAGTACGCGAAGCCCCTGGTGTCGAAGCTCGCGTGCAGCCGTCACCCCGGCGAATCCGCCACCGATCACGATGACGTCGGCGGCGGCGGCCTCCTGACTGCGCGCGCTCCTCGAAGCGGCCGGGAGCGCCGCGCCGCCGAGGGAAACCCCGATGACCTCGAGGAACCTCCTGCGGGTCGTGCGGATCGGTTCGCTCATCTCGGTGAGCCTCCTTCCGTCGGAAGGGCCTCAGTCCGGGGGTCTCTCCCCGGACCGCGCCGCGAGGAAGGCGAGCTGGCGCTCGTGGGCCTCGCGGCCTTCCCGGTTCTGGAACGCGGTGAAGCCGTGGATGCAGCCGGGGTACAGGGCGAGGCCCGCCGGGCTTCCGGCAGCGAGCCAGCGTGCGTACATGAAGAGGCTGTCGTCGAGGAGCGGGTCGAGGGTTCCGACGGTGAAGAGGGCCGGCGGGAGCCCGCGCAGGTCGGCGTGGAGCGGCGAGACATCGGGTTCGCGCCGGCGCGCGGGCGGGACGAAGTGGTCGGCGAACCATTCGATGATCGGAGTGTTCAGGATCAGGTTGCGATCGCCCCAGCGGCGCGCGCTCGGCGTGAGACCGAGATCGTAGGCGCCGTACACCAGGTTTGCGCCGGCGAATCCGGTGAAGCCGTGCCGGTCGCGCATCCGGAGCAGGGTCACCACCGAGAGATGCGCTCCCGCCGACTCGCCGCCGATCAGCAGCCGGTCGCTTCCGAGTTCGGCCCTCGCATTGCGGGCGAGCCAGCACGCCGCCGCCTCGCAGTCGTCCGGGCCGGCGGGGTAGGGATGCTCCGGTGCGAGCCGGTACTCGACGCTCGCAACGGTGAGGTCGCAACGGTCGGCGATCGACTCGAGGAGAGGGTCCTGCTGGTGGGCCGCGCCGAGTACCCAGCCTCCGCCGTGGATGTGGAGGTAGACGCCGCGCGGTTTCTGCGGCCGGAAGATCCGCAGCGCGAGCGCCCCGGCAGGGCCGGGGATGTTCCGCGTCTCGGCGCGTTCCGAGATCTGGAGCTTCGGGAACGGCCCGTCTCCACGCTCCCGAGCGGCACGGATCTCCGCGGGCTCCTGGGTGTGAATCGGAGGGATCGCTGCGAGCGCCTGCTCGACGATCCGGTTCAGGTTCCGGGTCTCCTCGTCGACGGCCGACTCGTCGAACGTCTCGGCCTCCAGCCCGCGCGTCGTGCTCATCGCACCTCCCGGGCCGGGAGTCTACTCGAGCCGCGTCGTGAACGTGGGCTCGGTCGCCTCAGCTGCTCCGGCGCCGGGCGGCGAGGCCCGCCAGGCCGACGGCGACGAGGGCGGCAGTTCCGGGCTCCGGAATCTGGCCGAGGCCGTAGATGAGGTCGTCGCTGTAGCCGACCTGGCGCGAGCCGCCCGAGACGACGCCGTCGATCTCGATCCGCTTCACGTAGGTGGAGAGGTCGCCGTCCTCGCCGAACCAGCCGACGTAGGCCGACCCGGCGAACTCGCCGATCTTGACGCCGTCGGCATTGAAGAAGCGCGTGATCGTCGAGGCATTCCAGATCCGTTGAATTCCTGCCGCACGCTGGGGCGACGCGAACGTGACGTCGTAGGCATACCGGCCGTCGTCGCTGCACCCAGAGCACGGGGTGCCGGAGATCGACCCAACCCGTCCCGGGAATCCCGAGACGTTCACACCGACGCCGCCGATCGGATTGCCGTTCGGGTCTCGGATCGTACGGAAGGAGAGGCCCGCGATCTGTGTGGTGATCTTCGTGTTCGCCGCATAGCCGTTGAACGTGATCTTCGTGTAGGTGGATTGCACGACGGCGGCCTCGAAGAGGTCGCGGGCCGGCTGCCCGCTGATGAGGCCCGCGCTCGCAGGGGTCGCGGCGAGAAGCACTGCTGCTAGGGCCCCTGTCCAAATCCGTCGCTGCATCCGCATGGCGCTCGTCTCCCGATGAGAGGGGTAAAAGGAGGGGAGCGAACGATGGGAAAAGCTTCCCCTGCTACCGGAGTGGCCGATCGGCCAGTGAGGTGTCAGGGAAATTGCCGACCCGTCGAGAGCCGGCCGAGAATCCGGCGTCGAACCGGGGGCTTGGCGCGGCTAGCTTTCTCCCCGGGGGCGCCTGCCCTCCGATGGCGGCCCTGGAGTCGCGAGCACCGGGTGTTCGAGCGCGACGGCTGGCGCTCCGCGGCGCGGGTCGAGCCAGGGCTCGACCCGCCGACTCCGAACCGTGTCGCTACAGGCTGGTCCGGCGCGACATCGCCGACAGCCAGTGCTCCATCAATGCAAGGTGGCTTGGGAGGCGCGAGAAGATCCGCTCTGCGAGCCCCTCGTTGTAGGTGTGCGCGGTAAGATTGCGATCGTCGGCCATCGCGAGAGCCGCGGCCGCCTCGGCGTCGGTGAGCCAACCCGCCTCGCGCGCCGCGCGCACGCACGCCTTCGGCGAGCCGGTGTCCACGCCCTCGAACGCATACAGGAGGCGCTGCGAGGCTTTCCACGTGGCCTCGAAGCTGTACTCGAAGCGTTGGATCGCCGCATCCCGCTCCACCGCTGTCGGCTCGGGCAGCAGCGCCAGCTCGCGCAGGCTCGAGAGAGCGCGCGCGGCGATGCTCAGGCGCTCGCGAGCTCGATCCAAAGCATCCCCTCGCGAAGTGCGCGCGCCCGGAACGAGGGCTCCACCTCGGCCAGGTCCACCACGTCGACGCGGTACGGCACGTGGCTCTCCTCGATCGCCTCGCGCAGCTTCGCCAGGAGGGTAGCGGGCAGCGGAGCGGGAGCCTCGATCGCGAGGTCGATGTCGCTCGCCCGGCGCTCCGTGCCCGACGCCCAGGAGCCGAACAGGTACACCCGGGCTCGCCGCCCGCCGAGAGCGCCGACCACCGTCCGGCGCAGCTCCTCGAGCGCGCCTTCTTGCTCTGCGGTCCGCTCGCGTGCGGGGGCACGGGGCACTCCGCAACTGTATCACTCGGAGTCGGGGAGCGGCCAAGCCCAACCGCGCGCCCGGCGCGCGGGTTCGCGCCGGCTGGCCGGCCGCGCGGCGACCCCGGCTGGCGCGGGGAGCGTGGGTGGTGCCGGGGGCGGGGCTACCGCTCCGGGGCCGAGGCCGTAGCCCCTTCGGCCGGTGCTGGCGACGGCGCGTCGAGCGCCTCGCGGGTGACCACGTCGATTCGAAACCGGCGAGCACCGGCCCCGGCTGGCTAGCTTCCGTCCCGGAAGGGGGTGCCCATGAAGCGGGTCCTGGAAGCGGCCGCGCGCCTCGGAATCGACCCGCAGGATCTGGTCCCCTACGGGCGCGACGTGGCCAAGGTCGAGCTGAGTGCCCTCGGACGGGCCCGCCTGAGACCCGACGTGCCCCGTCTGGTCCTGGTCTCGGCCATCACGCCCACACCGGCCGGCGAAGGGAAGACGACGACCAGCATCGGCCTTGCCGACGCGCTCTCGCGCCTTGGCCGATCGGCGTGCCTCGCCCTCCGCGAGCCATCCCTCGGCCCGTGCTTCGGCGTGAAGGGCGGCGCCACGGGCGGGGGCGCCGCACGCCTCGTTCCCTCCGACCGGATCAATCTCCACTTCACCGGCGACTTCCACGCGGTGACAAGCGCCCACAACCTGCTGGCGGCGCTCGTCGACAACCACCTCCACTTCGGCGGCACCCCTGCGCTCGATCCGAGGCGCGTCTCGTGGCGCCGGGTCATGGACATGAACGACCGCGCGCTGCGTAGCCTCGTCGTCGGTCTCGGAGGCGACGGCGTGCCGCGCGAGACGGGGTTCGACATCACGGCAGCGTCCGAGGTGATGGCGATGCTATGCCTGGCCGAGGGAGAAGACGACCTTCGCGTGCGCCTCGAGCGGACGCTGGTGGGATTCGGTCCGGACGGGGCACCGGTCACTGCCGGGCAGCTCCGTGCGGCGGGCGCCATGCTCGCCCTGCTGCGCGACGCGCTGCGGCCGAACCTCGTGCGTACCCTCGAAGGAACGCCGGCGTTCGTCCACGGGGGGCCCTTTGCGAACATCGCCCACGGTTGCAACTCGGTGCTCGCGACGCGGATGGCGCTGCACCATGCCGACTGGGCCGTCACCGAGGCGGGGTTCGGCTTCGATCTCGGCGCCGAGAAGTTCTTCGACATCAAATGCACCAGTGCAGGCCTCGACACTGCCTGCGTCGTGCTCGTCGCGACGGTCCGGGCGCTCAAGATGCACGGCGGCATTGCGCGCCGCGACCTGGATCGCCCCGACCCCGACGCGACCGAGCGCGGCCTCCCGAACCTCGAGAAGCACGTGGAGAGCATCCGCTGCTTCGGCGAGTCGCCGGTCGTGGCGCTCAACCGCTTCGCCGACGACACCGACGAGGAGATCCTCACGGTCCGCCGCCGCTGCGCCGCGCTCGGCGTCCCCTTCGCCGTCTCCGACCACTTCGAGCGGGGCGGAGACGGGGCGCTCGACCTGGCGCGGGAGGTGCTTGCACACGCCGAGCGCCGGAGCCGCCCGTTTCGTCCGCTCTACCGGCCCACGGATGGCGTCCGGGAGAAGATTCTCGCCGTCGCCCAGAAGATGTACGGCGCGCTGGGGGTCGTCCTCACGAAGGGTGCCGAGAAGGATCTCGCAGAGGTCGAGCGCCTCGGCTTCGGCTCTCTTCCGGTATGCATCGCGAAGACCCCCGCCTCGCTCTCCGATGATCCCCAGCTCCACGGACGGCCGAGGCACTTCGACGTCCACGTACGCGAGATCCGGGTGAGCGCCGGGGCAGGATTCCTGGTGGTGCTGACGGGCGAGATCCTCCGCATGCCGGGTCTCCCACGCCGGCCCCTCGCCGAGAAGATCGACGTGCAGGCCGGCGAGATCGTCGGCCTGCAGTAGCTCCCCGTTCCCGGATCCCGTCTCGCGGTCTACGCGGTCAGCACCACCTTGAGCACGTTGTCCTGGTGGCCCGCGAAGATCTCGTAGCCGCGTACGCCCTGGGAGAGCGGCAGGCGGTGGGTGATGATGCAGGTCGGATCGAGCCGCTTCTGCTCGATCAGCGGCAGCAGCCGCGGGATGTAGACCTGCGGGTTCACGAGGCCCGTGCGAACCGACAGGTTCTTCATGAAGAAGAGGATCCAGGGGATCTGGACGAGAGGCTCGGCCACGACGCCGATGACGGCGATCCTGCCTCCCGACCGTGCCAGTGTCGCCGCCTGGGTGATCAGCTCGCCTCGCCCCACGGCTTCGATGACGGCGTCGGCGCCGAGGCCGCCGGTCGCCGAGAGGACGTGCTCGGCGAGGTTCGACCGAGTCGGATTCACCGTCTCACAGCCGAGCGCCCGTGCGCGCTCGAGCCGCTGCTCGTCGGGATCGACCGCGATGACGCGAGCGGCGCCGCAGAGCCGGGCGCACATCTGGGCGAAGGTGCCGACCGGGCCGCAGCCGAAGACGACCACCGTGTCGCCGGGGGAGACCTCAGCGAGCTCCGCTCCCATGTAGCCCGTCGGCAGGATGTCCGTGAGGAACAGCGCCTGCTCGTCGGAGATCCCATCGGGAATCCGGAACAGGTTCGCGTCGGCGAAGGGAACCCGCGCTGCCTCGGCCTGCCCGCCGGGAAGGCCGTGGCCGAAGCCGAAGATGTTGCCCCCACCCGCCCCGGTGGTCACGACGCATCCACTGTAGAGGCCGCGCCGGCAGGCCCGACAGGTGCCGCAGCCCACCGTACACGATGCCAGTACGCGGTCTCCCTTGCGGACCGTTCGCACCGCAGAGCCGGCTTCCTCGACGACTCCGACGAACTCGTGACCGACGGTGAAGCCGGGGCGGCTGTTCGGCGTCTCCGGAAGCCCGCCGTGCCAGAGATGGAGGTCGGACCCGCAGATCGCCGCGCGCGAAACGCGGACGATGGCGTCGGTGTCTGCGGTGAGCTTCGGGTCTGCAGCGTCGCCGAAGCGGAAGTCGTGCTTGCCGTGGTAGAGGATCGCCTTCATCGGATCTGCGCCTTTCTCGTGGTTCGGTTGGGCCGGTGCGGGGGCGGCGGGACGGAGCGTACCGCTTCGGGGCGTGCGGGAGAACCGCGGGGCCGACGGAGGGCGTGGGCCGGGCCCGCGCGGCGGGCCGCGAACCTCCCTACAATCCGCCGGGAAGGGGCAGGGATGTCGTTGCTGCGGTTCATCGGGCTGGGCGGAGGATCTGCGCGTGCCGCTCTGCACGGCGACACCGAAACGGTTCGCCGGATCGCCGCGAGCCTCGATGCGCTGCCTCCGGACCGTGCGCGCTACCTCGCGGCCTTTGCATACGTCCTCGCACGGGTGGCGTCGGCAGATCTTCGTGTCGACGATTCCGAGACCGACGAGATGCAGCAGTGGGTGGCCCGCCACGGCGACCTCGACGAAGGTGCCGCCGCGCTCGTGGTGGAGATCGCCAAGTCGCAGGCGCGGCTGCTCGGCGGCACCGAGAACTACGTCGTGACCCGCGAGTTCCTCGAGATCTCGACCCGTGACCAGCGGGCGGATCTCCTGCGGTGCCTCTTCGCCGTGGGTGCGGCCGACGGGACGATCAGCGGCGCCGAGAGCGGCGAGATCGCCGCCATCGCAGAGGAGCTGGGATTCACCCGGCCCGAGCTGAACGGGCTTCGCGCGCAGTACCGGGACCAGCTCTCGGAACTCAAGGGGATGCCCGGAGAACGGGAGCCGCGGACATGAGCGCCGATTCGCCGGGCTGGAAGCGCTGTAGCTCGTGCAAGGCTCCGATCGGATTCGGCGCCGCATACTGGGCATGCAACGTCTCTACCTGCAACCGACCGCGTACGGCGCTCGTGTTCTGCACGGTCTCGTGCTGGGACGCGCATCTCTCCGTCGTCAACCACCGGGAGTCATGGGCCGTCGAGCGTACGGCGCCGAGCCGCGCGCAGTGGGAGCGCGAGCGAGCCGGTGGCGGTTCGAACGGACCGAGGCGCGGCTCGCGCGGGTGACGTCGCCCGCTTGGCCATCGGCGCGCGCCGGCGCCTTGGCCACGCTGCGCGTCCTACGTCGGTCTTCTAGTTGCACGTGCCGACGGAGCCGGCCGCGCAGACGCGGCCGTCGGTCCAGACGGCGCCTTCGAGGTCGGCGGAGTCGAACCGGGCTCCTGCGATCTCGGCCCCCTCGAAATTGGCTCCCTGCAGCTTCGCATCCACGAAGTTCACGCCCGTGAGATTCGCTCCCTGGAGCTTCGCTCCGCGCAGATCGTTCGCGAAGAGGTGGGCCTTCTCGAGATTTGCGCCGCGCAGGTCCGCGTTGCTCAGATTCCCAACCTGGAGGTCTGCTCGCTGGAGGTCCGCCTTCTGGAGGTTGGCTCCGGTCAGGACGGCGGCGTGCAGCGATGCGTCGGAGAGATTCACGCCCCCGAGGTCCGCGTTCTCGAGCTTTGCGTAGGCGCAGTTGGTCTCGGGCTCGATGCGGCAGCCGTTCACGGTGCTCATCTCGGCGTGCGCCGATCCGGCGGAGAGGATGCCCGCGGCCAGGAAGCCGAGCAGGAAGCGTGTAGGGCGCATGGGTTCTCTCCCTCCGTTCGGGTTGCGTCGCGATCCGCTGCGAGACTGTAGCGGGGCAAGAATTCGTCTGGTCGATCCCTGGCACGAACGCCGGACGCGGCTACCGTGCGCCGCAGCGAGCTAGTGGTGCGACAATCTGCCGCGCCGTGGGGCAGCCCGCCTCTGGTCCCTACCGTTCACCGTGGGGGCCAAGGAGGGTGGGAATTCTCCCATCTGGAGGGATGCCTTGCGGGAACGGTCGGTTGGAGGACGCTGCGACTGGGAGTCACTGAATGGTCCCGGTGGCGCGGCGCTTGCAACCCCGGGGCTCGCCGAATGCCGACTGCCGAATCCGTCGGCCACAGGAGGACCTTGACCATGACCCGTCCGATTGCCTCCCGTCCCCATCTCCGGCGAGGGTTCGCCGGCGCCGTCGCCCTCGCGGTCGCGGCGGGGGTCTGGATCGCTCCCACCGCTGCGCGGTCCGCAGAGACGCTGCAGGACGTGATGAAGCGCCGCGAGCTCAGCCAGCAGGATCTGCTCGCCGCGGCGAAGACCTACGTGCCGACGGGAAAGCGCGACGAGTTCATCGCGTTCTCGTCCGGCGGCCAGAGCGGCCAGGTGATCGTCTACGGCATCCCGTCGATGCGCATCCTCAAGTACATCGCCGTCTTCACGCCGGAGCCGTGGCAGGCCTACGGCTTCGACGACGAGTCGAAGGCCGTACTCGCCCAGGGCCGGATCAACGGCAAGGACATCACCTGGGGCGACACGCACCACCCGGCGATCTCCGAGACGAACGGCGACTACGACGGGCAGTTCCTGTTCATCAACGACAAGTCGAACCCGCGCCTCGCCGTGATCGACCTCGAAGGACTTCGAGACCAAGCAGATCGTCGTGAACCCGGTGTTCCAGAGCGAGCACGGCGGCGCGTTCGTCAGCGAGAACACCGAGTACATCATCGAGGCTGCGCAGTACGCGGCTCCCCTTGGCGGCGCGTACGTGCCGCTCGAGGAGTTCAACGAAAAGTACCGCGGCGGCGTCACCTACTGGAAGTTCAACCGCGAGAAGGGGAAGATCGAGCCCGAGAACTCCTTCGCGATCGAGCTGCCGCCGTACAGCCAGGACCTCTCGGACTTCGGCAAGCTCGCGAGCTCGGGCTGGTCGTTCACGAACTCGTTCTGCACCGAGCGCTACGTTGGCGGGATCGAGCGCGGCCGGCCGCCCTTCGAGGCGGGCTGCTCGGCCAAGGACACCGACTACCTGCACGTCGTCAACTGGAAGAAGGCCGTCGAGGTGGCCAAGGCGGGGAAGGTCAAGAAGATCAACGGCTTTCCTGTGATCATGATGGACACCGCCATCGCCGAGGGCCTCGTCTTCCTGATCCCCGAGCCCAAGAGCCCGCACGGTGTCGACGTCACCCCCGACGGCAAGTACATCACCGTCTCGGGCAAGCTCGATACCCACGTCTCGGTCTACAGCTTCGAGAAGATCCAGCAGGCGATCGCCGCCAAGAAGTTCGCCGACAAGGATCCCTACGGGATTCCGATCATCGACCTGAAGGACGTCCTTCATACCCAGGTGAGCCTCGGGCTCGGTCCGCTGCACACCCAGTACGACTCGCGGCCTGGAATCGCCTACACCTCGCTCTACGTCGATTCGATGGTTGCGAAGTGGGACTACGTCAACGGCAAGCTCCTCGATCGGGTGCCGATCCACTACAACATCGGCCACATCATGGCGATGCACGGCGACACGGTGAAGCCGCGTGGCAAGTACGTGGTGGCGCTCAACAAACTGGCGATCGATCGTTTCAACCCCGTCGGGCCGCTGCACCCGCAGAACCATCAGCTCGTCGACATCTCGAACGACAAGATGCAAGTGATCTACGACATGCCGCTACCGCTGGGCGAGCCGCACTACGTGGTGGCGATCGAGGCGTCGCTGCTCAAACCGATCGTCCGCTATCCGACCGGAACGAACAGCCGTACCGATGAGATCTCGCCGTTCAAGACCAAGGCCGGCGAAGAGAAGATCGTTCGCAACGGTAAGAAGGTGGAGGTGTTCGGCACGCTCATCCGCTCGCACATCACCCCGGAGATCATCGAGGTGGAGCAGGACGATGAGGTGACGATCCACCTCACGAACCTCGAACGCGCACAGGACCAGACCCACGGTTTTACGGTCGGCAAGTACAACGTCAACGGCTCGTGGGAGCCCGGGAAGACTGCGAGCGTGAGCTTCAAGGCCGACGTCCCCGGCGTCTTCCCGTACTACTGTGCGGAGTTCTGCTCGGCGCTGCATCTCGAGATGCAGGGCTACCTGCTCGTGAAGCCCAAGGGCTACAAGCCCGTTGCGGCCACCGGCAAGCCCGAGGCGCAGCAGCAGCAGTACACGAAGGACGACTATGACAAGCAGATCGAAGCCATCAAGCAGACACAGAAGGCGATCGAGGACGTGGTCGCCTACCTGAAGGCGAACGGCTACGAGAAATTCCCGTCGGTGAAGGCCCAGGTCGAGGACGCTTTCGACCAGCTCGGGCGTGCAGACCCGGCGAAGGCGAAGACCGAGGAGTTCGCAGCCAAGCAGGACTGGACCAACGCCACCCTCTGGGCCAACCAGTGGTGGCAGTACCAGGTGAAGTGCGCCGACGTCGGTCTGCGCGCCAAGGACGAGCTCGACGGCCGCCTCGGGAAGCACAAGAGCGGCGAATAGACAGAGGACCAAGAAGGAAGCCGGGCGGGGCGGTCGCCCCGCCCGGCTCTTTCCATCTGGGGCCCGAGGTGGTTTCCTTTCGGGCGCGAGATCCGGGCCTGCCGAAGCGAGCGGGCGGATCGGGAGGAGAGAGACGGAGATGAGGCGAAACAGTTGGCTGCTGATCGCCGCGGTCGCGGTGGGGCTCGGCGCCGCTCCGGCATGCGCCGAGCAACCGAGCGCGCAAAAGGCGGCTCCGGCGGGAGCAACCGAAGCGGGGGCCGCCGCGGCGGGCGCAGCCCCAGCGCAGCCCGCGGCGGGTGCGGTGACGGCCGCGGCGTCTGCGCTGGATGGCGCGAAGCTCTACATGGAGAAGACCTGCGTGGCCTGCCACGGTAAGGACGCGAAGACTCCGATTCTGCCCGACTACCCGAAGCTCGCAGGTCAGAACGAGGCGTACATCGTGCGCCAGATGACGGACATCAAGAGCGGCGCCCGGAGCCACGGGAATACCGCCGCGATGCAGGGGATCATGCACCTCGTCAACGACGACGAGATCAAGGCGCTGGCCGCGTATCTGGCCGGCCTGAAGTAGCCAACTAACCTTCCGATCGGAGGAGGAGGACGGTCATGAGGAATCGTGGGATCGGGCGGCTCGCGGCCGCCGTGCTTTGTGGAGCAGCGGCGGTGGCGTCGCCGGCCGTCGGCGCAGGACGCGGCTCCCAAGGCCGCCGGAATCGAGTCCGAGGGGTATCAGTGGAACAAGATGGAGGGCGAGAAGATCGAGGCCCTCGATCTGAAGGGTGACCCGAAGCGCGGCGAGGAGGCCTACGAGGTCTGCGGGGCGTGCCACCTGCCGAGCGGCGCAGGCCGTCCGGATGGAACCTTCCCGCAGCTCGCGGGGCAGCACAAGACGGTGCTGATCAAGCAGATCGCCGACATCCGCGCAGGACGCCGGGACAACCCGATCATGTACCCGTTCGCGAAGACCCTCACCGACCCGCAGGAGCTGGCCGACGTGGCGGCGTACCTGCGAGACGCTGCCGATCCCGCCGAACAACGGCAAGGGTCCGGGCGGCGACCATCTGAAGCTCGGCAAGGAGCTCTACGACCGCGACTGCGTGAAGTGTCACGGCAACAATGGCGAGGGCAGCGAGAAGGACTTCTACCCCGTGCTCGCGGGCCAGCACTACGAGTATCTGCTTCGCCAGATCCGTGAGATCGCCGATGGCAAGCGCCGCAACGCCAATCCGGACATGGTGAAGGTGGTGAAGGGCTACACCGACGACCAGCTCCAGGCCGTCACCGACTACATGTCGAACATCAGCTGGCCGGAGCGCAGCGCGAAGAAGGGCAGCTAGGGGGAACCGTGAGCGAACCGAACGCAGGAGGATCCGCGAGTTCGGGCGCCGCACCGATCGTGGCGCTCACGCTCGCCGGCGTTCTGCTCATGGCGTGGTCGTTCTTCGCCCCGATGTGGTGGGTATCGCTCAAGGCGCCGAACTACCCGGAGCACACGTTCCCGGACGGCGTCCGCATACACATGCACTGGAATCACGTTGCGAATGGCTGCAAGGCCCGCGTGGATGACGAGGTCGCGGAGGAGGAAGGGCTCGACTGCGTCCACGAGATGAACATCATCAACCACTACATTGGAATGGAGCCGATCGAGGTGGGCGCGCAGCGCGAGTTCGCGGCGGCACCGTACCTGTTCGTGGGCTTCGGCGTGCTGGCCCTGTGCTTCCTGTTCTACAAAGGGCCCTTCTGGTGGCTGCTCCCGCTGCCGGCGATCGCACTGCCGATCGGCTTCCTCGCCGTGTTCTCGGCGTGGCTCTTCTGGTTCGGCCATAATCTGCACGACTGGGCGGCCTTCACCGTGAAGCCGTTCATGCCAACGGTGCTCGGCGAGGGCAAGGTCGCCCAGTTCAGCACCTATGCCTATCCGCACTACGGAATGGCGATCTCGATAGCGTCGGCGGCGTGCCTGCTCCTCGCGGTGCTGCTGCGCCGGAAGCAGCTCCAGCCCTCGGCTGTGCCTGCCACGCCCCGGCCCTCTCCCGAGGGCGCCCGGGCATGACGCGCCGCCCGCGCGCGCTGCGCGGCGCGGCGCGGGCGATCGCAGGCGCGCTGCTGATCCCAGCAGGGCTCGCGCTGGCGCCGGCGGTGGCTGGCGCCAGCGAGGGGCTACCCTCGTTCCAGGACCTCGTCGATGCGACCCCGGATGGGGGCGTCCTCGAGCCGCCGGCAGGCACCTACGCCGGGCCGGTGGTCGTTCGCCGGCCGATGCGGATCGAGGGGGCCGGAAAGGTCACGGTCGACGGTGGCGGCCGGGGAACGGTGGTGCAGATCGAAGCCAGCGGCGTCGAGCTCCGGGGTCTTCGTCTCACCGGGTCGGGATCGAGCCACGACCGGGTCGACGCCGGTGTCAAGATCGCCGGCTCCCGGAACCTCGTCGAGGGCAACGTGATCGAGGATTGCCTGTTCGGCATCGACCTCGCGCAGTCGAGCGAGAACGTGGTGCGCCGCAATCGCATCCACTCGAAGAACCTCGACATGGGAATGCGCGGCGATTCGATCCGGCTCTGGTACAGCTTCCGCAACGAGATCTCCGAGAACGACATCTCGGATTCTCGCGACATCGTCGTCTGGTACTCGGCCGACAACCGCTTCTCGCGCAATCGCGTGGTGAGGTCGCGCTATGCGCTCCACACCATGTATGCCCAGCGGAACTTCATCGAGGACAACGAGTACCGCGACAACATGGCCGGGATCTTCCTCATGTACAGCGACGGCGTCGAGGTGCGCCGGAACCGTATCGTCAGCTCGCAGGGTGCGACGGGGATCGGCATCGGCTTCAAGGAGACGAGCGACGCCACGGTGGAGGACAACTTCATCGTCTACTGCGCGCAGGGGATCTATCTCGATCTCTCCCCGTACGAGCCCGATACGACGAACCGGTTCCTTCGCAACCAGATCGCCTACAACGGCGTCGGGGTCACCCTCCACAGCGACTGGCAGGGGAACGTGTTCGAGGACAACCAGTTCCGGGGCAACTTCGTTCCGGTGGCCGTCCGGGGGGGCGGCTCCGCGCTGCGCAACACCTGGGCGCGCAATCACTGGGACGACTACCAGGGGTTCGACCGCAACGCCGATGGAATGGGAGATACCCCCTACGAGCTTCGCGCGTACGCGGACCGAATCTGGATGGAGACCCCCGAGGCATCCTACTTCCGGGCGTCGCCGGTGCTGGAGGTGATCGACTTCCTCGACCGGCTCGCTCCGTTCTCGGAACCGACGCTGATCCTGCGCGATGCGTCGCCGCGCTTCGACCGCCCGGCGGCGCCGGAGGCGGCGGGGGCGGAGCGCTCATGACCGGATCTCCCCCCGAGACGGCAGCGCCGGCGCCGAAGAAGAAGGCGAGGCCGCGCCTCAGCCGCGAGCAGGAGCAGCGCCGGCAGGTGCTGCGGGGAGGCTTGGCGGTCGCCGCCCTCGCGGTGCTCGCGCCGCTGGCGTGGCTTCCGGTGGTGCGCCGCGTTCGGGAGCGGCTGCGCCCCCCCGGCGCCCTCGAGGAGAAGTCGTTCCTCGGCGCCTGCATCAAGTGCGGCCAGTGCGTGCAGGTGTGTCCCGTCGAGGCGATCGTCCTCGCCGACGCTCCCGACGGCTTCGGGATCGGCGTTCCCTACATCGACGCGCGCCAGCAGGCGTGCGACTTCTCGTGCGATGCCCTGTCGTGCATCCTCGCGTGTCCGACGGGAGCGCTGTCGCACGAAGTCCACACCAAGGAGGAGGTGAGCGCGGGCGTCGCCCGGCTGGTCCGTCCCGATACGTGCCTCGCTCGCAAGGGGGAGGGTTTCCGGGGCCTCGCGCGGGGAGACCGCTTCCGGGGAAGGCTGCGCTACGAGGAGATCGACCGCTGGAACCCGCTCCCGGTCCGCGACCGGACCTACGACCGCGAGGTCTGCGACCTGTGCGTGATCGAGTGTCCGATCGGTGACGAAGCGATCCGCATGGTTCCGTTCGAGGACGAGACCGGGAGGGTTCGCGCGACGCCGAATGTGCGGTCGGGCTGCGTCGGCTGCGGCGTGTGCGAGATGATCTGCCCGGTCGAGCCTGCAGTGATCGTCGTCGACGCGCGTGCGGAGCACGGCGAGCGCCGGGGGCAGCGACAGGGCCGGGGCGACGGTCCCCGGCACCGAGGAGGTCCGGCCGGAGAAGGGCCTCGCCATCGACGCGAGGAGCCCGACAACGAGACGCCGGGTTCCGAGGAGGACGGCGCGTGAGCCGCTTGGTCGACCAGCTCGCCATCGTCCTCGGCCGAGCGCCCCGGCGACCCGAGACGGTCACCGAGGCCGCAGCCGCGATCCACGCGGCCAAGCGCGGGCGCGGGGTCAACAGCAGCGAGCTGCTCGAGGACATCCACGAGAGCCACGAGAACCACACCTGGCGCAATCGGCGCTGGATGGTGCTGATCGGGTTCAACCTGCTCTTCACCCTGTCGTTCTGGATGGACATCCAGATCCTCGAAGGCTCGCTCACGGCGTCTCGCCTCGTGGGCTTCCATCTCGCAGACCCCTATTCGAGCCTCCTCGTCGTTCTCTCCGAGTGGCACGTTCCAGTCAACCTCGCCATCGGCGCCGTCACCGTCGCGATCTTCTGGGGACTGTTCGGCGGGCGCGCCTTCTGCTCGTGGGCGTGCCCGTACCATCTCGTCGCCGAATGGGCGGAGATGCTCCACCTGCGCCTCGCGGCGAAGGGAGTCGTCCGAGATCATCTACTTCACCGCGGGACGCGGGCCGTTCTCTGGGTGCTCTTTGCGCTTCTCGCCGCGGTCACGGGCTACACGCTCTTCCTCACGCTCAACCCGATCGGCATGCTCAGCCGGGCGCTCATCTACGGGCCGAGCCTCGCCCTCGCCTGGGTGGTCCTGATCCTCGTCTTCGAGGTGGTCTATGCACGGCGCGGCTGGTGCAAGTACGTGTGTCCGATCGGCCTCACCTATGGGATTCTCGGAGCGAAGGCTCCCGTTCGTGTCACCTACGATCTCGAATCGTGCGCCCACGAGGGAGAGTGCCGGAAGGTCTGCGAGGTACCGCACGTTCTCGAGCTCACGATCAAGGGTCGCGCGGAGGATGCCAAGCTCGACGTCGGGCCCGACTGCACCCGCTGCGGACTGTGCGTGGACGTGTGCCCGACCGGGGCGCTGCGCTATGAGCTCAAGGGCGTGAAGAGGCTGCTGTAGCCGGCGGTGCGCCGGGAGAGGCGAGATGATCCACACCAGCGGCCTCACCAAGGTCTTCAAGGGCCAGCGCGTCCTGGACGCGCTCGACCTCGAGATCGCGCCCGGCGAGCGGGTAGCGCTGGTCGGAGCCAACGGCGCCGGCAAGACGACGCTGATCCGTTGCCTGCTCGGGGAGTACGCACACCAGGGGGCCGTCGCGATCGGGAGCCTTTCGCCACGGTTGCATCGCCGTGACGTGCTGCGGCGGGTCGGCTTCGTGCCACAGCTCCCGCCTCCCCTGCGGATGCCCGTCGGAGGCCTTCTCGACTTCGCGTCGGAGGTCTGTGGCAGCGACCCCGAACGGATGGAGGCGATCTCGGCGCGGCTCGGCCTCGACGCCAGGAGCGTTTGGCGCAGGCCCTTCGCGAAGCTCTCCGGCGGTCAGAAGCAGAAGCTCCTGATCGCCGTGGCGCTCGGCCGCAGCTGCGATCTGCTGATTCTCGACGAGCCTGCTGCGAACCTCGACCCGCAGGCTCGCAGCAACTTCTTCGCGCTGCTCGCCGAGCGGCAGGGCGAGGCCACGATGCTGATCTCGAGCCACCGCATCGACGAGGTCGCCTCGCTCGTGACGCGCGTCGTCGAGCTCGATCAGGGGCGGGTGGTCGTCGACGACCGGATCGATGGGGGGAGCGGGCTCGGCGTCGTCCTGCGCTGCCGCATCGAGCTGGTGAGCAGCGCCCATGCGGCGGCGAAGGCGCTGGGGGAGTGGGGCTTCGACGGGTCAGCCGGAGGAACGGTCTTCCAGGGGAGCGTCGCAGGGCCCGACCGGCTCCGGTTCCTGGGAGCCATGGCGCGCTATTCGGGCGCGATCCGGGCGCTCGAGCTGGCCGAGCCGGGCGCAGCGAGGGCGGAGCAGTGACCGACCTCCGTACGCGCTCGAGGCTCGCGTTCATCGCGGCGGCGCTGCTGCTGGCCTGCGGCGATCCCGGCACGGGGCCCGCGAAGATCGCATGGGACCGCGACGCGTGCGCGAACTGCCAGATGGTGATCAGCGAGCGCCGCTTCGCCATGCAGGCCCGGATCGGGGGCCGCGTTCATCGCTTCGACGACCCGGGCTGCGCGGTCGAATGGCTCGACCGCCAGCCGGGCGACCAATCCGACGCCGCTGCGCTGTGGGTGATGGATCAGGACGCAGGCGAGTGGATCGACGGTCGGAGGGCGTTCTATCGACCGGGCCAGCGGACGCCGATGGCCCACGGTTTCGGTGCGGTCGCGAAGCCCGAGCCGGGCGCCCTCGACTTCGAAGCCTTCCGCAGGAGGATCCGTGAGCGTGAGCGACCCGGTTCTCACCCGTCGCACTGACGGTGTGCTGCTGGCGGGCGGAGAGAAGGCCGAGCGCCTCGGTCTGCTGCGCGAGCTGTGGCTCGTGGCTCGCCTCGACGTAGGCGAGTCGCTGCGCGCGCGGTGGTTCGCCGTCTATGCGGGTCTGTTCGGTGTCATCGTGGCCCTGCTCTTCGCCTTCGGGCTCACCGAGTCGCGGATCCTCGGCTTCATGGGCCTTTCGCGCCTGCTGGTGACGTACATCCAGCTGTGCATGGCGATCCTGCCCGTCTTCGTCCTCATAACCACCGTACGGTCGGTCGCCGGAGACCGGGAAGCCGGCGTGTTCGAGTACCTGCTCGCGCTTCCCATCTCGCTCGCCGCGTGGTTCTGGGGCAAGCTCGTCGGCCGCTTCCTGGTGGTCTACCTCCCGGTGCTGCTGGCGATGCTCGCTGCGGCCGGCTGGGCGTCGCTGCGCGAGATTCCCGTGCCCTGGGACATGTTCGTCGTCTATGCCGCCCTCCTGGGAGGCCTCGCGTTCTGTTTCCTCGGAATCGCGATGGGCATCTCCGCGGTGGCGCGCTCGGTCGACGTCGCGCAGGGCGCGGCGTTCTTCATCTGGCTCGTGCTGATCCTCTTCCTCGATCTGGTGCTGCTCGGCGTACTGATCAAGGGACACGTGACGGCGGAGGTGGTGGTCGCGGTCGCCCTCGCGAACCCGCTCCAGGCGTTCCGCAGCGCGGCGCTCCTGCTCTTCGATCCCCAGCTCGTCCTGCTCGGGCCTGCGGCGTTCGTGATCCTCGATGCCTTCGGCCGCGAGGGGTTCCTCGCCTACGCCATGGCCTACCCGTCGCTCGTCGGCGCGCTGTGCGCCGTGGCGGGTTACCTGCGCTTCCGCCGCGGCGATCTGCCGTAGGCCGGCCGCGCGGACCGTTCAGCGCGGCCCTCCCGGAGCGACCGCCCGGGCACGCTCGAGGGCAGCAGCGAGGGTTTCGAGCTCCGCGGTGTCGTAGGCCGGGGTCTCTCCGACGGGCTTCCCGTCGGCAAAGCGTTCGATCCGCCTCGTCACGTCGCGGAGAGGCTCGATCATGAGTCGCCGGATCAGGAAGAAGACGGCGAACGAGAACGCGACCGAGCCCAGCAGCACGGCGACCATCAGGTCGATGATGAGTCGGACCGACTCGCGCTTCATGGGAGAGAGGTCGAAGTGCATGGTCGCGAGCCACGTTCCGCCGTCGCTGTCGAGGATCGGCGGTGCGGTGTAATCGAGGTCCGTACCGGCGAGGGTGCTCGTGCCACGGCCGCTGCTGACGGCGGGGTGCATCTCGTCGGGCGCGAGCTTGCGGAGGCGGATCTCCAGATCGGCGATTCCCTGCAGGCGGTTCACGAGGTCGGGGATGTCCTTCCCATCGTGGACCGCGCGGCCGAGGGCGACGTGCACCACGCTGGCCACACGATGGGCGCTCACCTCCGCGTGGCGGATGTCGCGCTGGTAGAGCCGGTAGGGAACGATCGTCACGACGCCGGCGATCGCGACGACGCCAATCACGACGAGGAGCTGGACGAGACGAAGCTGGACGCTGGGGCGTTTCGGCACAGGAACCTCCCTCACGGGCCGGAGGGCGCGACGGTGCGCGCCTCACGTGGGATTCTACCGCGGCCTCCTTCAGCGCCGCTCGCGTGAATGGCGCTCGAGCCGCCGGTCGATCTCCTCTGCGAGGTCGGCGAAGCGGCGGAGGTCTCTGGACTCGAGGGGAGCCCACACGGCCGTGATCGCTTCTTCCCGCGCAGCGTCGATCCGCGCCAAGGCCCTTCGGCCCTTCGCCGTCGGCACGTAGTCGCGCTGGCGCGCATCTCGCCCGGAGATCGCTGCCGAGACGAACCCCTTGTCGAGGAGCTGGCGCAGGATCTTCGAGACCGCCGCCGGGGTGGTCCGGCTCCGCCGCGCGAAGAGCGAGGGCAGGAACCCGGGCGCAGCGATCTCTTCGAGCACGCGCCACTGCTGGCCGGTGAGGCCGGCGTCCTTCGCGAGCTGCTCGCGACGCTTCTCCAGCCGGTCGGCGAGACGTTGGAGGGCGGCGATCGCCCGGAGGGTCTCTGCTCCCGAATCCTTGGTTGCAGGCACTCGATTATTGCCCTAGGTTAATATTTGAAGAAGAAACGATAGCGCCCCATCGGAGGAGACGGCCATGGATCTCGACGGCTCGGTCCGGAGACAGTTCACCGCGGCAGCGGCCGCCTACGTCGTTTCGGCGGTCCACCGGGGCGGGCCGGACCTCGACGCGCTGCTCGTCCTGGCCGGGGACGTCGCCGGGGCTCGCGTGCTCGACGTCGGCGCCGGGGCAGGAGCCACGGCGCTCGCGCTGGCGGAGAGGGGCGCGAGCGTCGTCGCCCTCGATCTCACGCCGGCGATGCTCGAGAAGGCTCGCGAGCAGGCCGCCGAGCGCGGCATCGCGACGCTCGAGACCCGGATCGGCGACGCTGCGGATCTGCCGTTCGCGGACGAAGAGTTCGACCTGGTGAGCTGCCGGGTCTGCGCGCACCACTTCGGGCGGGTGAGGCGGTCCATCGCCGAGATGGCGCGCGTCCTCGTTCCCGGCGGGGACCTCCTGCTGATCGACTCGGTCTCCCCCGAGGATCCGGCGCAGGACACGTTTCTCAACGCGCTCGAGCTGCTGCGCGACCCATCCCACGTTCGCGACCATCGGGTGTCGGAGTGGCTCGCCTGGCTCCGCGACGAGGGCCTCGAAGCCGAACACGCCCAGACCTTTCCGACCCTTCTCGATTTCGACGACTGGACCGCGCGGATGAATACGCCGGCCCACGAGAGGGAGCAGCTGCGCCGCCTGATGGACGGGGCGTCGGACTCCGTGCGCGAGGCGTTCTGCGTGACGCCGGCCCACGACTGGGCGATTCCCCTCGCGCTGCTCCACGCGAAGAAGCCCGGTCAGCCGAGCTCGCGGAGGCGTGTGAAGGGGTAGATGCCCGTCGAGTGGCCGTCGCTCCACTCGATCTGGATCGCGTAGCGGCCGATACGGTGGATCGCCAGCGGATGAACGTCGTCGGGGACCGACGCAGGATCGAGCTGCCCGTCTCCCGTCCATTCGTCCACGCAGCGAGCGCAGCCGCACGCGAGACGAAGCGTTCGTACGTCATACACACTCTCGTGTCCATCGGCCCAGGAGATGGAGAGGCCACGAGGGCCCTTCTGCGCGATCGCTGTCGGTGTGGCCGCTCTGTCTGCGGATTCCGGGGGCATGCCGCGAGGATATCTGCGGGCCGCGGATCGTCACCGGCGCTACCGTCGGGAGGTGCGGCGCGAGGCACGGGGCCGCGGGAGGCGGGAGCATGGCGCAGGGCGACACGGCGGAGACGGGCGGCGCGATCGCGATCCTCGGTGGCACGGGGGACCAGGGGCTCGGTCTCGCGCTCCGCTTCGCGCGTGCGGGGCGGACGGTCGTCATCGGATCGCGGGTTCCCGAACGGGCCGAGGCGGCGGCTCGAGAGGTCGAGTCGCTCGTGCCGGGAGCGAAGGTCACGGGGGCGGGCAATCCCGAGGCCACCGCGCACGCCGAGGTCGTCATCCTGTCGGTTCCCTTCGAGCACATGGCGGCGACGATGAAGGCCATCAAGGAATCGCTGCGAACGGGCCAGATCGTCGTCTCGATGGGTGTTCCGCTGGCGACGGCGATCGGGGACGGCGCCGTACGGATGGTCGGCGTCTGGCAGGGATCCTGCGCCGAGCTGGTGGCGAGCCTGACACCTCCGGGTGTCGAGGTCGTCTCGGCGTTCCAGAACGTCTCCGCACACCGGCTGCGCGAGCTCGACCATCCCGTCGAGTGCGACGTCGTGGTCTCCGGAGCCCCCGCGCCCCGCAAGGCCGTGATGGCGCTGTGTGCCCTCATCCCGGGGCTGCGCGCCGTCGATGGCGGACCGCTGGCGAACGCTCGCCTCGTCGAGCCCATCACGGCCCTCCTGATCGGCCTCAACGTCCGGTACAAGCTGCCCGCGGGGGTGGGCATCCGCTTCACCGGCCTTCCCGAATAGCCTTCCGCGGGGCCGAGATCGGGTCTCTTCCGCCCCGGACGCTCGCCCGCGACCCCTTGTGCCTGGCTCTTCGCTGGGACACCAGATTTTGTGTTGACTCGCTCGCGCGGCGGGAGTACATCCATGGCTCATGAGGATGTGAAGGTCTCTGCGGCGGCCTGGGGGGGTTCGATAGGCGGTCGTCGCAGGGATACGGGCCTGGGAAGGGATGGAGGACCCGACCCAGGTCCGGGGGGCTCCGGCGGTCTCCGCCGGAGCCCTTTCGTCTCCGCCGTCGACGGGGGTGCGGTGGGTTTCGAGGGGTCCGGCCGAGGGGGTCGAGCCGGGCAAGGGTGGGAAGGATGCGTGGGCCGAGTACGCGCGAGAGGGGGGGCAGATGACCGACCGGGAGGATCGCGAGAACGGGATGGCGGTTTCGGGTACGCCGCAGGCCACGGCATCGGCGCAGGCGCCCGGATCCCATCTTCGCCCCGTGGGTGGCAGGTCCCGCCGCCCCTCGCGTCCTGACGGTCTGGAGGTTCCCCGCTTCTTCAGCCGGGCGGGAGAGAACCCGTTCGACTCCGTCGAGTGGGAGCAGCGGACCGCGAAGATCTCCAACGAGTCCGGTCAGGTGATCTTCGAGCAGACCGACTGCGAGGTCCCGAAGGGCTGGTCCGAGCTGGCGACCAACGTCGTCGTCTCGAAGTACTTCCGCGGCCACGTAGGCACCCCCGAGCGCGAGCGGAGCGTCAAGCAGCTCATCGGGCGCGTCGTGGGCCGGATCCACGAGTGGGGAAGCCGCTCGGGCTACTTCCGCACGGAGGCCGACGGTCGCGCCTTCTGTGACGAGCTCACCCACCTCGTGGTGAACCAGCGGGTTTCCTTCAACAGCCCGGTCTGGTTCAACCTGGGCGTCGAGGGAACGCCCCAGCAGGCCAGCGCCTGCTTCATCAACTCGGTCGAGGACACCATGGACTCGATCATGGAGCTGGCCAAGACCGAGGCCATGCTCTTCAAGGGTGGCTCGGGAGCGGGCTCGAACCTGTCGAGGATCCGCTCGTCGCGGGAGCCCCTGGCGGGGGGCGGGACGGCGTCGGGCCCCGTGTCGTTCATGCGCGGCTTCGATGCCTTCGCCGGTGTCGTCAAGTCCGGCGGGAAGACGCGCAGGGCGGCGAAGATGGTGATCCTGAACGTAGACCACCCCGACATCCGGGAGTTCATCCGCTGCAAGGCCGAGGAGGAGCAGAAGGCCTGGTCGCTGATCGACGCAGGCTACGACGGCGGGTTCAACGTGGTCGGCGGCGCCTATGATTCGATCTACTACCAGAACGCCAACCACTCCGTGCGCGTGACGGACGGCTTCCTTCGCGCCGTCCTCGACGATCGCACCTACCAGACCCGCATGGTCACCACCGGCGAGGCTGCGGAGACCCTCTCCGCGCGCACGGTGATGCGGGAGATGGCAGACGCCGCCCATGTCTGCGGCGACCCGGGGATCCAGTACGACACCACGATCAACCGCTGGAACCCGTGCAAGGCGTCGGGGCGGATCCACTCGAGCAATCCGTGCTCGGAGTACATGTTCCTCGACGACACGGCGTGCAACCTCGCCAGCCTGAACCTGATGCGGTTCCTCGACGCCGGCGGTGGCTTCGATGTCGAGGCGCTGCGCCGGGCGGTTTCGATCACGATCCTCGCCATGGAGATCCTGGTCGATCACGCCGACTACCCCACGCCGAAGATTGCCCGCAACAGTCATCTCTACAGGCCGCTCGGCCTCGGCTACGCGAACCTCGGCGCGCTGCTCATGAGCTTCGGGTTGCCGTACGACAGCGACGAGGGCCGGAACCTGGCGGCCTCCATCACGTCGGTGATGTGCGGTCAGGCCTACACCACTTCGGCCGAGATCGCGGGCGCCATGGGCGCCTTTGCCCGCTACCGCATGAACCGCAAGCCGTTCCTCGAGGTGATCGACATGCACCGCGCGGCGGCGGAGTCCGTGACGACGACGGGGGTGCCTGCGGCGCTCCACGCTGCGGCCCGGGAGGTCTGGAAGACGGCCCGCGACCACGGCGAGCGGCATGGGTTCCGCAACGCGCAGGTGACCGTGCTTGCGCCCACGGGAACCATCGCATTCATGATGGATTGCGACACCACCGGGGTGGAGCCGGACATCGCCCTGGTGAAGTACAAGAAGCTCGTCGGCGGCGGCATGCTGAAGATCGTCAACCAGACGGTGCCGATGGCCCTTCGCCGCCTCGGATACGACCAGGCCCGGATCGCGCTGATCGTCTCCCACATCGACTCGAACGAGACGATCGAGGGCGCGCCGGGACTCGATCCGGCCCACCTGCCGGTGTTCGACTGCGCCTTCCGCCCGCGAAACGGCAGCCGGTCGATCCACTGGATGGGTCACGTCCGGATGATGGGCGCCGTTCAGCCCTTCCTCTCCGGCGCCATCAGCAAGACCGTCAACCTGCCCGAGGACGCGACCGCGGACGACATCATGCTCACGTATCTCGAGGGCTGGAAGCTCGGCCTGAAGGCCCTCGCCGTCTACCGGGACGGGAGCAAACGGACCCAGCCCCTCAACGCGGGCAAGGACGAGAAAAAGGCAGCAGTCGCCGAGGTCCGGCCCCAGCGCCGCAAGCTCGCCGACGAGCGGCAGGCCCTCACCCACAAGTTCTCGATCGCGGGCCACGAGGGCTACCTCACCATCGGCACCTACGACGACGGTGCGCCGGGAGAGATCTTCCTCAAGATGGCCAAGGAGGGGAGCACCGTTTCGGGGCTCATGGACACCATCGCCACCATGACGTCGATCGCCCTGCAGTACGGCGTCCCGCTGAAGGCGCTGGTGGACAAGTTCAGCCACACCCGGTTCGAGCCGGCGGGCTTCACCAACAACCGCGAGATCCCGATCGCGAAGTCGATCACCGACTACGTGTTCCGCTACCTCGGCAACCGCTTCCTGCGCGGCGAGGCCCTCGCGCCGGACGAGCAGGAGACCGACGCCGAGGCCGCGGGGCTCTCCGGGCCCCGTGCGGCGGTCGCCGGCGGGTCCGGGCTCCGGCTCGAAGACTCGTCCTACGGGGCCGTCAACCAGGCCGATGCGCCGCCGTGCAGCGAGTGCGGGTCGATCATGATTCGCAACGGCGCCTGTTACAAGTGTCCGAACTGCGGCGGCACGAGCGGCTGCAGCTGACCCTTCGCAGCGCACACCCGCGCACTTCGTGTCTCTCTGGGGGGTGAGACACGGGGGAGAGCGGAGAGGGCTTCGGCCCTCTCCGCTCTCTTGCGCTTGCGAGCCGCTGCGAAGAATGAGAAGATCGTGCGCGAGTTTTGGCTCAAGATCTTCGCCGAAACTGCCGCTGCCTGGACGAGACCCTTCCCCCCGTGGAGCCATACCCGTGCCCGCCGCACTGTGTCTTGCCGCCGGCGAGGCTCGCCGGAGCCTCGCCTTGCGCGTCGTCGTGCTCGCCCTGCTCCTCGCTGCGTCGATGGGAGGCACCGCAGCCGCCGCGCCGGTCCTCACGCAGTTCACGCTCAGCGCCGGTACGGCGGGCGTCTCGACGGGAACCTTCGCGATCGGGAGCGGCACCCTCGCCCTGGTCAGCCATCTCTCGGGGGCGGGGTTCACGTACAACTATGCGTCCCAGCTCTTCACTCCTTCGGCGAGCGGCTCCTACACGTTCGGCATGTCTTCGGCGCCGAACGACACCGTCCTCATCCTCTACCAGAGCGCCTACAACTCCGCGTCGCCGGCGACCAACGCCGTCGCCCTCAACGACGACAGCGACGGCCTCGGCGCCGGTGGCGTCGTCATGGGGACCTGCGGGGGGGTTGCGGGTCTGTGCCCGAAGCTCACGCAGGCCCTCACCGGGCTCACGGACTACTACGTCGTCGTCACGACCTACTCCGCCGGTAATCCCGTCACGCTGCCGATCGGGTTCTACGTCTACGGAGAGCCGATCGGCGTCGGCGGCGCGCCGCCGCCCGGCGTCGTGCTGATCGTGTCTCCGGCTCTCGGCGTCTTCGACGCTACCGAGGCGATGGGCAACGCCGCTGCGTTCGGCGCGGCCCGCGCCATCGACGGCAGCGAAGACCTGCACGCGCTCTTCGAGCTGGCCGGGTTCAGGAACGACGCAGAGATCTCGAACGCCGTTTCGCAGACGCTCCCGCTCATGACCGGCGGAACCATCTTCTCCGTACGCAGCAACCTTTCGAGCTTCAATCGCATCATCCAGGCGCGGATCGACGCGAACCGCGGCCTCTCGTCCGGCGACGTCTTCGAGGGCAACGAGAACGTCTGGATGAAGGGGTTCGGTTCGTGGGCGGACCAGAACGACCAGGGGGGAGTCCCCGGCTACGGCGCCATCAGCTACGGCGGAGCCGGCGGGATCGACGGCGCGATCACGAGCGCGCTTCGCCTCGGCGTTGCCTTCGCATACGCTCGGAGCACGGTCGACCAGAACGCATCGGCGGCGGCGGCGCAGACCGCCCGCGTCAACGTCTACGACTTCATCGGCTACGGAAGCTATGCGCTCGGCGAGCAGACCGAGTTGAATTTCCAGCTCGACGGCGGATGGAACACCAACCAGGGCCGGCGTTCGATTCCCTTCGCCGGCGCCGTCGCGACGTCGAGCTACCTCGGTCAGACCGCTCACGGGGGCGTCGGGATCGGCCACACCTTCGACGTTCTCGAGCAGACGAGCCTCACGCCGTCGGCGCGAATCGACTACACGTTCATCCGGAACGGAGGCTACTCGGAAGCCGGCGCAGGCGCGCTCAATCTCGACGTCGCGTCGCAGAGCGTTCAGGAGCTCGTCGTCGGCATCGATGGCAAGGCGACCCAGCGCCTCGCCGACCGCATCACGCTGAGCGCGAACGCCGGCGTCGGCTTCGACACGCTCCACGAGGACGCCTCGATCGCCTCGTTCTACGCCGGCGCCCCGGGAGCGGGGTTCGCGACCTCCGGGATCACGCCGAGCCGGTGGAGGGTGCGTGGCGGAGCCGGCGCGTCGTACGAAGTCCTCGACGGCCTCGAGCTGACCGGGCGCTACGACACCGAGTACCGCTCGAGCTTCCTCAACCAGACGGTCTCGATGAAGGTCCGCTGGACGTTCTGATCCGCCGAAGGCGCGCGGAGAGTGATCGTGGCCGCTTCACGAGACCCGATGCGCGGCCGCACGCCCGACCGGGCGCGACGCGCACGGCTGCTCGCAGTCGCGCTGTGTCTGGCGGTGTCCGCGTGTACGGGAATCCCGTCCCCGGCGCAGCGGCGAGGCTTCGCCGACGCGCTCGCGCAGCGGGAGGGGTGGCATGCGATCACGATCCGGGCGGGGCCCCTCGACCTGGTCGCGTACGTTCCCGACCGAAGCGCGTATGGTCGCTCGCTCACGGTCTTCGTCGAAGGCGACGGCCTCGCCTGGATCGGCGATGCCGGGCCCTCGTCCGATCCTACGCCACGAGAGCCCGTCGGCCTTCGCATGGCGCTGGCGCATCCCGAGGGCAACGCGGCGTATCTCGCGAGGCCCTGTCAGTACATCGGCGCGCGAGCGAGCGGTTGTCCGCAGCGCTACTGGACCGACGGGCGGTTCTCGCCGGAGGTGATCGACGCCACCGGCCGTGCGATCGACGCGCTCGAGGAGCGCTTCGGCGCCGACCGGCTGACGCTCGTCGGGTACTCGGGAGGCGGCGCCGTTGCGGCGCTGGTCGCCGCGCGGCGCGGCGACGTCGAGCGCCTCGTGACCATCGCGGGCAACATCGATCCCGCGGCGTGGGCCCGGCTCCATCGCATCCCCGCGCTCGGCGGCTCGATGAGCCCCGCCGACGAAGTCGCCGCGCTGCACGGAATCCCGCAGTGGCATTTCGCCGGCGCCCGCGATTCCAACGTCCCCCCCGAGCTCGCGCTCGGCTTTGCCGGCCGCTTCCCCGAGAACGAGCGCCCCGTTGTCGAGGTCGAGGCGGCGTTCGATCACCACTGCTGCTGGGCCAGCGCGTGGCCCCGGCTCTGGAGCGAGGTGTCGGCCCCCCGAGCGCCGTGATCCGGGAGCGACGGCGGCGCAGCGTGCCGGCCGCGCCATCGGTGACGTGACCGTGGCGGCGCTGCGGAGTTCCCGAGAAGCCCGCCGGGCGCCTCTCGGCCGCCGGTCTCCAGGGGGGGTAGACTCCGCCGCGTCATGAGCCCGCGAATCCTCGTCGTGGACGACGAGCCGGACCTGGTCGAGCTGGTCCGGTTCAACCTCTCCCAGGCCGGCTTCCAGGTGGAAACCGCAGCGACGGGTCGTGAGGCCCTCGACCGCCTCCACGCCGCGCCGCCGGACCTGGTCGTCCTCGACCTGATGCTTCCCGACGTCTCGGGCAACGAGATCTGCCGTCAGATCCGCGCCGACCAGGGCCTCGCCGAGCTTCCGATCGTGATGCTCACGGCGAAGTCGGAGGAGCTCGACCGGGTCGTCGGCTTCGAGCTCGGCGCAGACGACTACGTGCCGAAGCCCTTCAGCCCGCGGGAGCTCACCCTCCGGGTGCGAGCCGTGCTGCGCCGCCGCGCGTCCGCGCAGGGTGGCGGGCGCAGCATCGAGCACGGGGCGCTGCGGGTCGACCCGGAACGGCACCGCTGCTTCGTCGAGGGGGCCGAGATCGAGCTCACGGCCAAGGAGTTCCGCCTGCTCGCGACGCTCATGAGCCGGCCCGGCCGGGTCATGACCCGCGAGCGGCTGCTCGACGAGGTCTGGGGTTCGGACGTGACCGTCACCAGCCGCACCATCGATACCCATCTCAAGCGGCTGCGGGAGAAGCTGGGAACGGCGGGCGACCTGATCGAGACCGTCCGCGGAGTAGGCTATCGATTCGCCGAGTGAGCCGGCGCCCCTCGTTCCGCATCCTCCTGACCGCAGCGCTCGTGGCGCTGGTGGCAGCGGCGTGGCTGGCGTCGGAGGCGTTCCACGGCGCAGGGCTCGTGCTGGGCCTGGTCCTGGCGTTCGGGCTGGCGCAGCTGCTCACGGCCCCCTTGGACGATCTGCGCCGGTTCGCCGAGGCGCTGGCCGCAGGAGATCTGGGCCGCCGCCTGCGCTGGCGGGGTCGCCCCGGCCAGGAGATCGCGGGCGCACTCGACACCATGGCCGAGGCCGTGAGCGAGCGGATCGCCGAGGCGAACGCCGAGAAGGAGCAGCTCCAGGCGGTCCTGGCCGGGATGGTCGAAGGCGTGCTGGTCGTCGGCGCGTCGGGCCGGATCGTCCTCGCCAATCCGAGGCTGCGCCAGATCTTCTCGGCCTGGGGAGAGGTCGAAGGCCGGACGGTCCTCGAAGTGATCCGCAACGCGGGGGTCGACGCAGCCCTGCGGGCCGCCGCAGCGACCGCGGAGCTGGTCTCGGTGGAGGTTCCCGTCGGCGTAGCCGACGAGCGGACGATCCTCGTGAACGCCGTCGCCTTTCCGACATCCGGGCCGCGCCTCGGCACGGTCGCGGTCTTCCACGACGTCTCGGATCTCCGGCGCCTCGAGACCCTGCGGCGGGATTTCGTCGCCAACGTGTCCCACGAGCTGAAGACCCCTCTCACGGCGGTGAGAGGTTTCGCCGAGACGCTGCTCTCCGGAGGCGTCCCGCACGAGGACGTCGACAAGTACCTGGGCGTGATCGTCAAGCACGCCGAGCGCCTCGGAAACCTGATCGACGACCTCCTCGAGCTCTCGCGCATCGAGAGCCGCAAGGTTCCGCTGCAGCACACTCCGGTGGACGTCGGCCGGGTGGGGGCGACGGTGATGAGCGGGATGGAGCCGCTGCTGCGCTCGAAGGGGCTCACGGTGAAGCTCGCCGAGGCCGAGGGCGCTCCGGCGATCGCCTTGGCCGACCGCCGTGCCGTCGAGCAGATCCTCACGAACCTCCTCGACAACGCAGCCAAGTACACGAATACCGGCGGCCACATCGAGGTGGCGGTGGGGAGCTCGGCCGACCGCGTCTGGGCCTACGTACGCGACGACGGGATCGGGATCCCCGAGGAGGACCTGCCGCGAATCTTCGAGCGCTTCTACCGGGTAGAGAAGGCGCGTTCGCGCGACCTCGGCGGCACCGGCCTCGGGCTCTCGATCGTGAAGCACCTCGTCCAGGCCATGGAGGGCGAGATCTTCGTCGAGAGCGAGCTGGGGCGCGGATCGACGTTCCGGTTCACGCTTCCGAAGGCCCCTCTTTCTCAGCCGAATCGGCCGGTGATGTAGTCCTCGGTCTGCTTCTCCCGCGGTTTCACGAAGAGTTTCGAGGTCTCACCGAACTCGATCAACCTTCCCAGGTAGAGGAAGGCGGTGTACTCGGACACGCGCGCCGCCTGCTGCATGTTGTGCGTGACGACGACCAGCGTGTAGCGCCGCTTCAGGTCTTGCATCAGCTCTTCGACCCTTGCCGTCGCGATGGGGTCGAGGGCCGAGCAGGGCTCGTCGAGCAGGATCACCTCCGGCTCGACGGCGATCGCGCGGGCGATGCACAAGCGCTGCTGTTGGCCGCCGGAGAGGCCGAGGGCGCTCTCGTCGAGACGGTCCTTGACCTCGTCCCAGAGGGCCGCGCCTCGAAGGCTCCTCTCGACGACCTCGTCGAGGACGGCCTTCTGCCGCGTTCCGTGGATGCGCGGGCCGTAGGCGACGTTCTCGTAGATCGACTTCGGAAATGGGTTCGACTTCTGGAAGACCATCCCGATCCGCGTACGGAGCTGGTTCACGTCGACGTCGGGGCTGCGGATGTCGATCTCGCGAAAGAGGATTCGTCCCTCGATCCGGACGCCGTCGATTAGGTCGTTCATGCGGTTGAGGCAGCGCAAAAGCGTCGACTTGCCACATCCCGACGGCCCGATGAAGGCGGTGATCCGGTGCTCGGGGATCCCGACGCAGACGTTCTCCAGAGCGGCCGCCTGCCCGTACCAGAGCGAGAGGTTCTCGACCGCGAGCAGGGGTTTCTCGGGTCCCGGCGCGGCGGGGGGAGTCGGGGGCGGCATGGCCATCAGATGCTCCGGGCCGTCAGCTTCGCCCGCAAGTGGTTGCGGAGCAGGATCGCGACGAGGTTCGTCGCGATCACCACCAGGATGAGGAGGAGGGCCGTCGCGAAGACCAGCGGCTTCACGGCCTCGACGTTCGGGCTCTGGAAGCCCACGTCGTAGATGTGGAAGCCGAGGTGCATGAACTTGCGCTCGAGGTGGAGGAAGGGGAACGAGCCGTCGACCGGCAGCGAGGGTGCGAGCTTGACCATGCCGACGATCATCAGCGGCGCCACCTCCCCGGCGGCGCGGGCCATGGCGAGGATCACGCCGGTGAGGATTCCCGGAGCGGCAGCCGGCACGACGACTCGGACCAGCGTCTCGAACTTCGTCGCGCCGAGAGCGAGGCTGCCCTCGCGCACGCTCCGTGGCACCGCGGCGAGGCCCTCCTCCGAGGCGACGATCACGACGGGTACCGTGAGGAGTGCAAGGGTGAGGCTGGCCCACAGGATTCCACCCGTTCCGAAGGTAGGCGTCGGGAGCGCCTCGGGGAAGAAGAGCTGGTCGATGCTGCCCCCGACGAAGTAGACGAAGAAACCGAGCCCGAAGACGCCGAAGACGATCGAGGGAACTCCTGCCAGATTGTTCACCGCGATGCGGATGATCCGAACGAGGAGCCCCTCCTTCGCATACTCGCGCAGATAGATCGCGGCCAGGACCCCGAAGGGGGCCACGATCACCGCCATCAGGAAGACCATCAGGACGGTGCCGAAGATCGCGGGGAAGATCCCGCCCTCGGTGTTCGATTCGCGAGGATCGGCCGAGACGAACTCCCAGACCCGGTCGAGGGCGAGGCGGAGGCGGCCTGTGAACCCGAGGGTGTTCGGCCGCACGGCCCGGACGACGGTGCCTACGGCGATCTCCCGCTGCTGGCCGCTCGCGGTCTCGACGACGAGGGTCTCGGCGAGGAACGTCTCTCGGAGCTCGGCGAGCCGGGTGGCGGCGCTTTCGTAGCGCGCCTCAGCGCTGGTGGTCCGGGCGGCGAGCTCGGCCTCGCGAGCCGACCGCCCGGGGTCGGCGCCACCGTCCAGATCGAGCCGGCGTCGGTCCAGGCGTAGCCTCTCGATCTCGGCGTTGGTGCGAGCGATCGCTCCTCGTTCGATGCCCTCGATCGCGGCGAACTCTGCGCGCTTGTGCTGATGGAGTGGACCGAACGCCCGCCAGGTCTCCTCCGAGCCGCGGGCCAGGACGTCGGCCCCCCGTCGGAGCTCGACCATCCGGCCGTAGAACGGACCCCACTCGCGCCGCTCCAGGAGGACGGCGTCGACAGGGACCTTGCGCGACACGATTCCGGCTTCGTCGATCCACGCGAAGTCCGCACCGCCGAGGTCGCGATTTCCAACGCCGAGGCGGATTCGCGTCGCGGGGGAATCCGGTTCGCTGCCGGGGATCTCCTCCTGCTCGAAGACGATCCCGAGGAGGGTCGTTCCATCGGCGAGGCCGACCTGCACCAGATCACGCTGCCAGAAATGCCCGGCGCCGTTCACGACGAGGATGGCGAGCAGGCCCACGATGAGCAGGAGGCTGAGCGCCAGCGCCCCCCCGGACAGCCAGGTGAAGATTTGTCCGGCCAGGTCGCTTCGGGCGCGGGCGCCGAGGCTGGGAGCGCTCATAGCTGGGCGTACCGACGGCGCAGGCGCTGCCGGACGAGCTCCGCCAGCGTGTTGACGAGGAAGGTGAGGACGAACAGGAGCAGTGCTGCGAGGAAGAGGGTGCGGTAGAGCGTGCTGCCGACCGGGGCCTCGGGGATCTCGACCGCGATGTTCGCCGACAGGGTGCGGAACCCATTGAACGGGCTCCAGTCGATGATCGGCGTGTTGCCCGTCGCCATCAGCACGATCATGGTTTCGCCCACCGCGCGTCCGAAGCCGACCATCACGGCCGAGAAGATTCCCGGGCTCGCCGTCGGAAGCACGACCCGCGTCACGGTCTGCCAGCGGCTCGCGCCGAGAGCGAGGGACCCGGCGGTCAGATGGTGCGGAACGTTCGAGAAGGCATCCTCGGAGATCGCGAAGATGATCGGGATCACGGCGAAGCCCATGGCGAGGCCGACGACGACGGCGTTGCGCTGGTCGTAGCGGAGGCCGAAGGTGTCGAGGAGCCACTGGGGGAAGGATCCGCCGAAGAACGCGGACTCGAGCCACGCGCTCGATTCGACGCACAGCCACAAGCCGAGGGCAACGACCACCGCGTACCAGAGCACCTCGGTTCCGGGCCGGATCTTCACCCGTAGCCTCGCCGGGAGGAGGCTCCAGGAGAGCCCGCCGGCGATCGCTGCCAGAGGCAGGACGACGAGACAGAGCAGGATCCCGGTGAAGGCCGTCTCGATCCGGGGCGCCAGCCACAGGCCGGCCAGGAAGCCGAGTACGACGCTCGGAAGAGAGGCCATCAGCTCGACCGAAGGCTTGATGAAGCGCTGGAGGCGGGGGTGCATGAACTGCGACGTGTACATGGCGCCGAGGACGGCGAGCGGAACGGCGAGGATCAGCGAGTAGAAGGTTCCTTTGAGCGTTCCCGCCAGGAGCGGCGTCAGCGACAGCTTGGGCTCGAAGTCGTCGGTGCCGCTGCTCGACTGCCAGGCGAGCTCGGGCTTCGGGTAGCTTTCGTACCAGACCGGAAGGAAGAAGGCCGAGAGGCTCGCCTCGGGGTGCGGATTGTCGATGGCGAGGCCGTCGATTCGCTCCGCGCCGGCGAGGTAGGCGCCGTCGCCTCGCGGCGAGAACACCAGGCCCGCCGCATCCGGCATCGGTGACGGTCCTTCCCAGAGCTGGCGACCGGAGGTTGCGGCGTAGAGGCCGAGCCTCCCCGACGCATCCTGCGCCAGGAAGCTGCGGTTGCGGCGCGACGGAGCGAGGAGTCGGATCGCCCCCGGGAGGGAGGAGACGTCGCGGATCCGCTCGAGGGTGCCCTCGACCCTGAACCAGATGCTGATGCGACCATCGGCTTGGCCGGCGACGAGGCTCCGGTCGCCGATCAGCAGCTCGAGAGCGGTCACTGCGCCACCCGCGTTGGCCACCGACGGCTCCGGAGCGTCTCCCGACCGCAGATCCCACACCAGCAGCCGGCCGTCTTCGGTCGCGCCGTAGACGGTACGCTCGGCGCGGTCGGCGACCAGGAGCGAGAGCCGGCCGACGGGCGCGAGCACCGTACGCGTCCGTGTCTCGGTCCGCTCTCCGGTGATGAGATTCTCCTCCGTCTCGCGTCGCACGAGTGCGATGCTCCCGTCGGAGAGCTGCGCGGCGGCGAGTACTCGTCCCGTTGCCGGGTCGAGCCGGGCCGTGGAAGCGCCGAGCGGCCGCGCAGCTGGATCGAGCGTGAAGAGGATCGTCTCGCCGAGCTCAGGGACGACGCGGCGTACGCCATCGTCGAACCGGACGCTCCACACGATCGGCACGACCCAGATGCGGCCGTCGGCGCTGGTCGCGACGAACGTCGAGTCGCCAGACGGCGCGGCGGCGCGAACCAAGGGAGCGTCGTCCGGCCCGAGAACGCGCCGATCGAGGGCGAGGGCTCCATCCCGTGAGTAGATCCGAACGACGCCGTCGGGAGCGAGCACGGCGACGTGGGTCTGGTGGTCGTCGACCGCCAGGGCGGTCGGGGCCGCTCCCTCGATGGGGATCGGCTCCGGCTCCCGCACCCGCGCCGGACGGGTGAGGGGCCACACCTCCAGCAGCAGGAAGACGAGGATCCCGAGAATGCTGGCGATCACTCCCAGCCCGCCGGCGGCTACTCCAAGGGCTGCCAGCCGGTCCGCGAGACGCCGGCGGCGGGCGGTTCGCGCCGACTCCACCCGCTACTCGATCTTCTTGCGTTCGCGCTCGGCCAGGGCCGCCGTGAGCGGCAGATAGCCATCCTTCACGACCACCTCCTGACCCTGCCGGGAGAGTACGTAGCGAAGGAACTCGCGGACCATCGGGTCGAGTGGTCGGTCCGGCGTCCGGTTGACGTACAGGTAGAGGAGGCGCGAGAGCGGGTACTTGCCGGCGTAGACGTTGGAAGGATCTGCCGTCACGAACGGGCTCCCGTCCTTGGCGGCGAGCGCGAGGGGCCGGACCGACGAGGTGCGGTAGCCCATCCCGCTGTAGCCGGCGCCACTCGGGTCGGCGCCGACGCCCTGCACCACCGACGCCGAGCCGGGCTGCTCCTTCACCGTGTTGCGGTAGTCGCCCTTGCACAGGGCGTGCTCCTTGAAATAGCCGTAGGTGCCGGATGCGGAGTTGCGTCCATAGAGGCTGATGGCGCGCGCCGCCCACGCGCCGGTGGCTCCCAGCTCTCCCCAAGTCGTGATTCCGGCCGGAGCGCCGCATAGGCGCGTCTTGGAGAACACGGCGTCGACCTGGGGGAGCGTCAGCTTCTCGATGGGATTGTCCTTGTTGACGAAGACCTCGAGGGCGTCGATGGCGACGCCGATCGCCGTCGGCTTGTGGCCGTGCTTCTTCTCGAACTCGTCGATCTCCGTCGGCTTCATCTCCCGGCTCATGGGGCCGATCTGTGCCGTTCCCGAGATCAGTGCCGGCGGTGCGGTCGACGAGCCCTTGCCCTCCACCTGGATCCGCACGTTCGGATACTCGCGACGGAAGCCCTCGGCCCAGAGCGTCATCAGGTTGTTGAGCGTGTCGGAGCCGATGGAGCTCAGGCTGCCCGAGACGCCGCTCACCTTCGCGTAGGCCGGCAGCGAGGGATCGGGGGCTACCGCGTCGGAGGCGACTGCGCCCCCGGGGATGAGTGCCAGTGTGAGGATCGCCAGGATCGGGATCGCAGGTCTCGTCATCCTCGGTCTTCCTTTCTTCGGGGCGACGCCCCTCGAGCTGCGGGGAAGATCCGCACCCAGGGTGGCACGATCTCGCCGTTTTGGTGACGAAACCGCGACGAATGCATGGGGGGCCGCCGCGGGCCGGGCGGGCCGGAGGTATCCTGCTGCCCCGAGGGCCTGAGGGAGAACCCCATGACACGGATCTTCGACCCCGTTCTCTCCGACCTGAGGGAGCGCGTCCTCCGGATGGGGAGCCTCTCGGAGGCGATCCTCGACAAGGCGATCAGGGCGGTGTGGGAGCGCAGGGCGGACCTCGCCCGGGAGGTCCAGATCGACGATCTCGAGATCGACCGTCTCGATCTCGACATCGACGAGGCGGTCCTCCGCGCCCTCGCCCTCCAGGCGCCCGTCGCCGAGGATCTGCGCCAGGTGATCGCGATCAAGATGATGGCGACCGATCTCGAGCGCGTAGGAGACCTCGCCCGGAACATCGCCAAGAGCGCGCTGCGCCTGTCCGAGAAGCCGTCGATCGTGGTTCCGCCGAAGCTCGAGGAGGTGGCCGATGGAGCACGGAGGCTCCTCAAGCTCGCCCTCGACAGCTTCGTCGACGCCGACGCGACGAAGGCCCAGGCGGTTCTCGACGCGGACGACGTCGTCGACGATGACCAGGAGCGGGTGGTGAGGGACGCGATCACCGAAATCGGTGAGCATCCGGAGCTGACCTCCCAGGAGGTCGACCTGATCCTGATCGCGAAGAACCTCGAGCGCGTAGCCGATCACGCAACGAACATCGCCGAGGACACCATCCTCGCGACCCAGGCGAGGAACGTGAAGCACGCGCAGAAGCTCGGATCCCGGTGACCGGGGCGCGAGACCCCGGCGCTGGCCCCGCCTTCGTCACGGCGCTGCGTCCGGCGCTCCGGCAGGCCGCTGCCATCGCCCGTGCCCTCGAAGGGCGGGTCGTGAACCGCCCGAAGGCCGGCGAGTCGTCCGACGTGAAGGCCGCCCTCACCATCGCCGACACGGCGGCGCAGGAGGCTCTCCTCGTCCGGCTCGCCGAGCGCTTCCCCCGGGTCTGCCTCGATGCCGAGGAAGACACGCCCAGCGTGGCCCGCTTCGACGCGTCGGGAGATGGGCTGGTGGTGATCGATCCCATCGACGGCACCCTGCGGGCGTACCTCGGAGGTGAGGGCCTCTACTCGATCTTGATCGGCTTCGCGGTCGACGGCCGCTTCGAGGCCGCGCTGGTGGCGCTCCCCCGCGAGGGGATCTTCCTCGACGCCGTGCGGGGAGGGGGCGCCCGGATCGCACGGGAGGGATCGGCGCCGCGCCGTGCGCGCCCGGTGCCCGGGGCGCGAACGGTGCTCGTCTCCCACGGCATGGCCGACGTCGTGGTGAAGGCGCTCGCTGCGGAGGGCTACGAGGTCCGGAGCGCGTCGGGCGGCGCAGTGGCGGTGGCTCCGCTGATCCCCGGCGTGTGCGCCGGGCTCCGGATCGGCGCCGCCGGCGCTGCGGGAGTGAGCCGCCGCGGCCGCGTCGGGCTTCTCGTCGCGCGCGAAGCGGGGCTCTTGGTCCGCGGCACCGGCGAGGCGCCGTTTCCCGAGGACATCGACGCGCCGGCTCCCGTCCTCCGGGTGGCGGCGACCGAGGCCGACCTCGAGGCGCTCGCCGCCGCCCTCGATCACATCCGCGTGTAGTCCGGCCCCTCGCCGCCTTCCGGCGGTGTCCACGTGATGACCTGGTAGGGATCGGCGATGTCGCAGGTCTTGCAGTGGACGCAGTTCTCGTGGTGGATGAAGAGCTTCTTCTTCCCGGGATGGTCGGAGTCCGGGACCATCTCGTAGACCGCCGCCGGACAGAACTTCTCGCACGGGTTCCCGTACTCCACGCTGCAGACGTCTCGGCACAGGTCCGTATCGGCGACAACCAGATGAGAAGGCTGGTCCACCTCGTGCTGCGTTCCGCTGAACTGGACCAGGTGCTCCTTGGTGAAGGTGATCTTCCCGTCGAACTCGAAAGGTTTCGGGTCGCGCTGGCTCTCGGGGAGCTCCGAGAGCTTTTGCATGTGCTCGTGTCCCGGCGCATACCCGAGCGGATCGAGCAGGCCACGCCCCCCGTGATCATCATGAGCGGGATGTTGAGGCCCATGGCGAAGACGGGGCTGACGTCGACGGAGCCGTGGAAGTTCCGCGCTTCGCGGTGCTCCTGGTACGCCCAGCTTTCGCGGTAACGCTCGGCGTATCCGCCGAGGGCGACCGAGCTCGTGTCCTTCGAGCGGATCGCGTCGACGAGCGTCTCTGCGGCGAGCATCCCGGTCTTGATCGCCATGTGGATGCCCGCGAGCTTGAATGCATTGCACATTCCGGCAGCGTCGCCGATCAACAGCGCGCCGTCGGCGTAGAGCTTCGGCTGCGCATAGAGGCCGCCCATCGGGATCGCCTTCGCGCCGTAGCGGACCAGCTCGCCGCCGTCGAGGAGCTTCCGCATGAACGGCGTCGTCTTGAACTCCTGCGCGGCGCGGTGCGGATCATTGTTCGGGCTCTTCGAGTCGAGCATGGTGACGTAGCCGAACGACACCAGGTCGTCCTTCATGTCGTACAGCCACATTCCGTTGAACTGCTTCAAGAAGTCGGGAAAGAGCGAACCGTGGATCACCCGGCCCGGCCGGTGGTTCTCCGGTTTGACGCGCCAGATCTCCTTCACGCCGGTCTCGTAGACCTGCGGGTTGGCGCCGTGCAGTCCGAACCGCTCGATCAGCTGCTTCGAGAGGCTTCCGCGAACTCCTTCGCCGAGCACCGTCACCTTCGCGAAGATGTCCATCCCCGGCTGGTAGTTCGACTTCGGCTTTCCGTCGCGACCCACTCCCATGTCGCCGATGCGGACGCCGACGACGCGGCCTCCGTCGATCAGGAGCTGGTCGCCTGCGAAACCGGGATAGATCTCGACGCCCGCCGCCTCGCAGCGCTCGGCGAGCCACTTGGCGACGTTCGAGAGTGAGACGACGTGGTAGCCCTTCTTCTGGAAGTTCGGCGGAGTGACCGGCGACTTGAAGGCGAGCTTGCGGGTGAACATCCAGAACGACGCGTCGGTGCAAACGTGCTCGGTGGGGAACCCCTGCTCGGCGAAATCGGGAACCAGCTCCGCGATCGCCTTCGGGTTCATGACGGCTCCCGAGAGCATGTGGTCGCCGACCGCGGCGCCCTTCTCGATGACGAGCACCGTCGGCGGCTCGATGGGCTCTGCGCCCTCGCGCTCGGCGCGCTCGTTGTGCGCCTTGACGGAGTTCATCAGGTGGAGGGCGGAGGCCAGAGTGGCCGGTCCCGCTCCGACGTAGAGGACGTCGACTTCCATGCTCTCGCGCTCGACCGAAGTCACGAAACACCTCCCTGCCCGCAAGTCGTTCCAGGAACGGGAAAAATAGGCGACGGGCGGGTGGGGTCAACGCAGGGGCCCTGACCGGGAGTCAGGTACGTTCGCCCCCGACCAGCCGGCCGCGAAGCAAGTGGAAGATCGCTGCCGCGCCGAGCATCAGCGCGCCTGCGATCCAGAACGGCGCCGCGAGGGAGATCCCGCCCATGGCGAGCCCCGCCCACAGCGGCCCCACGATCCGCCCGGCGGTGGCCATCGACTGGCTCTCTCCGAGGAACTCGCCCGCCTTCTCGGCGTGGCACACCCTCGAGAACAGGCTCGTGAAGCTCGGGAACGCGATCCCGTTACCGAACGCGACCACCGGGCCGACGGCGAACAGCCAGGCGGTGGAGGGGGCCGCAGCAACGCCGAACAGCCCGATCGCCATGGAGACGAGTCCCGCGGTGACGAGACTGGCCTCGCCGAAGCGCGACGCCAGACGCCCGACGACCACCCCCTGGGTGACGGCGATGAAGAGCCCGATGAACCCGAAGAGAACTCCGACGCCGAACGGGCCGACGTCGAAGCGGCCGTTCAGGTACAGCGAGAACATCGACTCCAGCGCGGCGAAGGCCGTGAACATGTGGAAGAACAGATAGAGGTAGAGAGGGATGCGGCGGTCGCCCCGGTCACCTGGCGAGCGGCGTAGCGCCAGCAGCAGCCGGAGCGGCGCCGGAACCAGGCTTCGTGCGAACCCGTCCCAGCGGATCGGCCCGGGCGCCGGAGGCCTCGACTCCGGGAGTTGCCAGAGCGCGAGGACCAGGTTGACGAACGCGAGGCCTGCGATGGCGTAGAAGGGAAGCCGGTCGTGGATCGCGGCGAGCCACCCGCCGATCGGGTTGCCGAGGACGAATCCCAGCCCGAACGCAGCGCCGATGAGGCCCATTCCTCGAGCGCGCTCCTCGGGAGGCGTCACGTCGGTGACCACTGCCTGCGCGGTGCCGATGCTCGCGGCGAAGAAGCCGGCGAGCGTGCGGGCGACGTAGACGGCGCTGAGCGACTCGGCCACCGAGAGCAGGAGGAACGAGACCACGGTGCCGCCCAGGGAGACCAGCAGCACGGGCCGCCGGCCGATCCGGTCCGAGAGCCAGCCCCACGCCGGAAGGAAGAGCAACTGGGCGATCGCGTAGAGGGAGAGGATCAGCCCCACCTCGAGCGAGGATGCGCCGAGCCGGGACACGTAGAGCGGGAGGACGGGGATGAGGACGCTGAATCCCACGAAATCGATCAGGATCGTCGCGAAGACCAACGCCAGCGTCCGGCGGCGGCCCGGGGCCGGCGTCGAGGGGGAGGGCGCGGTCGAGGGGCTCATGGGCGCGCGACCGTAGCACGGGCGGACGTATACTCGGCCCATGGCGTGTTCCGACTTCGGCCTGGTGGACATCGTTCGCGACTATCTCATCGCCGATACCCTCACCCGCCGTCTGTTCGCGCGCTACCGCGCAGGGCAGCTCCGCTTCGAGGAGGTCCAGGAGCTCGTCGGCGATGGCGAAGGCAGCGTGCTGTTTCGTCTCAAGGAGCACTGCCACGCGCTGTTCCGTCCGAGCGACGGGAGGCCGGGCCTCGCCATGCCACGCGAGGCTCTCTTCGACCTGGCCGTCGGCTCGCTCTTCCACGAGGCCATGAAGTTTCGCGAGAACCTCTACCAGCACACCGTCTACGGGCCCAAGGTACGGGCGCTGCGCGCGGAGTCCGGCGCCGACACCGACGAGATCTTCCGCGAGTTCGAGAAGATCCTGGCCGCCGCAGCGATCCGGCTCGACGAGGCGCTCCAGGAGACCGAGGCCTTGCTCGCGCATACGCGGGCGCAGTTCCACGTGCTTCTCGTTGCCCACCGCTCCAACGGCCTCGTCGCGCGCTACCTGATCGAGAATGCGTCGCTCGTTGCCGAGGTGTTCGCCCAGGGGCTCGGCCGGCTCCTGGCGGAGATCTACGGCACCGAGGCAGCGGGTTATTCGTCCGCCGCCCGCTCCTACCTCGCGAGCGGCTACTTCGGGCTGGCGCGTGGGGCTCTTTCCGAGGCCCTGGCGCGAAGCGGCGACGCCGGCGAGCTGGTGCGGCTGGTCGCCTATGCCGAGGGCATGGACGCCTATCTCGCCGGGCGCTACCGCGACGCGATCGTGCAGCTCGACCGCTGGCTCGCCCTCGAGCCCGGCCCGGGAGAAGAGCCGCTTGCGGCTCTCGCCTTCTCGGCTCTCTCGCGGGTGAGCGCGCTGGCCGAGGGGCCGGATGCCGAGCGGATCGTCGCGGACGCCAACGCCCTCGCCGTCCGTGCGCAGCGCTACTCGCCGTCCTACGCCGCGTAGTGTCGCCATTCCCAGCGAACGGCCCGGGCGGCCGCCTCAAGGTCGTCAGGCGCCGGTGGCTCCCGCTGCGGGACGTACCTTGTAGTACGTCCAGCTCGCCAGTCCGATCACGAGCAACGCCATTCCGATCCACTGGGGCTGGGTGAGCCCCAGCGCCAGGGGCGGATTCACCCGCCAGTGTTCGATGACGATCCGCCCGACTCCGTTGAGTGCGATGTACTCGCCGAAGAGAAATGGGCTCGTCCGCCTGCGGGACCAGAGAAGACCCGCCACCGGGAGCAGCCACGCGACCTCGTAGAGCTGGGTCGGGTGTACGCGGTCGAGGGTCGGCGGGGCCCCTTGCGGAAATGCGACGCCCCAGGGCAGGTCGGTGGGCCTGCCGTAGTCGTCGCCCACCAAGAAGCAGCCTACCCGGCCGAGCGCCTGCCCGACCGCTCCGGCCGGCGCGACGCAGGCCATGAAGGTCTTGATCGGTATCCCGTGGACCCGGCAGCCGATGGCGCCCACCAGCGTTCCTCCGATGAGGCCGCCATACCAGGTGATGCCGTCCCGGGCGAAGAAGAGATCGAAGAAGGGGATGCCCTGCCGCAAGGAGACGTCGGTCGCGTAGTAGAGCTTCGAGCCCAGCAGACCGCCGGCCATGATGTAGAGCAGGATGGTCGTCGCGAAGTCGCCGTTCAGGCCTTCCTCGCGCAAGCGGATTGCAGTGATCCAGGTTCCGACGAGGAACGCGATCGAGAGCATCACGCCGAACGTGCTGATGGGGTAGCCGAAGGGCTCGGCGAGGATCGGATACATGGGTGGCCGCAGCCTACGGAAAGTGGCAGCGGTGAGCCAGGGTCGCCCGCCGATCAGGCCCGTGGCAAGAGGACGTGGAACGCGCAGCCCGCCCCCGGCCCGCTCTCCACCCAGACGCGTCCGCCATGGGCCTCGGCGATCCTGTGTACGATGGCCAGCCCGATCCCGGTTCCCCTGCGGCCGTCGTGGCGCAGCCCGAACGACTGAAAGGCCTCGAAGATGAGTGGATGGTGGGCCGCATCGATGCCGCGCCCATTGTCGGTGACCGTGATCTGGTGCGCGCTGGGAGTCTCTTCGATGTCGACGGTGATCCGTGGCCGCGGCACCGGCCCCATGTAGTCGACCGCGTTCCCCAGCAGGTTTGCGAACACTTGCTGGAGCTGCGTCCATTCGCACCAGACGTGCGGCACAGCGTCTGGAAGCGCCAGCTCGATTCCCCGCTCCTCCAAGCGCGGCTCGAGCTCTGCGCGCACGACCGCGAGGACGCGAAGAGGGTCGACGCGGGTCCTCTGCGCTGGGCGATTTCCGACGAGCGCGAGCTCGAGCAGGTTGCTGGTGAGTGCCTCGAGGGTCCGGGCGGCCTGCTCGATGCGACCGACGCACTGCAAGGCCTCGGTGCCTAGGCCCGCGCCGTGCTGCTCCCGGAGCATCCTCGCGAAGCCCAGTACGACCGCGATGGGCGAGCGCAGCTCGTGGGAGACGGTCTGCGCGTACTGCTCCAGGTCGGCGCAGCGGCCCGCCCCGAGCCGGCGCAGGCCGGTGTCGGCGGAAGGAGCGGTCGGCGGGAGCGCAGCGAGGCTCATGGGCTCCGTCCCTCGGGCGGCTCCCGGCCCGGAGGGGGCCGGGTCGTAGGAGCGTATCACCCGCCCGGCCTGGGGTGTAAATCAAGCACTTGCAGATCAACGATGGGAGTCCAACTCGGTTTACGTCCCCTCGGGGAATCGCCTCCCTTGTGAAAAGGTCCTCATCCGATAAGGTCCGCCCATCACGAGCGCGCCGGGCGGGGACCCCGCCCCAACGAAGACCTCCAGTCGCGCACCGATTCCTGGATCCAATCCCATCTCACGCCGCCCCCTTCCTTGCGGCCGTGCCCCCAGAGAGGAGCGACCCATGAGCCGGCTACGCGTCGCCTGCCTGGTCGTACTCTCCGCGCTCCTGCTGATGGACGGGTCCCGTCCCGGCGAGGCGGCGCCGTACCGCGAGGTGGCTTCCCCGGAACAGGGGGTTGCCGGGGCCGGAGACGCCGCGCGTCCGGGGAGGCTCGACGCCGCCGGCGTCGCGCGAATCGTCGGCCGCGCAAACCCTGAGCTTGCGCCCCAGGAGCGCGACCGGATCGGCGCCGCCGTCATGCGCTTCGCCTCGCCGCATGGCCTGGCCCCGGACCTGGTGGTGGCGGTCATCCTCGTGGAGAGCGGCGGCCGGCCGTGGGCTCGCAGCCCCAAGGGCGCCATGGGTCTCATGCAGGTGATGCCCGAGCACACCCGCCGCCTCGGCCTCGTCGGAAATGCTGCGACCATCGAGAGCAACATCGAGGCGGGCTGTGCGGTTCTCGCCGAGAACATCGCGCGGTTCGGCGAGGAGCGCGGAATCCTCGCCTACTTCTGGGGGAGCGACATCCGCGGCGATGCCTACCTGGAGCGCGTGCAGGCGGCTCGCGCCGGCCTGCGCCGCCGCCTCGCCTCTTGACCCCGGGCTGTCTCCCGCAGGTCGTGACGCCGCCGGTTGACGGCGCGCCACCGGTTGCGGATCGTCGGGCTGCAGGACATGGCACGCCGACTCACCCATCTCGATGCCGAGGGCCGGGCCCGCATGGTGAACGTCGGGGCGAAGCCGCCGACGCGACGTGAGTGCGTCGCGCGGGGCGCCGTCGCGATGGCGGCTGCGACGATCCGGCTGGTGTGCGAAGGACGGATGCCAAAGGGCGACGTCCTCGCGGCGGCGCGCTTGGCCGGGATCCAGGCGGCGAAGCGCACGGCCGAGTGGATTCCGCTCGCCCACGTCGTCCCCCTCGACGTCGTCGAGGTCGAGATCGTCCCCGACGAGCCGGCAGGCTGCATGCGGATCGAGGCACGCGCCGAGGCCGAGGCGCGTACGGGCGTCGAGATGGAGGCCTTGGTGGCCGTTGCCGCAGCGGCCCTCACCCTCTACGACATGTGCAAGGCCGTCGACCGGGGCATGTGCATCGGCGAGGTACGCCTCGTCCGCAAGTCCGGCGGCCGCAGCGGCGACTGGACGCGTCCCGGCGAGCCGGCGCGCGTTGGCGATCCCGCGCCGAAGGGCCGTCCCAAGCGCCGCGGCCGCTGACCCTGCACGGACGTCGAGGAGCGCGGAACAACGCATGGAAAGCACGAACAAGTCGTTCCAGCTGTCGAAGGAAATCCACGACTACATCGTCGCGCACGGGATGCCGCCCGACGCCGTCCAGTGCGCGCTGATCGAAGAGACGCGGGCCCTCGGCGGAATCTCCCTCATGCAGATCGCCCCGGAGCAGGGCGCCTTCATGACGCTCCTTGCGCGGGTGACCGGCGCAAGGAATGCCATCGAGGTCGGGACGTTCACCGGCTACTCGGCGCTCTGCGTTGCCCGCGGGCTTCCCGAAGACGGAAGACTGTTGTGCTGCGACGTGAGCGAAGAGTGGACGGCGATCGCACGGCGCTTCTGGGAGAGAGCGGGTGTTGCCGGCAAGATCGAGCTGCGGATCGGACCCGCCGCCGAGACGCTGCGAGCCCTCCCGCCTGAGCCCGCCTTCGACCTCGCATTCATCGACGCGGACAAGCAGAGCTATCCGATCTATTACGAGGAGATCCTCGCGAGGCTCCGGACCGGCGGGCTGATCCTCGTCGACAACGTCCTCTGGCTCGGCCTCGTCGCCGACCCTGCGGCGAACGACGAGCAGGTGATGGCGATCCGCGCGTTCAACGACCAGGTGGCGGCAGACCCGCGAGTCGACTGCGTGATGCTCCCCGTGGCCGACGGGTTGACGCTCCTGCGCAAGCGGTAGGCGGCGCTGCGAGTGCCCCGGAGCGCTCCGTCGCCACCGCGCGGTTTCAGATCCAGCCGAGGCCGCCGAAGACCGCCAGGCAGACCGCGTCGAAGGCGAAGATCGCTCCGACGGTCCGCACCTTCTGTCGCACCGTCTTCATGTCGTGGACCCAGAATCCGACGACGAAGAAGGTGAGGTAGCCGAAGATCACGATCAGCAGCGGCATCCGCGCGTTCCACCAGGCCCAGTCCCACGTGAGAGCCCCGACCGAGTTCAGCCAGATCTCGACGATCACGCAGAACACCGAGGTGGCGACGGCGCAGAAGAGACGGTTCGGAACGCCGAGGATCCGCAGCGACGGATCGGGCGGAAGGAGCTTGGCGGTGACTATGCCCGCGATCGCGAACATGAAGCTGATCTCGATGTTGAGGCCGATCAGGAGGAGGAAGGCGGTGTCCGCCGGCGCCCCCCACGCGGGCGCGTGACCCGTGAGGTGGAAGAGCAGGCCGTTCCAGATCTCGTTGAACCAGTCCATTCCCCAGACGGCGAGGCCGCAGAAGACGACGTTCCAGTCGCGCTTCTGGATCTCGTTCGCGTAGACGTAGAGAACGAGGGCGAGGAAGGGGATCACGTGCCACTCGAACTGGCTCCCGTCTCGCAGGATCTGCATCGCTCGCTGGGCGGAATCGGTGGGCATCTCGTGGCGTCTCCCTGGCGCGGCACCGCAGCGGATGTGCGGGGGCACGCGCAGTATGGCCCACGGTCGGGCCCGCCGCCGGAGCCGTTCCGGGCTTCCGCAGGGCCGATCTTCTTCGCGGTCGTCAGGTTCCCGTGTGGGGGCGACGATGTCACCCGCTCAGCGCGCTCCGCCGTCGCGCAGGGCCACCTGGCCGCGGCGCGCCTCGTCGATGGAGAGGGCGAGGATCCGCATCGCCTCCTGGGGCGCGTGGAAGCCCGTCGAGTTCTCGGCCTCGACGAAGTCGAGGAGAAACTGGGCCCGCCGCTGGTGGCGCTGGCCTGCGGCGAGATCGGCGTCGGTCCTGCCGGCCGCTCGTGCGTCGCGAAGATCGCCGATCAGGGCGACGACGGCGTCCATCGCGAGATTTCGTACCTCGAAGGTGCGCTCCTGGATGTCCTCGACGCGCTGGCGTAGCTCCGCCTCGCTCTGCGCGTGGCACGTCTGGCAGGCGCGGTTGATGCTCAGCAGCGGGCTCCGCACCTGGTGGTCGGAGACCTTCTTGGCGCCGACTCGCTGGTAGGACATGTGGCAGTCGGCGCAGGCGACGCCGGAGCGGGCGTGTACCCCCTGGTTCCACATCTCGAACTCGGGGTGCTGGGCCTTGAGAGTGGGCGCGCCCGTTTCTGCATGGATCCAGTCGCGGAAGCCGGAGTCCTCGTAGGTCGCGAGGATCTCGTCGGCTCTCCAGCCCCGGGCCCAGGGATACACGAGCCGCTTCTCCGGACCCTCGAAGTAATACTCGACGTGGCACTGCCCGCAGACGAAGCTCCGCATCTCGGCGCGCGTGGCATCCCGGTTCGGGTCGTAGCCGGCAACGCCTTCGGCCGCCTTCTTGGCCCGCATCGCCTCGACGAACGCCGGCCGCGTGATCCGCAGCGACATCGTTGCGGGGTCGTGGCAGTCGATGCACGCGACCGGGTGCGTGACGAGCGTGCGGGCCTCGGCGAAGGGCATGACGTTCATCTTCTCGAAGCCACGGACGAGGTCGCCGTCGCCGAGACGGCGGTACGGGACGACGATCGACGCATGGCAATGCAGGCAGGTACCGGGCTGCCGGGCGGCGATCTGGCGCTCGGTGTAGGTCTGATCATCCAGCATGTGGGCATGGCCGCGCTCCTCGCGGAAGTCGCGGGCGAAGGCGTAGCCGGCCCAGATCGTACGGAGCCGCGGATCTTCCTCGAGTTTCGATTGCGCGAGGAAATGCCGTGGATCCGCCTCGGTCGGCGTGTGGGGGAGCGCCTCGCTCCCGCCGAAGCGCGTGCGCACCTGGTCGACGGTGCGGCGGTAGCTCTCGTACTCGAGGGGGAACTGGCGGCCCCAGACGGCAGGATCCTCGGTCTCGTCGTCGATCTCGACGACGCGGACGAAGGGCTCCCTCGCCTCCTGCTTGCGCGCGAAGACGTTCGTCAGCAGGGCGGCCGCGCCGAAGGCGGCGGCGGCAAAGAGCCCGGTGAGGAGGGCGATCGAGCGTCTTCTCGTCATGGTCTAGCTCCCGTGTCCGACGTCCCGGTGGCATTGCAGGCAGGAGATGGCCTGGCCGTGGCCCGGAGCCTCACCTCGGCTGATCGACGCAACCAGCTCTCCATGACAGCTCCGGCACGTTGCCTCCGTCACCGTGCGGTTGCGCGCGGTGATGCGGATCGCATCGGGAAAGTGGCCGGTCGTGAAGGCCAGCGAGTGGTGGAGGCCGTTCAGAGCCTTGGTGGTCCACTTACCGAGCAGGTCGTGGGGCGTGTGACAGTCGTTGCAGACGGCAGCGGCCCGGTGGCTCGCCGCCTGCCACGCGATGAAGTGCCGCTGCATCACGTGGCAGTTGGCGCAGGCCTCGGGGGCGTCGGTCAGGTACGAGGCGCCGCGCGCGTACAGGAAGGTAAAGGCGCCGACCCCGAGGGCGATCCCGGCCGCGACCGACAGGAGCGCCGGGGTCGGGCCGCGCACGGCGTCAGCCGACCCGGCGCCAGCGCGCTTCCGCGCTCGTGAGGGCCTTGCCGTCGGACCCGAGGATCTCGCCCTCGACGAAGTAGTCGCGGTCTTCGATCTTCACCAGCCTTCCGCGAACGGTGAGCGGGGTCTCGAGCGGCGCGGGACGGCGGTACCGGAGCCGGAAATCGACCGTCACCAAGTGAGCCTTCTCGCCGCCGGAGCCTAGATGGGCGGCCATGCCGAGTACCTCGTCGAGGATCGCGGCCTGGATCCCTCCGTGGATCACGCCGTCGGGACCGCGCAGGTACGTAGGCGCCTCGACCACGGTCTCGACGCCCCCGTCCGGCGTCCTGCGGAACGCGAGCCGAAGCCCGTGCTCGTTGGCGTGCCCACAGCCGAAGCACATCCCGTCGTTCCGGATCCACTCCGAGGTCTGCGCCGCGCTCGGCGTGTCCACGATCGGCCTCCTCTCGCGTCCGGGACGCAGAGCGACGACTGTAGCCGACGGTTCCTACCGAGAGGACTCCGAGACGCGCCTACTCCCACCCCGAGAGGTGCGAGACGCGGACGGCAAGGCCCTCGGCGACTACTCGGCTCCTGTCAGCTCGGCCCATGCGATGCCGCGGAAGTCACCCTCCCGGAAGCCCGTCGCGCGGTCGTCCGGGTAGAGCGCTTCGATCCGCGAGCGGACCGGATCGGCGATCGATTCGCCATGGCAGACCAGGCACGGCGCCTGGACGAAGAGCGGCTCGGCGTATCCGATGCGCCCCTCGCCCAGCTCGGCGACGCGCGGCGCGCGGTCCGACGGGTCCGCGAGGTATGCGGCGAGGATCGGCTCCATCCACGGCGCCGGTGCGTTTTCCGGGTTGCGGAGCTTGTGGCTGGTGCGGCCGACCCGCTCGCGTGCGGTCGCGAGCCCGGCCGCCAGCTCGGGGGCGCGTATCCGGCACACGTCGATCGCCGCCTCGGGCCCCTTCGTGAGGCCCTCCTGCAGTGCCGCCATCAGCTGCGACTTGAGGTGGGCGACGGCCGCCGCGCCGCGGGCGATCCGCTCGTCATCGCCTGCCGGCGCGACGCCAGCGGCGAAGAGGACCAGCGCGGCGGCAGCCGCCGCGCGCCTACGCCGCGCCATCCCGGTCTCCTCCGTGCCCGACCTGCTGCGGGCCGCTTCCTAGCCGAGCCCGCGCTTCTGCTCCAGCTCGCGGTGCAGACGAAGCTTCTCGCGCACCTCGGGCGAGAGCTCCTTCTTGGCGAACTTCGGCCGGATGATCGAGTAGAACGCTGGGACCGATGTGAGCGCCCCGATCATGTTGATCACCATGAGGATCACCAGGAGCTGGGCCATCTCGGCCTGGAAGCGCAGGTTCGAGAACATCCACAGGGCGATGCCGACGACGATGGTCGATGCGGTGAAGCTCACCGCCATTCCGGTGGTGCGGATCGCGCGCCGGATCGCCTCGTCGAGATCGTCGGAATCGGCCATCTCCTGCTGGATCCGGTCGACGATGTAGATCGCGTAGTCGACGCCGATTCCGACGCCTACCGACTGGACGGGAAGGGTATTGATGTTGAGGCCGACGTCCCGGAGCGCCATGTACGCGAGTGACATCATGGTCGCCGTGGCGAGCTGGACCACGAGGATGGTTCCGCTCCAGAGCTCGCCGTAGGTGAACGCCTGGAGCACGAAGATCACGAACAGGATCAGCGAGATGTTGGCGATGTGGCCTCGCTCGACCTCCTCGTTGATCGCGGCCAGGATCCCCAGCACCCCGCCCGCCATGACGAACTGGACGCCGCGGGTCCAGGACTTCGTCTCCTGGTATTCGACCTCCTTGTCGACGGCCTTCATGTCCTGGACGATCAGGAGATCGGTGTCGACCGCCACGGCGCGCATTCCGAGCGTCTCGTCCTCCCACCACGAGTCGACGTCCTCATTCTCCCAGTCGGCCAGCTCGCTCGGCCAGGTGAAGAACTCGCCTTCTCCCACCGACGACTTCGCCTCGTCGTAGTTCTCGTGGGCGGCGTCGCGGAACTCGTCGATCCACCCGGGGAGGGGCGCGCCTGCGGTCTGCACCGGGAGCGCCTTGTAGGACCGGTCTTCTTGCCGCAGCCGGACGTTCAGGTCGTGGGCGCGGGTCGGGAGCAGCGGACCGAGCATGTAGTAGAAGAAGTCGCCCAGGCGCCCGGGTGAGAGCACGGACGCCTGAGGATCGCCCTTTCGCTTGTCGAGGCGGATGCTCACCTCGCCGATCGGGTTCGCCTCGATGAAGTGCTCGGCGGCGCCGACGGCGCCGAGGATCGTCTCGCCCTTGCTGTCGGGATAGAAGAACTGGATGTTGGCGTGGCGGCCGTCGTCGGTCATGAAGGGCCGCAGGAAGCCCGGCGGGCCGTTGGTCTGGAGCTGGAAGACGATCGACCGTACGGTCGCCGTGTCTCCGGGAACGAAATACCACTTGGGGTCACCGTAGTGGTTCATCTGCCAGGAACCACGGATGAACGGCACCAGCGAGACGCTCGCGCCGAGGTTCGTCTCGGTCTGCATCCAGCGCTCGAAGTGCTCCTTGGTGTGGATCGGCTCGCCGTCGGCGCTCGCGTTGGCGCGGTCACCGGCCGAGTAGACGACGAGGGCGTTCACCCCGCCGAAGCGGTCGGCGATCTGGGTGGTCGCGACGTTGAATTCGTGCTCGGGCCAGAGCAGCGGCGATCCCGGCCGCGCCTCGCCGATGGTCGAGTAGTTGACGACGATCCACGTCGAGACGATGAGGAGGCTGATGGTGGTTCCCGCAACGGCGAACTTGCTGCGTGACCCCGTCGCGAGATGACCCACGCGGGTCAGTAGGCGGACCATGAACGGCGGCAGGTAGTGCTCGCCGCTGTGCGGCGGAGGCAGGAAGCAGATCATCACCGGGTGCAGGATCTCGACCGTCGCGAGGATCGCGAGTACCCAGAACGAGCCGAAGACCGCGAGGTCTTGCATCTGTGGGATCGTCGTGATGAGGATCACGAGGAGACCGGCAAAGTCGGTGACGATTCCGAGGCTTCCCGGGACGATGAGCTCGGCCATGGCGACGGTCGCGGCCTCGATCTTCGCCTTCTCTGGATCGTTGTTCATCATCGGGAGGATGATCTCGTAGTCCTCGAAGAAACGTTCGGCCATCTGGACCGTGTGCGAGACCGCCCGCGCCGTGATGATCATCGGAATCACGAGGACGAGGGGATCGAAGTAGATTCCCTTCCAGCCGGTGAAGCCGAGGCCCCAGATGAAGGTGATGACCGCTGCGACGAACGGGATGAGGACGCCGTGGAGTCGGCGGAAGTACGCGAGCAGCAGGCCGAAGGTGGCCAGCACCGTGAGTGCGACGAAGAGGCCGATCTCGAAGGCGTGCTTCAGAACCCAACCGGTGAGGATCGGCTGGCCACTCACGAAGATCTGGACGTTGTCGGTCTCTTCCTTCTCCTTGATCTTCTGGACGTGGTCGAAGACGGCCTGGTAGACCTCGCGGCTGTTGAGACGATCGCTCACGAAGCCCGCCGTGATCAGCGCCCCTTTTTCGTCGCGCGAGACGAGCCGGCCGAAGATGAACGGCGGGTTCTGGCGGACCAGCTCGCGGAGGGCATCGGCCTGCTCCTGGGTCGCCGGCACCTCCTTCATGAGGACGTCGTTGTTGATCGACCCGTCGGCCTCCACCTGCACGACGCGGGTCGAGCGGGCCGTGAACGCCTGGATCTGGTCGTGGTTCACAGGGTAGGGAGGGAACTCCCGGTCGAGCATCGTGACGATCTTCTCGAGGCTGTACTTGCCGGTCTCCTCCAGCTCGTCCCGGCGCGCCGAGCGCTCCTTGGTCTTGCTGTCGTATCCGACGCCGTCGAGCGCCTTCGTGATGCGGTCGATCTTCTGGACGACCTCGGGCGTGAAGATCTTTCCGTCCTTCACCACCACGGCGATGGCGATGAGCTGCGAGCTTCCGAACTCCTTCCCGTACTTGTCCTGTGCATGGATGAAGGGGTGGTCGGGGAACAGCGCCCGCGCCTTGGTGTCGACACGCACCACCGGCCCCGGCAGCGCCGACCCGAACGCCGTAAAGGCCGCGTTCACGATCGGATACAGGAAGAACAAGGTGGTGAGCACCAGTATCGCCATCACCGCCACGCGGTGACGGACGACGAAGCGGGCCAGGCGGAGCGTAGTCGTCTCGGCCTGGGTCGGCGGCGGGGCTGCGGACATCGACGGCGGCCTCCTTGGCTCCGCTTCGGTGCGGAAGCGCTCCTGAACCGAACAGACACCGGCCGAACGAGATCCGACGCAAGCAACGGCGAGCGGAAGTCGAGAAGATCCCCTGGGCCGGCACCCGGGGGTGCCACGTTATTTCCTTCCGTGGGGTCCGGTCAAGCGAGGAAACGCTGCGGGGCCCGATCGGGCGGCGACACCCGGGCGTGACGCATTGCGTCGAAGGCTCCGCCGGGGTTTCGTCCCCTCGCTAGGCCCCCGGAGAGCACGCCGCGGGGCGAGGCCTCGCGCCGGGCGCCGCCCGGCGCCGCCGGGCGGCGAAGCCCAGCGTCCCCAGGCCGGCGAGCAGCAGCGCGCCGGTTCCAGGTTCGGGCACCGGGGCGATCGAGAAGGTGATGTCGTACCCGCGGCCCAGAGGGTCGAAAACGCGTGTCGAAAAGCTCCCGAACAGGTCTGCATCCGCGCCGCCGACGCCATCGAGGCTCGCCGCCGCCGTCATGTCCGCGGTGAGCTTCAGGGTCTCGCCCACGGTGGCGTCGAAATCGATGAAATCGAGACCGAGCGGGAGCTCGCCAGTGTGGATGCCGATCACATCGCTGAGAAGGTCGTCCTCGCCGGTCGCCAGCACCACCAGCTCGTTGTATTCGCCCCCTTGCGAGAGGAGCGTGCCTCCACCCCAGAGTGTCGAGTTGTTCCGTGCGACCCACGTTCTGTTTCTCGTGACCTGGCCCGTGGGATCACCCGGTGAGGTGGGTGTCCTGGATTGCGCATGGAGACTGGTCGAGAGGTCGACCGAAGCGGCATACGCGCCTCGCTGGCAGTCGAAGAGCAAGGGCCCGCAAAGGCCTGTCGGACCGCGCAGGATCATTGCATGGAACGTCCCCGCCGCCGAGGTCGACGTCGTCCGCGGATGGGTGATGCCCCAGACGGACAGATCGCCGTCGGTGTCGAATTCCCAGCGCAGGCCGGTGGCCGGGTCGCCGGCGGTGGCTCCGCTGTCACCGGCGCCGATGACGAAGGTGAATTCGATCGTCGTGTTGGTGATCGCTGCCGCAGTCGACGCGTGCTCTCCCGCGGTGACATAGGCGAAGGCCCCCATGTTGGTGGACCCGCCCAGCGTGCTTGCTCCCGCGTCGGCGTAGCCGCTGGCCTTGGCGAACGACTGCCCGGGCAGCGGAGCCGGAATCACCCCGCCTGCGCCGAGGTGCCCAGCGTTGACACGGGCGTCGTCGCGGTACAGGTAGGTGTACTCCGCGATCACGTCACCGCTGCCGTCGGCTACCGGGGTGATGTCTTCGGTGTCCGACACGAGGTCCGGATCGCCGAGGTCGAAATAGCCGAGCGTTGCGGTGGCGCCGGGGCTCCCACGCGAATACTCGGTGACCTCCAGCTCGGCGAGGGGGTGTGCCGTCGCCGGAAACCAGAGCCAAGCGGCGGCCGCCACGCTTGCCAGACGGTGTCTCGTCATGTCAGGGCTCCTGCTGAGGGCGCGCGGAGCGTCACGCGCGAGGCAGGCTTCCGCGCTGTCGCTGACCCTGTCCTGGGCGAACGGCCGGAGCAGGCGGCCCCTCTACGATGAAGGTGGGCGGCCGAGGGCGCAGGTGTCAATCAGCGGCGGCCGCTCCGGTGAGGATCAGCGCGAACCCTCGCCGGGGAAGCTGCTCCGGGCGGCACCGAGGCGAGAGGCGGCGAGCAGCAGGTCTCCGTCGCTCTCGGTCACGTCGCCGAGGCGTGCGGCGAGGGCGTAGGCGCGCAGCTGGGTCTTGGTCATGTGGACGGCGACTTCCGGCTTCGCGGCCAGGCGGCGGGCCCAGTCGTCGACCAGCGCGTCGAGCTCTCCCGCCGGGACCGCCCGGTGGACGGCGCCCCACGTCGCGGCCTGGCGGGCGTCGAAGCGTTCGCAGAGCAGGATCGCCTCGCGGGCTCGCGCGGCCCCGATCTCGAGGGTGAGCCGTGCCACGGCGCCCCACGAGAGGGGGATCCCGAGGTCGACCTCGGGGACGTGGAAGACCGCATCCTCGGCGGCCAGACGGAAGTCGCAGGCCAACGCCAGCGCGGCGCCGCCGCCCACCGCCGCACCGTGGATGCGGGCGATGGTCACGGCCTCGCACTCCTCGATCGCGCGGCACGCCCGGAGGCCGAGCTGCGAGACGTGGCGGCGTTCGCGATCGCTGGCGCCCGACGCTGCCGCGAGCCGCTCGCGGCCCGGAGGGTCGCGCCGGTCGGCTCCTGCGCAGAACGACGGTCCGCGTCCGCCGAGGACGACGACCCGGACCTCGAACTCCTGTTGCAGTCCCCGGAACAGGGCCGCGATCTCCTCGAGCGCGGTCGTGTCGAGGGCGTTCCGGCGTTCGGGGCGCGCGAGCCAGACGCGAAGGACGGGGCCGTCGCGCTCGGTGTCGAGAGTCTTCCAGTCCGAGCCCGGCATGGCGGGTGCCTCGCGTTCTTCCTCCGCGACCCACAGGAGCCCGTCGCGGGAGGCGCCCCGGGGCCTGCCCGGAGCGGGAGTCCCATTCTACATGCGGGCTCTCCGGCACGGTAAGATCGGGCGCATGGTGACGACCCAGCGAGTATCGGTGAATGGAATCGAGATGGTGTACGACGAGGCGGGGAGCGGCGAGCGGCCGTTCGTCCTCGTCCACGGCTTCACGGGCTGCCGGGACGACTTCGCGAGCCAGCTCCCGGCGCTCGCGAGGCTCGGCCGAACGATCGTTCCGGATCAGCGCGGACACGGGCAGTCGACCAACACCGGCGACGCCAAGACCTACAACCTCGTCCAGCTCGTCGACGATCTCGCCCGTCTCCTCGACGCCATCGGGGTCGAACGGTGCGACCTCCTCGGGCATTCGATGGGCGGGATGGTCGCGCTCCGCTTCGCCCTCGCGCATCCGAGCCGCGTTCTCTCGCTGGTGGCGATGGACACGGCGGCCGCTCCGCTCGGGCACGTTCCTCGAGACATGTTCGAGAAGGGCGGCGAGATCGGGCGTTCCGCCGGCATGGAGAAGCTCCATGCGATCCTCCGCGCGAGGGCAGCGGAGAATCCGGCGCGTACCGCCGCCGACCGCCGCCTCGAGCAGGAGTGGGGCGAGCGCTACTGGGCGCGGCACCGGATGCGGCTCACGGCCATGGATCCCGAGGCCTTCCTCGCGCTCGGGATCGCCCTCTCCGACCAGGAGTCGCTGGTGCCGCGGCTGGCGCAGATCCGCTGTCCGACGCTCGTGATGGTGGGCGAGGAGGATCTCGCCTTCCTGGAGCCCGCCGACGTCATGGAGAAGGGGATCCCCGGGGCTCGCCGGGTGACGATCCCACGGGCGGGGCACAGCCCGCAGATCGAGACCCCCGAGGCGTGGTTCGGCGCGATCCAGGCGCACCTCGAGGCAGCCCGCCGCGCGTAGGCGGCGCCCGCCCCCGGGGCGGGAACCGACCGGGGCCGGGTGGTGTCGAGATGGAGAGGCGTGGCGTGGGACACGAGATCGTGGAACGGAGGCCTCTGCCGCGATCGGGCGGCGATGCGAAAACCGATCCGGATCATGATCTCGTCTCACGCTGGCGAACCGGCGACGTCTCGGCGTTTGCGGCCCTCGTGCGGCGCCACGAGCGGAAGGTGTACCGGCTCCTGCTCCGCATGCTCGGCAATCCCGAAGAGGCGAAGGACGCGGCCCAGGAGACCTTCTTGAACCTGCACCGGCACGGACATCGATTCCGCGGAGACGCGCTGTTCTCGACGTTCGTCTATCGCGTGACGGCAAATGCGGCGCTGAACCGCCGCCGGACGCTCGGCCGCAGTCGCGCCCGCGAAGATGCATTGGCCCATCTGCAGCGGACCGGCTTGGAGTCGCCCGCGGGGCCTCCCGATCCCGAGCACGCTGCGGCCGCAGCGGAAGAGCGGGCGGTGGTCCAGGCGGCGTTGCTCCAGCTGCCTGCGAAGCTCCGGCTCCCGCTCGTCCTCTACGACATCGAGGGGCTGCCGTACCCGGACATCGCGCGCACCCTCGAGCTTCCGGAGGGGACCGTCAAGTCCCGGATCCATCGGGCGCGGGAGCGCCTTCGCGAGAGCCTCGTCGCCGGAGGAAGGATCGTGCGGGGAGAGCGGGCGTGACGACCCACCGGGACGTGCGGGCCGATCTCGGCGATTACCTCGAAGGGGATCTTCCGCTCGAACGCCGTGCCCTCGTCGATGCGCATCTCGGCGCGTGCGAGGTCTGCACCGCTCGGCTCCTCGAGCTGCGGGAGGCGGTGAGGGCGCTCCGCAGCCTTCCAGACCCCGACCCGCCGGCGGGGCTCGCGGGCGAGGTACTCGCGCGGATCGAGGCAGGAGAGGGGCGCGCGGGCCTCTTCGCTTCGCTGCTCGATCCGCTGTGGTGGCGTTCGCGCTCGCGTGTCGCGATCCCGGTGCTGGTGGCTGCGTCGTCCGTCGCCGCGCTTCTGTGGATCTCACCTCGGGGTGCGCAGCGCGCTCCCGATGCAGCGCCGCCGACGCTGCAGCAGGCTCTCGGCGGGGCCCGGTCGCTCGGCGCCTCGGCGGCTCCCGATGCGGAGCCCGAGGCCGCGGGCCCGCGGCTCGCGCCCGGCGCACTCGACGAGGCACTCCGCGACCCGGCGTCGGTGCTGCGCGCGACGGAGGCGCTCGGGCCTGCCGATCGCGAGGCGTGGCTCGATGCCCTGGCACGGCAGGCCGGCAGTCCCGAGCGGCTGCGTGCGGTGGAGCGAGCGCTCCGAGGCCTGTCCGATCCGCGCGCTGGCGTGCTGGCCGACTCGCTCCGGCGCCTCTCGGGAGCGGCGGAAGGGCGCTGAGCCCGTTCGCGGGCGACCTGTGCCGGCCCGCGCGCCCCGGTTACGTTCCGCGGGAGTCTGGAGGCTCCATGGTGGCGCGCGGATGGTGGACGATCGTCGTCGCAGCAGGTCTGTGCGGACTCCCCGCCGCGGCGGAGACGGTCCGACTCGAGCCCGAGGGCTCGAAGCAGTTCGGCGTGCGGAATCTCTTCGGGCCGCTGCGCTCGATGGTGTCGGGGCCGGGCTACTGGTATGGGGAGCGAAGGATCGAGGTCGACACGGCGCCCGAGGGCGCGACCCTCGATCTCTTCTACGTGCGGGCGAGCTTCCAGAAGCGATACGAGCAGACGAAGGCTCCCGCGACCCTCCTGCTTCCCAGCCGGAGCGATTCCGGGCCCCGCGACGCAGTCGTCATCCGCGCGTTCCTGCCCGGATACCGCTCCAAGGAGGTCCACCTCGGGATCGAATCCGAGCAGACGCGGGTCTCGATCGAGCTCGATCCGCTGCCGAACAGGCTCGAGGGCGCGTCGCAGACCTACTTCGGAGGGCGCTCGTCGCTCACGTTCCTCACGCGCCAGACGCCCGTGGTACGCGTCCAGGACCGGCCCGAGGGGTTCAGCGTCGTACTCAACGAGACCGGGCAGGGAGCGGCGGTGGAAGGACAGCTCGCCGGGCTGACGAGCCCCCTCGTCGAGAAGCTCACCGCCCAGCAGCTCGGAGAGGATCTGCTGGTCCGGGTCGATCTCTCGCCCTTTGCCCGCGAGCCGAAGCCGGAGCTGCGCTCGCGCTCGGGCTTCGATGCCGCCCGCCAGCTGCACACGTACACGATCGATGTCGTTCCCCGCGGAGAATCGGCTGCTGGGGCGTCGGTGGAGAGGATGCAGGCCACCCTCGCTGCGGTGGAGCCTTCGGACGTCAGCGGCTGTGCGGCGGCGTTCGACGACGGCCTGCGGGCGGCGCTCGACCCCGCGGACCTCTCCCGAGCGCTCTCGCAGTCCGATCACCGGATGCCCTTTCTGCGCGCCGCGATGAAGCGGCTCGGAGAGGTGTCACCGGGCGGTGTCATCACCCTCGAGGATGGAAGCCGTTTCAACCCTGCGCTGCCCATCGAGCTCTCCGCCGCCATGAGCCAGCCCCATCTGGCCAAGGGCTACCTTGCGCTGCTGCGCAGGGTGAACGACGAGCTCGAGCCCCCCGACCGCCGCGAGGTCGGCTACCGGAGCCTGGTCGCGCCCGAGCTCTCCCAGGAGGTCTTCGGCAAGGCGCTCGCGAAGGCGCTGGACGGCGAAGGCGCGTGCAGGGCCTCGGCGAGCGCGCGCTAAGCTCCCAGTGCCTCCGGTCCCGCCGGAGCCCCCATGCCGAGCGACGCCTCCGAGCGCCCCCGGGAGCGCCTGTACGTCCAGGGTCCCGAATCCCTCGCCGATGCGGAGCTGCTCACGCTCCTGCTCGGAAGCGGCTCGCGCAGCGGAAGCGCCGCCTGGCAGGCCGCGCAGCTCCTCGCCCGTCACGGAGGGCTCCACGGTCTAGCCCGTGCGACGCCGCCTGAGCTGGCTGCGGCGCCCGGGATGGGCCCCGCGCGCAGCGCCCGCGTCGTGGCGGCGCTCGAGATCGGCCGGCGCCTGGCGATGCGACGGATGCGAGCGGGAGAAGCCGTGCTCTCGCCAGCGGACGTACACCGGCATTTCCACCCGCGCCTTCGCGACGTTCCCCACGAGCGGTTCGTCGTCGTCTTGCTCGACGGGCGCCATCGCTGGATCCGGGAGGTGGTGGTTTCCCAGGGGACCCTCACCGCGAGCCTCGTCCATCCCCGCGAGGTCTTCCGGCCCGCGCTGCGCGAGCCGTCCGCCGCGGTGATCCTCGTCCACAACCATCCGAGCGGCGACCCGACGCCGAGCCGGGAGGACGTGGAGATCACGGCCCGTCTCGTGCGTGCTGGAGAGCTGCTCGGCGTCCACGTCCTCGACCACGTGATCGTTGCCGAGCGCGGCTTCGTGAGCCTCCGGGAGGCGGGGGAGTTCCCGCGCGACGCCCGGCCTCGAGCGAGCGGCGCCCTCTGAGGCCCTCTAAGGCTGGCAGGGCGACCGTCCGATCCAAGGCGGGCCGTGGGCCGCATCCGCCCTGGCGCGCAAGAGGTCGGCATGCCGAAGGCAGGTGGGAAACCCGTCGCCCGTCCGAACCGCGCGGCCCTTGCGTCCGACGACGGAGACCGGCGCCGGTCGGAGCGGACGCCCTTCGTGGTCCGCGTCGACTACGGCACCGTCGACGCGTTCTTCTCGGAGTTCACCGCAGACGTCAACGAGGGCGGCCTCTTCATCGAGACCGACCAGCCGAAGCCCCCGGGAACGGCCGTGCTCCTCCAGTTCCGGATCCCCGGCAGCGATTCACCGATCAAGGTCAGGGGACGCGTCGTCTGGACGAGCATCGAGCGCCCGGCGGAAGTTCCGGGAATGGGGATCGAGTTCGAGAACCTGGACGCCCGCGCCCGCGCCCGAATCAACAACGTGGTGCGGATGCTCCGCGCCCAGGCGGAGTCCTGAGAGGCTCCGCCTAGAACGGGATGTCGTCCGCCGGCGGCGGGGCCCCACCCTGTCCTTCGTCGAAGCCCCCGGCCGGGGCCTGCGGATCGGCTTCGCGCGCAGCGCCGCCTGCCTGGCCGCGAGGCCCTCCGAGGAACTGGACCGTCTGGGCCACGACCTCGGTGGTGCGCTGCTTCTGGCCTTCCTTGTTCTCCCACTCCCGCGTCTGCAGGCGCCCCTCGATGTAGACCGTGCGGCCCTTGGAGAGGTACTGCGCGCACAGCTCTGCCGTGCGGCCCCATGCGACGATGCGATGCCACTCCGTTCGTTCGTCTCGTTCTCCGCTCTTCTTGGTGAAGCTCTCGGTCGTCGCGATGCTGAAGCTCGCGACAGCTTGGCCTCCCTGGGTGTAGCGAAGCTCGGGATCGCGCCCGAGGTTGCCGATCAGGATCACCTTGTTGACGCCCGCCATCGTATTTCTCCGTCGGAGTGAGGTGAGCGCATCATCTCGCCTCGCCGTTCGAGCGTCAATGGTGAACGGACGCTCACGGTCGATCGTCCTGCGAAGCGCGTGGTCGAGATGGCGCGCGCTTGACGGCAGAGGGCCCGAGGGGATACTTGCACGGTCTGGAACGTCCCGGGGGGTGGGGACGTGAGCCTCATCGTCATCGAAGATCGCGAAGACCGTCGTGAAGCGAGCCGTCGTGGCGCGAACGGGTAGCGTGCGCGCGCGGAAGCCGAAGCCTGCCGTGGGCGGCGTCGGCTGGCTCGCTCCCGGAAGGCTCGCTTCGGAATCTCTCGGTCTGGGGCTCGTTGCCGTCTCCCTGTTCGCATGGCTCTCGCTCGCCAGTTTCAGCGCCAGCGATCCGCTGTTTCGCATGGCGTCCGTGGACAATCTCGGGGGGCCGCTCGGCGCATCCCTGGCCGGGCTGCTCGTCCGGGGCTTCGGTCTCGGCGCGCACGTTCTCGTGGCGCTGGCTGGTGTCGTGGGCATCCGGCTGACGGCTGGCCTTCGCGCCGCGCGGGAGGGCCCGGGCTTCTGGATCGGATCCGGGCTGCTGCTCGCTGCCGCGACGGCTGCCCCGGAGCTGTTGCGTGTCCTGGCGCCAGACCGCTTCGGGAGCCTCGACGGAGGCGCTCTCGGGCGCGTCCTGGCGAGGGCCGAGAGATCCCTGCTCTCGGCCTACGGAGGGCTGTTCCTCTCGGCGCTGATCGGCGTCGCCGGCGCGCTCCGGGTGACCGGCGTTCCGACCCGAAGCGCGGTGCAGGCCGTGCTCGCCGGGGCCACGGCGTGCGGTCGTGCAGGGCTGGCCGTCGGCTCGGCGGCCGACCGGGGCGTTACGCAGCTGATCCTGGCGGGACGCCGAGCGGGCGCCGGCGCCCGGCGCGCAGCCGAGAACTTCGAGATCTGGCGCGAGCGCCGCCGGCGGCGCCGCCGCGTGGCCCTGATGCGCGAGCCCGACCCAGCGCCGCACTCCCTCGACCCGGCGCCGGCTCTCGCGGGCGGCGCCCCGGATGCCCTTTCGGGCGTTGCCGGGGACGACGACGTTGCAGAAGACGAGGAGCCCGTGGGCGAGGCCGTCGAAGAGGAGCTGGCTCCCAGCGAGGGGAGGGCCACCGGGGCCTCGCCGAGCCGACGCGCGCGGGGGGCGGAGCCTGCCATCGTCGACCACCGGGCGGCCCGTGGCGCTGCCCAGAAGCCGCGGCAGGAGTCGTTCTCGTTTCCCGAGGACCACGGCGATGTGCCGTGGTCGCCGCCGGACATCGACCTCTTCCAGCGGCCGCCGGCCAGCGGGAGGAGCATCGACCGCGAGAGCCTCATCATGAACTCGCGGATCCTCGAGAAGAAGCTCCGGGACTTCGGCGTCCACGGGCGCGTCGTCACGGTGCATCCGGGCCCGGTGATCACGATGTACGAGTTCGAGCCGGCGTCCGGCGTCAAGGTGAACCGCATCGTCAACCTGTCCGACGACCTGGCGCTCGCGCTTCGCGCCCTCTCGGTCCGCATCATCGCGCCGCTCCCGGGCAAGTCCGTCGTCGGCATCGAGATCCCGAATGGCGAGCGCGAGATCGTCTACATCCGGGACCTGCTCGAGTCCGAGAGCTACCGGTCGAGCCCTTCGAAGCTCACCCTCGTCCTGGGCAAGGACATCTTCGGCAATCCGGTCGACGCCGATCTCGCACGGATGCCGCACCTCCTGGTCGCCGGCGCCACGGGTACGGGCAAGAGCGTGTTCCTCAACTCGCTGCTCTGCTCGATCCTGTTCCGGGCGTCGCCCGGCGAGCTCAAGCTGCTCCTCGTCGATCCGAAGCTCCTCGAGCTCTCGGTCTACGAGGGCATCCCGCACCTGATCGCCGACGTCGTCACGAACCCCAAGCGGGCCGCCGCGGCGCTCGCCGGCGTCGTACACAAGATGGAAGAGCGCTACCAGATGATGTCGGCGCTGGGCGTGCGCAGCATCGACCAGTTCAACACCCGTGTGGACGAGGAGCTCGCTGCGGGGAAGAAGACCTTCCGGATCAAGCCCAAGCCGGGAGAGACCGAAGGCCGGGAGTTCGAGTTCAGGCGCCTGCCGTACATCGTCGTCGTGATCGACGAGCTGGCCGATCTGATGGTCGTCTCGGCCCGCGACGTCGAGGAGGCGCTCCAGCGGCTGGCGCAGATGGCTCGCGCGGCCGGCATCCACCTCGTGCTCGCCACCCAGCGGCCGAGCGTCGACGTACTCACCGGCGTCATCAAGGCGAACTTCCCGGCGCGCCTATCCTTCCAGGTCTCGTCCCGCACCGATTCGCGGACGATCCTCGACCAGAACGGCGCCGATCTGCTGCTCGGGCAGGGCGACATGCTCTTCCTGCCGCCGGGAACGTCGAAGCTTCGCCGCGTCCACGGCGCGTTCGTCTCCGAGAAGGAGGTGGCGGCCCTGGTCGCCGAGCTGCGCAAGCAGGGCGCTCCGGTCTTCGACGAGACCCTGGTGCGGATGAAGGAGGAGAGCGAGGCGAAGGAAGAACGGGGCGACGACGTCGACGAAATGTACGACCGCGCCATCGCCATCGTGGCCGAGACGCGCAACGCCTCGATCTCGTACATTCAGCGGCGCCTCAAAGTGGGCTACAACCGGGCGGCCAGGATGATCGAGCAGATGGAGATCGACGGGATCATCGGGCCCCAGGAGGGAACCAAGCCCCGTGAGGTGTACGCACGAGCCCTCGACGACGAATAGCGGCGATCTCCTGCGCGTCCGACCGGGCGTGAGGGGCTGGCTGGCAACGGGGCTCGTGCTGACGGGGGGGATGGTGGGTGCGCCGCCGGCCTCGTCGGAGCCGCCGACGTGCGGCGAAGCGGCCGCGCGGAAGGTGCAGCGCCATTACGAGGGCGTCCGGGACCTGACCGCTCGCTTCACCCAGGTGTCGCAGGTCGTATCCCTCGGGGCGGCCTCCGTGGGGCCCGAAACGTCCGCGAAGGGGGAGGTGAGTTTCGCCCGGCCCGGAAGGATGCGCTGGTCCTACGAGGAGCCCGAGCCGAGCCTCGTCGTGACCGATGGCGACGAGCTCTGGATCTACGATCCTGCCGAGAAGGAGGCGCAGCACCTGCGGACCGCGCAGGGGTTCCTCTCGGGCGCTGCGCTCCAGTTCCTGCTCGGGCGCGGCGAGATGAGTCGGGACTTCGAGGTGCGGGCGATTGCCTGCGGCGAGGAAGAGATCCGGCTCCGCCTCGTACCGCGGGAAGCGGCCGCCTACGAGCAGCTCGAGATCCGCGTCGATCCTGCCAGCGGCGAGGTGAGGGAGACCGTGGTCACCGACCTGGTAGGAAACGTGACACGGGTCTCCTTCCAGGATGTCCGGACGAACACAGGCGTCGAGAGTGACGCCTTCCGGTTCGCTCCCCCCGCGGGCGTCCGGATCGTCGAGGTGCCGCCTCCCGGCTCGTGAGCACTCACGGAGCAGCACGGCACCGTGATTCCCAATCCCGGTAGTTCGCTTCGCCAGGCGCCGGGTCACCGCGAAAAGCCCGGCGTAGCGTGGGGGACGGGCAGCGGGAGCGGTGGCAGGGTGACGGGACCGTCAAAATGGCTGCGGCGCAGGAGCAGGATCGCAACCCGAGGCGGCACCTAGACGGCAACTTGCAGGAAGCAGCCCGGAAGCACGACCGTGCAGCGATCGAGGCAGGACGGGAGGGGAGTAGCGGGATCCCCCAAGGGAGAGGAGGCATGGGTCTCCGAGCACCTACGCCACGGGTTGCGGCCGCATTGCACGCGCATGAGGCGGCAGGCCCGCACCCGGAGGCGGCTTGACACGGCAGCGGATTCGGATAGTTTCGAAAGGTGAAAAGTTCCGAGAATTCGAAGGGTTCTGCGCTTTTCGAGCGCCGATGACCGGACGATGACCGGACGATGACTGGAGTCTGGGAGCGGAGCGCCGTGAGCGATCGGAGGAGCCGCTGTGGCCGCCGTGAGAGTGGCTCGGCCGAGCCCGGGGGCCCGCTGGATCCCCGGCCGGGTCGAGGATGCGAAGCCCTGCGCGAGGCGACGCGCGCGGCCCTCGGCGTCCCAGACGGCGGCTCGCGAGGGTCCGGTCGCCCGATTCGACCACGTGCCGGCGCTGGCCGCCGGGACCTGCGGCGCTGCGGCACACGCCTTGCAGTAGCTTCGGACAGGGTCCGTATCAGGCTCGGCGGTGCGCCGGGGCACGAGGAGAGAGCTGGATGAGCGAGTTCGATTCCGGTTCCGGGCAGGGCAGGCGAGGCTTCGTGCGGGACGTGATGCGGCGCATCTCGTCTCCGGGCCCCACAGGTCGGCCCGCGGGAGAAGGGGATCCCGACCGGGAGCCCCAGCAGCCCTACCGCGATGAGCTCGAGGACCTGCAGGACGCGATCCGGTTCTTCGGCGGCGACTCCGCGGAGTTCCGGCGCCGCCTCGATCGCGTGCTCTCCGAGTTCGACGCGCTCCGCCGCCGGAACGACCTGGCGCGGCAGCAGCTCGGAGACGCCGAGCGCCAGAACGAGAAGCTCGTCCACGTGCTGCAGGAGGCGAAGCAGCAGATCGAGCTGCTCAAGGAAGAGGTCGACAAGCTCTGCGCGCCCCCCAACACCTACGGGGTCTTCCTCAGCGGCAACAAGGATGGGAGCGTCGAGATCCTGGTCGACGGCAAGGCCATGCGCGTCAACGCGCACCCGAACCTAGATCTCTTCCAGCTCGAAGAGGGCCAGCTCGTCGTCCTGAACGAGGCCTTCAACGTCGTGGAGTCGGCGGGGTACATCCCGCGCGGCGAGATCGCGCACATCGTCGACTTCCTCGCCGACAACCGCGCCATCGTTCTCGGCCACACCGACGAGGAGAAGGTGATCACCCTCGCGACGCCGCTGCGGCGCGAGAAGCTCAAGGCCGGCGACAGCGTCCTGCTCGATCCGAGGACCAACTTCGCGTTCGAGCGGCTGCCGAAGTCCGCCGTCGAAGAGGTCGTCCTCGAGGAGATCCCGGACGTCACCTACGAGAAGATCGGCGGCCTCGGCGAGCAGATCCAGATCCTGCGAGACTCGATCGAGCTTCCGTACATCCACCCGGAGGTGTTCCTCGAGCACAAGCTCTCGCCGCCCAAGGGCATCTTGCTCTACGGGCCGCCGGGCTGCGGCAAGACCCTCATCGCCAAGGCGGTCGCGAACAGCCTGGCCAAGAGCATCGAGAAGCGGACCGGGCGCGCGACGCCCGCCTACTTCCTCAACGTCAAGGGCCCTGAGCTCCTCAACAAGTACGTGGGAGAGACGGAGCACAAGATTCGAGAGGTCTTCAAGAAGGCGCGCGAGAAGGCGAGCGAGGACGTCCCCGTCGTGATCTTCTTCGACGAGATGGATTCTCTCTTCCGCATGCGCGGATCGGGAATCAGCTCCGACATGGAAGCCACCGTGGTTGCGCAGTTCCTCTCGGAGATCGATGGCGTCGAGTCGCTCAAGAACGTGATCGTGATCGGCGCGAGCAATCGGCAGGACCTGATCGACCCCGCGGTGCTGCGCCCGGGTCGCCTCGATCTCAAGATCAAGGTGCACCGCCCGGATGCTGCCGCTGCGAGGGAGATCTTCTCCAAGTACCTGACGGCAGATCTTCCCTTCCATGCCGAGGCCGGCGCCAAGTACGGAAGCGACACCTTGGCGATCGCCGCGGGCATGATCGAGGATACGATCGCCGAGATGTACTCGACGAACGAGGAGAACAAGTTCCTCGAGGTGACCTACGCCAAGGGAGAGCGGGAGATCTTCTTCTTCAAGGATTTCGCGAGCGGAGCCATGATCGAGAACATCGTTGCGCGCGCGAAGACCAAGGCCGTGAAGCGACTGATCGAGAACGGCGAACGGGGCATCACGCTCGGCGATCTTCTCGAGGCCGTTCGCCAGGAGTTCAAGGAGAACGAGGATCTCCCGAACACGACCAACCCCGACGACTGGGCGCGCATCTCCGGGCGGAAGGGAGAACGAATCATCAACGTTCGGACGCTGATGACCGGAATCAACCGGAACGAGCGCTCGATCGAGAACGTCACGTCGGGCCAGTATCTGTAACGAATGGAGAGCGCCGCGCGGCGGGGGTGGGATGGCGATTCCGAAAGTGATGGGGACGGAGATCGAGTACGGGATCACGGTCAAGAACGACCGCGACTTCGATCCCATCTCGAGCTGCGTCCTCCTGGTGAACGCCTACCGCGAGGACCACCCGGGGAAGATCCTCTGGGACTACGACCAGGAGAACCCGCTCGCCGACGCTCGCGGCTTCCAGGTCGATGGCGAGAAGTACACGCCGAACCAGCAGGAAAACCTCGCCCGGAACAAGACCCTCGTGAACGGAGCGCGCTACTACGTCGACCACGCGCATCCGGAGTATTCGTGCCCCGAGGTCACGAACGTCCGCGATCTCGTCCTGCACGAGAAGGCGGGCGAGCGCATCGTCGAGATGTCGCGCCGGGAGGCGAACCATCTCCTGCCGCCCGGGACCGAGATCCTGCTCTACAAGAACAACAGCGATCGCAAGGGCAATAGCTACGGGTGTCACGAGAACTACTTGATGGACCGCCGCACGTCCTTCAAGCAGATCGTCGAGCACCTGATGACGTTCCTGGTGACGCGACAGGTCTATACGGGTGCAGGAAAGGTCGGAAGCGAGAATCGCGCTCATCCGTGCGTCTATCAGATCACCCAGAGGGCCGACTTCTTCGAGACCGAGGTTGCGCTCGACACGATGGTGAAGCGCCCGATCATCAACACGCGCGACGAGCCCCACGCCGACCGCGAGAAGTATCGCCGGCTGCACGTGATCGTGGGTGACTCGAACATGAGCGAGTACACGATCTATCTGCGAAACGGTGCCACCGCGTTGCTGCTCTCGATGATCGAAGACGGCGCGGTGCGGCGCGACCTCGCTCTTCGCGACCCCGTGAGGTCCATCCAGGAAGTTTCCCACGACCCGACCTGCAAGCGGCTCCTACAGCTCGAGAACGGAAAGAAGCTCTCGGCGGTGCAGATCCAGCGAGAGTATCTCGAGATGGCGATGAAGTACGTGACGGGGAAGGATCTCGATGCCGTCACGAAGGACGTTCTCGCAAAGTGGGAGTACGTCCTGGAGAGGCTCGAGCGCGATCCGATGGAGCTCGATCGGGAGATCGACTGGGTGATCAAGAAGGCCCTGATCGAGAGCTTCATGGAGCGCAAGGGCGTCGACTGGGAATCTGCCCAGGTTTCGATGCTCGATCTCCAGTACCACGATCTGCGCCCGGAGAAGGGGCTGTATCACGTGCTCGAGCGCCAAGGGCGGGTCGAGCGGATCGTGACCGACGACGAGATCGATGCGGCGGTCACCGAGCCGCCGGCCGACACGCGGGCGTACTTTCGGGGTCAGTGCCTGAAGCGCTATCCTGCGGAGGTGTTTGGCGTGAACTGGGATTCGATTTCCTTCGGAATCGGCAGCGAGCCCATCAAGAGGGTGCTGATGGGTGAGCCGCTCAAGGGATCGAAGGAGCATGTCGAGGATCTTCTCGCCAACTCGCCGACCGCGCGCGACCTGGTGAAGAATCTGCGGGCGTAGAGCCCGCATCGTGGAGAGAACGCCATGGCCGATACCAAGCAGACGAAGGCCCCGAAGAAGGGCGGAGACGGCGAAGGGAGCGGCTCGGGCGAGAGCGGTCAGAAGCTCGCCAAGAAGGGTGAAGCGCTCAAGGAAGAGATGGACGCCCTCGTGGACGAGATCGACGAGGTCCTCGAAGAGAACGCCGAGGAGTTCGTCAAGAACTACGTTCAGCGCGGCGGACAGTGACGCTGCGCCCCGCCGGGGGGAGGGGGCCGTTGCGTTTTCGAGACTCGTACCAGGGGTCGAGCTTCATCGACCTGCTCGATGCCAGCCATCCGAGCGCACGGCCCTTTGCGGCGCCGCAGGCCGGCGCCATGGGAGCCGCAACCCTCGGAGGTGCGGCGCCGCTGTCGGTGCCCCACGGCACGACCGTGCTGGGGCTCAAGTTCCAGGGAGGGGTCATCGTCGCCGGCGACCGGCTCGCCACCGAGGGCTATCGGGTCGCCTCGCGTGACATCCAGAAGGTCTTCGCGACCGACGATTTTTCACTGATGGCGATCGCCGGGGCCGCAGGCCCCGCGATCGAGATGGCGAAGCTGCTCCGCGTCGAGCTCGAGCACTACGAAAAGATCGAGGGCGAGCCGCTCGAGGTCGAGGGCAAGGCCAACAAGCTCTCGCAAATGATCCGGCAGAACCTGCCAGCGGCCATGCAGGGTCTCGTCGTGGTTCCCATCTTCGCGGGATACGACAAGCGCCGCATGGTGGGCCGCGTCTGGAAGTTCGACGTCACCGGGGGGCGTTACGAAGAGACCGAGTTCGAGACGACGGGCTCGGGCGGGCTCTACGCCAAGGAGTCGCTCAAGAAGAGCTGGCGCCCCGACGTGTCGAAGCACGAAGGGATGCGCTGCGCGCTCCAGGCGCTGATGGATGCGGCGGACGAGGACCGCGGGACCGGCGGCGTCGATACGACGCGCGGGATCTATCCGAACATCTTCGTCTGCGACGTGGCGGGCATCGAGGAGGTGCCGGCCGATGGCGTCGCTGAGATCCACCGCGAGCTCGTCGCGGCGCGGCAGCGGAGGTAGCCATGTCGCTTCCGTTCTACGTGTCGCCCGAGCAGATGATGCAGGACAAGGCCGAGTATGCCCGCAAGGGCATCGGCCGGGGCAAGTCGATCGTCACCCTCGAGTACGACGGCGGAATCCTGCTGATGGCGGAGAACTTGTCGGCGAGCCTCTCGAAGATCGGAGAGATCTACGATCGCATCGCGTTCGCGGGCGTTGGGAAGTTCAGCGAGTTCGATCAGCTCCGGAAGGTCGGCGTCCGCTACGCCGACGTGAAGGGCTACTCGTACTCGCGGGAAGACGTCCGCGGCAAGGCGCTCGCCAACGCCTATTCGCAGGTCATCGGCGACGCCTTCACCCGCGAGCTGAAGCCCCTCGAGGTCGAGTTGATCGTGGCGGAGGTCGGTGACCCGCGCCTGGCGGGCCACGAGAAGAACACGATCTATCGCGTGCAGTTCGACGGCAGCATCACCGACCATCAAGGCTACTGCGTCATCGGCGGCGCAGCCGAGAGTCTCCAGGCGCAGCTCCAGTCGAGCTACCAGGCCGAGATGCCCCTTGGGGATTGCATGCGTCTCGGCCGACAGGCGCTGCAGCGCGTTGCCAATGGAGAGCCGAGGATCCCGGTGCAGAACCTCGAGGTCTGCGTCCTCGAGAGGAAGCGCCCGACGCGCAAGTTCCGGCGGCTGTCCGCCGATGAGCTGAGAGGTATCCTCGACGCATAGGCCGGGAGCCACGCCGGCCTGCCGGGCGGTGACGTGCAGAAGCGGATCTTCGGACTGGAGAGCGAGTACGGAATCATCTTCACGCCCGAGGGGCGGAAGACGCTTCCGGTCGAGAAGGCGATCCGTTTCCTCTTCGAGAAGCTGATCACCACCGAGCACTTCCTCAACGTGTTCCTCGAGAACGGCGCTCGCTTCTACCAGGACACCGGGTGCCATCCCGAGTACGCGACTCCGGAGTGCGCGTCACCGCGCCAGCTCATCGTCTACGACAAGGCCGGCGAGCGCATCCTGGAAGATTTGCAGGACTACGCCGAGGAGAAGATCCGCGAGGAGCGGATCGCCGGCAAGCTCTCGATCTTCAAGAACAACACCGACTTCGTCGGCAACAGCTACGGCTGTCACGAGAACTATCTCGTCGACCGTGACGTCGACTTCTATTACCTGGCCGAGCAACTGATTCCGTTCCTGGTGACCCGCCAGATCTACACCGGGGCAGGGAAGGTCTTCCAGACGCAGGACGGCATCCACTATTGCGTGAGCCAGCGTGCCCAGCACATCTATCAGAAGATCTCGGGAACCACGACCAACGACCGTTCGATCATCAACACCCGGGACGAGCCTCACGCCGACCGCGAGAAGTACCGGCGGCTGCACGTGATCGTCGGCGACTCGAACATGAGCGAGTACACGAACTTCCTCAAGGTCGGTACCTGCGCCGTCGTGCTCCAGATGATCGAGGACAACTACATCAACAAGGACTTTACGCTCCGCAACCCCGTCAAGGCCATCAAGGACATCAGCTACGACGTCACCTGCAAGCGCAGGCTGCGGCTCGACAACGGGCGGGAGTACTCGCCCATCGAGATCCAGCGCGAGTACTGCGAGATGGCGCAGAAGTACATCGAGCAGTATCCGGTGGACAGCCAGTTGAAGGACGTGGTCGGCAAGTGGCAGTACGTCCTCGACTGCCTCGATGACGATCCGAACCGGCTCTCTCGCGAGGTCGACTGGGTGATCAAGCGGCGGATGATCGAGAGCTGGATCGACCGGCGCGGCGTCACGTGGAGCGACCCGCGGGTCTTCATGCTCGATCTGCAGTATCACGACATCCGGCTGAGCCGGGGGCTCTACTCGCTGCTCGAGCGAAAAGGGGCCGTGGAGCGCATCCTCGAGGACGACGAGGTCATCAAGGCCAAGACCGAGCCGCCGCCGGATACCCGCGCCAAGATGCGCGGCGAGTTCATCAAGCTCGCGCGGCAGAACGCGATCCAGTACGACCTCGACTGGTCGAACATCCGCCTCGGCAACCTGCTCAACGTGCGCGTGATCTGCAACAACCCGTTCGAGACCGATACCGAGAAGGTCGCCGAGCTGGTGCGGACGATCCAGCGAACGAACCTTCGCAAGACCAGCCTCTCGAAGCTCGTCATCCAGTCGTAGACCCACGGGTCCGGGCCCGCGCGGGCGAGCGCCGCTGCGGTGGGCGAGCCGATGCGCGTAAACCGCGCGCCGTCCTCGCGGATCGAACTCCGCGAAACCCCAGCACGGGAGGATGGTCATGAAGGGTTCGTGGAGAGGACGCGCGGCGGTGGCTGCGCTGGTGGCGGCGGGCGTTGCAGGTGCAGGCGGCGCGACGGCCGGGCCGAGGGGAGGAGGCTGCGGCGGGGGAGGCGGAGGCCTCGCTCACCTGGAGCGACGGGTGGCACACGCGGGGCTTCCCGCCGAGACGTCACAGGCGATCTACCAGCGGATCGATCAGGCCCGGGCCGAAGAGCGCTCGCTCGAAGCCTCGCTCGCCGGCGCGCGGGACAAGATGCACGATCTCCTCGGCGAGGAGTCGGCCAACACCGATGCGGTGATGGCCCAGGCGGATGCCGTCGGCGCCCTCGAGACCCAGCGGCGCAAGCTCGGCCTGCGGACGCTGGCCGAGATCCGGACGCTCGTGACCCCGGAGCAGTGGCGCACGCTCGCCCCGGGGGAAGAGGACCGTCCGTTCGAGCGGCGGGACCGCCGCGACCGGTAGCAAGCTCCTTCCTCGCACCCCAGCAGACGGCGGCGGCCGGTCTCCCGGCCGCCGCCTGATTCCCATGCCTGCCCCGCTGCCACTGCAACCCATGCCGGCGCCTGGCGGGTCCAACATCGCGTGTCGGGCGAACGCCGGGGGCAGCTCCGTGTCGGGTAGAGTGGAAACCTTGGTGCAGGAGAGCCTCGCGATGCACGACGCCCGGGCGCGTGAGTTCGAGGCGTTCGTCGCCACGACGCGCGAGCGGGCGGTCGGCGTCGCATGGCGCCTCGTCGGCGGCGACGGCGGAGCGGCGGAGGACGTCGCGCAGGAAGCGTTCGTTCGAGCCCACCGGGCGCTCGGGGGGTTCCGCGGAGACGCGCAGATGTCGACCTGGTTCTACCGGATCCTGGTCAACGAAGCGAGGCGGCATCGCCGCTGGCGGTGGGTCCGCGAGCGCGTCGCCGGAGAGATGCCCGAAGAGGCGGTCGACCGGGACTGCGCGCCTCCGGGAGATCCTGCGCTACGCCGGCGTATCGCTCGTGCCCTCGACCGCCTGCCGCGCGGCCAGCGTGAAGCCTTCGTCCTCGTTCACCTCGAGGGCCTCAGCACGGGAGACGCCGCACGGATCACCGGCCGCGCGACGGGTACGCTGAAGTCGCACCTCCACCGGGCGCTTCGTGCGCTGCGCGAGGATCTCGCCGATCTCGACCCTTCCCTGGAGGCAACGACGCCATGAATCCGCGTTCCGACGACGAGACCCGGCTCTCCGCCGAGGAAGAGGCGTTCGTCCGCCGCTTGGCTGGAGCGTGGGCGCCGCCCGAGCGGCGCCCCGAGCAGCGACTGGCGTTCCAGGCGAAGCTCGATGCGCGTCTTCGCGGAAGGCGCGGCCGGCTCGCGAGCGGCTGGATGCTCGTCGCGACCGCCGCGGCCGCGGCGGTCGCTCTCTGGATGCGCACGGAGGCCGTCGAGCCTCTCGTTTCCGGGACCCTCGGCGAAGCGGCCGAGGATCTCTCCGGCAGTGCGGTCACCCCCGAGGAGGCGATCCTCGCGTTCGTCGTCGAGCCCGAGGAAGCGGAGCCGGAAGAGGCGCTGCCTGCAGACTACGAGGCCATCGCCAGTGTGTTCCTCGATGGGTAGGAGGTCGTGATGACGGGCGTACGAAGGCTCCGGCAGGGCATGGTGGCCGTGCTGCTCGCGGGCTCGTTCGTGCAGGCTTCACCGGCGCCTGTCGCAGGGGCGGAGCCTCCCGAAGCGGAGTCGGCTCCTCCCGAGGCCGCCGGCCGGATTCGCGGGCCGGGCGGGCCTCCGCCGCCGTTCGAGGCAATGCTCGAGCGCCATGCAGAGCGCCTCGGGCTCGAACCGGCGGCGCGAAGCGAGATCCGGAGCATCGCCATCGCAGCGCGTGACGAAGCGCGCGGCCTCGAGAGGCGCGTGCGCGAGCTCCACGACGAGCTGAGAACGCTCCTCGATCAGGAGAAGCCCGATCTCGAGGCGACGCTCGGGCAGGCCGAGCGCATCGGATCGGCCGAGACCGACCTGCACAAGCTTCGATTGCGAACGATGCTTCGCATTCGAGATCTCCTCACGCCGGAGCAGCGCCGCGAGCTCGTCCGCATCCACGAGGAGCGACGCAGCAAGCGTCACCACGGCCGGGAGCCCGACGGCTGGTAGCTCCGAGGCGCCCGGCGCCTCCCGCCGAATTGCCGAACCGACTTGCCGAACCTCCTCCTTCCCTCGATCATGGGGCCGCGCCCGCGTCGATTTCCTGGATAGCATCCCGGAGGAGGAGCCATGGGTCTGGTGGATCTCGATCTCGATCTCGGCGAAGAGGAGCGGGCGATCCTCGACGCGGTTCGGAAGTTCGCTGGCGAGGTGATGCGCCCGATCGGCGTGAAGCTCGACCGGCTCGACGATCCGTCCGACGTGACTGCCGCGGCGTCGCCCTTGTGGGAGGCCTACCGCCGGTACCGCGAGCTCGGCCTCGAGGAGGTGCGCGACCCGCGAGGGCCCCTCGACCCGGCGCGCCGCGCGCGTCTCGGAGCCATGATCAGCGAGGAGCTCGGCTGGGGCGACGCGGGTCTCGCGATCAGCTTCGGCGTTGCGGGTTTCCCGCGAACCATGGCGACGATGTCGGGAAACCCCGCGCTGATCGAGCGCTTCGCAGGCCCCGACGTCGTCGGCTGCTGGGCGATCACCGAGCCCGACCACGGCAGCGACATGATCGACTTCGAGAACAAGCTCGGCCAGGCAGCTCCGTCGAAGCCGAACTGCATCGCCCGGAAGGACGGCGACTCGTTCGTCATCACGGGTCAGAAGGCTGCGTGGGTTTCGAACGGCACCATCGCCACCGCAGCCGCGCTCTTCTGCGCCGTGGACATGGGCGGCGGCAAGACCGGGAGCGGCGTCTTCGTCGTCCCCCTCGACGAGAAGGGAGTCTCGCGCGGCAAGCCTCTCGACAAGGTCGGCCAACGCGCGCTCAACCAGGGCGAGATCTTCTTCGACGGCCTCCGGGTTCCGGCCCACTGCATGGTGCTCGGGCCCGAGCTCTACGCCATCGCAGCCGACCGGGTGCTGTGCATGGCGAACGGCGGAATGGGTAGCTGCTTCGTGGGCCTCGCCCGCGCTGCCCTCGAGCACGCCCTCACCTACGCCAGGGAGCGCATCCAGGGCGGGCTTCCGATCATCCGCCACCAGAGCGTCAAGGCGCGACTGTTCGAGATGTTTCGCAAGGTCGAGGCTGCGCGCTCGCTCAACCACCGCGTAGTCGTGTACAACACGGTGAGCCCGAGCCCACAGTTGCAGTACGCCATCGCCTCGAAGGTGACGTCGACCCAGACGGCCTTCGAGGTCGCGAGCGGCGCGGTCCAGATCTACGGCGGGAACGGCCTCGCGCGGGAGTACCCGGTCGAGAAGCTGCTGCGCGACGCGCGGGCGTCGATGATCGAGGACGGCTGCAACGACCTGCTGAGCCTCGTCGGCGCCGATCGGCTCTAGAACGCAGGATCCTGCAGGGGAGGTGGCGATGCGGGACGTGTACGTCGCGGCGGTGGGGCTCGTTCCGTTCGGGAAGCACCCGGACAAGAGCATCAAGGACCTGGTGGCCGACGTCGTGAGCAGCCTCTTCTGCGAGAGCCCGGTCCGAAAGGACCAGATCGAGGCCGCCTGGATGAGCAACGCCGGCTGGGGAATGCAGACCGGCCAGCACTGCATCCGCGGCCAGGTAGCGCTCGCTCCGGCCGGAATCATCGAGATCCCGGTGATGAACGTCGAGAATGCCTGCGCCGGCGGCGCCTCGGCCTTCCACGGCGCCTTCCTGGGGGTCGCGTCGGGCGCCTACGACGTCGCGCTCGCCATCGGGGCCGAAAAGTCGTTCGTCGCGAAGGGTGCGGACGCCGAATCGCGCAAGAAGGGGTTCGAGAGCTTTCTCGCCGGCACCGACGTCGAGGCCACGAGACGCATGATCGAGGACCTGCGCGCCGAGGCGAAGAAGGCCGACGCCGGAGCCGGCGGGAGCCCTCCCGCCGGCGGAGGGCACAGCCCGTTCATGGATCTCTACGCCCGCGGAGCACGCGCCCACATGGAGCGCTACGGAACCACCCGGGAGCAGCTGGCGACGATCGCTGCGAAGAACCACCGCCACGGCGCGCTCAACCCGGTTGCGCAGTACCGCCGCGCCATGACGGTGGAGGAGGTGCTCGCCGATCGGCCCGTCGCATTCCCGCTCACGCGATCCATGTGCTCCCCGATGGGCGACGGTGCGGCCGCGGCGATCCTCGTCGCAGGCGACGCCGTGCGCCGCTTCTCCGACATCCGACCCGTCCGCGTCCGCGCGTCGGTCCTGGTCTCGTCGAGCCAGAAGGGCGACCAGTGCCGGCGGGCGGCGGAGCGCGCCTATGCCATGGCGGGGCTCGGGCCCGACGACGTCGATACGGCGGAGGTCCACGACGCCACGGCCTTCGGCGAGCTGCTGCAGACGGAGGCCCTTGGATTCTGCAAGGAAGGCGAGGGTGGTCGGTACGCCGCGTCGGGTGCCACGGAGATCGGAGGCGCACGGCCCGTGAACCCCAGCGGAGGCCTCGAGTGCCGCGGTCATCCGATCGGTGCAACCGGCCTCGCGCAGATCGCCGAGATCGTCCTCCAGCTCCGCGGCGATGCGGGAGAGCGGCAGGTGGCGGGCGCGCGGATCGGGCTCACCGAGAACGGCGGCGGCTTCCTGGGCGCGGGAGAGGCGGCCGTCGCCATCCACGTCTTCGAAGCGCCTCCCGGAAGGAGTGCAGGCCGGTCGTGAGCACCGAGCCCACGACGCTGGCGGCGGTGCTGGAGGCGCAGTCAGCCGCCCTCGGCGAGGCTCCCTTCCTCCGATTCGATGACCGCGTGATCTCCTTCGCAGGCCTCGACCGCTCGGTGAATCGAGTGGCGAACGGCCTTGCTCGGCTCGGCGTCGCGCCGGAGGTTGGCGTCGCGATCATGATGCCGAACTCGCCCGAGTGGCTCTTCGCCTACCTTGCGACGCAGAAGCTCGGCGCGTACGCCGTCCCGGTGAACGTGGCCCTCAAGGGCGAAGGGCTCCGACACGTGCTCGACCACTCGGACGCTGCAGTCGCGATCGTCCATCCAGATTTCGTCGAGCCGATCCTCGCGCTCCGGCCTTCGCTCGCGAAGCTGCGCGAGATCGTCGTCGATGCGACGGAAGCGCCGGAAGGCTTCCGCCTGCCGCCCGGCTGGCGGACCCTCTCCGAGCTGATGGATGCGCCCGAGACTTCTCCCGGAGCCGAGATTCCGATGGGCGCGACCTCGTCGATCCTCTACACGTCCGGGACCACGGGCGCTCCCAAGGGTGTCGTCGGCCGCTACGACCCGGCGACGATCCCGGGGATCCGAATGTTCGGAGCGGCCCTCGCGCCCGATGACGTTCTTTACACGTGCCTCCCGCTCTTCCACGCCAATGCCCTCAGCCTGACGTCGATCCGCTCTTTGGTTTGCGGCAGGCAGATGGTGCTGTCACGCCGCTTCTCGGCGAGCCGGTTCTGGGACGAGATCCGGAGTCATGGCGTCACGACCTTCAACGCCCTCGGCGCCATGATCCCGATCCTCATGAAGCAGCCCGAGCGGCCGGACGACGCGGAGAACCCGGTTCGCGTCGTCTTCAGCGCAGCGTGCCCGGCGTCGGTCTGGGCGGCATTCGAGGCGCGTTTCGGTGTCCGTATCGTCGAGGGCTACGCAGCCGTCGATGGAGCCGGATTCGCCGTCTTCAACTTCGGCCAGTCGCCGAAAGGTTCGATCGGGAAGCCCACCATGGCGCATCGCATCGTCGACGACGACGGGAACGACGCTGCGCCGGGAGTTCCTGGAGAGCTCTGGTTCCGGATCGACGATCCGAAGCGCCGGCGGGTGGAGTACTACAAGAACGAAGCGGCGAGCGACGACAAGGTCCAGGGCGGGTGGCTACGGACCGGAGATCTGGTGAGCCGCGACGAGGAGGGGAACCTCTACTTCGTCGACCGGAAGACCGACTCGATGCGCCGGCGTGGCGAGAACATCTCGTCGTGGGAGGTCGAGCGCGAGATCAACGCGCATCCGTCCGTCCTCGAGTCGGCCGTGTTCGGCGTTCCGTCGGAGCTGGGAGAGGACGAGGTCATGGCCATCGTCGTCCCGAAGGAAGGCGCGGCGTTGACGCCCGAGGAGGTCGTCCGCCACTGCGAAGGGCGGATGGCGAAGTTCATGGTGCCGCGTTTCGTCGAGCTGCGGGCGTCGCTTCCCAAGACCGAGACGCACCGTACCCAGAAGGCCGTGCTCAAGCGCGAGGGTGTATCGCAGAGGACCTGGGACCGCGAGGCTGCCGCCGGGAGGCGGTAGCTTTCCGCGGCGCCACCCCTTCCAGCAGCCGCTCGAGCAGGAGCATCCAGTCCCCGGAGGCCGGCGGCGCGAGGTCGAGGGTCCGGGTCACGATCGACCCGAACGCGAAGAGGAGCAGGAAGCGGACGAGGGCCGCGGTAGAGATGTCGGGGGCCACGAGTCCCTCGCTGCGCGCCCGCTCGACCATCTTCGCGAGGAGCGTCCCGTGCTCGGCGGCGACCCGGGCGAGCTCCTCGCGCAGCTCGGGCTCCCGTCGAGCCGCCGCCGTCGCGTCGAGGAGCAGGACCTCGGTCGGATGCAGCTCCCCCTCGACGATGAGCCGGCCGAGGGTCTGCAGCATTCCCGCCACCGGGACGGCGGGGTCGGCGAGGAGCACCTCGCCCGCAGGCGCAACGCCGCGGGCGCCGAGCGCCTTCACCAGCAGGTCCGCCTTGTCGCGGAAGTGCGCGTAGATCGCTCCGGTGGTGACGCCGGCGGCTCGGGCGATGTCGACGACCCGGGCGCCGTCGTAGCCCGTCTCGAGGAAGACTTTCGCCGCAGCGTCGAGAAGGCGGTCGCGGGTGGCCTCGGGTGCGCGACGCGTGCGGGTGCGCCTCACGACGCGCGCGCCGGCTCGCGTCGCAGCCGGAAGGCGAAGGCGTTCATCCGCCGCTCGTCGAGGGGCGACCCGTCGTTGTAGACGAACAGCATGGGGATCTCGGCCTGGTGTCGGAGGATCGCCTCGCTCAGCAGCGCAGGACCGCAGCCCCACGGGCTCACCAGCACTGCACCGTCGAAGAGCCGCTCCTTCCAGTAGTGCAGCACGCTGCCGATGGTGATCGGCGCCTCGCCGACCGGGTGGTGTCCGATCACCGGAGCGCTCTCGGCGAGGATCGGCGCCGCGGCGCCGTCTGGAATCCACGGATGATGGCGGCGGACGCGGTCGTACATCTTGCGCCGCATCCTGCGGAGCCCCATGGAGACGATCACACGGCCCCGCCCTTCGGCGGTTCGTGCCAGCTCGCCCGGCGCAGCCACCGCGGTGTACTCGAGAAGCGTCTGCGACGGCTCGATTGCGACCCGGAGGTCTCTCTGGTTGAGGGAGCGGACGATCTCCCCGTTGGCGAAGTCGTTCATCTTCATGGCGATGTCGCCGCTGAGGAGAACCGTCCTGCGCTGCGGATTGTGCGGAGCCCGGTCGGACAGCGCCCGGTAGGCCCGTGCGGCGCGCTCGAGGAGGTCTCCCAGCGCGCGGGCGTAGCGCGACGCATCGCGAACTCCGCCGAAGAGCCCGCGGAAGACAGGCGCCTCGGTGATCTTCTCGAACTCCTCGACGAAGCCGGCGTGGAGGCGGTCGACCTCGCCGTCGGTCCGCTCGAGCGGCCGGTGGTACGCGGCGAGCTGCGAGAGGACGTCGCTCACCGTGAGCGAGATTCCCGTCCGTGCCATGAACGACGGCCCGAGGCCCTGTTCGGGCTGGATGTCCCGGAGCGTGACCCGGTCCGAGAGGCCGAGGCGCTCGACCGACAACTGATCCTTCACCGAGAACATGCAGTTGCGGCAGACGCCATGCCCGGTGATCTGCACGAGCACGCGGTCACGGCCGTCCGGGTTCGCTTCGAGGTGATGCCGGAACGCGCCCCAGAAGGTCTGGTAGGGAAGACACTCCTTGCCCGAGCAGTCGCGGCGGCCTACGCGAAGGCGCTCGGAGTCCGACGGGCCCGGAGCGACGGCGTCGAGACCGAAGGCCCGGTAGTTCGCGGCCATGGTCCGGCTGTAGGGCTCGCCGAGGTCGGGCATCACGAACTGGCGCGGGTCATCCGGGGTGACCGGCGGGTTCGGAAGCGGCTCGAGCATCCGCAGCCGCGACGCGGGAGCGGGGGTGGGCTTGCCGTCGTGGCGCCGGACCGTGTGCAGGAAGGCCTGTACCCGGGTGGTGTACCCCGCCGTCCCGCCGTGTCCGTCGCTCTCGAGGGTCGTGTGCGGATGGCCTTCCATCAGCGCCGTGAAGAGCTGCTCGCCGAACGACGCCGGGTTGCACCCGAACGACGACAGGAGAAGCGGGTAGACGTCGCCCCGAGCACGCGCGGCGAGGCCCGCCCGGAGGGCGAACCGCGAGTCGGACCATGGCATCCGCGGCACCGGATGGATCTCGTCCGGGATCGGGAAACAGTCCATCGGCAGCGGCAGCACACCGTTCTCGCGCAGCAAGCGGGGGATGCCTGCGTTGATCACGGGGTCGTGGATCACGTGTAGCGGACCACACACCGGAACCACCGGCAGGCGCTCCGCGCGGCCATACTCGAGAGTCCGGCGGCCGATCTCGAGGAGGGCCTCCTCATGGGTGGCCTGCGCGTGCGCCGCTGCGCGCGCGGCCGCGTCGACGCGCCCGCGATCGGGCTCGGCGCCGAGCAGGGTGCGGGCCGCCGAGAGCAGCTCACTGGCGAAGGCCTTGCTGCCGACGCCCGCGTGGAAGGAGAGCGGAGGAGCCACGACGCGGAGGCTCCGGCCGCGGGCACGCAGCGCAGACCCCGCCATCTCGGGCTGCGCCTGCTCCATGGCGCAGGTGCGGCCGCAGCCGCCGGCGCGGCTGCTCGTGGTGAGGATCTTGGGAAAGAACACCGTGTCGACGTCGGCGTCGAGGATGCCGTGGGCCGCCTTCACCGGGGCGCAGGCGTCGTAGGAGTAGCAGCGTTCCTCACCCCGGGAGAGCGAGTGGGCGTCGGGAGTGAGGACGCGGACGCCGAGGCCGAGGCCCGCCACGAACTCCACCAGCCACGGAACGTATGCGAAGCTCGCACCGGCCATCGCGACGCCGACGACGTGGTCGCCCTGCCGTCCGCCGAGCCAGGGCGCCAGCAGCGCCTCGCGCTCGTCGAAGGCCGACGGCGCCTCCTTCGGGAGCTTCACCCGTGCGCCAGACGCCACCTCGTACTTCGGGCAGGCTCCCCCCGAGAGTACGGTCTGCTCGGCGCCGGAGACGGCCACGCGCGTTCGTGCGATGGTGCAGAGCGTTGCGCACTGGCGGTCGCGGCATTGGAACTCGGTCTGCCCCACCACCTCGGCGCCGAGAACGCGCGAGAGGTCGAGGGCAGGTGCCGCTGCGAGCCCCCCCTCGCCCAGCTCGTCGCGTGCGCACAGGCCAATCCCCCAGGCGCCCATCGCGCCGGGGTTGGGCGGAACGACGACCTCGCGGCCGGTCACCGCGGCGAGCGTCCAGGCGAGCGACGTCCCCGACGCGGGCTTGCCCTGGAAGAAGATCCGCTGGCCGAAGGTGCGCTGACCCATCACCCGGTTGATGTAGTTGTGGATCACCGAATACTGGAAGCCGGCAAAGAGATCTGCGACGGCGAAGCCCTCGTTGTGGGCGTCGGCGGCTGCGTCGGCGACGAATACCGTGCACATCTGTCCGAGGTCCGGCGGTCGCGTCGCGGCCATGGCGAGGCGAGTGAACTCGGCGATGTCGTCGACGCCATAGAAGAGGGACTGCTCCTCGAGGAACGATCCCGTTCCCGCCGAGCACGCCTTGTTCATGTCGCTCTCGACGATCCGACCTCCCTCGATCTGGATGAACTTTGCGTCCTGCCCCCCGATCTCGACGACAGACATGCTTTCGCCGCCGCGATCGTCACAGCGGATCGCCGCAGTGGCATGGGCGACGATCTCGTTCAGCGTGACGATCCGGTCCGCGGCCTCGGGGAAGGCGGCCCGCACGACGGTGGCAGCCGCTTCGCGGCCCGATCCGGTGAGGGCGATGGCGCGGACATCGGGCCTGGTGCGGGAGAGCAGCGTTCGGACGAGTCGCTGGACCGCGTCGACCGGATTCCCCTGCGTCCTGTCGTAGACGTCGAGGACGAGCTCGCCCGTCGCGAGCGACGTCAGCACGGCCTTGCTCCCCGTAGACCCGAGGTCGAGCCCGAGGACGCTCGGCTCTCCCTCGGCCCCTGGCGCCGGGGGAGGCGCCTCCAGGTGCGAGACGCGGTTCTTCCACTCGCTGGCGGGGCGCAGCACGGTGAAGCGCGCGGGAGTGTGGAAGAAGAGGTCGGCCGGATCTCCGGGCAGCGGTTCCGTCGCCGCCGCGGCGAACTGCTCGGCGGCGAGCAGCGCTGCGCCGATGGCCTCGAGGTGCAGGAACGACTCGGGAACCGTGACCTCGGCTCCCACGGCCTCCGAGAGCGCGTCGACGAGGGTTCCGATTCGCGCGCAGCCCCCCACGGCGTAGACGGGCCCATCGACCCTCGCGCGGGCGAGGAGCGCGGCGACGTACCGCGCGACCGACCCGAAGTAGCCGCGAAAGAGGGCATCGGCGGGCCGACCCTGGTTTCCGAAGTGGGTCATCTCGCTCTTGGCGAAGACCGAGCAGCGCGCGGTGATGGCAATCGTGTCGCTCGCGCGCCGCGCAAGGGCGTCGGCCTCTTCGATTCCGAGACCGAAGCGGCCGGCGATCCGGACCATCGTCTCGCCCGTCCCCGACGAGCACTTGTCGTTGCCGACGGCCTGTACGCGCCCGGTGCGGTCGCGCGTGAGGACGCTGTAGCCCCGCGCGCCAACGCTCACGAGGTTGAGCGGGCCCTGCAGCTCGGGAAGCCGTTCGATGGCGGCAGTGATGCAAGCGTCCTCGGGAAGCCCGCTCACCACCGGCGCGCGGAGCTCGTCGGCGTGGAGCCCGGTGGCGCCAAGGGCGTCGCACGCGGAGATCCCGGCATCGCGGTACCAATCGGCGAGCACCGTTGCCGGGTGGCCGTCGTGGGAGATGCAGTCGCTCCGCTCGATGCGGACGTCGCCCCCTTCGACCGACAGCACGACGAGCTTTGCGGCGGCCTTTCCGAGATCGCAGCCGGCGACCCGGACCCGCCGCGGCGTCGAAGCGTCCATCTTCATGGCCGGGTCACCTCCGTGCTGCGTACGGCCCCGGACGCCGCCGCGGCAGTCGAACGTCTCGCCGATCGTAAATAAATTCTTTACGATCGCAAGGCGCGGACGGACCCCTCCGGCGAGCGATGGGGCGGGTCGTGCGTCCGGCAATGGCGACGAGGGGAGGACGGGATGGCGGAGCGGTACGACGCGATCGTGATCGGGGCTGGTGTCGGCGGAGCCACCTGCGCAGCGCTTCTGGCGCGACGAGGGATCCGCGTACTGCTCCTCGACAAGAACTCGGTTCCGGGCGGCAAGGCCATGACGCTCTCGAAGCGGGGCTTCCGCTACGAGCTGTGGCCCATCGTCGGAGGTCCGTCCCTCGGGTCGCAGTTCTCCCGTGCGCTGGACGAGCTCGGCCTCGCGGGCGAGGTCGAGCTCCTCACGCCGAAGGAGAAGAGCGTCCTGCTCTATCGCCGCGCTGACGGCGAGTGGGCGAAGAGCGTGGGTTCGGCGCGCCCCGAGGACGTCGACCCGATGGCCCTTCCCCGGCTGCTCGGGCTCGGCGAGGGAGACTTCGCCGAGGTCGCCCGGGTGATGGCGGACCTCGTGGCGATGCCCGCTCATGAGATCGACGCGCTCGACGACGTGTCGTTCGCCGACTTCCTGGCGCGCTATCGCCTGCCCCAGAGCGTCATCAGCTATTGGGGGATGTGGGTCAACATCGTCTTCGTCGTCCCTCTCGATCTGGTCGCCGCCAGCGAAGCCATCCGGACCCTCCAGGATTTCGTTCGCGGCGGCGCGGGCCGCTATCACGCCGGGGGCTACGGGAAGGTGGCCGAGGTGTTCTGCCAGGGGGTCGAGCGCTTCGGTGGCCGCGTCCTGATGCGGACCCGCGCCGAGCGGATCGAGGTCCGCGACGGCGCCGTCACCGGGGTCGTCACCGACCAGGGGACCTTCGAGGCGCCGCTCGTCGTGAGCAATGCGGGGATCCAGCCCACGGTGCTGCGGATGGTCGGCGAAGAGCACTTCGACCGCGGCTACGTCTCGCGGGTCCGCGGCCTCGTTCCGTCCTGGGCGATCATCGGGCTTCGCTACTTCCTCGATCGTCCGTACTTCGAGCACGGCATGTACATCGCCTACTCCGACCAGAGCTACCTGCACGCGGCGCGCCTCGCGGAGATCAAGGCCGGCAGGTTCCCGGACGATCCGCTGGTGTTCAACGTCGTCCCTGCGATGTACGACCCGAGCCTCGCGCCCGACGGCAAGCAGTGCGCCCTGGTGGGGACGATCTGCACTCCCGACCCGGACTTCGCCCACGGTGAGGCGCTCCTCGACCACCTGGACCGGGCGGTCCGGCGGCTGTGGCCCGGAATCGGCGACTGCATCGAGCACGTCGACCGCTACCTCGGCGCCGACGTCTCGTCGCTCACTCGCGACCGTGCCGTTCCGGGCCAGGGCGGTGAGTGCATCGGCCTGGCGCAGATCGTCGGGCAGTGCGGGCGACACAAGCCGGACGCGCGGACTCCGGTCCGGGGCCTCTACCTCGTCGGCTGCGACGCCGGCGGCTACGGGTGCGGTACGCACCAGGCCGCCGATTCGGGGGTCCGGGTGGCCGATCTGGTCACCCGCGAGCACGGGGCGCGGGCAGCGATCTGACCCCGCCTCGGGCTTCTCGGGGAACCCGGCTGCTTCGTTCGTCCGGGATGATAGGCTGGAAGGGTCTTCGGGAGATCTCCATGCCGTTCTACGAGCGCCTCGGCGCCCTCGATGCCTCTTTTCTCGGCCTCGAGGACGCCAACAATCACATGCACGTGGGAGGCGTCCTGCTGCTCGACGAGGCGCCGCTCCGCAGCGAGCGGGGAGATCTCGACATCGAGCGGATCCGCAGCACCATCGAAGCCCGGCTCGGCCGCGTTCCCCGCTTCCGCCAGCGCCTCTCGGAGATCCCCGGCGAGGGGCATCCGATCTGGATCGACGACTCCCGCTTCAACATCGCCTATCACGTCCGTCATTCGGCTCTTCCCAGGCCCGGAGGTCGCGAGGCCCTCCAGGCGCTGGTCGGCAGGATCATGTCCCAGCAGCTCGATCGCGGGAAGCCGCTCTGGGAGATGTGGTTCGTCGAAGGAGTCGAGAACGGTCAGATTGCGCTGATCAGCAAGACGCACCACTGCATGATCGATGGCGTCGCCGGAGCCGAGCTGATCTCGGTGCTGCTCGACCCTGCCGAGAACGTGATGCCCGCCGTGCCGCCGCCCTGGAAGCCGCGGCCGGCGCCGAGCGACGGGCGGCTCATCGCCGACGCGCTGCTGCACCGCGCCGCGCAGCCGCTCCAGGCATGGGACGCGCTCGCAGCAGGCCTATGCCGATCCGGCGCATGCGGCCCACGCGATCCACGAGGCTGCGCTCGGTGTCGCGCAGGTGCTCTCGCCCTCGTTCCACTCGGCGTCGCAGACGCCGCTCAACCGGCAGCTCGGCCCCCACCGCCGCTTCGAGATGATCGATCACCGGGTGGCCGACTACAAGCGAGTGAAGGACCTGCTCGGCGGCACCCTCAACGACGTGGTCCTTGCGACGGTGGCGGGGGCGCTGCGGGGATTCCTCGCGAAGCGGGGGCTCGACGTCGATCGCCTCGAGGTGCGCGCGATGGTGCCGGTGAGCGTTCGCGCCAAGGGACCGCGGGCGGGGCTCGGCAACCAGATCACCCAGATGGTGGCGCACCTTCCCATCCAGAGGGCCGAGCCGGAGGAGCGTCTCGCGGAAGTGCGCAAGATCATGGCCGAGCTGAAGGAGTCGAAGCAGGCGCTCGGAGGACGCGTCCTCACCGCCGTGGCGGAGTGGACCGTTCCGAACGTGCTGGTGCAGTCCGTCCGGATGACCGTCCGGGCGAGGCCCTACACGCTGGTCGTCACCAACGTCCCGGGCCCGCAGATCCCGCTGTATCTGCTCGGAAGCCGCATGCGTTCGTCGTATCCGGTCGCGCCGCTCACGCCGGGGCAGGCCCTCAACGTCGCGCTCTTCAGCTACGACGGCGGGCTCTACTGGGGTCTCAACGCCGACTGGGACGCGCTGCCGGACCTGCCGCTCCTGGCAGAGCAGATCCGCTTCGCGTTCGGCGAGCTCCAGGCGGCGGCAGAGCATCTCGCCAGGAGCTCCGACGGCGTCCAGCGTGAAGGGCGAGGGACCCGGACCGTGCCGAAGCCTGGCGCGTAGACCTGGAACAGGAGCGGTAGATGAAGGATTCCCTGGAGCCCGGCCTGTGTGGGGAACTCGTGTTTCGCGTCCCCGACTCGAAGACCGTGCCACATCTCTATCCCGAGGCCTCCGAATTCCAGGTGATGCCTCGCGTCTTCGCGACGGGCTTCCTCGTCGGCCTCGTCGAATGGGCGTGCCTGCGCGTCGTGAACCCCCATCTCGACTGGCCGCGCGAGCAGACGGTCGGAACGCACGTCGACCTGAGCCATGCGGCCGCGACGCCTCCAGGGATGACGGTGACCGTGAAGTCGGAGCTCGTCGCCGTCGATGGGCGCAAGCTGACGTTCCGCGTCTTCGCCCACGACGGAGCCGAGACGATCACCGAGGGGACCCACCAGCGCTTCGTCGTCGACGCGGCGCGCTTCGTTCCGCGTGTGGACGCGAAGGCCGACGCTGCTGGCGTCCGCAGGGCCTCCCCGACGGCCCCGGCCGCAGGTCGGTTCGACCCGCGCCCGGTGACCCTCGAAGGGATGGGCGTGCGGCTCGAGCCGCTCGATCTTCGCCACGCGAAGGATCTCCTCGAAGCCGGACGCGACGCCGCGGTCTGGCGCTTCCTTCCGAACGAGCCGTTCGTCGACCTCGACGGCGCACGTCGTTGGATCGACGCGGCGCTCGGCGCCGTGCGGGAGGGCAGGGAGGTGGCGTTCGCGATCCTGCGGCTCCCCGACGGAGCGGCCGTGGGCTCGACGCGGTACATCGACCTGCGCCGTGCCGACCGTGCCCTCGAGATCGGCTCCACCTGGATCCGCCCAGACGTACAGCGGACCGGCGTCAACACCGAGTGCAAGTACCTCCTGCTTCGTCACGCCTTCGAAGATCTCGGCGCCGTTCGGGTGCAGCTCAAGACCGATGGACGGAACGAGCAGTCGCAGAGGGCGATCGAGCGGATCGGAGGCATCCGGGAAGGCGTCCTGCGCAAGCACATGGTCCTCGGCGACGGATTCCAGCGGGACACGGTGATGTACTCGATCATCGCCGACGAGTGGCCCGCGGTGAAGGAGAGGCTCGAGCGCATGCTGGGTCGTGGGGCGGCTGCGGGCTGACGCCGCGCAAGGAGTGTCCGCCTACGGCGCCGGGCGGGCGAGCGACTCGACCAGCGCGAGGACGCCGGTGAGATCGATCCGTGCCATGCGGATCTCGCTCGGCAGCAGCATGCCGAGCGCCCACGCCGGGTCGCGGGTGACGTCACTGGTGTAGTAGCTCACCCACGCCACGCCGTCGCTCACGACGACACCGGCGTAGGACGTGTCGCCGGAGCTCGGCAGATCGGTGAGATGGACGAGCCGGTCTTCTTCGACCAGGAACAGCGCCGTCCGCTTGCGGCTCAGCATGCTGCCGAGCTGGCCGAAGGGACCGCGGTGTCCGGGCTGGAAGCGGGCGACCGCGAGCGCGACCCCTTGGTGAGAGAAGAGCGCCGGTCCATCGAGCCGGGTCACCTGGCTCCGCGTCTTGGTCCACGCGTGGTGAGGCGGCAGCGATACGGCGATCAGGGTGGCGGCATCGGGGCTCCCGAGTGGGCTGTCGGCGCGCCCCTCGAGGCGGGCCGTCGCGAGCATCCGGCCGTCGGGCAGGAACTCGAAATCGGTCTCGTCGTTGGCGTCGCCCTCGTGGATGTCCGAGACGAACGACCACTGGATTCCGTCCCACGACGAGAAGAGCCGCGATCGGCCGTGCTGGTGCCAGTAGGCCGTCACGTACCAGGTGACACCGTCGCGTGACTTCGGTCGCCAGAAGAGCCAGCCCGGCTGGTTCGTCGGAGCGAACGGAGACCAGGTGATTCCGTCTTCGCTCGTCGAGTAGAGCGTGGTGTAGGGAAGCGCTGCCCGGCCGCGGTTCGGGAGCGCGTAGAGGAAGAGGCGGCCGCCGATCTCGGCGAACTTGGGGTCGCGGATGTCTTCGCCGGGGACGCCGAGCTCGGCCGTCGGCTCGAAGGTGCGCCCGTCCCCGGAACGCCAGATCCGCAGCCGGCACTGGCTGCTGCCGAGGTGCCACGGCGACGCCGCATGGACCAGCCAGAAGCTCCCGCGCCAGTAGATCAGGTCGGTATTCGAGTTGTGGAGGCCGTCGCGCACGACGGACCAGGTCTCGATCCCGAGGCTCGGCCGAACGCGTGCCGTGTTCGGCCGCAGCCACCACCAGGCGCAGATCCCGGCGAGGAGCACGACCGAGAGCAGGACGAGCCGAAAGCCGAGTGCGAGGAGAAGACCCACGGCCGCCCCCGGGTGTGCGTGCAGGCCATCAGTCTATCTGGTTTCATCTCGCCCGTGATGGGCGACGACGGTGAGCTTCCCCTGCGCGAGATCTCGTTCCAGTTCGTCCGCAGCTCGGGTGCCGGCGGACAGAACGTCAACAAGGTCGCCAGCAAGGCGGTGCTGCGCTGGAACGTCTCGGTCACGCCGAGCCTCTCCGAGCCGGTCCGGTCGCGCCTCGTTGCGAAGAATCGCCGGCGGGTGACGGCGACCGGCGATCTCGTGCTCTCGAGCCAGCGCTTCCGCGATCAGGCGCGGAACGTCGCCGACTGCCTCGAGAAGCTCCGGGCCTTGCTCCGGGAGGCCCGGGTCGTGCCCAGGCCGAGGCGGCGGACCACGGCAACGGCAGGCTCGCGAGTCCGCCGGCTCGACGCCAAGCGGAGGCGATCGCGCTCGAAGGCGCTGCGGCGCACGCCGCGGGACGACGGCTGACCGCGACGGACCCGCGCTCCGTTCTCTACCCCAAGGGGGCCCCGTGCGGATACTCATCGCCGGCTGTGGCTACGTCGGAACGGCCCTCGGTGAGGCCCTCGCTGCCGCTGGGCACGAGGTATTCGGTCTACGGAGAGATCCCGGAAGGCTTCCGGAGCAGATCCATCCGCTTGCAGCCGACCTGTTGCGGCCAGAGACCCTTCGTACGATCCCGGCGGGGGTCGACGTCGCCTTCTATACGGCTGCCGCTTCCGGACGCGACGACACCGCGTACCGCTTGGCCTATGTAGACGGGCTGCGGCATCTGCTGGCCTCCTTCGCTCCTCCGCGGCCCCGGCGCATCCTCTTCACGTCGAGCACCGGCGTCTATTCGCAAGCCCGCGGGGAGTGGGTCGACGAGGATTCTCCCGCCGAGCCCACCGATTTCTCGGGCGCCCGGCTGCTGGAAGGAGAGCGCGTACTCGCGGCGAGCGGGGTCGAGAGCGTCGTGGTGCGTTTCGGCGGCATCTACGGGCCGGGACGGACCCGTCTGATCGAGTCCGTCCGAAGCGGGCGTGCCGTGATCTCGCGGGGAGGCCCGGTCTACACCAACCGCATCCACCGCGACGATTGCGCGGGCGTCCTCGAACACCTGGCCTTCCTCCGGGATCCACGGCCGGTCTACGTCGGTGTCGACCACGACCCCGCCGAGGAGGCCGACGTCCTGCGGTGGCTCGCGTCGCGGCTCGGTGCCTCGCCGCCGCGCGAGACCGCGGGCGAGGAGGCTGAGTCCCCCGGCGGGCGCCGCCGCGGCTCGAACAAGCGCTGCCGGAATGCGCGCCTCCTGGCTTCGGGCTACCGCTTCCGGTTTCCGACCTTCCGCGAAGGCTACGAGGCCGTGCTTCGTGGCATGGGGCTCGCGCTGATCCTCGGGTTCCTGCTCCCTGCTCCTCCAGCACCGACGGAGGACGCAGCGTTTCACACCCTCGGACGGCCTGCTTGCGAATCCCGCTTCTTTTCCTTCCTCGACGCCCCGTCGGCCTGCTAAAACTGTCAGACCCTGGATCCCGAGTCGCCGTTCGGGGCTGCCCCGGGGGCTCGGGCCCGGACGTTCGCGCCGGCACGTCGGGCTCGGGAGATGAGGCTCGGGACACGGAGTGGAGCGGGCATGACCGAGGGCATCGTCCGCGAAGAGCTGGCGCTGCTGGAGCGCGTACGCGCGCTCCTCGACGATCCCACTCCCGTCGGAGATTCCGGTGAGGCGAGCCTCGTGAAGGAGCTGACCCGGCTCCGGGAGCTTCTCGTCGAAGGCTCCGAGAACAAGGATGCCGGGGCGATCCACCAGCAGTACGAGCAGGGGACGGCCCTGCTGCGCCAGCTTCGCGAAGGGCGGAGCGGGCCGAGCGTCGAGCGCGACTCGCCGTACTTCGCGCACCTTCGTCTGCGGGAGAACGGCACGGAGCGCGATCTGTGTCTGGGACGCGCGACGTTCATCGAACGCGGAGTCCGGATCGTCGACTGGCGAAACGCTCCGATCTCGAAGCTCTACTACCGCTATGGGCAAGGCGATGAGTACGAGGAGGAGGTGGCAGGCCGGACGCGCGTCGGCGAGGTTGCGGCCCGGCGGGCCGTCACGATCCGTCACGGGCGTCTCGAGCGCGTCGACGCTCCCGAAGGGGTCTTCGTCGCCAATACGAGCGCTGCGGGCGGCTGGCAGCACATCTCGCGCGGAAGCATCCGTCTCGGCGGCGGCGAGGGCGCTGCGCTACGCGCCCATGGCGTTGGGCAAGCCACGGGCCGGAGGCTCGGGACCGACCTCGAGGGATCGAGGCGCCGTGCGGACAAGCGGCTGCCCGAGCTGGCAGGCCTGCTCGATCCGTCGCAGTTCGGCCTCATCACGCGGCCCTCTTCGGGCTTTCTCGTGATCCGCGGCGTCGCGGGCTCTGGCAAGACCACCGTCGCGCTCCATCGGATCGCGTACCTCGCGTATGACGATCCCGTGGTCGATTCCGATCGGACTCTCTTCGTCGTCCTCTCGGCCGGCCTCCGGAGCTACGTCTCCCACGTGCTTCCCGCGCTGGGCGTGACGCGCGTCAAGGCCCGGACCTTCGAGGACTGGGCAGCGGAGCACCGGCGGCTGTTGTTCCCGCTGCTCCCGCGCGAGGTCCGGTACGACACGCCGAGCGTCGTGCAGCGGTTCAAGCTCCATCCGATCCTGCTGACGGCGCTCGAGGAGCAGTCGCGGCGCATCCAGGGCCCCCGGAACGCAGCCCAGGTCGTCGACGACTGGGCCAGCGTGCTGTGCCGGGCCGAAGCGCTGGCGCCGCTCCTGGACGAGCGCGCTCCGGGGAGTTTCCGGGAGCACGAGCTCGCGACGATCTCCGCGTGGAGCCGAGCGCGTCACGAGGAGCTGACGGCCTTCCTCGATGGCGACGAGTCGACGGAGGCCGCTCTCGACGCGGAAGACGATGCGCTGCTGCTCCGCGCCTGGCAGCTCCGCGTCGGACCGATCCCCGACCGCGGAGGGCGGCCGCTGCGGTACCGGCACGTGGCGATCGACGAGGTGCAGGATCTCTCTCCCGTCGAGGTTCGCGTCCTCATCGATTGTCTCGATGACCACCGGAGCCTCACCCTCGCCGGCGACACGCAGCAACACGTGATGCAGGAAGCGGGATTCTCGTCGTGGAGGGATTTCCTCGGCTTCGTCGGCCTCTCCGGGACCTCCCTCGAGACGCTCTCGGTGAGCTACCGCTCTTCGCAAGAGATCGTCGCCTTCTCGCATGGGCTGCTGGGGCCGCTTCGCGAGGAGTCCGATCCACCGGTCACGACACGGAATGGGCCGCCGGTCGAGTGCTTCGAGTTCACCGATTCCGGAGCCTGCGTAGCCCACCTCGCCGAAGCGCTGCGCGCATTGGCGGCCGAGGAGCCGCTCGCTTCCGTCGCGGTGTTGACGCCCTCGCCGGCGGTGACGGACCTCTACGCCCGAGGCCTCGACGAAAGCGAGGTGCCACGGCTGCGCAAGGTGAAGGAGCAGGACTTCACCTTCGCGCCGGGCGTCGAGGTGACGGAGGTCGTGCAAGCCAAGGGTCTCGAGTTCGACTACGTGGTGCTCGTGGAGGTGAACGCCTCCGAGTATCCCGATACCGCTGCTGCACGCCGCCTCCTCCACGTGGGCGCGACCCGGGCCGTTCACCAGCTCTGGGTCATGACCACCGGCGACCCGTCGCCGCTGCTCGCGGACGGGGGCGTCGGGCGCTGAAGCGCCGCCGAGAAGGCCGTGGGCCGGGCGGTCGCCCGCGCCCGGCGAGGACGCAAAGGAGGCCGTCATGCCGAGCGTATTGATCACCGGAACCTCATCGGGGTTCGGCCTCGAGGCCGCCGTCGAGCTGGCGCGCCGGGGATGGCGCGTATTCGCCACGATGCGGAACCTCGAGAGGCGTGGGCCCCTCGACGGGGCGTTGGCTGCGGCCGGAGTCGCCGGATGCGTCGAGGTGACGCGCCTCGACGTCACCGACGCCCCGGCGCTCGGTGAAGCCGTCGCCGGCGTACTCGAGCGCGCCGGAGGCCGCCTCGACGCCGTCGTCCACAACGCCGGCGTCGCCGTCGGGGGAGCCTTCGAGGACGTTCCCGAGGCCGAAGCGCGGCGGGTGATGGAGACGAACTTCTGGGGAGTCCTGGCGCTGACGCGCGCGCTGCTGCCGGTGTTCCGCGCCCAGCGAAGCGGCCGCATCCTGATCGTCTCCAGCAACTCGGCCTACGCCGGCGAGCCGGCGAACGCGGTCTACGTCGCCTCCAAGTGGGCCGTCGAGGGCTGGGCCGAGTCGCTGGCGTACGAGGTCTCGCCGTTCGGAATCGACGTCGTACTGGTGGAGCCGGGATCGTACAAGACCGAGATCTGGAAGACCTCGCCACGCGTGTTGCCCGAGGGCAGCGCGTATCGCGCGATGATGCAGCACTTGGAGAAGGTGATCGACGAGAAGGTGCTCGCGAGCGCGCGCGACCCGCGCGAGGTGGCGGCAGTGATCGCGCGAGCCCTCGCCGCGCGCCGCCCGCGGTTCCGCTACCCGGTGGGCCCCGACGCATGGGTTGGCCACGTCGCCCGCGGGAAGCTTCCGAGCCGCTTGCAGCGGCGCCTCATCACGCGCCTCCTCGGCCTGCATCGCGTGAGGTCGTGAACGCCTGGCGTGTCGCGTTCTCCGCGATTCTCGGCAGGCGTCTGCCGAGAATCGCGGGAAGCATCACCGTGTCCGGGATCGAGCGTCCCGTGACGATTCGCCGCGACGCGAACGGCATTCCCGTGATCGAGGCCGCGGTCGAGGAGGACGCGTGGTTCGGCCTCGGCTTCTGCCAGGGGCAGGACCGCGCATTCCAGCTCGAGCAGGTGCGGCGCGCGGTCCGCGGCCGTCTCGCCGAGATGGCGGGCCCCGCCGCGCTCGGAATCGACCGGTTCCTTCGCCGGCTGGGGCTCCGAAGGGCGGCCGAGGCGCAGCTGGCCGTGCTCGATGCCCGCGACCGGCGGACTCTCGAGGCCTTCGCCCGGGGCGTCAACGCAGGGCGTGGGCCTGCCGGGAGCCCGCGCCGCGCCCACGAGTTCGTATTGCTCGGCACGCAGCCCGGCGAGTTCGACGCGGCCGATGCGCTCGGATCTCTCGACCTCGTGGGCTTCGCACTGGCCTCTCCCTGGCAGGCGAAGCTCTCGCGCCTCGCCGTGCTGCAGGCCCACGGCGAGGAGGCGCTGCGCGCCCTCGATCCCGTCTATCCGGAGTGGCTCCCGGTGGCGGCGCCGCCGAGCCCGCCGGCGGGCGAATCCGTCCGGCGGCTGCTCGACGATCTCGCGCTGCTCCGGGGCCGGCTCGGCCTCGGCGGAGGCTCCAACAACTGGGCGATCGCCGGCGCCCACACCGCGAGCGGGCGGCCGATCGTCGCCAACGACCCGCACCTGCCGCCGACTCTTCCGGCGCTCTGGTATCTGGCCCACGTACGGACGCCCGACTTCGCGGTCGCCGGCGCGTCGGTGGTAGGAACGCCAGGGATCGCAGTGGGCCACAACGGTCATGCGGCGTGGGGGGTGACGTCTGGGCAGGCCGACGACATCGACCTGTTCCTCGAGGAGATCGGTCCCGACGGCCGGAGCGTTCGTGAGGCCGACGGCTTCGCCCCGTGCGAGGTGCGCCGCGAGACCATCGCCGTGAAGGGCAGGGCGCCCGTGGTGGAGGAGGTGCTCGTCACGCGCCGGGGTCCCATCGTGACGCCTGCGCTGCCGGGCGTCGACGTCGCTCTCTCGCTTCGCGCCCTCTCCCTCGAGGCGCGACATCTGCGGATTCCGCGACTGCACGAGGCGCGGAGCGCCGAGGACGTCCGGCGCTGCTTCGAGTCGTATCCGGCCGGGAGCCTCAACCTCGTCTATGCCGATGCGGCGGGACACATCGGCTGGCAGCTCATCGGCCAGGTGCCGAAGCGCGTGCGCGGCTTCGGCACGCTGCCGCTTCCGGGAAGCGACCCTGCGGCGAGCTGGGCGCCCGATCCGGTCCCCTTCGACGCCATGCCGCACGCGGCCGATCCGCCGTCGGGCCTGCTCGCGACGGCGAACGCCAAGCCGACACAGGATGGTGATGGCCCTTGGCTCGGGCAGGACTGGAACGACGGGTACCGGCAGGAGCGCATCCTCGAGGCGCTCGCCGGGCGGAGCGACTGGACCGTCGATCTCGCCCTCGCGCTGCAGATGGACCAGCGCTCGCTCGTGTGGCGCGACGTGCGAGACGCCGTTCTCGCCGCGCCCTGCGCCGATCGGGATGCGGCGCGGGCGCAGGCGCTGCTGGCGGATTGGGACGGCGTCGTCGCCTCCGGGTCTCCGGCCGCCGCGGTCTTCGAGCTGTTCTTCGCCGACCTCATCCGGCGCGTGGCGCGCGCGAAGGCGCCCCGCGTCGTCGAGGCCGCGCTCGGCCGCGGCGGCTCTCCGCTCGGGAGCGCCGCCCATACCTATGCGCTCCGCCGTACGGGACACCTGGTGCGGCTGCTCCGTGCAAGACCCGAGGGGTTCTTCGAGGCAGGTTGGGACCGCGCCATCAGCGACTCGCTCGCGTCGTCGTCGGCAGCCCTGCGCTCGCTGCGCGGCGAATCTCCTGCGGCGTGGGCCTGGGGCGGTGTGAGGCCTCTCACGTTCCGGCATCCCGCAGGCAGGCGAGCGCCGCTCCACCACGTCTTCGACCGCGGTCCGTTTCCGTGGGGCGGCGATGCGCACACCGTGGGCCAGGCATCGGTGGACCCGAGTGATCCGACGGGAGATCCCGTCTACGTGGCGACGTTGCGGATGGCCGTGGATCTGGCGTACCCCGAACGCGCACGGTTCGTACTTCCGGGTGGCGAGTCGGGAAACCCCTGCTCGCCGCACTACGACGATCTGCTCGCCCTCTGGCGCACGGGAGGCGGCGTCGAGATCCCGTGGACTCCCGAGCAGGTCGCGGCCCGTTCCGTGAGGGCCCTCGCCCTCGAACCGCGTCCGTGATGGGGCGAACCCCCGGGCCTCAGGCCTTCTCGACCTCGGCACTGCCGACGACGGCCGTGGCGCGCACCTCGACGCGCAGCGGCGGCATCACCAGCGCAGGCGTCCCCACGGCGGTCCAGGCCGGGTAGTTCTCCGGGAAGAACTCGTCCTTCACCTTGCCAAAGGCGGCGGTCTCGCTCATGTCGACGTGGAAGGTCGTCAGCTCGACGACGTCGCCGAGCGTTGCGCCTGCGGCTTCGAGGACACGCCGCAGGTTCCCGAGGGCGGCCCGAGCCTGCGCATCGATGCCTTCGGCGATCCCCTTCTCGTCCATCCCGACCTGCCCCGACACCCAGATCGTGTCGCCGACGCGGACGGCTTGGGAGAAGTGCCAGTGTTGGTAGACGAGCTCGGTGCCCGGCGGGTTCACGAGACGGCGCTTCATGGAAATGGACCTCCGGCGGCGAGACTACCCGAGGCGTTCGCTGGGCGCCTCGCTTCCGGGGCGACCCTCGGCTGGCGCGCAGCCCAGCACCGCAGCGCGCTTCGCAGAGGAAGCATTCTACCCCCGGGAGATACACGACTCCCTTCCGGAGGCGTCCCGGGCCTGGGACGGGTCCAGCCTCGAAATCGGCGTCTTTCCAGAGACATGGCTCCACGCATTGCCCATGGCACCGGCCTTGCACAAGGGAGGTGCGTGCGAGTCGTCGGGCCAGGGCTCCGGCAGGGTGCCGCGCTCCAGGGCCTTCGGAAGTGGAAGCAAGGAGTCTCCCCATGCGTAAGTTGTTCGGCTTCGTTGCCGCCCTGGGTCTCGTCGTGGGCGCTGCCCATCCGGCCCACGCGGTGGTCCAGTCTCTGTCGAGCGCGTCGCTGGCGATCGTCATCGGTTCGCTGCCCGCGATTCCCGTCGCCTGGAACGGGACCGGCAGCGCAGACGTCGCCGGTGGCAGCATCACCGGCCTCACCGCCGGCATCTTCAACTTCAGCGGCACGATGGCGGTGTCCGACCCGGCTGCGTTCCCGATCGCCGGCCTCCAGCTCACCGGCGCGTCCAATGGCGTCGGCAACTTCGCGGGCGTCGACACGGCGGCCGGCGGCGGCTCGATGGCGGTCCTCGGAACGGCCAACATCTGCCTGTTCGCGAGCTGCGCTGCCGCTCCCGCGAACGTGACCGTTCCGTTCACCGTGGGCGGCACGGACGGCATCGGCCTCGGTGGCGCGCCGATCATCGTTCCGGGCTTCGTCAACGTGACGGTGCTCGGCAACATGTGGACGACCGGGTCGGCCTCGATCGGCCCGATGTCGGCCAGCGGTTCGCCCCTCTCGGGCGGTCACGTGAAGCTGGTGACGCCGACGCTGATCTCGACCAACATCGGCGCCTCGGCAGTGATCCCGTCCTTCGCGATCATGGACCTCACGTTCGTTCCGGAGCCGGGCACGCTGCTGCTCCTGGCGTCGGGCGTCGCGGGCCTCGCGATGGTCGGCCGCAAGCGGATGGCGCGCTAGCGCCCTTCGCCTCGCGGTCAGGATCGGATCGAACGGCCACCTCTCGGGGTGGCCGTTCCTTTTCTTGGGCGTGCGTGCGGCGGAGCGGAGGAGCGAACGGCGCTCTCCACCGCCCGACCTCGAACTGCGACATCCGCTTCCCTCGCGCCGGTCGTGATATCCTTCCCCTTCACCAGGCACGATCGAGGCTCCCATGCGCTCCATGCTCCGCCTGCACGTCATGCCGCTCGCCGCCGCCGCTCTCCTCGCCCTCGGCGCCGGGCCCTGCGAGCCGCCGTTCTCCGCAGCGCCGGCGGTCACCGTCAGGCTCGACCCCTCTTCCGAGCATCAGACGATCGACGGAATCGGAGGCTCCGCTGCCAACGAGGCGACGCTTCGTGCGATGCCCGAGCCCGACCGCTCTGCGGTGATGGACCTCGTCTTCGGCGACCTCGAGCCGTCGGTGGTTCGCTTCACGATCCCCCACCAGATCGAGCCGGCCAACGACGATGGCGATGCGGACCACCTGGAAGCATCTGGATTCGACGCCCCCGACGCGCACCTCTGGCAGCTCGGCGAGATCTTCTTGCGCGGCAGCCCGAAGCTGATGGCTGCGCCGTGGTCGCCGCCCGCGTGGATGAAGACCACCGGAAGGACGTGCTGCGGCGGATCGCTCCTGCCCGGAATGGAACCCGAACTGGCCGAGTTCTTCTCGGCGTACCTCGGGTTCCTCGCGTCGGCGGGGCATCCGCTCGACTGGCTCTCGCTCCAGAACGAGCCCGAGGCTGCGTCTCCCTGGGACGCCAACACCTATACGCCGGAGACCTACGCGCAGACCCTGGAGGCCGTCGCCCTCCGGATCGTTCGTGACGGCCATCCGGCGCGCCTCGCCGCTCCCGACACGGCGATCAGCTTCTTCGCTCCGCTGTTCCTGCCCTTGGTGCTCGCGCAGCCCACGGCGGCCGCGCTGCTAGGCGGCGTCGCGTTCCACCTCTACGAGCAGGGCTACTACGAGGCCAGCCGCGTGGGGCCCGCCGTCACCAGCCTCCGGAGCCAGATTCCCGCCGGCGTTCCGATCTGGATGACCGAGTACTCCAACACCTCGGGAGTGGGCTACGGCAGCTACGACGAGGGCTTCGCCCAGGCAGAGCTGATCCACGGCGCCCTCACGAGCGGCGCGGGAATGTACGTCGTGTGGAACCTCTACCGCCCTGGCGGCCCTGGCGAGGCGCTCGTCGTGATCTCGCCGACCCACGGTGCGCCTGGCTACACGGTGACGCCCAAGTACTGGACCGCGCGGCAGTTCGCGAAGTTCATCCGTCCCGGTGCGCGCCGGATCGAGGCGAGCGCCGGCGCCCCGGAGATCGCAGTCAGCGCGTACGTGAACGTCGATGGCTCGACGCTGGCCGTGCTCCTCAACCGCAGCACCGAGGCGCGCTGGGCCCTCGTCGAAGGCGGCAGCGTCGGCGGCCCGCCCCGGTTCGTCCGGACGTCTCCCGGAGAGGATGGTGCCGAGGTGCCGGCCGATTCGACGGAGCGGCTCGGTCCCCGGATGCTGCGGCTACCGGGCCGCTCGGTGTCGACGGTGGTCTGGGAGCCCTAGGTCTGGGCGCCCTGAAGCGAGCCCCGAGGCGCCCGCCAACCGCGCTGCGTGCCTCAGGGGCGATACCCGCCTGCGACGGCCTCGAAGATCATCTCGCGCTGCATCTCGTTCACACCTTCGCCGTACTCGAGGATCTTGCAGTCGCGGTAGCAACGCTGGGCGGGCCCCTCCATGAGGAATCCGGCAGCGCCGTGGAGGTGGAGCGACCGCTCCGCGGCCCAGGTGGCCGTCTCCGATGCGAAGAGCTTCGCGATGGAGGCGTCGGTCTCGAAGGAGTGCCCCGCTGCGAGAAGCCGCGCGGCGCCGAGGACGAGTGCGCGTGCGGCCCGGAGGCGCGTCGCGATGTCGGCGATCGTGAAGCGCACGGCCTGGAGCGCCGCCAGGGGCCCGCCGAACTGCTCGCGTGTCCGCGCGTACAGGACCGCCGCATCGAGGGCGGCGGTCGTGATGCCGAGGGCGAGCGCGCCGCCGTAGATCCGGCCCTGCCCGAGCACGGCGAGGCACTGGCGGAAGCCACGGCCTTCGCCTCCGACGAGCCGCGACGCCGGTACCCGGCAGCCGTCGAAGCGCAGCTCGGCGAGCTCGGAGGCCCGCATGCCGAGCTTTCTCAGCGGGCGCCGGGTGAGGCCGCCGGTTTCACCGTCGACGCACAGCACCGAGAGACCTGCGAGCCGTCCTGGCTCTCCGGCCGTCCGGGCCACGACCAGGATCACATCGGCGAAGGTCCCGTTGGTGATGTAGAGCTTCGTGCCATCGAGCACGAAGTGGTCGCCGTCGCGCCGGGCACGCAGCCTCGCGCGCGTCACGTCGGCGCCGGCTTCGGGCTCGGCGTAGGCCCATGCTCCCGCGCGCTCTCCGCTCACGAGAGCCGGGAGCTGGGCTCGCGCGAGGGCCGGATCGGCCACCGCGGCCAGCGTGCCCGCCGCCAGGACGCTGTGGACGTAGACCCCGAGGGCCACGCCGGCCGATGCCCGGGCCAGCTCCTCGAAGAGCAGGCAGCGCTCGATGGGGCCGCCTCCCGACCCACCGAGCTCGTCGGGCAGGCCGACGCCGAGCCATCCGAGCTCTCCCAGCTTCGGCAGCAGGTGCCGGGGGAACGTCTCGGCGTCGTCCCATTCGCCGGCATGGGGCGCGATCTCGCGCGCGGCGAAGCGTGCCACCTCGTCACGAAAGGCACGCTGCTCGTCGGTCAGACCGTCGCCGTCAGGCACCACGGAACTCGGGTCGGCGCTTCTCGCGGAAGGCGCGAACCCCTTCGGCGTGATCGGCCGTCTGCAGGCACTGCACCTGGGCGAAGATCTCGAACTCGAACTCGGTTTCCATGTCGACGCCGAGGGACCGGTGCAGGGCTCGCTTCGTCCAGAGGTGCGCGAGCGGCGGCCCCGCAGCGAGCCGTGTCGCAAGAGCGGCGACGTGCGCCGCGTAGACTTCCGCAGCCACGACCTGGTGGACCAGTCCGAGCGCGCGCGCCTCGTCCGCGTCGACGAGGCGCCCCGTGAACATGAGATCCGCGGCGGCGCCGAGGCCGACCAGCCGCGGAAGGAACCAGCCGGCCGCCATGTCGCATCCTGCGAGGCCGATCCGCGTGAACGGAGCGCCGACGCGGATCCCCGCTGCTGCGATGCGGAAGTCGCAGGCCATCGCGAGGCCGAGCCCTCCGCCGACCGCATCGCCGTGGAGCGCAGCGATCACGGGGACGTCGAGGCCGACGATCGAGCGGATGGGATCCAGGTAGTGCCGGACGATACGTTCCCACGCGCCGGGCTCGCGGGGCAGCATCTCGGCCTGGTCGGCGCCCGCGCAGAACGCTCGGCCTGATCCTGCGAGAACGACGACACGCGCCCCTTCGCGGGGAGCGCGCTCGATCGCGTCGACGAGCCGGCCGACGGTCTCGATGGCGAGGGTGTTGAGGCGCTCCGGGCGGTTCAGGGTGATCGTCGCGACGGCACCATCCAGCGAGAAGAGGACGTCGTCGGCAGGCATCTCGAAGCTCCGGCTCGCGGTCAGCGAAGGCCCAGGAAGTGACCGATGATGTTGCGCTGGATCTGGCTCGTTCCTCCACCGAGCTCGCCTCCCCGGGCCTCGAGCAGGCGGCGAACGAAGTGGGAGTCGGCCTCGTAGCCCACCGCTCCAGCGGTCTGGAGAGCGGCATTGGCTACGCGTAGCGCCATGTTCGTGGCGAAGAGCTTGGCCATCGATGCTTCGAGGGGGGACGGGCCCTCGAGGTCGCGCTTGCGGGCGGCGGACCAGATCAGCATCCGCGCAGCGCTCACGTCGGTCATCCCGTCCGCAAGCGGATGGCTCACCGCCTGGAAGTGGCCGATCGGGCGCCCGTACTGCTCGCGGCGTTTCGCATAGGCGATCGCGTCGTCGAGTGCCGCCTGCGCGACGCCCACCATCTGCGCGGCCGCGGCGGTGCGCTCGATGTCCATGAGGCGCGCGAGATGGAGGAAGCCCGCCTCGGCGTCGCCGAGCACGGCGCCTTCGGGGACCCGAACGCCGTCGTAGATCACGTCGTTCACCATGAGCGCCTTCATCGACGCATAGCGACGGCGCTCGAAGCGCATCCCCGGCGTCCCGTGCTCGACCAGGAAGAGCGCGATCCCGCGCTGGCGCGAATCCTCGAAGCTCCCCGTTCGTGCTGCGGTGATCACGATCTCGGCTTTCTCGGCGCCGGAGATCGGCCCCTTCACGCCGTCGATCTTCCATCCACCGCCCTCGTGGATGGCACGCGTACGCATTCCGGCGAAGTCCGACCCGGCCGACGGCTCCGACATGGCGAGGGCGAAGCGGACGGCGCCGGTGGCGATCGCCGGAAGCAAGCGATCGCGCTGCTCGCGACTGCCGCAGATGTGGAGGGCGTGGCTCCCAAAGATGGTGGCCGTGATGTAGAGAGTCGAGAGCGAGATGCAGGTCTTCGCGACCTCCTCGACGAACACGCACAGATCGAGCACTCCTGCGCCGCGTCCGCCGTGCTCCTTCGGGACGGGAAGGCCCGTCCATCCTCGTGCGCCGCACTCGCGCCAGAACTCCTCCGGATACTCTTCGTCGCGCTCCATCTGGAGGACGCGCTCCGGGGGATAGGCCGCATCGAGGTACGCTCGGACCTCGCGCCGCAGCGCCTTCTGCTCGGCGGTGAGGAGGACGTCCATCACGCCTCCCGCGACTCACCGATCCCGAAGACCCGCGCGGCGTTGTCGCGCAGGATCTTGCGGGTGGCGTCCTCCGCGAAGCCGCACGCGTAGACGTCATCGACGGTGCGCTTGAACGGCAGGAGCGGGTAATCGGTGCCGAAGATCACCTTGTCTTGGCCCCACCCGCCTGCGAACTCCCTGAGCCGCGCCGGCCAGTGGCGCGCCGGCCGCGCCGACGTCTCGATGTAGACGTTGGGATGCTTCCAGGCCAGGATCATCATCTCCTCCTCCCACGGATTTCCCACGTGGGTTCCGAGGATCCGGAGTTCCGGGAACGTGAGCGCGACCTGGTCGAGATGGATTGGCCGGCCGCACTCGGAAGGCAGTAGCGGGCCGGTGTGGCCCACCTGGATCGCGATCGGGATTCCATACTCGCAGCACGCGACGTAGAACGGCCAGTACATGCGGTCGGTGGGCGGCGGCGCAGTCGTCCGGCCGTCGCCGTACTGATAGGGCTCGAGGCGGAACGCTCGGAAGCCCAGCTCCTCGACGCAGCGACGGAACTCCCGGATGGCGGGCATCGGGTCGCGGATATCGACCGTGAAGCATCCGATCATCCGATCGGGAGCCTCGGCGACGGTGCGCGCCGTCTCGTCGTTGTCGACGACCCAGGTGTCGAGGAACTTGAAGGAGGAGGCAACGATCAGGTCGACGCCCGCGTCGTCCATCTCGCTCACGACCTGATCGACGGTGAATCCCCGGCGGAAGCGCTCCTCGACGCCGTACTTGCGGAAGATGTGCCAGAACTGCGCGGGCCAGCGGGCCTCGCGTCCGGGAGGGACGACCGTCGCCCAGGCATCGATGGCTCCCGGCCGCCGCCGCGCGTCCATCCGCTCCTCCCTCGTGCTGCCCCGGAATCGGAGCTCGTATGACTGATGACCAAAATAGTATTGTGGTCAGTCGTCGTCAAGCATATTCTTCTGCGATGGGTCCGGAGACGTCTGCCGCCGAACCGCGCGACCGCCTGCTCCGCGCTGCCGAGGTGCGGTTTCGCCGCTTCGGCTACCGCCGCACCACGGTCGACGACGTGACCCGCGACGCCCAGACCGGGAAAGGCTCGTTCTATCTACACTTTTCGTCCAAGGAAGACGCCTACCTGGCTGTGGTCGAGTCGTCGCTGGCGCGCTTCCTGGCCACCGCAGCCAAGGCCTTGCACGGACCTGCGTCGGCCCCCGAGCGGCTGCGGGCGCTGGTGCGGGCCACCGCGGACCACTACGGCGCGGACGAGCTCCTGCGGTCGTCGCTCTTTGGCGGCGACCATCTGGTCGACGGTGTCGCCGCCCGGCGGGCTGCCGAGATCCAGCGGAGCGGCATCCGCGCGCTCCTGGCCGAGACGCTGCGCGAGGGCCAGCGCGAGGGCAGCCTTCGCGATTCCCTCGACGTCGACGCCGCCGCGGCCGTCCTCTTCGAGGCGGGGTGGGCCATCGTCCGCTCGGAGCTCGAGGGCACCGCCGATCTGCCCCTCGACACCGCTCTCGAGACCCTCAGTGAGATCATCGGCCTCGGCGTGATGCGGCGGCCTTCGCCGCGCTGACGGGCGCGATCAGCTCGCGCGGTGCCGCGCGGCCCGGCGCGCCCGGCGGGTACGGTCCCACTTCTCGATCGTGATGACCGGGAGGATGATCGCCCCGACCGCAGCGGCCCACAGCAGGTCCTGGGGTTGGAGCGGCGCCGAGTCGAAGATGCGGTGCATGAAGGGCGCGTAGATGAACGTGCCCTGGAGGACGAGGAGCGCTCCGATCCCGAGAAAGATCGCCTTGTTGCTGAACACGCCGAGCGACCGGACCGAGTGGCGCAAGGAGCGGCAGTTCAGCAGGTAGAAGATCTGGAACAGGATGACCGTCGTCACGGCCATCGTCTGCGCCTTTGCCATGACGATCGCTTCGGTGAGTCCCTCGTGGCCCGGAGACCCGATCATGGAAAGCGCGCGCTGATACTCCCAGTAGAAGAGCCCCGTGGCGCCGGTGCACATGAGCGACGCTGCGACGAACGTCCTCGCGATCACGAACCCGGAGAGGACGGGCTCGTCGGGTTGGCGCGGCGGGCGGCGCATCACGTTCCGCTCGCGCGTCTCGAACGCAAGCGGCAGCGCGAGGGCGACGGTCGCCACCAGATTGATCCAGAGGATCTGCGCCGGGAGCATCGGAAGGAGCAGCTCGCGGACTACCCGCGCGTCGCCGCCGACCGTTCGCACGACGTCGGCGAACGGAAACAACGCAACGGCCGTCATCAGGATCATCGCCAGGCCGAGATTGGTCGGCAGCACGAAGGCGAGGCTCTTGATCAGGTTGTCGTAGACCCGCCGGCCCTCTTCGACCGCCGCGGTGATCGACGCGAAGTTGTCGTCCGTGAGAACGATCTCCGAGGCTTCCTTGGCGACGCTCGTCCCCGTGATGCCCATGGCGACGCCGATGTTCGCCTGCTTGAGGGCTGGAGCGTCGTTGACGCCGTCGCCCGTCATCGCCACCACCTCTCCGTGCCGCTGAAGCGCCCGCACGAGACGCAGCTTGTGCTCCGGTGCAACGCGCGCGAAGACGTTGCTCGTGACGGCCGCTTCCTCGATCTCCTCGTCGGACATCTCGCCGAGCTGCGACCCCGTGACGACGAGCCGGCCGCCTCCATGGTGGGGGAGCAGATCGAGCTGAGCGCCGATGGCGCGTGCAGTCGCGGGGTGGTCGCCCGTGATCATCTTGACCGAGATGCCTGCCCGATGGCAGCTCCGGATGGCGTCGATCACCTCGTTTCTCGGCGGGTCGATCATCCCCTCGACGCCGAGGAGGGTGAACTCGCCCGCAACGTCGCCAGGATCGATCAACTGCTTCTCCGATGACACGAGCCGTACCGCGACCGCGAGAACGCGCATCCCGCGCGACGCGAGGTCTTCCACCTCGTCGAGGACGGATTCGGCATCGATGGCGCTCTCGGTCGACAGTGTGCAGCGCCGAAGCACCACCTCGGGGGCGCCCTTGAGCAGGATCGCGCTGCGCGCTCCTTCCGCGCCGCCCGGGAAAGGCGACGGCGAGTGGAGGGTCGCCATGAACTGGTTCTCGCTCTCGAAGGGCATCGAATCCACACGGAAGAAGCGCTCCCGCGCCTTGTCGACGCCGACCCCGATCTTCTCTGCCGCCACGACGAGGGCCCCCTCGGTCGGATCGCCGGTGATCGTCCAGCCGGCCTCTCCCTCGACGAGCGCAGCGTCGTTGCAGAGGGCTCCTGCGAGCAGGAGATCGGCCACGTCGGGCGGCGCCTCGGCGGCCGGGACGCCGTCGTGGCGAAGCTCTCCCATGGGCGCGTAGCCGACGCCTCCCAGCGCGAGCCTTCCGCTTCGTGGAGTCCAGATCGCCTGCACGGTCATCTCGTTCCGGGTGAGGGTCCCCGTCTTGTCGGAGCAGATCACCGTCGTCGACCCGAGAGTCTCGACGGCCGGCAGCCGGCGGACCACCGCTCGTCGCGCCGCCATCCGCTGCACCCCGATGGCCAGCGCGATCGTGACGATGGCGGGAAGGCCCTCGGGGATCGCGCCGACCGCGAGCGCGATGGCGAAGATCACGGTCTCCCGCAGGGCGAGGACGAGCCCAGATCCGGTTTCGGCCATGTTTCGCCAAGCGCCGGCAGCCAGCATCGCGACGGCGATGACGACGATACCCACGGTGAGCTGACGGCCGACCTCACCGAGGGCGCGCGTGAGCGGCGTCTCGAGGCTCGTGGTCTCCCGGAGCATCTCCGAGATCTTTCCGAGCTCGGTCGCGGTGCCGGTCTCGACGACGACCGCGGTTCCCGTGCCGCAGGCGACGAGCGTTCCGCCGAAGACCATGCAGCGGCGGTCGCCGACGGCCGCGTCCGGAGGCGCGGGACCGAGCGCCTTCTCCGTCGGGACGCTCTCGCCGGTGAGGGTCGCTTCCTGGGTCTGCAGGTTCCGGACCGCGACCAGCCGCATGTCCGCGGGAACGCGATCTCCGCTGCCGAGGAGCACGATGTCCCCCGGGACGAGCTCCGCCGCTGGTAGTGGCGTCTTCCTCCTGTCGCGCAGCAGCGGTGACCGTCTCGGGAACCATGCGAGAGAGGGAGTCGATCGCCCTCCCGGCCTTGTACTCCTGGACGAAGCCGATGAGGGTGTTGAGGAGGACGACGGCGAGGATCACGAGGCCGTTCTTGACGCCGTCGGTCGGATCGATGGTCATCGCGAGGATTCCCGATGCGACGAGAACCCAGATGAGGGGGCTGTTGATCTGGCGCCAGATCAGCTCGAGCGCCGTGTCGCCCCGCGCCTGCGGCAGCACGTTGCGCCCGTGCTCCAAGAGCCGCGCGGACGCCTCCTCGCAGGTGAGGCCCTCGCGGCACGACCCGACGCGCTGCAGCACGGCCTCCGCGTCCATGGCGAACCACGCGGGCTTGGCGGACAAGCCGCCGGCCACCGTGCGCGGGCCGTTCATCGTCCGCGCCGCTGCAGGTCCGGTTGCACCGAGCGCTGGCGATGCGCCGCGCACCAGCGTCCGCCCGGCCGAACCGACCGCCCAGTCTCCATCCCGGCGCCTCCCCGACCCTATACGTTAGCGCGCGAGGGCCTGCGCCTCCCGGACCGTCGTGGCCACCGCAGCGATCCACGAATCGGGAAACCGCCCAGGATCGGAGAGCCAGGCGGTGAGGCTGGCGACCGCGTTCTCTACTCCTGCTCGCTCGTCCGCAACGGCGGCGCCCAGGAGCGCGCCGGTCTCGGGAAGCCGCTCGCTCCACTCGGACGGAACCCGCGAGTCGAACGCGATGGTGAGGTCGTGGAGCTCGTCGTCGCCAAGGTGGGCGCGCCGCTCGGCCGCGAGCATCTCGGCGGCGGCCCGCAGATTCCCGAACGCGGAAGCCAGATCGGGGATCGACCGGACGAGCTCGTCGTGGAGCACGCCGAGGTGCTGCTCGAGAAGCCAGCGGGGCATGCCGCGTGCCGCGAGGACGCTTCCGAGCCAGGCGACCTGCTCGTGCGCCACGGCCTCTTCCTGCTCGCAGAGCGTCACGAGCCATGCGCTGTCGCTGCGAGTGAAGCTGCGCCCCCGTTCGCCGTAGCGCTCCTCGTAGTACGGGAAGCGTTTCCACGTGACCTCTCCCGCGCGCAGCGCCGCCTCGATCTCGCGCGGATCCGCCGGAATCGGATGGCTCCCGGCCTCGGGGTTCAGTTGCCAGCCCTGTCCGCCGGGTCCCGGAAGCACCGGCCGGCGCATCACGGCGCGCTCGCGCCCGGCTCGGGAAGGGCGAACGCTCCGGTCATGAATCCTCCCGCGGGGCTGCCGCGCGTCGCGAAGACGGTGATCGCCCGGCCCGGCCCCGAGAGCGTAGCGCGGGTGGGCGGGGGCGCGGCCATCGACCAAGCTCGCGTCGGAGGTTGACCGCGCCGCCGTTGCTCCTACCCTGCGCGGGCTGCGCGAGGACGCCCATGGAACTCCCCGAAACGCTCCCGGCCGCCGACATCGACGCCCTCGCCTCCGAGATCGGAAGGTCGGCGGCGGCGGAGGCCATCCGGAAGTTCAGAAAGACGCCGAGCGCACAGCTCGCCGCAGCCCTGCAGCACACCCGCACCGTGGTTGCGGTCGACTTTCTCGCGCTCCTCGAGGAGGAGCGGCGAGGAGAGATCTGCGCGGGGCTTCCACCGGACCTGGCGGGCCAGTGGTCCTTCAATACGACGTTCCCGAAGGACAGCGTCGGCCGCATGATGGAGGCGCCGACCGCAGTCTTCACGCCGGGGCGGACCGTTGCGGAGGCGATCGAAGAGCTGCGCGAGCTGGTCCGGCAGGTCTTCGTCACCTACGTCTTCGTCGTGGACGGCTCTGCGCGCCTGGTCGGCGTCGTCACGTTCCGCGATCTCCTGCTCTCCGATCGAGAGAGCACCCTCGCAGACGTCATGCTCCGCGACCCGTTCTCGCTCCCCCCCTCGATGCCGCTGGGAGACGCCTGGAAGGCTACCCTGAACCGCCATTTTCCGATCTACCCGGTCTGCGACGACGCCGGACGGCTCGTCGGCCTGGTGCGCGGCGCCGCGCTCTTCGAAGAGCAGGCGATCGAGTTCAGCGCGATGCCCGGATCGATGGTCGGTGTCGACAAGGAGGAGCGTCTCTCGACACCGTGGCGGCGGAGCCTGCGCTTCCGCCACCCCTGGCTGCAGCTCAACCTGCTCACCGCCTTCGTCGCTGCGGGCGTCGTGGGAGCGTTCCAGGACACGATCGACCGCATCGTCCTGCTGGCGGTCTTCCTTCCGGTTCTCGCCGGACAGTCGGGGAACACGGGCTGCCAGGCGTTGGCCGTGGCCTTGCGTGGGCTCACGCTCGGCGAGCTGCGTACAGGCCGCGAGCGAGCTCTCGTGACCAAGGAGGCGCTTCTCGGCCTCTTGAACGGCGTGCTCGTGGGCCTGAGCGCGGCCCTCGGGATGTACCTGATCGCGAGCTCCCAGGCGAACCCCAACGCGTTCACCCTCGCCATGGTGGTGTGGGTGGCGATGATCGTCTCGTGCATCATGAGCGGAATCTCGGGGGCGTTGATTCCGCTCGCCCTCCGGAAGGTCGGAGCCGACCCCGCCACCGCGTCGTCGATCTTCCTGACGACGGCGACGGACGTCGTCTCCATGGGAATGCTGCTCGGGCTCGCCACCCTCGTCATTCCGTAGAGGGCGCGCTCTCCTCCAGGCGGCACCTGTGTCGCGCCGGGTTCTAGTCGGGCGTCTCGGACTGGCGATAGAGCGTGTTGAAGTAGGTGACCAGCAGCTTCTCGCGGAGGGCCGCCGGAAGCGCGTTCATCACCTCGTTCACGTCTGCCATCCGCGACGGGAGCGCGGCCCCGCCGGCCCCCGCCAATGCCAGCATCCCGCGAAGCTGATCGTCGCCGAGGGTCTTCGGATCGAGGGTCTTCAGCAGCGGCTCGAGCTTCGAGGCGAGGTCGCTGCTCGGCATCGACCGCGCCTTCTCGACGCACTCCTGCAGGTCTGCGAGGAGGGCATCGACCCAGCGTGCGCTGGCCGGATTGATCGAGAGGTGGATGTTCTCCTTGGAGTTGCCGAAGCCGAGCTGCGGCTGGATGTACCAGCCTCGCTGCTTCATCTCGTCGATCACGTGGAAGACGCTCACCTCGTCCGAAGTGAACGCCACGAGGTTCATCTCGGGCTCGCCCAGCAGCCGGAGGCCCGGAATCTCGCGAACGCCTGCGGCGATCCGCCGTGTGGCTTCGAGAACGGTCCGAGCGATCTCGAGGTAGCCGTCGTCGCCGATGAAGTGGAGAGCGGCCCACGCGGCGGCGAGCGGGCCGCCCGACTTCGTGCTCTGCACGGTCGGGTTGATCACCGTGTAGCCGGTCCAGTTGGAGCAGGCGTAGATCTGGTACTTCCGCAGCTCGGCGCTGCGGTGGAGGATCACCGACGCTCCCTTGGCCGCGAACGCGTACTTGTGGAAGTCCATCGAGATCGATGTCACGCCGGGAACGTGGAACTCGAAGTCCGGAACCGGCGCCCCGAGCCGGCGAAAGTACGGCAGCAGGAAGCCTCCCATGCAGCCGTCGACGTGGAGCAGGAGCCCCCGTTCGAGCGCGATCTCGCCGAGCTCCCGGATCGGGTCGACGACGCCGTGGGCGTAGGAAACCGCAGAGCCGACCATGAGGACGGTGTTCTTCGTCACCGCGGCCCGCATCGCCACCGGGTCGGCCTTGAATGTCTTCGGATCGACCGGAACGACCACGGGCCGCACATCCAGGTAGTGGCATGCCTTCTGGAAGGCAGCGTGGCCGGTGCTCGCAAGCAGCAGCTCCGGCTCCCGGATCTCGGGCCGCAGCGCTCGGGCACGGTCTCTCGCCGTCTTCACCGCGAGAATGATGCTCTCGGTGCCTCCGCTCGTGAAGTTTCCGACGACGTTCTCGTCACCCTGGAGGTGCGCTGCGGCCATCGCCACGAGGTCGTTCTCGAGCGCAAGCATGCTCGGGAACACCGTCGGGTCGAGGGCGTTCTCGGTGAGATACATGGAGAATGCTTGCTTGATGACCTCCTCGGCGTCCTTGCCGGGATCGTAGACGTAGGCCCACGTGCGCCCGTCCCGCCACGGCATGTCCTGCGCGCGGAAGCCTTCGAGCTGGCGGAATACCTCGTCTCGCGAAAGCCCCTGCTTCGGGATCGGCACGGCCCCCTCCTGCGGCGGATCGTCAGGTCTCGGGATGGAACACGAGGTCGAGCTCCTGGTCGAGGGAGTCGGTATGGAGCGAGCCGTCGGCGAGCCGCACGGAGACGCGCGCGCGCCGGGTCGTCGAGACGCGGTACGGCACGAGGGTCTCCGGCTCCGTCACCAGGCGGATCGTCTCATCGAGCTCGAGGGCGGCGAGGCTGCCAGCCCGAGGCCCATCCTCCGTACTCGGCCCCTGCGCCGCGTCGAGGAGGGGCGCGAGAGCCATCGGATCCGGCCGCGAGACCATCAGCAGCTCGACGCAGCGGACCTCGCCTCCCTCGCCGCACGGGATCCGCTCGCTCACCAGCAGCTCGCCATCCATGCGGATCGTCCGGCCATCGAGGAGCGGAAGGCGCGCAACGAGATCGACCTCGTAGCGGGAGCCGAGCTCGATTTCGCGCCCGGTCCACAGCTCGACCATGGGGACCCACTCCTCGGGCACGTGGCGCCGGAACACCTCGGCCGAGAAGCGCGTCGGCAGCAGGGGTGCGCCGTGGGGAAGGCCGCCCGGCCGGGCGTGCAGCCGTTCGAGCTCCCGGTTGATGGACTCGACCACCGTGTCGAGATCGGGAGTTCCGGTGATCCGCCCGTCGTCCGACACGACGAAGCTCGGCTGGAGCGCCGCGGTGAGCGGCTCGAGGCCCGGAACTCCGGCGAGCCGCACCAAGCCCGAGCGCTGCGGGTCGGGCAGGGAGAAGTCGTCGTAGCGGACCCGCAGGCCCTCGGCGCCGGACTCGATCTGCATCCGATATGCGAGCTCCGTCTGCGCCTCGTTGCGAACGGCGCCGCTCACGAAGCGGCTCGCCTCGGTGCCCCGGACGCGCGCAGCGAAGCCGGCGGGCCATCCGAAGCCGAGGGGGATGCGCTCTTTCGACGCGGGCGCCGGCGTCGCAACGAGGGAGGGGCCCGCGTTCGTACTCGCGCAGGCCGCCGGCAACAACGCCAGCAACGGTGCGAGCAACACGATCGATCGAAGCGAAGCGGACGAGCGGCAGCGTACGAGCAGGTGCATGGTGGCTCCGTGTGTCGATCAGCTTCCCCCCACGGCATCGTGCCCGAATTCGATGCGGAAGGCGAGGGGAAACTCCTCGCTCGCCCTCATCCGTCGCTCTCCTCCCGGACCCTCACTCCGTCGCCGATCCGATCGCTCGGGTGCAGGACGACGCGCTCACCCGCCTCGAGACCGCTGCGGACAGAGGCGAAGCCGCTGCCTCGCTCGCCGATCTCGATCTCCCTTCGTCGGGCGCGGCCTCCATCGACTACGAAGACGGCGAAACCCTGCCCGTGGCGGAAGAGGGCGCTCGCCGGAACGCGCAGCACGTCGGTGCTCTCGAAGACCACGATGCGCGCCTCCACCCGGAAGCCATCGCCGAGGCCCTCCGGGTGGTCGTCGAAATCCCCAATCACGTTGACGCGCTGCTCCTCGACGCCGAGGGTCGAGATCTTCCGGAAGCCCGAGGGCTCCACGTACCGGACGTGGGCCGCGATGACGTCATCGCCGCCCCAGCGATCGAGCAGCATCCTTGCGCCGGGCTGGATGCGTACCGCGTCCGGCGAGAGCACGTCGACCACGATTTCGAGGGCGGACGGATCGCCGATCTCGAGCAGCGGAGCGCCGGCGCCGACGACGCGCTCGCTCTTCTCCGGAACACGCAGGATCCTTCCCGACACCGGAGCGCGTAGCTCGATGCAGGCTTCGCCGCCGCACGCGGATCGAGACTCGCCATCTCCTCCCTCTGCGGCCAACAGCGTCGCTCGCGCCTCCTCCAGCTCGTGGGTCGCGGCCGTCGCTGCCGAGCGTGCAGCGAGCAGACCCTGACGGCGTGTCGTCTCCTCGAGGAGCGTACGCTCGAGCTGCCCCTCGGCGGCGCTTCCCGCGGCGTGCAGGCGCTCCATGCGGCGCGCATCGCGTCCGGCCTGGGCGAAGGCCGCTTCGGCGCTGCGGACGGCCGCGCCTGCCGCAGCGAGGTGCGCCTGCGCCGCCTCGATTCGCGCCTCGGCAGCGGCTCGGGTTCGCCGGTCGAGGGGAGCCGGGTGCAGCCGGGCCACGACCGCGCCCGTCTCGACGGCGTCGCCGGCGTCGAGGGCGATGCGCTGGACGCGCCCCGCCGTGGGCGCTGCGACGACGAAGCGATCCCGGACGCGGGTCTCTCCCTCCTCGTCGACGGTCACGAGCAGCGGGCCGCGGTCGGCTTCGGCCGTCTCCACGGGGACCGGCGGGGACCGGAAGACGAAGACGAGGGTGCCGACCGCAGCGATCGCGATTCCCGCGAGGAGCGCGCGTCGTGCGAGGGGCACGGTCAGTCCCGGCTCTTCAGCGCCGCGACCAGGTCGAGGCGGTGGAGGCGCCTGCGGACGAGGACCCCCGAGCCGATCGCCGCGGTGACGGTGATCGTCGCCGCGAATGCGTAGGTGCGGGGCGTCACCACCAGCGGCATGCGGAACAGCTCCCAGGCGTAGGCCTCGGCGAGGAGGGTCGCGAGGGCGTGGCCGATCCAGAAGCCCAGGGGTAGCGCCAGGACGAGGAGCAGGGCCTGTTCGCCGAGGAGCATCTGGACGACCTCGCGCCGCGAGAATCCGAGTACCCGCAGGCTTGCCAGCTCGCGGCCGCGCTCGGAGAGTGCGATGCGTGCGGAGTTGTACACCATCGCGGCGGCGATCACGCAGGCGAAGGCAACGAGGATCGTGTTCATGACGCCGAGGGCCCGGGCCAGCGTCGCCTCGAAGCTCGCGAGCGCGGCGCGGCGGCTGCCGACTCCCGCGACCGCAGGCATCCGCTTGAGGCGCTGGTGGAGGTCGCTCGCCGCGGCGGCGTCCACCCGCAGGAAGGCTCCGGAGACGCTGCCCTGCTCCTCCATCAGCCGCGCCAGCGTGCGGGAGTCGAGGTAGACGTTCAGGCCGAGCAGCTCGTCGGCGAGCGAGGCGACTGGGACGTCGATGCGCGGGCGCCTCCCCTCGAGCACCTCGAGCGTGACGATCTCTCCCGCGCGGACGCCGAGCAGCGTCGCCAGGTGGCTGGTCAGGACGGCGCCCTCGGGTGGGATCTGCACCGGGAGGCCGTCGCGGTCGACGACGCGCCGCAGTGACGGCATCGCTGGAAGCCCGAGCACCGCGACGCGCCGGCTCCGGTGCTCGAAGCGAACCCGTGCTGGAACCGCCCGGTAGGTTTCCGCAGCGAGTACGCCCGGGAGTACCTCCAGCTCGTAGCGTACGCGTGCCGAGAGCGGCTCGTGAAACGAGACCGCGATGTCCTCGCGCTGGGCGGCGCGGAACTGGACGTCGGCGAGGGTCTGGATCCCATCGGCGAAGAATCGCGCGAGGACGAGGATCGACACCGCAAGGGCGAGTCCGAGGATCGACAGCCCCGCCCGAACGGGCCTGCGCGCGAGGTTGCGCACGATCATCCTCGCCGATGCCGAGAGCCGGCGCAGCAGGCCCGCGCGCTCGATCCAGCCTGCACGGAAGCGCGCCGGGGGCTCGGGCCGCATCGCTTCGGCGGCCGGAAGCGCGAGCACGCGCCGCACGGCCGAGAGCGCCCCGAGCGCGGCAGCGGCCGCGCTCACCGCCACGGCGATCGCGATCGCGCCTCCTCCCGGCTCGTACGGGAAGTGCGGGAAGCGGTAGAAGTCGTGGTACATCGCGTTCACGAGCGAGCCCATCCAGAGTCCGAGTCCCACGCCGAGCACGGCCCCGATCGCCACCGCCGACATCGCCAGCAGCAGGTAGTGGACGCCCACTGCCGAATGCGGGTAGCCGAAGGCTTTCAGCACCGCGATCTGCTCGCGCTGGGTCGAGACCAGGCGCGAGAGGACGATGTGGAGCAGGAAGGCCGCGACGCCGAGGAAGATCGCCGGGAGCACCGTCCCGCTGATGCGGTTCTGCGCGATCTCGTCGGCGACGAAACGCGCCGACACCTGCTCGTCCCGTCCGTAGGCTCCGAGTCCGCCATGTCGCTCGAGAATCCGGTCGAGCTGCGCGATCACCTCGGGCTCGCTCGCTCCACGAACCAGCGTGAGCGAGACGTCGTTGAAGGCGCCGTCGAGGTCGAACGCCGGGCCGAGCGCGGCGCGGCTCATCCAGAGAACACCGAAGCGGCGCGGATCGGGGAAGAGGTCAGCCGGTCGGATCTCGTAGACGTACTCCGGTGAGAGCGCGATGCCGACGATCCGCAGCCGTTCCCAGCGGCCGTTGAGTACGGCGCCGAGCGAGTCGCCGACGCGCAGGCGGTTCGCCTCGGCGAAGGCCTCGGATACGAGCACCTCGTCGCGGTGCGTGGGATCGAGGCGACGGCCTGCCCGCAGGTGGACCGCGTTCAGCAGCGGCTCTTCGACGTTGGGGAGCGAGACGAGGCGCCCCGTCGCGGGCTCGTCGAGCCCTGGAACGTCGAGGGTCACGTCGGCGACCACCCGCGTCTGCGCAGCAGCAACCCCAGGGATCGCTGCGATCTGCGCCCGGAGAGACTCCGGTGCCCTCTTCAGATGGGCGAACACCTCCGCGAAGCGGTACCGCGCGTAGTAGTCGGCGCGCGCGCCCACCAACGATTCGTAGGCGGTGCGGGTCGTCACGACCGTCGCGACGCCGCACGCCACCACCAGCGCGATGGCCGCCACTTGGCCGCGAAGGCTGCGCAGATCGCGAACGAGCTTGCGGTCGAGCGCCTTCACCGCGGGCCTACCATTCGAGGCTCGAAGGCGCAGCGCGCTGGGCGTTGACGTTGACGTCGACGATCGCTCCGCTTCGCATCCGGATCACCCGATCGGCCATCGCAGAGATCGCCGCGTTGTGGGTGATGATCGCGGTCGTCGTTCCGAGTTCCTCGTTCGCCCGCGCCAGGACCTCGAGAACCCGGGTTCCCGTCTCGCAGTCGAGCGCTCCGGTCGGCTCGTCGCAAAGCAGCACGTCGGGTCGCTTCGCGACCGCTCGCGCGATGGCGACGCGCTGCTGCTCGCCGCCGGAGAGCTGCGATGGGAAGTGATCGAGGCGGTCGTGGAGACCGACCCTCTCGAGGGCCTCCTCGGGCGGCATCGCACGCGGCGAGATCTCGGTCACCAGCGCGACGTTCTCGCGGGCGGTGAGGCTCGGGATCAGGTTGTAGAACTGGAAGACGAACCCGACGTGCTCGCGCCGGAACCGCGTCAGCGCCTCCTCGCCGGCATGGGTGATATCGTGATCGAGGAAGCGGACGCTGCCGCGAGTCGGCAGATCGAGCCCCCCCAGGATGTTGAGCAGCGTCGACTTGCCGCTGCCCGAGGGGCCGAGCAGCACCACCAGCTCGCCGCGGTACAGGTCGAGGTCGACGTTCGCGAGGGCCTGTACCTGGACCTCTCCCACGATGTAGGACTTCGAGAGCCCGCGCGCCTCGAACAGCGCTGCGGCGTCCGGCGTCGCGCTCGCGCCGCCGCTCACCGGGTCAGCGCCCGAGGGCGTCGTAGGCCACCCCGGTCAGCGCGGTGGAGACGTCCCACAGTCGCGCTGCGGCTTCGCGGTCGTGGGAGCGGGCGCTCGATGCGACCTTTCGCGGAGGGCCCCAGTTCTGCCCAGCTCCCCCGGGCCCGTAATAGTCGCCGCTGCGTACCCCCGGCGCCGCGGCCGCGTAGAGCACCGGCAGGGCTCCCATGGCGGATGATTGTGCGAGGAGACGGTTTCCGAGGGCGAAGATGCGCGCGGCCAGCCGTGAGCGCTGCATCCGTGCCGCCCCGCCTTGCAGATTCGTCGCTGCGTAGCCGGGGTGGGCGGCCACCGAGACGAGGCTCGCGCCCGCCTTCTCGGCGCGGTGCGCCAGCTCATAGGCGAAGAGCAGGTTTGCGAGCTTGCTCTGTCCGTAGGCCTTCCACTTCGAATAGCGCCGCTCGCCCTGCAGATCCTCGAAACAGATTCGCCCGATCCGGTGGGCGTTGCTGCCGACGGTGACGACGCGCGGATCCGGCGACGCGAGGAGCAGGTCGAGGAGCAGCCCCGTGAGGGCGAAGTGGCCGAGATGGTTCGTTCCGAGCTGCATCTCGAAGCCGTCGGCGGTCTTGCAGTAGGGAAGGGCCATGACGCCGGCGTTGTTGCACAGCACGTCGACGCGTGAGTGGCGGCTCTGGAGGGTTCCTGCGAACGCGCGGACCGATGACAGGTCGGCGAGGTCGAGCGGCAACGCCTCGAGTACCGCCCGGGGCGAAGTGGTGCGGATCTCGTCGATCGCTGCACTGGCCTTCCGGGCGTCGCGGCAGGCGATGACGACACGGGCCCCGCTGCGCGCCAGCTGACGCGCGGTTTCGAGGCCGATCCCGCTGTTACCGCCGGTCACGACGCACACCCGAGCCGAGAGGTCGGGAAGATCGGCCGCGGTCCACGCCGTCGCCTTCGGCATCGTTCCCCTCTCCCGTCCGAGGCGGGTCTACGGCTCGGGCGTCCCGGAGATCCTACTCTTTCGGATGGGAGGCCCGCCGCATGGATCGCTTCACGACGAGGGTCCGGATGCCTACCCGCGAGGAAGCCCTCCCTGGCCGCCCCGAGGCCTTGCCGGTTCCGGAGAAGCACTTCGTCCTCGGCGCCCGCCTCGCGCCGCCCTTTCCGCCGGGGATCGAGCTCGCCCTCTTCGGCATGGGCTGCTTCTGGGGAGCGGAGCGTCTTCTGTGGCAGACCGACGGGGTCCATTCGACCGCCGTCGGCTACGCCGGCGGGATGACGCCGAACCCGACCTACGACGAGGTGTGCACCGGCCGGACCGGACACAACGAGGTGGTTCGCGTCGTCTTCGATCCGAAGCGGACGAGCTACGAGGCGCTGCTCAGGATCTTCTGGGAGGGCCACGACCCCACCCAGGGCATGCGCCAGGGGGCCGACGTCGGCACCCAGTATCGCTCGGGTATCTACACCTTCTCGCCCGCACAGCGAGCGGCGGCGCTGGCGTCTCGCGATCTCTACCAAGCGCGTCTCGAAGCCGCAGGCCATGGCCGCATCACGACGGAGATCCTCGATGCGCCGCCGTTCTACTACGCCGAGGCATACCACCAGCAGTATCTCGCCAAGAACCCGGGTGGCTACTGCGCCATGCACGGCACCGGCGTCGGCTGCCCGGTGGGCCCCGGCGCGTAGGGCGCGGCGAGGAGGTGCCCCCTCGCCCTCGACGCGACGAACGAGGGGAGCCACCTTTTGCTCCAGGAGCTTCGTGTTCTCGCGAAGGACCGCGACGTTCCGTACCAGTCGCTGCTCGAGATCCTGCTCGCGGAGAAAGTCGCAGAGCTGCGTCGCAAGCGAGCGGGTTGACACGCGACGCGCGGGCAGCCGGACCCCAACGGGCCTCTTGAGGGCCGCGAAAACCGGGAACCCTGGCTCACGGCCGTGTGCCTGGGACCGTTCCCGGTCCTGGCACGGGCTTACTCTTGGGCGGTGGGCGCGAGAAGGAGACCTTCACGCGGTAAACGTCTCCGTCCACGTCTTCTCGGCGGTCGAGCGTGATCTTCATGGGGAGCATCCCGTCGGGGACGCTGTCGGCGTAGCAGACCCACTTGATCAGCTCGAGGGCGTCGAGGAGCCCCTGTGCCCGCCCGCGGACTACAAGGGTCCGTCCGTTGTCGAGCACGGTCCGGGTCAGCTTGTGTTCATCGTCGATCAGCATGGCTGCCCTACCTCCTTGGTGCGCGGCTGGTTCCCCGGATGCCGCGCCGCTTCAATGGAGCCGCGGCTCGAGAGCCGCGGAAACCGCGCGTGGAGCGCGCAGGAAAGGAGACGAAATGGCGAAGCTTCAATGGAGCCGCGGCTCGAGAGCCGCGGAAACTTCCCTTGTCGTTCGGGTGGATGTTGTCGTCGGTCTGGCTTCAATGGAGCCGCGGCTCGAGAGCCGCGGAAACGCCTCTGGTTCTTCGGTTCCGAGATTCCGTACATCTCGCTTCAATGGAGCCGCGGCTCGAGAGCCGCGGAAACCGGCCGGCATACTGGACGAGAGCCCGCCGTTCATCGGCTTCAATGGAGCCGCGGCTCGAGAGCCGCGGAAACCGCGGGGATGTCGACGTGGTCACGGGACGCCTGCGCGGCTTCAATGGAGCCGCGGCTCGAGAGGGGGGATGTCCCGGAGGGTGTTGAAATAGGGGAATAGAGAGCGGCGGTTCCTTTCGCCGTCCTGTGGTAGGACGGTGGTCGCCAAACCAACAGAAAGGAACCGCCATGTCGAAGCTTGTCACAGGTTCGAGGCCTTGCGAAGTCGCTGCGCCGGCCGCGCTGGCGACGATCTAGATCCCGCTGCCCCTGGCCAGTGTCCTCCGGGACGCCAAGCAGGGCCTGCTCGACCTTGTGGTGTCGACGGGTCTTCAGGTGTTCGAGGCGATGCTCGAGCAGGACCGCGAGGCACTGTGCGGACCGAAGTGGAAGCGCGTGCCGGAGCGCAGTCGCCACGCGGGCGGGACGAACTCGGGGCGAGGTGACGCTCGGTGGCCGGCGGATCGTGCTGCAACGGCCTCGGGTCCGGTCTGCGACCCAGGGTGAGCTCGCCCTGCCGAGCTTCGCCTTCGCGGCGGGGCGGGACCCGCTCGACGCCCGGACGCTCGAGGCGATCGCGCTCGGGGTATCGAACCGCGACTACCGCCGCTCGCTCGATGCCGTGCCCGAGAGTCTGGGCGAGCGCTCGGTGTCGCGGAGCGCCGTCTCGCGGCGCTTCGTCGCGCTCTCGGCCGCAGCAGCTGGCCGAGCGGATGTCGCAGCCGCTCGGGGCTCTGGACCTGCGGGTGGTGCAGATCGACGGCATCCACTTCCGCGAGCACGTGGTGCTGATCGCGCTCGGCATCGACGCCGAGGGCCAGAAGCACGTCCTGGGGCTCCGGGAGGGCACGACGGAGAACGCCACGGTCGTCCGCGCGCTGCTCGCGCGACCTGGTCGATCGAGGGCTCTCGCCGGATCGGCCGCTGCTGTTCGCGATCGACGGCGCGAAAGGCACTGCGCAAGGCCATCACGGCGGTCTTCGGGAGCTCGGCGCTCGTGCAGCGCTGCCAGGTCCACAAGCGGCGCAACGTCCTCGAGCACCTGCCCGAGCGGATGCGGCCGAGCGTGCGCAAGGCGATGCAGCAGGCCTATGACACGGCGGACGCCGCGCTGGCGCAGCGGCAGCTCGAGCGGCTCGCCAAGTCGCTGGAGCGCGCACATCCCGGCGCTGCCGCGTCGCTGCGCGAAGGGCTCGAGGAGACGCTGACGCTGCAGCGGCTCGGCATCACGGGCGCGCTCTACCGGACGCTGCGCAGCACGAACCCGATCGAGAACCTCAACGGCCTCGCTCGGTCGCTTCACGCGCAACGTCAAGCGCTGGCGCGACGGCAGCATGATCGTGCGCTGGATCGCGGCCGGGATCTTCGAGGCGAAGCGCAGGTTCCGCAGGATCCGAGGCCATCGGGACCTCAAGACCCTCTTCTCTGCGATCGAGCGTCACGCTGCCGGCAAGGCGCTCGATCTCGACAAGCGCGTCGCGTAACATGCTTCCCCAAGGAGCCGCCGCTCACCCAAGATCAACAACGAGAGGGACATCCCCGCTCGAGAGCCGCGGAAACGAGATAATCGCCTTCATTGAGTACCTACCTTCCTCGTAGCTTCAATGGAGCCGCGGCTCGAGAGCCGCGGAAACGCGACCAGCGCATCGAGTCAAGCGGCACAGCCGCCCAGCTTCAATGGAGCCGCGGCTCGAGAGCCGCGGAAACTGCGCAAGCCGCCCCGCGCATGCCCATGCGCCCCAGCTTCAATGGAGCCGCGGCTCGAGAGCCGCGGAAACTCGCCGTCCGCGCTCATGGCCGAGCCTGCACGTGCTCCGCTTCAATGGAGCCGCGGCTCGAGAGCCGCGGAAACGAGGACGCGCTGAGCGTCGCTCGGCGCGCTCGTGCGCGCTTCAATGGAGCCGCGGCTCGAGAGCCGCGGAAACCGGCGACGGCTTCGACGTGTCGAGCTCGCCGTGTCGCTTCAATGGAGCCGCGGCTCGAGAGCCGCGGAAACGACGATCCGCCGTGGACGACGCGCAGCGCTGTCGCATCGCTTCAATGGAGCCGCGGCTCGAGAGCCGCGGAAACGCTCGCGGTCCGCGCGCCGTCGACGACGCTCGGTCAGCTTCAATGGAGCCGCGGCTCGAGAGCCGCGGAAACGACGCAGCGCAGTGCCTGGACGTCCGCGACGTCGCCGCTTCAATGGAGCCGCGGCTCGAGAGCCGCGGAAACTCGGCCGAGCCGGCTCGTCGGTGCTCGCGCCGTCGTCGCTTCAATGGAGCCGCGGCTCGAGAGCCGCGGAAACCGACGCGACGCGCTCGTGGCGTCGCGCCTGTCGTCGCTTCAATGGAGCCGCGGCTCGAGAGCCGCGGAAACTCGGTCAGCGGCCGGAGACGTCGCTCGCTACCGGGCCGCTTCAATGGAGCCGCGGCTCGAGAGCCGCGGAAACGTGGCGCGACGGCGGCCGTCGGTGCGGCGCCGAGCAGCTTCAATGGAGCCGCGGCTCGAGAGCCGCGGAAACCGCGCGGTGGCGAGGACGCCATCGAGCTGCGGCTTCAATGGAGCCGCGGCTCGAGAGCCGCGGAAGCGTGCCGGTGCGCCGCGCTCGCGGCTTCAATGGAGCCGCGGCTCGAGAGCCGCGGAAACCGGAGCGCAAGGCCATCGACGGGACCCTGGTACGGTCGCTTCAATGGAGCCGCGGCTCGAGAGCCGCGGAAACCGGCATCGCCTTCCTGCAGCTCGCGGCCTCGCTCGCGCGCTTCAATGGAGCCGCGGCTCGAGAGCCGCGGAAACCGAGCGCCTGGCCAGCGCTCGTCTCGAGCACGCTTGCGCTTCAATGGAGCCGCGGCTCGAGAGCCGCGGAAACCTCTCGACGTCCGTCTCCGTGATCCCGTAGGCTGCGCATTTCGCTCATCGTGAACACTCCGATCGGGCATCGTGAACGGAGCGGAGCGACGCTGGTTGGTTTCAGTCTTTCTCGAGGGATCCCTTCCTTCGCGACGGCCCTTGTAGCACGAGCGGGTGGGCGTTGTGGAGCAGGCGATCGCAGATGGCGTCGGCGACGGTGGGGTCGCCGAGGTGGTCGTGCCACTTCGCGACGGGGATCTGGCTGGTGAGGATCGTGGATCGGTTGCCGTGGCGGTCCTCGATGATCTCGAGCAGATCGCGGCGCTCGAGGTCGGCGAAGGGCGCGAGGCCCCAGTCGTCGAGGACGAGCACGTCGATGCGGGCGAGGCGGGCGAGCAGCCGCGGGTAGGTGCCGTCGGCGCGGGCGAGCGTGAGCTCGTCGAAGAGGCGCGGGACGCGGCGGTACAGGGCCCGGTAGCCCTTGCGACAGGCCTGCTGCGCGAGCGCACACGCGAGGTAGGTCTTGCCGACGCCGGTCGGTCCGGTGATGACGACGTTGTGGTGTTGCTCGACCCAGGCGCAGGTCGCGAGCTGACGCACGACGGTGCGATCGAGCTGCCGGCGGGCCGGGTAGTCGAGGTCCTCGATGCAGGCGTTCGGGAGCCGCAGCTTCGCCTCGCGCAGCGCGCGGCCGAGGCGCTTGTTCTGGCGGTCGAGCCACTCGGCGTCGACGAGCAGCGCCGAGGCGCTCGTCAAAGCAGAGACTGCTGCTGTCCGGGCTTCGCTGCTGCTCCGTCCAGGCCGCCGCCAGTGCGTTCAGTCGCAGGGTCATCAGCTTCTCCATCGTCGGTTCGTTCAGCATGCACGTCTCCTTCGTTCGGGGTGGGAGTTGGTAGTAGTCGGCGCCGCGCACGTTCTCGTGCGATGGCGGGCGCTGCCGCGCGCAGCGATCGCGGGCAGCGGCACGCGATCGAGGCCGCGCTTCAGGATCGAGTCGACATGGCGATACGAGCGCGCGCGGGCGGCGACCGCGCGCGTGCACGCGGCCTCGAGCCGCTCGGGGCCGTAGCGCTTGGCCAGGCGCAGGATGCCGAGGCACGAGCGGTAGCCCTGCTCGGGGTGCGGGCGATCGGCGAGGATCGCCTCTACCAACTTCTGGGTGCAGGGCCCGATGCTCGTCGGCCCAGTGGACGAGCCGCGACGGCGTCCACGCCAGGTGCTTCTGATGCGCCTTCGGCATGTGCGCCGCGATCGTCGTGTGGCGGCCGCGCTCGCTGCTGCGCGCATGCGCAGCCACGCGCTGGCCGCGCAAGAAGACCTCGACCGTCGCCGCGGTGAAGCGCAGCTCGACCTGCTCGTGGACGAGGGCGTGGGGCACGGAGTAGTAGTGGCGGTCGAGCTCGACGTGGTAGTCGAGGTTCACGCGCGCGGTCTTCCACTCGGCGTGCACGAAGCGCTCCGCGGGCGAGCGGCTTCAGCGCCGGACGGTCGAGCCGCTCGAAGAGCTCCTGCCGGCTGGCGCCGTAGGCGCGCATCGTGCGGGCGTTGAGATCCAGGGCGAGCAGCTCGCGGATCCGGGCGTTCAGCGCCGCCAGCGAGAAGAAGGTCTCGTTGCGCAGCCGCGCCAGGATCCAGCGCTCGGCCACCTGGACGGCGACCTCGACCTTGGCCTTGTCGCGCGGCTTGCCGGGGCGCGCCGGGAGGATCGCCGTGCCGTAGTGCTGCGCCAGCTCCTCGTAGGCGCGCTGTACGCCGGGCTCGTAGCGACACGGCGTCGTGACGCCGCTCTTGAGCTGATCGGGCACGACGGCGGCCGCGACCCCGCCGAAGAACTCGAAGGCGCGCACGTGGCTCGCGAGGAAGTCCGGCACGCGCTGCGTCAGCGTCGCCTCGGCGTAGGTGAAGCTCGACGCCCCGAGCACGGCGACGAAGAGCTCGACCGCCGTCACCTCGCCCGTCGCGGGATCGACGATCTGCGGGCGCTTGCCCGCGTAGTCGACGAACAGCTTCTCGCCGGCCCGGTGGATCTGGCGCATCGAGAGCCGCCGCCGCTTCAGCCAGCGCCGGTAGTACTCGCAGAACTGCGTGTAGCGGTAGCCGCCGGGATGCTGCTCCAGGTACTCGAGGTGCAGCAGCTCGAGCGTCACGCCGGGCCGCTTGTGCTCGGCGTGCACCACGGCGAAGTCCGGCAGGCACCGACTCCGGTCGCCTCCGGCCGGAGCCCCGTACAGCCGCTCGTCGAGCGCCTCGTCCGAGAGGGCGCTGACCGCCTCCCAGTCGAGCCCCGCCGCCGTCGCCCGCGCGAGCGTCGCGCTGATCGCGCCGACGCTCTTGCCCAGGCTCCGCGCCACCTCCCGATGGCTCCGCCCCAGGCACCACTTCTGTCGCAGAATCTCGCGCGTCTTCCGCATGGACAGCCTCTGGCCCGCCACCAACCCCTCCTCTCGAGGAGGGTCCGCGCGGGGTCCGCTGCCCAGCGTCGCTCCGTGGTCGCCTGCCCCCTCTGTTGTGGAGGCCAGGGGATACCACCCCGTTCACGATCCCCGATCTACGTGTTCACGATGCCCGATCCAGGTGTTCACCATGGCCGATCTTCGTGTTCACGATCCCGATCTGGGTGTTCACGATCGCCCGATCTTGGCGTTCACGATGGTCCGAAACGCGCACCCCCGACCCTCAGGTTCGACGAGGGGGCGATTGATCCTGCCCGATCGGGTCATTTCAGGCCGAAGTCCCACCACAGTCCCACCACGGCAAGCGGCGTCCGCCAGCCCCATGGGGGAGTTTCCCTTGTCTCCAGCTTGATATATTCTCAAGCGGCGGAAGCCCCCGGCCGCTAGGAGGTCGACGGGCTTATGGCTGAGGCTCCGAGCCGGGCGGCGATGCTGCAGACGATCAGGCGGATCTGGGAGGAAGGCCTGCTCATCTCATGCGCTCACTTCGAGGATCGACAGGGCGAGAGGTCTTTCTCGCACGCGGACCTCCTGCAAGTCCTCGAGACGGGCGAGGTAGTTGCAGATCCGGTGTGGGATGACGGCCATGAGAACTGGTCCGCAAAGGTCGCGGGAACCAACGCCGATGGCGAGACGGTTACGGTGGTGCTCGGTGTCGATATTGAGTGCGACACGCTCTACCTAGTGACGATATACGCGTGAACCCGCTTCTCGGAGGGCCAAGGATGGCAGCCAAGAGCAAGCGTGACTGTGGGGCGTGTGGCAAGCAGCGCCGCTATTCGGTCGTAGACTCCTATCGCTATATCGAGAGCGGCCTCGACAACGTCGTCCTTCGCAACGTCGAGATTGTTGAATGCGCGTGCGGTGGCAGAGTTGTGCTTCGCGCGGTGCCGACACTCCTCCGCATTGTGGCGGCCTGCTTTGCTTACAAGCCAGCTCGTCTCAAGGGTCGCGAGGTCCGCTTTGTTCGATCCGTACTCGGCCGCAGCAGCAAGGACTTTGCGAATGCAATCTCAGTCACACCCGAACATCTCTCGCGGGTCGAGAACGGGCAGGACACAGTCTCACCCGCGATGGATAAGATTGTGCGGCTGCGCTTCGTTCTTGAGCTGCTCAAAGTCGATGGGTTGGCGCACGCTCTTCGATATCGACGAGTTGCAGACAATCATCGACAAGAAGCTACCCACGGACGACGAGGGCCTCGCGCTCTATTTGACATATCGGGGTCCGCACATCGGGGCATCCGATGAACCCGTAGAGTTTGAGTTTCGCGAGGCCGCCTAGCGGAACTGCCTCGACACACGAACTCGTCTGACTTCGCGTGGGGCCTAGGGGG
>CAVQAY010000004.1:0-387500 GCA_963710635.1 uncultured delta proteobacterium
CCCAACGAAGTCTCCATCAGAAGATCCTCGCCTCCCTCCGCTCGCGTGGGACCGGCCGCCCGATCGCGTCGACGCGGATGGCTCGACCGTCGGTGGGGCCGAGGTCGATGAGGAGGATCTGGTCCTCCTCGTGGTGGATGAGGCTCTGCAGCAGCCCGATCATCTCGAAACGCTCCATCTCGGTCAAGTCGCAGCGAAACACCGAGAGCTGGAGATGCTGGCCAAAGCCCTTCATCGCCTTGAACACGCGACGCAGACGTTTGGGATCGCAGATGTCGTAGGTCACGATGACGAGCTTGCGCACCGCGTCACCGTGTTGTCAGAGGCTCGTAGAGAGGGAGTTCCCCGAGGAGGTGGCGTGCGAGCAGACGCGCTTCGATCTCGAGGACGCGCCGATAGCTGATCCGATAGCCGAAGACGGGGTGGGTGACCTCCTGTGCGAGTCGCTCCTCGAAGGCTCGAAAGAACTTCCGCCGGCCGCCATCCGTGAGATTAACCGCACCGAACCGCTCGATGAAGTCCAACTCTCCGAGTTCCCCATTGTTGATCGCCCGAACGACGACCGAGTCTGCGCACAGGGGCCGGAAAGGCTCCATCAGATCGAGCGCGAGGGAGGGGCGGCCGTACCGGGGCGCGTGGTAGAAGCCGAGGTAGGGGTCGAATCCAACGCTTCGGCAGGTCGTGACCCACTCGCGCGTCAGCATCGAGTAGGCGAATGACAGCAGTGCATTCACCGGGTCGCGGGGCGGCCTTCGGGTGCGACCTTCGCCGTCGAATCGGTCTCGCAACGCTCCGGGACGCAGCAGCGAAGCCAGCTCGCGGAAGTACAGGCGGCCCCCGTAGCCCTCGTGTCCGCGGAGAGTGTCGACGTTCTCGGCACGCAGGGCCGACTGGGCGGCGTGTCGGAGGCCGTCGAGGGTTGCCTCGGGTGCCGGTTCGGGTGCGTTGCGGCGAAGGAAGGTCCGCTGGTTCTGGAGCTTGGCCGCGACGATTGGTTTCGCGATCCGAAGGCAAGCGTCGGCATCGTCGGCAGCACGGAACTGGCGTCGCCGAAGCTCGATGTTCGCGTGGGGCAGTCCATCCGTTACGCCGTAGAGCCAGCCTCCGGAGGAGAGGTGGACGATGGGCTTCTCCTGCGACAGCAGCTCTTGGTACACGGGCTCGGTGGCCGAGACCCGGCCCATGAGGACGAGCTGCGAAACCTCGCGAGTCCGCACCTCTCCGAGCTTCTCGTCCTTGTCGAACACCTGGAGGAGGTCGCCGCTCTTTCGAACCGTGGCGCCTGGGTGCTGGACGTAGAGTGGGAACGTATGGTCGGCAGCGGGCACGAGAGGCCGGGGCGGGCCGGAGTGCGCCTTCAGGAAGCGGATCTCGTCTGGTAGGCAGATCGGGACGAGGGAGCAGCGGACGCACTTCGGGCTGTCGGCGAGCGGATCGGGCAGGACGCCATCCGAAGCGGTTGTGCGGAGAGCGGCCAGCTTCTCGAGAGTCAGCCCTACCAGCTCTTCGTCGAACTCGACTTCTACGCGCTCGTTCGAGCCGGCGTAGTAGAGGGCGCCCGATTCGCACGCGTAGCCGTTGCTCCGGAGTAGGAGCCCTTGGGCGCAGAGCTGGACGCGCTCGGGGTCGTAGGCCCCCCGCTCGGAGTGGGGGCGCTTGCCCTTCTTGACGTCGACGGGCTGGACCTTGCCGCCGGCGGCCTCGACGAGATCGATCTTGGCGATGAGACCGAGAGCAGGGTCCGAGAGCTCGACTGCCCTCGTCTGCACCACGGAAGGCGGGTTGGGGTTTTCCCCAGTGCCTTCGCCCTTCTTGGTCGACCGGACGCGGAAGCCGGGGCGGTCGACAGTCGCGTGGCGAACTGCCCCCTCCACGGTGTCTGCGTTCGGGGCGAATTCGCGGTCGACCCACTCGAGGAAGGCGAGGCGCGGACAATACACGTACTCGTTCAGCATCCGCGCGGGAACGAGCGGGAGATCGTCGGGGCCGTTCTCCATGGCGGCTCGAATCGGCGGAACGGCCCGGCTCCAGAAGTGTGTTGCAGGCTGTCTTTCCGGCTGACAAGGGGCCCAGGGCGCAGGTAGGATGCCCCGGAGGAACCGCTCCGGCGTCGTCGTGACCGAGTGCGAGTAGTCCTCGACGGGTGTGACCGGATCTGACACGCGTCTCAGGCATAGTTTTGGCGACGACAACTTCCGCGAAACGAACCGCGTCCGTGCATCGACACTCTGCCACCCAGGTTTCGCAAACCCGATCCTCCGACGCTGGCCGGGCTTCCCGGCCGCGACGCAGCACCCACGCGCCCGCGCGGCTACTCCGGCCTGCCGAGCCGTGGCTCTGCGATCAGGCGTCTCTTCGCGCGGTGCCGAGCCACCACTCGGTTTTCGGCGAGGTTCTGGCGCTGCGGGAGGTGGGTGAGCGGAGGCGCCCCGGCCTGCCGATCTCGAACGCAGAAAGCGTGGCCCGTGCCTTCCGCGGAGCCCTGCTCCATTTCGCCATCGATCCGCCCCCCGCAGTGCTTTCCGGTCATGAGCCCGATGGTCGCCCCCTCGAACGCCCGCACGTGGCCTTCCTCGCGCTGCCAGTCCCCGGTGGCGCTCGGGCTCCCGCCACGATCGGCGGAGCGGCCATTGTGTTCCCGCGAGAGATCGAGGAGGAAGACAGGCAGGCGATTCTCCTGGCTGCTGCGCGCTGGGAGGCCAGTGGGGCACGCCTGGTCCTCGGTCGGCTCGGTGAGCTCCGGCTCGCGCGTGTCGCCAGCGAAGAGGAGGGGGACCAGTGTGCCTCGAACCTTGTCGGTCCCTCACGCCGCTGGGCATCCCTCACGCCGATCGCGCTGCACAGGAACCCCGGGAATCTAGCTTCCCGCGATCCGGCCACCGCCGTGCGCGCGGCCTGCGACGCCGAGCACGCGATCGCTGATGCCTGCGCCCACATCGGCCTGCCACGTCCGGTCCATGTTCGTGTCACGCGGCAGTCCCGCATCCCGGGCATTCCCGCAGCGCCCGCGTTCATGCCCTACCCGCGGCACGGCGGAGGGTTCAAGCGGGTGTGCGTGCACGCGGAGCTGGAGTTCGAGGAACCCGTGCATGGGCCGGTGGTAGTCGGGGTGGGGAGGTACTTCGGGGTGGGGCTTTGCGCGGCCCTCAAAGACACGGCCGCGGGTTTCACTCTTCGACCGGGGAGTGGCTCGGAGCAGTGGCGATGAACTTTGACGAGTGGTTCGCAACTCTCGCTCCAGGCGGTCCCCTGCCGCACGAATGGCAGCGAGAGCTGGCGTCGGACCCTCGAGTGCGTAGCCACCTCATTCGCATACCCACCGGCATGGGGAAGACCCTGGGAGCGCTCGCCGCGTGGTCCTGGAATCGGCTGCAGCGCAGGGACGACGCCTGGCCGAGGCGACTCGTGTGGTGCCTACCCATGCGCGTGCTCGTCGAGCAGACCGAAGCGGTGATTCGCGAGGCCCTCGCGGCCCTTGGGCTACTCTGGGATGGGTCGGGCGACCACGGTGGCCGAGTCGGCGTCCACCTGCTGATGGGTGGCACGGATGCTCGCGGTGAGTGGCATCTCTTCCCCGAAGAGAACGCGGTTCTCATCGGCACGCAGGACATGCTGCTTTCCAGGGCCCTCAACAGAGGCTACGCGGCAGCTCGCGCACGATGGCCGCTCGAATTCGGCCTGCTCAATCACGATGCGCTCTGGGTGATGGACGAGGTCCAACTCATGGCCGTCGGCCTCGCCACGAGCGCGCAGATTCAAGCCTACCTCGATGAGGATGCAACCAAGGGCTTTCGACCGCGTCACACCTGGTGGATGAGCGCGACTCTCCGATCCGAGTGGCTGCGCTCCGTGGACACCGAGCCTCGATTCTCCGAATGGAGTGTCGGCCCAACCGTGGTGCCACCGGCTCAGCGCGAGACATGTCTCGGGGCGGTGGGAAAGACGGTCTCGATCGACAAGATCGAGGAGGCTAAACCGTTCGCCGAGCGGGTACATCGCGCACATCAGCAGCTCGAGGAGACGGACTATGGCCGGATCACTCTGGTCATCTGCAACACGGTTTCTCGAGCCTGCGAGACGGCTCGTGAACTAGCGGCCATGGCTGCGGGCGTCGAGATCCGGTTGGTTCACAGTCGCTTCCGCCCTGCCGAGCGCGTGGAGTGGCAGAAGACGTTCCTAAGGCGTGAGGCGTGTGCCCGCGGTGCAAATCGAATCATCGTGGCCACGCAGGTAATCGAGGCGGGCGTAGACATGTCGGCCGGTTGTGTCGTTTCCGAACTCGCCCCCTGGCCGAGTCTGGTGCAGCGCTTTGGGCGATGCGCCCGGTATGGAGGATCCGGGTGCTGCATCGTCGTCGATCGAGGGCGCGACGAACGGATCGCCCTTCCGTACGAGCTGTCGGAGATCGATGCCGCATGGCGAGCGCTCGAGAGGATCGAGGCGACCGGTGGTGACGTTGGAACAGCGTTCCTGGAGCGTTTCGAAGAAAGTCTGGGACCGGACGATTCACAGGCGCTCTTCCCGTATGATCCACAGCATCTACTCCTCCGCAGGGAGCTCGAGGAGCTCTTCGACACAACACCCGACCTGACAGGCGCCGACCTCGATGTCAGTCGCTTCATCAGGTCCAGCGATGAACGCGACCTGTTGGTCTTCTGGAGGGAGGTCCCGCGACCGACGAAGGAGGAGCCGAGACCAGCTCCGGACCGACGGATGCGGGCTCAGCAGGCGGAGCTCTGTCCCATCCCTTTTCTCAAGGCTCGAGACTGGCTGTGCGGAGCCGAGACAGCGGGCGCTCGCAAGCGCAAACTTCGGGCGGCCATGCGTGCGTGGATTTGGGACTGGGTCGACGGTAAGTGGATCGTTGCGGAACGGGCGGCCCTCATGCCGGGTCGCATAGTGCTCGTCTCAGCCGACTGCGGCGGTTACGAGAGCGAGGTCGGCTTCCATCCCGATCTCTCGAAAACGGTTGTTCCCGTACCGCTTGCAGCGGTCGCACCTGCGGCGCAGGCGGAGACGGACACGGATGAGTCCGACGGGGCCGACGAACTCAGTACAGCCTCCGAGTGGAAGACCATCGGGTGCCACGGCGGAGAGGTTGCCGGACTCGTTGAGCGAATTGGCCGCGCTGTCGGGCTTTCGCAGGATACGCTTCGCGTGTTGTGTCTCGGCGGGACGTGGCACGATGTCGGCAAGGCGCACCCGGCGTTTCAGGGAGCGATTCGGCTACCCGGCGGGCGGCCAGATCGGCATGACATTGCCAAGGCTCCTACAAGAGCGTTCCTGAAGCCGTGGGGCAACTATCGCACCAATGACGACAGGGACCGACGCCCGGGCCTCCGCCACGAGCTAGCGAGTGCGCTGGCGCTCTTTGCCGTGCTGGAGCGTTACCAACCAGATCACCCGGCTCTCCTCGGTCCGTGGATCGAGACGTTTCGCCTTACGGGTGACGAGGTCTCAATCGTGCCCGTGGGCGCCGATCCAACGCCGTGTGAGCGAGAGATTGTCGCGTGCTCCGGACTGGAGTTCGACCTCCTTGCCTACCTCGTTGCCTGTCATCACGGAAAGGTCCGACTCGCCCTTCATTCTGGCCCCAAGGATCAGGACTACCGGGAATCTGGAGACGGCCGCGGACTTCCGATCCGCGGGGTCCGGGATGGGGACCTTCTCCCGCCTGTGCAACTCGATGTCGCCGGAGTGCCATTGCCTCCGTTGTCGCTGACGCTCGCCCCGGCATCTCTCGGGATCTCCACTAGAACAGGGCGAAGCTGGCGCGAGCGTACGCTCGACCTCACCGGACGCTTCGGACCTGGTGCGCTGGCATGGCTCGAGGGGCTCCTAATCGCTGCGGATCGCCGTGCGTCCAGGTTTGCGACGGCAGACCCTGCGCTCTCGATGAAGCACAAGCCAGAATGACACTACACCTGCATCACCTGACCGGCTGTTCGCCGACGCCGCTCGCGTTCTACCTGAAAGGACTCGGCGTCCTTCGTCTCGTTGGAGAGCAGAAGGACGACGAGGCGCGTGGCTGGTGGCAGGACGAGCACTTCTGTCTCCTCACGCGGCTCGATCGAGCGCAATTGGAGGAGTTCTTGGCACACGACTATGCGCCGACGCCGTTCGTGTCCCCCTGGAATAAGGGGTCCGGGTTCTATAACAAGGCCGATGAAGCGCTAAGAGCAATCGAGCGGTCGACTGCTGCCCGGCTCGAGCGGTTTCGTGCTGGCATCGCCGCTGGTCGCGCCCAGCTCGATCGGTTGAGGAAGGCTGACGAGGCAGTGCGCGCCATCAAAGACCGCACGAAGAAGAAGAGAGGGATGACGGCCGCGGACGTGCGGGCGGCGAGGCTTCTGAAGGCGGATCTGACGTTCAGGAAGGATCTGGCAGCCGCAGAGCGGCGCTTCAAGGAGCTGAAGGCGACTCTCTTCGTACCCTGCCTTCGCTCTTGGCGTGGTGCCCATAGAGAATGGATGGATGCCGCGCTCGTGTGGCTCGAGGAAGGGCGTGTCGTGTGGCCGGCGTTGCTAGGAACCGGGGGTAACGATGGGAATCTGGATTTCACCAACAACGCAATGCAGCGCCTGCTGGAGCTCTTCGATCTCGAGGCAGGCGATGGTCGCGCGCGCGAAAGCACAATCGCAAGCCTCAGGCAGGCGCTCTGGGCCTCGGCGAGCGACAGCATGGTCGAGGGCGCGGCGATTGGGCAGTTTTTTCCGGGTGGAGCTGGGGGCGCCAACAGCTCGAACGGCCCGGGCGGCGACAGCTTCATCAACCCATGGGACTTCATTCTCATGCTCGAGGGGTCGATCTTCTTTGCTTCCAGTGCGACGAGGCGCCTCGATTCGCGGGCGACAAGCGAGGCCAGCGCACCCTTCGCGCTCCGGACTCACGCGGTGGGGCATGGCACGCGTGGGCGAGAGAACGCCGAGCGGGGCGAACAATGGATGCCATTGTGGACGCAGCCGACCAGCGTTTCGGGCCTCCGCAGTCTCTTGCACGAGGCGCGCCTCCAGCTCGGCAGGCGAATGGCGAGTCGCCCCATCGACGCTGCGCGATCGGTGTCGCGGCTCGGTGTGGATCGAGGCGTCCAGGAATTCCTTCGGTTCGGATACCTGGAGCGAAATGGTCAGGCGAAGATTGCGGTTCCTCTCGGCCGAATTGCTGTCCGCGCGAGAGCTCGAGGCCGATTGATCGATGACTTGGCTCCGTGGCTCGACCGGCTGCGGCGGCTCTCTCAGAAGGAAGCGGCGCCCGTGCGAATGGCCCTCGCCGAGGGGGCGCTCGCTGATGCGGTGTTCCACAGTCTAACCGGGCAGGATGCGCCGGCGCACTGGCAGGCGATTCTCGCCGCTGCAGTGGCAGTCGAAGGAATTCAGACAGCGGGGACCGGCTTCGAGGCGGGCCCAATCCCACCGCTGGATCCTGATTGGCTCGCAGCCGCCGATGATGCCTCTCCGGAGTGGCGACTCGCCAGAGCACTCGGAAGTGCAGCAGGGTCGTACACGCGGGAGGGCCAGCCGCGAGACCCGGTGCGCCATCACTGGCTTCCCCTCGATGCTGGAACCCGCCGGTTCGAGAAGGACGAGCGGAGGCTTCGCCGTGACCCTAGGGTCGTTGTGACGGGGCGCGACCCGGTCGGTGACCTCGGAGCTCTCGTCGTGCGGCGCTTGATCGAGGCTGCGCAGGGCGGCGATCGGGCGCTGCATATCGTCTCTGCGCGAGGCTGCGGTGCCCATCCCGCGGATCTGGCACGTGTCGTCGCGGGGGAGGTCGACCTGGGGCGTGTTTCGGTGCTCGCTCGCGCCCTGATGGCCGTCCGTTGGGGGCGCTGGCGCCCGCCGCGCGTGGAGAACGCCCCGAGCGGGGCTTGGCCCGACGAGGCATGGATGACGCTCCGGCTGGCCCATCTTCCCTGGCCGCTTGCCGACGGTCGTTCGGTCAAGACCGACGAGTCGATCGTCCGCCGCCTGTTGGCGGGAGACGGCGCAGCGGCCGTGCAGGTGGCGTTACGCAGGGTGCGCGAAGGGGGTCTCGCTCCTCCCTTGAGCGGTGCGTGCACCGATCCCGAAACCGCTCGACTCTGGGCCGCCGCCCTCGCCTTTCCCATCGACTCGGAGTGCGCCGAGGCCATGGCCAACTACTTCGAACCCCTGAACAAGAAGGAGATTCCGTGAGCATCGACCTCGCACCTCTCGAGAACGAGCCCCGCCTACTATTCACCGTCGAGCTCGCGCCGCTTCAGGGAGATCGGTTCCAACCGACGGGTTTCCCGAGCCTCGGTGCAGCGACTTATCAGACGCGAACTGGCCCGAAGCTTCTCGTCGAGAGCGCCCAGAGCATGGCGAACCGCCTGGAGACGACCTGCTGGAACTCGGCGACGAACACACCCATCGATTGTTTGGAGGGAATCTCGCACGTCACTGTCACGCGCAAGGGCAGGTTCCTCACCGATACGATGCTGGAGGCACACCGCCTGAACAGTCCTTACCTCCTCGAGAACAAGTCCGATCCGTCGTTCTTCGAAAGGCTACGGTCCGAGCTGGGAGCTCTCGAGGAAGGGCCGATCGATCGGAAGATGTTGGCGAACGTGTTGCTCAAGTATGACGTTGGAAGTCTCCTCCACGGAGTATTTCTTGCGAAGAAGGAACTCGCAGGCGGTCGTCTCCGCACCTCAAGGGCCCTCTCGGCCTTCGTTGAAGCGAGCGGGGTCCGCGTAGCGGCATCGGGCGGCGTGAAGAACGATCATGTCAATCCCTCGGGTGTAACCGCAGAAGGCTTCGGCAACGTTCCTTTCGCTCGCGATGAGTTCACGGCCGAATACATTGCCTGCCACATCAATGTCGACTTGTCGCAGATCCGTGGCTACGGCCTCGGATCCCAGGTGGAGCCGCTGCTGGTGCTTCTCTCTCTCCACCGAATCCGGCGCCTTTTGGACGGCAACTTGCGGTTGCGCACCGCGTGCGACCTCGAGCCGACAGATCGGGAGAACATTCGTGCGACGCGGCCTGCCGGCTTTCTGCTGCCAGACCTCGCAAGCCTCGAGGCTGCACTGCCAACCGCCATCGAGAAGTGCGGGGCCCATATGAAGCACGAAACTCTTGTCTTCGAGGACGCGTTGAAGAAGGGGAAAGATGAGAAGACGGAGGGAGAGGCGGCCGAGGACCAAGACGACAGTGAGCAGGGCTAGGGATGCCGACTCTTCTCCTACGCTTCCCCGGTGGCCGTTACCACGCGACACCGTGGGGCCATCACGTGAACGAAGGCCTCGTCGAGTGGCCTCCCTCTCCGTGGCGCCTGCTTCGCGCTTTCGTCGCGTGCGGATATACGAAGCTGGGGTGGCAGGAGGTCCCCAACGCAGGCAGGAAGCTGATCGAGACCCTCGCACGAGGTCTTCCCGTCTACCGACTGCCGCAGGCGAGCGTCGCGCACAGCCGGCACTACATGCCCACTGGAGGCCTTAAGAGTGGCCGCGAGAGCACGACTCTGGTGTTCGATTCTTGGGCGGACGTCGGGGCCGGCATCCTCGCCGTTCGCTGGCCGGGCACCCTGGACGACGAGGCCGACCAACTCTTTTCGGGCCTTGCCGCTCACCTCGGCTACCTCGGACGCGCCGAGAGCTGGGTCGCAGCGGAGGCGATCTCTGACGAGCTCCCGCTACCCGCGGGAACCGATGCGTGGCCGAGCGAGAGCCACCGGCCCGCGGAATCGGGATGGGAGCAGGTGAGCCTGATGGCGCCCGAGGATCCGGATGGATATCGCGGCTGGCGCGAACGAGAAACCTCCGAGAGGCTGGCGCGGCTACCTCTGCCCCGCGGACGGGGGGCCACCTTCAAGAAGCTCGAACAGGCGCGTAGCGAGGCCATCGCGAAGTATCCGGAGGACCTGATCGCTTGCCTCCAGCGTGACACACGATGGTGGAAGGGATACCGATGGAGCCAGCCCCCCGGCTCGCGGCGTGTGCTTTACTGGCGCCGAAGTAGCTCTCTCAGTGTCGGTAGCCCCGTCGTCACTCGTCGAGCAATCGCGTCGAGGATTCCGAGCATGCTTCTAGCTCTATCGACGCCGAGCGGGAGCAGGTCGGCGCTGCCGATGCGGAGTCGTGCAGTTCCCCAGGCGGAGCTCCTGCACCGAGCTCTGGTGGCGCGCGCAGGCCATGGCTCGGAGGGGCCCTGCCCGGAGCTAACGGGCAAGGATGCCGCGGGCAATCCTCTCGAGGGCCACCGTCACGCACACCTCTTTCCGCTCGACCTGGATGGCGACGGCCATCTGGACCACATTCTGATCTTTGCATCTATGGGGCTCGGCGCCGTTGCTCAGCACGCCGTTCGCACGCTCAAGCGCACTTGGACGAAGGGTGGCATCGGTGAGCTTCGACTGGCGCTAGCAGGCCAGGGAGACCTCGGTCGACTGCGGGGCCTCCCCCGCCCGCTCAGCGACGGAGCAAATGGGCTTCTCGGCCCACCGGGCGGTGCACGAATCTGGACGAGCTTCAGCCCCTTCGTCCCGCCGCGTCATCTGAAGTCGCGCGGGAGGAACACGCTGGCGGGACAGATCGCGGCAGAGCTCGCGTGCCGCGGTCTGCCGACCGCCAGCATCGAGGTCCTTCCCTGGGACGAAGAAGCGAGGCACTTAAGACACGCAGTCCGAAACCGGCGGCACCCTGCCCGGCGCCCTCCGATCGATGCAGGCTTCGCCGTGCGCCTGGTATTCGAGCATCCGATCGCCGGGCCAATCGCTCTCGGGTACGGATGCCACTTCGGTCTGGGCCTGTTTCTCGCCTCGGGTACCCCGCGATCAAGCGGCGATGTGGCCGGCGTCGAGGCTCCCCGATGAAGCGCCACCACCGCCGCCGCGAGGCCACGCCCGTCGCGCACATGATCCTCTCGAAGCGGATGGCCGACCACAAGCCGCACGACATGATCTGCGAGCTGGTCGACAACGCGTTCGATGCGGAAGCGAAGCGGGTGTGGATCGAGCTGGGCCGTCGCTCGATCACGGTGTGCGATGACGGCACCGGGATGGAGGACATCGACGACGCGGTTCGGTTCGGGAAGGGGACGCGCGTCGGAAGGCGAGGCGGCGTCCTCGGCCAGTATGGCGTCGGGATGACCGACGCGCTGTGCAAGCTCGGGCCGCGTGCGGAGGTGGTCACGCTGCACGGCGGAGAGCTGCGGAGACTGCGCGTCGACTGGGAGGAGTGCCTGCGCAACGGTCACTTCCCCTACCTGTCTGATTCGAAGGCCCAGCGGGCGGGCGAGCTGCCGCTCTTCGAGGGAGAGACGGTCGCAGCCGGGACGCGCGTTCGCATCCACGGTGAAGCGCCGGGGATCCAGCTCGAGAAGCTCCGGCGGATGCTCACCGAGCGCTACACGCCCGGCATCTGGCAGGGCCGCGAGATCTCGGTGCGCCGCGAGGGGCAGGAGTGGGTCACGATCGAGGACATGAACCCGGGCGATCTCGTCGACGTGCTCGAGTACGACGGGGTGATCGACGGGCTCCCCTACCACGTCTACGGCGGCCTCATGACCCGCCGCAACGTGGTCTACAACCGCACGTTCATCGGCTACGCGTACCGCTTCGTCGAGGAAACGACCGAGCTGTTCAAGGGCATCTCGACGGCGCACCTGCAGGTCTTTCTCGGCGAGGAGTGGCGGGAGTGCCTCGGGACGCACAAGAACCGGGTGGAGCGCAGGCGCGACGAGCTGTTCGAAGACATTCGCTCCCGCGCGAAGGACTGGCTCGCTGCCGCCGAGCGCAAGGCGGAGGCGCTCCAGCTCAGCAGCCTGGCGCTCGAGCTGGAGGAGTATCTGGAGCGGATGGCAGAGCCCCGAGGGGCGGACACCGTGGCTCCGCAGCGGCGAGCCGGTGGTGCGAGCAAGCCGCGGAGCCGTTCGCCCGAACGGAGCCAACCTCGCGAGGGTGCGGGAGGAGGCGAGGAGCAGAGCGCGAACCGGCGCCGTGGCATCCAGATCTCCTGGGATGCCGCGCTTCGCCAACTGGGAGAGCTTCGGGTGAGCGAGGACGGTGAGATCTCCGTCGTTCTCAATCCGGAGGATCCTCGGATCCGCGGCCTGCGTGAGCGCCGCGACTGCCCGGGCCTCGTCCACATCATCAGCGCCTACGTGGCCCAGTATGCAGCGCTCGGCGATGCGAACGCGCGGCACGTGCTCCGGCCCGGCGTCGTCCGCGGAGCCGACCCGGGGCTGCGCGAGCACGAGCTCTACGCCTACTACTACGACCGGATCGATCAGCCGGCGGTCGCGCACGAATCGGAGTGATCTCGCGGCCGGTCGCCGAGCCGGCGCCGCTGCCTCGGTCGGTCGCTGCGTGCCGCATCGCCCGGAGCCGCCCGCGGCGCCCGTCGCTCGGCAGGAGCTTCCGTCCTAGAATCCGGTGAGAATCCGGCGAGAGACGGGAGCGGTGCGATGGAGATCACGATCCACTACTGCGGGCGGTGAGGCTACGAGCCCCGGGCCGCCGGTCTGGCGGCCGCGATCGAGAAGCACCTCCGCGTGAAGGCGAAGCTGGTGCGCGGAGACGGAGGCATCTTCGACGTGATCGCAGGCGGCCGGACGATCTTCTCGAAGCACGAGGCGGGGCGCTTTCCGGAGAACGCCGAGATCCTGGGCCTCTTGGCGAAGGAAGGCGCGTAGCGCGCGGATGCCGAGTGCTCCCGAGACTCCGCCCGGGATCGACGCGCCGCGTGTCTCGGCCTTCTTTGCCGAGCGCATTCCGGGCGGCGATGCGCCGCTCGCGTTCCGCCTGATCTCGGGCGGGCGCTCGAACCTGACGTTGCTGGTGGAAACCCGCAGCGACCCGGCGCGCCGCTTCGTGCTGCGCCGCCCGCCGCTTGGGCACGTGCTCCCGACGGCGCATGACATGGCGCGGGAATACCGGGTGCTGACGGCACTCGCGGGAACCGGCGTTCCCGTTCCGCGGACGTTTGCGCTGTGCGAGGACGTGGCCATCACCGGGGCACCGTTCTATGTGATGGAGTATCGGCCGGGCATCGTGATCGAGCGCGAGATTCCGGAGGGCTACCTCGAGGTTCCGGGCGACCGCAGGCGGCTCTCGCGGGCGCTCGTCGACACGCTCGTCGCTCTGCACGCGGTCGATCCTGCCCGGGTGGGCCTCGCCGACTTCGGCCGGCCGGCGGGCTATCTCGAGCGTCAGGTCCGACGCTGGTCGCAGCAGTGGGAGCGGTCGAAGACGCGCCCGCTTCCGGCGATCGACGAGCTGGCAGGGCGACTCGCTGGGTCGCTTCCCGCGTCGCCTTCGCCGGCGCTCGTCCACGGCGACTACCGGCTCGGGAATCTCGCCCTCGATCCGGCGGATCCGGGCCACGTCGTCGCGATCTTCGACTGGGAGATGGCGACCCTCGGCGACCCGCTGGCGGATCTCGGCTACACGCTCATCTACTGGGGCGAAGAGGGCGATCCGCCCGCGCTGCGCCCGCCGGGCTCGCACCAGGCCGTGACGGCGCGTCCGGGCTTCCTGTCGCGCGCAGAGCTGGTGGCGTCCTATGCGGTAGCGAGCGGCCGCGATGTCTCCCGGATCGACTTCTACCAGGTGCTGGCGCTCTTCAAGCTCGCCATCATCACCGAGGGAATCCACGCGCGGTTCCTGATGGGGAAGACGGTCGGCGAGGGGTTCGACGCCGTGGGCGCTCAGGTCTCGCTCCTCGCCGAGAGGGCGCTCGAAATCGCAGGGCAGTCGCAGGACGCCCGGCTTCGCAGCAGAAGGAGTGCAGCAGGATGATTCGCGATGCACGGTCCGCCGATGCGGAGTTCCTGGCGAAGATCTGTCTCATCGCGTCGCGATCCCACGTGGAGCGATCGTTCTGGGATCTCCTGCTTCCGGAGGGCGACGACCCGGCCATCGAGAGCTTCCTGTCGCGGCTGGTCGTCGCGCCCCAGCGCTCCTGGTGGCACCACGCCCAGTTCCTCGTGGCAGAGCAGGGCGGCGCTTCCGCGGCTGCTCTCGCGGGGTTTGCGGCGTCGGATCCGCTGGTGCGGGCGCCGGAGGTCGCGCTGATCGAGACCGTTCGCAGCGAGGGGTGGACGGATGTGCAGATCCAGGAGGCGCTGGTCCGCGCCGGGCCGTTCCTCGCGTGCAACTCGCCGCCGGATGCCGATGCCTGGCTCGTCGAGAACGTGGCGACGCTTCCCGGGCACCGCCGCCAGGGCCACGTGGCGCAGCTCCTGCCGGAGGTTCTCGAGCGCGGCCGGCGCCGAGGGCACCGCATTGCCCAGCTCACCCTCATGATCGGCAACGTGACCGCCCAGCGCGCCTACGAGCGCGTCGGCTTCCAGGTCGTCTCCGAGAAGCGGAACCCGGACTTCGAGGCTCTCGTTGGCTGCCCGGGCCTTGCGAAGATGGAGTGCGCGCTCTGATCGCACTCCGCGTGCGGGGCCGGCGACGAGACCCCTTGCACGAGGTGCCAACGAGTCGCTCGCTGGCGCAGGGGGGGCGCGGAGGCGGCCGCGCTCGGCGACGCAGGGGAGAGGGAGGGGAGGATCTGCCCGCTTGCGCAGGTTCGCTCTTTATTCGCAAGAGGGGCCTTGACGGCTTCTGGAGTTTCGTATAGGATTCGCTCCATCACCCCACGGCTCCCGGACGGTCTGCCCATGGCCGCTGTCTTGGCCGAGTTCGTTTCAGCCGAGTTCCCCGCTGCCACGTCTTTCGCGCCGGATTCCCTTCCGAACCTCGGCGCTGGGACGCATGCCGAAATCGGGGCCGATCCTCGTGTCTTCCGCGGGCCCGACGTTGGTCTCGGCGTCAAGGTCCTGGCCGCTCCGGCCCCGGACGCCGGCGCGGAGACCGACCCCGACCCCGAGTTCGCTGACTTCCCGTACGAGACGCTCCGCACCGGCGCGCCGCTTTCGATCGCCGGGCTCGTGTTCCTCCGCAGCCGCGATGCGGACGGCCGGATCCAGGTGCTCGTGGGCGAGCGACGGGGCGCTCGGCTTCTGCTCGGCACGCTCGCGGGCCCGCTCGTTTCGAGGCGGCGCTTCGAACCTCTCGGCTTCCGCTCCCTCGGCGACTTCGCCCGCGAGCGCCTCGGCGTCTCGGCCACGGCGGTGCGCGAGTGGGCGCGCGTGGCCGGGGCCCTCTCGGCCCTGCCTTGCCTTCGCGCGGCCGTCGAAGCGGGCACGGTCTCATGGTCGGTGGCACGGCGGGCCGTGGCGTTTGCCGCGCCCGAGACCGACGCGGTCTTCGTCGAAGCGCTTCAGGGGCGCACGGTGCAGGCGGCGCAGGCCCTGCTGCGGGAGGCCTTCGGCAGCACGCCGGACGCGGCGACCGCGGCTGCCGAGGCGCAAGACGCCGGGAAGCAGAGTAACGGGGGCGAGGCCTCGCTGGCGACGGACGATTCGCAGCACGAGAAGATCCTCGTACGCGTGCCCCTCGCCGGCGCGCACCACGGGCGCTGGCAGGCGGCCCTCGAGCTGGCACGCAGGGTGGCGGGCGAGGCGCTTCCCGTCTGGGAATGCGCCGAAGCAATGGCGGGCGAGGCGCTCTCGGCACTGCCGCCGGCGCTGGTGGCCGAGGCGGCGACGGCGCTCTGCGGCGACGTCGGCGTGAAGGGTCTCGTCCGGGCGCAGCAGGCCGGCCCTTCGCCCGCGGTGCGCTCGGAGAGCGAGCGGCCAACGTGCGTCGCGAAGACTGCACGAGGCGGTGCTTCGACGCGTGACGCGTGCGCCGCGCGCATGCACGGCCCGAAGGGCGGCGCGGCTCACGAACACGGCTTTCGACAGGCGGCATTCCCGGGGCTTCGCTGGAATGTGCCAGCAGGCGGCGCCCCGCTCGATCTCGACGCGATGCGGGCGTGGGCCGACGCCGCCTCGCCGCACGCTCTCGACCGCGCGCTTCGCCGCGTGCTCGCGCGCCTGCAGGCGATCGACCACGACCTCGGCCATGTGCTTCGCCAGGTGGTGGATCGAAGGCTCTACGCCGAGCTCGGCTTTGCGACCTTCGAGCGCTACGCACAGGAGCGGGTCGACGTCTCGCCGCGTACCGCACGCCGCTGGGTGCGGATGGCGCGGCTCGGCCCCGTGGGAAGCGCCGTGGCGAAGGCTCTTCGCGCGGGCTCCCTCACGCCCAAGCAGGCCTCGCTCGTTGCGGAGGCGGTGGGGCCTTCGGAGCAAGCGCCCCTCGTGGAGCATGCTCGCGGGGTGACGCTGCGGCGGCTCGAGGACGACCTCGCTGGCGCAGCGCCGCAGCGGGCGGCCCTCGTGTTCTCGGCTCCCCGCGAGGCGGCCACTGTGTTTCGTCTCGCCCTCGAAGCGGTGCGGCTCCACCTTGCGCCCGCAGGGGCTTCCGCGAACGCCGGCAGCGCGGGCGCGCAACACGCGCTGCTGTGGATCCTCGATCACGCCATCCTCACCTGGGAGGAGCAGGGAGCCCAGTTCGACGACTACGCGGACTTCAGGCGCGACGGCTTCCGCTGCACAGTGCCCGGGTGTACGGCCCGGCGCAATCTCCAGTCGCATCACATCGTGTTCCGCTCCCGCGGCGGCCCGGACGAGCCCTCGAACCGCACGACGCTCTGCGCCTTCCACCACCTGCGCGGCGTCCACGCGGGCACGGTTTCGTGCCATGGGCAGGCGCCGGCGGGGCTCGTCTTTGCGCTCGGCCTTCGTTCCGGGGGGCCGCCGCTGCTGCGAGCTGCGTCGGGGGACGTTCTCGTGCAGCGCTGATGCTCTCGCGCTCGGAGCAATCAGAAGAGCCAGAAATCAGAACACCCAAGGGATGATTGCCCTGCGCTCGCGCGGGTAGCCGGGGAACTTCTCGTGGTACCAGCGGTGGTGGGCGACGCCGCGCGGCACCAGGTTCGCGGCCGTGAAGACCGCGAAAGCGACCGCCGGGAGCGACCACGCCGCGAGGGCGAAGCCGGTCCACTCGAGGATCTCACCCAGGTAGTTCGGGCTCGTGACCCATCGGAAGAGCCCGCCGTTCGGGATGCGATAGCCCGTCTCGCCGTGGCGGCGCAGCCCGCGCAGGATGGCGTCCGAGCGGACGTTGATGGTGAAGCCGGCGAGGAAGATCGCCGCCCCCGCGACGAAGGAGGGGCTCGCCAGCCATCCCGGCGGGTAGGGGCTCGGATCGTGCGAGATCGCCACCGCGTTGAGGACGGAGTTGAGGACGTTGAAGGCGAACGACGACGCCACGGTGAAGAGCGTCTGCGGCGCGCCCGGCCGCATGAGGAGCGGGAAGACAAAGGTCCTCTGCACGTAATGGAGCTGCCACAGCGAGAGCAGTACGAGCGGCGCCGCCTGCCACGCCGCCTCTCCCTGGAAGTAGACCCACGCGAAGACCCAGATCGAAGGCGATTCCATGAGCGCCCAGCCGAGGCGGGCGTCGATCTCCGGGCCCCAACCCTTCCTGCCGTGACGGCCGTAGGGCGCCGTCACGAAGAAGAGCGTGACGAAGCTGACGGCCGCGAAGACGAACATCGCGGCGATGCCGAGGTCGTACGCGCTCACGACGCCCGCCGCGTGTGCCGCGCTCCTCGCACGCGCTACGCCGCGGGGTCGTCGGGCTCGAACGCGGCGAGCGGCTCGTCGAGAGCAAGGGCCAGCGAAGCGGGCGCCGGCTGCGGCGAATCCTGCAGCAGGTCGACGCCCGTCGCTGCGAAGCGCCGTGCTGCGGCTGCTGAACGCGCATCGCCGTCCTCATCGAGGGCCCACTGGGCCTGCGCCACGAGAAGGCCGAGCGCCATCGAGCGGCCGAGGGTGAGGGAGAACCGGCGAAGCTCCGCCTCGAACAGCACGGGGCCTCGCGCCACCGCCTGCGACCAGAACGCCGCCGCATGCTCGGCGGCGGCGCACGCTGCGCGCGCAGGGGCCGCGAGCATGGGGTGCCGCGCCAGGCGCGCGTGGGCGGTCACCTCGGCGAGGAAGGGCTTCAGCGCATCCGCCCTGCGGATCGCGCGAGCCGCCTCGAGCGCGAGAACGTTGGTCGTGCCTTCCCAGAGCGAGAGCACGTGGGTGTCGCGCACCAGCTCGGCGAGCCCCGCGTCCTCGAGATAGCCGGCGCCGCCGAACGACTCGGCGGCCTCGGACGCGCCGTCCACGGCCATGCGTGCCGTGGTGAGCTTGGCGATCGGCTGGAGCAGTCGGAGGGCAGCGCGGCCGGCATCGTCGAGCTCGCCGACTTCTTCGCGTCCGAGCTGGCCGACGGCGAAGAAGGCGAGCTGCAAGGCCGCCTCCTGCTCGGCGGCGAGCATGGCGAGGGTGTCGAGGTGGAGCGGCTTCGCCGAGAGCAACGCGCCGAAGGCGAAGCGGCGCCTCGCGTAGTCGCGCGCGAGGGCAAGGCCGCGCCGCAGGCTCGCGGCCGAGCAGACCGCGTTCCAGGTACGCGTCATGTTCAGCATGGTCGAGATCTGCCGGACGCCGTCGGAGAGCCCCGCCAGCGGAATCGCGGGCGTGCCGTCGAGCGTCAGCTCCGCCGTGGGGAGCAGGCGCGTCCCGAGCTTCTCCTTGAGCCGGTCGATGGTGATCCGCTGCAGGCGCCCGGCGGCGTCACGGACCTCGACGAAGAAGAGTGCGAGCCCCTTGCCGCCGGGCCCATTGCCTTCGGGCCGACCCAGGGTGAGGGCCACCTGCGAGGTGACCGCCGAGGTGAACCACTTGACCCCGTACAGGCGCCAGGTGCCGTTCTCGTTCCGGGCGACGGTCTCGCTGAGGCCGACGTCCGACCCGCCGATCCGCTCCGTCATCCACTGGCCCGACGTCCACGCGGTGTCGGGGTCGCGGGAGAGCAGGCGCGGCAGCACCCGCTGGCGCAGACCGTCGGGAGCGAGCAGCTCGAGGGTGCGCGCGCAGCCGTCGGTCATCGCGAGCGGGCAGCTGTAGACCTGGCTCGAGCGATCGAAGAGGTAGACGAGCGCGAACTGGTGGAGGCGCGAGAACGCCCCGTGCTTGCGCTCGTAGCCCGTTGCCACGAGGCCCTCGCGCGCGGCGACGCGCGCATATTCGGTCCACGCGGGGTTCACCCGGACCTGGTCGATCCGCTGCCCCCAGGCATCGAAGGGGACGTGAACCGGCTCGTCGAGCCGGTGGGCGATCGCGAGGTCGTAGAGCGGGCCGGCGGCGAGGCCGCCCATGTTGTCGAGCGACGGCTCGGCATCGCGCAGGACGTCCCGGGGAAGGACTCGGCGCAGGAGCGAGCGGAGGGTCCGGTCGTCTCGCCACTGGTTCTCGAGGCGGGGCGGGTCCTGGTACATGCCGGAGACGGTGCGGGAGGCGGAAGAGGTGAGCAAGGGGGGCAAGGGGGGCCGTGGCGGTCGTCCGCAGGGGGGGATTCGGGTAGATTCCCGGTCGAGTCCTCACCCCGTTCCGAGGCTCCCATGGCGACTGCTCCTGCCTCCTCCTCCGCTGCCGGCCCGGCCGCGCTCACCGTCGAGCGCTTCCTCGGCCTCGCGGAGGAAGGTGTGCTGCAGGCAGACGACCGCGTGGAGCTGCTCAGCGGGGTAGTGGTCTCCATGGCGCCGATCGATCCTGCGCACGCAGCTAGTGTCAACCGGACCGAGTACGCCCTGAGGCGGGTGATCGGAGACCGCGCGATCGTCCGTACGCAGTCTCCGCTGCGCGCCGGCGACCATTGCCTCCCCCAGCCGGATGTCGCGGTGGTCCCGGGGAGGCCTGGCGACTACGACCGCGAACATCCGCGATCCGCCCTGCTCGTGGTCGAGGTATCCGGCTCGACGCTGAGCCAGGATCGCCTCACCAAGGCGGCCATCTATGCCGCAGCCGGGATTCAGGAGTATTGGATCGTGAACCTGCGCGACGATCGTGTCGAGGTACACCGCGATCCGGACCGGCAGGCGGCGCGCTATCGCAGCACGACACATCACGCTCGTGGCGCGACGCTCGTGCTCACCGCGCTTCTCGGCGCGATCGTATCCGTAGAAGATCTGCTTCCCGATGTACAGCGGCGAGACGGCGGCGGAATCGAACGCGGATCGGTGTAGGTCCTGCGTGCGGGTTCTACCCCCCTGACGCCGCATCCTCCGCCTCGGCGCCCGGCGGCGTCGCGTCGCCGAGGTCGTCGAGATAGCCCGCGGGAAGCGCCACCTTCTGCTTGCCGCCGCTCTTGCCGCGGGGCACGCGCATGGCCGACGCCGGGAACCGCACGTCCGGCTCGAAGTGCGCGACGCAGCGGCGCAGGTCGTCCAGGGTCTCGATCCGGGTCAACTCCTCGCGAAGACGGCTGCTGCCCGGGAAGCCCTTCGTGTACCAGGTGGCGTGCCTGCGGAACAGTCGCAGCGCCGGACCCTCGGAGAACCAGCGTGCGAGAAGCTCGGCGTGCAGGGTCATGAGCGCGCCCACTGCGCCGAGCCTCGGCGGCTCCTCCGGCTCGCGGCCCTCGAAGACGTCGGCGAGGTCGCGGAAGAGCCAGGGGCGGCCGAGGCAGCCGCGTCCGACGACGACGCCGTCGCAGCCCGTGCTCCGCATCATGCGCAGGGCATCGTGGGCCTCCCAGACGTCGCCGTTTCCGAGAACCGGAATCCCGGTCACCCGCTGCTTCAGCTCCGCGATCGCGTCCCAGCGGGCCTCGCCGTCGTAGAGCTGCGCCGCCGTGCGCGCGTGGAGCGCGACCGCCGCGCACCCCTCGTCTTCGGCGATGCGGCCCGCATCGAGGTAGGTCTGCAGCCGGTCGTCGATGCCGATGCGGAACTTGATCGTTACCGGGATGCGCTCGGCCTTGCCGACCGCCGCGCGGACGATCTTGCGGAGCAGGTTCGGCTTGAGCGGAATCGCCGCGCCACCCCCCCGCCGCGTCACCTTCGGAACCGGGCAGCCGAAGTTCATGTCGAGGTGGTCGACGTGGCCTTCGCCGACGAGCCACGCGACGGCTTCGCTCACATAGTGGGGGTCGACGCCGTAGAGTTGGAGACTCCGCGGGCTCTCGCTCGGGTCGAAGCCTGCGAGACGCAGCGTCTTGGCGTTGCCCTCGACCAGCGCGCGCGCCGTGATCATCTCGCTGACGAAGAGCCCGGCGCCGAAGCGCCTGCACAGGGTGCGGAAGGGTGCGTTGGTGACGCCGGCCATCGGCGCGAGGACGACCGGCGGCCACACCGCGAGGGGCCCGATCGTGACGGGCCGGAACTCCTCCGTGCCGGCATTCGGAACGCCGGCGTTGATGGGGCTCCGGACGTATCCGCTCACGGCGCCTCGGGGCCGGCTGCGCGGCGGTCGACGACACGAAGCGGCGGGCGCGCCGAAGGCGCAGGCGGTTCGCCGGGCTGCTTCGCGTCCGCCCCGTCGGCCCCGTCGACGACGGCGAGGCTGCGGCGCCTCTCGCCGGCGGCCGCGGCGCGAGCGGACGACCCAGAGCACGACGACGAACGCGAAGAGCAGCACGAGACCGATGGGCCCCGAGAAGAGGACGAAGAATTGTGCGAGCGCCTGCACGCGCGCCTCCCGTGCGAGAATCGTACCGGACCCGGCGTGCGCCTCCTACACCGCGGCCTCGATGGCGCGAGCCAGTGCGGCGCCGTCGGCCGCCGCATCGTCGAAGCAGCGCGCCAGGAGGAGCGCCCGCGCGAGCTGCGCCATGGCGAGATCGGTGAGCACCTCGTCGGCGGCGAGCGGCGCAGGAACGAAGGCCGCCAGCGCCGGATGCCCCGAGCTCGGATCGGGCGCCCAGCCGCCGAGGGCCGGCAGCGAGTCTGCGTGGAAGCTCGGGCTTCGCGCCTGGGCGTTGAGGCGAGCAAGCAGCGCCGGCAGGCCCCTCTGCCGAGGGAGCATGACGCAGGCTCAGCACCGGGAGCACCAGCAGGCAGAGTACGCCGTGGCCGAGGCCCGGGTGCTGCATCGGGCCGAGCAGTTGGAGCAGGGCCGTCTCTCCGGCGAACGGCAGCTCGACGTCGAGGCCCTGGGCGTCGGCGCGCGCCGTGAGACCGACGTCTTTGAGTGTCGCGGCGATGTCTGCGAAGATCCGCGGATCGAGCTCCGGCGCCGCCTCGCGCGCGAGGACGAGGCGAACGAGCTCTGCCCGCTGGGCTGCGGAGGTCTCGCGCGGGCCGCTCGCCGGGTGCGCGCTCTCGGCCGGCGGCATGCCCAGCTGCGCGAGGCTCTCCGCCATGCCTGCCGCCTCCGCCGCCTGGAGCGCGAGGAGGGGAGGGAGGATGCGCCGCGTCCACGCCATGTTCTTCTCGTGGACCAGCAGCGATGCCGCCAGGACCAGCGCTCCGTCGTCGCCGGCGGTGAGAGCCGAGAGGCTCGCGTGCTGGTTCAGGAAGTCGATCCGCTGGCGGGCGTCGGGAGAATCGGGAAGGGCGCCCGACGACACATCCGCCTCCACCAGGATCCTCGAGACGCGGAGGCCGTCGAGCGTCTGCTCCGGCGTGAGGGTGACCCGCTGGGCCAGCGGGCCCGGCCACCATTCGAAGCCCTCCGGGTGGACCACCGCCCAGTCGGCTTCGACGATGCCCGTGTGGTAGAGGGCGGCCAACGCCTGGCCCCCGGGCCCGTCGTGCCAGCGGCCCTCCCTCGCCGTCTTGGCGTCATTCCAGAAGCCCAAGGGGCCCTCCCGCAGGGGGATCCAGGGTACCACCGTGCCCCCGAGCCTGCGCAGGCGGGCCGGCGCTCCTTTGATTGACTCGCGGATCAGTTAGAATCCGCCCCCTCACCCACCCAAGGAGCATCTCGTGACGGACATCCGATACGACGGCCGCGTGGCCATCATCACCGGGGCCGGCGGTGGCCTCGGCAAGACCTACGCCATGCTGCTCGGCACCCGCGGCGCGAAGGTCGTCGTCAATGACCTCGGCGGGAAGCCCGACGGCACGGGCGCCAGCACGAGCATGGCCGACACGACGGTCGCCGAGATCAAGGCGGCAGGCGGCGAGGCGGTGGCCAACTACGACTCGGTCTCGACGCTGGACGGGGGCAAGAAGATCACCCAGTGCGCCCTCGACCACTTCGGCCGTGTCGACATCGTCATCAACAACGCCGGTGTCCTCCGTGACAAGACCTTCCTCAAGCTCACCCAGGAGGAGCTCGAGATCGTCCTCGACGTCCACCTGAAGGGCGCCTTCTTCGTGACGCAGCCGGCTTTCGCCGCCATGAAGGAGAACAACTACGGCCGCATCGTGATGACGGCGTCGGCCGCTGGCATCTTCGGCAACTTCGGCCAGACCAACTACGGCGCTGCGAAGATGGGGCTCGTGGGCCTCGCGCACGTGCTGGCGATCGAGGGCGCGAAGAACAACATCAAGTGCAACGTGATCGCGCCGATCGCGAAGACCCGGATGACCGAGCAGCTCCTCGGCCCTCTGGCCGACCAGGTGCTGCCCGAGCACGTGACGCCGCTCGTCGCCTACCTCGTCTCCGAGCAGTGCGACCTCACCCACGAGGTCTTCTCGGTGGGCGGCGGCCGGTTCGCGCGGATCTTCGTCGGTCTCGCGCCGGGCTGGTACGCCGGTAAGGGCAAGGTGGCGTCGCCGGAGGACATCCGCGACCACATCGACCAGATCCGCAATCCCGAGGGCTACATCATCCCCGCCAACATCGGCGACGAGATGATGCAGATCATGAAGGTCCTGAAGGGCTGAGAGGAGAGACCCATGGCCATCGACCCGAAGAAGGCTCTCGGCGCCCAGATCGCGGGCGGCGAGGGGAGCTGGACCAAGGATCAGGTGATCCTCTACCACCTCGGCATCGGCGCCGGCGTTCCGCCGACCGATGCGCGCGAGCTCTCCTATACGTACGAGAAGAACCTCCGGGTGATGCCGAGCTTCGGCGTGATCCCGGTGTTCGGCTCGCTGGGAGGGATCGCGACGGTGCCGGGCCTCGCCGGCGAGTTCAACTTCATGCTGCTGCTCCACGGTGAGCAGGACATCGAAGTGAGGAAGCCGATCCCGACCGAGGCCAAGGTGAAGACCAGCGGCAAGGTTGCCGGCCTCTACGACAAGGGGAAGGCCGCCCTGTGCATCCTCGAGACCGAGACGAAGGACGAGGCGGGAGACGTGCTGTTCGTGAACCGCTTCTCGCTCTTCTTGCGAGGGGCGGGCGGATTCGGCGGCGACGCAGGCCCCAAGGCCGGCAACGAGGCGCCCGACCGTGCGCCCGACCACGTGGTCGAGTCACCGACGCTGCCGCAGCAGGCGCTCCTCTACCGGCTCTCGGGCGACAAGAACCCGCTCCATGCCGATCCCGAGTTCGCGAAGATGGGCGGATTCGACAAGCCGATCCTCCACGGTCTGTGCTCCTACGGGATCGTGTGCAAGGCGGCCGTCGACAATGCGCTCGGAGGCGACACGGATCGCGTCGCGCGCTATCAGGCCCGCTTCGCCGGCGTCGTCTTCCCGGGCGAGACGATCGTCACGTCGCTGTGGAAGCAGGGGAACCAGATCCTGATCGCCGCCAAGACCAAGGAGCGCGGGGCGCCCGTCATCTCGAACGCGGCGATCACGCTGCGGGGGTAGGTTCGCGGCAGGTCCGCATCCGCACCACGACGGCGCTGCTACCGGCCTCGCGCCGAGAGCAGCACGTCCCAGTTGGTGGAACACGCAGAGCGTCGTGCGATTCTACGGCTCGTCGGGCCCACCTGCGGATCGCGGCACAGGGCTACGTTTCGCGGGTCTCGATGCGAGCGGCGGTGGCGCGGGACGGCGGAGAAGTACCGAACGGTGGCGCCGTCGCTGTCGGCGTGGATGGAGACGGCGGTGCCGGAGGGCCTAACGGTCTTCCAGGTGCCCGAGCCGCACCGCCGGCGGCTACTCCTGCCCGCCAAAGGGCGCGCTCGCGTATCACACGTGTGCCGACGGCTCCACGACGTCCGCGACCCTGCCGCCGCGCTCCATCTGCTCACGGTCCCAGGTGACCAGCGGAACTCCAAGACGTCGTGCGACTGCCAGGTAGACGGCGTCCGCGCCGCGAACCGCGCAGTCGGCAGCGAGTCGCCCGGCCTCATCGGCGAGATCCGCGTCCACCGCGACGAGTCGCAGGTGGGGCAGGCGCATCAGCGTCGCGATCGCCCTCCGCCCCAGCGCTGCGCGCCCCGTGCGCCGCGAGATGGCTGCGGCCACCTCCGGGACGAGGAGCGCCGGCGCGACGACGAGCCGATCGGCGAGCCCCTGCCGCGCGAGCCACCCTCGGCTCGCGTCGTGGTGGACGTCGCTCGGGACGAGCGCGCTCACCCACACACTTGCGTCGACGGCGTTCAGCGACGCTGCTCCCGGACGGCATCGGTGGCGGTCACGCTCTTCGGCCAGCGGCGACCGATCTCTCGCGCCAGGGCATCGAAGTCCGTCCACGGAGAGCGCTTTCGGCTGCGCCGGGGAGCTCTCACGGGGACCAGCACGGCGACCACCTCGCCGCGAACGGTCACGGCCATCTCGTCCCCAGTCTCCCGAACCCGCCGGATGATCCGGCTGGCGTCCTGCTTCAGCTCTCGGATGCCGACCGAGCGTTCGATCTTCCGCGCCATGTCGCCTCCCTTGTGGTCACACAGGAGCCCACATCATGGCACCCCGACCGCCCCCGAGCCAGCGGGAGGTTCACCCCCGCCCGCCGAAGCCGCGCTCGTCGGCGGCGTACCCATTCTCCGCGATGGGTCTCCAAGTGGCGGGGTCGAGGCACGAAGTATGCATCGCGAAGAGATCCAGATCTCCCGTCGAGCGGGAGACGCCGTGGAACGCGAGCGCGGTAGCGCCGATGACGGCATGCGGGATGTCTCGTTCGCGGAGCACCGCTACGACGGCCCGGAGCAGCCTCAATCGGCTCCGCCCTGCATGCAGCGCGAGCGACGTCGGCCATGTTGCCGCCCACGTTCGATCTCCCGCCTTGCCTCGCTGCGGCCGAGGCCCCGCTTCGCGCAATGGATCTCGAGGTCACGCTCGCCGAGAGCGAGCGCCTCGGCGACCCTCTCTGCCGGCGAGAGCGCGGCCAAGCGCTCTTGCTCTCGCTTCCGGAGATCGTCGGCCACGGACACCCGCCGCATGGCCCTAGCTTGCCACTCACCTGCGGTCGTCGCGAGGGCCGTGGCCGCTTGGGCCCGGCGCCTTCGGCGCCGGCCTGTCACGCTCGAAGATCCGAGCGCCATGATCGAGCCCTCTTCGTCGATCGTGGGCTTGCAGGCCGCGGTCGCGCGGAGGACGCTTCCTGGGGGGCGGCTGCCCCGGTTCGTGCGGCGCATGTCGCCCGTCCGTGACCCGTGAGAAGGAGCATACGTGGAACGTGTCCTCGTCACCGGCGGCTCGGGATTCGTCGGCCGCAATCTGATCGCGGCGCTTCGCAAGGCAGGCGACAGCGTCGCCGCACTCGCGCGGTCCGATGAAGCTGCCCGCGCCGTCAGCGAGGCCGGCGCCGACGCGGTCCGGGGAGATCTCGACGACGTGGCTGCGCTGCGCGAAGGCATGAAGGGCGCGAGTCTCGCGGTCCACTGCGCGGCCAGCGTCGACGACTGGGGTCCGCTCGAGGAGTTCCTCCGCGTGAACGTCGAAGGGACCCAGCACGTGCTCGACGCGGCACGGAAGGCCGGCGTTGCGCGTCTGGTCCACGTGAGCACCGAGGCCGTGCTCGTGGGAGGGGGGCCGATCGTTCGCGCCGACGAGACGCGGCCGCGGCCCGCAGGGGCGTTCGGTGTCTACCCGATCTCGAAGGGGCTCGCCGAAGAGCGCGTGCTCGCGGCGAACGGTTCGTCGCTCGCCACCGTGATCGTTCGCCCGCGCTTCATCTGGGGCCGCGGCGACACGGTGCTGCTCCCGCGACTCGTCGACGCCGTGAAGAAGGGCCAGCTCGTCTGGTTCTCCGGCGGGCGCTACCTCACGTCGACCTGCCACGTACGCAACGTGTGTGAGGGTATCTTGTGCGCGGCCGCGGCGGGACGGCCGGGCGAGATCTATTTCCTCACGGATGGTGAACCCGTCGAGTTCCGCAGCTTCGTGAGCGACCTGTTGCATACGCAGCGTGTGGAGCCGCCCGCTCGCAGCCTTCCGTTCGGCACGGCCTACGCGGCGGCGGCCGCCCTTGAGGCCGCATGGCGCTGGCTTCCTCTCTCCGGACGCCCGCCGATCACCCGCGCAGCGCTGCGGCTCATCGGCGAGGAGGTGACCGTCGTCGACGCGAAGGCGCGCCGGGAGATCGGCTACGCGGGCCGGGTCTCCCGGCAGCAGGGCCTGCAGGAGCTCGCGGAAGCGTACCCGTGACCTCCTGAGCTACTCCCCAGCGCCTCCAGAGGATCCCGGAAGGCCCACGGTGCAGGCCGGCCGCTTCGGGCCGATGCGCGGTGATATACTCCCAGTTTGGGGCCTCGGGAGACACGATGCTGCGGATGCTCGCCGCCCGATCGGCCGCCGCCAGATGGGCGTTGGTGTTCTTGGCGGGGCTGGCCCTGTCCGGAGTTCCCGCCGCCGCCCACACCCTCTACCTCGGCAACGACAACCATACGGACTACGGCTGGAACGCGACCGCCGCCCAGTACGATGCGTCGATGCTCGGCGAGCTCGACTACTACCTGGGCCGCATCGCGGCCACCGCGGGTGCGCCCGACGACGAGCAGGCCCGCTACAACGCCGACTGCTGGTGGTATCTCTGGCTCTACGAAAAACACCGATCACCGGCCCAGTTCCTGCAGCTCATCTTTCGCATGCTGGACGGCCACATCCACGTACCCCTCAACCCGTTCGTCACGCTCTACGGGGCATTGCCCACGGAGGCTGCGATCCGTGCCGGCTACTACCCGGGGCGTCTCGAGCGGAAGTACGGCGTTCCGTTCAGGACCGGCCAGGACGTCGAGAACCAGACGATTCCGTGGGGGCTCGCGAGCATCTGGGCCGGGAGCCGGGTCAAGTACAGCTGGAGGGGAATCTGCGCCTGCGCGACCCCGGCGCCCTACGGTGATCACCAGACCGAGAACTTCATCTGGGAGGGCCCCGACGGCAAGACGGTGCTGATGAAGTGGTACCGCTACGTCCACCCGTATTCGCTCGGTGGCTATGCGGAGATCCGCAACAACGAATCGCAGCCAGCGCTCCAGTCGATCGTCGACACCTACAAGTCGCGATATCCGTCGCTCGCTGCGACTGCGCTCTTCGGTCGGGGCGGAGACAACGTGACCGACAAGACGATGATCGTCGAGACGCTCGCGAAGACATGGAACCTCGAGCATCCCGGTGGTGATCGGGCCAGGAACGCTCTCATCCCCGACTATTTCAAGGCGATCGAGCCCCAGGCCGGCTCGCTCCCCTCGCTGCGCGGCGGCTGGGGCAATGACTGGGATCTCTGGCCCGCCGCCCTCTCCGAGCGTACGGCGAAGATGCGCCGTGCGATCGAGCGTCTGCGAACCGCGGAGATGCTCGGCGCGCTGGCGGCGTGGAGGGATCCGGCTTCCTGGCCTCCGCAGCAGGTCGCGCTCGAACAGGCCTTCACCGATTACTGGAAGTACTTCGAGCATGGCTGGAACGAAGCCGGAGTCGGCATCCAGAGCGTGATCGACAACAAGTTCGCATGGTCGACGAGCTTCGATACGGCCGTCACGAGCGCGGACACGGCCTCTGCCACCGCGGTGGCCTCGCTCTTCCAGACGCCGAACGAAGATCGGTTCGCGGTGCTGAACGCCCTCGGCTTCGATCGGACCGACCTTGCCGATCTCGACGTTCCGACGCCCGGTCCCTACATCGTGACGGATCTCGAGACGAATCGACAAGTGCCGAGCCAGGTCCTGAACGTGAGCGGCCAGAACGTGCTCCGCATCCTCGCATCGGAGGTGCCCTCGCTCGGCTACCGCGTCTACCGCTACGTCGAGGGAACTCCAGCGGATCTCCCCGCGGCGGCGACGATCAGCGGCAGTCGGATCGACGGGCCGCTCTATCGCGTCGATCTCGGAAGTCGCGGTCAGCTCACGAGCGCCCTTCACAAGGCGGCATCCAAGGAGATGGCTGCCGGATCGGGTCTCGACGACTTCGGCGCCGGCACCGGTGGTGTGCCGGTTGCCGAGAACGTCGGCCCCGTCTCCGCGACGCTCCGGATGGATCTCACCGACCCGAACCGGCGCGTGCGCGTCACGCTGTTCGGCGCCATCGACCGCATCGAGATCGACAACGAGATCTTCGAGAACCGGACGACGGCAGGCCTCTATCTGTTCAACCTGAATCTCGTGAACCCAGACATCCGGTTCGAGGAGATTGGTGCGATCGCGCGGCCCGGTTTGGAGGCACAGGGAGGAGACTTCCTCCCCGGTACCCGGGCGGACTTCATGACACTCAACCATTTTGCGAGCTTCGCGACCCCGAGCTACGCGATCACGCTTTCGAACTGGGACGCGTTCGCCATGAAGATCGGAAACAGCACCGTCAGGCGGTTCGATCTCCCGGCGAGTGCAGTGAGCGTGCTCGCGGTCGGCAACCCGGCGCGCAGCGAGATCGTGGACCAAGGCGGCGACGCCTACTTCCGCAACCGCTTTGCGCTGCGCGGAGAAAGCGGCGTCTACTCCGGGTCAGCGGCGCTCAGGTCGAGTCTCGCCCACCAGAATCCGCTGCGCACGGTCGTACTGGCTCGCAATCAGGAGGATCGGCCCTTCAAGCTCGCCAAGGACAGCTTCGTCTCCGTCCACCCGGAGAACGTCATCGTGACGGCGTTCAAACCCCACGAGGATCCGAACTCGGGCCTCGTGGTTCGCCTCTGGGAGCTCGATGGTGTCGCCACGCCCTTCACCCTCGACGCGGCAAGGCTCGCTCCGGTGGCCGCTTTCGATACGTCGCTCATCGAGACCGACATCGGCATGGCGTCGTTCGCCGCGGGCCAGGTGACGGACAGCATCGGCGCCAACGAGATGAAGACCTACCGCTTCGTGGTGCCGCCGCTCGGGAATCCTCCGGCCGACAACTGCCCGCTCGTCTCGAACACCGGCCAGGAGGACGTCGACGGCGACGGTGTGGGAGACGCGTGCGACAACTGCACGGCCGTTGCCAATCCGACCCAAACCGACGCCGATGCCGACCTCTATGGAAACGCCTGTGACGCCGACCTGAACAACGACGGCATCGTGAACTATGCCGATCTGGCTGCGATGAGGGCCGTCTTCTTCCGGGCAGATGCCGCTGCCGATCTCGACGCAAACGGCGTCGTCAACTATTCCGACCTCGCACTCCTCAAGAAGAGCCTCTTCCAGAATCCCGGCCCGTCGGCCTTCGCGCCCTCCGATCGGTCCGAGTAGAAGGCACGAGTCGTCCGTCAGGGGTCCGTCAGCAAACCGGCGTCAGCTCTGCCTCGCCGAGCTCCTTGGCAAAGAGATTCCGCACCGCGATGGCGATCTCCTCGGCGGTGCGCGTCGAGAAACTTTCGTAGGGAATCTCGTCGAGTACGCGCAGCCGGATCGGGTGGCGGCCCTGGAGCACGAATCCTCGCTTGGGCAGGGCATTGCCGGTGCCCTCGAGCACGATCGGTAGCAGGGAAGATCTCGTCGCGAGCGCGATGTCGAAGGCGCCCGGCTTGAAGGCGCGAAGACGCCCGTCGACCGAGCGCGTCCCTTCCGGGAACATCATGATCGAGTTTCCGTCGCCGATCGTGCGCTTGCAGGCCTCGATCATGCGGATGACGCTCTCGCGATCGCCCCGCCGCAGCTCGATGTAGCGGTTCAGCCGCATGTTCCATCCGACGCACGGGACGCGGAAGTTCTCGATCTTCGACACCCACTTGAAGTGTCGGAAGATCCGGAACAGCACCAGGATGTCGAGCAGCGACTGGTGGTTCACGACGATCACGTAGGCGCGGTCGTCGCGGATCTTCTCGCGTCCCTCCACCGTGACGGGCCACGCGGGGTTGAGCCAGGTGTAGAGCGAGGCCCAGAAACACGTGAAGCGATGGAGCCAGAAGAGCCGGCGGTCGAAGGGCGCCGTCACGGCCCAGATCAGCACCGCCACCGGGAAGAGCAGGATCGAGCTGGCGGTGAGGAACACCCAGAAGAGCAGTGAGAGCACGCGTCGTCTCACGCCGCGACGGATAGCACCGCCGCGCTGCGCCGTCATTCCTGCACCAGCTCGATCAGCGACAGTTCGCCGGGTACGCCGATCCGAAGGGGAAACCCGTAGAAACCCGTCCCGCGGTGGACGTAGAGTCGATTCGCGCCGTGGCCGAAGAGGCCATGGTCGGGCCAGCGCGTACGGGACAGCACCGTCCAGTCGAGGCCGAAGCTGACGAGCCCGAGCTGGCCTCCGTGGGTGTGGCCGGACAAGGTGAGGTCGACGTCGCCCACCGGCACGTGCTGGAAGCCCAGCGGATCGTGGAGCAGGAAGAGCCGCAGCATCCCCTCGCGCCTCGGGAAGCGAGCGAGGACCTCGCGGATGTGGTCGCCCCGGCCGCGGCCCACGTAGTCCGCACCGACGATCTGCACCGGGCCTGCCGCGGTGTCGACCTGCGCCTCCTCGTCCACCAGCAGCCGGATGCCAATGGCGGCAAGGGCGCCGCGCACCTCGTCCGGCGACTCGTGGTCGTGGTTGCCGAAGATCGCGAAGCAGCGGTCGGCTACCGCCCGCAAGGGCTCGAGGGCGCGTTCCAGCGCGCCGGGCGTCCCCATTCCTTCCATCGTGAGGAAGTCGCCGGTCAGGAGCACGAGGTCCGGGTCGCGGTCGACGAGGTCGCCGATCCGCCGCTGGAGCCGATGGACCGGCTGCCACGGGCCGAGGTGCGGATCCGAGATCTGGACGATTCGCAACGGACGTGTCTCGAGGGGCTCCGGTGCCCGGCGGCGGAACCGCTCGACCGGCATCCGCGTCACGCCGGGGGGGCCATCTTTGCCGAGCCGGACGCGGACGATCTCGTCGGCCAAACGGTACGAGGTGAGGATCGACACCAATGCGATCGCGAAGGGCACGAGATCGAGCCAGCGCATGCCATCGAGAGCGCCTTCGTAGCCGAGGAAGGCGAGGGCGCCGCGTACCGGCAGCAGCACGAGGAGCCACAGCCCCGAGAGGGTTCCCGCCGCGACGAACGCCATCCCCGGAACGCTCACCAGCCAGCGAAACGCGCGGGCGCGCAGTCGCGGGCGCACCAGCGCCACGAGGTGGAGACCGGCCGCCGCCATGCTGTACGCGAAGGCCACGTCGGCCGTGAGGGCGGCGCCGGGCGAGAGCCACTCGCGCAGGCGCCCGTGCATGACGACGGCGCCCGGGAGCGAGAGCACGAGGATCACCAGCGCGAAGACGGCATAGCGCCGGCCGCGAACTCGCCATGCGTGGAGCGGCACCCCCACCACCGTGAGCGCCGCGAGGGCCCAGAACAGGGGAGCCAGGAGCTGGTCCATGGAGGGTGAGGATAGAACGCCCGGCGCGAGTGGCCCGGCCGCGGCATCCTGCGCGGCGCCATGGAGGTGTGCCGCTTCGCTCCGTCGACCACGGGACGTGCCCATCCCGGGACGCTCCTGGCGGCGCTCCTGTGCTGGCTCGATGCACGGTCGCGCGGCGCGCGATTGCTGCTTCGCCTCGAAGATCTCGACCCGGACCGCTGCCGGCCGGAGTTCTCCCGCGCCCTCCGCGACGATCTGGATTGGCTCGGGCTCGACTGGGACGAGGTCGTCGAGCAGCACCGGCTCCGATCCCACCACGAGGCCGCGCTCGACCAGCTGGAGACCGCAGGGCTGCTCTACCCGTGCGGCTGCAGCCGCACGCGGATCGCCCGACACGGGGTCCGGGCGCCGGACGGGGGCTGGCGCTACCCGAACTGGTGCCGGGGGCGCACCCTGCCGCACGGAGGCTGGCGGGCATGCGCGGAGCCGCTGCGTGTCCGGCTCGCAGACGTCCGGGTGCCCCTCGTCGACGAGAGCGGCCTCGACCTCACCCAGACGCCGGCGCAGGAGCTGGGCGATCCGGTCGTCCGGCGGCGGGACGGAGCGGTCGCCTACCAGCTCGCCGTGGTCGTCGACGACGCTGCGAGCGGGGTGACGCGGGTCGTTCGCGGGCGCGACATTGCGCCGAGCACCGCGACACAGGTCCTGCTGCAGCGCTCGCTCGGCCTTCCTACGCCGTGCTATCGGCATCACCTGCTCCTCCTCGAGTCGCGCGGCGGAAAGCTCGCAAAGCTCCACGGCGCCGTGGGGGCCGGCGTGCTGCGAGCGAAGAAGGCGCCCGCCGAGGTCTGTGGCGTGCTCGCCTTCGCGGCGGGGCTGCTCGCGAAACCAGAGGGGGCGACGCCGCGCGACCTGCTCGCTGACTTCTCCTGGGCGAACGTCGGGCACGCCGATCGCGTGGTGCGCTGGACGGGAACCGCTCTCGAGATCGCGCCGTAGAAGGCTCCCTGCCGTATGCTCCCGGCCCATGGACGACGTGGTCGGCGACCTGCTGCGATTCATCGACGCCTCACCCACGCCTCATCACGCCGCCCGCGAGGCAGCGGCGCGGCTCGCCGCGGCAGGCTACCGGGAGCTCCTCGAGGACGAGGTCTGGGCCCTCGCTCCGGGCGACGCGCGCTATGTCCTACACGGTGGGAGCAGTCTCTTGGCGTTCCGGGTCGGCGCCGAGCCGCCGCCGGCCGCGGGGTTCCGCTTCATCGGCGCCCACACCGACTCGCCGAACCTGCGGATCAAGCCCCGGCCGGACGTCACGGCCCACGGCTATCGCCAGCTGGCGGTCGAGCCCTACGGAGGCGTGCTGCTCCACACCTGGCTCGATCGCGACCTCTCCCTTGCAGGACGCGTCACGTTCGCAACCGGCGAGGGGCCGCGGAGCGCGCTCGTGGCGTTCGGTCGGCCGCTTCTCCGGGTACCGAACCTCGCCATCCACCTGCAGCGTGAGATCTCGACGAAGGGCCTCGACCTGAACGCCCAGAAGCACCTCGTTCCGATCGTAGGCCTCGAAGGCACTCCGGAGCTGGCGGCGCTGGTGGCGGCCGAGCTCGGCGCCGGTGGCTGGAAGGGAGTCTCCGCCCGCGATCTCCTCGGATTCGATCTCATGGCCCACGACGTCCAGCCGGCGTCGCTCGCCGGTGCGCGCGGTGAGCTGATCTCGGCGCCGCGCCTCGACAACCTGGCGTCGTGTCACGCGGCGGTGTCGGCCCTCGTGCGGGCGTCACGAGCGAAGAGCCCTCCGCGTGCCACCCAGGGCGTCGTTCTCTACGACCACGAGGAGGTCGGGAGCCGGAGCGTCCAGGGCGCCAGCGGGCCCCTGCTCTCCGACGGCCTCGCTCGGATCGTTGCAGCCTGCGGTGGCAGCGAGCCCCAGGGGCTTCCGCGGGCGCTCTCGCGGTCGAGACTGGTCTCGGCGGACATGGCGCACGCAGTCCATCCCAACTACGCCGACCAGCACGAGCCCGGACACCGCCCCGTCCTCGGCAAGGGCCCTGTCGTCAAGATCAACGCCAACCAGTCCTACGCGACCGACGGCGAGACGGCCGCCGAGTTCACGGCGCTGTGCCGCAAGCGTGGATTCGAGCCCCAGCACTTCGTGAGCCGGAGCGACCTGGCGTGCGGGTCGACCATCGGGCCGATCTCGGCGGCGCGCGCCGGGATTCGCACGGTCGACGTCGGCAACCCGATGCTGGCCATGCACTCGTGCCGCGAGCTCGCCGCCGCTGCGGACGTCGTTCCGATGATCGACGTCCTCGCGGCGTTCCTCGAGGGCTGACCCTGACCATCTCCTTCTTCGTGAGAGCGACCCACGGCGTCGAGGATGTCGTCGCGGGCGAGCTTCGCGGGCTGCCCGGCGTGCGCGTTGGCGACGTCGAGCACCGTCTCGTGTCGGGAGAGTGCGACGGGTCGGTCGCCGCGCTCGCTGGCCTCACTCGAATCAGGTCTGCCGACGACGCGTTCGTCGAGGTCGCCTGCTTTCGCGGAATGGAGCGCGCCCGCTCGGCGCTGGGCCTCCTTGCCGAGCGTGCGGCGGCGATCGACCTGCGGCCTGCGTTGGCCGTCGTCGCCGGCCTGCGCCCGCTTCCGCCGAAGCCGGGGCTCTCGCTCACGGCGAGCTTCGTGGGCCGCCGCAACTACACGAGCGACGAGCTCGAGGGCACTCTCGCGCAGGCCGTGACGGGGCCCCACGGGCTCGCCGTCGTGGCCGACGAGCGGACGGCCACCGTCCACCTGCGGCTCGTCCTCGAGGGTGACCAGGCGCGGATCGGCCTTCGCCTCGCCCAGCGGCCGCTCCACGAGCGCCCCTGGAAGGCGGCACATCGGCCCGGGTCGCTGAAGCCCTCGGTCGCCGCAGCGCTCTGGCGGCTGGCGGGCCTCGGCAGCGGCCTGCGCGCCCTCGACCCGTGCTGCGGCGTCGGAACGCTGGTGGCCGAGGCGGCCGCAACCGGTGCGCGCGCCTTCGGCGGAGACCTCGACCGGGCCGCCCTCGAGGCGGCCGCAGCGAACCTCGGGACGCTCGGGATGCACGCGTGGGTCGCCGGCTGGGACGCGCGATCGCTTCCGCTGCGGTCCGAGTCGATCGACGCCGCCGCGTCGAACCTGCCCTGGGGTCGGCAGGTCGGGAGCGAGAAGCTGCGCGACGCGCTCCACGCCGAGCTGGGGCCGGAGCTGGCGCGGGTGCTCGTTCCGCGCGGGCTCGCGGTGGTGCTCACCGACGCTCCCGAGCGCTTCGAGCCTGGGCCTCTCCGCGATCGACGCGACCCGCGAGATCAGCCTCCACGGCCGCCATCCCCGCGTACTGGTGCTCTCGTCGACCAAGGCGGCGGCATGAGGGTCCGCCGCCTTCGCCGCTGCCTGACAGCAGCCGCGTTCGCTGCGCTGCTCGCCCCCTCCTTCACCGCCGAGGCGAACCCGCGCTGGCGGACCGAGAGCGACGGCGAGCGGTGGTGGCTTCGCCAGCCGGACGGCGCGCGCTTCTTCTCGATCGGAGTCAACGTCGTCGATGGCGAGCCCGACCGCCTGCCGAGGCGTGGAGAGCTCCAGTACGGCTGGTCGCGCGCGCATGCGTCGCCACAGGACTGGGTTGCTGCGACCCGCGGCCGTCTCCTCGACTGGGGATTCAACACCCTCGGAGGCTGGTCTCGCAGGGAGAGCGAGTTCGGGCTTCCCTACACCGCCGTATTGTCGTTCGGTCAGCGGGTGAATGCGATCTGGGGAGACCCCTTCGCTCCCGAGACGCCCGAGCGGATGCGCGAGGAGGCCGTGCGCACCACCCTGCGGCATCCCGGGGGACCGCTGTGCGTCGGATACTTCTCGGACAACGAGGTGGGGTGGTGGAATGCGCCCCTTCTGTTCTGGTTTCTGCGCAAGGAGCCGGAGAACCACACCCGCCAGAGGCTCGTCTCGTTCCTGCGCGAGCGCTACAGCGACTTCGCGGCTTTCCAGCGCGACTTCTCCGTTCCGGCGGCAGTCGACTCGTTCGACTCGCTCGCGGCGCAGCCCGTGAGCGCCCGGCTTGCGGCCGGAGGCGACGGCGTGCGAACCCTGCGCCAGTGGACTGCCATCGTCGTCGGCCGCTACTACGCCATGGCGGAGGCGGCGGTGCGTCACGCGGATCCGACCGCACTGGTCCTCGGCGATCGTCTCCCGATCTACTGGGACGAGGATGCGCTGCGCGCCATCGGTAGCCACGTCGACGTCCTCGCGGTGAACTACGACGTGGCGACTCCCGGCGGCTGGGTCGCTCCGTACTTCTTCGAAGGTCTGCGCGATCTGGTGCCCGCTCCGGTTCTCGTGAGCGAGTGGTTCTTCGCCTCCCACGAGAATCGAACGGGCAATGCGAACCGCGGCCAGCTGATGACGGTCTCGACCCAGGCCGAGCGAGCGGAGGGGGCGGCGGCCGCCGCGCGCCGCCTCGCGAGCTTCCCGAACGTCGTCGGACTGCACTGGTTCCAGCTCTCGGATCAGCCGCCGGGCGGCCGGAGCGATGGCGAGGACTACAGCCACGGCCTCGTCGACGTCCACGACGTGCCCTACGAGGATTTCACCCGCGCGCTCGGGGCCGTGAACCGGACCCTGCCGGAGCTGCACGCCACGGCCCGCTGGGAGGGGGCTGCGGCTTCGCCGGTCGAGATCCCGCGCGCGCCAACCGGCGGCGGCGTGCATGGGGCGCGCCTCGACGACTGGGACCTTCCGGCGACGCGCCTGCGCTTTCCGCGCGGCGGCGACGGCCTCGACGTTCCCTTCGCCGACGTCCACCTGGCCTTTACCGACGACGCCCTCCTCGTGTTCACGATCGGCCAGGACTTCTTCGATCCGGATCTCTACGAACGCGACGCGCTCGCTCCGGGTGATGCGCTGACGCTTCATCTGATGGTGTCGCCGGAGGTTCCCGGTGCCGCGGCAACAGAACGCCACGTGGCCATCCAGTTCGAGCCCGCAGCGCTCGTCCAGCCGGCTGATTTTCCGCCGAGTGAGCAGCGGGTGGGGGTCTACGAGCCGAGGGGCTACGTCGTGCGGCAGGGCGGGGTCGGGTTGGTCGCCGAGCCGCGGATCGAAGCCCGGCGCCTGCGTTCGATCTCGCCGCGCTTCGATGGCCTGGTCGTGATTCCGCGGGATCTGCTCGGTCTTGCCGGTGTGCCGCCCGGTACGCCCTTCGGCCTCGAGGTCGCCGTCGTGGGGTTCTTGCGCGGGCGCGGCTTCACGCTCTCGGGTCAGACCGTCGAGCGGGCCCTCTCGGAGCCGCCCCAGGTGCGAGCCGTCCTCGCTTTGAACCGCGCGCCTACCGCGCAGGCGCCGCGACGGCTCGGGGCGCAGAGCCCCAAAGGTCCTGAACCCAGCCCCGGCCTCTGAGCTCGCGCTTCGTCAGCACGGTGAACGGCTCGCTCGCCCGCGCGAAGTTCAGCAGGAACGAATCCATCACCTCGCGCTGGGTCTCGTAACGCAGGAGCGCAGCCCGCTTCGTGGCCGCGGCGTCGGGAGGCACCGGAAGCTGGACGCGAGCGAGGCCGCGGCCCGGGAGGGTCTTCGGAAGGTCGAGGCGCTCTCGCGCGGCCTCGGCTCCCGGCTGGCGCGACCAGCCGGGGGGCCAGCCGGGCCAGTGGATGAGGTAGGCAAGGGCCTTCGGTGCCGGCGCGCCTGCCGCCTCGGCTTCTCGGCTGAAGGCGTCGAGCGAGACGAGCGCAAGGAGGCCGGCGGCTCGGTGGTCGGGATGCGCGTCGAGAGGGTCGGGGATGGCGACGAGGGTCGGCTGCGTCGCGCGCAGGATCCGCAGGAGCTCCTCGTGCAGGGTCGACCCGGTGTACGGCGCGTCGGGCGACGTCGCCTCCGCGTACGGCGGATCCATCGCGCCGGTGGTCGGCGAGCGGACGGGCCAGCCCCGCCTCCAGTGCTCCGACAGCAGCAGCGAGAGACCGGTGTCGGGAAAGCCGAGGACGTCGAGGCGGGCACGCCCCGTGCCGAGCGTTCCCACCGCCGCTGCAGCCTCGTCGATCCGCCGCTCGCCGTAGGCGATGTACTGGGCCGGCCGTGCGCGTACCGTCGGCGTGTCCCCTTCGACCGCCCGCACGAAGCCATCCCCGGCCGTGAGGATCGTCACGCGAGCCGATCCTTCGTGCGCCAGGACGGCCTGGACGAGTCCGCCGGCGCCGAGGGTCTCATCGTCGGGATGGGGCGCGATCACCAGGAGCCTCTCTCGCGGCGCGATGCTGAGCGCAACCGGATCGCCGCCGTGGCTCGAGCTGCCGAAGACGATCCCGGCGAGCGTGCACGCGATCCACGCGATCCCTTGCAGCGAGCGGGTCGTCATCAGGGGAGGAATAGAGGCTTCCCTCGCGCCGTCAAGACGAGGCGCGACGCGGCGCGATGCGTCAGGCGCTCCCGCCGAAGCGTGGCGTACGCTTCTCGAGGTTGGCCTTCACGGCCTCGATCTGCTCCGGCTTTCCGATGAGCGAGGTCTGGAGCTGCGCCTCGAGGCGGAGTCCCTCGTCGACGCTGGTGGTGACGCTGGCGTTGAGGAGCTGCTTGGCGGCCCGGATCGCTGCGGGCGACTTGGTTGCGATCTCGCGGGCGAGCGCCAGCGCTGCCTCGCGCGGCGTGTCGCTTGCGTGGGTCGCGAGACCGAGAGCGACCGCTTCGGTGCCCGATACGACGCGCCCGGTGAACGTCAACTCCTTGGCGACGTCGAGGCCCACCAGGTGTCGGAGCGTCTGCGTTCCGCTCATGTCCGGTACCAGGCCCCACTTGATCTCCATCACCGAGAGCCTCGCATCCGGCGCTACGAAGCGGATGTCGGCGCCGAGGGCGATCTGCAGCCCGCCTCCGTAGGCGACGCCGTGGACCGCGGCGATCACCGGAACGGGCACCTCCTGCCAGACCCACCCGGCGAGCTGCGCACGGTTGGCCGGGCTCTCGGCGTCGGCTCGGAGGATGCTCGAGACGGCGCTGCTGCCAGCGGCGTCCCGATTCGTCATGGTCATGAAGCTCGAGAAATCGAGGCCTGCGCAGAACGCACGCCCCTCGCCGGAGAGTACGACCGCGCGTACCTGCGGATCCGCCGCGAGCTCGCGTCCCGTCCGCACGAGGGCCTGGAACATCGGCCCATCGATGGCGTTCATCTTGTCGGCACGGTCGAGGCGCACGTCGGCCACATGGCCGTCGATTCGGACGCGGACGCGATCGGACATGGAAGCCCTCCGTTGGAACGTCCTACCGTCAGGGGAGGAGCGTTTCGATCCGGTCGATGGCGTGGACGGGCGCCCGGTCGCCCTGCATGAGCGGTGCGAGCGCTCCGAGCACGAGGCGCTGTTGGTCGAGCCGCGAGCGCCCGCGGAAGGCCTCCGACACGACCCGCACCTCGAAGTGGCCGGGTCCTGACGCGCGGACGGCGACCTGCGCCCCAGGAAGGGCCGCCTCGATGGCCACGATCATCCGGTCGAGGAGGGGGGTCGACACCGTTCTAGTTCGCGGAGCGGCTCTGCGCTTGGTGCTGCGCGGCGTCCGGCGCACCGCCGAGACCGCGTTCGAGGGCCACCATGTCGGCGAGGATGGCGATGGCTTCCTGGACCTGCGGCGATTTTTCGCGCGCTGCCGCACGTGTCGCCGCGGTGCTCTCCTCGTCGTCCTCGTCGTCTCCCTTCTTCTCCTTCTCGATCTGGTCGAGGCGGATCACTCCCGCGTTCTTCTCTGCCTCTTCTCGCTTCTTGATGATCTCGGCGAACTCCGTGCTCTGCGAGACGCGATCTCGAGAGCGTTCGGAGAGGACCTTCACGACGTCCGGAGTGACCGGCCGGAAGCGACCGCTCTCGGACAGCGCGGCGTTCGCCGCAGGGCTCGCGAATGGGTCGATCTTCTGGCTCGGAAGCGAGTAGGGCTGCTCTCCCTCGCCGAGTTCGGTGAGGTCGAAGGGAGACGGGATCACCACGTCGGCCGGTACGCCGGCGAGCTGGGTCGACTCGCCGCCCGGCCGGAAGAAGAGCGCCGTCGTGATCTTGAGCGCGCCGAGACCCTCGCGCAGCGGAACCACGCTCTGGACGGTGCCCTTTCCGAAGGTGTGGTCGTCGCCGACGATGACGGCACGCTGATAGTCCTTGAGCGCTCCCGCGAGGATCTCCGACGCCGATGCGCTGGCGCGGGAGGTCATCACCACGAGTGGCCCCGACCAGTGGATCTCCGAGTCCGGGTCCGGAAGCATCTGGGTCTGCACAGGAGAGTGCTGGACGGCCACCATCGGCCCGCGCTTGAGGAACAGCCCGGAGATCGCCACGGCGTGCTCGAGGAGACCGCCGCCGTTGCGCGAAAGGTCGAGGAGGAGCCCGTCGGCTCCCTCCTTCGCGGCTTGGTCGACGAGTTCCTGGACGTCGGTGATCGACTGGCGCTTCCGGGTGTCCCGGTCCCCGTAGAAGGACGGCAGCTCGAGGATGGCGAGCTTGAGCGTCTTGCCGTCGACCTCGCGCGTCTCGAAGCGGAGCTTCGCGGCCTGTTCCTCCAGGTTGATCTTGTCGCGGACGATGGTCGTCGTGAACCGCTCGGTCGTCTCGTCCTGCCGCAGGACGGTCAGCTCGACGGGCGTTCCCTTCTTTCCACGGATCAACCGCACGACGTCGCGCAGCGGCATGTCGATCACGTTCGTCGCGGTGCCGCCCTCCTGGGCGACGGCGATGATCTTGTCCTTGCGCTTGATCATCTGCTGACGGTCGGCCGCTCCCCCGGCGATCACCTCCTCCACCACCACATAGCCGTCCCGGGAGGAGAGCGCGAGGCCGATTCCTTCGAGCGAGAGGCCCATCCCGATCTGGAAGTCCTCGACGTCGTCCGCCGATAGATAGCTCGAGTGAGGGTCCAGCGATCCGGCGAACGCGTCGAGGAACGCGCTGTAGACGGCGTCGGGCTTCTGTTCGGCAGCCTGCTTCGACATCAGCTCGTACCGGTGAACGAGCTGCTTGCGGGCTTCCTCGAAGCTCGTCCCGGCGCTGACGTAGTTCGACATCTGGAAATGGGCGAGCTTCTGGTAGAGGTCGTTGCGCTCGTCGATCGTCTTCGGGTGGCCGCGCTTCTCCGGATCGGTGACCAGCGAGATCGTCGTGTCGATCTGGTAGCCCGGCCGCTCGACGAAGCTACGGAAGTAGCTCTCCATGTCGTGGTAGCGGGTGACGAGGGAGAGCTGGGTCTTGAGGAGCCGGTCGCACTTCCCGTCCTTGATCTCGTCGAAGATCGGCCGGAGCGACTTCTTCAGGTCGGCGACCTCCTGATCGAGGAAGAGCGTGCGGGACGGATCGAGGCGCTTGACGTAGGCGTCGATGGCCCGCTCCTCGAGTGCGGGGTCGAGCTCCCGGTACTTGATGTGGTTCTGCAGGATCGCGTCGACGAGGTTGGGGATCGCGTCGCACGGCAGCGCAGCGGCGCGGCCCGGCAGGACCCCGGCGGCCAGGGACGACGCAAGGGCGAGAACGAGAAGGCCGCTGCGAGGAATTCGTGCCATGGTCCCCGAGCGTAACGCGGAACGCGCGGGAGCGGTCGCCCCGGGAGTCAGTCGGTGCCCGAGGACTCTTCCTTCCGCCAGGCGTCGAGCGTCCCGGCGATCTCCTCCCGTACGCGGGCCAGGAGCGCGATGCGGTCCTCGTCGGGCCGGCGGGGGATCGGGGCTCCGATCCGAACGCGCACCTGGGTGCCGAAGGGCACCGGCAGGAGGTTGTGCCGCAGGAGCTTCCACGCGTTGTCGATGGTCACGGGAACCACCGGCACGTTGGGGGCGGCCTCGAGGAGTTCCAGCGTTCCGGCGGGTTTGAAGGCGCCCAGCTCGCCATTTCGGGAGCGGGTTCCTTCGGGGTAGATCACTGCCGCCACATTGTGCTCACCGAGCCGTCGGCCGAGGGCCCGGATCTCCGCGAGCGCCTGTGCCCGATCCTTGCGGTCGATGATGGCGTTGCCGCCTCGACGCAGGTTGTAGGAGATGCTCGGGATCCAGCGCGCGAGCTCCTTCTTGGAGACGTACTTCGGGAAGTTCGAGAACAGGATCGCGCCGAAGATCGGGATGTCGAACAAGCTCTGGTGGTTCGCGATCAGCACATACGGAGACCAGGGGCGAACCTCCGGCGAGCGCTCGACCTCGACCCGGGTGCCGCAGATGCGGAACGCCCAGACGAGCCCGGTCTGGAGGGCGCCCGCCATGATCTCCTGGGGCCGCTGTCCGAAGAGCCTCGCCACCCGCTGGAGCGGATCGAAGACGGCGAGCACCAAGCCGAAGCTGGCGAGGAATGGGATCGTGAACAGCCAATCGCGGAGCAGGTGCACGGTCGGGACGCTAGCGCCCGGCGGCTGCTTCCGGACGTGCCGCGAGGGCTGCCGGGAGCGCGCGCACGGGTTTTCACACTACCTTCACGATCCGAAGACCCGGCTGGGGGGAGGAAGGCCGTGACGCACAGCGCCCAGGTCGGTCCCGAGCAGGACGAGACGGTGATGCGCCCCCGCGGTGCCGAGCGTCCCGCACGAAGGCGGACGGTGGTCCGGCACGGCGTGCGGCTCGCCGTCTACGAGTGGGGCGATGCCGATGCGCCGCCGCTGCTGCTGGCTCACGGGGGCTTCGACTTCGCCGGCACCTTCGACGTCTTCGCGCCGATGCTGGCCGCCGGTGGCTGGCGGGTGGTCAGCTGGGACCAGCGGGGCCACGGCGACAGCGCGCACCCGGCGCTCTACAGCTGGGAGGCCGACGCGCGCGACGCACTGGCCGTCCTCGACTCGACGACGCGGCGGCCGGCCCCCCTCGTCGGACACTCGAAGGGCGGCTCCCTACTCACCCAGCTCGCCGAGGCCTGCCCGCACCGGGTGTCGCGCCTGGTCAACATCGACGGACTGCCGTCGCGGAAGCCCTCTCCCGACGTGGCGGACCACGAGCGTACCCGGCAGCTGGCTGCGGAGGTGACGGGCTGGCTCGATCACCGGCGCCGCGTTTCCGAGTTGCTGCGAAAGCCCGGAAGCCTGGAAGACCTCGCCGTGCGGCGGGGTCGCATGAACCCGCGGCTCTCGAAGGAGTGGCTGCGCTACCTCGTCAGCATCGGGGCGCGCCGCGACGCCGATGGCTGGCGCTGGAAGATCGACCCCGCCCTTCGTTTTGGCGGCTTCGGACCCTGGCGGCCCGATTGGTACCTGGAGCGGCTCCCGGGCCTCTCGGTTCCGCTCCTCGGCATCCTGGGCCTCGTTCCCGAAGTCATGGGGTGGGGGACGACCGCGGAATCGCTGCGGCGCTTCCTGCCGCCCGGCGCCGAGCTCATCGAGCTCGCTGACACCGGGCACTTCCTGCACATCGAGAAGCCCCGCGAGATCGCCGATCTCGTGCTGCGGTTCCTGTCCCTGCGATGAAGACGCTCGTCCACGGCAAGGTGCGCCTGGCGCTGCACTCGCTTCGCGGCGGCGACGGGAGGGCCCTGCTCCTCCTCCACGGCCTCGGCGAGCGCTCGCCGGACCGCGTCCCCGACGAGGCCCGGGCGTGGCCGGGCCCGGTGGTGGCGCTCGACTTCACGGGGCACGGGGCATCGACGATTCCCGACGGCGGCGGCTATACCGCCGAGATCCTCCTGGCCGACGCCGACGCGGCGCTTGCCGACCTCGGGAGTGCGACACTGCTTGGGCGCGGGCTCGGCGCGTACGTGGCGTTGCTGTTGGCTGGCGCACGCCCGGTCGCGGTACGCGGTGCGATCCTGGGTGATGGGCCGGGCCTCGCAGGGGGCGGACCGCGCCCGTGTACGACGGCGATCGTCGCCGTGGATCCCGACTGGGTGACGCCGCCGGATCCTTTCGCCGTCGCCGAGTTGTCGCGCGACGTACGGCCTCCCGACTACGCGGCGAGCTTCGCGCGGCAGGCCGCGCAGCTTTCGGGCCTCGAGCAGCCGATCACGGTGTGCGCGATCGGCCGTCCGGATTGGCTCCGCGCCGTGATCGACGAACCGGGGGCCGGGGTTTCGGACCTATCCGAGGCGCTGGGAGCCTACGCGCGGGTCGAGACGAGCCGCGCGTAGACGAGCGCAGACGAGCGCAGACGGATGAGGCGCCGGGCCCCTCGGGGCCCGGCGCCGGATCTGTTGGCCGCTGCTACCAGCCGCCGCGGCGGCCACCGCCGCCACCGCCGCCACCGCCGCCACCGCCACCGCCGTAGCCACCGCGGCCGCCACCACCGCCGCCGCCGTAGCCTCCACCGCGAGGTCCGCCGCCGCCGCCACCGCCGCCGCCGGCGCGGCGATCCTGCGCCTCGTTCACCCGCAGGCTGCGTCCGCCGAAGTCCTTCCCGTCGAGGGCCTGGATGGCAGCGTCGGCTCCGGACTCGTCCATCTCGACGAATCCGAATCCGCGCGGCCGCCCGGTCTCGCGATCATTGATGAGGGAGACGGAAGTGACGCTTCCGTGCCGCTCGAAGAGCCCACGGATCTCGTCCTCCGTGGCGCTGAAGGGAAGGTTGCCTACGTAGATTTTCTTTCCCAAGACCCATTCACTCCGAGCCCGCACCTGCGGTGGGGCATCCCTGGCCGCTTCCGCGCCGGCACATCCGGCTCTCGAACAGCGACACGAATTCCGTCCGTGCCTGGAGCTCTCTCTAGCGAGCCTCCCAGCCACGTGCGGGAAAGGCATTCTTGAGCGGGATCACGTTCCGGTGGGATTGGCACTGGCGCATTGGACCGATCTGAGGACGCCTCTCGAGGCAGTTGCCTAGCACACGGGCCATGGAGGGCGCCAACCGGGTCGGTGGGCCCGGGTTCCGGCCCGGATCGGGGGGTGCGGCCGCGGGGCCCGGCGTCCCTGCGGCTACTCGGGCCGGGTTCGCACGGTGTAGTTGCCGCGGCGCTCGTCGAACTCGAGATCGACGTCGCCGCTGGCCTTGGCGTCCTCGAGCAGGGCCGCGAACGACGAGTAGCCGTAGTACTCCTCGTTGAAGCCGGGGTAGTACGCGCCGGATCGTCTGCTTGACCATCGACCCCCAGACCGGGTCGTAGTCGCGCTCGAGCGATCGGACGATCTCGACGAGCATCTCGATGGCCTCGTCCTTCTTCTGCGACGGCTTCGATCTTGCCCGTGACGCGCGTCTTCCTCGGCTTCTCTGCCACGCGAACGAGGTCGTCGTAGTAGATGAACTCGTCGCAGCTCGCGATGAGCAGGTCGGAGGTCGAGCTCTTGACGCCACAGCCGATCACGCGCTTGTTGTTCTCCTTGAGCTTGGAGACCAGCGGCGAGAAGTCGCTGTCTCCCGAGAGCAGCGCGAAGACGTCGATGTGCTCCTTGGCGTAGACAGAGGTCGAGGGCGTCCACGACCATGTGGATGTCGGCGCTGTTCTTGCCGCTCATCCGCGTCTGGGGGATGTCGATCATCTCGATGCCGTGCTCGTGGAACTCGCGCACGGCGTCGCGGTACTGGCTCCAGTCGCAGTAGGCGCGCTTGAAGACGATGCGGCCCTTTTCGAGCAGGCGCTTGAGGACCAGGTCGACCTTGAACTCGCCCTTCTTCATGTCGCGGACGCCGATGGCCAGGTTCTCGAAGTCGACGAAGACGGCGATGAGTTGCTCGTCCGCCACACCTTCCCCTTTTTCGAAGGCGGCCTGCCGCGGTGCTGCGGGAGGCGCGCCCGGGGCGATGCTTCGCCTCCCGGAGGGAGCCGTCAAGGGCGCAAACCCTGGTACCCTCGCCGGGCAACGACGCGGGGGAGCCGATGTCGAGCCAGGAGGGGGAGCCGGTTCCCCGAGGGCCGGAGCGCAGGGCGTTCCGTGCGGTTCGCCGGGCGGTCCGCTGGGGAGCGATCGCGGCGGGCATCAGCGTCGCGCTGGTCGCCGTACTCTCGGTGGTCGTCTCGCTGGCGGCCGACCGCTGGATCCGGCCGCTGGCGGAAGAGGAGATCTCCGCCGCCATCCCCGGTGTAGTCCGGATGGGTGGCCTCGGCGTCTCTCTGCTCGGCCTGTCGGTGACAATCGACGACCTGGCGATCCTTCCTCAAGGAGATGATGCGCGGCCGGTGATCGAGGTCGGACGGCTCCAGGTTGGCCTCGCCCATCTCGCGCTGCTGAGGCGTCGCATCGTGCTGCGGCAGATCGAGATCGATCGGCCGGTGGTCCGGGTCGTCCGCGAGGCGAACGGCGAGTTCGATCTCCTGCGGGTACTCGTTCCCGAGACGCCAGCGGCGGAGCCCACGGCCGAGACGCCTGCGCCGGGCGGCCCGATCCCGGTGATGCTGCGGCGCCTCGAGCTCGGCGAAGGCCGGATCGAGTTCGTCGACCGGGCCAAGCCCGGCGCCAAGCCGCTCACGATCGAGATCTCGCGGACCCGATTCGACGACGTCGTCGTGGTGGGTGATCCCGACGACGGCGCCTCGCGCGTCCATCTCGCAGCCCGCAGCGACGAAGCCTCCGTCGAGGTCGACGGCAGCTTCCGGCGCGCCGCCGATGACCTCGAGGTCGAGGCGACCGCAACCGCCTCGAAGCTGCCGCTCGCCCGGACCCGCGTCTACCTGCCAGATCTCGGCTGGAGGGATCTGGCCGGCGAGGTCGATGCGACGATCCACTACGTCCACCAGACGGGAAAGGTCCAGAATGTCGACGGCTCGCTCGAGCTGCGAGGTCTTCGCATCGGAGTCGAGCCGCTCGGAGATCCGGCCCTCTCGATCGAATCGCTCGCCGTCGCCGTCCGTGCGCTCGACCTGATCGGCAACCGGCTCGACCTCGGGCAGGTGACGCTCACGAAGCCGCGGCTGGTCTTCGATCCGGAGCACCCCGAGCAGCTTCCGCTGCTTCCGAAGGGGATCCCCCGATCCTCGGACGATCCGGCCCCCCCGGACGCAGCGCCCTTCGCGTGGTCGATCGAGGGCGCCGTCATCGAGGGTGCCGAGCTCGCTCCACTCGGCGAAGGGGTGGTTCCGCTCGGCCTCGATGCTCGGCTCGAGGCCATGAGCAGCGGCTCGCAGCAGGCGACGGCCTTCACGCTCGAGCTCGCGCAGGCGGACGGCTCCGTGGTCATCGAAGGCAGCGCCTGCGCATCGCCGCCGGGGCTCCGTGCCGCGGTCTCCATCGACGAGCTGGCGCTCGGGCCGCTGGTACGCGTTGCCGCGCCCGGCGAGACGGACCGGGTCGGTGGAGGAATGGCCCACGGAAAGCTCACGCTCGGCCTCGGCTCGCTCTCGGCCGGCGAGACACCCGTGCCAGCGGGTGATCTGCGTGCCGCAGGAACGATCAGCCTGTCGGGTCTCGACCTGAAGGGGGATGCCGGGGGGACCCTCGGCGCACGGCTCGAGAAGCTCGACCTGTCGCTCGAGAGCCTCGAGGTCCCGGGGCTGCTCGGGCTCCCAGAGGGAGCCACGCCGCCCGAGGGGGCCGGCCGGCTGCTCGCTCGGGGCATCCTCGGCGTCTCGGGTGTCGCAGTCACGAGCGGCGCCGAAGGGGCGTTCGGCTTCGATCTCGATGCCCTCGAGATCGGCTTCACGAAGATCGAGGTGCCGGGACTTCTCGCCGGCGCCGAGGAGCAGCGCACCGCGGAGCCCATGCAGATCGTTCTCGATCGTGCCCGGGTCGTGGCGCCGAAGCTGCGGCTCACGAGAACCGCCGAGGGGATCGTGATGCCGGAGGTGTCGCCCGTGAAGACCGCGCCGCTCGTGAAGGAGGAGAAGCCGGCGACGGTGGGAGCCGAGGTTCGCGTGAAGCTCGACAGCCTCGCGCTCGAGAATGGCAGCGTCCGGTTCGTCGACCGCACGGTGACGCCCTTCTACCAGGGAGACGTCACCGGCCTCACGGTCCGTGCGCGCGACTTGGTGTTCCCCGAGTACCGGGTGGGCGATGCACGGATCGATCTCGCTGCGCCAGGGGCTGCTCCGGTCTGGGCGCTCGGATCGTATACGCGGACGACGAGCTGGTTCGAGCTGAACATCGATCGGCTTCCGCTGCCTCCGCTCAACCCCTACGTCCGCAGCAGGTCCAGCTACGTCGTCCATCGGGGCGATCTCTCGCTCTACTCGAAGGGCAGCCTGATCGATGGGCGGCTCGACGCGTCCAACTCGGTGACGCTCTACGATCCCGACGTCTCGGGTGGCGGTCCCGATGCGCCCTTCGACAAGGCGCTCGGCCTTCCCGCCTCGCTCGCGATCTCGCTCCTCAAGAATCCCGCCGGCAACGTCAACCTCTCGATTCCCATCGCCTACGACGAGAAGGGTGCCGACGTCGGCCTCGGCTCGGTGGTCGGCTCGGCGGTGACGGGCGTGCTGCTCGGCGCGCTCAGCTCCCCGCTCAAGCTGCTCGGCGCCGTCGTCGATGCCACCGGCCGTGTGAAGAGCGTCACGCCCGAGCCGGTCCGCTTCCAGCCCGGGCGGGCCGAACTCGCCGGAGACGACGATCGCGTCGCTGCTCTCGCCCAGCTCGCCGCTGCGCGGCCCGCTCTCGTGCTGCGGCTCACCGGCCAGACCTCCGTCAGCGACGCGCAGAGCATCCGCGAGGCGACGCTGCTGGAGGCCCTCGAGAGTGGCGATGGGCTGCCGGAGCCGGCGCGCGGGGTCGGCCAGGCCCTGGTCCGGCGGCGCCTGCGCAGCGCGCTCGACGCGCGCCTGTCGGGACAGCCCGAAGCGCTCGACCCGGAGGACACGCAGCGGCTCGGAGAATGGCTGGAGGCCGTCGAGGTCGCGAGCGATGCGCTTCCAGCCCTGGCGCGCCGGCGCTCGGCCCTGGTGCAGGAGCTGCTCCAGACGCGATTCGGCCTCGAAGCGAAGCAGATCAAGATCGCCGAGCCCGGCCCGCCCGGAGGAGCGTCCGCGCCGTCGGTGGACGTCGCGATCGCCTCGTGACCGGATTCGTCACGATGCCCGGTCAGACTGGCAGCATGCCGGAGGATCCGAGCCAAGATCCTCGCATCGTCGTGGCAACCGGTGCGCGCGCCACGGAGCGGCTGCTGCTCGCGACGGTCGAGCCGCTCGTCGAGGCCGGGCGGGCCGACTGGCGTCTGCTCGCTAGGCCCGTCCGCATCGTGGTGCCGTCCCGGAGCCTTCGAGGCCACGTGTGCGCCGCAGTCGTTCGACACTTCGGTGCCGCCGTCGCTGGCGTCGAGGTCCAGACGCTGGGCGCCCTGGCTCGCGAGGTGTTGGGTCGCGCGGGGGAGCCGGCGACGCCGGGAGATGCGCTGGTTCCGCTGCTCGTGCGGGGCGCAGCGCGCGGCGAGCCGCTCCTCGTCCGCGAGCTGGGCGCGCTCCACGACGGCTTCGGGGCCATCGTGGGAAGCGTTCGTGATCTGCTCGACGCAGGCCGCGTTCGCGAGAGCGCCGATGCAATCGAGGACGCGTTGGCGAGCCTCGGACGCCCCGCCGCCGTCCGCGAGCGCGCAGGGGCGCTGGTGCGCGTGGCGTGCGCGGTCTCGGAGATGCTCGATGGCCTTGGGCTCGACTCGCGTGCTTCGGTCCTCGCGCGCGCGTGCGACGCGCTCCGGAGGGATCCCGAAGGCACGCTTCCCCGGCGCGCCGTCGTGGTCCACGGATTCGCCGATGCGACGGGCGTCGCCACGGATCTGATCGAGGCGCTGCTGCGAGAGCGCCAGGCGGTGGTGCTCCTCGACCGTCCGCCGGATCCCGCCGAACCCGGGGAGCCCGACCCGGGCTGCGCCTTCAGCGAGCGGTTCGCGGGGCGCCTCGCAGCCGCTGCCCAGCGGATCGAGACGTCTTCCCAGACGCTGCCGCCACCCGAGATCACCCTGGTGCAGGCGTCAGGCACGGCGGCCGAGGTGCGTGGCGTCGCGCAGCGCGTCCGCGTGCTGCTCGACGCGAATGCGGCGCCGGAATCCATCGGAGTCGTTGCGCGCAGCCTCGGTCCGGTGGCCCTGCAGATTCGAGAGCACTTCGGACAGCTCGGGATCCCGTTCTCGGCGCTCGCGGCGCGGGGCGGTCCCGACGGCGCCGGGCGCCGCATCGATGCGGTCCTCACCCTGCTCGAGCGCGGTGGCGGAACGTCCGTCGATCGCTGGCTCGCTGCGCTCGCGCCCCGGTCGTGTGGCGATGCGCTTCCTGCCGACCTGCGGCTGGCGCTGCACTCCCTCGGTGCCGCCCGACTCGAGCAGGTCGCTGCGCTCGACGTCGAGGGCCGGCTCGGCGGTAAGGCTGGGTACGCGCTCCCCGTTCGTCACGGCATCTCCCTGGAGGAGGACGACGACGGCGAGCTGCGGCCGCACGCCAGGCGAAGGCTCGTGTCCGCCGAAGCCCTCCGCTCCCTCGCTGGCCGGGCCAAGACGGCCTGCGAGATCTTCTCCGGGTGGCCGACCGACGCGCCGCTGGGGGACCACCTCGCCCGAACCGGGGCGCTGCTCGTGCAGGGGCTCGGCCTCGGAGCGGACGACCGGCATGGGTCGCTTCTCGTATGCGAGCTCGATCGCCTTGCCTCGGATCTCCCGGCGTCCCAGCCGGCGGAACGGGCCGGGTTCTGCCTCCTGCTTCGCGACGCCTTCGCTCCCCTTCGCTCCCGCGCCCTCGGCGGCGAAGGCGCTGGGGTGCAGGTGCTCGACGCGACGGAGGCGAGGGCGCGCACCTTCGAGCATCTGTTCGTCCTCGGACTCGGCCGTGACGTCTTTCCCCGCCTCGTGAGCGAGGATCCCCTCCTCCCGGACTCGTTGCGCAGAGGTCTCCAGGAGAGCGGCGCGGGCGTGCTGCCCGACCTGCCGCTCAAGCTCGGCGGACTCGACGAGGAGCGGTACCTGTTCGCCCAGCTCCTGTCGGCGAGCCCCCGCGTGACGCTCTCCTGGCAGAGCGTCGACGACGACGGCAAGGAGCGCGCGGCGTCGACCCTGCTCGAACGCCTGCGCCTCGCAGGGAGGACGCCGCCGGCAGAGCGGCAGCCGGCGCTCTGGGCGCAGGGCGTCCTTCCAGGGCCGCGCCCCGCGGCCGAGCACTTGGTGCTGGCGGGGCTTCACGCGAGCCGGGCGGCGGTGGCGAGGATCATGCCCCTCGCCGTGGCCGAGGTGGCTGCCGGCGGAGCGGCAGCCGCCGAGCTCGATGCCGGAGCCGTCGCTCGCGGCCGCATCGCCGCGCTCGATCTCCTCGAGCCGCGCGGCGGCGTGCGAGACGACACCGCGCGAGATCGGATCGGGCCCACCCTTGGCTTCGTCGGCGAGCGACGCGACGGCGGGCTACGCGAGGCGAGCCTCGCCGTCACGACCCTCGAACGCATGGCGCGCTGCCCGTGGCAGGCGTTTCTCGATCGCGTCCTCCACGTCGAGCCGGCGCCCGATGCGCTCGAGGCGCTTCCCGCAGTCGACGCGCTCCTGCTCGGAAGCGTCCTCCACAAATCGGTCGAGGAGATCGTGAAAGAAGGCATCGGGGAGGGCGAGCGGTCGCTCGCCGCCGCGATCGAACGGGGTGCACGCCCGGTCCGCTGGCCATCCGACGCGGAAGTGCGTCATATCCTCCGGCGCGAGGCGGAGCGGCTTCTCGCCGGCGAAGGAATCCTCGCTCCCGGCCTCGCCGGTGTCGTCGCGGCGACGGCCGAGCCGATGGCGCGGGAGGTCTTCGAGCGGGTCTGGCGCCCGGCCGCCGGCGAGCCGGCCCTCCTTGGAGCAGAGCTCGAAGGTTCTCTCTGCGTCGATGACGCCGGCGGCGGTCGGCGCGAGATCCGGTTTCGCGCGGATCTGGTCGAGGAGACCTCCGACGGTCTGCGCCTCATCGACCTCAAGACAGGCAAGTCGATCGTGGATGCGAAGACCGCAAAGACGGAGCGCAAGCACCTGCTCGCCGCGGTCGCCACCGGAAAGGGCCTGCAGGCCGCCGCCTACGCCTTCGCCACCGGCGGCAAGGGCGACTACCTCTACACCGATCCGCTGCGTGCGAAGGGGCAGACGCTGGTGACGATCGGGTCCGGCGATGCGGAGCTGGCGGGCGTCTTCGATGAGACCGTGCAGACGCTCCTCGACGCGTGGGATCGCGGGAGCTTCCTGCCTCGTCTCGTGCTCCCCGCGCGCATCGACGAGGACAAGAAGGGCCCGTGCCTGAACTGCGAGGTCTCCGAGGCGTGCGCCTACGGTGACACCGGCGCGCGTCAGAGGCTGCGGCGCTGGGCGGCGGCCTCTGATGGCGAGGACGGTCCTGCGGCGACGGCGCTCGTGGCGGCGCGCGCCGTCTTCGAGCTGCCGGCGCGCCGCGGCGCGCCGGGTTCCCCTGGAGAAGCCGAGGAGGCGGCGTGAGTGCGCCTGCGCCGCGCCGGTCGCGCGAGGAGATCCTGGCCGAGGACGCCGAAGCGCGGATCCTGGCGCAGACGTGTTTCGACCGTCCCCTCGTTCTCGAGGCCGGCGCCGGAACCGGAAAGACGACGGCGCTCGTCGCGCGCGTCGTGGCCTGGGCCCTCGGCGAGGGCTGGGAACGTTCGGCCGTGCACCTCGGTGTCGGCGAAGCGCCTGCGAGACGCGAGACGGAGCGCGTCGCAGCCCGCGTTCTCCAGCGCATGGTGGCGATCACTTTCACCGAGGCCGCCGCGGCGGAGATGGCGCAGCGTGTCGGAGTCGCCTTCTCGAAGATCGCGGCGGGGATCGCGCCGGACGAGCTGGAGGCGAGCGAAGGCATCGCCTCCAGTGCCCTCCCGCGGGACGCGGAGACCCGGAGCCGGCGCGCCCGTTCGCTCGCGAGCGCCCTCGACCGGCTCGGCGTCCGCACCATCCACGCCTACGCCCGCCGTCTACTCGCGTCGTATCCGGTGGAGGCGGGCCTCCACCCGGCGTTCGAGGTCGATCCCGACGGGCGTGCCGCCGCCGAGGTCGTGCGGGAGCTTCTCGAGGCGAAGCTCCGGGAGGCGTACGCCGACCCGGGAGATCCGGTGCTGCTCGGCCTTGCCGCGCGCGGCGTGACGGCGCCGGAACTCGAGACGGAGCTTCGCGGGCTGCTCCAGTCGGCGACACCGCCAAACCTCCTGGCGGAGGATCCCTTCGACGCGGCGCGCGTCGATGCGCTGCGCCGGGAGATCCTGGCCGGTCTCGAGCGGCTGTGCGAGTGGGGGAGCGGAGCCGCCGCGGGCCGTGGGAGGACGAAGGCGGCCACCGAGCTCATCGCCGGCGCGACGGAGGCCTGCGACCGCCTGCGCACGATGGCCGGAGGAGGGGTACCCGGCTTCGAAGCGCTCCAGGAAACCGTGCGCGGCACGGTCGGGCCGCGCCTTGGTCGTCTCGAGGAATGGGCGAATGGGATCCTCACGTCGAGCGAGCAACACGCGCTCGGCGCTTCGGCGGTGACGGCCCTGCCGAAGCTCGCCGCGATCCTCCATCCCCGGCTCGATCATCTGTGCGCGCTCGACGCGCCAACCCTCGATCTCGCCCGGCGGGCGCTCCTGCCCCTGCTCGCCGAGGCAGAGGAAGCGCTCCGGGCGCGTGGGATCGTGTCCTACGACGGTCTCCTGCGCGGAGCGGCGCAACTACTCGAGCGGAATCCCGACGTCGCTGCGCGCGAGCGGGCGCAGATCGATCAGCTCCTCGTCGACGAGTTCCAGGACACCGATCGCCTCCAGTGCGCGATGATCGAGCAGCTCGCTCTCGCGGGAGATGCCCGGGAGCGCCCAGGCCTCTTCCTCGTCGGAGACCCCAAGCAGTCGATCTTCGGCTGGCGAGGCGCAGACCTCGACGCGTACGACGCGTTCGTCGACCAGGTTCAAGCAGCGGGCGGTGCGGTGCGCCGGCTGAGCGTCAATCGCCGGTCGGTCCAGCCCGTCCTCGACGAGGTCGAGCGGGTGATCCGGCCCTGGATGCACCAAGAGCGGGGGGTGCAGCCTTCCTTCCAGCCACTGCTCGCGCACCGGAGCGATTCGGGATTCGCCGAATCGGGCCGGCGGCCCGTGGAGTACTGGGTGTCGCGCGCCGCCGAGCCGCCGGCACGCGGAACCCGGAAGTCCGAGGCCACGGCCATCGAGGCCCGCGCCCTGGCGCGGGACGTCTCCGGGCTGATCCGCGAGTGCGGCGTCGCACCCAGCACGATCGGCGTCCTGCTGCGGAGCTTCGGCGACGTGGAGGAGGTCCTCTCTGCCCTTCGCGAGGCGGGAGTTCCCGTGGCAGTGGCGCGCGATCGCAGCTACTACCGGCGCCGCGAGGTCGTCGATGCGCTGTGTCTCGTCCGGTGCGTCCTCGATCCCAGCGATACGCTCGCGCTCGTAGGGTTCCTGCGGTCCTCGGTCGTCGGCGTCCCCGATGCGGCGCTACTGCCGCTCTGGAGCCAGAAGCTTCCGGCCCTCGTCGCCCGGGTGCCCGAAGGCGGCGAGCGGACCCTCGGCGAGATCCGCAGCGCCGTCGCCGCGGCGGCTGCAGCGCTGCCGCCGGGCGTTCCTGGAATCGAGGTCGCCGCCGGCTGGGAGGCCGCTCTCGTCTTCGCGCTCGAGGCCCTCTCCGGGCTCCGCGAGAGCTTCGAGAGCGACCCGTCGAACGTCTTCGTCGAGCGCCTGCGAAGCTTCCTGCTCTTCGAGGCCAGCGAGGCGGCGCGTCCGCTCGGCGCCTTCCGCCTCGCCAACCTCGAACGCTTCTTCCGCGAGGTAGGGGGCGCGCTGGCGGACGGCGCCGATCCGGCCGAGCTGCTCCGCCACCTCCGGCAATGCGTTCGCGAGAGGCGAGAGACCCAGGAAGCGCGCCCGCTCGATGCGGCCGAGCAGGCCGTGCAGGTGATGTCGATCCACGGAGCGAAGGGCCTCGGGTTCGAGCACACCTACGTGATGCAGCTCCACAAGGAGACGTTGGGACGAGGCCCCAAGCGCCTTCCGCCGCGCGCGGTCCGCTGGCGAGAGTACGCCGAGCTGCGCTTGCTCGGTGAGAAGACCCCCGGCTTCCTTCAGGTCGAAGCGCTCGAAGCGCGGACCGCAGCGGCCGAGCACATCCGGCTGCTCTACGTCGCCATGACCCGCGCGAAGAAGCGGCTCGTCCTCGCGGGCCTCTGGCCCGAGGCCGACAGCAAGGCGCGCACCGGCGCGAGCCACGTGGCGCTACTCGCTGGCCGCGAGGAGGCAGCGCCCGCGCTCGACTCCGCCATGGCCGAGCTGCGGGCAGATCGCACGGGAGATCGCATCGAGAGCCAGGGCGCCTGCTGGGTCTTTCCTGCCCTCGGCGAGAACGCGGTTCCGGAGGGCGCCGCCGAGGGAGACGAGGTGCGCGAGGCGGAGGGCGCGGCCGCGAGGGCGGCGATCGCAGCCGCTGATGCCGTGCGCATTGCAGAGGTCCGCGCGAGCGCGCTCGCGCGGATGGAGCGGAGCTTCGGCGGGCCCGTGACGCGCGACTCCCACGAGTGGATTGCGGATCTTGCCGGCGCGCGCAGCGAGGCCGAGCCTTCGCCCTCGCGAGGAGCACGTCCTGCGGCGGGCGACGCCTTCGACACGGTGGCGAGCGCCGTCGGAACGGCGGTTCACCGTGCTCTCGAGCTCCTCGACCCCGTCAACGGGCCGGACGATGCGCTGCGCGCCCTGTACGAGACGGCGGATCGTGCGCTCGGAGAGTCCGGGCTCGGTGGCGAGCCGCTCGGCGAGGCGCGCGCGCGGACCCGCGATCTCGCCGAACGTTTCGTCGCCGGAGACCTCTTCCGCCGCTTCGAGCAGATCGCGCCGCACGTCCTTGCGCGCGAGCTCCCGGTGCTGCTGCCGCCGGACGCATCGGACGCGGGCCCTGCGGGCTACGTCGCGGGCAGGATCGATCTCGTCTACGCAGATCCCGAAACCGGCGAGCCGGTGGTCGCCGACTACAAGACCGGCCGCGCCGAGGGCGACGATGAGATCCAGGCCGCGTCGGAGCGCCACGCTGCGCAGGGTGCGGTCTACGCGCGCGCGCTTCGTGACGCGCTCGGCCTGCCGCGACCGCCGCGGTTCGAGCTCTGGTTCCTTCACGCCGGACGGATCGCGACCGTCCGGTGAAACGGCCCGTCCGGGGCGGACGAGAGGGCGGGCCTCAGGCGACCGAGGCTCGCTCGCTTGGCCGCGCCCGTGTCGAGGGTGGCCGTGAGGTGGACGATGCCTCCGGCGTCGAGCGCGCGGGCGCAGAGTCCCGCTCCCTCGATCTCGAGGGCATCGCCCGCGCCCACGGAGGGAGCGCGCCACGAGTGTGCGCGCGACAGGGCACGGAGGAAGGGCTCCGGCGCCGAGAACCGGAGGCGTCGCTCCATCGCGTCGAGTCGCCTTCCGGCCTCGTTGCGCCACGCGGCGCCCGCGGCGCGCGCAGCGTAGGCGCCGAGCAGGCGCGCGAAGAGCCGCCGGAGCAGCGCCGGGCTCGCGACGTATTCGAGGCCGGCCACTTCGTCGCCGATGGCCGCGACGAAACCCACCTGGTTCTCCAGCGTGTGGAAGCTCTCGAGAATCTCGGCGATCTCGACCGCTCGCTGTCGGGGTCTTTCCCGGGCGAGCGCTGCGTCGAGCACGACCCGCCCACCGGCTGCCACGAGGCAGCTCTTGCGCGCTCTCCAGCTGTCGGCGAACCCTCGCAGCTCGTCGCCCGCGACCACCAAGACCGGCTTCCTACCGAGGTTGTCGAGGCGCACGCGGGGACAAGGAGCACCTCCGGTGGCGTCCTCGATGATGCAGTCGCCGCGGTCGACGGCTGCAGCAAGCGGCGCGCAGGATGCGGCCGGCGGCAGGGGAGCGTGCGCCTCTCGCAGGAGCGGCCAGAGGGTGAGGGCCTTGTGGGCCTGCCGCGGCGCCAGGTGGAGCGCGGCGAGCAGACCTGCCACGGGGCGGCTCGGGGTGGAAGCTGAGAGTGAATGCATGGGCCCTCCTTGCTCCGGAGCCTGCCTCCGGTCCGTGACAGGAGCGGTCACGATGTCCCGGCGGTCCCGGCGGTCTCAGCGGATCGGGCCCGCCCCCGACTTGCGCCTCCGGGAGCCTCCGCTATGTTTCAGAACCAGAACACTGGTTCTGTTTTTTTGCGGCGCGCTGGCCGATCCACCCAGTGTCGGTTCGGAAACCGTTCCGGAGAAGCCGCGGTCGGGAGATTCCCGGGACACGCCCGGGAGATGCGGTCCGGGAGACGGTCCGGGAGACGGTGTGGGGGATGGCGTGGGCAGCAGCCACGGAGGCGGCGGCGGGAACCGAGACGGAGGATCAGGCGCGGGCTCCGGCCGGAGCCGGCCGGGCCCTGCCGATGCCGGCCTCGCCTGGGTCCGTGCCCCGCGACAGGCACGCAGCCAGGAGACCCTCGATCGCATCCTCGACGCGGCCGAGCGGCTCGTGGCCGAGAAGGGGTTCGAAGACACGACGGTCGCCGACGTCGTGGCCCGTGCCGGGTCGTCGGTCGGCGCGTTCTATGCCCGGTTCCGCGACAAGGACGGCCTCCTCTACGCCCTCTACGAGCGCTACCTCGCCCAGGCCACCGCAACCGCCGACCTCGCCCTCGATCCCGCGCGCTGGGAGGGGGAGGACGTCGCAACGATCCTCCGGGCGGTCCTCCGCTTCCTGGTCTCGATCTTCCGCGAGCAAGCCGGGCTGATCCGGGCCTTCGTGCTCCGCAACCACGTGGACGCCGAGTTCCGTGAACGGCAGGAGCGCCTCTCCCACTACGTCAGTACACGGCTCGCCGCGCTTCTCCTCGAACGCGAGAACGAGATCCGGCATCCCAAGCCGTCGCGCGCTGCCGCGTTCGGCTTCACGATGATCTTCAGCACCATCGAGAGCGCGATGCTGTTCGGCGAGCTCCGCTCCGACGATCTCGCGCTCGGTGACGACGCTCTCGCCGCCGAATTGACCCGCGCCTACCTCGCGTACCTCGGCATCGCCGGGGGCGATTTCGAACGCTCCACGACCGCGCGCCGCCCACGAAAGGAGAAGCCCGCATGACGACCCTCGAGAAGCTCCATCCCGCACAGGCCGTCGAAGAGCTCCGTGTAGACCAGAGCGTGCACTACAACTGGGAGTACGACGCAACCCGCCGCCAGCTCATGCGCCTCTACGAGAATGCCAAGCGCGACCAGTGGAACGCGACGGAGCGCCTCGACTGGTCGATCGACGTCGACCCGGCGAAGGGTCTGGTCCCCGACGCGGGGATCAGCATCTACGGAACGCCGCTCTGGGACAAGCTCACCCCGACCGAGGTCGAGAAGCTGCGACACGAGGCCATCACGTGGCAGCTGTGCCAGTTCCTCCACGGCGAGCAGGGGGCACTCCTGGCGACGGCGCAGATCGTCGACTCCGTCCCGTGGTACGAGGCCAAGCAGTACGGCGCCACCCAGGTCATGGACGAGGCGCGCCATGTCGAGGTCTATCGCCGCTTCGTGCAGGAGAAGCTCGGGCACGAGTATCCGGTGAACGGTGAGCTGAAGAAGCTCCTCGATCTCATCCTCACCGACTCGCGGTGGGACATGAAGTTCCTGGGAATGCAGATCATCGTCGAGGGCCTCGCGCTGGCGGCCTTCGGGACCATTCGCGACACCGCCACCAACCCGCTCCTGCGCGATCTCACCGCCGCGGTGATGGAAGACGAGTCGCGGCACGTGGCGTTTGGTGTGCTCTCCCTCCGGGAGTATTGCCAAGGCCTGTCGGAGAAGGACCGCACCGAGCGCGAGGAGTTCGTCTACGAGGCCTGCGTCCTGATGCGCGATCGCATCTCGAACCGGGAGGTGTGGGAGGCCATGGGCCTCGATCCGGAAGAGTGCATCGCCTACTCGGATCGCTCCGAGCTCGCCAAGCAGTTCCGCTATCGGCTGTTCTCGAAGATCGTCCCCAACGTCAAGAGTCTCGGGCTCCTGTCGGCGAAGCAGCGCGAACGATTCGCTGCGCTCGGAATCCTCGAGTTCGAGACCAATACGACGTCGGACGTCGATCAGGAGATCGAGGAGGAGCTTCGCGCCCGGAGCGCCTAGCGGGCGTCAGCCGCCCGCCAGCCACGAGAGGCATCCTGCCCGCTCGAGGATCGGGTCGAGGGCGCTCCGGTCGGCGACCCCGGCGTAGCGATCGCGGAGCGCGGCCAGCGACTTCGCGTGGTACTTCTGCGTTCCCTGCGAGAACCGCGCGCCGGCAAGAGTCACCTCGAAGCTCGCGGCCCCCTCGCCCAGCGCGCGCGCGTTGGCCGTGCTCCACGGCAGGAAGATCGCGCCCACCTCGTCGCGCAGGAGAGGAAGGAGCGTCGGCTCGAGCGACGTCCACGTCTCGAAGTTGCCCTCGGCGCGCGGATCGAGCATCCGCTCGATCCACCGGAGCACGTTGCGTGCGCGCTCCTGCATGAGCCGCGCGGGGGTCGGGTCGGTGGCGCACTGGTAGAGCTGCCCGAAGAGGCCGAAGTCGGCCAGTGCGGGCCGGCCTCCGAACAAGAAGCTACGTGCGGCGAGGTGCGGCTCGAGGATCCGGAGCTGGCGCTCGAAGGAGGCCTCGATCACGCCTCGGGTCGCCTTGGAGGACCCCACCAGCTCGAGGCGGGGGATCATGCGCTTGCGGATCATGGCGGCTGCCCCGGAAATCTGGTCTTCGGGGGCGCCGGGAAGGGTCTCGCGCGCGATGCGTTCGGCCGCCGCGCGCTGGTCGTCCTCGTACGTCCACCGGTAGTGGAACATCGGCTTGTTGCCCCACTCGTCGGCGTACTCCTCGATGAGGGCCGAGAGGAAGGCGAGGGTGGTGTCGGCCGGCTGGAGCGCCGGGTCGGGGTGCCGCTTCTCCATCGCCTCGAGGATCGGCGTCGAGTCCTGGAGCGTCTCGCCTTCGGGCGTCACGACGAGGGGAACCAGGGGCAGCTTCGCCAGGCGCTGGAACTCGGCCATGGCGCCCTGGTCGCGTACGACCCACTGGTGGGGGATCCGCTTGTAACGGAAGTACGAGCGGACCTTCACCGAGTAGGGGGAGGCCTCGAGACCGAAGACACGGTAGGGCGGTGTCATGAGGCCGGCATTGTGCCCGGCAGGGGGGCACCGAGGCAAGGACCGAGGCAAGAAGGTTCGGTGCCTCGCCGGCGTCCCCCTGCCGCCGGTTCAGTCGTGGTCGCCGTGCTGACCGCCCAGGGCCGGTGTACCGGCACCCGGCTTGGGCTCGATGTAGGCCTCCGCTGCGCCGTAGCGGTAGACGAGCTCTCCGCCCAGATGGCCGGCGTTCATGGCGGCGGCGAGGACCACCGCTCCGGTGGCGACGCTGGCGAGGCGCGCGTAGCGTCCGGGGCTGCCGCCGAGTAGCCCCGCGGCGCTCACCAGCAGGCCCGCCACTGCGGCCTGGAGCAGCTTTTCCGCCGCCTCCTCGTGGGCCTCGATCGGGTCGGCGCCGACGATCTTCTCGACGCGCTCCTCCTCCTCCTCGCCGGTCTCGAGCGCCGCCCAGGTCGTTCCGAGCAGCAGCGCCTGTAGCAGCACCACGATGATCCACGCCCGCACCGGGAGCCAGCCTCGGGCGAGGGCGATGACCGCGGCCAGCGCGACGAAGGGCGAGAGCATCGCCAACGCCAGGGGCAGGTGGACGACGGCGGGATGCAGCGGTTCGGGCATGACGTCTTCCTTTCGTTCGGCGGTTCAATCCAGTCCGAGGCGCTTCGCGATGATCCCCTTCATGATCTCGTTGGTTCCGGCGTAGATCGACTGCACCGCGGCGTCGGCGTAGTCGTCCGAGACGGGGTATTCGCGCATGAATCCATAGCCTCCATGAAGCTGCAGGCACTCGCTCGCGAGCCGCTTTTGGAGGTCGGTGGTCCACCACTTGCCCATGCTCACTTCCGAGACGATGTCGTCGCCCCGTACGTGCGCCACGAGCAGGCGGTCGACGAAGGCCTGCCCGATCTCCACCTCGGTCGCCAGCTCGGCGAGGCGGAACTGGGTGTTCTGGAAGTGCGCGATGCGCCTTCCGAAAGCGCGCCGCTCCTTCACGTAGGCGATCGTGTCGGTGAGGGTACGACGGCAGGAGGCCACCGACGCTACGCCGATGCAGAGTCGCTCCTGCTGGAGCTTCGCCATCAGCATGCGGAAGCCCGCGCCTTCGTGGCCGAGCAGAGCCGACGCCGGGACGCGGCAGTCTTCGAAGAACAGCTCGCTCGTATCCTGCCCGCGGAGCCCGAGCTTGTCGAGCTTCCGGCCGCGGACGAACCCCTCGGAGCCCGCTTCCACGAGGAAGAGGCTGATCCCGTCGTGCGGGCGCGCAGCGGTGAGATCCGTTCTCGCAACGACGATGAACAGGTCTCCGATCTGCCCATTGGAGATGAAGGTCTTCGCGCCACGCAGGACCCAGTCATCGCCGTCACGGACCGCGCGCGTCTGTACGTTGGCGAGGTCCGAGCCCGTCCCCGGCTCGGTCATCGCGATGCCGAGGAGGATCTCCCCGGAGACCGTTCCTGGGAGGTAGCGCAGCTTCTGCTCTTCGCTGCCGTAGGTCTCGATGTAGGGTCTGCAGATGTTCGAGTGGAGGGAGATCATGAGCCCGTGGGCGCGGAGGTCGGAGAGCTCCTCGATGATGATCGCGTCGTAGAGAAAGTCCGCTCCCGCGCCGCCGTAGACCTCGGGCGCGCTCACGCCGAGGAACCCCTCTTCGCCGCAGCGTCGCCAGGTCTCGCGGTCGCTCATCCCGCGCGCGTTCCAAGCCGCGACCTTTGGTGCGATCTCCTTCTCGGCGAATCGGCGAAACTGGCTGCGGAAGAGCTCGTGCTCCTCGCTGAAGAGGTCGCGTCGCATGGGGCCTCCGGCGGCAGGCGTGGCCCGAAGTCTGGGGCCAGCCGGGCGGTGGCGCCACCGGCCCTCAGTCGTCGCCGGCGCCGAGAGCCGACGGGAGGATCCCCGTACGGACGATGAGGACCGCGGGGCCCTTGGACGCCAGCGGCATGCGGTGCGCCATCCACGGGTCGCGGGCGCGCGGGTCGAACCAGAAGGCGAACCGGGGCATGAAGGGTCGGGCGACGGCGGCGAGCACGGGGCCGAGGTCGAGCTCGTAGCGGATCTCGACGAGGGGGTTCTTGCCGTCGCGTCCGGGGACCGGGCCGGCCACCGTGGCCTTCGCCTCGACGAAGCGGGGGCCGAGCGAGCAGAGGAGGAACTGGAACTTGATCTCCTGGGCCTCGCCCTTCGCGAGGGGGAGGAGCAACAGGTTGAGGGGCACGTGGGCGACCCGGTCGGGCTGCGGGATGTCCAGCTGGTCCGGCGGGTCGAGATTCCCGTCCTCGTGGGAGCAGAACGCCTGTCCCTTCTGGTGATCGATGAACATGACGCCAAGCGATCGTCCCGTCTTGTCGTAGGAGTGGGACATCTGCCAGAGCGGGCGGAGGGCGCCGTCTCCCGTGGGGCCGAGTTCCGCCGAGAGCACCATCGCCTCCGCGTCGGCGATGTTGCTCGATGCCATCAGGTAGGTGTTGCCGTTCGGCAGCTGGAGGACGTCGATGCGGGCCTCACCGAGCTTCTTGCCGGAATCGTCGTAGGTGGCCGACGGGATGGAACCGAACACCGCCGGCGCAGGCAGACGGAGGCTCGATTCGGAATCCGCCGGGAGTGCGGCCAGCCACGAGAGGCCGAGGGCCAGCAGCCATGTGGGGGGGGTGGGTCTCGACATCACCGGCCGCATGGTAGCCGCCCCTTCCGAACCGGTACGTTTGCGGCGTGGACGCCGCAGACTTCCTCCGGGGCGTGTTCGTGGGCGCCGCCATCGCAGTCCCCGTGGGTCCCGTGAACCTGTTGACCATCCGGCGTACGCTGGCCCACGGCCGGTCCTGCGGTCTGGCGACGGGCGTGGGCGCCGCACTCGCCGACACGTTCTACGGTGCGGTGGCCGCCTTCGGTCTCACCCTGATCTCGAGCTTCCTGCTCTCGAACCAGCTCGCGCTCCGGCTGGCGGGCGGACTCTTCCTGGTCGTGATGGGAGTGCGCGCGTTCCGTTCTCGCGTATCGCTGGAGCTCGCGTCGAACGAGCGGCCGGGTTTCGTCCGTGCAGCCTTCTCGAGCTTCCTCGTCACCCTCTCGAATCCGGTCACCCTCCTCGCCTTCGGCGCCGTCTTCGGTGCGGTGGGCATCGTCGATCCCGACCTGGGACGACTCGACGCCACCCTTCTCGTCTGGGGAGTGTTCGCCGGCTCGATGCTCTGGTGGATCCTCCTGACTGCCGTCGTCGGGAGCGTTCGCGCGCGGACGAGCTCCCAGCTCCTCGACCGGATGGCCCAGGGAAGCGGCCTGCTGATCGCGATCTTTGGTCTGGGCGTACTCGCGACGCTCGTCCCACGCTGAGTCCGACTGCGTGGGGCGACTTCTGCCGCTGCCGTCGGTTTCAGTGGGTTTCAGTCGGGCCGGAAGACGTTGCGCGCGTTCTCGTAGGTGACGTCGCCCGCGCGTCCGACGGCTTCCTTCGACATCAGATCTTCGAGGGTCGGCGGGTCGGACGGCGTGTTGGCGAGGAAGCGCTCCCCGCCTGCGAGCCGGCCGATCACGATGCCTCGCTCGGGCGCGCCGTCGCGCGAGAACGTGACGGTGTAGCCCTCGATGCGTCCGCGGCCGCTGGCCTCGGGGACCGTCCGTGCCGGAGGCCCCGCGCTCCGGGCCGCAGGCGGGGGGAGGGCGGAGGGGCCGCTCGCTCGCGGTGCCGAGGCGAGGACGCAGGCCGAGTGCTTGGTGAGGTACCAGCCGTTGCCGGTGACGAGGCCCCGGCTGCCCGGCGCCTCGCGCAGCCGGTCCGCCATGCTCACCACCGCGTGGAGTGAATAGTTGCTTCCGGGGCCGCCGAAGTACGGGAGCCCGCCCGAGACGGTGAAGCCCCGGGGATCGCTCTCGTCGAGGCCCAGCATCTCGCACGCCATTTCGACCGCGACCGGGAAGCAGCTGTAGAAGTCGAAGCTGCAGATCTCCTCGAGTCGCGTTCCCGCCTGGGCGAGCGCCCCGAGCGCGGCGCTGCGCAGGGCGTCGCAGGCAGCGAAGCTCGGCCGCTCCGACGGCAGCCAGGCCTCCTCGACGGCGTCGCCGCCACCCCACCAGTGGACGAGGCGCCGCTCGGGGATTCCGAGCCCTCGCGCGGCGGCTTCCGAAGCCAGCAACACGGCTGAGGCCTGATCGGTCTCGAGCACCGCATTGAGGCGCTTGGTGTACGGAAACGCGATCATCCGGTTTCCTGGCCCCGGAGTCGTGAGCGCTTCGGCGCTCCTGCGCTCGCGGAACCATGCGAAGGGGTTCGCTTCGGCCACCACCGTGAAGCGCTGCATCAGCGCTCCCATCCGGGCGCGGTGGGTCTCGAGGTCGAGCCCGCGGTGGGCGCGAAGGGCGTTCTCGAAGATCGGGTAGACGACGCTCGGCGCCGTGAGTCCGTAGCACTGCTCGTGCTCGGAGGTGCCGGGGCGGTCGATCCCCAGCTTGCGGGGTGTTCCTTCGCCGCCCGACGGCCAGTTGGCGCCGGAGCCCTCCCGCCACACGCGCTTGAGGGAGTGGAGGTTGTTGGTGCCCGCGACGAGGGCCGACCGGATCCGGCCCGCCTCGATCTCGGCGGCCAGGTGGTTGAGCAACACCAGCGAGCTCTCGCCGCCGAGCGCGGTCACCACCTCGAGGCCGGGCCGGGCGCCGAGGGCCTCGCCCAGGAGGCGCGGCGCGTTGCGGGGCCGCCACGCGGCGACGTCGACGATGCCGACGGCGTCGAGCCCCGCGAACACGGTCTCGCCGACTCCCGCGTCCTCGGCGGCCGCGTGGCAGGCCTTCGCCATCAGCTCGACCGGTCCGAGCGCTGCCTCGGAAGTGGCGCCGCGCTGCAGCGCCTGCCCGCCCCCGATCAGCACCACGCCACCCACGGGTTTCTCCAGTCCCCGGTCCTCCGTGCACGTGCGCCGGACCGGCTGCACAGCGTACCCTCTCGAAGCGGTCCTGCATCGCGCCCGGCTCCGGACGGGCGTCGGATCTGGTGGGCGAGGAGGAGAGCGTGGACGACCGGCCCATCTGGACACCGTCACCCGAACGCGTGGCCGAGGCGAACCTGACGCGGTTCCTCGCGCTCGTGAACGAGCGTTTCGCAGCGCGCGTCACCGACTACGACACGCTCTGGCGCTGGTCCGTTGACCGGCCGGAGCCCTTCTGGACGGCGGTGTGGGACTTCTGCGGCGTGCAGGCCGAGGCGCGTGGGTCGCGTGTTCTCGTCGACGGCGACCGGATGCCCGGCGCGCGATTCTTCCCCGACGCGCGGCTCAGCTTCTCCGAGAACCTGCTGCGACGGCGCGACGAAGGGCCCGCTCTCGTCTTTCGCGGCGAGGACGCAGCACGGCGAACCCTCACCTGGCGAGACCTGCATGGGCTCGTGTCCCGCCTTCGGCAGGCGCTGCTCGAGGCGGGGGTCGGGCCCGGCGACCGGGTGGCAGGCTTCGTCGCGAACCTGCCCGAGACGGTCGCGGCCATGCTGGCCGCGGCGAGCATCGGCGCAGTCTGGTCTTCGTGCTCGCCCGATTTCGGAACGGCGGGCGTCCTCGACCGTTTCGGACAGATCGAGCCCGTGGTGCTCTTCGCGTCCGATCGCTACCGCTACGCAGGAAAGTGGCACGACTGCCTCGGTCGCGTAGCCGAGATCGCAGCTGCGCTGCCTGGGCTGCGCCGCGTGATCGTTCTTCCCTACGACGGCGTCGCGGAGGAAACCGGCGGCATCGCCGGCGCGCGTACGCTGGCGCAGGCCATCGCCCCCTTCTCCGCGCAGGAGATTCTCCACGCGCAGCTCCCGTTCGGACACCCCCTCTACGTGATGTACTCGTCGGGAACCACGGGGAAGCCCAAGTGCATCGTCCACTCGGCCGGCGGAACGCTGCTCCAGCAGTTGAAGGAGCACGTCCTCCACTGCGACGTGCGGCCGGGGGACCGGGTGTTCTACTTCACGACCTGCGGCTGGATGATGTGGAACTGGCTCGTTGCCTCGCTCGGTGCGGGAGCGACGGTGCTGCTCTACGACGGCTCGCCATTCCACCCTACGCCCGACACCGTCTTCGACTTCGCGGCCTCCGAGCGGATGACGCTTCTCGGAACGTCGGCGAAGTACATCGACGCCTGCCGCAAGGCGGGCCTCGAGCCCCGGCGCAGCCATGATCTCGGGAGCCTTCGACTCGTCACCTCCACCGGCTCTCCGCTCGCGCCGGAGGGCTTCGACTGGGTCCATGCGAGCGTGAAGCCGGACGTCCAGCTGGCGTCGATCTCCGGCGGGACCGACATCCTCTCGTGCTTCGTTCTCGGCAACCCTCTCGCGCCCGTCTACCGGGGCGAGATCCAGTGCCGGGGTCTCGGAATGGCCGTCGACGCCTTCGGCGACGACGGCCGCCCGGTGCGCGGACGCCGGGGCGAGCTGGTCTGCACGCGGCCCTTTCCGTCGCTGCCACTCGGCTTCTGGAACGATCCCGGCGGCGAGCGCTACCGGAACGCCTATTTCGCGAGGTTCCCCGGCGTGTGGTGTCACGGCGACTGGGTCGAGATCACGCCGCGCGGCGGCGTCGTGATCTACGGCCGTTCGGATGCCGTCCTCAACCCGGGCGGGGTCCGCATCGGAACGGCGGAGATCTATCGACAGGTGGAGCAGATCGACGAGGTGGAGGAGTCGATCGCCGTCGGGCAGGACTGGGAGGGAGACGTCCGGGTCGTGCTCTTCGTCCGGCTCCGGCCCGGACTCGAGCTCGACGATGCGCTTCGCGAACGGATCCGGGGCCGCATCCGTCTCCACTGCTCGCCGCGGCACGTTCCGGCGAAGATCCTGCAGGTGGCGGACATCCCGAGGACGCGCTCGGGAAAGATCGTCGAGCTCGCGGTCCGCGACGTGGTCCATGGCCGCCCGGTCACCAATCGCGAGGCGCTCTCGAACCCCGAAGCGCTGGACCTGTTCGCAGGCCGCTCCGAGCTCACCGCTTCGTAGGGCCCATCGCCGCGTCGCCGTCTACTCGTACCGCTGCTCGACCGCGGCCACCATCGCCATGCGGGCGTCCTGGATCTCGGGGCGGGACCGGCGTCCCTCCATCGGCTTCTCGATCGCCGCGAATGCCTCGGCGAGCCCAGCATCACCGATCACGTCGCGCAGCCAGCGCGAGAAGTCGCCGGCCCCTGCGTGGCGCACCAGCGTCTCGACGTCGCAGCGGTGCACCAGACGGTGAAACTCGACCAAATTGCCCGCGGCCCCGACGACGGCTCCGCTCGGGTGGCGGAAGATGAACCTGCGCTCGGCGGGGAGCTGCGAGGATGCGTACTTGTGCCAGTGCCGCACGTGGCGGACCCAGCGGTTCGAGAGTGCGAGGCGCTGCACGTCCGGCGGCTGCCCCGCGCGGATCAGCAGCGCATCGCCGAAGCGGAGCCCGTCGGCCTGGGCCTCGAGGTCCGTTGCAGCAGCGCCGCACATGCGCCGAATCGCGTCGAGACTCTCGACGTCGACTCCCTCGTCCCCCGCGAGGAGCAGCACGTAGTCGAGCCCCGAGAGCGTCGCATGCGCCAGCTCGTCGGGCCGATAGGTGACGAGGCAGTGCCCTTTTAGCGACGTGCGGATGCATTCGGGGCACGTGGAGACTCCCTCGCGGCGGCCGAGGGGGCTGTGCGCCTCGTCGATCAAGACCCAGTGCGGAACCCCATGGGTTTCCCGCTGTTCCTCGAGGAGCGCCAGCAGCCGACAGACCCACGCGTCCCGGTCGGCGGCGCTCACGAGGGAGAGGTCGACGACGACGCTCGTCAGGCTGTGCCGCAGGATACGGGCGACGTCGTCCGGGTCGGGAGGTGTCGTGCTGCCGCCGAGTGCAGCGGTTCGCGGCAGCCCTGCGAGCGCGGTGTGGTCGCCTTCGGGGTCGATGACGCACAGGACGTAGCCGAGGGCGACGAGCTGCTCGGCGACGAGGCCGGCGGAGAACGATTTTCCGCTTCCGCTCCCGCCGACGATCAGGAGATCGATTCCCGCGGCCGGAATGCGTACCCAGCTGCCGTCGTCGCGGTGGCCGAGGGTGACCTGCCAGCGTCGCGCGCGGAGCGGGAGCTCGCCGCGGGCGAGGGGACCTTCGAGCAGGCTCCGGACTCCGATCCCGTCCGGCTCTCCGAGAACGAGGTCGGCACGCTCGGCGAGCGACGGCACGGCATTGGCGACCGCGACCCCGAGCTCGCAGGCTTCGAGCATTGCGAGGTCGTTCTCCGCGTCTCCGAGGGCGACGGCGCTGTGGGTCGAGATCCCGAACGCTGCGAGCGCCTGGGCGAGCCCGGTGGCCTTCGACACCCCCGCTGGCACCACCATCAGCTCTCCGCGGTTGCGCGCAACCTGGCAATCGAGGCCGCAGCGGCCGATGGTCTCGAACACGCTTTGATCGTTCGCGCTGGCGTCGACCGCGAGGATCACGAAGCCGCGCCGGAAGCCGATGTTTCGCGCCGCCAGCGCCTTGTCGATGGCGTCGTCGACGGGAGGAGCGAGGGCACGCTCGTGATCGCCTGACGTCAGGACGGCGCCATTTTCCGCCACGACGCAGTCGAAGTGATCGAGAGCCTCGGGGAAGACGTCGAGCAGCTCGGTGAGGATCCTGCCGGTGACGAGCACGATCCGAAGGCCTCGGGCGCGGGCTCTCTCGATGGCTCCGAGAACCTCGGGCGCCGGGTGGCCGCTGGTGGTGAGCGTCCCGTCGAAGTCGATCGCGACCGCGCGGATCTCGCCGGACATGGGAGGGAGGATAGCCCCCTGCGGCTGCCGAGCGTCCGTGAGATCCGGGTGTGGCGATTCGCGCCGGCTAGAAGCCGATCGCTCCCGGGAAGGGAGGAGGCTGGCCGATTCCCTCGCCGCCGACCCACTGCCCGGCCACATCCAGCAGAAGCGCAGCGACGGCGGCGAGCGCGAGCGCTGATCTCGCATACTCTCCTCGTTGATGCTGCACCACGGCGGACACGTGGCGGACAACCTCGGCGGCCGGCTTCCGGAGCTGCTGCACGAAGCGGGTGTCGCCCGCGTCGAGGAGGGTGGTCATTACAGCACAGTGTTCGGAACGCGCGTCTTCGTCTCGGGGTGGATCGCATGACCGATGCGAAACCCACGCGAACCCTCGGCGCGATCCTCTACGAACGCTTCGAGCTGCTCGACGCCTGCGGTCCGCTCGAGATGTTCGGCAGCGTCGGTCCGGAGCTGCGGATCGTGACGGTCGCCGAACGAGCCGGACCCGTCGCCTCGGTGCAGGGACCGAAGACGGTCGCAGACTACGACTTCGCCAACTGCCCGAAGCTCGACCTGATTTTGCTGCCGGGCGGCTTCGGCACGGTGGAGCAGCTCGGTAACGCGGCGCTGCACGCATTCCTGCGCGATCGCGCCAGGAACGCCGAGGTGACGATGTCGGTGTGTTCCGGCTCCGCGATTCTCGCAAAGGCTGGTCTGCTCGACGGCCGCCGTGCGACGTCGAACAAGCAGTGGTTCGATCTTGCGCGCATGCAGAGTGCCAACGTCGACTGGGTCGCCGAGGCGCGCTGGGTCGAGGACGGCCCGTTCGCCACCTCGTCGGGCGTCTCGGCCGGCATCGACATGGCGCTCGCAATGATCGCGCGCATCTACGGCGGGGCGAGGGCGCAGGACATTGCCGAAGGGACCGAATACGAGTGGCACGCCGATGCGTCGCGCGACCCGTTCGTGAAGTTCCTGAACAAGGCGATGGGCGGGGGTGCGGGGGGCGGCACGTGACGGAGCCCGTGACGATCGTTGGCTCCTATCTCTCGCCGTACGTGCGCAAGGTACTGGTGTTCCTGCACCGCAAGAAGATCCCGTACCAGATCGATCCGATCGTCCCGTTCTTCGGCGACGAGCGTTTCTCGAAGCTCTCGCCGATGCGTCGCATCCCGGTGCTGATCGACGACCGCGTGACGCTCTGCGACTCGTCGGTGATCTGCCAATACCTCGAAGAGCGTCACCCCGAGCCGTCGCTCTACCCGCGCGACATCGCGGACCGCGCCCGTGCCCGTTGGCTCGAGGAATTCGCCGATACCCGCATGGGCGACGTCTTCATCTGGAAGCTCTTCAACCAGGTGGTGATCAACCCCTTCGTGTTTGGCGAGAAGACCAACGAATCGATCCGAGAGCAGGCACTCAGCGAAGACATTCCGGATGTGCTCGACTATCTCGAGTCCCAGCTGCCCGCGAACGGGTTCACGTTCGGCGACTTCTCGATCGCGGACATCGCGATCGCGGTCTTCTTCCGCAACGCGGCCTTCGCGGGCTTCCGCGTCGACGCGGAGCGCTGGCCGAAGACGGCGGGCTTCGTCGATCGCGTGCTCGCGGAGGACGGCTTCGCGCAGCTCGTGCCGCTCGAGGATCGCATGATCCGCACGCCGTTCGCACAGCACCGCAGCGCGCTCGCCTCGATGGGTGTGCCGATTGTGACGGAAACCTACGGAACCGCCGCGCCGCGGCGCGGCGTGATGCGGCTCGGATGATCCTCGAAGTAGCCGTGCTCGACGTCCGCGCGGGGGAGGGACCCAGCTTCGAGCGTGCGTTCGGACAGGCACAGGCGATCATCGCGTCGATGCCCGGCTACCAGCGGCACGAGTTGCGACGCTGCGTCGAGGTCGATAGTCGCTATCTGCTGCTGGTCTGGTGGGAGTCGCTCGAGGCACACACGGTCGGCTTCCGCGGCTCGACTGAGTATCGGCGCTGGAAGGCGCTGCTCCACCATTTCTACGAGCCGCTGCCGAGCGTCGAGCACTACGTACCGCTCTTCGGAGAAGGCGTCTGAAATGAGGGCAACTCCGCGGCGTCCAATCGAGGACGTCGGATTGGCTGCTGCTCGCCGCAGCTTGCGCGCGTCTGTCCAACTACGCCATGCCGAGCGTCCGTGAGATCCGGGTGTGGCGATTCGCGCCGGCTAGAAGCCGATCGCTCCCGGGAAGGGAGGAGGCTGGCCGATTCCCTCGCCGCCGACCAGCACCAATCCGAGGGCGAACGCCAGCGCCAGGGGAACCAGGTTGGCGAGGAGGCAGACGACGATGGCCCGTCCGGTGCCGACGTCGAGCGCCTGTCGGATGGCGATGACGGCCGCGATGGTCGAGAGTGCGAAGATCGCGAGGCCGAGGAGGGCGTCGGCCGGGCCGAGCGGAAGCACGCCGACCACCCCCAGGAGCCCTGGTGCTGCGGCGAACCCGAGTGTCCGGAGCAGCTCGCCGTAGTCCGACGTATGGTTCAGGATCGCGACGCCAATGAGCCACACGAGGCCCGTTCCCAGGAACCAGCCGAAGAAGCCTCCGGCCAGGTTCGCGAGCGCTCCGCCGGAGCCGACGGCGTCGTAGGACCCGGCGGCCTGCGCCAGCGCAGCGAGCGCCACCACGAGGGCCGCCTGCCCGAAGGCGCTGCGGTCGTGCTCCACCTCCTCGTAGACCGATGCGTCGAGCTTGAGCGCACCGACCAAACGCTCTCCGAAGCTCCTCGCCACGCTGCCTCCGCCGGGCCTCTCGATCCCACCTATGCTCACGGTGTAACGATACGGGAGAAATCTCCCGGTGGCCCGATCGATCGCGGCCCAAGAGAGCGGGGCCCAAGAGATCGTGGCTGAAGAAGCGGGAGGGACTGCCATGGCTCCGGCTGCAACCGGCGCTGCGGGAGGCCGGCGATCGATCCCCGTCGCGAAGATCGGGATCGGCCTCGTCGCAGTCGCGTTGCTGGTCTTGATCGGGCGCGAGGCCGGCGGGCAGGTGCCGCGGTTCGTCCAGTGGGTCGCCGGGCTTGGTGCGTGGGGGCCGGCGGTGTTCATCGTTGGCTACGCCGTCGCGGTCGTGGCCTTCGTTCCCGGGTCCGTCCTGACCTTGGCCGCAGGGGCGATCTTCGGCCTGGCGAAGGGAACTCTCGTCGTCCTGGCGGGCGCCACGCTGGGGTCGACTGCCGCCTTCGTTCTGTCGCGGACCGTGGCGCGAGACGCCGTGGCCCGTCGGGTCGAGGGAGACCGGCGCTTCGCGGCGATCGACCGGGCCATCGAAGCGCAGGGCCGACGGATCGTCTTCCTCCTCCGCCTCTCCCCCGTCTTCCCGTTCACCCTGCTGAACTACGCCCTCGGCCTCACCCGTGTGCGGCTGGTGGACTACGTCGTGGCCTCCGTCGGGATGCTTCCCGGGACCCTTCTCTACGTCTACTCGGGGAAGGTCGCCGGAGAGCTGGCCGCGCTGGCGGGCAGCGCTGGAGTACAGCGTGGCGCCGGCTACTACGCCGTCGTCGCAGTGGGCTTTGCTGCCACGGCCTTCGTCACGATCTTCGTCACCCGCCTTGCGCGCCGTGCGCTGCGCGAGGCCACGGGCGCGTAGCGGCGCCCGCTCCAGGAGACCCTTCATGGCGCAGCCGCCTCGAATCCTGCCCGAGGACTCCTACAACGCCGCGCTTCTCGCCAACGTCCACCCCGCCGACTGGGTGAATCCGACGCCGGCCGGCCGCTACAACCTCGTCGTCATCGGCGCCGGAACCGCGGGGCTGATCACGTCGCTGATCGCGTCGAGCCTCGGCGCTCGCGTGGCGCTCGTCGAGCGGCATCTCATGGGAGGCGACTGTCTCAACGTCGGCTGCGTGCCGTCGAAGGCCGTGATCCGTGCGGCCCGGCGGGTCCGCGAGGTGCGCGGGGCCGCGGAGGTCGGTCTCGGCGTTCCGGAAGGTCGGTTGCCTGATTTCGGCGCCGTCATGGAGCGCATGCGCCGCATCCGCGCACGCATCAGCCACGACGACTCCGCCGCTCGCTACAGCCAGGAGTTCGGAATCGACGTCTACCTGGGGCATGCGCGTTTCACCGGGCCAGACACCGTCCACGTCGACGGCAAGGAGCTGCGGTTCAGAAAGGCCGTCATCGCCACCGGCGCGCGGGCCACCGTGCCTCCGGTGGCGGGGCTCGCCGAGGCCGATCCCCTCACCAACGAGACCGTCTTCGAGCTGACGGCGCGACCGGAGCGGCTGGCCGTCATCGGCGCTGGACCCATCGGCTGCGAGCTCACCCAGGCCTTCCAGCGGCTCGGCTCGCACGTCACGCTGATCGAGATGGCGCCGCAGATCCTCGTCCGCGAGGACCCGGACGCGGCGGCGATCGTGCAGGGGGCCCTCGCTCGCGACGGTGTGGAGCTGCTGCTCGGAGCAAGCCTCCGGAAGGTCGAGCGCACCGGTGCCGAGAAAATGCTTCATGTCGCGGTGGGCGATCGAGAGGAGCGGATTGCCGTCGACGAGATCCTCGTCGGCGCTGGACGGGCGCCGAACGTGGAGGGGCTCGGGCTCGAGGCCGTGGGGGTCGAGTCCGACCCGCGCCGGGGTGTTCGGGTCGATGATCGCCTCCGCACCACGAACCCGCGCATCTACGCTGTCGGGGACGTCTGCATGGATTGGAAGTTCACCCACGCCGCCGATGCCGCCGCCAAGATGGTCGTCCAGAATGCGCTGTTCTTCGGCCGCAAGAAGCTCTCCGCCCTGGTGATGCCGTGGTGTACGTACACCGACCCCGAGGTGGCGCACGTGGGGCTCACCACGCGCGACGCCCGCGACCAATCGATCGAGATCGACACCTATCCGGTGCCCATCGCCAAGGCGAATCGCGCCGTCATCGACGGCGACGAGGAGGGGTTCGTCAAGATCCACGTCCGCAAGGGCAGCGACACCATCGTCGGCGCGACGATCGTTGCGGCCCACGCCGGCGAGATGATCAGCGAGATCACCCTCGCCATCACGCACAAGATCGGGCTCGGCGCCTTCACGAGCGTGATCCGCCCCTATCCGACCCAGGCGGAGGCGATCAAGGCGGCCGCCGGGCTCTACACCCGGACGCGGCTCACGCCAGGCGTCAAACGCCTCTTCGGGGCCTGGCTGCGGCTGTCGCGCCAATGACTCGTCTCTGAGTCAGGTCTTGCGTAGGCGGTCTTGTGGGTATGGCGGAGCCCCCGGTAAACCCGGCGATTCATTCTGATCGCGGCGCCAGCGACAATGCCTCCAGGATCTGCCGGAGGCCGCCCATCCAGAGATCGCGGCGCAGCGCCACCGCCTCGCGCGACAGGTTGACGACGTAGCCGCGGCGCAGACCGAGGTCCCTCATGCAGGTCTCGATGCCGCCCAGGTCCGGCACGCCAACGCCGAGCTTGATTTCGATCGGTAGCGGCTCTCCTCGCAGGCTGAGGAGCAGATCGACTTCGCGGCCCGAGTGAGTCCGGTAGAAGAAGCCCTGCGCCGAGGGGTCGGCGAGCTGCGCGTGCATCAGGATCTGCTCGACACAGAACGTCTCGAAGCTCGCCCCCGCCTTCGGATGCGCGAGCAGCGCTTTTCGCTCGTGCGGGATTCCGAGCAGCGAGTGGAGCAGGCCCGTGTCGCGCACGTAGAGCTTCGGGCTCTTCACGAGCCGCTTGCGCAGGTTCGCGGCGTAGGGTGCAAGGCGCCGCACGAGGAATGTGCCCTCGAAGATGTCGAGGACGTGCGCGACCGAGTGGTAGCTCACGCCGAGCGATCCTCCGAGCTCGCTCAGGTTGCAGATGCTCCCCTGGGCGTGCGCCACCATCGTGAGCAGCGCCCGGAGGCGCGCCGCGGACACCCGAAAGCCGAGCTGAGGGATGTCGCGCTCGAGGGTCGTCCGCAGGTACGCGGGAAACCAGTCCGCGGGCACGGCCCGCGGGCGCGTCCAATGGAGCCGCGGGAAGCCGCCCCGCACCCACAGCGCGTCCGGCTCGTGCTCGAAGACCGAGATGCCGCCGAGCTCGAAGAGCGCGATGCGCCCCGTGAGCGACTCCGAGATCTGCCGTACGAGGCCCGGCGACGCCGAGCCGAGCAGGACGACGCGATGCCTCGGGTGGCGATCGAGATGGCTGCGCAGGATCGGGAAGAGCGCCGGGAGCCGCTGCGCTTCGTCGAGCACCAGCCGCGGCAACTCGGACAGCAGGAACTCGGGATCCTGCTCGGCCCGCGAGAGATCGCTAGGGCGTTCGAGGTCGATGTGCGTGAAGTCCGGGAATGCGAGGCGTGCGAGGGTCGACTTCCCGGCCTGCCGCGCGCCCAGGATGGCCAGCGCGGGGCTGCGGCGCAGCAGCATCTTCACCCGGGGCGTCGACATCCGATCCCGAACGGCCATGGATGAAAATTAGATGTCTATCGTCTATTTTTCAAGGCGTGCCGCTCTACGCCATCGAGCGCCGCTTCGAGGCGGGCCGGGGGCCCCTCGTCGATCCGGATGCGGTCGACTTGCAGCACGAGGCCTCGGGCGTCGCGTAGCCACACCAGCTCGTTGAGGAAGCGAAGGAGCAGCAGCTCGAGGTCCGGCTCCTCGAGGGCGACCTCGCGCCGCTCGGTGCTGGCCAGCGCCGAGGGATTCTCGACCGTCGCGGCGAGCCGCTGCGCCAGAACGCCTCACGCGCGGCCGTGTGGTGCCTGCAGGACCCAGCAGGGAGTGGCATGCGCGATGCAAGGGCGTTCGGTGGGACGTCACGGCGTCCCTCGAAGAAGGGAGAAACTGGCGCCATGGAGATCCACTGGAGGAACGCCCACGCGATCGAAGCGGAGCATCGCCACGCCGTCGAAGAGCGCCTCTCGGAGCTCGCTCGCGAGGGCAGCGACCTGATCGACGCGCGGATCGCCATCGACGAAGGGCTGCACCATCGGCAGGGGGTGAAGACCGCGCGAATCGTGTGTCAGGCCCGCGGTGCCGAGATCGTGTCGACCCGCACCGCAGAGGCGGCAGCGCTCGCACTCGATCTTGCTGTCGACGTGTTCGAGCGCGAGGTCCGCAAGGCCCGTAGCGTGAAGCTCGATCGCCGGGCATGGCGCCCGCAGCCGCCGCCGCACCTCGGCATCGTCGATCGGATCCTGCTCGAGGAGGGCTACGGCTTCGTACTCACGGACGAGGGAGACCGCGTTTACTTCCACCGCAATGCCGTACACGGAGGCCTCGAGTTCGAAAGCCTGGGTGAAGGCCAACGCGTAGCGCTCAACTACGAAGCGGGGCGGGATGGCCTCCAGGCCACCGCCCTCGTGCCTCCGCCGCCCGACGCGCCGGCCCCCTGATGGCGGGCGTGCCTGCCGCGTTCTTCCTTCGCTAACGGAGCGACCCTCGAGGAGGTGCCCATGCCGCGAGAGCGATCCAAGACCCATCCGGCCGCATCGCAGCCCCGTGTGGACCGGGTGAAGTCCGAACACGACGAGACGTTCCATGCCCCCGGCAAGAAGCTCCCCGAGCCGACGGTGTGTACGCGCTGCGGGTCGACCTACCGCGGCGGGCGCTGGACGTGGACCACGGCGCCGGTCGACGCACACCGTACGGTTTGTCCGGCCTGCCACCGGATCGAGACGAGCTATCCCGCAGGGCTCGTGACGATCCGGGGCGCATTCGCGAAGGCGCACCGCGACGAGATTCTCGGCCTCGTTCGCAACGTCGAAGAACGCAAGAAGGCCGAGCACCCTCTCCAGCGGATCATGGAGATCGACGACAGGGGCGACGAGGTCGTCGTGTCGACGACCGACATGCATCTGGCCCGCGGAATCGGCGACGCACTCCACGATGCATTCCGCGGCGAGCTCGACTACCGGTACCCGGACGAGGGCGACGTCCTGCGCGTCTCCTGGGAGCGCTGACCGGCCTGTTCTGCGCAGGCTCGGGACTTCCAGGGGGCATCGTCGCGCGAGCGCCAGGGTGCCCGCGCGCCGCGTGTGGCGGGAAGCGCCGCGCGCTGCGGCGGAACGCCACGTGGCCGCGGTCCCGCCGCGAGGTTTGCCCGAGCAGCGCACGCGGGACCTCCGGGCGGCCCTGGGCACGCGGCTTGCTTATCCGAGATGGCAGGATCGGCGAATGGCGCGCCATCCACCGATCGAGGAGGACACCCGATGGCGCTCACGGAGTACTGCTCCCACAAGGCGATCACGACCGACCCGCAGGCGAGCGTCGTTTCGGCCCTCGAACGGATGCAGGAGGAGGGCGTCGGGTGCGTCGTCGCGACCGAGGAGGGGCGCCCCACTGGCATCCTGACCGACCGCGACGCAGGCCTTGCGGTCCTCACCCGTAAGCTCGATCCCCGCGCGGTTCGGGTCGCCGAGCTGATGCAGCGGCCGGTCCAGACCGTGAAGGTCGACACGCCACTCGGGATGGCGTTCTCGCTCCTCCGGACCAACCGGCTGCGGCGCCTCCCCGTCGTCGACGATGCGGGGCTCCTGGTCGGTGTCCTCACCCTCGACGACCTGCTGCGACTGGTGGCGACCGAGATCGGAGACCTGGCAGAGGCCATCCGGCGCCAGTTCTCGCGCCCGCCGCACTCGATTCCGGCGAGGCCGGAAAGGAACGCATGATGGAAACGACCCCCGAAATCGGAACGGACGTGGTGACGGTGTCCGGTGACACCTCGGCGTGTGAGGTTGCGAAGCGGATGCAGCGAGAGGGCGTCGGTTCGGTCGTGGTGCTCGACTCGGCAGGTCTGCCCGTCGGCATCGTCACCGACCGCGACCTCGCGCTTCGGGTCGTCGTCGCCGGCCACGATGCCATCCATACGATGGCTGCAGCCGTGATGAGTCAGCCGCTGGTGTCGGTGCAGATGGGCGAACCCATCGAGCGGGTGATCGAGAAGATGGCGGAGCATGGAATCCGGAGGGTTCCGATCCTCGAAGGCGACCGGCTCTCGGGAATCGTCAGCCTCGACGACATGCTCGCGCACCTGGCGAGCAATCTCGACGACCTCGGAGCGTCGGTGAGCGATGCCTATGCGGACGTGCGGAAGCAGGCGCGACGCGGTGCGGCGCTCGATCAGATCCGGAGCGAGGCAGAAGCCCGTCTTCACGACCTTCGCAGCCAACTGAGCCGTACGGGCGAGCAGGCGAAGGAAGCATTGCTGCGCGAGTTCGACGCGCTCCGCGATCGGATCCGCCGCGCGATGCACTAGAACTCGCGCCGGCGCCCTTCTCGGGGCATCCAGGGGGCCGGCGCCGTGGCCTGCTCCAACCGGAGTCTTTCGTGGAGGGTCAACCGGTCGATGGCTCACGGCGCCGGCCAGGCGCGCGTGGCGCCTAGATGCCCGGCCATCCTACACCGATCGGCGTGATGTATGTGGAGTTTTCTCTACGCTGTGGTGAATGTCGCGCGCGTAGAGGAGTCGAAGCGTAACTAGGCGATAGAAAGCCGCCGGCGCAGGCCTCCTCCTGAACAGATCCTCCTGAACAGAAAGCGGAAGCGCTGGACGGGCACCGCGCGACGGAGGCCGCGCGCCGGGGCCTAGCTCCTGCGGAGGGAGCGGGCGACGACCATGAGACCGGTGCTGAACAGCAAAACGGCCCCGGGTTCCGGCACCGCCGGGCCGCCGGGCTTGAAGAAATGATCCTGCTTGTTGCGGGTGGCCGAGGTGACGTCGAGGAAGACGACGTTGCCGACACCGCTGCTCGAGTAATCGGCTCCGAGCACCGTGTCGTACGCCGCCTGGGTGCCGGCATCGAGCGAGCTCAGGATCGTGAATCCACCGCCGTAGATCGTCTCCCACAGCGCGAGCTGCAGGCCTGCCGCCGCATCGCTCACGCTCGACGAGAGAGACCCGAGATCGGTGGCCCACCGGTTCACCATCTTTGCCGCCGCCGTGTAGCCGGCGGCGAGCGTCCCGAGGGCGATGGGGGAGCCCTGATAGCTTGCGGGAACGGCGACGGTGTGAAGCAGGTCGCCGCAGAAGCTAACGCCGGCAACCCCGTCGTACTCGGCCGAGAACCCGACGGCCAAGGCCGACTTCGTCTGCCCGAGGATGTTGAACTGCACCGTATGGGCCGAGCTGGGGCTGGGGATGGTTCCCAGGAGCGAATAGGTCGCCGCCGATGCGCTGCCGCCTGCCAGAGAGAACACGAGAGCCAGAAGGAACGAGCCGCTCCGCCGCAACATGATCTACCTCCGCAGGGTCCCGCAGGGACAGGTGCCTCGAGCCAGGCCGATCGAGAGGGGCCTCGGGCGCTCCTCGCATCGTGAGTGACTGGGAACGGTTCCGAGGTGTCGCAGAAATCGTACGAAGCCGATCGCTTTCTCGCGACGCCGCTCCCCGGCGGTGTGCAAGCCACCGGCAGGATGCTCGCATCTGCGTGCGTCCCGGCCCCGACGCTACGGCGGATCTGGCGGGCCGTGCGGCGCGCCGCCGGGGGTGCGAGACTCCCGCCGTGTTCACCCGCGTCGACCGAGTGCAGCTGGCCGTTCCCGACCGGCGTGCGGCCGCAGCCGGCTGGGTTCGCCTGCTCGGCGCCGAGCACCTCCGCGACGACCGGGTTGCTCCGCTGGGTGCGCTTCGCAGCACGTATCGGCTGGGCACCGGCTTCGTCGAGATCGTCGAGCCCGACGGAGCTGGGCGCGTCGGCAAAGCCGTCGCAGCGCGTGGCGCGCACCTCTACGCCGCCGGGCTCGCAACGGACGATCTCGGCGCCTTCGTCGCTCGCTTGCGTTCGCGAGGGATCGAGCCCGCCGTCGACGGGGCGCAGACCTTCCTCGACGTCGCGGAAACCGGAGGCCACGGACTGCGGCTGGTGGTGTCGGCGGGCCGACCCGGCCCTCCGGTCGGCGAGATCGATTTCTTCTACGAGGTGACGAACCTCGTAGAAGACGCAGCGGCGGTCACGGCTCGGTACGCCGAGCGCTTCGGCCTCGCCGCCGCCGCATTCGTCCCGATCTCGTCGCCGCACTATGGCTACTCGGGAACCCTCACGCTCTTCGACGGTGACCGGCTCGACCGCCTCGAGGTGATCACCCCCGACCGGCCCGGGACGACCATGCGTCGCTTCTTCGACCGCTTCGGCGAATCTCTCTACATGGCCTTCGCCGAGAGTGGCCGCCTCGCGGCGATCGCCGAGCGGGTGGCCGAGGCGGGGGCCAAGGCGACGCTGGTCCCCGCAGCGCCGCAGGCCGGCGCCGCCGGCCCCGACACGATCTTCCTGCATCCGCCGGCGCTCGGCGGGATGATGCTCGGCCTCTCGCGCCGTACCCACGCGTGGATCTGGTCGGGGCACCCCGAGCGCGTGGAGCCGGCTTCGTGACGGGCGCACGAGCGAGAGACGCGGGCGTGGAGGGGCTGCACGTCGAAGATCGCGGTCGGGTGCGACTGCTCACGCTCGACCGCGCAGACTTCCTCAATGCCTTCAACGACGCGCTCTACGATGCGGTTCGGGGCGCACTGCTCGGGGCGGCCGGCGACGACGCTGTCGGGTGTGTCGTCGTGACCGGGCGCGGGCGGGCGTTCACCGCCGGCCAGGACCTCGGCGAGTTGGCCCAGCCGCGCCGTCATGCCGACGGCGCCCGGCACGGGTTCATCCCGTTCATCGAAACCGTCGAGTCGTTCCCGAAGCCCCTCGTCGCAGCGGTGAACGGCCTTGCGGTCGGCATCGGCCTCACGCTGTTGCCGCACTGCGATCTCGTCTTCATCGCCGAGGGAGCCCGCCTGCGGGCGCCCTTCGTCCAGCTCGGCGTGACCGTCGAGGCCGGCAACAGCGTCCTCCTTCCCGAGCGGGTGGGCTGGCAAGCCGCAGCGCACGCGCTGTACACCGCCGCCTGGATCGACGCCCGGCGCGCCGTCGAGATGGGCCTCGCCTGGAAGGTCTGCACCCCGGCCTCGCTCCTCGACGAGGCGCTCGGCGAAGCCGGCAAGATCGCCGCCATGCCGGTCGCGTCGCTGGTGGCGACCAAGCGTCTCCTGCTCGACGCCCGCCTCGCCGCGGTTCGCGCCGCCCGCGCCCGCGAAGGGCCGGTCTTCGCCGGGCTCGTCGGCGGCCCCGCCAATCGGGAGGCGCTGCGGGCCTTCCGCGAGAAGCGCGATCCCGACTTCACCCGCCTCCCGAGCGAGTAGCGGCGGCGGCCGAGCGAAACCGGGCGCCGGCTCAGCGCGCGGCGACACCGGCAGGAGGCGGCGAGCCGCACAACCGGTCGAGCGTTTGCTGCCGCTTCGGCTCGCCGTAGTCGTCGAGAAGCTGCACGGCGAGCGCCAGCGCCGGATCCGCTCGGTCCTCGGCTCGCGGGGCGAGCACGGCGAAGGGGCCTGCATCGGGATCCCGCGGCTTCCCGCAGAGCAGCTCCGCCTCGCTGCCGGGCTCGTCCTCCAGGACGACGTCCGGCGTGAGACCCTGCTCCGGGATCGGCTGGCCCGCGGCGTAGCTCCGGGCGACGGTGACCTTGAGGGTTAGCGAGCCGCCGCTCTCGAGGTCGTAGGTCTTCTGGACGATTGCCTTGCCGTAGGTGCGTTCACCGACGAGGAGGGCGCGGTCGTGCCGTGTGAGGGCCGCTGCAAGAAGCTCGGCACTCGAGGCGGTGTGCCGGTCCACCAGCACCACCACCGGTGTCGAGCCCCGCTCGCGCCCGCCGCCGTCAGTCGCTTCGATCCGGTCGCGAAGCCCGGGCACCGGCGCGCCGCTGCGGCCCCGCGTCTCGATCAGTACTCCCTCCCGCACGAAGAGGTCGGCGATGGCGCCTGCCGCCAGGATGCTCCCGCCGCTGTTGCCGCGCAGATCGAGCACGAGGCCCCTCGGCGCGGTCCCGTCGAGGAGCCCCCCGACTAGCCGCTCGGCCTGGGTGCCGGAATTCTTGGCGATGTGGTCGATGCGCAGGTAGGCGAGATCGGGCCGCAGCATCCGACTCGTGACGGTTTCGGTGGCGAAGCGGCTTCGGGTGAGGACGACGTCGAGGGGGGCCTCGACACCGGGGCGAGCCAGCAAGAGCTGCACCTTCGATTCGGCCGGACCTCGGAGCAGGCCGGTCACGGCCTCCACGGGATCTTCGCCGACGCTCCGGCCGTCGACCGCGAGGATCCGGTCGCCCGGGCGCACGCCGGCCCGGTCGGCTGGCGCGCCTGGCACGACGGAGAGGATCTCGACGCTCGTCTCGCGGCGGCCGATCCGGCAGCCGACTCCTTCCAGCGCCCCCTGCTGGTAGTCGAGGAACCGCTCCCTGGCATCGCCACTCAGCACCGTGGCCCAGCGGTCTGCAATGCGCACGGCACCGCGCAGTGCCGCCGCGACGAGATCCAGTCGCTGCGGGGAGATCGGCGCTTCATCGCCAGCCGTCCAGTCGACGGCCGACTCGAGCGCTGCTGAGAGATCGGCGAGGTCGTCGACCCGCCGCGGCAGCTCGGCGAGCGCGCCGTCGCGCTCCAGACGATGCGCGGAATCGCCGGCTCGCCAGGTGAGCCCGGGAGCCGTCTGGGCCAGCTCGCGCAGACCACCCGCCAGCATCGCCGACGGGTCGAGGGCGTCGGGCGCGAGCGTCGCGTCGGCGAAGCGCTCGATCACCCTCGTGAAAGCCGGGTCGCGAAATGCGGCGGGGCGAGCGGCAAGCGCCACCGGTGCGCTGGGCAGGCTCATGCACCCGAGAGCGGAGAGTCCGACTCCCAGCGCGGCCGCCAGCCCGGCTCTGCGCCGGGGCACGGTCACGGGCGGCTGCCCGACGCCGAGCCCAGAAGCGCTTCGATGGTCGAGTCAGTCAGCGCTGCAGGGTGGTCGTGCCAGCGTACGACTCCGGCGCTGTCGATCAGCACGGCGGTCGGCACCACGCCTGCCGAGTACGCCTTCGAACTGACACCGTCGCGGTCGATGGCGTTCGGAAACCTGAGCCCGTGCTCGGCCAGATACGACTCGACGCTGGCATCGGTCTGGCCGCGCGAGTTGTGGGTGACGCCGATCATGCGAAGCCGCTGGCCGAAGCGCTCGTGTAGGCTGTTGATGAAGGCCACTTCCTTGAGGCAGTTTGGACACCAGGTCGCCCAGAAGTAGAGCATCGCCGGCTGCCCGCCGACGTTGGTGGCATCGGTGCCCGCAGGAAGCCAGCGTTCTGCGTCGACCCGTGTCGCTGGCGCTCCGATCTGCCGCAGGGACTTCTCGATCCGGGTCGCCTCCTTGGTGCTCTCCGCCGGTCCGCCGTCGGGAAAGATTTCCCGATACTTCGCCAGGCTGGAGCGGGCCTCGTCCACGCGCAGGCTGTTCTTCTCGACGGCAGCCTTTTTGAGCAGCGCCTTGGCCCGGTACTCGGAGTTCCCGGGAAACCCATCGACCACCTTCTGGTACCAGGAGGTCGCCTCGACCGGCTCGTCGAGGAAGAGCTTGGCCGAGCCGGCCATGTAGAGCGCGCGGGGCGCGAGCGCTCCGCCAGGATCGGCCTCGTACGCCTTGGTGTAGCCCTCGTAGGCCGCCATGAACTCCGCCTTCGACTCGGCCGTGTTGTGGTGAAGCTGCTCGAGGCTGCGCCCCCGCTGGAACCTGGCGTGGGCGGCCTGGAAGAGCGTGTCGGGAGTCGCCGGGGTGCTCGTGGCGACCGGAGCGCCCGTCGCCTCCTCCGCGCACGCAGGCCAGGCAGCGGGAATACCGAGCACAAGAAGCGCTGCCGCTCCGATTCCGATCGCGGCCCCGAACGCCCGTCGTCCGCTCCCGGAAGACGCGTTGGGCGCACTCCCGGAAACCCGAGAGCCTTCCGAAATCGACCCCGGCACTCCGCTCGTGACACGCATCGCTCCTCCTCGGCCCGCTCCTGCTACGGCGCAGCAGCCTCGATCATACGCGAACGGAGTGGAGGAGGCGTCGCCTCCTCCACTCCGTGACCCGCGCCCCGAACCGCGCGGAAGGCCGAAGCCGGGAGAGGACGTAGCTCCCTCTCCCGGCCTGGCTGCCCTTTGCCGCGGCTAGGGCGTGAAGGGCGGGTTGTCGACGATTCCTTCCGCGTCGGCGCGGAGCCTGGCCAGCTCGAGCATGATCTCGGACTTGCACGAGTCCGTGATGGTTCCACGCACTGCCTGCCTCTCCGCAAGGACGTCCTGGCGCCGCGTCTTGAGCACCAAGGAGTTCAGCTGCCGAAGTGCGCGCGGTCTCGTTCTGCTTCACCTGCAGGTAGTAACGCGACCTTCCGAGCTGCTTCTCGAGGCCCGAGAAGCGCCGCTGCCAGGACTTCAGGACGTTCGGCGAGCACGAAAGCGTACCGACGTAGCCTGCAGACTCGGCAGCGTGGCAGATTCCGATGTCGTAGGTGTTCGGCCACATCAGCGCGCACTGACAAACGTCGCCAGTCAGGTTGCCGTCCCGGTCCTCCTGCCCCGAGTTCGCGATCGTCACGCAGTTGTCACAGGCGTCGCCCACGCCATCGCCGTCTCCCGCGTCGGCCTGGCTGCCGTTCGCGGTCGTCGGGCAGTTGTCGCAGGCGTCGCCGTCGCCGTCGCCGTCGGTGTCCGTCTGGCTCGCATTGGGTACGGCAGGGCAGTTGTCGCAGGCGTCGCCGTCGCCGTCGCCGTCGGTGTCGTCCTGCGTCCCATTGGCAACCGTCGGGCAGTTGTCGCAGACGTTGCCGTCGCCATCGAGATCGCCGTCGGCCTGGTTGGCATTCGCGACGCCCGGGCAGTTGTCGCAGGCGTTGCCGACGCCGTCTGCGTCGCCGTCGACCTGCCCGGCATTGGCTGCCGCCGGGCAGTTGTCGCAGGCGTCGCCGACGCCGTCGCCATCACCGTCCGCCTGGCTCGCATTCGCAACGGTCGGGCAGTTGTCCGGCGCCGCATCGAGAACGAGGTCGCCGTCGACATCGCCGTCGCACACGTCACCGCTCCCGTCGTTGTCCTGGTCCTCCTGGCCCGGGTTGTCGATCAGGGTGCAGTTGTCGCAGGCGTCGCCGACGCCGTCGGGGTCGCTGTTGGTCTGGCTGCTGTTGATGGCCGTCGGGCAGTTGTCGCAGGCATCGCCGACGGAATCTCCGTCGGCATTGGCCTGGCTGTTGTTCACGACCGTCGCGCAGTTGTCGCACGCGTTCCCGAAGAGGTCGCCGTCCGCATTTCCCTGCCCGGCGTTCGACACCGTCGGGCAGTTGTCTACGTCGCCGCACACGCCGTCGCCATCGACGTCGTTTAGCGGATCAGCGGGGCAGGAGTCGCAGGCGTCGCCCGCGCTGTCGCCATCGCCATCGGCCTGCGTGTTGTTCGCGTTCGACGGGCAGTTGTCGCACGCGTTCCCGAAGAGGTCGCCGTCCGAATTTCCCTGCCCGGGGTTCGACACCGTCGGGCAGTTGTCGCAGGCGTTGCCGATGCCGTCGCTGTCGCCATTCTCCTGACCGGGGTTCGCTACCGCCGAGCAGTTGTCACAGGCGTTGCCGACGCCGTCGGCGTCCGTGTCGCCCTGACCGGGATTCGACGTGTTGGGGCAGTTGTCCGACCCGTTCAGCACGCCGTCGCCGTCGCGGTCGCCATCGCACGCGTCGCCGTCGCCGTCGCCGTCGGTGTCGATCTGGGTCGGGTTCGAGACCGTCGGACACGTGTCGCAGGCGTCGCCGAAGCCGTCGCTGTCGATGTCCGACTGGCTCGAGTTCGGATCCGCCGGGCAGTTGTCGCAGGCATCGCCGTCAAGGTCACCGTCGCCGTCGGCCTGCAACGTGTTGGCCGTGCTCGGGCAGTTGTCGCAGAGATTGCCCACGCCATCGCCATCAGTATCGGTCTGGGTCGCATTGGACGTCGTCGGGCAGTTGTCGCAGGCGTTGCCGAACCCGTCGCCATCGGTGTCGGTCTGGCTCGCATTGGGGACCGTGTAGCAGTTGTCGCAGGCGTTGCCGACGCCGTCGCCGTCGCCGTCGGCCTGGGTCGGGTTGTAGACGAGCGCGCAGTTGTCGCTGCCATTGGCGATCCCATCGTTGTCTCTGTCGCCGTCGCAGGCGTTGCCGAGGCCATCACCGTCCGTGTCGAGCTGGGTGTCGTTCGATGCCGAGGGACAGTTGTCGCAGACGTTACCGAAGAGGTCGCCGTCAATGTTCGCCTGGTCGCCGTTGGCATCCGCGATGCAGTTGTCGCAGGCATCGCCATCGCCGTCGCCATCGCCGTCGGTCTGGGTCTCATTGTCAGCGGTCGGGCAGTTGTCGCAGGCGTCACCGAGGGTGTCGGCGTCGCGAGTTCGCCTGGCTGGGGTTCGAGACACTGGAACAGTTATCACAGGCGTTGCCCACACCGTCGCTGTCGGTGTTCAACTGGCTCGCATTTGCGACCGATGGGCAGTTGTCGCAGGCATTGCCGACGCCATCGGCATCGGTGTCGCCTTGGCCATTGTTGTTTACCAAAATGCAATTGTCGCAGGCGTCGCCGAAGCTATCGCTGTCGGTGTTGGCCTGGCTGTTGTTGGCGACCGTCGGGCAGTTGTCGCAGTCGTCGCCGTAATTGTCGCCGTCGGTATTTGTCTGGGCGACGTTGAAGGTCGACGGACAGTTGTCGCAGTCGTCGCCTCTCGTGTCGCTGTCTCCGTCCAACTGGGTCGGGTTGGAGACCGTCGGGCAATTGTCGCAGGCGTCGCCGGCGCCGTCGCCGTCGCCGTCGGTCTGCGGCGTGTTGGCAGCGTTCGGGCAGTTGTCGCAGACGTTTCCGAGGGTGTCGCCGTCGGTATCGCCTTGGCCGGGGTTCCAGACGGCGGGGCAGTTGTCGAGCGAGTCATCGACGCCGTCGGCGTCGCTATCAGCGGCAAAGGCGGCGAGCGGCACCGCCAACACGAAGAGCGCGAGCGCGAAGGCGCGGGCGACCGTCGTGGTCCTTAGGGTCAGACTCAGGGTTGTCATTACCATTACCTCTTGGGTTTGCATTGCGGGGAAAGCCTTACGTCCGCACTCGCGGCGACTGCGGTTCCCCTCCAGGTCGGGTCTTGCCTCCGGCGGTCGGTGCACGGTCTCTCCGCGGCCAGCCGCTCGCACCCCGGCGCCACGCGAAGTGGGCCTGAGCTGGGGTGCAGTAGATTCCAGGGCGTGCGGTTTCGACAACCCCCATACGGGATAGGCGGACGGAAATCGTGCGCGCTGGGACGGATCGTTTCCTGATTTGTGTCCTGATGGACGGCGCGCGCCAGGAGTTGTCGCGACGCGCTACGGGCGCGGGCGGCGGGGGGCGTCGCCGCGGAGTGTCGACACCGAAGGACCGGTCAGGGGAACGAGTTGGCCGCTCGCGTGCGGATGGGTCGTGCGGCCTCGGGGCCGAAGCCGGTGTGCGGCGTAGCCGACTAGTGCACCGCCGTCAAGATCGAATCAATATGAAGGAGATCCGTCCAACGTGGTATGAGACGGATGCACATGATCGTTCTGAGCAGCAAGCAGCGGCGCGAGATGAAGCGGATCGTGGCTCGGCCGGCTGAAGAAGCGGGCGTCGCGCGACGAGCGCATGTCGTGCTGTGGAGCGCGGACGGGATCTCGGGGGCGGAGATCGCGCGGCGCCTTCATCTCTCTGTGGAGGCGGTTTCGCGGATTCGGCGACGATTCCTGGAGGGCGGCGTGGCGGGACTCGCGACACGACCGAAGCCGGGCCGCACGGATCACGCCGTGCCGGCCGCAACGGTCGAGCGCGTGGTCGAGTTGGCGATGTCGCCGCCGCCGGCGGGACGCAGCCGGTGGACGACCCGGCTGCTCGGCCGGGAGGTCGGGCTGACGAGCGGCTGCGTGTCGGACCTGTTGCGACGAAATGGCCTCAAACCACATCTGACCCGGACGTACAAGGTGAGTCGAGATCCCGCCTTCGTCGCGAAAGTCCGCGACGTGGTGGGTCTCTATCTGAATCCGCCCGAGCACGCGGTGGTGCTCAGCGTTGATGAGAAGACGTCGATCCAGGCGCTCGAACGCACGCAGCGGCCGTTGCCTCTGCGCTCGGGACGCGCCACGCGACACACCCACGACTACAAGCGCCATGGCGTCGTTGACCTGTACGCCGCGCTCGAGGTCGCCACCGGGCAGGTCACGCATCGTTTGAGCGCCCGGCATACCGCGGCCGATTTCCTCTCCTTCATGCGCAAGGTCGTTCGTGCGTATCCGCGGCGCGAACTGCACGTCGTGCTCGACAACTCCTCGACCCATCGAACGGACGAGGTGCGGGCGTGGCTCGCGAAGCACCCCCGCGTGCACTTCCACTACACGCCCACCAGCGCGTCGTGGCTCAATCAGGTGGAGGGCTTCTTCGGTATTCTCGGAAAGCAATCGCTCAGCCTGACCGACTTTCACTCCACTCGCGCCCTCCGCGAGCATCTCGGGAGCTACATGCGCGCATGGAATCGAAACCCCACCCCGTTCGAGTGGACCAAGCCGGCACGTGCGATCATCCGCTCGCATCGTCGCATGATTGATCTCATTACGACGGCGGTGCACTAGGGGCGAGCGTGCGGCGCCACGTCTTCGGCACGACGGGCTGGAATGCTGGCGAGGAGCCGGACGAGCTCGGACTGTCGATGGGTGTCGGTCTTGGCGAAGACGCTCTTGAGCTGTACGCGCGCGGTGCCGACGCTGATGCCACGGCGGCCAGCGGCCTCCTCGACCGAGAAGCCCGCGCCCAGAAGCGACGCCAGTTCCGCCTCGGCTGGGGTCAGCTCGTAGAGCGTCCGCAGGTCGGGGTTCGAGAGAATCGGAGCGCGCTCGCCGTCGCTCACCAGCAGTGCGATCCGGTCGGGAGGGGATGCCTCGTCAGGATCGCAGAGGTCCGAGTCGGCGGTGGCGGAGACGGCGAGGGGTCGAACTCCGGGCGCCCGAGCCAGCGCGATCACCCCGCCTCGTGCTCTCTGGCCCCGGAAGGCGGCGTCGAAGGTGTCGGCGACCAGGTGGCGTAGCCGCACGTCGTCGTCCGGACGGCTGGCTCGAAGAACGTCGCCACGGATCATCAGCCCTTCTCCGGCCGACAGGACCCGCCGGGCAGTGGCCGTCGAGAGCAGGACGCGGAGGCGCGCATCGACGACGAACACGCCAACGGAGAGGTGGTCGAGGACCTGCAGCGCCAGGTTGCGTTCGCAGCGCGTCGTCTCCCAGCGGTGGGCCGCGAACAGTGCCTGCCCGAACCCGGTCGCCAGCAGATCGAAGAGGTCGACCTCGGCGGTGCTGCAGGGTGGATTCGCCGGGGAGCGCCAGGCCGCCAGGGAGCAGGACCCTGCCTCGGCCGCCCAGATGAAGGCCGCGACGCCCTGCGAGGCGGGCGGGCGGTGGCCCGGAGGAGAGGGAAGCAGGACGACGCGGTGGCTCGGAACCGCGGGTCGGGCGCCGCAGGCAGGGAAGGGGTCGAGCTCCTTCACGCAGTCGCGGAAATGCTCGAAGATCTCGCGATCAGCGCCGAGTGTGTAGGTGCGAGGCGGGCGGACCGCCTGGGGGTCTTCGATCATGATGAGCGCGCTCGAGAATCTCCCAAATTCTCCGAGATGATTCAGGAAATCGCTCCAACTCTGGGGCTGGCACACGGCTTCGGAGAGCCGGCCGAGGAGTGCCGCGAGAGGCCCCGTGGGACCGCCCTCGGTCAGCGGCTGCCGATTCCTGCCCATGGTGCGCCGTGCTCTCCGATCTCCGCGGTCAGCCTGTGCCTTCAGGTCGCAGGACGTGCGTCCTGCGGCTCAGGTGCCCAAGAAATTCCTATATAAAGCCTCCGCATCCATTATTCATCGTAATTTTTGCCTTTAGAGCTTAACTCTATGTGTTAACTCTGGTCCTGACACGAAGAGGCAGCGACTCCCCCGGGCAGGACGGGCTCGCGACGCGTGAGGTGCGAAGGGCGGGGAGTCGAAGGCGGTTCCACCCCTCATCCTACGGAGCGCCCTCTGGTCGACGTGTACCCCAGGTCCGGAGCACTTCAGTCCCACGCGGCAATAGACGCTACGGCACCTCCCCTCGGTCGCATGCACTGCGATGGCGCGGCGCGAATCTGACGCGTCTGTGCTTCCGGACGAACTCCGCCAGCTCCGGCGTCATGGCGTCGTCCGCCAAGGGCTCGATCGTGTGGTGCCGACGCGCGGACTCGAACCGCGGACCTGCTGATTACGAATCAGCTGCTCTACCAACTGAGCTACGTCGGCGTTCTGCCAGGACGGACAGGCGGGGGGTCAGGATAGACGCCGGCCCAGGGGCACGCCATCGGAGCGAGGGGGCCCGGGCGCCGGGGAGTTCCGGGCGGGGGCTCCCCCGCCGGGGTGCATGATATGTTCCGCGCCATGACGGGTTCTGGTGTGGTCGATCGGCGGATCTGGGTGAACGGGACGCTCGTGCCGTGGGCCGAGGTGACGGTGCACGTGCTGTGCCACAGCATGCAGCGGGCGTCGCTCATCTTCGACTTCTACAGCGTCCACGAGACGGCGCGAGGGCCGGCGGTGTTCCGGATGGGTGAGCACACCCGCCGGCTGCGTGCGGTCCGCCGAGCTCCTCGGCATTCCGCTCGGCTACCGCGAGGCGCAGATCAACGCGGCCATCGTCGAGACGGTGCGCGCCAATCCGGGGTCGAGCTGCGTGAAGGTCTGCGCCTACCTGCCGTCGATCGAGATGGAGGTGGTTCCCGCCGACGACCGGGTCTCGGTTGCGGTGGCGGCCTACGACACGCTGCGCGACATCGTCGCCCACAACGCGGGCACTCCCTACTACAAGCCCGAGCTGCGCGTCCGCCTCGAGAAGGAGCGGCAGAAGATGCGGCCGGAGATCATCCCGCCGCAGTGCAAGGTCTCCGCCAACTACACGTCGCCGATGATCGCCAAGTGGGCGGCCCGGCGCGCGGGCTACGATGAGATCCTCCTCGTCGACCAGAACGGCTTCGTTGCCGAGGCCTCCACCGAGAACGTCTTCCTGGTCGAGCGGGACGGCCGCCTTCGGACCCCGTCTCTCGAGTTCGTCCTGCCGGGGGTTACCCGCAGCACGATCCTCGAGATCGCCAAGCACGATGGGCGGCCGGCCGAGGAGGGCGCGATCCGCCCGGACGAGCTGTTCCAGGCGGCGGAGATCTTCCTCACGGCCACCAGCGCCGGGGTCTGGCCGGTGCTCTCCATCGACGACCGTCCGATCGGGAGCGGTGCCGTCGGGCCGGTGAGCCGCGCACTCAAAGAGCGCTTCGAGGCGGTGACGTCGGGCGATGATCCGGCCTTCGATCACTGGCTCACCTACGTGAACGCCTGACCGATGCGGGTGCTCTCGGGCACGCAGCCTTCGGGACAGCTTCACCTCGGTAACTACTTCGGCGCGCTCCGCCAGTACGTGGCGCTCCAGGAGCGCTTCAGCGAGACGCTCTTCTTCATCGCCGACTACCACTCGATGACGTCGCTCCGCGACGCCGCCGAGCGGCGGCGGCTCACCCGAGACGTGGCGCTCGACTACCTCGCATGCGGGCTCGATCCCGCGCGAGCGATCCTGTTCCGCCAGTCGGACGTCCCCGAGGTGTGTGAGCTGGCGTGGCTTCTCTCGACGGTGACGCCGATGGGCCTGCTCGAGCGGGGGCACGCCTACAAGGACAAGGTCGCCCAGGGCGTTCCGGCCGACCACGGCCTCTTCGCGTACCCGGTGCTGATGGCGGCCGACATCCTCCTCTACCACGCGGACCTCGTCCCCGTCGGGCAGGACCAGAAGCAGCACCTCGAGATGACCCGCGACATGGCACAGCGCTTCAACCACGTCTACGGCTGCGAGGCACTTCGGCTTCCGGAGCCGCACATCCTCGAGGGGGTCTCGGTCGTTCCCGGAACCGACGGACGCAAGATGAGCAAGTCCTACGCGAACACGATCCCGATGTTCGCGCCGCCGTCCGAGATCAAGAAGGCGGTGATGGGGATCGTCACCGACTCGACGCCGGTCGACGAGCCGAAAGACCCCGCGGCGACGGTGTTCCAGCTCTGGAACCTGTTCGCCGGCGAGGCCGAGCGCCGCGACATGGCCGAGCGCGCCCGCAAGGGCGGCCTTGGCTACGGCGAGGTGAAGAAGGATCTCCTCGCTCGTCTCACCGCCCACTTCGCTCCGCTTCGCGAGCGGCGCGAGAGGTTCGCCCAGAAGCCGGGCGAGGTCGAGGCGATCCTCGCCGAGGGAGCGCGCAAGGCGCGCGCCCTCGGCGCGCCGGTGCTCGCCGCGGCGCGCGACGCCGCAGGCCTCGGCCCCGGGCGGAGCTGACGCCGCCGCCCGGCCGGAAGCTCCTCATGCGTCCTTCCTGCGCATGGTCGAAGCCGAGTTGCCGCCTGCAGAGGGCGAACGCGTCCGGTCGCGAGATCCCAGCGCCCGATCGGCTTCAAGACGCCGCTCCGCGTAGCCGAAACGACCCCAGATGCGCGTCCTCCTTGCCGAAGACGAGCCGGTTTCCTCCCGGAAGCTCGAGCTCATGGTCCGATCGTGGGGCTACGACCCGATCCTCGCGACCGACGGCAACCAGGCCTGGGAAGTGCTCCAGCGGGCCGACACCCCCCGGCTCGCCGTGCTCGACTGGATGATGCCCGGGCTCGACGGCCCGGACGTCTGCCGGCTGCTGCGCCAGCGGGAGGAGCCGTACGTCTACGTCCTCCTCCTCACCGCGCGGGGAGAGCAGGAAGACGTCCTCATCGGCCTCGATGCCGGCGCTGACGACTACGTGACGAAGCCCTTCAGCCCGCTCGAGCTCCGGCATCGCCTCAATGCCGGACGCAGGATCATCGAGCTGCAGGAGCGCGTCGAGGCGCAGAAGAACGAGATCCACGCCCTCGCGCGGCGCGACGAGCTGACGGGACTGTTCAACCGGGGCGCGATCCTCGAGGTCCTCGCGAGCGAGCTGTCGCGCGCGCGGCGGGAGCAGACGGCCCTGTCCCTCATCATGGCCGACGTCGATCACTTCAAGATCGTCAACGACACCCATGGGCATCTGGCCGGCGATCAGGTGTTGCGCGAGCTGGGTCGCCGGCTGGAGCAGCAGCTCAGGCCCTACGACGCTGCCGGGCGTTACGGAGGCGAGGAGTTCCTGATCGTCCTCCCCGGGTGCTCGGACGATGCAGCGTTCGAGGTGGCCGAGCGCCTGCGCGAGCAGGCGGCCTCCGAGCCCATCGCCTTCCAGGGCACGCCGATCACGGCCGCCATCAGCCTCGGCGTCGTCTCGCGTGCGCCCGTTCGGTCCGAGGAGTCCGAGCCGCTGATCTCCGCGGCCGACGCCGCGCTCTACGAGGCCAAGCGCAGCGGACGCAACCGCGTCTGCGTTGCGCCAGCCGAGAGCGCAGCGACGCCTACCGCCGGCGTACAGCTTCCTCGGAGTGGCCTGGCCTGAGCCCGGCTCCCGCTACGAGAGCTTCCGGAACTCCAGCGCCTCGCCCGAGAGCCGCGCGTCGACACTCACCTTCGAGCCTTCGGGGAACTGGCCTTCGAGGATCTTCATGGCGAGCGGGTCCTGCAGCATCCGCTGGATCACCCGCTTCAGCGGCCGTGCTCCGTAGTGGGGGTCGTAGCCCTTTTCGGCCAGCAGCTTCTTCGCCTCCGGGGTGACCTCGATCTCGATCCGGCGGTCGGCGAGGAGCTTCTGGACGCGCGTGAGCTGGATGTCGACGATGCGCTCGATCTGGTCTCGTCCGAGCTGCCGGAAGATGATGACGTCGTCGATCCGGTTGAGGAACTCGGGCTTGAACGACGCGCGAAGGGCGTCCATCACGCGCCGCTCCATCTCCGCCTGGTCGTTCTCGCCGAGCTCGATGATGTGCGCGCTTCCTACGTTCGACGTGAGGATGAGGACCGCGTTCCGGAAGTCGACGGTCCGGCCCTGCCCATCGGTCAGGCGGCCGTCGTCGAGGACCTGAAGCAGCACGTTGAAGACGTCGGGATGCGCCTTCTCGATCTCGTCGAAGAGGATGACGCTGTATGGGCGACGTCGGACTGCCTCGGTGAGGGTTCCGCCCTCCTCGTAGCCGACGTACCCGGGCGGCGCGCCGATCAGGCGCGAGACCGAGTGCTTCTCCATGAACTCGCTCATGTCGATCCGCACCACGGCGTGCTCGTCGTCGAACAGGAACTCTGCGAGCGCGCGCGCCGTCTCGGTCTTGCCTACGCCGGTGGGGCCGAGGAAGATGAACGAGCCGACCGGGCGGTTCGGATCCTGCAGGCCCGCGCGTGCGCGGCGAACCGCCGCCGCCACGACCTGTAGCGCCTCGTCCTGCCCGACGACCCGCCTGCGGAGCTGGTCCTCCATGTGGAGGAGCTTGTCCTGCTCGCCCTCGAGCATCTTCGCCACCGGGATGCCCGTCCACTTGGAGACGATCTCGGCGATCTCCTCGGAGGTCACCTCCTCGGAGAGCAGCGAGCCGTCCTTCTGGAGCGCCTCGAGCGCAGCCTGCTCGGCGGCGATGTCCTTCTCGATCTGCACGAGCGTGCCGTAGCGGATCTCGGCGGCGCGCTCGAGGTTGCCCTGGCGCTGGGTACGCTCCAGCTCGGCGTTCAGCTCCTCGCGCTTCTCCTTGAGATCGCGGAGCTTCGCAATCGCGCCCTTCTCGTTCTGCCAGCGCGCCTTCATCCCATCGCCGCGATCGCGAAGGTCGGCGATCTCCTGCTCGACGCGTCCGAGGCGCTCTCGGCTCGCGGCGTCGGACTCCTTCTTGAGCGCCTCGCGCTCGATCTCGAGCTGGACGAGCTTCCGCTCGAGCTGGTCGAGCTCCTCGGGCATCGAGTCGATCTGTACCCGGACGCGGCTCGCGGCCTCGTCGACCAGGTCGATGGCCTTGTCGGGCAGGAATCGGTCGGAGATGTAGCGGTGCGAGAGCGTCGCTGCGGCCACCAGGGCGGCATCCTGGATCCGCACGCCGTGGTGCACCTCGTAGCGCTCCTTCAGGCCGCGGAGGATCGAGATCGTGTCCTGCGCGCTCGGCTCGCCGACGAACACCGGCTGGAAGCGCCGCTCGAGCGCGGCGTCCTTCTCGACGTGCTTGCGGTACTCGTCGAGCGTCGTCGCGCCGATGCAGCGCAGCTCGCCGCGCGCCAGGGCGGGCTTGAGCATGTTGGCGGCGTCGGCAGCGCCCTCGGCGGCCCCGGCGCCCACGATCGTGTGCAGCTCGTCGATGAAGAGGATCACCTGGCCCTGGGCCTCGGAGACCTCTCGCAGCACCGCCTTCAGCCGGTCCTCGAACTCGCCCCGGTACTTCGACCCGGCGATCATGCTGCCGATGTCGAGGCTGATGACCCTCCGGTCCTTGAGCGTCTCGGGGACGTCGCCGGCGACGATCCGCTGGGCGAGGCCCTCGACGATGGCGGTCTTGCCGACGCCGGGCTCGCCGATCAGGACGGGGTTGTTCTTCGTTCGCCGCGAGAGCACCTGGACGACGCGGCGGATCTCCTCGTCGCGGCCCACCACCGGATCGAGCTTGCCCTTGCGAGCGACGTCCGTGAGGTCGCGGCCGAACTTCTCGAGCGACTGGTACTTCGACTCCGCGTCGGGGTCGGTGACCCGTGCGCTACCGCGAACCGACGCCAACGCGGCGAGGAGCGCGTCGCGCTTCGCGCCGGCGCGAGCCAGTGCCTCGCCGGCGGCGTCTCCCTTCTCGCTCGCGATGCCGAGGAGCAGGTGCTCGCTGGCGATGTACTCGTCGCCGAGGGCCTCGGCCTCGCGGGCTGCCGCCTGCAGCACCCGCTCGAGTGCCGGCGACGGGCGGGGCTGGCCACCCCCGGAGACCTTCGGCGCGCGCCCGAGGGCTTCTTCGAGGCTGCCCTGGATCTGCCGGGGATCGGCACCGAGCTTTTGGAGCACGGGCACCGTAACGCCCTCGGTCTGGGTCGCGAGCGCATGCAGCAGGTGCGCCGGCTCGACGCTGCCATGGCCGCGGCTGGCGGCCAGCGACATCGCCTGGGAGAGCGCTTCCTGGGCCTTGATGGTGAGCTTGTCGAGTCTCATGCCCAGGTTTTAAGCACGGGGCACCCCGGGGCAAGCCTCCCCGGGGGTGGCCGCCGCCCCTATCCGGTCTGCTTCATGGCGACGTAGAGGGTGGCGTCGCCGCGGCGGACCAGGAGGAGCGCTCCCTTGCCCGAGGCGTCGAGCTTCGCCCGGAACTCGCTCGCATTCGAGACCGACTCCCGATCGACCTCGAGCACCACGTCGCCGCGCTGGATCCCCGCCTCGTCGGCCGGGCTACCGGGCTCGACGGCGGTGACGACGACGCCGTCAGTGCTCTCGAGGCCGAGCTGCTCGGCGATCTGCGGCGTCAAGTCCTGTGCCTGGAGACCGAAGACGCCAGGTCCACGGCCGCCTCCCGTGCTCGCCTGCTGCTGCGGATCGTCGAGGGTCCCGACCTTCACGCGGACCGTCTCTTCCTTGCCGTCGCGCATCACCACCAGCTCGGCTGTCTCCCCCGGCGTCACGTTCGCCACCAGGCGGGGCAGCTCCGGCATGTTGACGACGGGCTTGCCGTTGAACTTGCGGATCACGTCGCCGCGCTTCAGGCCGGCTCCCGCAGCCGGGCCCTTGGGATCGACGCTCGACACCAGCGCGCCGGTCTTGTCGGAGAGGGCGAGCTTCTCGGCGATCTCGGGCGAGATCTCCTGGATCTGTACGCCGAGCCAGCCGCGCGTGACGCGTCCGCGCGCGTGGAGGTGCGGGAGGATCTCCTTGGCGAGATTCACCGGAACGGAGAAGCCGATGGTGTTCGCCTGCGGATTGATCATGGTGTTGATGCCGACGACCTCGCCCGCGAGGTTCACCAGCGGGCCGCCCGAGTTGCCGGGGTTGATGGCGGCGTCGGTCTGGATGAAATCATCGTAGGGGCCGCTCCGGAGGTTGCGTCCCGTCGCGCTCACGATGCCCGCGGTCACGGTGTGCGAGAGGCCGTACGGGTTGCCGATCGCAACGACCCATTCTCCCGGCCGGACTTTGTCGGAGTCGCCCAGCGGGAGCGCTTGCAGCTGCTTCTCCGTCTTCACCCGGATCAGCGCGAGGTCCGTCTTCGGATCGCGTCCGATCACCTCGGCCTCGAACTCGCTCCCGTCGAGGAAACCGACCTTGATCGAATCGACGTCCTCGACCACGTGATTGTTGGTGACGATGTAGCCGTCGGTCGAGATCACGAAGCCCGTCCCGAGGCTCGGGACCTTGAATTCGCGCTGGCGGAACAGCTCGCCGAAGGGCCCCCCGAAGAACTCGAAGGGGGGCTGGCCCGGCTGTCCGGGCTGGCCCGGCTGCCCCGTCACGACCTTGCGCGACGTCTGGATGTTGACGACCGACGGCGAGACCTTCTCTGCGAGGTCTGCGAAGGTCGTCGCGCCCGGAAGCGAAAGCGTCGCCGGGCCGTCACCGCGCCCGTTCTCCTTCCAGAACGGCGCCGGCGCCTCGCTGCTCTCGCTCTTCTTTCCGAAGAGGTCGATCGCATCTGCGTGGTTCGACCGCAGCTCGACGCGCGGCGCGGCTCCCGACCAGGTGAGCAGGAGCCCACCGGCGCCGAGGACGACGAGGATCAGTGCGAGACGACGACCGTTCATGGCGATGGCTTCCTACCTTCTGTGTCCGCCCTCAGGCGAGCGGAACGGTGACATGGTATCTGCCGGCTCCACGCTGAACCACCAGCAGCGCCTGCTGGCGGCCGCGGAGATCGAGCACCGCACGCCGCAGCGCGCTCGGATCCGACAAGCGCTTTCCGTTGATGCCGAGCAGGAGATCTCCCGGCTGGATGCCGATCTGCGCGGCGCCGCTCCCGCGCCGCACGTGCGTCACGCCGAACGCGCCCCGTTCGTGCGCCGCGAGACGGAGGCCGAGGAGCTGTTCGGCGAGCTCGGTGACGGCAGCGTCGGGAACGGACGCTGCCCGGAGCGTGACGGTGCGCGAGCTGCCTTCGCGGAAGACCTGGATGTCGATCTCGTCGCCCACCGTCACGTGCTCCAGCAGCTCGTAGAATTCGCGTGCACCTCCGACGGGGCGCTTCTCCAGGTGGGTGAGGACGTCGCCCCGGCGTACCCCGGCCCGTTCGGCGCCCTCGCCGGGGCGAATGCCGGAGACGAGCGCCCCGGCGAGGCCGTCGGGCAGGCGGAGCATCTCCTGCAGCCGTGCGTCGATGTCCTGCACGTCGAGACCGAGCCACACCGGCGCCACCTCACCGTGCTCGATGAGGTCGTCCATGATGCGCTTGGCGACGTCGATCGGGACCGCGAAGCCGATGCCCTGGGCGTTGCCGTAGATCGCCGTGTTGATCCCGACGAGGCCGCCGTCGGCGTTGAGAAGCGGGCCTCCGGAGTTTCCCGGGTTGATCGATGCGTCGGTCTGGAGGAAGCCGTGGAAGACTCGCTTCTCGCTGCGCAGGGACCGGTCCTTCGCCGAGAGCACCCCCGTCGTGACCGTATTCGAGAGGCCGAAGGGATTTCCGATCGCGATCACCGGCTCTCCCACCATGAGGTCGGCGGAGGTGCCCGGGGAGATCCATGGCAGCGCTTCCTCGGTCTCGACCTTCAGGACCGCCAGGTCGTTGTTGGGATCGGCCCCGACCAGCGTCGCTTCGAAGTGGCGGCCGTCGGCCAGTTGGATGTGGATCCGGCTCGCCCGGTTGATGACGTGCTCGTTGGTGAGGACGTGTCGGGCGGCGTCGATCAGGACGCCCGAGCCGAGGTTCTGGACGGTACGCGGTGTGCCGCGCTCGAAGAGGTCGGAGAAGAACTGGTCCGTTTCGGGGAAGCCGAAGAACGGCCGGAAGGGGCTCTGCTGGACGACCTGCTCGGTGGTGATGTTGACGACGGCTGGCCCCACCTTGCGGACGGCGTCCACCGTGGCCGTGCGCCGCAAGAAGGGGTCGTCGGCCCACCCCGGCCCGGCGGCGAGGAGCACGAGGGAAACGGACGCTGCGCCGGCGACACAGATGCGCATGACCATGCCTCCGACGGGACGAACGGAGCGGGTATTCACGCCGGCATGGTAGCCTGCCGGTCCGTCCAGGTTTTGCCGGGAGACCCATGGCCCACGACCTCGCGCGCCTCGTCCGTGGCTTCGAGGCGCGCTTCCGGCGATCCCCTGAGCTGGCCGCGCGAGCCCCGGGTCGGGTGAACCTCATCGGCGAGCACACCGACTACAACGGGGGGCTCGTGCTGCCGTGCGCCATCGACCGCGAGACCCTCGTACTTGCGGCGCGGCGTGCGGATCGCGGCTTCCACGTCCATTCCCGCGAGCTCGGCGCCGACGCCCGCTTCGATGCCGCAGCGCTTGCCGCCACCGGCGGCTGGGTCGACTACGTGCAGGGGGTCGTTTTCGCACTGGCCGAGCAGGGAGATCGCGTGCCGGGGCTCGACCTGCTGATCGCGAGCGAGGTGCCCGAGGGGGCGGGCCTCTCGAGTTCGGCGGCGCTGGAGGTGGCCCTCGTGACGGTGCTCGCCGACGCCGCGGGTCGCAAGACGACGCCGGAGGACCGGGCCCGGCTGGCCCACCGCGCCGAGAGTGGCTTCGTCGGCGTGGCGTGCGGAGTGATGGATCAGCTCGCGAGCTCGCTGGGGCGCGAGGGCGCGGCGCTGCGGATCGATTGTACGTCGCTCGCGGTGACGCCCGTTCCGCTTCCGGCCTCGGCGGCGCTGGTGATCGTCGACTCGGGGGTCCGTCATCGCCTCGTGGGGAGCGACTACAACCAGCGGCGAAGCGAGTGCGAGGCCGCCCTCACCGCGGCGAAGTCGGCAGGCATCGCGCCCGCGGACGCAGCGACCCTGCGCGCTCTCGGCGTGGCCGACCTCCCGGCGCTCGCCCGCGCTCTCGACCCGCTGCCGCTGCGCAGGGCGCGACACGTCCTCACCGAGAACGCACGCGTCGACGAGGTCTGCGCCGCGCTGGGGCGCGGCGACCTGGTGCGAGCCGGTGCGGCGCTCCGCGCGGGGATGGAGAGCCTGCGCGACGACTTCGAGGTCTGCGTCCCCGAGACCGAAGCGCTGTGCGAGATCGGCGACGCGGTGCCAGGCGTCTTCGGATCGCGCATGACCGGAGCGGGCTTCGGTGGCTGCACCGTGCACCTGGTGGCGGACACAGCAGCAGACCCCGCCCAGAAGGCGATCGAGGCGGGGTTCGTGCGGCGCTACGGGCGAACGCCTCGCAGCTGGCGCGTTCGCGCCGCCGGCGGCGCAGGTGCGGTCAGCCTGCCTCGTCGAGAGCGCGTCTGATCTCTCTGGCAGCGGCGCGCGGATCGTCCGCCATCAGGATCGCGCCGGTGACGGCGATGCCGGACGCCCCGGCCGCCAGGACGGCGGCGGCGTTCGACGCGTCGCAGCCGCCTTGCGCGAAGACCGGCATCGGCGCACGCGCCGCGCAGGTCAGCGCTTCGAGGCCGAGCGCAGGCCGCGTCGCCGGCTTCGACCGCGGCGAGAAGATCGGGGCGAGGAAGGCGTAGCTCGCTCCCACCTCCGCCGCGGCCAGGACCTCTGCGGCGCTGTGGGCGGAGACGCCCACCGGAAGGTCGGGACCGACGAGCTCCCGGGCGTCGCCAGGCGCGACCGCGTCGAAGCCGAGATGGACCCCTGCGCCGCCGAGGGCGAGGGCCACGTCGAGCCTGCGGTTCACCACCACCGTCGCGTTCGCGGCCTGGGCAGCGCGGGCGATCTCGGCCGTAAGGTCGAGGAGCGCGGCACCACCGAGGTCGCGCTCGCGGATCTGTACCCAGTCGACGCCGCCCGCCACCGCCTCCGCAACGGCGGCCGCGAGCGGGCGCCGGCAGACCGTCCGATCGGTCACGAGGCACAGGATCGGCCGGAGGCGCACGCCGGGCCGAGGCCGATCAGAAGCTCGCGAGGCCGTCGAGGGGGCTCGACGCCGACGCGTACAGCCTGCGCGGGATCCGTCCGGACTCGAAGGCGAGACGTCCCGCTTCGACGGCGAGCTTCATGGCGCGCGCCATCTTGAGCGGGTTCTTCGCGCCTGCGATGGCGGTGTTCATGAGGACCGCCGTGCATCCGAGTTCGAGGGCCACCGCGGCGTCGCTCGCCGTTCCCACGCCGGCGTCGACGATCACGGGCACCTCGACGGTCTCGAGGATGATCCGCAGATTCGCCGGGTTGCGGATGCCGAGGCCCGACCCGATCGGCGCCGCCAGCGGCATCACCGCCGCGCAGCCCATGGCGGCGAGCTTCTGGCACGCGACCGGGTCGTCGGTGACGTAGGGCAGCACCGTGAAGCCCTCCAAGACGAGCTGGCGAGCGGCCTCGAGGGTTCCCGCGACGTCGGGGAACAACGTGCGCTCGTCGCCGATCACCTCGAGCTTCACCAGATCGGTCCCCAGCAGCTCGCGGCCGAGGCGCGCCGTCGTGAGCGCGTCTCCCACGTTGTAACAACCTGCCGTGTTGGGAAGGATCACGTAGCCGGCCGACGACAGCGCCTCGAGGAGGTTCTCGCCCTTCGGCGCATCGAGCTTCACCCGCCGGAGGGCGACGGTGATCATCTCGGCGCCGCTCTCGCGGGTGCAGGCCAGGGTCTCTTCGAGGGAAGCGTACTTGCCGCTCCCGACGATGAGACGCGACCGGAAGCTCCGGCCGCCGAGGGTGTATGCGGCTTCCGACACGGGCACTAGCCTCCGCCCACCGCCTCGAGGATCTCGATCCGGTCGCCGGCGGCGAGGGCGACACGGCCGTAGTGGGAGCGCGGTACGACGGCGCGATTGACGGCGACGGCGAGCCGCCGCCCTGCGATCCCGAGCAGCCCGAGGAGCGCCTCGACGGTGGCGCCTTGCGGCAAGCTGCGCGGCTCGCCATTGACAAACACCGAGAGGGCCTGCTCGCCCACCGCTCGCTCCACTGGTTCGGGATCCGGCGAGGCTACGGGAGGTGTTGCAGCGGGTCAAACCCGATGCAGCGGGCGGGCGACGCCGGTTCGGGTAGGCTCGCCGACTCGGAGCGAGGGGGGGCCGTGGGGGAGCCGGCGTACAACGACGAGCGCCCGACGCACGCGCGGATCGACCTGGCTGCCGTGCGCGCAAACTACCTGCGTGCGCGCTCGCTGGCGCGCGGCCGCGAGGTGATCGCCGTGGTGAAGGCCGACGCCTACGGCCACGGCGCCGTTCCCGTTGCGAAGGCGTTCGCCGAGGCCGGCGCGGGCTGGCTGGCCGTCGCGACCGTCGGCGAAGGGGCCGAGCTGCGCGACGCGCTGCCCGCGCCGCAGATCCTCGTGCTCGGGGGCGTCCGGAGCGAGACCGACGCGGACGCCGCCGCCGACTACGGGCTCGTCCCCGTGCTGCACCACGAGGGCCAGCGCTCGCTCATGTCGCGGGTCGCCGAGCGTCGGGGGATCTGCGCCGACGTCCACGTGGAGGTCGACACCGGGATGCGTCGACTCGGCGTTCCGGAAGGCGACGCGCTCGCGCTCCTCGAGAGCGTCGTGGCCGACCCAGGCCTCCGGCTCGGCGGCGTCCTCACCCACTTCGCCTGTGCCGACGAGCCCGACCCTTCGAACCGGACCGCGCCCCTCGAATGCTTCCGAGCCGTGCTGGCAGAGGCGCGGGAGCGGGGCATCGATCCGGGCCTCGTCCACGTCGCGAACTCCGCAGCGCTGCTCGCGTTCGGCGACGTTCTCGAGGCGCTCCCCGAGCAGGGAGCCGTCCGCCCCGGAATCCTCCTCTACGGCGTGAACCCATGCCCGCACCTCGACCCGGAACTGCGGCCGGTGATGACCCTGCGGACGGAGATCGTCACCCTGCGTGCGGTCGCTGCAGGAGAGCCGGTCGGCTACGGCGGCACCTACCGTCCCTCGCGCGCGACGCGGATCGCTACGCTGCCGGTGGGCTACGCCGACGGCGTTCCGTGGTCGCTCGGAAACCGCGGCGAGGTGCAGCTCGGCCCGCGCCGCGTCCCGATCGTCGGCCGCGTATCGATGGACGCCGTCACCGTCGACGTGGGCGATGCGCCTGCCGAGGTGGGAGACGAAGTGATCCTCTTTGGTGTAGGCGCAGAGGGTTCGCTGCCGGTCGAGGCCGTGGCGCAGGCGGCGGGAACGATCGCCTACGAGATTCTGGTGCGGGTCGGTCGTCGGGTCCCGCGGGTGTACGTCGAAGATTGACGGGGAAGGGAGCCCTCGGTACACCCCGCAGCGATCCCGTTCGACTTGCGACCCGCCGCTCCCGGAGGCCCCCATGACCGCGAGCTCGCCGCCGCACCGCGTGGCGCGCGCCCTGCTTTCCGTTCACGACAAGACCGGGCTCGAGGCGCTCGGGCGAGGGTTGTCGGCTCTCGGCGTCGAGCTGGTGGCCTCGGGCGGCACGGCCGAGGCGCTTCGCGCCGCAGGCCTCGCCGTGACGGAGGTGGCGACCCTCACCGGCAGCCCCGAGATGCTGGGCGGGCGGGTGAAGACGCTCCATCCGAAGGTTCACGGGGGAATCCTGGCCCGACGCGACGTGCCGTCGCACGCGGCGGACCTGGCCGCCCACGGCATCCTCCCGATCGATCTGGTGGTGGTGAACCTCTATCCCTTCGAGGCCACCGTGGCGCGCCCCGGAGTCACCCGGGCCGAGGCCGTCGAGCAGATCGACATCGGCGGCCCGTCGATGATCCGCTCGGCGGCGAAGAACCACTCCCACGTGGCCGTGGTGACCGACCCGGCCGACTACGCCGAGCTGCTCGCCGAGCTGGAGCGGACGGACGGGGCGCTGTGCGACGCCACCCGCCGCCGGCTGGCCCGCAAGGCCTTCGAGAGGACGGCCGCCTACGACGCGGCGATCCATGCCTACCTGACGGCGCAGGACGAGGACCCGGAGGCCGATGCCTTCCCGGCGCGGCTCCGTGTCGATCTGCCGCGGTCGGCGCTGCTTCGCTACGGCGAGAACCCCCACCAGCGCGCGGCGCTCTACGGAGGCTTTCTCGACGTGGTCGAGGTGCTCCACGGGAAGGAGCTCTCCTTCAACAACGTCGTCGACGTGCAGGCCGCCTTGGCGTTGATCGTCGACTTCGGCGCCGAGGCCACCGCGGCGATCCTCAAGCACAACACGCCCTGCGGTGTGGGGTGCGGCACGAGCGTGCTGGAGGCCTACCAGCGCGCCTTTGCGACCGATCGCGAGTCTCCCTTCGGCGGCATCATCGTCGTGAACCGTGCCTTCGATCTGGCCCTCGCCCGCGAGGTGGACGAGATCTTCACCGAGGTGCTGGTGGCGCCGGAGTTCGACCCCGATGCGCTCGAGCTGCTGCGCAAGAAGAAGAACCGCCGGCTCCTCCGCTTCCGGCGAGACCGGATCGATCGCACGCAGTCCGACTGGAAGCGCGTGTACGGCGGCGTTCTCGTGCAGGAGCCTGACGTGGTGGCCGACGACCTCGAGCACGCGCGCATCGTCACCAAGCGGACGCCGCGGGAAGACGAGCGTGCCGCCCTGGTTTTCGCCTGGCGTGTCGTCAAGCACGTGAAGAGCAACGCCATCGTCTTCGCCGGACGCGACCGGACGCTCGCGATCGGTGGCGGCGCCACGTCGCGGGTCGACGCGGTCCACGCGGCGCGGGAGAAGGCCCTCCGAGTGGGCAATCCGCTCGCAGGCTCGGTCCTGGCGAGCGACGCGTTCTTTCCGTTCGCCGACGGGCTCGAGACGGCCGTCGCGGCGGGAGCGACTGCCGTCGTCCAGCCCGGGGGCTCCGCACGCGACGCCGAGGTGATCGAGGCGGCCGACCGGCTCGGGATCGCCATGGTCTTCTCCGGCACGCGCCACTTCCGGCATTAGCGATGCGCGTCCTGGTCGTCGGCTCGGGTGGCCGCGAGCACGCCCTCGCCTGGAAGATTGCGCGCAGTCCGCGGGTGGAGCGCGTCCTCGCGGCGCCCGGGAGCGCCGGCATGGCGCGCGAGGCCGCGTGCTTCCCGGAGGTCGCGGCGGAGGACGCTCCGGCGCTGGTGGCGTTGGCGCGCCGCGAGGGTGCGGGCCTCGTCGTGATCGGTCCCGAGGCGCCGCTGGCGGCGGGCGTCGCAGACCATCTTCGCGAGGCCGGGCTCGCCGTTTTCGGGCCCTCGGCCGGCGCCGCACGTCTCGAAGCGAGCAAGGCCTTCGCCAAGGCGTTCATGGCCCGCCACCGCGTGCCGACCGCCGGCTACGCGGCCTTCGACGACCGCAGCGCCGCCGAGGCCCACGTGCGAGCGATCGGCGGGCCGTGCGTCGTCAAGGCCGACGGCCTCGCCGCGGGCAAGGGCGTGGCGGTGTGCGACGGGCCAAGCGACGCTCTTGCGGCCCTCGGCGAGATCATGGGCGCCCGGCGCTTCGGCGCCGCCGGAGAGCGGGTGGTGATCGAGGAGCGGCTCTTCGGCGAAGAGGCCTCCTACTACGCCATCACCGACGGCGAGCGGGTGGCGACCCTCGCGGCGGCCCAGGACCACAAGCGCGCCCTCGACGGCGACCGGGGCGAGAACACGGGAGGAATGGGGGCGTACGCGCCGGCACCGGTGGTGAGCCCGGCGGTGGAGAAGCGGGTCGTCGAGGAGATCGTCCATCCCACGTTGAAGGGCCTCGCCGCCGAAGGTCTTCCGTATCGTGGCGTGTTGTTCGTGGGCCTCATGATCGACGCTTCTGGTGCGCCCCGGGTCGTCGAGTTCAACGTCCGCTTCGGCGACCCGGAGACCCAGGCCCTGATGCTCCAGATGCGCGGCGATCTGGTCCCGCTTCTCGACGGTGCGGCGCGGGGCGTCCTCGAGCCCGGCGCCGGCGCAGGGGAGGGCGGCGCCGCCGTGTGCGTCGTATTGGCGTCGGGCGGCTACCCGCGCGCGTTCGAGACGGGGAAGCCCATCCACGGCATCGAAGATGCCGAACGCGACCCGGACGTCGTGGTGTTCCACGCGGGAACCCGGCGCGCGGCGGCGGACAGCTCGTGACCGCGGGCGGGCGCGTACTCGGGGTGACGGCGCGCGGCGAGAGCCTTGCCGACGCGCGCGACCGGGCCTACCGGGCGTGTGGGTTCATCCGGTTCGACGGCATGCACCTGCGTCGCGACATCGGCGCCCGGGCCCTCGGAAGGTGACGGCGCCGGGTGCGGCTCCCGACCTGGTCGACGTCGCTGGTTTCGGACGGGCACTGACCGCGCTGCGTAGCGATCGCTGCGTTGCCTACCCGACCGAGACGCTCTACGGCCTCGGCGCCGACGTCGGCTCGGAGCGGGCCATCGCCGCCCTGCTCGCGTGGAAGGGCCGGGGCGCGGCGCAGCCCCTCAGCGTCCTCGTCCCCAGCGTGGCCTCCCTCGACGCGCTCGGCATCTCGCTTCCACCGCCGGGCCGGGCGCTCGCCCAGGCCTTCTGGCCGGGCCCCCTCACCCTCGTGCTCCCGGGGCGCCGCCGCTTCGCCGCGGGCGTCGCGCGCGCCGACGGCGCCATCGGGGTACGCTGCTCGTCCCATCCCACCGCGGCTGCGCTGGCAGCGCGGCTCGCGCGCGAAGGAATCACCATCACCGCCACGAGCCTCAACCGTACCGGCGAGCCGCCGGCACGAACCCGTGCCGAGGCGCGCGCGATCTGCGGAAGCGGCGCCGATGCGCCGCTCCTCCTGGACGACTCCGGCGTGCCGGAGCCGGCGGGCGTCGCGAGTACGGTGGTGGATCTCACCGCGCCTTCGCCGCGGCTCCTTCGCGAGGGCGCGGTCTCGCGCGCGGCCCTCGAGCGCGCGCTGGGAAGCCGTCTGGCACAGGAGGCTCGGCCGTGACCGACGTTCGTCCCTTTCGCGCCCTTCGATACGACACGACGAAGGTCGACCTCTCGCGCGTCATCGTGCCGCCCTACGACGTCATCGCTCCCAAGGAGCGGGAAGCGTTTCTCTCTCGCGATCCGCACAGCGCGATCCGCATCGAGCTGCCCCGCGAGGTCGGATCGGCGGGCGGGTACGAGGACGTGGCACAGACGCTGGACGCGTGGCGGCGCGAGGGTGTCCTGCGCCACGATCCCTCGCCGGCCTTCTACGCGCTGCGGCAGGGCTTCACGGCGCCGAGCGGCGAGAAGCTCGTCCGCGAAGGCTTCTTCGGCCTGCTCCACCTGGAAGACTACGAGCGGGGTATCGTGAGACCCCACGAGCGGACCCTCGCGGGCCCGAAGGCCGACCGGCTGCGTCTGCTGCGCGCGGTGCAGGCGAATCTCTCCATCGTGTTCCTGCTCTACGAAGACCGCGAGAACACTCTCGGCGGCATTCTCGCGGGCGGCTTCGCGCAGGCGCCCCTCGGCGTTGCCCACGATGCGGCCGGCGTCGAGCACGCCCTTGGCCGCATCGACGCCCCGGGAGCCCAGCAGGCGATCGCGCGCTTCCTCGCCGAGCGGCCGGTCGTGATCGCCGACGGACACCATCGCTACGAGACGGCTCTCGGCTACCGCGACGAGCGGCGCGCGAAGGAGCCCGGTGCGGGCCCCGACGCGCCCTTCGAACGCACCCTCGCGTACTTCGCCAACGCGTACGGCGAGGGCACGCTCCTCTTGCCGATCCACCGCGTCGTGAAGCAGGGGACGCCGCCGACCGATGCGTCGTGGCGAGAGCGGCTGGCCGGCTGGCAGGTTCGACACGTTCCGGTGTCGAGTCCGGCAGCGATCCCTGCGGCACTCGCGGAGCATCTGGCGCCGCTCGGCCGGCGGCCGTGCTTCGCCGCAGACGACGGCTCGGGAACGCTCCGGATCTTCTGGCGCGAGGCGAAGCCCGGTGAGCTCGCGATCCGCGTCCTGCACCGCGAGGTGATCGAAGGCGTCTTCGGCCTCGGGGAAGCCGCAGTTCGCGAGGGCGCCCTCGAGTATCCGAAGGATGCGGTGGGCGCTGCCGAAGGCGTCCGCGCCGGACGGGGTGCTGTTGCGCTCTACGTGAACCCGCTCTCGCCGGACGACGTCTTCCGCGTGACCGGAGCGGGAGAGGTGCTGCCGCAGAAGTCGACCTTCTTCCTGCCGAAGCTGCCCACGGGGCTCGTCTTCCGCACCTTCGACGAGCCCACGTGACGCGGCGGGGCGGCAAGCGCCGCACGCGGCCCGAACCCATCGGGGAGCTGGTGCCCGCCCTGCTCGGCGACCTCGGCCTCGACGCGACCCGGTTGCTGACGAAGATCTCCGAGCACTGGCCGGCCATCGTCGGGGCAGCCGCCGCACCGCACGCGCGGCCCGCCGCGCTGCGCGGGGGCACCCTCGAGGTCGAGACCGGGTCGAGCGTGTGGGCGCAGACGCTTCGCCTCCAGTCGCCGGCGATCCTCGAGCATCTCGAGGCGGCCCTCGGCGCCGACGCGCCCCGCGCGCTCTGGGTACGCATCGGCGGCCGGAGCGAGTAGGGGAGCGGGCTCCGATCGGGAGATGTTGGTCACACGCGCTCGAGGGTTCGACGAGCTACCAAGAGGGCGCGCTGGAATGATACCCTCACGGTGCCCTGCGAGAAGAAGGATCGACAGAACGCCTTGAAGACCACTCGCTACTTCGAGGAGCAGGTGCTGCGAAAGCGCCCCTACATCCAGCGCGAATGGTGTCGGGATGTGGTCGCGGCGCCGATCCGGCGCGAGATCCAGACCGACGGGCGGGTTCGACACTGGGGCAGGATCGTGGTGGCCGGCGAGATGCGAGCGCGGTTCCTACGGGTCGTCACTCTCGAGGACGGAGAAACGATTCACAACGCCTTCTTCGACCGCACGTTCAGCGAGGAGGAGCGATGAAGCTGCACTACTACGCGGAGACGGACAGCCTCTACATCGAGCTGAAGAGCACGCCGGGAACGGAGACGCGGGAGATCGTTGAAGGTCTCGTCGTCGATCTCGACGAGAAGGGAGAGGTAGTGGGATTCGATATCGACCACGCCTCGCGCAAGCTCGACCTCTCGAGGGTCGAGACCTTCGCCCTCCCGCCAGCGACGGCTCCCATCGGTGCGCGGCCGCGGCAGGGGTGAGGGGATCGAGAAGGCTGGCTATCCTCGGCCCGCCATGAGCCAGAACCTCCCGCCGACCGCCGCCTCGGGGGCCGGCCTCGTCTGTGACTTCTGTAACCAGCGGGTGGCCAGCGTACGCCGGGTGGCCCTCGACCGGGGCTACGACCGCCTCAAGCCCTCGGTCCGTGAGCTGTACGCCTGCCCGCCGTGCTCCGAGGCCAAGGAGCAGGCCCGCAAGGGGCTCCCGCCCCGTTGACCCTCCGGCGGCGGTTCCCTAGATTTGGCCGCCGCTTACGCCTCCAAGGAGCCTCCATTCCATGGTCAAGATCCGTCTCACGCGCGTCGGCGCGAAGAAGCGCCCGTTCTATCGCGTCGTTGCCATCGACCAGCGCGACAAGCGCGATGGCCGCGCGCTCGAGTTCCTCGGCACCTACGACCCCAAGGGAACGCCGCCCCTCATCACGCTCGACGTGGCCCACGTCGAGGCGTGGATCGCCAAGGGCGCCCAGCTCTCCGACTCGGTGCGTTCGATCCTTGGCCAGGCGCGCGCCGCCGCCAAGACCGCCGCAGGCGCGGCCTAGCCCATGGCGGAGCGCGGCACCGCAGCAGAGCTGGTGGAGTTCATGGCCAAGGCGCTCGTCTCGGACCCCGCGGCGGTGACCGTGCGCGAGGTGGCCGGCGAGTCGCTCGTCGAGCTCGAGACTTCCGAGGCCGACCGCGGCCGCGTGATCGGTCGCCAGGGTCGTGTGGCGAAGGCGATGCGCGCCGTACTGGCCGCTTCCCGGACGGGGGCGTCCTGGCGGCTCGAGATCATCGACTAGGAGGGCCCGTCGTACTCGGCCGCGTCCTCGGCGCTCATGGCCTCGGGGGCATGATCCGGGTGAAGTGGCTCGGGGACGGGCCGGACAACTTGATCCAGGCGCAAGAGCTGCGGCTCGGGCGCACTCCCACGGACGAGACGGCGCGCGTTCTTGCGGTGCGCGGTCATCTGCAGGGGAGACCCGGCGAGGTGCGGCTCGCACTGGCGGGCATCGGAGATCGCGATGCTGCCGAGCAGCTGAAGGGCCTCTGGGTTCTTGGCGATCCGCGGGTGCTGCCGCCGCTGCTGCCGGGAGAGCATTACTGGTACGAGCTGGTGGGCTGCCGGGTGGAGACCCGCGAAGGCCACGGCGTCGGAATCGTGAAGGAGATCTGGGAGACCGGGGCGCACGACGTCCTGGTGATCGAGGCAGCGGGCGGACGGCGGGTGCTCATCCCGGCGGTCGACGCGTTCCTGCGAGAGATCGACGTGGCGGAGGGCCGGCTGGTGGTCGAAGCGATCCCTGGCCTGCTCGATCCTGCCTGAGGCGAGAGGACGATGCTCCGGATCGATGTCGTGACGATCTTTCCGGGGCTCTTCGAGGCCTTCCTCGGCGAGTCGATCGTGGGTAACGCCCGGGCGGCGGGAGCGCTGGAGGTCGGTGTCATCGACCTGCGGCAGTTCACCAGCGACCGGCACCGGACCGTGGACGATGCTCCGTACGGAGGCGGTCCCGGAATGGTGATGAAGCCCGAGCCACTGGTGGCCGCCATCGAGTCGCTGGCGGGGCCGAAGAGTGCGGGGCGGACGGCGCGGGTGATCCTGCTCTCGCCCCAGGGACGAAGACTCGATCAGGAGCGCGTAGGCGCAGCTGGCGTCGGCCACGCACCTCGTGCTGGTGTGTGGACGCTACGAAGGGGTCGATCAGCGGGTGATCGACCTCGCAGTCGACGAGGAGGTCTCGATCGGAGACTACGTACTCTCGGGAGGCGAGGTGCCGGCCATGGTGGTGATCGAAGCCGTGGCGCGTCTGCTTCCGGGGGTGCTCGGAAACCCCGAGTCCGCGGGGTCGGACTCCTTCGGGCAGGGGCTGCTCGAAGGGCCGCAGTACACGAGGCCGGCGGTCTTCCGCGGGCAGCCGGTACCGGAAGTGCTGCTCTCGGGCAATCATGGGGCGATCGGCCGCTGGCGCGCCGAGCAGGCTCACGAGACGACGCGACGCCGCAGGCCGGATCTGCTCCGGCCCGCGCAGACCGGTGAGATGGCCGAGCGGGCCAGGGAAGCCAAGAAAGAAGAGGAAGTGCGATGAGGACGATGGATGCGATCGAACAGGGCGTACTGCGCCGGGATCTCCCGCCGTTCCGTTCCGGCGACACCGTGAAGGTGCACGTCAAGGTGAAGGAAGGCGAGAAGGAGCGGATCCAGATGTTCGAGGGCGTCGTGATCCGCCGCCGTCGAGGCGGCGCATCGGCGAGCTTCACCGTCCGCAAGATCTCCTACGGCGTAGGCGTCGAGCGGATCTTCCCCGTCGAGTCGCCGACGGTCGAGAAGGTCGAGATCAAGAGCCGCGGTCACGTACGCCGCTCGCGTCTCTACTTCCTGCGCGAGCTGCGCGGGAAGAAGGCGCGGCTCCGCTCGAAGCTCCGCGATCTCTCGGGCCTCCTGGCTCCCGATCAGATGGACGTGGCGACGGCGGCCGAGGCGCCTGCGGACCTGGCGGCACCGCCGGAGGCGCCCGAGCCGAGCGAGAGCTGATCGGGGGCGTAGGCGCCCGTCAGTTGCGTGCTGCGGGCTCCGGCAGGCGAACCAGCTCGTCTTCATGATCGAAGTCGAGGTAGGGGGGAAGAACCCCTTCAGGAACATTCGCCCCTCGATCCGGTAGCGAACGCCCTTGGCCTCCTGCATGGCCCACACCTGACGGAAGACGTCGAGCAGGGTGGTCGTCGTGTGTACCTGGATCACCGCATCGCCGAGCCGGGGCACGCTGACGGAATCGCCCGTCTGCCCGCGCGCGAGCCGCTCGCCATTGACCTCCAGCTCGAAGCGCAGGCCGTCGACGTCGAGGGGCCGATCGTTCGGGTTGCTGATCCGCAGATCCACCCGGAAGCGTTGCTCGAAGCCGCTCGTCGCCTCCGGCTGGACGTTCACGACCGAAACGTCGGGCGCCTCGATCACGCTGCCGAACGACGCGCAGCCCGACGCGAGGCTGAGGCAGGCCGCCGCGAGCAGCGGGCGGGAGACGGCGGGCGCTCGTCGTGCGAGCCAGCAACGCATCCGGGTACGCATACCCGAGGTGGTAGCCGTTCCGGGCCGCCGCGGCGAGCGCGCTGGCGGACGGTCCGCACGTCACCTGCGCGCTGGCATTTCGCCCGCGCGACCGGCGAGGCGTTCAGTCTCCCGCGTCGAAGGCGGCCTCCAGGTGGCGGACGATCCAATGACCATCGGCTTCCTGTTCGCACGAGATCACGTCGAACCGCACGCGGAGCGCGCGGGGACGCTCGGCGGCGAGCCAGGCAGCAGCGCCGCGGATGAGCCGCGCACGCTTGCGGGCGTCGACGGCCTCCTCGGGCAGGCCGTGTGTCCTCCCCCGGCGGCTCTTCACCTCGACGAAGGCCACGGCGCCAGCCCGCTCGGCAACCAGGTCGATCTCGACGCCGCCTGCGCGCGCGTTGCGCGCCAGGATCCGCCATCCCGACGCCTCGAGATGAGAGGCGGCTCGAGCCTCGCCTTCGGCGCCGAAGGCGCGCCGGCCGTCCACGTTCGATTCCTTCACCCCGGGGCTCCGCGGGACCGGGCAGGGTGCGGCTACAGTGTACGCTCTGGAGGCCGGCGTGGGCACGCTCTTCGTCGTGGCGACACCGATCGGAAACCTGGAAGACGTGACGCTGCGGGCGCTGCGCGTGCTGCGTGAAGCCGACCAGATCTTGGCAGAGGACACGCGGCGAACCCGCATCCTGCTGGACCGGCACGGCATCGGCGCGCGGCCGGTCTCGCTTCACGCACACAACGAGTCGGCGCGCGCGGCCGAGGTGCTGGAGCGCCTGGCGGGCGGGGCGAGCGTGGCGCTCGTCAGCGATGCGGGAACGCCCCTCATCTCCGACCCGGGCGAGCGCCTGGTCGCAGCCGCGGTCGCCGCAGGGCACGCGGTGGTGCCGGTTCCCGGTCCGTCGGCGGTGCTGTCTGCGCTCACCGTGTCGGGGTTGCCGGCGGGCTCGTTCACGATGCTCGGATTCCTGCCCCGGCGAGCGTCGGCACGTCAGAAGCTGCTCCAGCGCTTCCGGACTGCTCCCGAGACCCTCGTGGTCTTCGAGGCGCCGGGCCGGATGGCTGCGACGCTCGGTGCGCTCCGGGACTCGCTCGGCGACCGTCCCGCGTGTGTCGCACGGGAGTTGACGAAGCTTCATGAAGAGACGGTTCGCGGCTCGCTCTCGGAGCTGGCGGAGCGCTTCGCAGCGGCTCCGCCGCGGGGCGAGGTGACGCTCGTCGTCGGCGGCGCTGGAGACGACGCGGCGGCGGAGGACGATGATGCCGCCCTCGACGCCCTCATCCACGAGCGGGTCGCCGCAGGCTGCTCTCCCCGCGATGTAGCGGCCGAGCTCTCCGGCCTCGGACGCATGCCACGGCGCGAGGCGTACGCCCGCGCGCTCAGGGCACGAAGCGGCTCATGACCGAGCGATCCTTCGGCCGCTGGCTTCGAACCGTGCGCCACCTGCGCCCGCAGCAGATGGTGGGCCAGGTGCGCATGCGGCTTCGCGGAGAAGCGGCGCCCCGCCGGGCTGTCGGACCGGCGCCGCAGCTGGCCCTCTCGGCCCCGGCCACTCCCTTCCTGGCTGCACCGCCCCACGCCTGGAGCGACGGCGCTCGCAGGTTCCGGCTTCGCAACCGCGAGGTCGCGTTCGCGGGACGCATCGACTGGGACTTCGCCGGTGAGGGGCCGCTGTGGGCCTACGACCTCCACTCGTTCGGCTGGGCACGCCGGCCGTCACTCGACGCGGGGGCGCGTAGGGGGCTCCTCCTCGACTGGATCTCTCGGCATCCCGACGGCGTGGGATGGTCGCCGCACCCGACGAGCCTTCGCACGCTCACGTGGCTCGGTCTCCTGCTGACGCCGGGGGCTCTCGACGCCGACGACTCGGTTCGCGGCGAGATCCTCTCCTCCCTCGGGTCGCAGGTCGACACCCTCGCCTCGCATCTCGAGACGCACCTGCTCGCCAACCACTACCTGTCGAACCTGCTGGCCGTGACGCTCGCCGGTGTTGCCCTCGAGGGACCGTCTACGCGCGCCTGGCTCGGCCACGAGCGAGCGCTGCGGGCCGAGTTCGCCGAGCAGGTGCTTGCCGATGGGCTCCACTGCGAGCGGAGCCCGATGTACCACGCCAGTCTCTTGGAGTCGGTGCTCGACGGGATCAACCTGGCCACCGCGAGGGCCGGGCGGGCACCGGACGCCCTCCGCGATGCGCTGTCGGATGCGGCGGCGCGGATGCTCGGGGCGCTCCGCGTCCTGACGCACCCCGACGGCGAGATCGCCCTCTTCGCCGACTCGGCCTTCGGAATTGCGCACCCGCCGGCGGCGTTGGTGCAGTACGCCGCCCAGCTCGGCATCGTGCCGCGCGATCCGCCGCGGCGTGGCATCCTCGACGCCGGCGGCTTCGTCCGCCTCGAAAGCGGCCCGTTCGTGCTGATCGCATCGGTGGCGGGGCCGATGCCGTCGTATCAGCCGGGCCACGCCCACTGCGACGCGCTCTCCTTCGAGCTGTCGGTCGACGGCCAGCGCGTCGTGACCGACACGGGAGTACACGAGTACATCCCCGGGCGGCTACGCGACCTTTCCCGCGCGACGAGGTCTCACGCCACCCTCGAGGTTGGTGGGTGCGAGCAGGCGGAGCTCTGGGCGGCTCATCGCATCGGGGGCCGCCCCACGGTGGTGCTCGAAAGCGCAGAGCCCCTCGCTCGCGCTGCAGCGAGCTGCGCCGGCTGGGCGACGCCCGATACCCGACACCAACGCGTGTGGGAGATGGCCGACGGCTCGCTCGTGATCCGCGACCGCCTCGAGGGGCGCCCCCGCCCCGCGCGATTTGCCCTGCCGCTCGCCCCCGGAATCGAGCCTCGGCTCGACGGCGCGCGCGCACGGCTTCGCGTTCCCGGAGGCAGCTGGCTTCGCGTCGAGCTCGAGGGTGGCCCCTCGCTCCGCGTAGAGCGCGCACCGTACTTTCCCGAGTTCGGCCGGCGCGTCGACCGCGCCGTGCTGGTGGCCGAGGCCGACCCCTGGCCCGAGACCCGCCTGCGAATCACCTGCGCGCGGATGCTCGGCGCCGCGCGGTAGGGATCAACTCGATTCTGTGTCGGATCACGTCGATCGCGGAAACCGCTTGGCTCCGTGGTGGACGGTGAGAATGTGGATCTCCGCTGAACCGACGATCCGATAGGGCCGGTGGATCACCTCTCGCAGGTTGCTTCCGGACAGCTCCGGGACGGGTCGGCCCGACTCCGGGAAAGAGGCCAAGCGGTCGGAAGCGGCGATGATCCGGGAGATGACTACAGAAGCGTAGGCTGGTCCGTCACGCTCGACGAAGGCCCGGATCGAAGCCAGATCCTGACGTGCCTGCAGAGTCCATCGGATGGCTCTCACGAGAGGAATTGCTTCTTCACTTCCTCGTGTGAGACGAGCTGGCCATTCTCCGACTGGCGGAGACCTTCTTCGATCTTGGCGAGGAAGCACAGGCGCTCGATGGCGTCATCCAACGTGGCATTGTCCGGCATGGCGGCGAGGGCCTCCAAGGCCCGCTGCTTCTCGGTCTGGCTCGGCATGGCCGAAATCGTAGCGCAGGTTCTCTTCCCGAACGGCCCGGCCCATGCCTCGCCGAGGCCGACCCCTGGCCCGAGACCCGCCTGCGAATCACCTGCGCGCGGATGCTCGGCGCCGCGCGGTAGACGGATGGATCAGCCGCGGCGGCGCGTTGCCTGCTCGTAGAGCCGGTAGGCCGTTTCGTCCATGCCGAGGCTGCGGTAGGTCTGCCTTGCGCCGTGGTTCTCCTGCTCGACGTAGAGCCGGAGTCCGTGGACGTCGGGCTCCCGGGCGGCGAGAGCGCACACGTACTCGTGGAGCCTCCGGTAGTGCCCCCTCCGGCGGTGGCCGGGGTCGACGTACACGTTCTGGATCCACCAGAACCAGCCGTTTCGCCAGTCGCTCCATTCGGTCGTGAGCATCAGGGTGGCGGCGATCCGCCCGTGGTCTTCGACCACGAAGACGCGGCCGCGGGCCGGGTCGTCGAGAAGCGTCCGCATCCCCTCGCGGAGCGTTTGGACGTCGAGCTCGCGCCCCTCGCTCTCGCGGGCCATGGCGAGGTTGAACTCGACGAGGACGTCGAGATCCTGGGGCTTCGCGTCGCGTACGATGAGCCCGGACGTCATGCCCCGCCGCCCCAGACGTTGAGCTTCTCGCCGGTGACGTAGGAGGCGCGATCCGACACCAGCCAGCGGACGGCGCCCGCGACGTCGTCGGGCTGGCACACGCGGCCGAAGGGCATCGTCGCGTCGAGCTGCCGCAGGTCGTCGACTCCAGCGGTCGCCTTCATGAGCCGGCGTCCCATCTCGGTCTCGACGAGCCCGGGAGCGACGACGTTCACCCGGATTCCGTCCTTCTTGACCTCCTTTGCCAGCGTGAAGGCGAGGGCCTCCATCGCGCACTTGCCCATGTCGTAAGGTGCGCCGAGCGCCGCGTGGTGCAGCGTCGCGACACTCGAGATCATGATGATGTCACCGCGCGGGCGGGTCTTCATCGACGGCAGGACGAGCTGGCACAGGCGATGCGGAGCGAGGGCATGGATCCGGACGACGCGTTCGAGCTCGGCGGGCTCGGTCTTCTCGACGCTCTGCCCCCGGCTCGCGATCCCGGCGTTGTTCACGAGGATGTCGACGAAGCCGAAGTCGGAGAGTACGGCGCGCACCAGCCGCTCGCAGTCCCCCTCGGCGTCGACCGCGGCGGGGTACGCACGGGCGCGGCGGCCGAAGGCCTCGATCGCGGCGACGGTCTCGGCAGCGGCCACCTCGTCGCGGCGGTAGCTCACCGCGACGTCGGCGCCGTCCTCCGCGAGAGCCAGGGCGATGGCGCGGCCGATTCCGCGGCTCCCTCCGGTGACCAGTGCGACGCGCTTCACGAGCGACATGCGGATCCTCCTCGGCGCGGCAGCATACGCCGGCGCCCGGCGCGGCGCAGCCGAGTCGATCCGCTCCGTCTCGCCGTGCGGCCACGCTCGAGGGTCCCGCGCGGGGCCTCCGCAGAGAAAGGTCGATCTGGCTGACTGGTCAGAAAATGTGGACAGTGCTAAGTAGGTGGGATGCGGAAGATCGGAGCCGCCCGATTCAAGGAACAGTGCTTGGCCCTTCTCGACGAGGTCGGGCCGGAGGGGATCATCATCACCAAGCATGGCAAGCCCGTGGCAAAGCTGATCCCGATTGCGGCCCAGCATGCGTCCCTCATCGGAGCGCTGCGGGGGAAGATCACGATCAAGAAGGACATCCTCTCCACCGGGCTGCGCTGGGATGCTGAATCTTGACACGCACATCTTGCTGTATGCGTTGGCGGGAGATCTGACTCCACGCGAGAAACGCCTTCTCTCCACACACCCGTGGAGTCTCTCCGCCATCTCGCTATGGGAAATCGCAAAGCTGGCGCAATTGGGCAGGATCGCCATCGATCTCGACGATGCCGAGCTCCTGCGAACCTTGGCTCCAATTCACGTCTGGCCGATTACCATCGAAGTCTGCCGTGCGATCGCGGGTATCGACTTCAAGAGTGATCCCGCAGACGAGATCATTGCGGCAACGAGCATCGTCCACGGGGTTCCGCTCGTTACGCGTGATCGCAGGATCCGGGCGTCGCGGAGGGTTCCTCTCGCACGGTGAGCCGCGAGGGTCCCGCAGCGAGTCAGCGCCGCGCGCCCAGGCGGTCGATGGGAATCTTCAGGTAGGAGACGCCGTCGGATTCCGGCTCGGGCAGCTCGCCCGCACGGATGTTCACCTGCAGCGACGGCAAGATCAGGGTAGGTGCATCGAGGCCGGCGTCGCGCCGCGTGCGGAACGCAACGAACTCGTCTCGTGTCGTGCGTTCACCGAGGTGGACGTTTTCGCGCTTCTGCTGGCCAACCGTCGATTCGTAGGCCAGCGGCCGGCCACCCGGCTGGTAGTCGTGGCAAACGAACAGGCGCGTCGCACCCGGCATCCGGTAGAGCCGCTGCGCCGAGTCGTAGAGCTGCGCCGCGGAGCCTCCCGGGAAGTCACAGCGCGCCGTCCCATGGTCGGGCATGAAGAGCGTGTCGCCGAGGAAGACTGCGTCGCCGACCCGCCACGACATGTGGGCGGGCGTGTGGCCGGGGGTGTGGAGCGCCTCGATCTCGAGCGAGCCGAACCCGACCTGCTGGCCTTCGTCGAGCAGCAGGTCGAACTGGCGTCCATCCGCAGGGAACTCCGGGCCGAGGTTGTAGAAGTCGCGGAACGCTCGCTGGATCTCGGAGACCCGCGCACCCGTTACCGAGCGCGCGCCGAACCGCTCCTTGAAGAGCGGAAGCCCGGTCATGTGATCGGCGTGAACGTGGGTGTCGATCACGAAGGGCACCGAGAGTCCCTCGCGGGCGAGGTGAGCGGCGACCTTCTCGGACGACGCCCACGACGTTCGGCCGCTCCGCGGGTCGTAGTCTCGAACCGGGTCGATGACGATCGCAGCCCGTCCGTCGTCTACCACGTAGGTGAGGGTCGACGTCGCCTCGTCGAAGAAAGCCTCGATCCGCATTCTCGGCATGTAGCAGGCGACGCCGGCGCGGCCAGCCTCCTCGAGGCGCTGCTGGGCGCCGGCCTCAGCCCGGGCTGCAGGGATCCCTCCGGGGCGGAAGGGCGCGACCCGGATCCCCGACCTGAGTAGCCGCCCGCGGTGGTGAGCAGATTCGCCGAGAATGCGGTCATTGATCGGGGTGAACCTCACGTCGGAGGCGCCAGATCTCCGCCTCGGCGCGGGTCTCATCATTCACGGGCGGATTCCGTGGATTCTGCTCGCGGCTCCGTGGGCCGGAGTCGCGCTCGGCGCGGCATCGCGCTTCAGCGGCCGCAGGCTTTCGAAGCTCGGCGTGCTCAGTCTCGAGATCCCAGTGGTCGCCACCGTATCCTGGTACGTGCTCGCCGGCAGCACGCTCCCGGCGCACGTACTCGCGGTCGGAGTGGGAGACCCATTTCCAGCCTACGTGCTCGAGGACCAGGACGGTGTGCTCCACGAGGTCGCGGCCGGCGAGAAACGACGGCCGGCGCTGTACGTCTTCTACCGTGGCCACTGGTGACCCTTCTGCCGGATCGAGCTGGTCCAGCTCGACGACTACTACGACCGCATCTCGGAGGAAGGGGTCGACCTGTTCGCGGTGAGCGTCGACCCGCCGGCCGCGTCGCGCCGGCTCCGGGCGCGCCTCGAGAGCCGCTTCAGCTTCCTGGCGGATCAGGAGGGCGCGCTCCTCGACGCGATCGGGATCCGCCACCGAGGCGGGCGCAACGACGGCGCCGACATCGCGTACCCGACCGCCGTGCTCGTCGACTCGAGGGGCGTTGTCCGCTGGATCTTCCGATCCGGCAGCTCGCGCGGGTCTTCCGATCGCGTGAGGCGGAAGTGTCGTAGAACCGGACCGCTCGCTTCCATGGCCTTCATGGGCTCACCTCGGGCTCGGTGCCTACGCGCTCGATCTCGATCGGAGCGCCCCGCGGCCCGTGGCCTGGCGCCCCGTAGGCCATGCGGTAGTGGATCTGGCCGTAGCCGCCGGCCATGTGCAGGGCCTTCCATGGCGCCACCACCGGCTCCTGCGGGCCCTTCCAGCCCTTGAACTGGTAAGGCTCCCAGGCGTGGTAGACGACGACCTGTCCGGGCTGCGCTCCTGGCGTGATCTTCGCCATCGCCTCGAACGCGCCGGCGTCGTTGCGAACCCGGATCATGTCGCCGTCGGCGATCCCGCGTGGAGCGGCGTCGGCCGGGCACACGAACGCGACCGGCTGCCCGCGCTGCAGGCGCAGCATGAGCGCGTGGTCGCGCCAGATGGCATGGATGCTCCAGCGCGTATGGCCTCCGGTGAGGCGCAGCGGGTAGCCCGATCGCGCGGCCGGCGGGTCCTTGTGGACCGGGAGCACCTCGCCCATCTCCTCGTACCACGGATGGTCGATGAAGAACTGCTGCCGGCCCGTCAGCGTCGGCCACGCCATCTTCTTCTCGACGAACCAGCCGTGCGGCGCGTAGGTGTCGGTTGGCGAGTAGTCGCTGCACGTCTGGTGCAGCGGATCGTAGGGGCTCTGTTTCGTGATCTTGACCGCTCCCACCTTCACCGCCGCGTCGAAGCCGATGCCGTCGATCATCGACGTGTTTCGGAGCATCTTGTCCATGGCGGCGCGCGCGTTCGCGGGGTCGTACTCGCCATCGCGGCTCCAACGCTCGTAGAGCTTCGAGAGGTCGATCTCCTCGCCGTGCGCCGCCTTCACGTTCGTGACGCCTCGCTCTCGTGCGCGCTCCTCGACTCGTTTCGCAAGCAGACCGAAGATCTCCCACTCGCACTTCGACTCGCCGAGGGGCTTCGTCGCCTGCTCGCAGACCACGAGGTACGAGACATAGCTCTGCGCGTACTTGATCGAGTCCTTCTCGTAGTACGCGGCGGCCGGTAGGATGTAGTCGGCGAACAGGCCCGTCGTGCTGGCGCGGAAGTTCACCGAGACGACGAGGTCGAGCTTCGGCCACAGCCCCTCGAGCGCGTTCTGCGGCGCGGGCCAGCGGCGAAGCGGGTTCGAGCCGGTGAAGACGAGCGCCCGCGGCGAGCGTCCCGGCGACGGATGGATCGGGATCCAGCCCGCGTCGATCGACTCCTCGACGTATTCGGAGAACGGGCGCTTCAAGTACGGGTCGGTGTTCCCGATCGTGTCCCAGGCCTCCTTGTAGCCGCCGTGGACGTAGAGGAACGGCATCAGCGGGGTCATCGTCCGCTTGTTCGTGAACATCGTGAACAGGTCCTCGTAGTCGCGCGGCGTGAGGCCCATCACGACCTTCGAGAGTACCTTGAGCTTGTCGCCAACCGTGATGTGGGGCTCGGCCATCGCAATCCGGCCGGAGCCTTCGACCGCCCACCAGGCAGCGACGCGCACACCGCCGCCGTGCTTGCCCTGGTTTCCGGTGAGCGCCATGAGTAGGATCATCGCCCGCTGGAACAGGTCGCTGTGGTGGTGCTTGCACGAGCCCCACGACGCGAAGATCATCGAGCGTCGGCCGCTGCCGAGCTCGCGCGCCACCCGCTCGAAGATCTCGGGTCTGACGCCCGTGATCGTCGAAGCCTTCTCAGGTGAGTAGTCGTCGAGGTGCCGGCGCAGCCGCTCGAACACGGGCCGCACCGTCACCGTCTCGCCGCTCGCGAGCTTCACCGGGAAGTTGCCCTCGAGGGCCGGGTCGAGCGCACCGAGCGCGAGCTTGCGCCCGCCTTCGCCCTGACAGCCCGGGGCGACGGCGATCTTCGACCCGGCGCGGTCCCAGAAGTACAGGGTGTCGTCCTTGCCGCCGGTAACGAGGTCGGACGCCCGCAAGAAGCGCCCCGTATCGTCGCGGACCAGCAGCGGCAGGTCGGTCTGCTCGCGGACGTAGGCCGCGTCGAAGAGTTCGTCGCGAACGAGCACGTGGGCGAAGCCGAGGCCGAGTGCCGCGTCGGTCTCCACCTTCGGGTTGATCCAGAGGTCGGCGTGAACGGCCGACGCGTTGTAGTCGGGCGCGATCACGAAGATGCGTGCGCCCTTGTAGCGAGCCTCGTTCAGGAAGTGCGCCTCGGGGATGCGGGTGTAGACGGGGTTGCCGACCCAGATGAAGATGTTGTCGGCGCGGAACCAGTCGTCCGACGTTCCCTCGCAATTGTACATGCCCCACGTCTGCACCGACCCCATCGGCATGTCGCCAACGCCCGCCCAGGAATCGAGAATGGTGGCGCCGAGCACCGACGCGAAGCGCAGCTCGGAGGCGGTGTCGGGCCCGAAGTCGACGTTCGTCGTGCCGTGGTCGTGGACGATCGTGTCGGTCCCGCTCTCCTTGCCGATGTCGATCATCTCGTCGGCGATCTCCGTGAGCGCCTGGTCCCACGAGATGCGTTCCCACTTGCCCGACCCGCGCGGGCCGACTCGCTTCATCGGGTAGAGGATGCGTGACGGAGACGCCTGCAGGTCGCTGTAGCACGCGCCCTTCTGGCAGCCGCGCGGATTGAAGTCGGGGACGTCCGGGCGCGGCGCCTCGTAGATCGCGTTCTGCTCCTCTTGCCAGACCACGCCTTCCTTGACGAAGAGGTTCCACGAGCACGCCGAGATGCAGTTCGCTCGGTTGTGACTGCCCTTGACGACGCGGTCCCACTTCCAGTGGTCGCGCCACACGTCGCCGACGCCGTGGTACTCGACGCCGGGGACCATCGGTGCCGGAGCGTTCGGTGCCTCGCGCGGGCGAAGCCGCCACAGGCGAAGGCCGATGCCGGCGCCGGCAAGGGCGCCGCCCACCAGCAGAGCGCGGCGGGTGAGCTTCGGGTTCCAGGGACTCACGAGCGAACGGCCTCCACGTGGGTATCCAGGTTGCCCGAGTCTCGCCGACACCCCGAGTCGTACGACGGTGCAGCAAGAGTATGTCATGGAGAAGCGGAGAACGCGATCGCTCAGGAAGGCCTACGAGTGGGAGGTGATCGAGCTCGTCCGCAAGGAAGCAAGGAAGGAAGGGGCATCGGTGCCATCGCCAGGGACCTGACCTCGACCGGCGCGGCCGAAGTGCCTCCTGCCTCGCCGCGCAAGGCGCGCTCTCCTGCGGCTCGAGCGCGCGCTCGCCTTCGAGAGCCTCGAGCCCCCGGACGAGTGGCAACTTCGTGCAAGACCCAGGGGCGCGGGAGGTGATGCATCACTCGGCGACGACGAAGACCACGACGAGCACGCCGCCCCCTCCCCCAGAGCCGCCGAGACGGGCCGCTTCTTCTTCACCGGCCCCCGCGAACACCGCGCCGAGCGGCGCATCTCCTCGGCCGGGTTTCCCGGCGGGACGAGCGCACCGAGTCGCGCCGGATCGGGCGGCTACGCCTCACCCAGCGCGCGTGGTTCTGCGAGCGCGAGGTCGACGCGGGTGTCGCGGTCGACCTGGTTCGGCTCGTAGTGGGCGTAGCGCCAGTGGAGCTGTCCGTAGTCGCCGACGAGCTGGGTGACCTTCAGCGGACTCGGGATCAGCGACTGGTGCGTCTCGCGCGAACGGAACTGATAGCGCTCCCACGCGTGGAAGATGTGCACCTGTCCAGGGCGGATGGCCCCCGTCGTGGCGGCGCGCGCCTCGAACTCACCGACGTCGTTCCAGATGCGAACCAGGTCGTGGTCACCGATGCCCCGGGCGCTGGCATCGCCGGGGTTCACGAACACCAGCGGCTCGCCGCGCTGGAGCCGCAGCATGAGCGAGTGGTCGCGCCAGATGGCGTGGATGCTCCAGCGGGTGTGCCCGCCAGTGAGGGTGAAGGGGTGATCGCCTCCCGCCAGCGGCGGAGCCTTGTAGCGCGGGAGAGCCTCGTCGAGCTTCAGGAACCAGGGATGGTCGATGTGGAACTGCTGCCGGCCCGTCAACGTCGGGTAGGGCTGCTTGTGCTCGACGTTGTCGCGTAGCGGCACGATGGGCTCGGTCTCGCTGTATTCCGAGTGGATGCCGGCGCCGTTCTTCGAACCGAGGGCGCGGACGCGGATCGCGCCGCCGCGCCGTCGGCAGATCGTCGATCGAGATGCCGCGCGTCTGGCTCGAGACCTGCAAGATGAACTCGATCACCTTCTGCTCGTCACCGGGCCCGAAGCGGCCGCCATCGGTGAAGCGGTCGAAGAGGCTCGAGACGTCGCAGGTGTCGCCGCGGAAGCCCTTCACTTCGTTCATTCCGCGGCGCTTCGCTTCCTCGCCGACGTGCCGGGCGAGGAGCGCAAAGATCTCCCACTCGGGCTTCGACTCGCCGAGGGGCGCGACGGCCCGGTCCGAGAGGTGGACGTAGGGGATGTAGGCCGGGATGTACTTGAAGCCGAGCCGCTCGTACCAGCCCGCAGCGGGGAGGAGGATGTCCGCGTGCCGCGCCGTTTCGCTCATACGGAACGTGACGTCGACCACCATCCGTGCGCGGGAGAACAGGCCGTCTCGCAGCCGATTGCCCATGCGGCTGTGCCTCAGCGGATTGCCGCAGACGTTGAGGATGAAATCGGGCGGGCCCTCGCTGAGCGGCGCACCGATGGGGAAATGGCCCTTCTCCACCGCTTCGCGCAGGTACGGCGCTGCGCCCTCCGGAAGCATCGGGTCGCCGTGTCGGGCATCTCCCTGTACGGCGCCGAGGCCGCCGTGGACCGCCAGGAGGACCGTCGCCGGGATGAACATGGTGAGGAAGCGGTCGCCGACCTTCTTGGGGTCGAGGGCCGCCTCGACCCCCATCCACGCCAGGTGCGGGATGTCGAGGCGGTCCTGCATCGACAGGAGCGCGAAACCGTCGAGGCCGATGTATGCGCCCGACCGCCATCCGCCGCCGGCCTTTCCGAGGTTTCCCGTGAGCGACGCGAGCAGGATCTGCGAGCGCTGCACCAGGTCGGAGTGGTAGTTCTTGCACATCCCGTACTCGGAGAGGATGAGCGCTGCCGGAGCCGCGGCGAAGTCGCGGGCAAAGCGCCGGATCGCTTCGGCCGAGACGCCCGTCACGGGAGCAGCCACCTCGGGCGCATGGGCCGCGAGGCGTTCCCGGAGCGCCATGAAGACGGTGTGGACCGCGGCCGTCTCTCCGGACGCGAGCTTCACGTGGCCGCGGTGCTCGAGGGCAGGCCGGACGCCCTCGGGCAGCGCGAGCGACCGCGTCTTGCTGCCTTCGCTGCCGGGCGCCCAAGCGAGCGCACCGTTCGCCTCGTCCCAGAACGCGAAGAGGGCCTCGCTCCCGCCGCTCCGGACGTCGGACTCGCGCAAGAAGCGTCCGCTCGCCGTTTGCACCAGCAGCGGCAGATCGGTCTGCTCGCGAACGTAGTCGGCGGCGTACAGGCCCTCTTCGACCACCACGTGGCAGGCTGCCAGCGCGAGGGCCGCGTCGGTTCCGGGCCGCACCGGGAGCCAGAGATCGGCGTGGATCGCGGTCTGGTTGAGATCGGGCGCGATCGCCACGACCCGGGCGCCCCGGTAGCGCGCCTCGTTCAGGAAGTGCGCGTCGGGGATGCGCGTCGACGAAGCGTTGAAGGCCCAGAGAACCAGGTACTGCGAGCGGAACCAGTCGTCGGAGCTTCCACCGACCATCGGCTCGCCGAGCGTGATGGTGCCGCCTACCGGGAGGTCGCCCACCACGGCATTCGGGTCGGTGATCGGGCCACCGATCTGCCGGAAGAAGCGCGAGTACGAGACGAAGGTCGGTCCGAAGTCGAGATTGCCTCCCACCATGCACAGCGTTCCGCTGCCGCCGCGCGCAGCGAGCACGTCGACGAGGCCCGCGGCGACCTCGCCGAGGGCCTCGTCCCAGCCGATCCGCTGCCAGCTCCCCGATCCGCGCGGGCCGACGCGGCGCATGGGGTACGCGACGCGGGACGGTCCGACCGAGAGGTCGCTGTAGCAGGCGCCCTTCTGGCAGCCGCGGGGGTTGGCGTCGGGAACTCCAGCGCCCGCTGCTACGTAGGGAGCCGATTGCTCCTCGCGCCAGACGACGCCGTCGCGAACGAACAGGTTCCAGGCACACGCCGAGACGCAGTTGGCGTTGGTGTGGGTGCCGACCGCGATCTCGTCCCACTGCCACCGCTCGCGGTAGACGTCGCGCCAGTCGCCGTAGCGGGGGATTCCCGCAACCGGCTCGGGTCCGAGCGCGCCGTCCGTCGCGACCGGCGGCGTGCGCCTCCCGCGAAGGCGCCACAGGCCGAGGCCGATGCCGACGGCCCCGGCGGCTCCGGCCATGAGGAAGGTCCGGCGGCGGATTCCTCGCTGGTGCGTCTGCTCGCTCGCCATGCCGCTCCCCTCCTTCACTCCGGGCGAGCGCTGCTGGCAGCGCTCGCGGATGTCGTCACGCGCCTCGGTTCTTCGAGCGCATCATCGTGAGGAATCGCCTCCCCGCAGGCGCGCCGCGAACAAATGCAGGAAGGCGATGTCCTTCGGACGTCCCGCCAGCTCCTTCGAACGCAGCAGCTTCTCGAGACGCCCCACCCGCACCTCGACATCGCCGAGTCGGAAACGCACGGCGTCCGCGGCGAGATCGTCGTAGGCGAGGCCCCGGCCGGAGAGCATGAGATCGACCCGCGCGCCGGCTTCGTTCTCCGCGGTCAGGTTCGCACCGGAACGGATCAGGTTCGCGAGGATCTCGACCTCGTCGAAGTCGAGAAAGGGCTCACCCACCGCCTGGAACGAAAAGCCGGCTTGGTGGAGAGCAGTCAGCGCCGAACGCAGCGCCTCGATGCGCGGACGAACGAAGACGTCGACATCCGCAGTGATCACCGTCTCGGAGGCGTCTCGCGCATAGAAGTTGATCCCTCCGACCCCGACGACGACGAACTCGACCCCTGCGCGAGCAAGCGTGGCGAGGGCCTCGAGGAGCGGGCTAGCTGCCGCCGACACGCTGTGCGCGCTCGACTTCGCGGTGGAAACGGTAGGCCGCCCAGGCCGCAGTCAAGACCCAAGTCTTGTCCGTGCCGGGGAGGTTCCAGGGCTGACGCTCGAGCCAGCGAGCGATGCGAAGGAGGTCCGCGTTCACATCGATCAGTCTAGCCGAGCGCCGTCGCGGCCGCGCCCGGTTCATCCGGCCTCGCTCGCCCGCGCCGGCCGTCGCTTGCGGCTCGAGAGAAGCCTGGTTACCAGCGCGCGCAGGTGCTCTCCGCCCGAATCGACGAGGCTGTAGACGACGGGCACCACCAGCAGCGTGAGAAGCGTCGACGTGGTGAGCCCGCCGATCATGATCATCGCCATCGGCGCCCGGAACTCGGACCCCATTCCGGTCGAGAGCACGGTGGGCAGCATTCCGAAGATGAGCGCGGCAGACGTCATCAGCACCGGCCGCATCCGAACGGGACCGGCCTCGAGGATCGCCTCGTCCCGCGTTCGCCCTGCCTCGCGGAGCTGATTGGTGTAGTCGACCAGCAGGATTCCGTTCTTCATCACGAGGCCCATCAGCACGAGGAGGCCGATGCCGCTCATCATGTCGAGGGACATCCCGGCCAGGGAGAGCGCGAGGAAGCCGCCGATGAACGCGAGGGGTGCCGAGACCATGATGGTGAGCGGGTGGGTGAACGAGTTGAAGAGCGACGCGAGGATCATGTAGAGGGCCGCGAGGCCGAGGCCGAACGCAAAGGTGATGTCGTCGGCCGTCTCCTTCATCGTCCGCGCCCCGCCGCCCGCGACCAGCGCATCGGGTGCCGCGATCCCGAGCTCGCGGCCCCAGGCCTCGATGCGCGACGTACCGTCGCCGAGCGGTGCGCCGGCGGCCATGTTGGCGCTGAGGCGGATCTCGCGCGTGCGGTTCTCGCGGCGGATCTCGACCGGACCCTCCTCGAGAATCACCCGCGCTGCATTGGTGAGCGGCGCGAGCCCGCCGCTGGCCGAGCGTACCCGGATCAGCGACAGCTTGGCGGGGTCGTCGCGGTACTCGGGAAGGACCTGTACGCGCACGTCGTGCCGCCGCCCAGCGTCCTCGAACGATCCGACCTTCTCTCCCGCCAGCAGCATGCGCAGGGTGCGACCGATGTTCGCCGCCGAGAGGCCGAGATCGGCCGCGCGGCCGCGGTCGACGTCGATGGTGATCTGCGGCCGTCCCGACTCGAAGGACGACTTGACGTCGATGAACACCGGATCGGCGCGCATCCGGGCGAGGAGCTGCTCGGCGAGGCCCTGGAGGCGGCCGAGGTCCGGGCCCTGGAGGCTGTAGGAGATCCCCTGGAACGAGCCCTCCGAGGTGCTCGCATAGGCGGGGTACCCCACGGAGATCTCTTCGACTTCGGGAGCCGCTGCCTGGAGCGCGGCGCGCAGCTCGTCGAAGGTCGTCTCGATCGGGCGCTCGCGGCTCGTCTTGGGAGGGAGCAGGACGTCCATCCGCGCCAGATGAGGCTCGTGGCGGATCTCGCTCCCCGTCACGGCGAAGACCGCCCGCACTTCGGGATGCGACGCGATGGCGCGCTCCATTTTTTGGAGCAGCGAATCGGTGACGGGAAGTGGCGTTCCGATCGGCAGCTTCACCCGGACCGCCACTTCGTTGAGATCTTCCTGGCTGTAGAGATCGAAGGGGAGTGTCGACGCGACGCCGCAGCCTCCCACCACGGCGGCGACACCGAGCGCCGCGGTCGCGGCCCGGTGACGCAGCGCGCCAGCGAGAAGCCGGCGGTAGCCGTGCTCGAGGCAGGCGAGGCCCCGCTCGAGAACGCGGAAGATCCGCCCCTGCTCGCCGCCCTTCACCCGCAGCCAGCGGCTCGCGAGCATGGGCGTGAGCGTCAGCGCCACCAGGGTCGAGATGCACACCGCCACGGTCACGGCGATGCCGAACTCGTAGAAGTATCGCCCGACGGGGCTCTGCATGAAGACGATCGGAACGAAGACCGCGCACACCGCGAGGGTGGTGGAGACGACGGCGAGCCCCACCTCGCGCGCGCCGCGCTCTGCGGCGGGGCGCGGCGCCTCGCCCGCCTCGAGCCGGCGGTAGACGCTCTCGAGGACGACGATCGCATCATCGATCACGAGCCCGATCGCCAGCGAGAGGGCGATCAGGGTCATGGCGTTCAGCGACAGGTCGAAGGCGTAGAAGAAGCTGAATGCCGCGATGACGCTCACCGGGATGGCGAGCGATCCGATGAGGGTCGACCGCAACTCGCGCAGGAACGCCAGCACCACGAGCACCACCAGCGCCGTGGCGATGGCCATGTCGAGGAACACCGACCGGACCTGCTCCTCGATGTAGACGGCGTAGTCGCGCGCCACCACCAGCTCGACGCCCGGAGGGAGCTGCGACTGGATCTCCGTGGTCTCGGCGCGGACGTGACGGGCGAGAGCCACCAGGTCTGCGCCGCTCTGGCGCTGGATCTCGAGGGCGACTCCCGGGCGGCCGCCGAGACGCGCCATGGTCTGCGCCTCGGCCATGCCGTCCTCGATCACCGCGACGTCGCGAAGCCGTACGAGGCGCCCGTCCCGCTGGGCGACGACCAGCTCTCCGAAGGCCTCGACACTCTTCGCCTTGCCCTGCGTCGTGACGGACCACTCGCGCGACCCGCCCTCGATGTTCCCGCTCGCCAGCTCGGCGTTCTCGTAGCGGAGCGTCGTCGCCACATCGTCGACCGAGAGGCCGTAGCCTTCGAGACGCAGGGGGTCGAGCCAGATCCGGATCTCCCGCGCGCGGGAGCCGAGGATCGTGACGCCCCCGACGCCCGGGAGCCGCTCGAGGCGCTCCTTGATCTCGTGCTCGGCGAGGTCCGACAGCTCGCGGATCGAGACGTTGCCTCCGAGGACGAGGGTGAGCGGCGAGATCGCGCCGAGATCGAACTTCTGGACGATCGGGCTCTCGGCGTCGAGGGGCAGGACGGCGCGCGCGACGGCGACCTTGTCGCGGACCTCCTGCGCCTTGACGTCGATGTCGTACCGGAGGCCGAACTCGACGGCGATTCGCGACAGGCCCTGCGACGACACCGAGCTGATCGTCCGGATCCCCTCGAGCGAGTTGATGCTCTCCTCGAGGACGTCGGTGATTTCGCGCTCGACGGTCTCAGGCGACGCGCCGCGCAGCTCGGTCTGGACGAACAGGAACGGGAACTCGACGTCGGGATCCATCTGCATCTCGAGCCGGCCGAGCGAGACGAGCCCGAGGACGACGAGGCCCGCGGTCAGCATCGCCGCGAAGACCGGACGGCGGATCGAGACGTCGGAGAGGTTCACGGCGCCGGGACCTCCCGCGCCGAGATGCGACCGGGGCCTTCGGCGCGCCGCACCGGCTCGCCGTCGACGAGCCGCGAGGCAGCGTCACCGCGGACGATCTCGTCCCCTGGCTCGATGCCCGCGAGGATCTGCGCCCGCTCGGGCGTCACCGGGCCGACGCGGACGGCGACTCGCCGTGCCGTATCGCCCTCGACGCGGAAGACGTAGCTGGCGCCGTCCCGCAGCACGATCGCCGAGCGGTCGACGACGGGGCCCGGCTGGGCGGACGAGACGTCGATCTGCGCGCGGGCGTAGGAGCCGGCCTTCACCCGTCCGCTCGCATCGGTGACGGTGGCACGGACCTCGTAGGTGCGGGCCTGGGGGTCGACCCGGCGGCTCACGACGTCGATCTGGCTCTCGAGAGGATGCTCGATGCCCTCGAGGTGCAGCCGAACCGGAGCCCCGGACGGGATCGCCAGGGGAGCGGTCTCGGGGATGTGGAGCACCGCGACGAGCGCTCCGCTCTCCTGGAGGACGACGACCGGAGTCGGCCCGGCCATCTCTCCCTCGTGGGCCCTGCGCTCGACCACCGCTGCCGGATAGGGTGCGGTGACCCTCGTGCGTGAAAGATCGCTCGCGGCCCGCTCGACGCGCGCCTCCATCTGCGCGACGTTCGCGATCGCCATCGCCGCTGTGGTGCGCTGCTGATCGCCTCGCTGCGCAGACAGCGCCTCGCGCGCAACGAGCGTCTCGACGCGGTCGCGCTCCTGGAGCGCCTGGTCGCGCTCGGCGCGAGCCACGGCGAGCCCCGCTCGAGCCTCGTCGAGAATGGTTTCGTACGGCTCGGGATCGATCTGGAAGAGCGGTGCTCCCTCGGCCACCACGTCGCCCACGTCGACGAAGACGCGGACGAGGCGGCCGCCCACCTCGGCGCCGATTCCCGACACCCGCCGCGCGCGGATCTCTCCCGACGCCTCGATCGTCACGGAGACCGTTCCCAGCTCGGCGCGCTGGGTTTCCACCAGGGGGCCCGCCGGAGCGGACGAGACGGGGGCTTCGGCAGGCTCCGTTGCCTTCGGCTCGGACGCTCCGCAGGCGGCGAGGCCGAGCAGCACGGAGGCGAGTGCGATGGCGAGCCGTGCGGTCATCGAGATGCTCCCATGAGGCCCCGGAAGAGGATGTCGAGGCCGGTGTCGACGAGGGCCTCGTCGGAGACGTCGACCCATGCGGGGTCGAGACTGTGCTCGATGAACGCGAGCTGGGTCACCAGCAGCACCCGCGCCACGCGCGCAGCATCGAGACCCTCGCGCAGCTCGCCCGACGCGACGCCGGAGCGGATCGCGCCTTCGAGCACCGTGCACAAGCGGTCCATCGAGTGCTTCATCGCACGCCCCGCGCCGGTGCCGAGCAGGACGCGCGGATCGACCTCGAGGATGGCGCAGAGCACCGGGGTCTCGCGTGCATAGGCCATGCACGCGCGGTGCAGGCGGGCGATGCGGTCGAGGACGCTGCCCTCCGTCGCGGCCACCTCGTCGATGGTGAGCCGTTCCCACTCGGCGACCGTCCGTTGCAGGACCGCGTCGAGGATCTCCTCCTTGCCGGAGAAGTAGTGGTAGACGAGCGCCTTCGAGACGCCGGCCCGCGCGGCCACCTCGTCGACGGTGGTCTTGGCGAACCCGGCGGCCGAGAAACACTCCCCAGCGGCATCGAGGATCCGCTGCCGGGTCCGCTCCATGCGGCCGGTTCGCGCGGGAGCGCGTTCGGGGGGGGAGGTCGCCACGGGAAGAGTATACGGATTAGCCGCGATCCGTCTACTTCAGATCCCCCTCGGGGGCTCCAGGCAGCCGGTGCTCTCGCTGAGGTGGTGAACGTATCGGACGGACGTAGCTAGCCTGCCCTGGCCAATGCACAGCGCCCCCTCGACACGCCGCTCGCCGAGGCTCGCCGACCGCCTCGCCGCGCCCTTTCAGCGCTTCTTCGCCATCGAGGCGGCGAGCGCCGCACTACTGCTGCTGGCGACGGCCATGGCCCTCGCCTGGGCCAACTCGCCGTGGCACGAGAGCTACGAGCACCTGCTCCACCTTCCCATCGGCGCGAGCGTCGCCGGATGGAGTTTCGAGCTTCCGCTGTCCCACTGGGTGAACGACGGCCTCATGGTGCTCTTCTTCTTCGTCGTCGGGATGGAGATCAAGCACGAGGTGGTCCACGGCGAGTTGTCGAGCCGCGAGCGCGCCATGCTGCCGGTGTTCGGCGCGCTCGGAGGCATGATCGTTCCGGCGGCCATCTACCTCTTCTTCCACGCGGGCGGGCAGGCGGAACGAGGCTGGGGCATTCCGATGGCGACCGACATCGCCTTCGTCGTGGCGGCGCTCGCTGCCCTCGGGCCCCGCGTTCCCCCGGGTCTCAAGGTCTTTCTGCTGGCGCTCGCGATCGTCGACGATCTTGGCGCCGTGGCGGTGATCGCTGTCTTCTACACCGATCACCTGTCGGCGCCTGCGCTCGCGGCAGCGGCCGTCGCCTTCGCCTTCACGTACGGAATGAAACGGGCGGGCGTCCGGTCGTATCTGCTCTACTGGGCCATCGGCATCGTCTACTGGGCGGCGACCCTCGCGAGCGGCAGTCCACGCGACGGTGGCGGGCGTCATGCTGGGGCTGCTGACCCCCGCAGATCCCCTCGATCCCGCCCACACGCTGGTTGCGCGGATGCGCCACCAAGCGGAACAAGTTCTCGGAATGATGCAGAACGGCACCGGTGCCGGCGAGCGCAAGGTGGCCGTGCGCCTGCTCGGAGAGACGACGCGAGCCGCGCTCTCGCCGCTCGAGTTCCTGACGTCGGCTCTCCATGGCTGGGTCGCGTTCCTCGTGATGCCGATCTTCGCCTTCGCCAACGCCGGCGTACGAATCGACGCGAGCGCCCTCACGGATCCTGCCATGTCGATGGTGACCCTGGCGGTTGCCGCAGGGCTGTTCTTTGGCAAGCCGCTCGGCATCGTCGGGCTCACGTGGCTCGCCGTGCGCGCCGGAGTTGCCGTGTTGCCGCGAAACGTCGACTGGAACGCGGTGTGGGGTGCGGGGATTCTCGGCGGCATCGGGTTCACCATGGCGCTGTTCGTCACGTCGCTGGCGTTCCGCGACGCCGCTCTCATCGATGCCTCGAAGGTCGGCATCCTGAGCGCGTCGGTGGCTGCGACGCTCGTGGGGCTCACGGTGCTGATCCTCGCCTTGCCGGCCGCGAAGCCGCGCAAGGGCTGACGCGCGCGCGGATCAGGTCGGGAGCCCCGTCACCTGCTTGGGCTTGCGCCGCGGGTGGCCGCGCTCGTCCAGCTCGAAGACCTCCTCCCAGCGGTGCTGGTTGGCCCAGCGGGCGGTCCTCGCGATCCCGGTCTCGAAGATCACGAAGCAGCCGTCACAGAAGTGCTTTCGCAGCTCGGGTTCCTGGAGGACCACCTCGGGGTTCGAGACGATGCGGCGCGCCTTGCGGTACTCGGCGCCGTTCCAGACCTCGGCGACGCTGGTCTCGAAGACGTTGCCGAACACGCGGGCGTCGCCGCCTTCCATGTGCTGGGCGGCCATCCGGTGCTCGCAGCACGGAATGACGTCGCCGTTGTACTTGATCACCATCGAGAAGTGCGGCCAGTAGCACTGCGGCAGCGACCGGTTCGGCTTCGGCCCGGTCGTCTCGTAGTGCTCGGGCTCCCGGTCGGCGTAGTTGTGGAGCGCGCCCCAGAAGTCGGCGAACCCTTCGGCGCCGATCTCTTCGCTGAGCGCGCGGGCCGCGTCGAGCTCGTCGAGATTGTGCTGGTACTTGATGTACTGGATCTCGATCTTGGGGAAGCTGCGGCCGAGCTCGCGGCGGATCTCGGCCACGCGGCGAAGGTTGTGGATCACGCGGTCGATTCGGCCGCCGACGCGGGTCTTGCCGTACTTCTCCTGGCTGAGGCCGTCGACGCACACCGTGAGGTGCGTGAGGCCGCTGGTGACGATGCTGCGGAGGCGCTCGTCCTTGAAGCCGAAGCTGAAGTTGGTGCTGACGTGTACCTGGAGGCCGGCGTCGGACGCGATGCGGCACATCTCGTCGAGGTCGGGGTGGGTCATCGGGTCGCCCCAGGTGTAGAGCGAGACCGTCGCCGCGCGGCCCTCGATCTGCGAGATGATGCTGCGGAACTGCTCGACGCTCATCTTGTGACCGGGGGCGAAGCGCTGGCGCTCGAGGAAGTCGTTGCCGTTCGGGTCGGCGTGGACGCAGACGGTGCAGCGGAGGTTGCAGATCGGGCTGATGTCGATCTTCACGACGCCCGGAAGGTTCGTCACGCGCTCGTGCTTGCGCGCGAAGTGGAAGCCGCCCTTGACGTAGTTCCAGAGCGGGCCGAGCCGGAAGCGGGCGAAGAGCCAGTGCCTGCGGCGCCAGGTCGTCTCGATCATGACGCGCGTGTTCATGGGCCGCTCCCCGGCACTCCGGAACGAAGGCCGCCTCGGGCCGTCGCCCAACGCTTCGGAGGGACGGCGGCGCCGCGCAACCGGGAATGCTGGCGCAGCCGGCGGATCAAATCAAACCAGGCTGGTCCTGAATGCGGCCCAGCAGCTCGCCCACCTCGATGCGGTAGACGGCCGCCTCCTCCTCGGCGGTTCGCAGGGGATTGACCTGTACGAACGCAGGGTTCGACGGCGACCCGCGCGCGAGCCGCACGCCCGGGTGGGGCCCCCGCCGCGCAGGCCGGGGAAGCGTCCACTGGAGGAGCTTGTGGGCGGGCCCGCGGGCTCCGAGCCAGAAGACGGCAGCGTCGAGCTCGGCGAGGCCGAGGAGGCCGCCGGCACCGGTCACAGGCTGGGCGAAGAACGTCGGCCCCGGGAGGCCGCCCGGCACACGCTCGAGGGCGCCATCGGCGCGGCTCCAGCGGAGCGCGTGGTTCGGCGAGCGGTCGGCGTCCATCCCCCACGCGACGCTCCCGGCGAGGAACAGGACGCTGCACACGCGGTACTCCTGGCTCCCTTCTCCGACCCAGACGAAGCTCCTCGCCTGGTCGAGCGAATAGCCGACGCGCGAGGCCTCGTTGGCGTCTCCGGTTCCGACCCAGATGCCGCCTCCGACCGGATCCCACTGCACGCCGTGTACGTGGCGAACGCTACCCGGCGCGAACTCGAAGGCGAGCGTCCAGCGGCGGCCTTCGTCGTCGCTGCGCCAGATGCCGATGGGCACCGGCTCGCTGCCGAGGCTGCGGTGGTGTACTCGCCGTAGTAGAGAGAGCCGGCTTCATCGCGTGTGAGGCCATGGGCCATGACACCGCGGCCGCGGCCGCGGCCGAAATAGCGGAGTCGGTGGGTCCGCTCCTGGGTGCCGGTCGACAGGTCGACGCGGTAGACGTCGCCGCCGGCGAAGACCACCAGCAGCTCCGGCCGCACCGGCAGCACCTCGACCAGCTCCTGGTAGCCGAAGCGCCGCCGCAGGGTTCGCGAGAAGCCTGCCCAGGCCTCGCCGAAGCGCGGCACCACGGTGAACACCTTCTCGAAGGGCTCGCCGCCGGAGCTCCGGTAGATCGCGTAGCCCTTCGACGCCCAGGTGACCCCCGGGCTCTCCTCCTGCAGCACGAGATCGTCCGCCCGCGCTGCGGGAAGGCCCTGCAGCGTCACCGTCTGCCACGGCACCTCCGAGGGGGTGTGGACGTCGACCGCAATCGCGGCGCCTGCGGCGAAGAAGGCCGCGGCGACGATACGGCCCCACGGCCGGCGGGCGGTGGACCTCATCTTGGCTCCGCCGTACGTCATTTCGGCTCCGCCGTACGCACGCGGCTCACGACCGCTCCGCCAGCAGGCGCACGAGCTCGGCCTCGTCGAGGACGGCGATTCCCAGCTCCTGCGCCTTCCGGAGCTTGCTGCCGGGATCGTCGCCGGCGACGACGAAGTCGGTCTTCTTCGAGACCGACGCGGCGACCGCCCACCCGCGCGCGGCGATGCGCTGCTTCGCCTCGTCACGGGTCATTCCCGAGAGGCCGCCGGTCAGGACGAAGCGTCTTGCCGACGAGCGGCCCCGAGCGCGGCGCGCGGTGCGGCGGCCTTCGGCCAGCGAACGCCGAGGTGCTCCAGCCGCTCGACCTCCTTGCGGTTGTGCGGATCGGCGAAGAAGCGCACCACGCTCTCCGCGATGGTCGGCCCGACGCCCGGCACTGCCTCCAGCTCGTCTTGCGACGCGCGCACCAGCGCGTCGAGGTCGCCGAAGTGCGACGCCAGCAGGTCTGCGACGCCGGCGCCTACGTGGCGGATGCCGAGGGCGATCAGGAGCGCGTGGGCAGCGTCGTCTCGCGTGCACGGGCGAGGGCGGCCTCGAGGTTCGCTGCCGACTTCTCGCCCATGCGCTCGAGGCCCGCGAGGGTGGCCGCGTCGAGGGCGAAGACGTCCGACGGGCCGCTTCACCAGCCCGGCGTCGACGAGCTGGTCGACGAGCTTCTCGCCGAGGCCGTCGACGTCGAGCGCTTCGCGGCTCGCCAGGTGGAGCACGTTGTTCTTGAGCTGGGCCGGACAGTCGAGGTTCGGGCAGCGCGTCACGACCTCGCCCTCGAGGCGGACCGTCCGCGCGCGGCACACCGGACACTGCGCGGGCAGCCGGAAGGGGCGCGTGTGGCGAGGGACGCTTCGCCTTCACGACCTCGACGATCTGGGGGATCACGTCGCCGGCACGCTGCACCACGACGGTGTCGCCCACGCGTACGTCCTTGCGGTCGACCTCGTCCTGGTTGTGCAGCGACGCGTTCGAGACGGTGACGCCGCCGACCTGCACCGGGCGCAGCTTCGCCACCGGCGTCAGCGCTCCCGTTCGCCCCACCTGCACCTCGATGGCCTCGACGACCGTCGTCGCCTGCTGCGGGCGGGAACTTGAAGGCGATGGCCCAGCGGGGCGAGCGCGGCAGCTCGCCGAGCTCGGCCTGCAGGTCGAGCCGGTCGACCTTGAAGACCGTCGCCGTCGACCTCGATCGGCAGACTGCTCCCGCTTCTCGAGCAGGCGCGCGTGGTAGGCGATCGCGGCGTCGACGTCGGCGGCACGCCTCGCACTCGGCGCTCACGCGGAAGCCCCAGGCGGCGAGCTGTCCGAGTACACCCATCTGTGTAGGAAGCCCCGCGGGCAGACCCTCGGCGACGGCGTAGGCACGGAACTCGAGGGCGCCGAGCCGCCGGCGGTCGATGTCGTGGAGCTGGCGCAGCGCGCCGGCCGCCGCGTTGCGCGGGTTCGCGAAGGGCTCCTCGCCGCGCTGCCGCCGCGCCTCGTTCAGGCGCCGGAAGGCGGCGAGGGGCAGCACCACCTCGCCCCGCACCGAGACCCGGGCGGGGTGCTTCCCGGCGAGGGCGAGGGGGAGGTCCAGACCTGCCGGAGATTTGCCGTCACGTCCTCGCCGATCCGGCCGTCCCCACGGGTGGAGCCGACGGTCAATGCCGCCGTGCTCGTAGACCAGCTCGACGCCGGCTCCATCGAGCTTCGGCTCGCCGGCGTAGGCGACGGGGTCGGAGCTGCCCGAGGAGCCGCCGGACCCGCTCGTCGAAGGCGCGCATCTCGCGCCTCGTCCATGGCGTTTTCGAGGGAGAGCATCGGCACCCGCCGCTCGACGGTCCGGAAGCCCCCCGCCGGGGGGGCGCCCACGCGCTGGGTCGGGGAGTCGGCGCGCCGCAAGGCCGGGGTAGGCGGCCTCCAGCTCCTGCAGCTCTCGAAGAAGCCGGTCGTAGGCTGCGTCGGAGATCTCCGGGCCGGTCTTCCAGGTAGTAGAGGCGGTTGTGGCGGTTGATGGCCTCGACGAGGGCGTCGATCCGCGTCCGTGCGCGGCGCTGCGCATCTCGGCTCTCGGTCATGCGCCGGTCCTCCAGGGACGCATCCGGCCGGTAAAGACACTCACGAAAGCAGGCGATGAGAAGGGGGCTGCACCTGGCCGAGCCATCGGCCCGGAGCACGATACCACGCGTTCCGGAGCACCCGGGCGTCGTCGAAGGGGGCCCCGAGGGGTGTTGATGCAGCGCTTCGCGCACGAACTCCGGGCCGAGCCGGCGGATTCTTCGCTGCGGCAGGTCGGAGACGCCCTTTCGGACGCGCTCGTCGGCACCCGTGCCGGCCGCATCGTGTGGGCCACCCAGCGGCTCGGCGAGCTCGCCGGCGAGGCCGACGTGTCGCCGCTGATCGGGCTTCCCTTCGATGCGCTCTTCGAGGACGCCGGTGAGGGTCTTCCTGACGCCGACCGTACGCAAGGCGTCGAGTGCGTCCTCCGCCGCACCGACGGCAGCGAGGCGCGGGTGTCGGTGCGCTGCCTGTGCGGCGCCCAGGACGATGCGCCCGACCGCGTCTGGCGCCTCGAGGACGTGAGCCGCCTGCGCCTCCTCGAAGGAGAGCTGCTGCGGGCGAGCCGGGAGCTTCACGCGGCGAACCGCGAGATCGCGACGCTCCGCGACCAGATCCGGCGCGAGCGCGCCGATCGCGAAGACCTGCTCACGGTGGTGAGCCATGAGCTGCGTACCCCGGTGACGGTGATCCTCGGCTACGGGCGCCTTCTGCTCTCGGGTCGTGTCGGCGAGCTGAACGACGAGCAGCGGCGCTTCCTCGCCGAGAGTCAGCGCAGTTGCCAGCGGCTCGATGCCTTCATCGGCGATCTCTTCGAGACGGCCCGCAGCCTCACGGGAGTGACGGTGCTCGAGGTGAGCGAGCTGCCCATCGGCGCGACGCTCGCGGCGGTCGCACGGGGCCTCTGCACCCCTGCTCGACGAGAAGAAGCTCACGATCCGCGTTGCGACCGAGGCCGACCCGCCGTGGGCGCGCTTCGATGCTGCGCGCATCGAGCAGGTGCTCACGAACCTCATCGGCAACGCCATCAAGTTCGCTCCGGAGGGTTCCCAGATCGACGTCGGTGCGCAGGCCGCGGAGCCGGGTCTCGTCGAGGTCACCGTCGCCGACGCGGGCCCGGGCGTCTCCGAAGCCGATCGCCCGCGGATCTTCGAGCCCTGGGTGAGGGGCGCCGAGGGAAGCCGGACGGGAGGTCTCGGCCTCGGCCTCGCCATCGCGCGGCGCCTGGTGGAGGCCCACGGTGGCCTGATCGGCGTCCGGCCTCGTCCGGGAGGCGGCAGCGTGTTCTTCTTCACCGTTCCGGCCGCGTCGGCCATGGGAGGCGCGTAGCCATGGCCAGCTCCCGCACGCCTGCCGCCCGCGGCGGACGTCCTCGAGGTGGCCGCCCGCAAGGTGCGTCCGCTCTCGGGAGTTCGAACGCTGGCGCGGCCCCGTAGGATCCTCGTGGTGGACGACGCCGAGAGCATCCGCTCCTACGTCGCGAACCTCCTCGAGCTGCGCGGCTATCGGGTCGACACGGCCGACAGCGGCCGGCGAGCCCTCGAGCTGCTCGAAGGCGGCGCTGCGCCCGACGCGATCCTGCTCGACGTCATGATGCCCGGAATCGACGGCCTCGAGACGCTCCGGCTGATCCGTGAACGCTACCCCCGGATTCCGGTCGTGATGCTCTCGGTGGTGGCCCGCGCCACCACCATCGTCGAAGCCATGCGGATCGGCGCGGTCCACTATCTCAACAAACCCTTCGACGAGGACGAGCTCGACGCGACCCTGCGCGCGGCCCTCGAGGCCCGTGAGCTCGAGGAGGAGCGCGACCGGCTGCTGCGCGCGGCGGGCGACGAGACCGTGATCGTGTGGGAGACCGAGTCGATGCGGCGCATCCGCAACGTGCTCGAGCAGACCGCCGACACCGACGTCACCGTGCTCATCCACGGCGAGAGCGGCGTGGGCAAGGAGGTGGTGGCGAGAGCGGTCCACCAGCAGTCGTCGCGGGCGAGCCGCCCGTTCGTCAAGGTGAACTGCGCAGCGCTTCCGCCGGACCTGCTCGAGAGCGAGCTTTTCGGATTCGAGCGCGGCGCCTTCACGGGCGCCGTCGGTCGCAAGGCCGGCAAGTTCGAGCTCGCGCACACGGGGACGATCTTCCTCGACGAGATCGGCGAGATGAGCGCGGCGCTCCAGGCGAAGCTCCTCCAGGTGCTCCAGGACGCCTCCTTCACCCGACTCGGCAGCAACCGCGAGATTCGCGTCGACGTGAGGATGGTCGCCGCGACGAATCGCAACCTCGAGCAGATGGTGAAGCAAGGCGGCTTCCGCGAGGACCTCTTCTTCCGGCTCAACGTGGTCACCATCGAGATCCCGCCGCTCCGCGAGCGGAGCGAGGAGATTCCGCGTCTCATCGACCTGTTCCTGCGCCGTTACAGCATCAAATACCGCAAGCCCCTGCCGGTGCTCTCGCCCCGCGTACTGCGTCACCTCGAGCGGCACCCCTTCCCGGGCAACGTCCGCGAGCTCGAGAACATGATGAAGCGGATCGTCGTCCTCGGCCGCGAGGAGGCGGTGATGGACGAGCTGACGGGGAGCATCGAGGCGCGCAGCGAGAAGGCCGGGCGCGACCTCGAAGCGGTCCTCGCCGAGCTGGAGGAGACGGCAGGCGCGCTGCCCCTGCGGGAGGTTGGCCACAGGGCCGCGGTCGAAGCCGAGCGCGAGGCCATCGAACGCGTCCTCCACAGCACCCACTGGAACCGCAAGCAAGCGGCCCGCGTCCTCAACGTGAGCTACAAGACGCTGCTGCTGAAGATCCGCGAGTGCGGCCTCGAGCCGGGGATCTGAGAGGGCCGCTTTCAGGTTCGATCCTGGCGCCGCCGCGAGCCGGAAACAGCGTGAGACGGGGCTCGTTGTGCACCAAGGGGGCGGCGTGGACACCCTACTGCTTTCGAAGCTTCTTCCGCTCTTCGTATTCCCCCTCGGTCTCGCATGGTTCCTGCTTCTTGCTGCAATTGCAGCCTATCGATTCCGCCGTGTTCAGCTCGGCATCATCGTAATGGCGCTTGCCGTGCTGTGGCTTCCGAGCACGCGGTGGGCTGCCGGGGCCCTCGGTCGGCCACTCGAATGGATGTACCCCGGGACGAACGATCTCCCAAGCGCGGATGCAATCGTCGTCCTCGGCGGGTCGGCCGAGCCTGCAATTCCTCCACGCACAGGAGTCGAGATCGGAGCGTCAGGCGACCGCCTGCTGCGCGCTGCGGAGCTATTCCAACTCCGTAAGGCGCCACTAGTCGTCGTGAGTGGCGGACGGAGCCCATGGTCCGGGGTGGGCGGGACCGAGGCGGCAGACATGAGCGCTCTGCTGAGCCGTCTGGGGGTGCCGGCCGAGGCGATCATCGAGGAAGGACGGTCACGGAACACGCGAGAGAACGTCCTGCAGGTGAGCAAGATTCTAGAGGCACGGGGTGCCGATGAGATATTGCTTGTAACTTCCGCCCTCCACATGCCGCGAGCGCTCGCACTGTTTGCCCGTACAGGATTGAGCGTAGTAGCGGCGCCTACCGACTTCGAACTCGTTCGTGCAACCCAGCCGGGGGTAGCGGTCCCTAAGCCCATGGCGTGGAGCTTTACCTGGATCCCCGAAGTCAGAAACCTCGCATATTCAACCGACGCACTGAGAGAGTATTTCGCGCTTATGTACTACCGGATGCGCGGCCTTGTCGACTGATCGTCTCTGCTTGGATCGTGCGCCGTTGCGAGCTGGCGCCGCCGGCCGACCCTCGCATGGCTGCCAAGGAACCGTGCGATGTATCCAATTAGGCACCCAGAAGTGTCCCCAATGAAGCGCTTGTATGTAGTCGGCGGCCGAGAGCGCCCCAACGCACCCAAGATGCGAGAGTGGCACGCCTACGAGGAGGCAGTCGTAGTTGAGTTAGACATCGAGACGGGGGAAGCAGAGACACGTCTAGAATACGTATCGCCCCCTGATGTGTGTCCGCTGGACACTCCATCTGTTCTCTTCAAGTCCGGAAGCCTTGTGGGAAGGGATTTCTACCTCTGCACACAAACAGAGGCCATGGTCTACCGCATACCAGAGTTCGACCTCGTGACATACCTGTCGCTGCCGTGCTTCAACGACGTGCATCACGTGAGGCCGGCTAGAAACTCAAACCTCTATGTCGTTTCGACTGGCCTCGATATGGTCTTCGAGGTGACGATCGATGGACGAATAATCCGCGAATGGTACGTAGCCGACAACCCACTCAATGGTCAATACTCTGCGCACGTCGACTACCGCTTGCTGTCAACGACTAAGCCTCACAAATCGCATCCAAACTACGTCTTCGAGGTAGACGGTGATCTTTGGGTAACACGATTCGAACAGCGCGACGCAATCAGCCTCACTCAACAAGGGAGGTCGATCGACATCGCGGTGGAGCGCCCCCACGACGGCGTTGTGTTCGATGGCGAAATCTACTTTACGACGGTGGATGGTCATGTCGTCGTCGCTTCTGCAGCCACAGAGCAGGTGGTGAGGACGTACGATCTGAAGTGCTTCGTACCTCGCGGGTTCGTTGTCGGATGGACTCGGTCGATCTTGCCTCTAGAAAGGGATCTAGTTGTTGTCGGGTTCTCGCGACTTCGGAAAACGAGGTATCGACAGAATCTTGCGTGGATCGCGAGGCAGGTGTCTGGCGGGATCGTGAGAACCTCACTTCCTAGTCGGGTTGCTCTCGTCGATCTGCGACGTAGTCGTATGCTTTGGGAATACAATGTCGAGGCACTGGGCGTGAACGCCGTATTTTCTCTACATGCCGTCCCGGAGTAGTCGCTTCGAGGTGTTTTGGAGAGTGGCGCGCGAACAGTGGCGCCGGCTGCTAGGTGCCGGCTTTGGTGCGCGCTTGGTTCGCGGCGCGGGGATGTTCCTGGGAATTCAGGTCGTCGGCGTCGGACTAATGCTCTTGAGCCAGGTTGTGCTTGCACGGGTTCTGGGTGCGCAGAGCTTCGGTATTTACACCGTGGCGCAGAGCTGGATCCAGGTCCTCTTGGTCGGCTGTCAGCTCGGTCTCGTGACTGGTGCACTGCGGTTCGTGCCCGAGTACATGGCCACACGCCGTCTCGATCTTCTCCGCGGCTTCGTGCTCACGAGCCAATCCCTTGTGCTTGGCGGCTCGATCGCGGTTGCGGTGGGGGCGTCCCTGGCCGTCTTCGGCGTCCGACATTGGATCAGCAACGAACTCGCCGTGACCCTCTGGGTCGGCAGCATGTCCTTGCCGTGTCTCGCCCTCCTACAGCTTTCGAGCGCGACGCTGCGGGGCCTGAAATGTGTATCGATGTCGCAGATCCCAGTATCGATCATACAGACCATCGTAGTAATCGGTGGCGTCGGATCGTTGGCAGCTGTCGCAGGCGAGCCATTTGGCGCGCCAAGGGCTGCGCTCATCTCAGCCATTGCGGTAGCGGTGGCGCTGGCTGTGTCGACGGTCTGGTTGATTCGAGAAGTGCCGAGTGAGTTGTGGGAGGCGGAGACGACGTGCGACCGGGCGGGATGGAAGAAGGCTGCAGTGCCGCTGCTTCTCATCAATGGCGTCAACGTCCTTCACCAGCGGGCGGATGTCCTAGTGATCGGATCGCTCGTGAACGTCACGGAGGCAGGCCTCTACGCAGCGGCTAGCCGAATCTCGTATCTGATTCCTTTCGGACTCCTTGCGGTGAACGCCTGGGCGGCTCCGTATTTTGCTGAGTTCTATGCGAATGGAAGGCGGTCGGAACTCCAGAGAGTGGTCCGGATCTCGAGTGTGGCGATCCTTGTGTTTACGCTGCCGATTGCGGCGGCTACCGTGGCACTTGGGCGCCCGGCGCTCGGTCTCTTCGGCTCAGGATTTGAAGGCGCGTACGTGAGCTTGGTCGTCCTGACAATCGGTCAACTGGTGAACGCTCTTACTGGGCCTGTGGTCACGATGATGACGATGACAGGGCACCAGGGTGAGGCGTTTCGAATACTCGGGATCAATTCAGTTGCGAATCTAGTTCTCAACGTGACACTTGTCCCGTACCTTGGCATCACCGGAGCAGCGGTAGCGAGTGCGTTGACGCAGGCCACTCGCAACGTGTGGATGGCGGTGGTGGTCTGGCGGAGGTTGGGAATCCGAACGACGCCGTTCTGAGAACCCGGGCGCGACGCTCGCGGAGAAAACTCAAGCGGGCAGGCACGCTCACGGGGATGTAGCCGCTGGCTCTAGGCTGGGAGCAGAAGGCGGAGGGAGTCCGGGCGACTCAGTCGAAGCCATCAAAACGGTCTCCGCGGTCGCGGAGCCTCCCAACCCTTGGGCAACGAGGCGAAGAGTCGTTCCGCGTGGAGGAACCGGGTAGTCGCCTCCAAAGACCCACGTCCCAGTCTCTGTTGGGAGTAGTTTGATGCCCTGTGGCATCAGTGTGAGAGAGGTGGCACGCCGCGCTTGCCAGCGAATGGCGAGAGTTCCGGAGCCATCGCTGGGGGTCGCGACGATGCGGAAGTCATCGATCAGCGGCGGATCGGGTGCCTCGACGATCCGCAGTGAAACCTCGTCGAGAAACGCGGAGGAGTCCTCCCACGGGCCGACGGCTTCGACGGCGACCGCGAGCCTTCCGGAGATGTTCCTTGGTAGCACCACGGAGGTTTCGAACGGTTGCCAGCTTTGACCGATGAGATCATCGATCGGCATCAGGTGCGTCGTCACGGGGTCGCCGTAGTGAATCTGGAGGGAGCCGCCGCGGATGGCACGACCGACCGCGGAACGGAGCCACACCTTGAGCGCCACACGCTTCCCCTGTGCGGAGAATGCATGCTCCACGGGCACTGGTGCACCGAGTTTTCCTTGAGTCCTAGTGGTCGAGTTTCCCGTCAGGCGGACAGAACTCGAGAAGTCATGAGCAGTATCGCGGGTCAGTGCGGCGCTTCGGGTGGGATTCCAGCCGCTAGGAACGTCGCCGATTGACCCTACTTCCATGCTTCCATTCACGATCAAGCTTTCCATGGGCTGCTGACGAACTTGCACGAGCACCTTGGCGCGAGTCTGTCCTTTTGGTCCGTCGGCGATCAGCTCGTATTCGGTATCGGAGGTCGGGCGGACAGTTGTCGAGCCACTATTCGGGACCGGACCTGGCCCAGGAGTGATCTGCACCATAGATGCGTGCTGTGTCGCCCAGCGAAGAGTGACGGTGGGGAAACTCGAAGCGACCGTAACGGGAGTCGCTTCGAAATGGTCTATGAACGGGTATCCCGCGTCTGCGTTCTCCAGGAACGCAAGGAAGATCCCAACAGGGCGGTCCGCATGTCCACCATCGCTCGAATAGAGAAGCATCGCGCCGTTCCGACTCAAATTAGGGAAAGAGCTGATGCGGTAGTAGCCCTCCGTCGAACCCAGACCCTCGCTGCTGACACGCAAGTCGAGCAGTTTCGCGACTGCTCCCCCGGTCCATAGTTGGTAGAGGCTTCCAGTGTCCTTCTCGGCGAAGACCGCCCATTGATTACTCGCGCGCCACGTCGCGTGATTGAGCATCGGACGGACGCGAAGCCCAACCGATTTCTCGCCCTTCCTGCTCAAATAGCTCGTGTAGCCGCGAGCGTCGCTGACGGTTTCCGAAATGACGAGAGCTCCATCGGGGCTGCGAGCGCTGTGGCCATGCGTGTTATAGGGGAGGCGCGTCCAATCTGGCGTCCATTCGGAAGGCGGCGCTCCTACCTCTTGAGCGCCCTCGCGGCGAGATCGACCTCCCAGACGCGAGCCGAGGACGGTGCATCTGCGTGCGCCCAAACTACGAACAGCTTGTCTGAGCTGAAACCAAGAAGAAACTTGCCGAAGCTCTCTGAGCCCGGAAGCGTGAGGACTGGCGTGCTTGCCGCCGTTGCCAGATCGATTCGAACGACCGTGCGTGAGTCGGGATCGAACGCGTAGAGTACGTCGGGCTCACCGGGGATCTCGCTCCAGATTGGTGGATGTTCACTCCACTTAGCCGGCCGCTGAGGGAGAAGCTGTGTTGCTGCCTCGAATTCGGCCCTAGTCTTCCATGAGGTCAGCGCTTCGATGCTGCCACATCTATTCCCGCTCGGGCCCCAAAGCAGCACTTTCGAATCCGACTGATTGAACGCGTGGAGCGTACCGAAATGCGGTTCATGGAAGGTCAAGTCGTCAGGCGTGAGCCTTACGACCCGGACTACCCGCTTTTCATCCGACTGGTTGGTCTGCCGACCGCTGCCATCGACCACTGCGGCAGCAGAGTCATCGCCAAAGAGCAATCCGCAGATCACAAGAGTTGCTCGCGTAGCCGTGGCGACCCGAGAATGCAGGATCCGGCGTATTGTGCCGCACTTCATGGTTGCACTTCCTATCCCGGATTGGGTTCACCCCAAGGGTGGGATGGGCCAACCGTGGCCCTCTTTTCGGACGCAGCCGCGAGGCCCCCCGTCGCCCGCGTAAGTTGCGCCACCCGGCTATCCCCCAGGGCGAATACGACGGTTGAGAGACCGAAGAGAACCCAGAGCATCTTGAAGTTCAGCATTGGATGAAATAGCCCGCCAATGAGAACTCCGAGAAACGCAACCTGGAGAGATAAGGCACGAAGCCGCAATCGCCTCGCCTCGGGGTCCGTGCGAGCAGGCGCCACCCCGAGAAGGCGCCACGTGCGACCGAACTCACGCCACGCGATTCCAACAATCGCAAGAAATGGAACGAGGCCCAGAAGGCCCTGTTCTGCCGCAACGGTAAGATAGACGTTGTGCACGACGAACTCGACTCGGCCGCCTCCGTCGCGATTTGCCCAGTTCATGAAATTGCGTCGCCCGACGCCTGCTACCGGGTTCTTGATGAAGGCAACCACACCGAGCTGACTGGTGTAGAGCCGAGACATTGCGGAAGTGTCGCGTGTCAGGCGGCCGCCCTGTAGCGTGCCGAGACGGTCCCACACCGTGTCGGGTACGGTCAGCACGGAAATGACAACCAAGAGAAACCCAAAGAGGCTGTAGCGGAGAAGTGCAACGCGCCTCATGCGTAGCAGAGCGAGGCTCCACATCGCTGGGAGCGTGACGAAGAATGACCGTGAGAGAGTGGCCACGCCGGTCGCCAAGAGTACGCCGAACCCCAGCAAGCCCAGTACGCGTTGCCATAGGGGGCTGAGGCCCGAGGAGAGCACGAGCACGAGAGGCAGTGCTACGCCGATGTCCTGCGCGGCACCATTGGGGTTTCCGCCGAGTCCCCCGAGCCGCGTGGTATTCGGGTCATCAGTTGGACCAAAGCCGAGCGCGGCGGAAATACCGACAACGACCGCACCCGTGACGTAGCCTCCGCAGAGCCAATCGAGATCTCGCCTGCTCCGGACAATTATGAGCACAAGGAAGTAAAGCAGCAGGAGAGATGCGTCTGTCGTCAAGTAGGGGAGCACGGATAGGAACGGTAAGCCAGAGAGTATGGCAACCACGTTGGAGACGACGAAGCTAAAGGCGAAGGCAAGAACCCAGAGGTGTTTGGTACTGCGAGGAATGGTGCGCGGTCCGACAAGCCATCGCACAACTCCCGCAATGAGGAGGAGCAAGCCCGCTAGTTTCGCCGGTGTTACCGGAAGGCCGCCAAAATCGAGAAACGAGAGATCCTCTACAGGGAGAAAGAACATTGTCAGTGCTAGCGCGGCTCGCTGGAAGATGAAGATCATGTGGACTCCAACCGCCGGGTCTACCGTCGCAACTTCATTCGGCGGCTCGCTGGAGACTTCAAAGTGTGATTGCTACCACCATTTCCGCGTGTACCCGCCTCATCAAGCCTGTGGGTAAGACTTGCAGCAATCAAGGCAACGCCTGGAGGCAATTACGGGAGTGGCGCTTAAGTTCTTCGAGGTAGAGAAGCTGGAGAGGGGCGAGCTTCTGGGTGAAGAGAGATAGGCTACGCATCCAACTGCTCATAGCCAAAGCGGCGACGGAGAGTCGACGTATTGTGCAAGACCGTCGCAACTTCCTTCGAAGTGAGGCGACTTCTCCATGATTCATCTAACGCGATGTCTCTCGATCCACTCAGCCTCATACGGTTTCCGATGATGTGGTGTTCTGTTGCACGAAAATCCAGCGGTGCCGGGCAAGCGCGCACAGAGGCGAAGGAGGCGATTGCGGAGAGGGTCCCATCCGCGTCGCGACAGAGATCCTCGTAGTGGACGCGCATCTTTCGTTCGGCAGGAAGCTCAGCGAAGAGTCGCTCGACATGGCTACCGACTCGGTTCCACCATCGGATCGCCGCAGTCAGGTCGACTTTCATCGAGGGCCTGCTGTTCTTGATCGCGGAGGAAACGAATCCCGGAGCATCTCGTACCAGATGGATCACCTTCGGTTCGAAGCGCGTGAAGCGCTGGAGATAGCGGACGCGTATGGGGTCCTTGGCGGCGTCGGCAAAGATCCGCTTGCCACTCACTGCGAGCACGCTGTCTACAAGCGCCTCGACGCGATGGCCAACGGCTTCGAGGCGAGCGTAGATCGAAGGAATGCGGCAGACAATCGAATCGCGGATGTGATCAAGACGATTCGATCGGAGCGACCGAAAGAGGAGCTGGTTGAACATCCGAGGAAGTGGCAGGTCGAACTCAGTGTGCCAAGCCTCGGGGCCAAAGACGAAGCCTCTGTGATTCATTTGCTGCTGCACCTTCGCCCAGAACTGGCATTCACGGAGCGGGGCGCCACAGGAGCAGCTGTAGCTCTCTCGGTCAGTGACCGTGGAGATAGGCCCCGTCGGCTCTCCGATGCTGGTGATTTCCGGGTGTCCATTCAGCAGGAAAGACAGCAGTGTTGATCCCGTGTAGCTCGTACCGGTGATGAAGAGCATGGTGGAATCGGCCATGGTGTATCCGCCTGGATAAGTACAAGAGGTGCGAGGGCTCGATGTTGATCCGTGAGGCTAGGGTGTCGCCGTGCGTCACGGCGGGAAGGGGTTGAGCCGTCGAGAAGAAGACGTGATCCACAGAGACGATTCGATTGCACGTACGATCTGGCACCAGACCGTTGGTGCGACACACACCCAGAATACGATGAAAAGATCAAAGGGGATTCGAAGGCGATAGACCGCTGCAGTTAGCGCGGTGTTGACAGTCGTAGAATACGCCAGCGCGGAGGCAATGCAAAACAGAGAGAGAAGTGATTCGAGCATGGGTGAAAGTGGCGGCAAGCTTGATTGAACCGGCATGTGACAGGGGCGCATGCGAATCACCAAGAGAATTGGCCCGATGAGGCACGCAAGACTCCCTAGGAAGGAGAGGAGTATTGCTGCCCGCATGCAATTGAAGAATGCCTTGACTACGGAAGAGCCAAATGAGGAGCGGTCTGTTACGCCAGGTGACCAGTACCAGATTGCTGAGCGAAGAACTTCATCGACATAGTCCATGGGAAAACGTCGAATCAGTTCGAGATTCATGCGGACGAGGTAGCTGGACAGTTGGGCGCCGTGGAGCCCAGTGACTGTCTCGAGTTCTGGAATGGCACCGAAAATGTACGCGAGGCCGAGGTGGCCAGTCACCGGGTTTAGGAGGGCGGCGTCCCGATGCTTCAACAGGATGGGCCGCACCTTCTCGTAGCCGTCCGGGAGACGTTCGACCAATCGAACGGTCTTGTGGCTGAGGGTCTTGCCGAGCATTGGGGATGTGCCGACGAAGCCAAAACGCGTTGAGTTCATGCCGATCGCGCAGGAGAGGGTCGCTAGGGTTGTGCAACCGACGAAGAGTAGGCCTATCGCTGTTCGTCTCCAGATCGCCGTTGGGGGGCGGAGGAGAATGCAGAAGGCGAGGGGTGCGGTCGTGAGTGAGAGCCAGAGAAATTGGTTGCTAGGGTGAACGAAGCCGATAAGGGAGAGAGCTGTTGCTGCAACAAAAAGACAGCACCGCCGACCGTCGAGGAGCCAGTAGAGGTAGCCTACCAGAGCGGTTGCGACGAATAGCTGTGAGAGGCTCTCGCTGAGGACGAAGCCGGCATGCTCGACGAACGGCGGCAGGAACGCGATCGCGGTAAATGCGAGGACTCCGCGGCGGCTAACGCGGAGGCGGGAAAGGAGGTGGGCGACAAGGACTGTGGCAATAACGTGGGTAGCGAGTTGCGTGGCAAAAAGAGACGGGCCTGGGATCGGAAGCGAGCGAGTGAGAACGAGTAGTAGTGGGTAGCCGAGAGGGCGGTCGTGGAGTGTGTCGAGGTGTCCGTCAAGGAGATCTTCTGCGACGGAGAGGTAACCTTTAGAATCGCCCTCGAGAGCGGGAGTCCAGTCCCAAACCAGGCCATAGGCGAGTAGGGAAGCGCAGAAGATTGCAGCCCACGCGAGAACGGGGAGCGCTTCTGCTTTCGCCTCAGAGCTGGCTGTAGTAGCAGTGGCATTCAAGTGTGCAGCGTCTTTCTGCTAGGCGTCCGGTGGATTTGCTCTTGAGACGTATCGGCAGGCTCCGCACCGGGAGAGAGGGGGTTCGGTTCCGGCAGGGAGGAGCGGTTTGCTAGGCGGAGCGGGATCCGGGCAGGGGGAGAGTACCGGAGCAGTCGAGGCGGGTGCACTGGCGCGGCTCTTGCGGCCTAGGAAGTCCGCTCGTTCAGCGTGAGTCAGCGGCCAAGGGGCCGCAGCTGCCAGCCGACGGCTCGATCGGGCTATCAAGAGGAGCCCGAAGCGTTCAGGCCTCGCGGCCGTAGCCCGACAAGATGAGAGGGACCGCCGGGCGCCAGTTGGGCGGAACGGGCGAGCTGCGTCCTAGTATGACCACCCAGGCGGGTAAGTCGCTCCCAGTGGCTAGTTCCTCGGCAGAACCGTCTCTTCTGAACGCGAACGAAGGACCGACCTTACGTGAAGCTCATTCATGTCGTTCATATTTTCGAGAGTCTACTGCCTGGTGGAGCGGAGAGGCAGGCGCTTCTCCTCGTGCGGCGGAGCGACCCGGGTGCGTTTCGCCACACAGTCGTCAACTACTGCCAGCTGCCAGGTGATCTCACCAGCGCCTTCCGGGAGGTCGGTTGCACCGTCAAGGTGCTCGATAAACGTACGCTCGGCGGGGTGCGGTTCTTTCTCGAGCTCCGTCGGCTGCTGGTCGCCGAGAACCCCGACGTCGTCCACACCTGGCTCTACTCCCCTGCTTTTTGGGGACGCGCAGCGGCTGTGACCGCGTGCGTTCCGGGCCTTGTTGCGTCTGCACGAAATGGGCGGCCTTACCGGCACTGGTACGAGGCGTTCATCGATCGGCAGCTTTCGCGATTTACGGACGCGCGCATTGCGAACGCTGCCGGAGTCAAAGAGGTATTGTGCCGTTCGGTGGGCTTGCAGGAAGATCAGGTGCGCGTGATCTACAACGGGATTGAGGCCGAGCGCTTGATACCAAGCGCGCCGCGTTCAGAACTCCGCGAACGTTTCGCTTGGAAAGTTGGCGATCTCGTAGTCCTCGCGGTCGGTCGCCTTGTTGTCGAAAAAGACTATCCGCTCCTCCTCCGCTCGATAGCCAGGCTTCGAGAAGAGTTCCCTCAACTGCGGCTCTGTATTGCGGGTTGGGGCGTCCTAGAAGCGGAACTCCTGGCGCTTCGCGCCTCGTTGGCTCTAGAAGAAGTCGTTGACTTCTTGGGCCGCAGAGAGGATGTATGCGACCTCCTAGCTGCCTGCGATGTCTATGTGATGAGCTCTGCCACGGAAGGGTTCTCGAATGCCCTCCTAGAGGCTCTGTATGCTGGGCGAGCTGTCGTTAGTACACGCGTAAACGGTGCCATGGAGATTCTGCGCCACGAAGAGAATGCGTTGCTCGTCGATGTCGGAGATGAAATTGGTCTAGCTAATTGTCTCCGTCGCATACTGACGGATTCGGCGCTCCGAAAGCGACTCGCATTGATGGGGCCAGCGCTCGTCAGGGAACGCTTCACCTCGGAGGCCATGGTGCAGTCCCATGAGCGGCTCTACGCTGAGGTCGCAGATCGACATGGATGTAGCCATTAAAGAGCCAGCCTCATCGAACTCTCCATGATGGGCGACGGGATCGCGCACGCACCCGTCGCATGTTTGCTCGGGTGCGTTTGATACCGAGGTTCAAGAAACACCATGCGAATCTGGTATGTGACGATGTTCTTCCCCGCACCGCGGGAAACCTTCGCGGCAAACGACATCAAGGCGCTGATTCGTGCGGGGCTTGAAGTTTCCGTCCATTCTCTGCGCGCACCATACCCCGAGGCCGAACGATTGCGTTCAGAGTACGGAGTTGAGGATATTCAGGCGACAGCCCCTACTCCGGCGAGCTGGCTCCGCGGTCTTCTCGTTGCGCTTCGAAACCCGCGAGTTGGTTGGAAGGGATTGGTCTTCGTCCTGAAGCACGGATCGAGGTCGATCACCCATCTCGCAAAAGGGCTGGCGCTGCTACCCCGAGCCCTTGAGCTCTACGATCGAGCTGCCAATGAACGACCAGACGTAGTGCATGTGTTTTGGGGGCACTATCCGTCGCTCCTGGGGTACCTGATCAAGACGCAGCTAGGAATTCCAACAACCACATTTCTTGGTACCTATGATTTCCTCGCGGGCTACCCGGGAGGTGTTGCACTCGCGAAAACCGCGGATGCGGTCTTTACGCATGCCCACGCGAACGTTGCAGATCTCATTGCTGCAGGTGTTCCTTCCGAGAGGGTAGTCGTGGCTCACCGAGGTGTGCATCCCGATCTGCTGCATGCGCCTACTGGTGAGAAGCGACTCCACCGTATTGTCAGCGCAGGTGCTTTGGAATTGCCGAAACGGATGGACGTCGTTCTGGATGTCTTCGCGCTGGTGCAGAAGCGGTGGCCGGATGCTCAGCTCGTGATATGTGGAGATGGGCCACAACGCGCTTCATTGGAAGAGCAGGCAAGAGCACTTGGACTTCGACACGTCGAGTTCCGCGGTTATGTCTCACACCAAGCGGTATTCTCGGAGATGCAGCAGGCAGAGGTGTTCCTGTTCTTGTCGTGCGCTGATTACGAACGGCTGCCAAATGTGATCAAAGAAGCGATCGCTGCACGCTGCTACTGCGTGCTTGGCACTACCGTAGGGGTCGAGGAGTTGGTGCCTGGCCGAGAGTATGGATGTGTCGTGGCGGAAGGAGCTTGGGATGAGGCAGCTCGCGCAGTGGATGCCGCGTTCTCGGATCCTGTCGCGCGCACGTCCGCGACGGAGCGCGCACGCGGCCATCTACTGGCGGCCTTCGACGTGGATGTGACAATGAGTACTTACCGACGCGTATGGGCGTCTCTGCTGCCGGGAGACTAGCGGTTCATGTGCGGATTCTGCGGGATCGTCGGCTCGGCTCCGCTGCGAGCCCCGAGGACGTCGAGCCGATGGCGCGGACGCTGGCGCACCGGGGTCCGGACGACTTCGGTCTGTTCGAGCGGCGATTCACGAGTGGGGGCGAGGAGCACGTCGGCTGCGCTCGGCCACACGCGGCTCGCGGTGATCGACCTCTCGCCCCTCGGACACCAGCCGATGACGAGCGCCGACGGCGCCCTCACGATCGCCTTCAACGGCGAGATCTACAACTACCGGGAGCTGCGGAGCGAGCTGGTTGAGAAGGGGGCCCGCTTCCGGTCGGATTCGGATACGGAGGTGATCCTCGAGGCCTATCGCGCGTGGGGAACCCGCGCGTTCTCGCGGCTCAACGGGATGTACGCCTTCGCTCTCTTCGACGAGCCGAGAGGGCGCGTCGTACTGGCGCGCGATCCGCTCGGGATCAAGCCGCTCTACTACGGCGTTCGGGACGGAGTCCTCACGTTCGGCTCCGAGCTGCGCGCGCTGCGGCGGCATCGCAGCTTCGACCCCACCATCGACCGGGGAGCGCTCGGCCGGTTCCTCCGGCTCGGCTACGTACCCGGGCCCGAGACGATCTACGCAAGCTACCGGCGGCTCCTTCCCGGGGAGCTGCTCGTCTGGGAGCGCGGCGTCGTGTCGGTCGAGAGCTTCTGGCGGATCACCGATCCGCTGGAGACGCCGCTCCCGCGCTCGTACGACGAGGCCGTGACCGCCCTCGAGTCGTTGCTCGGCGATGCGGTCGAGCGGCAGATGATCTCGGACGTTCCTCTCGGAGCGTTCCTTTCGGGCGGGATCGATTCGAGCACGGTCGTTGCGCTCATGCAGGAGCGTGCCCGGCAGCCGGTGCGGACGTTCTCCATCGGGTTCGACGACCAGGTCTACGACGAGTCGGCCCATGCGCGTGCCGTCGCGGAACACCTGCGAACGGTACACACCGAGCTGGTGGTGACGAAGGCCGACGCGCGCACGGTCGCGCTGGCGCTGCCGGACCTCTACGACGAGCCCTTCGCCGATGCCTCGGCGATCCCCACGACGCTGCTCTCGCGGATGACGCGCCAGCACGTGACGGTGGCGCTCTCGGGCGACGGCGGCGACGAGCTGTTCGGGGGCTACCGGCAGTATCGGCGGTTCCAACAGCTCCGGCCGTGGCTGAAGCTGCCGCTCACCCTGCGGCGTGCGCTTCGAAGTGCCGCGCCCCTGGTGCCCCACTTCGGCGCTGCCAATGCACTTCGCCACGTCGCCAGCGCCGACGCTGCCGAGCTGGCGTGCTCTCTGGTGAGCGAGTACGAGCCGGCGCTCCTCGGTGCGATGACGGGGCCCGAAGGCGCGAAGCCTCCCGCGCTCTTTCTCGACACCTTCCGGGCCGCCCCGGCGGCCGAGGACGTGAGGCGATCGATGTTCGCCGACGCGCGGGTCTACCTGGCCGACGACATCCTGGTGAAGGTCGACCGGGCCAGCATGTCGGTGGCGCTCGAGGCGCGGGTGCCGATCCTCGACCCGCGCGTCGTGCGGCTGGCGCTGGCGCTGCCCCTCGACTGGATCTGGAGGGGAGGCGAGGCCAAGGCTCCGCTGCGCGAGATCCTCTACCGCCGGGTCCCGCGCGCTCTCGTCGATCGGCCGAAGCGGGGCTTCGGGATTCCCATCGAGTCGCTGCTCGCGCGAGAGCTGGTCGCCTGGGAGGCTCGCTACCTGGCTCCGGAGCGGCTGGCAGAGGAGGGACACCTGGATCCGGCGGGTGTGGCGCGCTTCCTCGGAGACCTCCACCGGAGGCCGAAAGAGCGGGCGAGGGCCGAGGGCCTCTGGCGCCTCCTGTGCTTCCAGCGCTGGTTTGCCCGCAATCACCGGGGCGAGGCGCTGGGCGGCTGAACCCGGGTGGGGGCGGGAGCAGCGGGTGGCCGGGGTCCGACCGTGGGGCACATTCCTCATTCAGGACAGGCGGATTGCCGTCCGATACGTTGTCGTGGTTGCGGCCGCCGCTGCTGCGGGCGGCCTCCGGCGAACACCCCGAAGCACGAGGAGCCCAGGAGCCCCACGTCGAGGAGCGGGCGGGTCCGAGCCATGACCGAGACGATCCGGGACTTTCGCCCGGGCTGTGACGACACAGAGGTCGAGGACCTCTGGAGGCGCGTCTTCGGCGAGGCGCGGGGCGGGCAGACGGTCGCGTGGCTGTTCCGTCCCGGCCCCGCGGGGGAAGCGCCGCGGTCCGTCGTAGAGTGCGACGGGAGGGTCGTGGCCCACGCCGGCGCCGCGCCGATCCGGTTCCGCGTCGGAGGGGAGGACGTGCGGGGAGCCTATTCGGTGGGCGCGATGACCGACCCGGCGTTCCGCGGCCGGGGCCTCTGGGCGCGCATGGGCCAGCACCTGTATGCGCGGCTCGAGCGCGAGGGCTTCGCCTTCGTCGCAGGGTTCTCGAACCAGAACTCCCATCGCCTCATGACGGGCCCTCTCGGGCGAACGCCGCTCCGGCCGTTTCCGTGGTGCATCCGTCTCGTGTCACCACTCGCCATCCTGCAGTCGCTTGCCGGACGGCCGGCGCCGAGATCCGGACCGGCGGTGTACGAGGCCGACGAAGGGGGCATACGGATCGGCACCGTACAGCCGGGAGATCCCCGGCTCGACGCCCTCTGGAAGCGCGCGGCAGATACCTCGCGCCGTGGGATGCGTGCGCGACACCGCGTTCAGCGCCTGGCGCTACGGATCCCGCCCCGAGGCGGGCTACCGGCTGCTCCTCGCCGAGCGAGCGGGAGAGCCTGCGGCCTTCGGTGCCTACCGGTCGCTCGCGCTCCGCGGCGTCCGCGCCGGCTTCCTCCTCGACCTGCTGGTCGCCCCGAACGAGGCGGCGGCGGCCGCGCTCCTGCTTCGCACGCTCGTCGAGCTCGCGCGCCGCGAGGGCGCCGGGATCCTCAACGCCCTGCTCCCCGGCGCCGGGCCCTCGCGCGCTGCGCTCCGGCGCGCCGGATTCATCCGCGTGCCCGAGCCCCTTCACCCGCAGCTCATCCGGTTCAGCGTCCGCGGCCTCGGACGCTTCGCGGGAAGCCCGCTCCTCACGAACCCTCATGCCTGGCATCTTGGCTGGGCCGATACGGACGTGGTCTGATGAAGAAGCAAGTCGTGAACGCGCTCAGCATCGACGTGGAAGAGTGGTTCCACGTTCTCGACGTGCCCGGTGCGCCGCAGCCGGTGAGCTGGGATGCGCTGCCGCGGACGGTCGAACGCAACACCATGAAGATCCTCGAGCTGCTCGAGGACTCCCACGCGCGTGCGACGTTCTTCGTTCTCGGCTGGGTTGCAGACCGCTACGGCCAGCTCGTTCGAGAGATCGCACGTCGCGGTCACGAGGTGGCCTGCCATGGCGACCGCCACCGGCTGGTCTTCCAGCAGGGGCGAGCGGGGTTCGAGCAGGATCTTCGCCGCGCGCGGGGCCTGCTGCAGGATCTCTCCGGCGCTCCCGTCATCGGCTACCGGGCCCCCGGCTTCTCCATCGGCCCTCGCGCGCCGTGGGCGTTCGAGGTGATCCGCGAGGTGGGCTTCCTCTACGACTCCTCGCTCTTCCCCGCCCGCCGGATGCACGGAGGGGCCCCGGGCGCGCCGCAGCGGCCCCACGAGATGAAGCTCGAGAACGGAACGTCGCTCGTCGAGTTCCCGTCGAGCGTCGTGCGGGTGGGGCCGATTCACGTGCCGTTCGCGGGAGGCGGCTACCTCCGGCTGCTTCCGTACGAGTTCATCCGGTGGGGCCTCCTGCGCTTCAACGCCCGCGACGTCCCGGCCTGCGTCTACCTCCACCCGCGCGAGATCGACCCGGCCCATCCGCGGATGCGCATGAGCTGGATGCGCCACTTCCAGTCCTACGTCGGGCTCCGCTCGGCGGAACGAAAGCTTCGCCAGCTCCTCACCGACTTCCGCTTCGGACGCCTCGCCGACATCCTCCTGGAGCGCAAGCTTCTCGAGGTGCCGGGGGCGGCGCTGCGCCGCTAGCCGGGCCGGCAGGAGGGCCTCGTCGTGACCACCTTCGCAGAGATGGCCTTCTGGGTCTCGGCGGCGTGGATCGCCTACGTGCTCGTCCTCTACCCGGGGCTCACGGTGCTCGTGGGGAGCGTCCTCCAGCGGCTCCGGACGCCCCTCCGCGGAGAGGTGACGCCGCGGATCACGCTCCTCATCTCCGCCTACAACGAAGAGAAGGTGATCGAGCAGAAGCTCCGCCAGACCCTCGCCCTCGACTATCCGCCGGGCGCCCTCGAGGTGATCGTCGTCTCCGACGGCTCGACCGATCACACCGACGAGATCGTCCGCGAGTTCGGCGACCCGCGGGTCAGGCTCCACCGGGTCGAGGGCCGCGTCGGCAAGACTGCCGCCCTCAACAGCGCGGTCGAGGCCGCGACCGGCGAGCTGCTGGTTTTCTCGGATGCCACGGGCGAGTTCAGCCCGAATGCGCTGCGCGCCCTCGCGGCCCGCTTCGCAGACCCGGCAGTGGGCTGCGTCGCCGGACGCGTCGCGTACCGCTACGGCCGCGACAAGACGTCCGAGGGCTTCCGGGGCTATCAGCGGGTGGCGGTGGCCGTGCGGCGGGCCGAGAACGCCTTCGGCGATCAGACCTCGGTCAGCGGCTCGATCCACGCCGTCCGGCGCGAGCTGTTCCGCCCGTCGGCACCGGCGTTCTCACCCGACGTGCTCGACGCCGTCCACACGGTCGTCCAGGGGCGACGGGTCGTCTACGAGCCCGAGGCGGTGTCGCTCGAAGACTCCCGCAGCTCGAGCGGTCAGGAGTTCAAGGCGCGCGTCCGCATCGCGGTGCAGAACAACGCCATGGCGCCCTACATCGTGAGGGAGCTGGTGCGGAGCCGGCGCTTCTTCTACCTGTTCCAGATGGTGAGCCACAAGCTGCTCCGCTGGTGGCTGTGGATGCCGCTGATCGGCGCGTTCGCGTCGAGCGTGGCCCTTGCGCCGCTTCGGGTTCGGCGGTCTTCGGCATCGCCGCGGTGGCGCAGATCGCCTTCTACGCGCTCGCCTCCTTCGGGCTCGTCCGCGAGTGGAGCAGCCGCCGGATCGGGTCCCTGGCCGCGGTGGCCTCGTTCTTCGTGATCGGCAACGTCGCCATGGGAGTCGGAACGGTCCAGAGGCTCCTCGGAGTCGAGCGCGCCGCGTGGGAGCCCCAGCGCTGAGGAGATCCCGATGATGGGCGCTCTCGGCTTCCTCGCGCTGGCTGCCGCTGGGGTCGTGCTCGCGTGGCTCGCCGTGGCGTTCTACCTGGAGCACCGGAGCGATCGGATCCCGATCCTGCTGTATCACCGGCTCATCCGGAAGGCCGACGCCGACGCCGGCCGCGTGGCCGACCACGAGCCGGTCTGGGCGAGCTACGACACCCGGTTCGCTGCGCAGATGGACCGGCTGCGCGCGGAGGGATGGACGACCCTCGACTTCGACGACTACGTCCGGATCCGCGCGGGGACGATGCAGCGGCCGCCGCGCGCGGTTCTCGTCACCTTCGACGATGGGTATCTCAGCAACTACACGCTCGCGTACCCCGCGCTCCGCCGGAACGGCCAGAAGGCCACGATCTTCGTCGCCCTCGAGCCCGACGCCGAGACCCGGGCCCTCATCGAAGGCATCGACGGCTTCCTCGCGCCCGAGCAGCTGAAGGAGATGTCCGAGAACGGCATCTCGATCCAGTCGCACTCGCTCACCCATCCGATCCTGACCGAGCTGCCGCCGGAGGCGGTCGCTCACGAGCTCTCCGAGTCGAGGCGGCGGCTGGAGGCGATCACCGGAAGGCCGGTCCGGCATCTCGCGATCCCTCGCGCGGGCTACAGCCGCAGCATCCGCGCCCAGGCACGGGCCGAGGGCTACGAGACGGTTTGCTGCAACAACAAGGGCACAGCGACAGGCCTCTCCGATCCCCTCGCGCTTCCGCGGATCGTGATCGACCGGGAGATGGGCGCGGACGACGTCCTGGCCGCCCTCACGCCGCGCTCGGGGTTCCTGCTGCGGATCGTCGGCAACCTGAAGCGGATTCCGGAGCGGGTCGGCGGCGTACGCTTCGCACAATGGGTGCGAGGGATTCTCTACCACGGGCCGCTGCGGGCGCTCTTCACGACCCGGAGCCTCCGGCTCTCGGTGACGGCTGCCCTCGTTCTCTGCCTGGCGGGAGGCCTCGCCCTGCTGCTCCGGATGCTTTCGGCATGACGCCGTTCGACGAGCCGTGCTGAGCGCGGGAGCGCTTCTCGCAGCAGCGGTCGGGCTCGTGTGCGCCGGCGCCCTGGTGCTGTTCGTTCGTGAGGCGCTCGCCGCGGCGCGCCGGCCCCGTGTCGTGTGTCTCATGCTCCACCGCATCTCTTCTCGCGAGCGCTGGGAGCCGCTCCGCGGCAGCGAGCGTCTCTTCACGCTTCCCGAAGACACCCTCGACGCTGCGCTCGGCTGGCTCCGGCGCAGCGGCTACCGCTTCGTCACGGCCTGCGACGTGGCGCGCTTCGCGCAGGGGAGAGCGCTCCCTCGAGGACCGTTCGGTGCTCGTCACGGTCGACGACGGCTGCGCCAGCGCTTTCACCCACGTGCTGCCGAGCCTGCGACGTCACGGAGCGAAGGCGATCGTGTTCGTGACGACCGATCCCGGAAGCGGCGTCTTCAGCGAGACCGGTGCGGGGGAGCGGCGTCTCACCGACGTCGAGATCCGCGCGCTGGTGCAGGCCGGCGTCGAGATCGGTTCCCATGGCGTCTCCCATCGCGCGCTCTCGGCCATGCCCGACGCCGAGGTCCGGCAGGAGCTCGTCGATTCGAAGCGAGAGCTCGAGCACGTGACCGGCGCCGCCGTCCGCCACTTCGCCGTGCCCGCCAACTGGTACGATGACCGCGTGCTGCGGATCGCCCGGGAGGCCGGGTACGAGTCGGTCTTCTGCTCTCGGCCCGCAGCGGTGCAGGCCGGCGGAGGAGCCTTCGGAATCCCGCGCCTGAACGTCGACGGCGGCCTCGACGTCGCAGGGTTTGAGGCGTCCCTGCAGCCCACCCGCATCGCGAGGCGGCGGGTCGTGATGCTGCTCCGCGGCCTCCCGAAGCGCCTCGTCGGACCACGGATCTGGACCACGCTGCGGGAGAGCCCGTTCGGGCAAGCTCGCGGGGCACTGGCTCTCACCGGCCCGAATGGCCGCTGCGATGCTCCTGGCGCTCGCCCTCGGTGTCGTCCTGAGCGTCGGCTGGCTCCTGGCGCGGGGCTGAGCGATTCATCTCGTCTACTACACCGACAGCCTCGCCAGCGGCGGCGCCCAGCGGCAGCTCGTCGAGCTGGCGCGCGCGCTGCACGGCCGCCGGGGCGTCCGGGTCTCGGTGCTGCTGTACCACGACATCGGGTTCTTCGAGCCGGTCCTGCGTGAGGCCGGGATCCCGATCCACGTACTGCCTCGCCGGGCGAAGCTCGATCCGGGTTTCCTCTGGGCACTGCGCCGCTGGCTTCTCGCGGAGAATCCCGACGTCGTACACGCCTTCCAGCTCTTTCCGGCGGTATGGGGCGCCTTGGTGCACCGGACCCTGCCTCGAAGGCAACGGCCGGTATTCGTCGCCGCCGAGCGCAGCACGCTGCACCGGACAGTCGTGAACGAGATCGCCCAGCGGATCGTCTACCGCAGCGCCGATGCGGTCACCGCGAATGCGGCGTGCGTCGCCGAGGAGATCGTCCGGCGTCTCGGCGTTCGATCCGAGCGGGTGCACGTGCTGCCGAACGGAATCGATCTGTCGGACTGGGACGCCCGCAGCGAGGGCCGTCCCCCGATCGCGCGCGAGCCGGAGGGCCTCCATCTGGCGCTGGTCGGGGGGTTGCGGCAGGAGAAGAACCACGTGCTCCTCCTGGAAGCCGCTTTGCTCCTCTCTCCGCCGGTACGGAGCACGATCCGCATCTGGTTCGTCGGCGGAGAAACCGGGGGTGGCGCGCACGCGGCCTTCGTCCGCTCCGAGGTCGATCGACGAGGGCTCGGCGGCATAGTCCGGTTCGTACCCGAAACCACCGAGGTTCCGGCGCTGCTCCGCACCATGGATGCCCTGGTGTTGCCGTCGCAGTTCGAGGGATTCCCCAACGCGGTGCTCGAGGCCATGGCCTCCCGGCTTCCCGTGATCGCGACGGCGGTCGGAGAGGCGCCGCAGCTCGTCGGCGACGGCGTCACGGGATTCCTCGTTCCCCCGGGCAATGCTTCGGCCCTCGCACGAGCCATCGAGCGCCTGCACGGTCTCGGCTCCGAGGGGCGATCGGCCATGGGCCAGGCGGGCCGGTCGTGCGCGGAGTCGCGGTACCGGCTCGACGACGTGGCCGCGCGCTACCTCGCGCTCTACGACTCGCTCCTCTCCCGCTCGCGCGCGGGATAGCCGAGCGAGCGGAGCGTGTCACCGAGCAGACGGTCGAGCGAGCTCCGCATCGGCGCCCGCCGCCGTGGCCTCGGCAGCGACATTCATGTCGCGCAGCCTGTAGCGGCGCCGCAGGAAGTCGTGGATTCGCGGCGACGGCTCGAGGCCCACGCTCTCGAGCATCGAATCGACGGCCGCGACCGGATCGGCGACGAATCGCTCGTAGCGCACCTCGTGAACTCGCCCGGGGCCGAGGGCCGCGCTCTCCTCGGCGGCCACCTCGATGGAGCGCCGCCACTGCAGGGCAGCGAGGGCGAGGGGCGGGTTCGTACTCTCGCGGGCGATGCGGGCGTACTCGTCCGGAAATCCGTTCTTCCAGGCCGGCCGCTCCATGCGCCAGGTATCCCGCCAGAAGCCGACGCGGAGCAGCGACCGGGCGACCGCGCGGCCGTCGCGAACCACGTGGACGAAGACGGCATCGGGAACGAGGCTCGCGAGATAGGTGATCCGCGGCGGGCCGGTCAGCTTCGCCGCGAAGCGCGTCTTTCCCGACCAGCGCAGGACGTCGGCGATCAGCCGGGCTGCTGCGTCGCGCTCGGCGGCGGTTGCGTGCGCGCCGAGGAGCCAGTCGTACCGGATCTTCTCGCCGCAGATCGATGCCCACGTCTCGTAGGCCTCTGCGGGTCCGAGCCGCAGCTTCTCGAGCAGCGAGCGCTCTTGGTCGGAGCGCTCGATCGCCTTGCGGAAGGAGAGCGAGTAGTCGCACAGCCGGTTGAGCGCGTAGAGCCAGCGCCGGTCCGGGAAGCGGTTGGCGTGGTGGGCGAGCCAGCCGATCTCGGGATGAGTGGCGAGACATTCGAAGAGGATCGTCGATCCGCTCCGGCCCATGCCGACCAGGAAGATCGGCGCTCCCCTCCCGACGGCGAGCGTCGTCTCCGCCACCGGCCCCCCGGAAGGCGTCATCGCCGCCGCCGTTCGACGTGCCCCTTCCACCCGAAGTGGGGCTCGAACGGGTGCGGGCTCTCGATCTGGTCGAGCGCCCGGTCGCGGAGTGCCGCGGCCCCGGGGCCTACCTCGCCGACGGTCACGTCGGCGGGGCTTTGCACGGCGGTGATGCGCGGCCCCGGGTCACGGATCGCTTCGATCAGCTTGGGAATCTGCGTCTCGTCGAAGCCCATGAGCCGGACTGCGGCGAGGTCGACTGCACCCGGGTCGGTTCCTGCGAGGACTACGCCGAGAGCGACATCGCGGGGCGCGAGCGGCCCTTCGCCTTCGCCGGCCACGATGCCATCGAGGATCGTCAGCACCGTGCGGACGGGGCGGCCCGCATCGAGGTGAAGGCCCTCGGCGTCGCTGTAGTAGAGGCAGCGATTGAGGTCGAGGCACATCCGCCACGTGGTGCGGTTGCCGTGCCAGTTGCCGCTGCGGATGAAGTCCCGGTCGCCGCGGGCGCGGTCTTCGAGCCGCCGGAAGGCGCGGAACCAGCCGAGCGCGATGCCGCGCGCGAGCAGCGGCCGCGCCAGCTCGATGGCGCGGCTCCGGGCGCGGGCAAGAAGCCCCTCGTCGGGAAACTCGTCTCCGCCGCGTCCCTCGGCGCCTCTCGAGTGGTGAGGGAGCCAGTTCTTGTCGCCGTTGATCCCGACGAGGTTCTTGAAGGCGAGCGTCACCCCCGTCTTCTTGTGGGTCTTCATCTTGGGAAGGTTCACGACGAGGTCCGCAGAGAGGACCGACTCCGAGAGCAGGTAGGCGTTGCGGCCGCCCGTATGGTGCGCCGTGGTGGGCCCCGGGTCGTAGTCGGCGCCGCGGAAGCGCTGCGGGTCGAGCCCCGAGCCGGTGAAGAAGCTCCGCTCGCCGAGATCGACGACGCGGTAGCCCCGCGGATCTCCCGGCAGCGCGTGCCTCGCCACGATGATCCCGTCGCGGGTGTCGACACACTCGCGCCGCAGGTCGATCACCGCGAGGCGCCGGCCGCAGCGCCGCTCGAAGTGATCGACCAGGACGCCGAGCCCTGTGACGCGCCGGATCTCTCCGAAGTCGCAGTCCTGCTGCGGCGCCTCGGCAACCTCGACGCTGCCCTCCGTGCCGGCGGCCAGCAGCGCGTAGTCGGCCACCGCGCGCAGGATGGCTCCGTGGGTGATCACCGAGGCGAGGGTGCCGTCCGGTATCGGATTCCAGTGACGGATGAAGTTCGGCTTGAGTACGATGCGGCGCCCCGGCGCGACGAGAGAAGAGAGCGGGTTCCACTCGGCGGTGCCGAAGCGGCCGGCATCGAGGCCGAGGCCGACGAGAGCAGCGCGGACGCCGGCGTAGGCGGGGTTCGCGGTCCCGACGTCGAGGTGCTCCCCATACAGGGCGCGCAGCTCGGGGTAGGCCTCTCCCGGCCCGAAGGGCGGAGCGACGCCCCCGTAGCTGGGATCGGTCCAGGCGAGTCCGACGCGGATCATTCGCCGAGCCTTCCGACGCGCGACTTCACCGCGCGGAGCTTCCCGTTCGGCTCGCGGGCGATCGACCCGACACGGATCACGTCGAGGGCGAGGCTGTTCCCGACACGGCGGCGGATGGCCTCCCGCAGCCGCTCCTCGGCGGTGTCGTCGAAGCCGGGCCGCGGCACGACGAGGACGCGTAGCGCCTGGCTCGTGTCCTGGAGGATCTGCGCTTCGGCCACCAGCGGCTGGTCCTTGAAGACGTGGTCCATCCGGCCGATCCGCCTTCCGTCGGGGGTGACGACATAGTCTTCGATCCGTCCGTCGATCGAGAGGAAGCTCTCGCCTGCACGGCCGCACGGGCACGGGCGGCGCGAACGGGTTCCGACGTCTCCGATCCGATAGCGCAGCAGCGGGACGGCGTCGGCGCCAAGGCCCGTCGCCAGCAGCTCGCCTCGCTCCCAGTCGTCGGTCGACTCCGAGACCTCCACCTCCACCAGGCAGAACTCGTGGTCTACGTGGAGCCGTCCCGCCTCGCAGCCCGTCATCGCGATGCACGCCTCGGTGGCGGAGTAGTAGTCGAAGACCGGCGCTCCGAACGCCTTCTCGATGTCGTCGCGCTGGAAGGCGAGGAGCGTCTCGGACGACGTGAAGACCCCGCGAAGCCTCCCGGCGGGAAGCGGACGCCCCGCGCCCAGGAGGGCGCGCGCGACGAGGTGGAGCGCCGACGGGTAGCCCTGGGCGTAGCGCGCCGGGAGCGCGTGCACCGCCTCGACGTAGGCGGGCAGGTACTCCGGCGACAGGTGATGGCCGGAGAACAGGATCTGCCGCGACGCCGCGTTCCGTCGCCAGAACGGCGGGCGGTTCTGCCCGAGCGGAACGATCGGCTGGCCGCCGAAGGTGAAGTGGGGGTCGCCGAGAGCGACGCCCGCGCGCCGGCGCTGGCGCCAGGCGACCGCGTACCACTCGGCGAGGCGCTCGCGGGTGTGGAGCACCGGCAGCGAGGTGCCGGTGGTGCCGCTGGTCTCGAGCCGCACGAGCTGGCGCCGCGGCACGTCCTCGCAGACGAGGTCGCGGAAACGATCGCGGTAGGTCGCCTTCTCGAGCACCGGAATCCCGGCGAGTGTACGCGTCAGGATCTCCTCGGCGTCTTCCGACTCATGGGGGGGCGGGAGGGTCCGGTAGAAGGGCGAGGTCGTCCGGGCGCGCCGCACCACTTGCTGGCAGCGCTTCGGCCTGCAGCGCGCGCAGGCGATCGAGCGGGCCACCGGGCGCTCTCCTCCCAGCGACCGAGCGTTTCGTGGAAATGGGGAGTGAAGCGGAGCCGGTCGCGCCGGAAGCCCGAGATCGTACACGCGAGATTCTGGGCGAAGACCGGCAGCGCGGCGTAGAGCCGGCTCATCGGGAGCGGCGGACCACGTCCTCGAGGAACCGCGCCATGCTGCGGGCCAGGTCGTCGCGCTGGAAGTTGGCGGCCACCCAGTCGCGGCCGGCGCGGGCGCGCGTCGCGGCCTCCTCGGGGTGAGCGCGTACCGTGCGGATCGCGCGGGCGAGCTGGTCGGGCGATTCCGGGGTCGATCACGAATCCGGCCTTCGCCTCCTCGATCATCCGGCGGATCTCTCCGCGACCGGCGAGGATCACCGGCCGCGCCTCGGCCAGCGTCTCGAAGATCTTCGACGGCACCACCGTCTCGAGCACCGGAAGGTCTCTCAGGAGCACCAGCGCGACGTCGATCGAGGCGATCCAGCGAGGGATCTCGCTGCGCGGCTGGAGGCCCAGGAGGCGGACGTTGGTGAGACGTCGCTCGCGCAGCTCCTGCTCCAGGTGGACACGGTCGGCTCCGTCGCCGATCAGCAGGAAGACGACGTCAGGCTGGTCTCGCAGTCGCTCCGCGGCGTCGAGCACCGTGACGAGGCCGTGGGCCATCCCGAGGGTGCCGATGTACGCCACCAGGAAGCGTCCTTCGAGGCCGTGCTCGCGGAGCAGCTCCGGATCGCGTTCCCGGATCTGGAACAGCGCCGGGTCGATCCCGTTGTAGACGAGGGCGATCCGCTCCTTCGGGATGCCGAAGGTGCAGATGTGGTCGATGAAGGCGCGGCTGTTGACGACGATTCCGGCGGTGCTCCGGTACAGCGCCCACTCGATCGTCTCGAGGAAGCGGACCACGACGCCGCGGCGGAGCTGGAGGAGCTGGACGATCGAGTCGGGCCAGAGGTCGCGGACCTCGAGGACGAACGGCCGGCGCTTCAGGCGCGAGACGATGAGGCCCGCGACGCCGGAGAAGAACTGGGGGGTCGTCGCCACTACGACGTCGGGATTCTTCACCCGCAGCGACGCGTAGAGCACCGTGAAGGCGAAGAGTACGTAGTTGAGGGAGCGTGTGAGAGCGCTCTCGCTCGACCCCAGATACATCCAGGTGCGGACCACCCGGATTCCGTCGCGCATCTCCTCCTGGAGCCAGAGGTTCTCGTAGCCGGGGAAGATCTGGCCCTTCGGATGGTTCGGGACGCCGGTGATGATGGTCACCTGGTGGCCGTCGGCCACCCAGCGCCGGGCGTGCTCGTAGGTCCGGTTCGCCGGCGCGTTGACCTCGGGCGGGAAGTAGTGGCTGATGAAGAGGATGTGCACGAGGGCTCGCCGTCAGTTGGGAACGTAGGCCGGAAGCACCGGCACCAGCTGCCGGGCGAGGTCGTTGAACGCGGCGTCGGCCTTCGCCTCGTCGCCCCGGACCACCGGCAGTGTGAAGCGTACCAGCGCGCCGTCGGTGCGGCTCACTCGCGCGCGGTCCCAGAACAGCGCCACGATCTTCTTCCAGTCGTCGGCGATCACCCGGCCGCGCTCCTGGTACCAGTAGTAGACCACCTGCCGCGCTTCTCCCTTGGCGATGACGACGCGTTTCACCGGCTGGGGGCCGCCCGGCAGGCCCGGCACGTCCAGCACGACGTCCTCGGCGGCGATGATCGCCCATCCCGACCCGGGCAGGCAGTGCGCCGGGGGGTGGATCCGCGTCTCGCCGCCGTCCTCGGTGCCGACCTGCGAGGCGTGGTAGCCGACGTAGACGCCGGCGGGCATGGGCTCGTTCGGGCTGTGGTATTCGCAGATGAAGTAGTCGGTGACCCCCAGGTTGTCGACCATCTTCTGCTCCATCTGCTCGCGACGCGGGCAGACCCAGTCGCCGACCTGGAGCGGAAACACCGAGAACTCGCTTCGCGGCGGCCGGATCTCGGCCGTCGCCAGATAGTGGTAGATGTAGAAGTTGACGCCGAGAACGAGGAAGGCGGCAAGGGCTTTCGTCATCACGCGGTCTCCCGGCGCCGTCCGAAAAGGCGCGGCCAGACGAGCGAGAGCAGCCAGGCCTCCACCAGCAGCAGCACGAAGGCGATGCCGAAGGTGAAGAGCCCCTGGGTCTCGTGGACGACACCGCCGGCGGCCTCCGGGCCGAAGTGATGCGCCAGTACCCCCGTGAGGCCCACGCGGAACGCGTTCACGACGATGGCGATCGGGATCGTCGAGAGTACGATGATGATGCGCTCGGCGAAGTTCGTCCTGAAGAAGTAGGCGAACACGACGCCGAGGGTGACGAGCGCCATCAGCGAACGGAGCCCGCTGCACGCTTCCGCAACGAAGAGGGGGCCGTTGGCGAGGTGGATGATGTTGCCCTCGAGGAGCGCCGGGACGCCGATCCAGTGCAGCCCCTCCACCGCCATGCTGGCTGCGGTGAGCTGGAGCGGGAAGGCGATGGTGTTCACGATCGATTGCGGCAGCGGCACCATGAGGAAGAGAAAGAGGAGCGGGAAGGCCAGGGCGCGGTACATGCGGCGCCCGAGGAGGAGGAGCGCGAGTCCGTTCAGCAGCAGCACGAACGAGATGCGCAGGTTCATGTACTCGACGCCGAGGCGGCCGATGAGAAGCGTCACGCTCGAGAGGAGGAGCACCGGAAGGCCCCACCAGCTCGGGTCCACCGGCAGGCTCGCGAGCCGCTCCCGCCGCTCCCAGATGAAGTAGACCGCGAGCGGAACGATCAGGAAGCCGTGGGAGTAGTCCTCGTTCTCGAGCCAATTGCCGACGAGGCCCCGCAGGATCGGGGTGTAGATGGCGATGGCGAGGGCCAGGGCGACGGCGGCGGTCACCAACCGTACGCGCCGCGCCCCGGGGCTCGCGGCTCCCCGAACGGGCAGGCTCACCTTCGTCACGTTTCCCGAAACGCCTTCGGTCATGGGTTTCCGTTCACGCCCGATCGCAGCTCAGAACAGGGCGTAGATGAAGGGCGCCACCGCGGAGCCCTGGGTCGCGACGATCAGCAGCGAGAGCAGCAGCATCGTGACGATGATCGGACCGAGCCACCACTTCTTGCGGACGCGCATGAAGCTCCACAGCTCGCCGAAGATCGAGAGAGCGCCCTTGGAAGCTCTTGCCATGTCGTTCGCCTCCCCCCTCAGTCGAGGGCGTACCGTTCGCGCCAGTCGAAGTCTTCCTTCAGCTCCGGCTGGTCCTTCTTCTCGAGTACGTGGTTGCCGAGCACCAGCACGTCCATGTTCGTCCGCATGAAGCAGAGATACGCGTCTTCGGGCGTACAGACGATGGGCTCGCCCCGGACGTTGAACGAGGTGTTGATGAGGACGGGGCAGCCGGTCCTCCGGTCGAACTCGGAGAGCAGGTCATGGAACTCGGCGTGCTGATCGCGCCGCACGGTCTGTACCCGAGCGGAGCCGTCGACGTGGGTGACCGCGGGGATCTTCCGATCCGGGCGGACGGCGCAGACGAGCAGCATGTAGGGGCTTTCGCGGTCGAGGTCGAACCACTCGCCGCACTTCTCCTCGAGGACGGCCGGCGCGAACGGGCGGAAGCTCTCGCGGAACTTGATCTTGAGATTGACCCGCTGCCAGTTCTCCTCGTTGCGCGCATCGGCGAGGATGCTCCGGGCGCCGAGCGAGCGCGGCCCCCACTCCATTCGCCCCTGGAACCAGCCCACGACCGCCTGCTTCTCGTCGAGCTGACGCGCGGTCTCGCGGATCATCTCCTCCCGGGAGAGCGTGCGATGGGGTGCGCCCCGCGCCTCGAGGAAGCGCCCGATCTCGTCGTCGGAGAACGCCCGGTCCCCAGAACGCGTGGTCCATCCGGAACGTCCGCGGGTTGCCGAGGACGGCGTTGTGGACGTAGAGCGCCGCGCCGAGCGCGCCTCCGGCATCGCCGGCCGCGGGCTGTACCCAGAGGTTCTCGAACGGGCCCTCGCGCACGACGCGTCCGTTGGCCACGCAGTTGAGGGCCACGCCGCCCGCCATGCACAGGTTGCGAAGGCCCGTCCGGCGGTGGAGATCGCGGGCCATCCGGAGAACGACCTCCTCGGTCACCTTCTGTACGCTGGCGGCCACGTCGAAGTGGAACTCCTCGAGCTTCGACTCGCTCTCCCGGACCGGCTGCCCGAAGAGCTTCGCGAAACGCGCGTTGGTCATCGTGAGCCCGTAGGTGTAGGCGAAGTATTTCGTGTTCAGTTTGAAGGACCCGTCTTCCCGCAGATCCACCAGCTCCCGGAGGATGAGGTCGGTGTACTTCGGCCGGCCATAGGGGGCTGCGCCCATCACCTTGTATTCGGCGCTGTTGACCTTGAATCCGAGGTAGTAGGTGAAGGCGCTGTAGAGAAGCCCCAGCGAGTGGGGGAAGCGGATCTCCCGGACCAGCTCGAGGGAGTGGCCGCGTCCCACGCCCTCGGTGGCCGTCGCCCACTCGCCGACGCCGTCGAGGGTCAGGATCGCGGCCTCCTCGAAGGGGGAGGGCAGGAACGCCGACGCGGCGTGGGACTGGTGGTGCTCGGTGAAGAGCACCTCGCCCTCGAACCCGAGGCGCTTCTGGAGCTGCTTGGGCACCCACAGCTTCTCCCGGAGCCAGACCGGCATGGCCTTGGTGAACGAAGGGAGCGAGCGCGGGAAGGTGGCCAGGTAGGTGAGGAGGATCCGCTCGAACTTGACGAGAGGCTTGTCGTAGAAGACCACATAGTCGAGATCGCCCACGCCGATGCCCCCCTGCTGGAGGCAATACCCGACGGCGCGCTCGGGGACCGACGCATCGTGGCGCTTTCTCGTGAAGCGCTCTTCGTGGGCGGCGGCCACCAGCCGGCCGTCCTGCACGAGGGCTGCCGCGGCGTCGTGGTAGAAGCAGGAGATGCCCAGGATGTTCATGGCGCGCCTCGGCTTCCCGTCTCAGAACTGGTGCTGCGCCCGCTCGAGGTCGGGCGGCGCCGTGTCGGCGTCCCGCCATGCGGAGCCCGGCTCTCGCAGCCGGCGTTCGTCGAGCAGGTCGCGGCGTAGCAGCCACGCTCCGCCGCCCCACGGTCCGACCAGCAGCACGTAGAAGATCGACAGGAGAACGAGGGTCTGGACGAAGGCGAAGCGGCCGACGATCGCCATCCAGCCGTCGTAGAACCGCTGGTAGACGGGCTGCTGGGAAGCCTCCATCAAGCCTTCTCTCCGAGGTCCCTCTCGAGTACGTCGACGATCCGGCGTGCCGTGGTTCCGTCCCACAGGTCGGGCACGCGGCCCTGCTTTCCCTTCCCCGAGAGAACGGCCAGACGCCGTCTCGCGGATCCGGGCCGGATCCTGTCCGACGAGGACGTTGGTTCCCTGGGTCACCGTCACCGGTCGTTCGGTGTTGGCGCGGAGCGTGAGACACGGAACTCCGAGCACCGTCGTCTCTTCCTGGACGCCGCCCGAGTCCGTGAGAACGAGCTTCGCGTCGGCCAGCAGGCGCAGGAACTCCAGGTAGCCGAGCGGCTCCGTCACCAGAAGCTTCGGTGTACGGCCGCCGAGGAGGCGCGCGATCGACGCCTGGGTACGCGGATGGACGGGGAAGACGATCGGGAGCCGCTCGTGGATCTCCTCCAGGACGCCGAAGAGGCTCGCAAGACGCTCGGGATCGTCGACGTTGCTCGGCCGGTGGAGGGTGAGGACGCCGTAGGCCCCGGCGCGAACGCCCAGCTGGTCGAGGACGCCCAGGCGCCGCGCCTGCTCGAGATTCGCCCGGAGCGTATCGATCATGATGTTGCCGACGAAGTGGACCTGCTCCGGGGCGGCTCCCTCGCGCGCCAGGTTCTCGTCTCCGGACGGCTCGCTGGTGAAGAGCCAGCGGGCGAGGACGTCGGTGACCAGGCGGTTCACCTCCTCGGGCATCGTACGGTCGAAGGAGCGCAGACCCGCTTCGACGTGGGCCACGGGGATGCAGAGCTTCGCGGCGGCGAGGGTCGCGGCGAGGGTCGAGTTGACGTCGCCCACGACGACGACGGCGTCCGGCCGCTCTCGGAGGAGGACGGCCTCGATCTTCCGGAGCACCTCGGCGGTCTGTTCCGCCTGGCTGCCCGACCCGACCTCGAGGTTCACGTCGGGCTCCCGGATCCCAAGATCGCGGAAGAAGTTCGAGGACATGGCGGCGTCGTAGTGCTGCCCGGTGTGTACGAGGAGGGTCTCGAAGCGCGGCCGGGCCTGCAGCTCCCGCAGCAAGGGCGCGATCTTCATGAAGTTCGGTCGGGCGCCCGCCACCGCCACCAGCCGGATCGGACGCCGCTGTGCCGCTTCCATCAGGCCTCATCCCCCCGGTCAGCCGGCCCCCTGGAGGCCCGCCCTGCCGATCTCATCTGCCCGGCTCATCTGCCTGGCATCATCATCGGCTCGAGGCGTGCGACGCCGGAGGGCTCCAGCCGGACCTCCGAGCATAAACGGGCCGGAGCCGGCTGGCGAGGCGCCCGCCGGGCCCCCGGGTCTCGGGCCGTCGCTTGTTCCCGAGGCGGATTCGAGGGAAACTCTTTTCCTCGGTACGCTGGTCTTCCGATAAACGGCAGAGTTTTTCCCAACGTCCAGGCGCCTTCGCGGGGGAACCGAGCTGATGGCCGAGCCGATCCGCGTACTGGTGATCGACGACGATCCGGGCCTCCGGGACTACCTGCAGGCCCTCGTCTCGCGGCAGGGCTATCAGGTGTTCGCCGTGGCCGACGGAGAGCAGGCGCTCGGGCGCCTCGACGAGATCCGGCCCGACCTCGTGACCCTCGACGTGGTCCTTCCAGGAATGGGCGGCCTCGAGACTCTCCGGGAACTCAAACAACGTTTGCCTGCCGTTCCCGTCGTGATGCTGTCGGGACACGGCCAGGCCCGGACGATCGTCGAGGCCATGCGCCTCGGCGCGTCGGACTTCTTGCGCAAGCCCTTCGAGGTCGAGGAGCTCGAGATCTCCTTCGAGAAGGCCCTCGAGAAGCGCGCGCTCCGACTCGAGGTGGAGGAGCTGCGCGGACGCGCACGCACCGAGACCGAGATGCTCCTGCTCTGCGGCGACAACCGGAAGATGATCGCGGTGCGCGAGATCATCGAGCAGGTGGCCGACACCGACATCACGGTGCTGATCCGCGGCGAGAGCGGAACGGGCAAGGAGGTGGTGGCAAGAACCTTGTTCCAGCTCTCGGGCCGGCGCGATCGCCCCTTCGTCAAGGTGAACTGCGCGGCGCTGCCGTCGGAGCTGCTCGAGAGCGAGCTGTTCGGCTTCGAGAAGGGAGCCTTCACGGGGGCCCAGAAGCGCAAGCTCGGGAAGTTCGAGTTCGCGAACCACGGAACGATCTTCCTCGACGAGATCAGCGAGATGCACCCGAGCCTCCAGGCGAAGCTGCTCCAGGTGCTCCAGGACGGGGAATTCTCGCGGCTCGGCGGGGAGTCGGACGTCCGTGTCGACACGCGGATCCTCGCCGCGACCAACCGCAACCTGGAGGCGGCCGTGAAGGAGGGGACCTTCCGGGAGGACCTCCTCTACCGCCTCAACGTCGTCACGATCCAGATTCCGCCGCTGCGCGAGCGCATCGACGCGATCCCGCTGCTCGTCGATTTCTTCCTCCAGAAGTACAGCGAGCAGTATCGCAAGACGCTTGCGCCCCTGTCGCAAGAAACCCTCACCAGCCTCACCCGGTACCACTGGCCCGGAAACATCCGGGAGCTGGAGAACATGGTGAAGCGGATGGTGGTGCTCGGAAACGAGCGGATGGTGGTCCAGGAGCTCGCCCAGAAGGCCGCTCCGGGCCCCTCCGGCGGCGCGCCCGAGCTCGACCTCGACGCGCTCGGCGCCGAAATCGTGAACGGGAAGGGAATCGATCTCAAGGCAATCTCGAAGCGTGCCGCTCAAGTTGCCGAGAAGCGGGTCATCGAGCGGGTGTTGCAGCAGACGCGGTGGAACCGCAAGGAAGCCGCGGAGCGTCTCCAGATCAGCTACAAAGCCATGCTTTACAAAATGAAGGAGGCCGGGCTCAGCGAGCGTGACTAGGCGCGCGAGCCCTTCCGGGGGGGGAAGATGCAAGCTCGTGTCCGACGTCCGGCGATCATCGCCGGCTGCCTGCTCGCACTGGCCATGGCGGCCTGTGGTCGCCCCATCCAGCCGCCGCCGCCGGAGCCGACCGGGGTAGAAAAGACCCCGTATCTGATCGGCCCCAGCGACATCCTGGCGATCAACGTCTGGAAGAACCCCGAGCTGTCGCTTCCGCAGGTTCCCGTTCGGCCCGATGGCAGGATCTCCGCTCCTCTCGTCAACGACATCCAGGCAGCGGGGCTCACCACCGAGCAGCTCAAGCAGGTGCTCACCGAGAAGCTGTCGGAGTTCGTGAGTGCCCCCGAAGTGACGGTCGTGGTGGTGCAGATCAACAGCCGCAAGGTGTTCGTACTGGGCGAGGTCTCCCGGCCGGGGCCGGTGCCGCTGGTGCACGACATGCGGGTGCTCGACGCCATCAGCGTGGCGGGCGGGTTCAACACCTTCGCCGACAAGAACAAGGTCAAGGTGATCCGGCGCGCTCCCGGCGGCGGAGTCGCCGAGTATCGCTTCAGCTACGGCGAGTTCGTGACCGGCACCCGGGACGAGGCCAACATGCTCCTCGAGAACGGCGACACGATCGTCGTGACCGACTGAGTCCGAGGGCGGGCACCATGCGTTGGCTCCTTGCCGCAGTCGTGTTCTGGCTCTGCCTGGCTCCGGGCCCGGCGGGGGCGGTCGAAGCCGTGTTCGGTGCCGAGGGTCAGAGCGGGTACAACACGAACCTCTTCTTCCAGGCGGAAGACCCCACCGGCGATGGAACCTTCCGTCTCGGCCCTACGCTGGCGCTTCGCGACCAGACGGGGCAGCTCACCTGGGAGATCGCGTACCGGCCGTCCTACGAGATCTACTACACGGTGAGCGGGATCAACGCCGCGTACCAGCTCGGCAACGGGCGCGTCTCCTGGCGGCCGAGCGCGGCGACCGAATTCTACGCCCAGGACAGCCTCAGCTACACACCCATTCGAAGCTCGACGTTCGAAACCAACCAGCCCGGCATCGTCGCGACGCCGGCTGCGATCTTTTCGAACAACTACGTCACCCAGAACAACGGACGGGCCGGAGTTCGGCATGCTTTCACGCAGCGCTGGCTCGGCGAGATCCTCCTCGCCAACGGCTTCGCCAACTACCAGGGCAACCGCTACGCCGATAGCATGGTGACCGTCGGCCAGGTCTTCGCGACCTACGCCTGGACGCCGGCGGACCGCCTCGGGTCGGGACTCGGCGTCACCCGCCAGACCATCTCGCCGCCGTTCTCGGAAAGAAGCAGCAGCTACTTCTATCAGCTCTACGCGATCTGGGACCACGACTTCTCTCCCGACTGGCAGCTCCGGATCAACGCGGGCCCGACGATCATCGATCCCGAGGCCGTCGAGCTCGGAGCCGACGGCCAGGACTCCCTTCTCTTCTCGCGACGGGTTCCGACGCGCAGCGGCGACGTGGTGAGCCCGCTCACTACCGACGGATGCGCTCCCCTGAACGGCATTCTCTACGCCGAGCTGTGCCCGAACCTCGGTGGGCTCAGCAGCCCCCTCGATGCGAGCCAGACGGTCGCGATCGACGGGGCAGGCCAGCCGGTGAACCTCTCCCAGACGAGCACCCTCCGCCTCATCGGACCGACTCCCGAGTCGGGAGAAAGGACGCTCACCTACTTCGCCGATGTCTCGATGACGCGCCGCTGGAGCTGGTTCGATGCGCTGGTGAGGTACAACCGGACGGCCTCGACCAGCTCCGGGTTCTCCCAGTCGTTCATCACCGACACGGTGACTCTCGCCGGCACATGGAATCCCTCTCCCCTGTGGCGGCTCACGGTCACCGGCCTCGTCACGCGCCGCGAATCCGACAGCGTCAACGTCGTCGTCCTCACCCAGGTGGCGCCCGTCGCGATTCCCTTGGCGTTCAACCCGGACACCGGGTTCTTTGCGTTCAACGGCGCCCAGGCCCAGGGCCTCCGCGCGATCAGCCAGCAGTCCAGCCTCGAGATCATGAACTACGGCATCACCTTGCAGCTCAACCGGCAGCTCACCCGGAGGAGCTACCTCTTCGGGCGCGCGTCGTGGGAGCTGCAGACCACGAAGCGCGACATCGTCGGCACCGTGGATGTCACCCGGTATCTCTTCGCGCTCGGCTTCCGATACGAGTTCGATCCGATCCATCTCTTCAACTGATCGTCGAGAGATCGATCGCACGGCAGGAGACAGGGCATGACGGAAGAACAGGGTTTCAAGCTCGGCGACCTCCGCCAGGTGGTCCGGAGGCGTCTCCCCGTGATGGCGGCGGTCGCCGGCGCGGTGGCGCTGGCGTCCCTCGTGGTTGCGGCGATCCTGCCGAACGTCTACACGGCGAGCGCCACGCTCCTGGTCGAGCCCCAGAGCATCTCGAAGAAGCTGGTCGAGCCGGGACTCGAGGAGAGCGATCTCAACAACCGGCTCCACCTCATGACCATGCAGATCCTCTCGCGGCCGCGCCTCTCGAAGGTGATCGACGAGCTGAAGCTGTATCCCGAGCTGGCCAGCCAGATGACCCGGGAAGAAGTCATCGAGGAGATGCGCACGCACATCCGCGTCGAGCCCGTCCTCCCCGAGCTGCAGACCGCCGATCAGCGCGGCCGCAGCAACCGCGAGATCCAGATCAACACGTTCCGGCTCCATTTCAGCGCGAGTACGCCCAAGACCGCGGCGGCGGTGGCCAACCGGCTGGCCAACGACTTCATCAACGAGCACATCAAGGAGCGCGTCCAGCTCTCGGGAGACACCTCGGAGTTCATCGAGGCCGAGCTGCAGCGCCTCCAGACTCGGATCCGCGAGGTCGAGGGGCAGATGGCCAAGATCAAGGGCGAGAACCCGGGCCGGCTGCCGGAGGACATGCTGTCGAACCAGCGTCTCCTCGAGCGCTCGATCGACAACCTGCGGCAGGCGCAGCGCGACCTCGCCCAGGCCCAGAGCGACGAGGCCTTCTACCGGCAGCAGTCGCTCCAGGCGCTCGCGGTGGGCGGCCCCCACGACGACGCGAACCCGGCCCGGCGAGTGGAGCTCCTCGAGCTCAAGCTCGGCGAGTACCGCTCGCGGGGCTTCACCGACAAGCACCCCGACGTCACGGCGACCCAGCAGGAGATCGATCAGCTCCGGCAGCGGATCGACTCGAGCGCAGGGGGCACCGGGGCTCCGCAGTCGCTTCCCCAGCAGCTCGCCGAGGCCGAGATGCGCCGCGCCCAGCTCCGGGTCCAGGCCGCCCAGCAGGACATCGGCCGGCTCACCAAGCAGGTCGAGGAGATCCAGGCACGGCTCGTCGACACGCCGCGCGTCGAGGAGCAGCTGATCGGCTTCAAGCGCGAGTACGAGGCCCTCTCGAAGAACGTCGCCGACTACTCGGCGCGGCGCCTCGAAGCCGCCACGGCGGCCAACATGGAGCGCCGCCAGAAGGGCGAGCAGTTCCGGGTTCTCGACGCGGCGGTTCCGCCTCCGGGGCCGAGCTCGCCGCAGCGTCTCGTGATCGTACTGGTGGGGATGATGCTCGGCATCGCCCTCGGCGGCGGCATGGGTCTCCTGCTCGAGAGCGCCGACAACTCGTTCCACGGCGCGCGCAGCCTGCAGGAGAAGCTGCGGATTCCGGTGCTGGCGGAGATCCCGAAGATCCTCCTCGATGCCGACCGCGCCGCCGCGAACCGGCGAAGGGTCCGGAGCGCAGTCGCCACCGCCGCGCTGGTGCTGCTCGTCCTGATCGGGTCCGGCGGCGGCTACGTCTACGTGAACGTGCTGCCGAAATGGCGGGTGGAGCGGGACGCGGAGGCCGTCCCGCCGGCTCCGCCCGCGCCCGCGGAGCCTACGGCGAGCGCGTCACCGGCGATGGGAGGGTAGGGGCAGGGGCCATGTATCGGCAGCATTACGGACTCCTGCGCAGCCCGTTCGAGATGACGCCGGATCCGGCGTTCCTCTACCTGGGCGAGGCCCATCGTGAGGGGCTGGCGACGCTGGTCTACGGCGTGCGCGCGCGCAAGGGGTTCGTCCTGCTGACGGGCGAAGTGGGAACGGGCAAGACGACGCTCCTCCACGCGCTGCTGTCCCAGCTCGATTCTACGACTACGGCGGCCTTCCTGTTCAATCCGCGGCTCGAGCCCCTCGACTTCTTCCGGGTGCTCTTCGACGAATACGGCATCGAGGAGCGCTGCAGCACCAAGGCGGAGTACCTGCTGGCGCTGAACCGCTTCCTGATCTCGCGGCTCGAGCAGGGTCTGCCGACCCTGCTGATCGTCGACGAGGCCCAGAACCTCTCTCCCGAGATGCTCGAGGAGATCCGCCTGCTCTCGAACCTCGAGACTCCGACCTCGAAGCTGATCCAGATCATGCTGGTGGGCCAACCCGAGCTGAGCGAGATGCTTGCGCGTCCGGATCTCCGGCAGCTTCGCCAGCGCATCGTGCTGCGCCACCACCTCCGGCCCTTCGACGAGAAGGAGACGGTGGCGTACATCGAAGAGCGGCTCCGCCTCGCGGGATACACCGGGCAGGGCCTCTTCGACCGCGGCGCCCTGCGCGAGATCTTCGACGTGACGGGAGGGATCCCCCGTCTTCTCAACATCGTCTGCGATTCTGCACTGCTTCTCGGCTATTCGCGGGAGCTTCCCGTGGTAGGGAGGGAGCAGGTGCGGGAGGTGGCGCGCGATCTGGAGCTGCCGGCCGGGGCACCGGCGCGCGGGGTCCGCCGGCGAGGGGGCAGGGCGCCGGCGCGGGCTGCTCGGCCTCTTCCGATAGCGGAGAGAAAGGGGAAGCGATGGGCAAGGTGTACGACGCGCTCCGCAAGGCGGAGGAGGGCCGCAGTCGCCTGGCTCCGGGCGGCGTCGCCGCGACGCCGGCAGCCGACTGGGCGCCTGCCGTCGAGGTGGAGAAGGCGCACCGCATTCCCGTCTGGCGCCGCTGGCTCCAGCGGACGGCCGTCCTGCACGAGGAGGACGCCACGTCGGCCAACAAGCGCCGCATCGCGCTCCTCGACCCCGACTGCTACGCCGTCGAGCAATACCGGACGCTGCGGGCCCGCCTCGAGTCGCTGGCCGCCCAGCGCCCGCTGCGAACGCTTGCCATCGTGAGTGCCCTCCCCGGAGAGGGGAAGACCACGGCCGCGATCAACCTGGCGCTGGTGAGCGAGATGCAGCTCGACCGGAAGGTGCTGCTGGTCGACTGCGACCTGCGGCAGCCGAAGGTCCACCGCGCCCTCGGCATCACCCCCCGCGCGGGTCTGGCGGAGGTGCTCCTCGGCCAGGCGCCCCTCGACCAGGCGATCCACGAGGTGACGGGGCCGTCGCTCCAGGGTCGGACGCTCGCGGTGCTCCCCGTACACGGAATGCCGCCGAACCCGTCGGAGCTGCTCGCGTCGGCGAAGATGAGGACGCTGATCGAGGAGCTGGTCGGGCGGTACGACCTGGTGATCCTCGATACGCCCGCCGCGCTGGCGCTGCCCGATGCCAAGACCATCAGCGAGTTCACCGACGGGGCCATTCTCGTGGTCCGTGCCGACGTGACCAGCGAGGACGACGTGCAGACCACCCTCGACGTTCTCGACCGCCGGCGCATCCTCGGCGTAGTACTGAACGGGGCGGACGTCGACCAGTCGTACTACGGCTACCGATAGCCGGTTCGGCGAGCCCCCCCGGACACCGCATGACTTCTCTCGCCATCGCGACCTCGCTGCTCGTGGCTGCGGGCGTCGCCTTCGCGGCGACCCCGATGGTCTCGCGGTTGGCGCGCGCGCTGCAGGTGATCGACCGCCCGAACGAGCGCAAGGTGAGCCGCCGCGAGAACATCCCGCTGCTGGGCGGGCTCGCCGTGGCGCTCGGCTTCTTCGTCGGGCTCGCCGTGGCGATCGCGTTCTTCACCGAAGGCGACCCGTTCCGCGGGCGGCTCGAGGGCCTGCTCCTGGGCGGCCTCGTCATCCTGTGCGTGGGTGCTTTCGATGACCGTTTCGCCCTCGGCCCCTGGACGAAGCTCGCCGCCCAGCTCCTTGCTGCGGGGCTCGCGATCTTCTACGGCTTCGAGATCCGGCACGTGACCGACCCGCTGACGCGTACTCCGTGGGTGATGCCCACCTGGATCATGACCCTCGTGACCACGATCTGGATCGTGGGCATCACCAACGCGCTGAACCTGCTCGACGGCCTCGACGGCCTGTGTACCGGCGTAGCGGCGATCATCGGGATCACCCTCACCATCATCTGCTGGCAGGCGGCGGAGCTGCTGGGCGTCGTGGTGGGCGTCACCTTCGTGGGCGCCCTGCTCGGTTTCCTTCCCCACAACTTCTCGCCCGCGAGGATCTTCCTCGGAGATACGGGCGCTCTGTTCATCGGCTACGTGCTCTCGCTGCTGGCCATCGTGGGCTACCAGCAGGGCTCGCTCCTCACCTTCGTCGTCCCACTCCTGGCGCTCGCCGTGCCGATCATGGACGTGGCGCTCTCGGTGCTGCGTCGCCTTCGCCGCCGTGCCGCCGTGATGCAGGCCGACCGGTCGCACATCCACCACCGGCTCCTCGAGTCGGAGGGCTCGCACCGGGCCGCGGTGCTCTCGCTGTACTTCCTCACCGCGTGCTTCTGCGTGATCGCCCTGTCGTTCACGCGGCTCCAGGGCTACGCCGCCATCGGCTTCCTGGCAGCGGTACTGGTGCTGACGTTCCGGCTCCTCCGGAACCTCGGCTTCTTCTCCGAGGGCGAGCCGCGGTGAGCCATCCCGTAGCGGTGATCACCGGCATCACGGGCCAGGACGGCTCGTACCTGGCGGAGCTGCTCCTGGCGAAGGGATATGCCGTCCACGGGATGGTCCGCCGGTCGAGCACGGAGCCGTACGAGCGCATCGCTCACCTGGCAGGCCGCATCACGCTCCACCCGGGCGATCTCCTCGACCAGACGTCTCTCGTGCGGCTCCTCCAGGACGTGCGCCCGGCAGAGCTCTACAACCTCGCGGCGCAGTCGTTCGTCCCGTCGTCGTGGGGCCAGCCGACCCTCACCGGGGAGTTCACCGCGCTGGGAGTGACGCGCTTGCTGGAGGCCGTCCGCCAGGTCGACCCGTCGATCCGCTTCTACCAGGCGTCGAGCTCCGAGATGTTCGGCAAGGTCCGCGAGACCCCCCAGAACGAGACGACGCCGTTCCATCCGAGGAGCCCCTACGGTGTGGCGAAGGCCTATGCCCACTGGCTCACCGTCAACTACCGCGAGAGCTACGGGATCTGGGCCGTCTCGGGGATCCTCTTCAACCACGAGTCGCCGCGGCGTGGCCGCGAGTTCGTGACGCGGCACATCAGCGAGGGCGTTGCGAAGATCAAGCTCGGCCTCGCCGACGTGCTGCCGATCGGAAACCTCGACGCCCGGCGCGACTGGGGCTTCGCGGGAGACTACGTGGACGCCATGTGGCGGATGCTCCAGCAGCCCGAGCCGGGGGACTTCGTGATCGGGACGGGCCGGCAGCACTCGGTCCGCGACTTCGCCCGACTGTGCTTCGGGCATGCGGGACTCGATGCGGACGACTTCGTTCGCCACGACCCGAGCCGGCTGCGCCCGGCCGAGGTCGATACGCTCCTCGCCGATGCCACCAAGGCGCGCGAGCAGCTCGGCTGGGTGCCGCGAACGTCTCTGGAGGAGCTGGCACAAAGGATGGTCGAGGCCGATCTCGACGCCCAGGAGCGCGCGAGTGGAAGGCGGCGGGGAGGCCCCGGAGCCCGATGACCCGCCCCCAGCGAGTGCTCGTCACCGGCGCATCGGGCTTCATCGGCTCGACCCTCACCGACGTCCTGCTTGCGCAGGGCCGCGAGGTCGTGGGGCTCGACTCCTTCGATCCGTTCTACCCCGAGGAGGCGAAGCTCAGGAATCTCTCGCGCGCCCTCGCGAGCCCGTCGTTCCGGCTGGTTCGGGGCGACATCCGCGACGCGGCGTGTGTGGGAGCCGTCGTCTCGGAAATGCGCGCCGACGGCATCGTTCACCTGGCGGCGCTCGCCGGCGTCCGGCCGAGCCTGGAGCGCCCGGCGGTCTACGCCGACGTCAACGTCCACGGCACGACGGTCGTGCTCGAGGAGGCCGTCCGTCACGGCGCTGCGCGCATGGTCTTCGCGTCGTCGTCGTCGGTCTATGGCGAGCGGCAGGACGGCCCGTTCCGCGAGACCGACCCGGTGGAGCGGCCGATCTCGCCGTACGCGGCCACCAAGCGGGCGGGGGAGCTGATCGCCCACACCTTCCACCATGCCCACGGCATCGGCGTCGCCTGCGCGCGGATCTTCACCGCCTACGGGCCGAGGCAGCGGCCGGACCTGGCGATCCGCAAGTTCGCCGACCGCATGCTGCGGGGCGAACCGATCCCGGTCTTCGGCGACGGCTCGGCCCTGCGCGACTTCACCTTCGTCGAAGACCTGGTGGCGGGACTCGTCGCCGCCCTCGATGCGGACCTCGGGTTCTCGATCTTCAACTTCGGAGGGGGGCGGACGGTGTCGGTGCTGAAGGTGATCGAGACGCTCGAGCGCGTGCTCGGCGTTGCTGCGAAGATCGACTGGCTGCCGCGGCAGACGGGCGACGTATCGAAGACCTGGGCCGACATCTCAGCGGCGCGGGCCGCCCTCGGCTATTCGCCGGCGACGCCCTTCGAAGAGGGGATCGAGCGCTTCGCCGAATGGCTCCGGAGCTCGCGATGAGCCGCTCGAGACGGGCCCTCGTGACCGGCGGCGCGGGGTTCATCGGCAGCCACCTCGTCGACCGACTCCTCGCCGAGGGCTGGGACGTCCGCGTCCTCGACGACTTCTCGAGCGGGCGCGAGGAGAACCTCGCGGGAGCCCGCTCCCGGATCGAGCTGCTGAAGGGCGACATCCGGGATCCGGAGCTCGTGGCGCGCGCGGTCGAGGACGTCGAGGTGGTGTTCCACGAGGCCGCCGTGCCCTCGGTGCCGCGCAGCCTCGCCGAGCCGGTCCGTACGCACGACGTCAACGTCAACGGGACCCTCAACCTGCTGGAGAATGCCCGTCAGGCGAAGGTGCGCCGCGTCGTCTACGCAGCGTCGTCGTCGGCGTACGGCAATACGCCGACGCTCCCGAAGGTCGAGACGATGCCGCCGACCCCGATGTCGCCCTACGCGCTCCAGAAGCTCGTCGGCGAGATCTACTGCCGCCTGTACGCGGACCTCTACGGCCTCGAGACCGTCGCGCTCCGCTACTTCAACATCTACGGGCCGCGCCAGAACCCCGACAGCGAGTATGCAGCCGTGATCCCCCGCTTCGTACGCGCATGCCTGCAGGGCGAGTCGCCCCACATCTACGGCGACGGGGAGCAGACGCGCGACTTCACCTTCGTGGGCGATGCCGTTCATGCGAATCTGCTCGCAGCCGACGCTCCGCGAGCGTCGGGGCACGTCGTCAACGTCGGCGGGGGAGCGAGAACCAGCCTCAACGAGCTGCTCGCGGCGATCCGCGACCTCACTGGCGCCCGGGTCGAGGGGGTCTACGAGCCCGCCCGGGCGGGCGACGTGCGCGACAGCCTGGCGTCCGGAGACCGTGCGCGCGAGCTGCTCGGCTACGCTCCCCGGACGAGCTTGCGGGACGGGCTCGAGACGGTCGTTGCAGCGGCCGCGGCACCCGGCACCGTGCGGGCGGAGAAGCGATGAACGTCTGCGTCGTCGGCACGGGCTACGTGGGGCTGGTCACGGGCGCCTGCTTCGCCGAGTTCGGTGTGCGGGTCGTGTGCGCGGACAACGACGCGAGCAAGGTCTCGGCCCTCTCCCGCGGCGAGATCCCGATCTACGAGCCCGGTCTCGACGCGCTGGTGGCGCGCAACATGGGGGCGGGTCGCCTCGCGTTCACGACCGACACGGCCCAGGCGATCCGCGAGTCGCTCGTGATCTTCATCGCAGTCGGGACGCCGCCCTGCGACGACGGCAGCACGGACCTGCGCCACGTGGAGGCCGTCGCGCGCGAGATCGGCCGCGCGATGGACGGCTACAAGGTGGTGATCACCAAGAGCACCGTTCCGGTCGGGACCTCCGCGAAGGTGAAGGGCTGGATCGAGAGCGAGCTGGCGAAGGCCGGGCGGAAGGTTCGCTTCAGCGTCGCGTCGAATCCGGAGTTCCTGCGGGAGGGTGCAGCGATCCAGGACTTCATGAAGCCCGACCGGGTCGTGATCGGCGCCGAGGACGACGAGGCGCTGGCGATCCTCAAGGACCTCTACCGGCCGCTGTACCTGATCGAGACGCCCTTCGTCGTGGCGAACATCCCGACGGCCGAGCTGACCAAGTACGCAGCGAACGCATTCCTCGCGATGAAGGTCTCCTACATCAACGAGCTGGCCAACCTGTGCGAGAAGGTCGGCGGAGACGTTCACTCGCTCGCACGGGGCATCGGCCTCGACGGCCGGATCGGGCAGAAGTTCCTTCACCCGGGGCCGGGCTACGGAGGCTCGTGCTTTCCCAAGGACACCAGCAGCGCGGCCCACTTCGCCCGCGAGCTGGGGAGCCCGCTCGAGATCGTCGAGGCCGTGATCCGGGTGAACGATCGACAGCGCGAGCGCATGGTGGAGAAGATCCTCGGCGCCCTCGACGGCGCGGTGAAGGGCAAGCGGGTCGGCGTGCTCGGGCTTTCGTTCAAGCCCGAAACCGACGACATGCGCGATGCGCCGTCGATCGACATCTTGCGTTCGCTGATCGAGCGCGGCGCCGACGTACAGGCCTACGACCCGGCCGCCATGCAGCACATGTCGAAGATCGTGCCCGAGATACGGCTGTGCGGAAGCGAATACGAAGCCTGTGAGGGCGCACATGCGCTGGTCATCATCACCGAATGGAATCAGTTCCGGATGCTCGACCTCGAGCGGGTGAAGAGGTGCCTGCGCGATCCGGTCGTCGTCGACCTGCGCAACGTCTACGAGCCGTCCGCGATGAGAGCGGCGGGCTTCCAGTACACGTGCGTGGGGCGCTGACCGCGCGCGAGGGCGGCCTCCGCGAGCGGGTGCACGCGGTGGTGCTCGCCGGCGGCGCCGGCGAGCGGTTCTGGCCGCGGTCGCGCAGGCGGCATCCCAAGCCGCTGCTCGAGCTGGTCGACGGCAGGAGCCTGCTCTCGGCGGCGCTCGATCGGGCGCGCCGGATCGCAGCCCCGGGCCACGTGTGGATCGTCTGCGGCCGCGAGCACGCGGCGGCGCTGCGGCGTCATGCGAAGCTCCCGGCCTCGCGGGTGCTGGTGGAGCCCCAGCGCCGCAACACCGCGATGGCCGTGGGCTGGGCCGCAGCGCGGATCTCGGCCGCCGACCCCGATGCGGTTCTCGTCACCCTCTCGGCAGACCACCGGGTGCCCGATGCCCGCGCCTTCGCCCGGGCCTGCCTGCGGGCAGCCCGGGCGGCAGCCGGGGCCGGGGCCTTGGTCACCCTCGGGGTCGAGCCCACCCGGCCGGAGATCGGCTACGGCTACATCCAGGTCGGCCCTCCGGCCCCCGCGGGCTACCCGGGGCTTCACCGCGTACGCCGTTTCGTCGAAAAGCCTGATCTGGGGCGGGCGCGAACGTTCCTTCGCCAGGGAGGGTTTCTCTGGAACGCCGGCATCTTCATCTGGACGGCACGCGCGATCCTGGGCGAGATCGACTCGCTGGCGCCCGAGCTGGCGGCGGCGCTCGCGCCGCTGCGCCGTGCGCCGCGCGGGGTGGCTTCGCCCCGGGTTCTCGCGCGCCGCCTACCGCGCCGCGCCCTCGCTACCCATCGACGTCGCCATCGTGGAGAAGAGCCGCCGGGTCTGGACGCTGCCGGTCTCCTTCCGCTGGAGCGACGTCGGCACCTGGGCGTCGCTGGCGAGCGAGCTGGGGCTGGCCGAGGGGCACAACGCTGCGCCCGGCGGCAACGTCCTCTTCCTCGAGAGTGCGAGGCAATCTGGTCTGGAGCGAGAAGCGCCTCGTTGCCCTCTTCGGCGTCGAGGGCCTCGCGGTGATCGACTCCGGCGACGCACTGCTGGTGGCGCGCCTCGAGCGGAGCGGAGATCTTCGACGTGTCGTGGACGCGCTCCGGGCGCAGGGGCGCGGCGACCTGACCTAGGCGGAGGCGATCCATGGCGGCGTCTGGCCGGAGCCGGGAGGCGCTCGAGTCGCTGCGCGCGATACCGCTCTTCTCCGAGGCGAGCGACGCGGACCTCGAGCTCCTCGGCACCTACCTGATCGAGCGACGTTTCGGGCGCAATACGACCATCGTCGAGGAGGGTCTTCCCGGCGATTACATGTACGTGCTGCGCGAAGGCCGCGTGAAGGTGACGAAGCTCGCCGACGAGGGGCGCGAGAAGATCCTCGGCTTCATCGACGAGGGCGGCTTCTTCGGCGAGATGGCGCTCCTCGATCGCGGGCCGCGCGTCGCTTCGGTGAAGACGCTGCGGCCGGTACGGCTGCTGGCCCTCTCCCGCGCCGACTTCCTCAGCCTGCTGCGCAAGAGCCCAGACCTCGCCATGGCGGTCATCATGGAGCTGACACGCCGCCTGCGCGAGATGGACGAGCAGGCGAGCTCGCTCTCCTTCCAGCGCGTCAAGGAGAGGGCCAAGGGCGTCCTCCAACGCCTCGCCACCGATCCATCCTCGAGGGAGGGCTTCCACACGACGCCCGCGCTCACGCATCAGCAGGTCGCCGACATGATCGGAACGTCCCGCGAAACGGTGACGCGCGTCGTGAAGGACCTCAAGCAGGAAGGCTGGATGCAACAGGACGGCAAGCGCTACCTGGTGCCCGTCCGCAGCGAGTAGGTCAACCCGGTGCAGTCCCGCGCCGATACGGGCGTCGTGGTCGAGAGGGATCCCCGCTTCCTGGGCTGGCTGGTGGATTCGATGCGATCGGGCCTGGTGGCGATCGATCGCACGGGCGCCGTCGCAGCCGTGAATTCCGGCGCGTGCCGGATGCTCGGCGTTGCCCGCGCAGGCCTCGGGCGCCCGTGCCGTCACGTGCTGCGTAGCCAGCCGACCGTCGTCGGTCTCCTCGAGGGGGCCCTCGACGGCAAGGAGCGGCCGAGCCGCGCGGAGCTGACCCTCGAGCCCGTGGAAGCGCAGGCGGCACGGACCATCGGCTTCACGCTCGACACCGTGCGCGACGAGGACGGCAGCGTCCAGGGTGCCGTACTGGCCTTCCGCGACCTGACCCCCTTCGAGCGCCAAGACGAGCAGGACCGCCTCCGCGACCGCCTCGCGACCCTCGGAGAGATGACCGCCGGACTCGCCCACGAGCTGCGAAACCCCCTTGCGGGAATGGAGGTGCTCGCCGGGCTGCTGAGACGCAGGCTCGCGGATCGGCCCGAGGATCTCGCGCTCCTCTCCGAGCTGGTGGGAGAGCTTCGCTCGCTCTCTCGCACCGTGACCGAGAGCCTCGAGTTCGTGCGCCCCGTACGCCTCTCGCGCGAGGCCGTCGATCCCGTCGAGATCCTCGAGGAGTCGTTGGCGCTTGCGCGTTCGCGCGTGCCGTTCGCCGGCGCGATCGAGCGGGGATACGACGAGGAGCTTCCTGTCGTCTACGTCGACGCGGAGCAGCTCCGCGGCGTCGAGACCAACCTCATCGTGAATGCGCTCGAGTCGATGGCCGCGTGCAGCAGGACCGAGGGACATCGGCTCGCCCTCGGCCTGCGCGTGCGCGCTGCCGATCGCGGGACGTGGGCGGTGTCGGATGCGGGAGCCGACCCGGTGGGTCTGCCGCCAGCGAGCGAGCTGGTGATCACCGTCGCGGATACCGGTACGGGTGTCGATCCGGACCTTCGTGAGCGGGTGTTCCACCCCTTCTTCACGACCAAGGAGCACGGCTCCGGGGTCGGACTCTCCCATGCCCAGAAGGTCGTGGTCGGTCATGGGGGCGCTCTCGAGCTCGACGGACGGCCGGGAGAGGGCGCCATCTTCCGGGTTCGCCTCCCACTCGCGCGAGAAGGCGCGCTGTGAGGGAAGCGCGCGCCGCGCGCGTCCTCATCGTCGAGGACAACGCCGCGCTCCGGCTCGGCATCGCGACGGCGCTCCGCGAGTGCTGGAGCGAGGTCGACGAGGAGGCCGACGGCGGCCGCGCCGTGGAAAGGCTCCGCGATCCGGAGGCAGCGCCGTACGACGTCGTCGTCACCGACCTGCGGCTGCCCGGGGCGGATGGGATCGAGGTGCTCCGAGTCGCCCGCGAGCGCGATCCGACGACTGCCGTTCTGGTGATGACGGCCCACGGGAGCGTCGAGAACGCGGTCGAGGCGATGAAGCTCGGCGCGTTCGACTTTCTCCAGAAGCCCTTCGGCCTCGAGCAGCTCGAGGTACACGTCGTACGCGCAGTGGAGCACGCACGCCTGTGCCGTGAGGTGAAGGAGCTTCGCGCCGAGCGGGCCGGAGCCTACGCGGCGGGGAACATCGTCGGTTCGAGCCCCGCTCTGCGGGAGGCCATCGACCTCGCCGGACGGGTGGCGCAGAGCCGCTCGACGGTGCTCGTCACCGGCGAGACCGGGACGGGCAAGGAGCTGCTGGCGGGGCTGATCCACTCCCGGTCGCCGCGTGCTGGCCATCCCTTCGTGAAGGTGAACTGCGCGGCGCTCCCGGAGACGCTGCTCGAGTCGGAGCTGTTCGGCCACGAGCGGGGCGCCTTCACGGGTGCGGACAGGCTCCGCGTGGGCCGCTTCGAGCAGGCCGACGGAGGGACGCTGCTGCTGGACGAGGTGGGGGACCTCTCTCCCGCTACCCAGGCGAAGCTGCTGCGCGTACTCCAGGAGCAAGAGTTCCATCGCCTCGGCGGCCGGCAGCCGATCCGCACCGACGTGCGGATCGTGGCGGCGACCAACCGACAGCTCGAACGCGAGGTGGAGTCCCGGCGCTTCCGCGAGGACCTCTACTTCCGGCTGAACGTGATCCGCATCCATCTGCCCCCGCTGCGCGAGCGGCCCGAGGATCTCCTGGCGTTGGCCGAGCACTTCCTCGCCTACTTCGCCCGCGAGCTGGGACGGCAGGGGGCCCGGTTCACGCCGGCGGCGCGCGAGCGGATCGTCGAGCATGCCTGGCCCGGCAACGTGCGGGAGCTTCGCAACGCCATCGAGCGGGCATTGCTGCTGTCGGACGGGCATGAGGTGGATGCACGACACTTCGGTCCGACGCCGGCCACGGCGCGGCCTCGGCCTGCCTCGGCGAGGCCTGCCATCCCCGAGACCCTCTGTCTGGAGACGATGGAGCGGAGCCTCGTGATCGAGGCGCTCGAGAGATCGGGCCACGTACAGAAGGAAGCGGCCAAGATGCTGGGGGTGAGCCCGCGAAAGCTCAACTACATGATCCAGAAGCTGGCGCTCACGCATCCGAGGTGGCGGCGCAACCGGTCGGTCGCCTGACGGTGGGCTTTGCTTGAAGTAGCTGCATACTTCCGATACCAAGCCCGGCCAGACCCTGGGGGACTCTTCATGACACGGACCCGACGCCTCCCGCACCTCGCGGTGCTGCTCCTGCTGGCGGTCTTCGCCGCGCTTCCGGCCTGTCAGGGGCAGGAGAGTCGGCTGGCGGAGCACGAATCGCGCGGTGAGGAGTACGCGAAGCAGGGCAAGTACGCCGAGGCCGTGATCGAGTTCAAGAACGTCCTCCAGCTCGATCCCAACCGGGCGAGCGCGCACTACGGCCTCGCGAAGGCGTATCTGGCGCAGAACGATCTGTCCCGCGGCTATTGGGAGCTTCGCGAGACGGCACGCCTCGACCCGTCGAACACCGAGGCGAGGCTCCAGTACGGCCAGCTCGCGCGGATGGCAGGCGAGCTGGACGAGGCGCTGAAGCAGGCCGACGACGTGATCGCGGCGAAGCCCGATGACGCCGCGGCGTGGGTGCTGCGCGGCCAGGCCCTCGAGCGGTCGAAGCGGATGGAGGAGGCGGAGGAGGCGCTCCGGAAGGCCATGGAGCTGGAGTCGACGGACACCGCGCCAACCTTCTTGTACGCGGACTTCCTGGTGCGAAACGGCAAGCCCGGAGAGGCGGAGCCGCTCTTCCGGCGACTCGTGGAGATCAAGCCCGAGTTCCCCAGCTACGTCGCACTGGCGAGCTTCCTGGCGCGAGATCCCGCGCGCGACGCCGAGGCCGAGAGCGTCTTCCTCGATGCCGTCTCCAAGGCGAAGACCGACCAGCTCTCCACCGCCTACCGGACGCTGGCGAGCTTCTACTACGCCCGGAACCGCTTCGAAGACGCCGAGCGGACGCTGCGCGACGCGATCGCGAAGGCGCCCGACGACCTGGAGAGCCTCTATGCCCTGGCGCGCTTCTACGTGTCGCGGGGCGAGGAGAAGAAGGCCGACGAGATGGTCGAGCAGGCGACCCGCGCCAAGCCCGACGAGGAGAAGACGTGGCTCGTACTCTCGGCCTTCCGAGGCCGTAAGGGAGACCTCGCGGGGGCTCTCGCCGCGGCCGAGGACGCGCTGAAGCGCAACCCGGAGAGCAAGACGGCCCGGCTGCGCAAGGCCGAGCTGCTCCTCGACATGGGCTATCGCGAGGGCTCGAAGGAGAAGATCGCCCAGGGCCGCGGCATCGCCGATGCGATGCTGGCCAAGGAGCCCGGAAATCCGGATGCGCTCTTCGTCAAGGCGAAGATCGACCTCGCCGAAGGGCGCAACCAGGACGCAGCAACCGCTCTCCGGCGGGCGCTCGAGACGAAGCCCGACTGGGCCCAGGCGCGTTTCCTGCTGGGATCGGCGCTGTTCCTGCAGGGTGACGCCAACGGCGCCCGCTCCGAGGTGGCTCGCGCCGTCGAGATCGAGCCCGATCTCGCCGAGGCCCGCAAGATGCTCGCGCGCATCCATGCGTCGACGAACCAGTTCGACGTCGCGGTGGAGGAGAGCCGCAAGTATCTCGCCGCGCGTCCCGGCGACGCCGAGGCCCGGCTCCATCTCGCGCAATCGCTCGTTCGCCTCGGCAAGCCCAAGGATGCGCTCGCAGAGCTGGAGAAGATTCCGGAGAAGGACCGCGATGCCGAGGCGTACTACGCGATCGGACGGGTGGATCTCGTCCTGGGAGACGCCGGGCGTGCGCGGACGGCGCTGCAGAAGGCCGATGCGCTGCATCCCGGGCACCCGGAGGTGCTCGAGGCGATGCTCCAGCTCGACCGGAACGAGGGACGTGTCGCGGAGTCGGTGGAGCGCATCGCGAAGGCAGTCGGCGAGAACCCGAAGAGCGCGCGGCTCGTTCACCTGCAGGGGATCGCCAGCGCGCTCGAGGGCAAGCCCGCCGATGCCGAGCGGAGCTTCCGGCGGGCGATCGAGCTGGATCCGAACGACCTGGCCGCCTACCAGAGCCTTGCGTCCCTGATGGCGCAGGCCGGTCGGATGGAGGAGATGGTCCGGACCTTCGAGCAGGCTCGCGCCGCACAGCCGAACTCGGCCTCGGTGCACCTCGCCCTCGGGTCGCTCTACGAGTCGATGGGTGAGGCGGAGAAGGCGATACCGCTCTACGAGAAGGCGCTCGAGATCGATTCGAGCCTCGCCGCCGCGAAGAACAACCTGGCGTATCTGATGGCGGAGAAGGGCGAGAACCTCGATCGCGCCCTCGAGCTCGCCCAGGAGGCGAAGGCCAAGCTGCCCGAGAATCCGAACGCCGCCGACACCCTCGGCTGGGTGCTCTTCCGCAAGGGCGTTCCAGGGGCCGCCATCGGCTATCTGAAGGAGGCCGAGTCCACCACCCCGGCCGACGACGTGAACCTCGGCCTGATCCGTCACCACCTCGCCCAGGCCTACGAGGCCAACAACGAGCCGGATCGTGCCCGAGAGGTCCTCGCACGTGCGCTCGCCGACCTGGACGCGCTGCGGAAGAAGGTCGAGGAGCGCGGCGGAACCCTGAAGGATCCGGCCTGGTTGGCAGAGGTGCGGTCGATGCTCGAACGCCTGCAGCAGGGCGGCCCCGCGACGGCCGGGCAGTCCTAGAGCACTCCCGCGGCAGGGGACGGCCGGGAGCCCGCGCCGTTCAAGCGATTCCGGTGGGCTGCCGATGAGCCGGGGGCCCGGGTCCGCGCGGCGTGCGCGACCCGCGCCGGAGGGATCCCATGAAGCTTCTGCCTCTCGCGTTCGCGATCTTCCTGATGGCCGCGCCGGCACTTGCCGGCGACGCGCCGCCGCGCTTGGCGCTCGGCCCCTCGGCCACCGATCCGGACGGGAGGCAGGGCCGGCTCCACACGGTCGCCGCCGGCGAGACCCTCTGGGACGTCTCCGAGGCCTATCTGGGCACTCCCTGGGTGTGGCCGACGCTCTGGAAGGAAGCCGGAGAGGCGGCGATCCAGCCCGGCGACGTTCTCTGGGTCTCCAGCGACGAGATCCGCAGGCTCTCGCCTTCGCAGGTCGCACAGCTGAAGACGTCGGACCCGATTGCGCCGCCGGCGGCCATGGCGAGTGACATGCCCGCCGTTGGCACCGGAGAACTGCGCGGGCTCGATGCGTCGACCGCGATGCTCGGGTTCTCGTTCCTCACGACCGGCTCTCCCGGTGTCGTCGGCCGGGTGATCGGCAATCCGACCGAACGCGGCGCCCTCGGGTCGGGGGACACGATCTACATCGACATGGGCCGGGGGCAGGTGCAGGCCGGCGACCGGCTGCGAATCGTTCGGGCGTTCCGCAACCTGCCCGATCCCCGTACCGGTGACTTCATCGGCACGTTCATCGCGGCGCTCGGCTGGGCCGAGGTGACGCAGCTCGAGGGAGACACGGCGGCGGCGGTGATCCACGGCGCCGTCGACGCAGTCCACGTAGACGACCTGCTGATGCCGGTCGGTGACACTGGAGACCCGTCCGCCCTGCGCGTACAGTCGACACCGGAAAGTGTCCAAGGAGAGATCTCCCATCTGGTCGGCCCTCGGGTCATCGGGGGCGCGATGGACGTCGTCTATCTCGATCGCGGCAGCGACGGTGGGCTCGCGGCCGGCAGTGCGCTCGACGTCGTCCGGCCCGGGCGGATGATCCGGGACGACGTGCGGGGCCGGTCCGTCAAGGTGCCCGACACCGTGATCGGCCGACTCGTCGTGATCTCGGTCCGGCCCGAGAGCGCAGCCGCCTACGTCGTGTCGGCGAGCACGGATCTGGCGCGCGGCGACGTCTATCGCGGTGCGGGCCTCACGAACTGAGTCCGAACGTTCACGGCTGGCGGCGTCCTCCCGCATGAGGTAATCCGGAGAGCGAGCCCGGTCCCGCGGGAGTAGGGCGCGTGCAGTGCGCCAGCCGGCGGCGTCTCGATCCTCGCGACGAAGGCTCGCGCCGAGAGCTGTGTACGTGGCTCGCCTTCCAGCAGGCGTTCGCGTGGGCGCCGGCCGACGCGGTCCGCATCCTCGCCGAACACGGAGACCCCGAACGCGGGCTCCGTGCAGCGCGTGTCGCGCGACCGTCCGACCGTGGCGTCGCCGATTCACTACGGCGACTCGCCGCGTGCGGCGCCGTTGCGCTCCCCCTCGGCGCCGAGGGCTATCCGGCCGCTCTCGCCGACCTGTGCGACGCACCGCCGCTGCTCCTGGTGCGGGGAGACGCGTCGCTCCTGTGCGCCGAGAAGGTGGCCGTCGTCGGCGCCCGCGCACCGACCGTCTACGGGCTCGCCGTGGCGCGCGCACTGTCGGCTCGCTTCGCTCGCGCAGGTCTCGTCGTGGTGTCGGGCCTCGCCCGCGGGATCGACGCCGCAGCGCACGAGGCCGCCCTCGATGCCGGCGGCCGCACGCTCGCCGTCCAGGCCTGCGGACCCGACCGTGTCTACCCGCCGTCGCATCGCGGGCTGGCCGCGCGGATGATCGCCGGAGGCGGCGCGATCGTGACCGAGTTTCCGCCGGGTACGGCTCCACGTGCTTCGCACTTCCCCCTGCGAAACCGCCTGATCAGCGGCCTCGCACGCGCCGTCGTCGTCGTCGAGGCCCGCGAGCGTAGCGGGTCGCTGGTGACCGCCGGACACGCGGCCGACCAGGGATGCGATGTGTTCGCCGTGCCGGGTCCGCTCGGAGCGGCCACCTCGGCCGGTACGAACCGGCTGCTGCGCGACGGTGCGCACGTCCTGCTCTCGGCGGAAGACGTGCTCCAGAAGCTCGGCCTACCTCCCGGCGCAGGACGCCCGGCGCCGGAGCCGCCGGGCGCAGCCGCGCGGCCCGACCCCCCAGTGCTCCGAGCGCTCGCTGCCGGTCCGGCCACCCGCGACGAGCTCGCGCGCCGCCTTGGCGTATCGCCGCCGGCGCTCGCTCTCGCGCTCCTCGAGCTCGAGCTGTCGGGGTGCGTCGCGGAGGACCGGGACGGAAGGCTCCGGATCGTCGGCTCGCTCCGGACACTCGGGACCGGACCGCCCGCTTCGCTATGATCCCTCCATTCCGCCCTCCGCCCCCCCAGCGAGGACCCGCCTTCGATGCGATCCGCCGTCACGCCTCGGCTCGTCGTGGTGGGCGCGGGCCTCGCCGGCTGCGAGGCCGCGTGGCAGGCCGCCGAGCGCGGCGTCGCGGTGACCCTCGTCGAGATGAAGCCCGACCGGTCGTCGCCGGCCCATGTGAGCCCCGACTTCGCCGAGCTGGTCTGCAGCAACTCCCTGCGCGCCAACTCCCTCGGCAACGCGGTCGGCCTGCTCAAGGAGGAGATGCGACGGCTCGGCTCGCTCGTGCTGCGTGCGGCGGACGAGACCGCAGTGCCGGCGGGCCGCGCCCTCGCCGTCGACCGCACTGCATTCTCCCGCGCGATCACGGATGCGATCACGTCGCATCCGAACGTGACGGTCGAGCACCGGGTAGTGACGCAGGCGCCCGCAGGCGAGCGCGCGATCCTGGCGACGGGGCCGCTCACGGCGGCCGAGCTCGCGACGGACCTGCAGCGCATCGTGGGGGTCGAGAGCCTCTACTTCTACGACGCCATCTCGCCGATCGTCTACGCCGACTCGATCGATATGGAGGTCGCGTTCCGGGCGTCGAGATACGAGGAGGGAGAGGGCGATTATCTGAACCTGCCGCTCGGACGCGAGGCCTACGAGCGGTTCGTCGAAGCCCTGCTCGCCGCCGAGAAGGTGCCGTTGCACGCGGTCGAGGCGTCGCTCTATTTCGAGGGTTGTCTTCCCATCGAAGAGATGGCCCGCCGCGGGCGCGACACCCTGGCGTTCGGCCCGATGAAGCCGGTGGGGCTGATCGATCCGCGAACGGGCGAGCGTCCTCATGCGGTGGTGCAGCTCCGGCAGGAAGACAAGCGAGGGGTGCTCTACAACCTGGTCGGCTTCCAGACCCGGCTGCGGATCGGAGAGCAGGAGCGGATCCTGCGGAGCCTTCCTGGGCTCGGCGGAGCCGTCTTCGCCCGCTACGGCTCGGTGCACCGCAATACCTACGTGAATGCTCCGCGGCACCTCATCGCGGACTTGAGGCTTCGATCGCGTCCAAATGTCCGGCTCGCAGGACAGATGGCTGGGGTAGAGGGCTACGTCGAGTCCGCAGCGCTCGGGCTGCTCGCGGGAGTGTTCGCTGCCTTCGAATCCCACGGCGAGGCAGCGCCGCCGCCCCCGGAGGCCACGGCCCACGGCGCTCTTCTCCGGTACCTGCAGACGGCCGATCCGAAGCACTTCCAGCCAATGAACGTGAACTACGGCCTCTTTGCTCCCCTCGAGGGATCGGCGCGGAGGGTCCCTCGTCGCGAGAAGCATGAGCGCCTGGCCGAGCGCGCCCTGGCAGCGCTCGAGCCGTGGCGGGCGCAGGTGGGAGCGCACGCTCCGTGACCTTCGACGCCGCGATCCGCGCGTTCGGGCGCTCGCTACGCGCCGAGCGCAACAGCTCTCCCGAGACCTCTCGGGCCTACGCCGCCGACGTTCGCCAGCTCGCCGCCTTCCTCGGTGAGGGCGCCGCCCCCGGAATCGTTACGCCCAACCGCATCCGCGCCTTCCTCGCGTCTCGCCATCGCGCCTGCGACGCCGCCACCATCGCCCGCAAGCTGTCGGCGATCCGGTGCTTCTACGGGTTCCTGGTGCGAGAGGGCGTGTGCGCCGAGGATCCGACCGTCACGTTGTCCGCGCCGAAGATTCCCCGTCGGCTTCCGAAGCCGCTGGCCGTCGACGACTGCGAGGCGCTCGTCGAAGGCGGTGCGGGGAGCGCCTCCGAGGATCCGCGCGATGCCGAGCGCGCGCTCCGCGACCGGGCGCTGGCGGAGCTGCTCTATGGCGCAGGCCTGCGCGTCGGCGAGCTGGTGGCCCTCGACGTCCGCGACCTCGACCTGCGGGGGAACGAGGTCCGTGTCTGGGGAAAGGGGGGCAAGGAGCGCGTCGTTCCGCTGCCGAGCGCGGCGTGCGAGGCGCTCGCGGCGTACCTCGCCGCACGCCGGCGACCGGGCGTGCTGGCCGAGCCCCTCTTCACCGCGCTGCGGAAACGCGGGACGAAGTCGCCTCCGACGCCGGCGCGGCTCGGCGCCCGCGACGTGCGGCGCGTGCTCCGCGCCCGACAGCTCCGCGCAGGCGTCGCTGACGCCGTGCATCCCCATCGGCTTCGCCACAGCTATGCCACGCACCTGCTCGACATGGGAGCGGATCTGCGATCGATCCAGGAGCTGCTCGGCCACACGAGCCTCTCGACGACGCAGAAGTACACCGCCGTCTCGGCGGAGCACCTGCTTCGGGTCTACGATGCGGCGCATCCGCGTGCGCACCTCCGCACGCCGAGGAGGGGCGCGCGATGAGCCAGACGACGGGAGTTCACGCCACCACGGTGCTCGCCGTACGACGCGACGGCGCGCTGGCCATGGCGTCGGACGGGCAGGTCACCGTCGGAAACGTCGTCATGAAGCGTGGGGCCCAGAAGGTTCGCCGCGTCGGCGGCGGCCGTGTACTCGTGGGCTTCGCGGGCGGAGCGGCCGACGCGCTGGCGCTCACCGAGCGGCTCGAAGCGAAGCTCGAGGCGTTTCCGGGCAACGTGCGCCGGGCGGCCGTCGAGCTGGCGAGGGAGTGGCGGAGCGACCGCATGCTGCGCCGCCTCGAGGCGATGCTGGTCGTCGGAGACACGGAGGGCGTGCTGGTCGTCTCGGGAACGGGCGACGTCATCGAACCCGACGACGGCATCGCTGCCATCGGCTCGGGCGGATCGTACGCCCTGGCCGCCGCCCGGGCGCTGGTGCGCCACACCCCGCTCCCGGCTCGGGAGGTCGCGACGGAGGCGCTGCGGGTCGCGGGCGAGATCTGCATCTACACCAACGACGCGATCACCGTGGTGACCCTGCCGTGACCGAGCTGCGCTCGTTCACCCCTCGCGAGATCGTCTCCGAGCTCGACCGCTACGTCGTCGGCCAGCGCGAGGCGAAGCGCGCCGTCGCCATCGCGCTGCGCAACCGCTGGCGCCGGCCTGCGCGTCGAGGGAGACCTGCGCGACGAGATCGCGCCGAAGAACATCATCATGATCGGCCCGACCGGCGTCGGGAAGACCGAGATCGCGCGGCGGCTCGCCAAGCTCGCCCAGGCGCCCTTCGTCAAGGTCGAGGCCTCGAAGTTCACCGAGGTCGGCTACGTCGGGCGCGACGTCGAGTCGATCATCCGCGACCTCGCCGAGCTCGGCGTCAACCTGGTGGCCGAGGAGGAGCGCCGCGCGGTGCAGGTCAAGGCCGAGGAGCGTGCCGAGGAGCGGCGTGCTCGACGCGCTGCTGCCGCCGCCTTCCGCCACCGCGCCGCCGGTGGCGACGGGCCCGAGGGCGGCGAGACGCGCGAGAAGCTCCGGCGGCTGCTGCGCGCAGGGCGCCCTCGACGAGCCGCGAGATCGAGGTGGAGCTCGCCGAGGGAGCGGGTGCGCCGCAGCTCTCGATCTTCACGCCCCAGGGCGTCGAGGAGATGGGAGTCCAGTTCAAGGACCTGCTCGGCGGGCCTGATGCCGAAGAAGACGAAGCGGCGCAGGCTGAAGGTGCCCGCCGCGCGCGAGGCCTTCGTCGCAGAGGAGGCGGCGCGGCTCGTCGACATGGACCGCGGTGCGCGAGCTCGCGATCGAGCGCGTCGAGCAGATCGGGATCGTCTTCATCGACGAGATCGACAAGATCGCGAGCGCGGCAGGGCGGCCAGCACGGGCCCGACGTCTCGCGCGAGGGCGTGCAGCGCGACCTGCTGCCGATCGTCGAGGGCTCGACGGTCCAGACGAAGCACGGCCCCGTGCGCACCGACCACGTCCTCTTCATCGCGGCCGGCGCGTTCCACGTGGCGAAGCCGTCGGATCTGATCCCCGAGCTCCAGGGGCGCTTCCCGATCCGGGTCGAGCTCGCGAGCCTGACGCGGGAGGACTTCGTCCGGATCCTGACCGAGCCGCAGAACTCGCTGGTCCGGCAGTACACGGCGCTGCTGGCGACCGAGGGCGTCGAGCTCGACTTCACCGACGGACGGCGTTCGCGCGATCGCCGAGATCGCGGCCACGGTGAACGAGCGCACCGAGAACATCGGCGCCCGCCGGCTCCACACCGTGATGGAGAAGCTGCTCGACGAGCTCTCCTTCGACGCTCCGGACCGGGGGACGGCGACGCTTCGTCGTCGACGAGGCGTTCGTCCGCGAGCGCCTCGGAGCGCTGGTGAGCGACCAGGACCTCTCGCGGTACATCCTCTGAGGTGCTTTCATCGGTCGTGGACGGGCCCGCGGCGAGGGGGAGGGGCATGACGGTTCCGGCGCGAATCCTGGTCGTCGACGACGAGCGGTTCTTTCGGGAGGGGATCCGCGACGTGCTCGAGGCGCGCGGCCTCTCATGCATCACGGCCGCGACCGGTGGGGAGGCCCTCGAGCTGGCATCGACCTCCGACGTAGGCGTCGTGGTGCTCGACCTCGTGCTGCCCGGACTCGACGGAATCGAGGTGCTCCGGCGGCTTCGCGAGCGGCAGCCGGAGCTGCGCGTGATCATGCTCTCCGCGTACACCGAGCAGGAGCGGGTGCTCGAGGCGCTCCGCCTCGGCGCGTTCGAATACCTCGCGAAGCCGATCCACGACGAGGAGCTCGTACTCGTGGTGCGGCGCGCCCTGGAGAGCCACGCGCTCGGCCGAGAGCTGGCGGGCCTGCAGGCCCGCGCCGAGCGCTGGCCCGGAGCATCGACGATCTGGCCGAGCTCGCCCAGCGGACGTCGACGAGCCCGAGCGAAGGGCCGTGCTCCACGCGCGGGCGGCAGCGGCGGTCGCCGAGGTGCTCGATGCCGACAAGACATCGCTGCTGCTCGTCCAGGACGACGGCGCCCGGCTGCAGGTGGTCGCCGCAACGGGGCGCAAGACTGGCCCCCGACGAGTTCGACGCCGGTGCCCCTCGGGAGGGGCGTGGCCGGCGATGGCGACGGCGCGCTCGGAGGTGATCGCCGTGGACGACGTCACCGCTGACGCCCGCTTCGCCGGCCAGGGCCGTCCCGGCCGCTACGACGTCGAAGGCCTTCGTCGTGGCGCCGATCCCGGGAGCAGGGCGGACCCTCGGCGTGCTGTGCGCCACCGACCGGCCTGGGGGGCACCCCTTCGAGCCGAGCGACGTCGCGCTGCTCCGTATCCTCGCGCGTCAGCTCGGCTCGCTTCTCGATCACGGACCGATCGCGGCTCCGGCGCAGGCCGGTGTCGAAGCATCCCGAGACGGAGACCTCTCCGAGCTCGTTCGCCGCATCTGCGATGCGTCTGCGGCAGAGGTCGAGCCCCGCCGGCTGCTCGCCGCCGTTCTCCAGCCGATTGCTGCGGCGTTCTCGGCGGCACCGGTCTCGCTGTATCTGTGCGACCCCGCGAGCGGCGACCTGGTTCGGGAGGCCGAGTGCGACGGCGCGTTTCGCGCAGACCGGCCTTTGCTGCCGCGAGGCCGCGGTCTGACCGGCTCGGTGCTCGAGACCGGCCGGCTCGTCGCCAGCGACTCGCCGCAGGCCGACCCGCGGTTCGACGCCGCCGTCGACACGCCCGACGGCGGCTCCGCGGGGCCGCTGCTGTGCCTGCCGCTCACCTTCCGGGGCAAGGTGCTCGGCGTCGCGCGCATCTTCCCGCGGGAGCCCGACCGCGCATCGGCCCGAGCGGGCGAGGTGCTGGCGGCAGCCCTCTCCGCGGCCGTTCGCAACGTGATGCTCTACCGCAGCCTCGTCGAGTCGATCGAGGAGGTGGCGAACGCCCGCCGCGAGGCGCAGGCTTCCTAGCGTGCAAGACCTCATCGACAAGGCGCAGGTACTCGTCGAGGCGCTGCCGTGGATCCGGCGGCTCTACGAGAAGATCATCGTCATCAAGTATGGTGGCCATGCCATGACCGAACGGGATCTGCGCGCTTCGTTCGCCGTGGACGTCGTTCTCCTCAAGTACATCGGCGTGAGACCGGTGATCGTCCACGGAGGAGGACCCCAGATCGGCGCCACCCTCGATCGGATGGGCAAGAAGTCGGTGTTCGTCGATGGGCTTCGTGTCACCGACGATGAGACGATGGAGGTCGTCGAGATGATCCTCGGCGGCACCATCAACCAGGAGATCGTCGGTCTCGTCCAGCAGGGAGGAGGGCGCGCGATCGGACTGACGGGCCGCGACGGAGGGCTCCTGCGGGTGGAGAAGAAGATGGTCGAAGGGCGCGATCTCGGCCGCGTCGGCGACGTCGTCGCCGTCGATGCCAGCGTAGTCACCTCGGTGGCAGGAGCGGGCTTCGTTCCGGTGATCGCGCCCATCGGCGTCGATGCCGAGGGCGTCACCTACAACGTGAACGCAGACGAGGCGGCCGGGGCGATCGCCGCCGCGCTCCACGCCGAAAAGCTGATCCTGCTCACCGACGTCGAGGGGGTGAAGGACGCCGACGGAAAGCTCCTTCGACAGCTCTCGGCGGCCGAGGTGAAGCGCTACGTCGACGATGGCACGATCGTGGGCGGGATGATTCCCAAGGTGGAGTGCTGCCTCGATGCGCTCGACGGCGGCGTGGCGCGGAGCCACATCGTCGATGGCCGGATGCTGCACGCCGTCCTCCTCGAGATCTTCACCGACGTCGGCGTCGGAACCCTGATCCGGCGCTGATGCCGAAGGATTTCCTCGCGCTTTCCGATTGGCCGGCGCAGGATCTGCGCGAGATCCTCGCGCGGGCCCGCGTACTGAAGGATCTGCAGCGCAAGGGGCGGCGGCCGCGGACCCTCGAAGGCCGGACCCTGGCGATGTACTTCGAGAAGCCGTCGCTCAGGACCCACGTCACTTTCGAAACGGCCATGACGCAGCTCGGCGGTCACGCGATCCTGCTGCGACCGGAGCAGGTGGGCATCGGAACGCGGGAAACCCCGGCCGACGTGGCTCGCAACCTTTCGCGCTGGGTCGACGTGATCCTGGCGCGGACCTTCAGCCATGCGCTGGTGGAGGAGATGGCGCGCGTGGCATCGATCCCCGTGATCAATGGCCTGACCGATCTGCTGCACCCGTGTCAGGCCATGGCCGACCTGCAGACCGTCGCCGAGCGCGCGGATCTCTCGACGGCAGTGATCGCCTACGTTGGCGACGGGAACAACGTGGCGAACTCGCTGCTCGAGGCGGCTGCAGTGCTCGGACTCACCCTCCGCCTGGCGACGCCTGGAAGCCACCAGCCCGCGCTGCGCGTGCGGCGGCGTGCGGAGGAGCTCGCTGCGGAGAGCGGCGCGCGGCTGTCGTGGAGCGAAGATCCGGTCGAGGCCGTCCGGGGCGCCGACTTCGTCTACACCGACGTGTGGACGAGCATGGGTCAGGAGGACGAGGCGGAGCAGCGGCGGGCGCTCTTCGAGCCCTATCAGCTGAATGCGCGCCTGCTCCGGCACGCCCCTGCGGCGCGGGTGCTCCACTGCCTGCCGGCCCATCGCGGAGAGGAGATCACCGACGAGATCCTCGACGGCTCGCGAAGCATCGTGTTCGACCAGGCCGAGAACCGGCTCCACGCCCAGAAGGCCATCCTCGAGCGCGTGATCCTCGGAGCGATCCCCACCTAGACATTCCCCTTGGGGTCTGCGCCCGATCTCAGCTTCGGGTGACAGTCCGCCGATTGAGGACGAGGCGGGGTTCGTCCCGGCCGGGGGAATCATGCATCTGGGTGCGGCGAGGATCGGAACGCTGCGGGTGCCGAGGCTGGCGCCCGGGTGCGATCCTGCGCGGCTCTCCCTCTCCCCGGTGGAGGGCTATCTCCTCTCACGGATCGATGGAAAAACCCCCTGGCCTGTTCTCTGCGAGATGGGTGGACTCGCTCCCGAGGAGATCGACCGCTGCCTTCAGGGCTGGGTCGAGGCAGGTCTCCTGACCGTGGAGGTTGCGGAGCGCCCGGCGGCGCAGCCCGCCCCCTCGGCGCGCGGCGCCGACAGCCCGACCCTCGACCCTGGCCTCGACCTGTCGATCGAGGCCCAGGAGCAGATCCTGGCCTTCGAGGCGCGCCTCGACCGCCCCTATCACGAGCTTCTCGGCGTGCCTCGCAGCGCCGATCCGAAGACCGTCAAGCGCGCCTACTTCGAGCTCTCGAAGGAGTTCCACCCGGACCGCTACTTCCGGCGCCGGATCGGATCCTTTGCCGACCGGCTCGAGCGCGTCTTCGGACGCATTGCCGAAGCCTACGAGCTGCTGTCCGACCCGACGACGCGGGCCGAGGTCGAGCGGAGCCTGGAGGAGCCGGCGAGCTCGTGCGCAGCTCCCGTGAGTGGCGTCGCCGAGAGCGCCCAGGCCGCTCGCCGCGCACGTGCTGCGCTGCACCCTGCCCGCCTTCGCGAGCTGTCCCAGCGCAAGGCCAAGGCGAAGAGCTTCTTCGAGGCCGGGATGACGGCGCTCAAGGCCGGGCGCTGGATCGAGGCCGCCGCCAGCGTGAGGCTCGCGATTGCCTTCGATCCCGCGAACCAGGCCTACCGCGACTCCTTCGGCGCCGTCCAGCGCAAGGCCAGCGAGGAGCGGGGCGGCCAGCTGATCCGCCAAGCCGAGCGCGCGCTCGAGGTCCGCGACTCTCGCGAAGCCCTGCGGCTCTTCGAGGAGGCGCTCCACCATCGCCCCCACGCGCCCGAAGCCAACTTCGAGGCGGCCCGGCTCGTCCTGCTGCTCGGCGAGGACCCGAGGCGCGCCAAGGAATACGCCGCGCGCGCGTGCGAGCTCGTTCCCGAGAACGCCGCGTATCGGCGGCTGCTCGGGCAGGTCTACCGGTCGGCGGGGCTGGTCGCGAACGCGCGCCGCGAGTTCGAGGCCGCGCTGCGGCTGGATCCGAAGGATGCATCTCTCAAAGCCGAGCTGCGGACGCTCGGCTAGACGACGTCTTGGAGCCAGGAGGGTCAGCATGAGCCGCGTGATCGGGATCGATCTGGGGACGACGAACTCGTGCGTCGCCATCGTGGAGAACGGCCAGCCGACGGTGCTGCCGAATGCCGGCGGTTACAAGACCACGCCGTCGATCTTCGCGCTCACCGAGGACGGCAAGCGGCTCGTCGGGCACCTGGCCAAGCGCCAGGCGATCACCAACTCGCGGAACACGGTCTATGCCTCGAAGCGTCTCATCGGCCGTCGATTCGACGCTCCCGAGACCCAGCAGGTGATTGCGCTGTGCCCCTACGAGGTCGTTCGAGGCCCGAACGACGATGCGCGCATCCGCCTCGGAGGCAAGGTCTTCACGTGCGCCGAGGTCGCTTCGATCATCCTTCGGGAGATGAAGCGCGTGGCCGAGGAGGCCCTCGGAGAGACCGTGCGCGACGCGGTCATCACGGTGCCGGCCTACTTCAACGACAGCCAGCGCCAGTGTACGAAGGACGCCGGCCGGATCGCCGGCCTCGAGGTGCTGCGGATCATCAACGAGCCGACTGCCGCTGCGCTCGCCTACGGGTTCGGCAGGCGCAAGGACGAGAAGATCGCGGTCTACGACCTCGGAGGAGGGACCTTCGACATCTCGATCCTCGAGCTCGGCAGCGGCGTGCTCGAGGTGCTCTCGACCGGCGGCAGCACGTTCCTGGGTGGCGAGGATTTCGATCGCCGCATCGTGACCTTCCTCATCGAGAGGTACCAGGAGTCCGAGGGCATCGACCTGCGGGGCGATTCGATGGCGCTCCAGCGCCTCAAGGACGCAGCGGAGAAGGCCAAGTGCGACCTTTCGACGCGCGAGACCGCCGAGATCAACCTGCCGTTCATCGCCAACACCGAAGGGGGGCCGCGGCACCTGAACCTGGAGCTGACGCGCGCGGAGCTCGAAGCCATGGTGGACGACATCGTTCGCCAGACCGTCAAGCTCGTCGAGCAGTGCCTGCGGGATGCCGAGTTGCGGGCCGACGAGATCGACCAGGTCGTTCTCGTGGGCGGGCAGACGCGCATGCCGCTGGTGCAGAACGCGGTTGCAGAGCTGTTCGGAAAGCGCCCGCACAAAGGTGTGAACCCCGACGAGGTGGTCGCGGTCGGTGCCGCGATCCAGGGGGAAGCGCTGATGAGCGAGGGCAAGAAGCTGCTCCTTCTCGACGTCACCCCGCTGTCACTGGGGATCGCCACCTTCGGCGGCCACTTCGCGAAGCTGATCGAGCGCAACACGACCGTCCCGGTGCGCAAGCAGCACACCTTCACGACGACCCGCGACAACCAGTCGGCCGTCAAGATCCGCGTTCTCCAGGGTGAGAACGACACGGCGGCGGACAACGACCTGCTCGGCGAGTTCGTGCTCTCGGGGATCCGATCTGCGCCGAAGGGAGAGCCCTCGATCGAGGTGTCCTTCGACATCGACGCCAACGGCATCGTGAGCGTCTCGGCCCGAGACACGGAGACGGGCAAGGAGCAGTCGATCACCGTGAACGCGACAGGGACGCTCTCCGAGGACGAGATCTCGCGGATCATCGAGGAGCAAGAGCTCTACGAGGTCCAGCTCCGCAGCTGACGGCGACCCGGGTTCGGGCCGACGCGGCCCGGGTCAGAACGTGATCGCGACGCGCGTGCCGACGACGACGGCGGTCTCCAGGCTCGTCGTGGCGCCCGGATCGATGACGATCTGCAGGTCGGGCTGCACGCTGAGCCAGGGGAGGAGGCGCGCTTCGTAGGTCGCCTCCACCAGCCACTCCCCCCGCGCGGGTTCGGCGTCCGCGAGGGCGAGCGCGGCGCGGGCTCCGCCCGTGAGCGCCGCGTAGGCGAACGCGACTCCGCAGACGTCGTCGTCACGCGAGGGAAGGAGGCCGCGGTAGGTGAGCCCTGCGTCGGTGTAGAAGTTGATCACGCTCCGGTCGTGGGGAGACCATGCGGCGCGAAGGAAGCCGGCAAGGCCTTGGCGCGGGCGGGCGTCCGGGCTGAACGAGTCCGGTGGCCCGGTCTCGCTCCACAGCATCTGGTCGACGACGACATAGGCGCCGTAGTTTCCTGAGTACTCCTCGGTCGAGAGCGGGTCCGGGCTCGGGAAGTCCCACGCGTGGTACCAGAGGCCGGCGCCGAGCTCCCCGCCGCGGCCGGACGCCGGCTCGTCCGCGTTCCAGCGCAGGTGCAGCTCGTTCACGACGAAGGTTCCTGCGTCCTCTCCGGAATCCCACTCGAAGCCGTCGGCGTCGGGGTCCTGCAGGAGAGGGTCGCCCTGGAGGACGGCCGTATCGACCATGATCCAGTCCGCAGGCGAGTAGGAGAGCCGGGCGCCCGCCGTGCCCATGGGGAAGGCGGGGGCGCCGCCGGGAAGGTTTGCCGACAGGAACGCCGGCCAGCCGAACGTGGCGTTGATGAAGAGCGCTCCATGCTCCGGCGCGGCGAACTCGACGTCGGCGGCGAGCTGGCCGGCCTGCGCCGAGAGCTGACCGTCGAACAGGGACTGCTCGAGCCACAGCTCGTAGAGGCGCAAGCCGGATGGTCCGGCGATGTTGCTGAGCGTGAAGAGGTTCCCGACGAGGACGGCCGACGCATCGTCGCCAGCGAGATGAAAGGCCGTCGCGCGAAAGGTGGCTCCCGGCCAGCCGACGAGGCGCTGGAGGTCTGCCTCGATTCCGAGATCGAGGAGGCCTGCAGCGACCGCGCTGCGCTTCGTGCCGCCGGTCGTGTTGCCGAAAACGTCCACCGTGTAGCCGCCCGAGACCTCGACGCCCCGCTCGGCGAGAGCGGGGCGCGCCCCGAGCCATGATCCGGTCGCCGTCTCTCGTCGACTCCAGGCCTCGGAAGAGTCGCTCTCCGCGGAGATCTCCTGGGCACGGATCAGCGCTCCCGGGTCCTGGGCCTGGGCGACGCCGGCCGCGAGCGCCGCCAGCCAGCCCGCGATCAAGCCGCCGCGGGCAGCCGTTCCCGGTCTCCTGGGTCTCTTCACCTTCCGCATACCTTCTGGCCCCACGCGTCCCGGTCCCTCGGTAATCCTTACGTGCGTGCACCCCAGAGCCTAAAGAAAATCAATTTCATTTTCAATAAGGGCGCCCCCTGGGCGCTCTCCCTGGTGATCGCCGGCGACGACGTTCGTCCAGGCACTCGGACCCTCCCTGGGGGGCTTCGGTAGACTCGGCGCCGGAGGTTCCCCATGTCGTCGGGTTCGTCGGTGAAGCGCGTGTGCCTGGCCTACAGCGGCGGGCTCGATACGTCGGTCATCCTGCGCTGGCTCATCGAGCACCATCGGTGCGAGGTGGTCGCCTTCTGTCTCGACGTGGGGCAGGAGGAGGAGCTGTCGGGGCTTCCCGAGAAGGCGCGGGCCACCGGCGCCGTCGACTGCGTCGTGCGTGACGCCCGCGAGGAATTCGTTCGGGATTTCGTGTTCCCCGCGCTTCGCGGCAATGCCGTGTACGAGGGGAGTTACCTGCTCGGCACCTCCCTCGCGAGGCCGGTGATCGCGAAGCACCAGGTCGAGGTTGCGCGTGAGACGGGCTGCGACGCCGTCGCCCACGGTGCAACGGGCAAGGGCAACGACCAGGTCCGCTTCGAGCTCGCCTACCGTGCCCTTGCGCCGCAGCTCGCCGTGATCGCTCCCTGGCGCGAGTGGGACCTCAAGTCGCGGACCGACTGCATGGCGTATGCCCAGAAGTACGGCATCCCGGTCACGGCCACGCTCGAGAAGCCGTACTCGATGGATCGCAATCTGCTCCACATCTCCTACGAGGGCGGAATCCTCGAGGATCCCTGGCGAGCGCCCGACGAGGAGATGTTCGTCTTGACGCGTTCGCTCCAGAAGGCGCCGGACGAGCCCCAGGAGCTGCTCGTTGGCTTCGAGCGGGGTACTCCCGTGTCCCTCGATGGAGAGGAACTCTCGCCCGCACGGCTCCTTGCGCGGCTCAACCAGATCGCCGGCGTCCATGGCATCGGCCGCGTGGACCTCGTCGAGAACCGTTTCGTCGGAATGAAGTCGCGGGGCGTCTACGAGACGCCGGGAGGGACGGTGCTCCACGTGGCGCACCGCGCAGCCGAGTCGATCACCCTCGATCGTGAGGTGATGCACGAGCGCGACCGGCTCTCTCCTCGCTTCGCCGAGCTGATCTACAACGGCTTCTGGTTCTCGCCGGAGATGGACTTCATTCGTGCCGCCGTCGAGAAGTCACAGGAGAACGTCACCGCCGAGGTGCGCCTCCAGTTGTTCAAGGGCAACGTCCGCGTGACCGGGCGTCGCTCGCCGGTGTCCCTCTATTCGGAGGCCACCGTGAGCTTCGAGGATGCCGGCCCCGCCGATACGTACCGCCAGGCGGACGCGACGGGCTTCATCCGGCTCCAGGGTCTGCGGCTCGGGCCGCGTCGAACGCGCGGCTGATCCGGCCGAGCCGTCGGGCGGATCGGGCCTCGGCGGACTTCCCGGAAGAGCCCGAGGCCCGTACGGGCGGCCCCTCCGGAGCGATCCCTTCGGACGCAGCGCGTCCGCCGGAATCCGGCCGGCGGGCGCCCGGAGGGCGAACCCCACGCTCCGGGAGCTGGAGCGCCGCACTCCTCCCGGCCCCGGCGACCCCGGTTTGAATCGAAGCCCCCCCGCCGCCGGTCGAACCGGAAGAGACGGCCGGCTGCGGTGCCCGCCTGCAGGTGGCCGTGAGAGCTTCTGCTTGACAACGCGAGCGGCATTGATTTAGAGAGGCAGGGCCGTCTTGCCGGGATACGAGCACGGGGGGAGGCCCTCGAGGCGGTCATCTTGCGCCGTTCTTGGCCCGGGTTCCGCTAGACTCGCGCGTTCGCACGACACGTCGCGCGTACCGAACGAACGATTCCCCAACGATCCGAAAACGATCCGACACCGAGGAGACTCCACCATGGGTTGGTTCACGAAGAGCGGGGTGGCCTTCGCTGCTGCGCTCGCGCTGGCCGCGCCGGCGGTTGCCCAGCAGGCAGAGGATTCGGGAGCGGGCGCCCCCAAGTTCAAGGAGGGCGACGTGATCACGATGGAGAAGATCGAATCCATCAAGCCGTTCCTCCCGGTCGAGTTCTGGAACAACCGCGACTTCTTCTTCTACGACGGGATGAAGATGGAGATCGGCCCCTTCTACCGGGATTATTCTCCGGCGAAGGAGTACGTCGAGGCCACGCAGAAGTTCAAGGGACAGGCGAAGATCGGACCCGACGAGAGCCTCGAGAACTACACGGCGGGCCAGCCCTTCCCGATCGAGGAGATCAACTGCAAGGGCGACCCGCAGGCCGGAACGAAGCTGATGTGGGACTTCGATCGGCAGTGGGAAGGCGACGGTACGCGAACCCGGTACTTCTACTCGTATTGGGACCGCGGCGAGCAGCTCCCGCTCTACTACGAGGGCACGTCGAAGACGATCGCGCTGTCGAACCGCGTCGAGAAGGACCTTCTCGAGGGACAGGAAGGCGACCTCTTCCGCGGTGAAAAGCGCAAGAGCGCGTTCGGCGTCGAGGTGACCGCGCCGTTCGACGCCCGCGGCATCGCGCTCATCACCTACCGGTACAAGTCGTCGGATGGGCAGCGCAGCCAGGCGAAGAACGACGATACCTGGGTCTACGTTCCGACCCTGCGCCGCGTTCGCCGCATCTCGACGGCTCAGCGCACCGACGCCGTGTCGGGAACCGACTTCACGTTCGACGACCTGCGGAGCTTCGCGGGGATCGTTCCCCAGTACACCTGGGAGTGTCTGGGCGAGATGGACATCCTGGCGCCCGTCAACAGCAAGGTGAAGGCCTACCCGTACACGAAGGACCACAACTTCGGTCCCTATGGACTGTCGTACGCAGACGACCGCTGGGAGCTTCGCAAGGCGATCAAGGTTCGGATGAAGCCGAAGAACCCGGACCATCCGTACCACCACAAGGACATCTACATCGACAAGCAGACGATGTCGGCGCTCTACTCCTTCGCCTACGACCAGAAGGAAGAGCTGTGGAAGATCATCTGGCACAACAAGCGCTGGAGCCCCGACGGCAACAAGGAAGACCCGAACTACTACCCCGGTTGGGAAGGCGTGGCCGATCCGCGTGACAGCAAGATCGTGACCGACACGATCGTGAACGTGCAGACCGGCACCGGAAACCGGATCGAGTTCTGGGACAACGACGGGACGCCGCTGCCGAACGCCGGCAAGGTGCGGCGCTACATCGACGTCGGCCGTCTGACCCAGGGCCGCTAGGACGCCAGCTGTCGAGGCGGGGCCGGAGCGAGTGCGCTCCGGCCCCGCAGTCTCTCCCGGACCTGCTCGGCGGGCCGGATTCGAACGGAGGAGTGCCCCGATGCGTTTCCCCTGCCGGCAGGCGGCGTGGATCTTCGCCGCCGCCATCGGGCTCTCCGCCTGCGGCGATGCGAACGAGGCGCAGCGCTCGTTCCAGATCAATGACGACCTGTTCTCGGTCTCCGTCATCGACCCGAAGAACGCGGTCGCCGTCGGCTACTACGGGACCATCCTGCAGACCCAGGATGGGGGCGAAACCTGGCTCGGGCGCGAGAGCGGAACGAGCCGCTCGCTGTACAGCGTGTCGATGCCCGACGCGAAGCACGGCTGGGCCGTCGGCCAGCTCGGGACGATCCTGCGGACCGACGACGGTGGAGTCACCTGGAAGGAGCAGCCCAACGTCAAGCGGGAACAGGGCGTCCACCTGTTCAGCGTGCATGCGATCGACGCCAACACCGCCTGGGCGGTCGGCGAGTGGGGCACGCGGCTCTTCACGAGCAATGGCGGCCAGGCCTGGGAGGACGCCTCTCTCACCATCGACGAGGAGCATCCGCAGTTCGTGTGGCTCTCGCCGGTCGACCAGGACAGGGTCCGGAAGGGTCAAAAGGTCTACGAGGACGTCGGGCTCAACGACGTCTTCTGTCTGCCGCCGCCGTCGGACCAGTGCTGGATCGCGGGAGAGTTCGGCTACCTCTTCTACAGCAACGACAAGGGCAAGAACTGGATTCGCGGCGAGATCCGCGGTGATATCAAGCCCGAACCCGTCGTGTTGGGATACAACGAGATCGAACTCAATCCCGAGGACATCCAGCAGCTCGAGGCCTTCGCCAAGGAGATCGAGAGCGAGGCCCACCTCAACGTGCTCATCGAGCCCGTGGCGACCGAACGGGAGATCGCCGAGTTCACCAGGGATGGCGACCCCTCGAAGCTGTTCGATCTGCTCGATGCGCGGCTGACGAGCGTGAAGGCGGTGCTCGAGGAGGCGGGACTCCTCTCGGATCGGATTCGAATGCGGGGCTCGCCGCCGTACGATTGGGAGGATTTCCAGAAGGACGACCCCACGTTCCTGCAGCGTTACATCGACGGGCGGCGGGCGGACGCGCCGGGTATCCGCGTCGACGTTGCACAGAACCCGTATCTCTTCACCGTCCGCTTCAAGGACGCCGAGGCGGGGATGATCGCGGGGCTCGGCGGCGTCATGCTGCGCAGCGAAGACGGTGGGGTGACGTGGACCTACGAGCAGACCGGCCGGAAGCAGGCGCTCTTTGCCGTCTATCCTTCGGCAAACAAGCTGATCGCCGTCGGTGAGAAGGGGCTCGTTCGCTATTCCACGGACGGCGGAAAGGCATGGTCGGCGCCGCAGAAGGGCTTCCCCGACATCTTCACCTTCATGCGAGATCTCGAGTTCGCTCCCGGGCTGACGACCGGCTTCATCGTCGGCCAGCGGGGGCTGGTGCTCCGTACCGAGGATGCGGGCGATACCTGGAAGCAGGTGTTCCCGCCGGCGGAGCCGACGAAGGACGAGAAGAGCTGACGGATCCTTCGGCCGCTCGGGCTCGCCCGGACGCGCTGATTCGTCGCGCTGAGCAGGGTGGGGTCGGGGTTGGGGTTGGGGCGGCCCGCTCCGGCTCGTGGCCGTTCGGGTGCGCGGCGTTCCGAGGCGTCTCGGCCGTCGAAGGCCTGCCGAGAAGGAACCTCCCCGCTCGTCCCGGTCAACGCTCGGGCTGGTACTCGCGTACCCGTCCGGGCTGTACGACCCATAGTCTGCCCGAGAGACCCGCTGCCGGAAGCGCCTCGGCGAGTGTCTCGATCAGGTGCTGAAGCTCCGCCTCGCCCGGTCTCGGCGGAAGGCGAAGCACGACGATCCCGGCGTAGTGGGCGGGGTCGAAGCGCAGCGGGTTGCCGAAGTCGAGATCGAGCGTGATGAGGCAGCGCCCCTCATGCCGACAGGCCTCGATCAGCGCCGCGTCAGGCGCGGAGCACATGCCCTGCGCCGGGACGGTCGCGACGTCGTGCCCTGCAGCGCGGAGGCGGTGTGCGCCACGCTCGCCGAGGTTCTCATCCAGCTTCAGCCTCAATCGCGCTGGCCGCTGGCCGTGTCGAAGTACCGCTCCCGCGCCATCTCGGCGCCATAGGCGATGCAGGCAAGGACGTCCGCCTCTTCGAGACCCGGGTAGTCGTCCAAGATCTCGACGACGCTTGCACCGCCCGCCATCCGATCGAGGACCAAGGAAACCCAGATCCGGTGGCCCCGGATGCAGGGCTTTCCAAAGCAGATCTCGGGATTGATCGAGATCCTGGCGAGCAGATCTTCCCGTCTCATGGCGCTCCCGGCGGCCCGAGTCCAGCCCGGTGGTCTCTCCCGTACCCAATCGTACCGCTTCAGCAGCGCTGCTGCTCGGCGCGGGCGTCGTGCGACTCCCCGCGCCCGGTCGCAAACGGCTCCGCAGGTTGTCGCGCGCGCTGCAACCCAATGCGTGCTCGTGGCAAAGGGCGTGTCGAGCCGGGCCGCGCGTTGCGGCTGCCACCGGAGCCGGACCTGGCACCAGGAGCCGGCTGGGCTAGGATTCTGACCTGACTGACCAGTTTCTGGAGGATCGCCAATGTCGAGGTCGTGGCAGCTCCAGAAGGCGAAGGCGCAGCTCAGCACCCTGATCGACACGAGCGCAGCCGAGGGCCCGCAGATCGTGACGCGGCACGGACGCCCCGCCGCGATCGTGCTCAGCCCCGCCGACTATGATCGGCTCCGTCATCGCGCGTCCGATTTCAAGCGGTTCCTGCGGAAGGCTCGCTTGCACGAACTCGATCTCGAACGGAACCGGGACCGCGGCCGCAAGATCCGACTGTGAGCTTTCTGCTCGATACCTGCACTCTCTCCGAGCTCACGAGGCCCCGGCCCGACCCGGGGGTGGCCGGCTGGTTCGAGACTCAGGATGGACGGGCCCTCTTTCTCAGCGTGCTCAGCGTCGGAGAGATCGAGCGTGGCATCGCTTTGCTTCGAGCCGGGCGCAAGAAGACTGCGCTCACTTCCTGGCTCGCCACGCTCCGGTCGAGCTACGGAGAGCGAGTGCTTCCGGTCGATGACGCCGTTGCCATCACCTGGGGTCGTCTCGCTGCGGGCGCCGAGCGCACGGGCGCCCCGCTCGCGGTCATCGATGGCTTGATCGCCGCGACCGCGATCCATCACGGGTACACCATCGTCACCCGCAACACCGCCGACTTCGCCAAGACCGGGGTTGCGCTCCTGGATCCGTGGGGTGATCGATAGCGAGAGCCATTCCACGATGCCCCAGTCCCTTCCAATCCAGAGATGAGCCTGACGGGGGGTGGCCTGCTCGGGATCAGGCGGCCGGGGTCTGGGCCTCGTGGATGGACTGGAACAGTTGCTCCCGCGCGTGGTCGGGGCGCCGGGCGCGCACCGAATCGGGTCAGCGCCCTCGCAGCTCGACCCGGCGGATCTTTCCGCTCACGGTCTTCGGAAGCGCAGTCGACGAACTCGATCTGGCGCGGGTACTTGTACGGCGCCGTCACTCGCTTGACGTGCTCCTGCAGCGCCTGCGCGAGCGCGGCGTCGCCTGTGACGCCAGGCCGGAGCACGACGAACGCCTTCACCACCGCTCCTCGATCCGGGTCGGGAGACGCCACCGCGGCGGCCTCGACGACGGCGGGGTGCTCGACCAGCGCGCTCTCGACCTCGAACGGGCCGATCCGGTAGCCCGCCGAGATGATCACGTCGTCGGCCCGCCCAACGAACCAGAAGTAGCCGTCCTCGTCGCGGGTCGCGCGGTCTCCGGTGACGTACCACTCGCCACGCCGGCAGGCTGCGGTCGCGGCCTCGTCCTGCCAGTAGCCGAGAAAGAGGCTCGGCGGCTGCCCGCGCACGGCGATGTCTCCCACCTCGCCGGGCGGCAGGATGCGCCCGTCGGCGTCGATCACCTCGACGTCGTGACCGGGCATGGGAAGGCCCATCGAACCCGGACGCACGGGCATTCCCGGGAAATTTCCGACGAGCAGGATCGTCTCGGTCTGGCCGAAGCCGTCGCGGATCGTGAGGCCCGTAGCGTCGCGAAAGGCGCGGATCACCTCGGGGTTGAGGGGCTCGCCGGCGGAAACCACCTCGCGCAGCCGCGGGACGCGCAGCGTCGAGAGATCCTCCTTCACGAGCAGTCGGAACTCGGTCGGAGGCGCGCAGAAGACCTGCGGGCCGACCTCTGCGAGCAGGCGCAGCTCGTTCCGCGGCTCGAACCGTCCGTGATAGAGGAAGACTTCGGCGCCCACGCTCCAGGGGCCGAAGAGAACGCCATAGGCGGCCTTCGCCCATCCGGTGTCGCTCGTGGTCCAGAGCCGATCGTCGCCGCGGAGGCCGAGCCAGTGCGCCGCGGTGAGGCGTTGGGTGAACGTGTACGCGTGCGAATGGAGAACCGCCTTCGGCATCCCCGTGGTCCCCGAGGTGTAGAAGACGAGCGCGGGGTCCGACGCCCGCGTCGGCCGGTGGGGCGGGTCGGGGTCGGTCCGCGCCAGCGCCGCGCGGAGGTCCGTCCAGCCGTCGGGAACCGCTTCGTCTGCTCCTGTGAACACCAGGAAGTGTCGAACGGACGGAAGCTGATCCCGGACGGCGTCCACCGCCGCGGCTGACTCCGGGGTTGCGATGATCGCCGCCGCCCGGCTGTGGCGGGCCCGGTAGGCGACGTCCTTGGGGCGAAGGACCGTCGAGCTCGGGACCACCAGGGCGGCGGCGCCGAGGGAGCCGAGGATCGCCGTCTGCCAGGCGGGGATTCGCGGCAGCATCACGATCACCGGTTCTCCGGGAGCGACGCCGAGATCGGCGAGCAGGCGGGCCATCCGCCGCGCGTCTTCGTCGACGGCGGCGAAGTCCAGCTGCGCCTCGTCACCTGCCGCGCTGCGCCAGAGCAGCGCCGGGCGGCGCGGCTCTGCGGCGAAGCGGCCGACGACGTCGCGGGCGAAGTTGAACGGGTCGGGCACGTCCCACCGGAAGCCGTCGCGTTCGCGGCGCCAGCGGTCGAGTGCGGTCTGGAGAGGATCCATGGTCTGTCCTGCCTCCCAGGGGAACCCGGAGGAAGGGATAGCAGGGCTGGGGCGGCGGGGGTTTCCAGCGCCTTCCTGCTGGTATCCTCGCGGGCTCGAGGCTCAAGCTGCGGGTCTGGAGCGCCGATCCTGCACGGGGGAGGGGCGCTTTGCCCCCGCATCGGGAGCCGGGGACGATCCATGACCGAAGATCCTCGAGCGCGCGTCCTGATCGTCGACGACAGCCGCCTCGAGCTCGAGTTCGCCCGCGAGGCCCTCGAGGGCCGCTACGAGGTGATCTGCGTTCCTTCGGCCGACGCCGCCCTCGACGCCCTGCGGCGCGAGGGAGCCGACCTGATCGTCTCCGATCTCACCATGCCCGGTCTCACCGGCCTCGAGCTGCTGGCCAGGGTCCAGCGCGAGCATCCCGGGATCGACTTCATCGTACTCACCGGCAATGCGTCGATCGAGAGCGCGGTCGAAGCGCTGCGAATGGGCGCGGCCGACTATCTGCGCAAGCCGATCCAGGGCGAGGAGCTCGCCCACCTCGTCGAGCGGACGCTCGTCCGCCGGCGGCTGAGTGAGGAGAACGTGCGGCTGCGCGACGAGCTCGCGGTGCTCGAAGCGTGCCGGGCGCTCGGCCCGTGCCTCGAACCAGGCGAGGTCTACTCCGTGGCGCTCGACGTGCTGCTGCGGACGCTCTCGCGCAGCCGAGGCCTCGGGGTCTTCCACCGCAGCTCCGTCTCGATGTCGGACGGCGCCGTATTCCGGGGGTTCTCCGAAGGTGAGGCCACGCGGCTGCGGCAGGTGTTGGCGGTGGAGAAGCCCGTCGACCTCGAAGGGCTGGTCGACATCGAGATCGCGACCCATGGCGCCGTCCACGAGGCGCTGGTCGCAGCCGGGATCGACCCGGTTCGCCTGCTGGTGGTCCCGGTGCGGGGGCGGGAGACCGAGGCCGGCGTCCTCTGGCTCTTCGAAGATGGCCGCTGCTTCGAGGACAAGGAGATCACCCGCGCACGCATGGTGGCGGGACATGCCGAGCTCGCCCTGCAGAACGCCGAGCGCTACAACCGCGCCAAGGAGCGTGCCTTCCTCGACGACGTCACCGAGATCTACAACGCACGTTACCTGCTGGCGGCGACGGATCACGAGATCCGGCGCGCCGAGCGCTATGGAAGCGAGCTGTCGGTGCTCTTCCTCGATCTCGACCGCTTCAAGCTCGTCAACGATCGACATGGCCACCTCGTCGGGTCGCGGACACTCCGGCAGCTCGCGAAGGTGCTGGCCTCGTGCGTCCGCCAGGTGGACACGCTGGCGCGCTACGGCGGAGACGAGTTCACCATCGTCCTGGTCGATACGCCGCTCGAGCCAGCGACCCAGGTGGCCGAGCGCATCCGGCGCATGGTCGAGGAGACGACCTTCGACGGCGGCCGGGGAGGGGCGCTGCGTCTCACCGTCAGCGTCGGTGTGGCGAGCTACCCGACCCACGGCCGGACGCGAGAAGACCTCCTCGACCAGGCCGACAAGGCGATGTACCGGGCCAAGTCGCTGGGCCGGAACCGGGTCTGCTCGGCGTCCGACCTTTCCTGACGGAGCCCGCCCCGCCACGCGGCGGGGCCCGGAGCGGGAGAGTCCCCGCGTGCGGGCGGCGTCCCGCGGCCTTGCGAGGCGTCCCCGATCGCCCGAAACTGCCGGCTCCGCACCGCCGGGAACGGCATCGGTCCATCGCATCGATCAATCGGGGTCGTCACCTTGTCGCAGGGCCTTGAACGCGGGGCCGCCGTCCCCCTCGACGGCATGGGAGATCTTCGCCGCAGCCACGACTGCGGCGCGGTCACCGCCGCCTGCGTCGGGCAAGAGGTCGTCGTGGCCGGGTGGGTCCACCGCCGCCGCGACCACGGCGGCGTGTGTTTCGTCGATCTGCGCGACCGGGAGGGCCTGGTCCAGGTGGTCTTCAAGCCCGAGGTCGCTCCCGAGGCGCATCGCCTCTCGGAGGTCTTGCGCTCGGAGTTCGTCGTGCTGGTGCGCGGCGTCGTGGAACGTCGGACACCCGAGACCGTGAACCCGAAGCTGGCGACGGGAGAGGTCGAGATCACGGCCCGCGAGGTCCGCGTCCTCAATACGGCCACGGCGCCGCCGTTCGCGATCGAGGAGGACTCGGGCGCCGACGAGCTCGCGCGGCTTCGCCATCGCATCCACGATCTTCGCCGCCCGCCTCTCCAGCGCGCGCTCCGCGTGCGGCACCTGCTCTACCAGTCGGTCCGCCGCACCCTGTCGGAGCAGGGTTTCCTCGAGATCGAGACGCCGATCCTCGCCAAGGCGACGCCCGAAGGGGCTCGCGACTTCCTGGTTCCGGCGCGCCTCCAGCCCGGCAGCTTCTACGCGCTCCCGCAATCGCCGCAGATCATGAAGCAGCTCCTGATGATCTCGGGATTCGATCGCTACTTCCAGATCGCCCGCTGCTTCCGTGACGAAGACCTGCGCGCCGACCGACAGCTCGAGTTCACGCAGATCGACCTCGAGATGTCGTTCGTCGGCGTCGAAGAAGTGCTCACGGTGCTCGAGGAGATCACCGTCAATGCGTGGCGCGAGGCTGCCGGGATCGACCTGCCGCGGCCATTCCCGCGGCTGCCGTATGCCGATGCGATGGCGCGATTCGGCTCGGACAAGCCCGACACCCGCGTGCTTCTCGAGCTGGTCGACCTCACCGACCTGTTCCGGGTCTCGGACCTGCGGGCGTTCCGAGCCAACGTCGACAAGGGAGGCATCGTGAAATGCCTTCCGGTACACGATGCCGATGCCCTGTCACGGGGCGCAATCGACCGGCTCGAGTCCTTCGTCAAGAAGGAGCTCGGTGGCAAGGGCCTCGCGTGGGTGAGGGTCGATGCGGACGGCTCCTGGCAATCGCCCATCGCCAAGTTCCTTTCCGAGAGCGAGCGGACGGGGATCGCGGAGCGAACCGGTGCGCGACCCGGGACCGTGCTGTTCTTCGCCGCGGACGACTTCGCCAAGGCGAACGCGATCCTCTCGCGGCTTCGCACCGACCTCGGACACCAGCTTGGCCGTGTCGACTGCCGGCAGTGGGCTCCGCTCCTGGTTCTCAGCTTCCCGGTGTTCGAGCGCGACGAGAATGGAGTGCTGACCTACATGCACATGCCGTTCGTCGCGCCCGAGGAAGCAGACCTCCCGCTGCTGGAGACGGAGCCCGAGCGAGTGCGCGGAACGCACTACGACGTAGTGATGAACGGACTCGAGCTGGGGTCGGGGAGCCTGCGCAACCATCGGAGCGACGTCCAGCGGAAGATCTTCGACGTTCTCGGCTACGCGAAGGCCGACGCCGACGAGCGTTTCGGATTCCTCCTCGATGCGCTCGACGCCGGCGCGCCGCCCCACGGAGGGTTCGCATTCGGCTTCGATCGCCTCGTGATGCTGCTCTCGGGCGCCGAGAGCCTGCGTGACGTGATTGCGTTCCCGAAGACCCAGCGCGGCCAGGACCTTCTCATGGAGGCGCCGGGCCCCGTGGAGCCAAGGCAGCTCCGCGAGCTCTCGATTCGTCTGGACCTTCCCATCAAGGAGTGAAAGGAGACCCCCATGCGACGGAAGATCGCCCTCATCGGGGCCGGAAACATCGGCGGCGTACTCGCCGAGCAGATTGCGTATCGGCGGCTCGGAGACGTCGTGATCTTCGACGTCGTCGAAGGGCTGCCCCAGGGCAAGGCTCTCGACATCGCGGAAGGCGCGCCGCTGGCGGGCTCCGACGCGCACGTCACGGGAACGAACGATTACGCCGACATCGCTGGCGCCGACCTGGTGATCATCACGGCGGGTCTGGCGCGCAAGCCGGGGATGTCGCGAGACGACCTGTTGGCGAAGAACCTCGAGATCATGAAGAGCGTCGCTACGAACGTGAAGAACCACGCTCCCGGCGCTCAGGTGATCGTGATCTCGAACCCTCTCGACGCCATGGTCTATACGTTCAAGCAAGTCTCCGGCTTCCCGAAGAATCGAGTCGTGGGAATGGCCGGAGTCCTCGATTCGACCCGCTTCCGCAGCTTCGTGGCCTGGGAGCTCGGCGTCTCGGTTCAGGACGTGACGGCGCTGGTCCTGGGCGGTCATGGCGACACCATGGTTCCGCTTCCGCGCTATTGCTCGGTGGGTGGAATCCCGATCACGCGTCTGCTGTCGGCGGAGACCATCGCGGCCATCTCGGTCCGCACCCAGAACGCGGGTGGCGAGGTGGTGAACCTGCTCAAGACCGGATCGGCCTTCGTGTCACCGGCGCTCTCGGCCATCGAAATGGCAGAGGCGATCCTGCTCGACCAGAAGCGGGTCCTGGCCTGCGCCTGCCTCCTCGAAGGAGAGTACGGCGTGTCGGGGCTCTACGTAGGCGTTCCCTGCGTACTCGGTGCCGGTGGAGTCGAGAAGGTGCTCGAAGTCGAGATGGACGCGGGCGAGCGCAAGCTCTTTGACGCGTCGGTCGAGCACGTGCGAGCGCTGACGGCGCAGATCAAGCTGTAGGAAGAGCGCCCATGAACGTCCACGAGTACCAGGCCAAGGGCCTTCTCCGCGAGTTCGGCGTCGCCGTTCCGGAAGGCCGCCTCGCGACGACTCCCGCCGAGGCGGAGGAGGCCGCCCGCGCACTCGGAGTGCCGGTCGTCGTCGTGAAGGCGCAGGTCCACGCCGGAGGTCGGGGCAAGGGCGGCGGCATCAAGCTCGCCAAGTCGCCGTCGGAGGCCCGGAAGGTCGCCAGCGAAATCCTCGGGATGACGCTGCGAACGCACCAGACGGGCCCCGAGGGCAAGGTCGTCCACAAGGTCTACGTCGAGGCCGGAAGCGAGATCGCCCGCGAACTCTACGTGGCGGTCCTGCTCGATCGGGCGACCGAGAAGTTCGCGGTGATCGCATCGACCGAAGGCGGGATGGACATCGAAGAGGTCGCCGCCGCGACGCCGGAGAAGATCCAGACGGTGTACGTCGATCCGAACGTCGGCCTGCGGCCCTTCCAGTCGCGCCAGCTCGGCTTCGGCCTCGGGCTGACGGGCCCCCAGGTCGCGAAGTTCGAGTCTCTCCTCGCCGGGCTCTACCGGCTCTACGTGGCGAAGGATGCTTCGCTCGCCGAGATCAACCCGCTGGTGGTGACGAAGGCCGGAGACCTGTTTGCCCTCGATTGCAAGCTCAACTTCGACGACAACGCCCTCTACCGGCACCCGGACATCGAGGCGCTGCACGACCCGGCGGAGGAAGAGCCCCGCGAGCGCGAGGCGAAGGCGCTCGATCTCGCCTACGTCGGCCTCGAGGGGGACATCGGCTGCATGGTGAATGGCGCGGGCCTCGCGATGGCGACCCTCGACATGATCCAAGTCTGTGGCGGAAGTCCGGCGAACTTCCTCGACGCAGGAGGTGGAGCCGACAAGGAGAAGGTCATGGAGGCCTTCAAGCTCATCCTGCGCGATCCGAACGTGAAGGCGATCCTCGTGAACATCTTCGGGGGCATCGTCCGCTGCGACCTCATCGCCGAGGGTGTCGTCGCGGCCGCGAGCGAGCTCGGCGTGAAGGTGCCTCTGGTCGTTCGGCTGCAGGGAACCAATGCCGCCGAGGGGCGCGAGATCCTCAGCCGGTCGGGCCTCGACATCACGCCCGCCGAGACGCTGCGAGAGGCCGGCGAGAAGGCCGTCGCCGCTGCGAAGGGAAGGGCCTGATGTCGATCCTGTGCGATCGGAACACGAAGCTGCTGGTGCAGGGATTCGGAAAGATGGGGCAGTTCCACGCCCGGCTGTCGGTCGAGTATGGCACCCGAGTGGTGGGCGCCGTGGCTCCGGGCAAGGGCGGCAGCGTCGTCGAGGGTATTCCGCTGTTCGACACCGTCCGCGAGGCGAAGCAGGTGACCGGCGCCAACGCGTCGGTGATCTTCGTGCCGCCGCCCGGAGCCGCCGACGCGATCCTCGAAGCGGCCGACGCCGACCTCGATCTCGCCGTGTGCATCACCGAGGGGATTCCCGTCGTCGACATGGCGCGGGCGAAGGCCGCGTTGAGCGGCTGCCGGACCCGCCTGCTCGGGCCCGAACTGTCCGGGCGTCGTGACGCCGGGGCAGTGCCGCATCGGGATCATGCCGGCCCAGATCACCCGCCCGGGCCCGGTCGGCGTGGTGTCGCGGTCGGGAACGCTCACCTACGAGGCGGTCGACCAGCTCTCGCGCCTCGGCATCGGTCAGTCGAGCTGTGTAGGGATCGGAGGCGATCCGGTGATCGGCACCGCCTTCGTCGATGCCCTCGCGCTCTTCGAGGCCGATCCGGAGACGAAGGCGGTGGTGATGATCGGAGAGATCGGCGGATCGGCGGAAGAGACCGCCGCCGAATTCATCCGGGCGAAGATGACGAAGCCGGTCGCGGCCTTCATCGCCGGCCAGAACGCACCGGCCGGGAAGCGGATGGGCCACGCCGGCGCGATCATCGCCGGCGGGAAGGGCCGTGCCAGCGACAAGATCGCGGCGCTCGAGAAGGCCGGTGTCGCCGTCTCGCGATCCCCGGCCGAGATGGCGGAGACGCTCGCCCGCCACGTGCCGGGGATCAGAAGCTCGACCTTGACGCCTCCGTAGAAGTTCCGGCCGTAGGCAGGGTCGATGCCGTCGCTGCGCACGCGCGCCCAGTAGTCGGCGTCGAAGCAGGTTGTTCACGGTGAGGTAGGGCTCGACCTTGTCTTCGTAGACGTCGGCCTCCAGGGTGAGGTCGTAGACCGCGTAGGCGGGGATGTACGAAGTCGGCGGTGTTGTTGTCGTTGCCGTAGCTGCTGCGCGACGACGGTGGTGAGCATCTGCGCCCGGAAGCGTCTCGCCACTCGTACTCGACACCGGCGCGACCAGGTGGTCGGGGCGTAGGCGGGGTCATCCCCTCGAACGGGCCGCGTGCGAACTCCGCATCGAGCAGCATCACGTTCGCCGAAGATCGAGAGCTCACCGATCGTTCGGGAGAGGTTGCGAGTCGTGCCACCAGTCGAAGAGGCCGAGCGATCTCCGATCTGGGTCGATGCCTCCCATCCGAGATGCCGCGAGCGTCCAACGTTGCGGATTTGGCTGAGCGCCTCCCGGGAGCTGGCACGCATCCGATCTGGTTGTCGAAGTCGAGCCAGAAGAGGCTCGTGTCCCAGAACACGAACGGAATCGGCTGCCCGCGGAAGCCGACTTCGTACTGCCACGACTTTCCCGGCGCGAGGTTCCCTGCGACGGACTGGGTCGGACTCGTTGGCACTGCCTGGCAGAAGATCTCCGGCCGGTACGCGGAGGACACGTTGGCGTAGGCCTCGATCGACGGGACGATCGTGTAGGCGGCGCCGAGGCCGTAGAGCGGCTCGAAGTCGTAGGTGCTCTCGTCGGCCAGCGGAAGCCCGGCTGCAGTCCGTTCGACGTTCGATCTTCTCGTCGATGGACTCGGAGAAGTTCTCGAGCCGAATCGACGGAATGATCGCGAAGTCGCCGAACGACGAAGCGATTCTCCGCGAAGGCCGATCCGTAGTTCGTCTGGCGCAGGCTCTTGTTGCGGATCACGCCAGATCGTCGCATCGGGCGTTGTCCCTCGCTCGTCGATCCGCGGTGACGTGTCGTGGAAGTACTCGATGCCGGCGGTCAGGCTGTGGGTCTCTCCGAGCCAGTCCCAGTTCTGGCGGACTCGCGCGTCGAGGCCGCCGGTCTTGAAGACCTGGCTCCTCGATCGAGTTGGTTCTCGCTGCGCGCCGCTCGGAAGCGTTCCGAAGCCGCCGCCGCGCTGGCGTGCGCTCCAGCGCGCTGTAGTAGCCGCCCCAGGCCGCCATCGCGAAGGAGCGTATCGGCGGAGATCTCGTTCTCGTAGATCACCGATCCGATGTAGCGCTCGAGCTGGAAGCGATCGTAGATCGCGAAGTGGCGTCGCGATCGACGGAGTACAGGACGGCGTTCGCGCCGGCGTGCGCCGCAGTCCACCAGGCTCGCCGTGCTCTTCGTTGTAGCCGTCGAAGACAAGGACAGCGTGCTCGTGTCGGAGACTGCGTAGCTCGTCTTCAGGCACTTCCCGAGTAGAGGCGCGAAGTCGCTGTTGTCCTCACGGAATCCGTCGCCCTGTTTCTGGTAGTAGTACCCGTAGTAGCCGAACCGATCGATCGTCCCGGACACGGCATTGAAGGTGGAGTAGTAGTCTGTCGCAACCGAAGGTCTGGTTCGAGATGAGCGAGAAGCGTGCGTCGGGGTTCGGCTTCTTCGTGACGTAGTTCAGCGCACCGCCGGGCTGTGGTCCGTAGAGCAGCGATCGCACCGCCGTGCACGAAGTCGATCTGTTCGAGCGAGTCGATCGGCGGCAGGTAGTAGCTCTCGGGATAGCCGAACATGTCGGCCGCGATCGGAATGCCGTCCTTCAGCACCTGGGTGAACTGGGTACGGTGTGGGTCGAGACCCGCGGTAGCCGATGCTCACGAGTGGGCGTCGACTCCTCGGCGAGAAGGAGCCCTGGCGTTCTCGAGAGCGACCTGCCGGTAGTTGTCGTCCACGACCTTGGGCGGCTCCTCGGGGTCGATGACGGTGGTCTTCTTGCCCTCGTAGATCTCGACGTCCTCGACCGCGGGGAGGAATCGGGACTGCTCCCGGTCGCCGACGACGGTCTGCAACGGGACCTGGACGGCCGTCGCCGGCGGCCCGTCGGTCTCCGGCTCTTCCGCGATGGCCGCGTCTGCCGTCGCCGCCGGATCCGCTGCGTGGGAGGGGAGGGGGGCTAGGGACAGAAGGGCTGCCAGGGTCACCGTGGCGACCGGACGCGACGGGGCCCGCGGGGGGGCGAGCCGGGACGAGAGCGTTCGCATAGCGAGTCGAGGATTCATGCTGGTTCTCTTCCTGGTGGAAAAATGTTGAAAACGACTTCCAACTTCAATCTGGAGAGCGCCAGATACCGAAGGCGTGCCGGCGGGTCAAGGGCGCCCTTGACCTGCTGGGGGTGCGTCCTCTACGCTGAGAGCCGACATAGACATTGAAAGTCGTTTTCTATAAGCGCCTTCCTTCCCCAGCGATGGGCCGGGAGAGGCGTCGCATGCGAAGCGCCGTACGGCGCGGATGGGTCACCGCGATGTACCAGGAGACGGTCCGGGGAGCGTTCTTGCTGGCGGGAGACGACCGCTGGCGCGCCGATCGACTGCCCGACGTTCTCTCGGGCCGGCAGATGGGCTGGGCGTTGTGGCTCGCGTTGGGGCTGCACGCGGCCGCGTTCGCCGGCCTCGTTCGCCTGGGAGCGCCAGTCCCGCCGGTGGAGGAGCCGATCGTGCGGATGGTCTTCGTCGAGCCCCCGCCGCCTGCGCGAGGGCAGCGTCTCGAAGCGCCTGCGGCGTCGCCCGTCCGCCCGGTGGCGAAGCCCAAGCCGCACAAGGAGAAGGTCGTCTCCAGGCCGAAGCCGATCGCCCATCCTGACGAAACCCGGCTGCGTCACGCGGAAGCCAGCCCCTTCGCCGCGACGCCTCCGGCGCCGGATCGAGGCCTCGAAGCGGCGTCGGCCTCTTCATCGGTGCCTCCCGCGGTGTCGGCAGGCGACCCGCGCGGCGTGGCGACCGGAATGGCGGGCGGCGTTGTGGGCGGGGTAGGAGCGGCACCCGTTCCGGCGGCGCTTGCCGCGACGGCGCCGGCCCTCGTGCGGCGCGTTGCGCCGGAATACCCGAAGGTGGTCCGGCAGCAGGGGGCCGAGGGGCTCGTGGTGATCGAAGCGATCCTCGACCGGGAGGGCCGGGTCGAGCCCGCCGGCATCCGGGTGACGCGATCGGTTCCCCTCCTCGACGAGCACGCCGTCGCCGCCGTCCGCAAGTGGCGATTCCGTCCCGCGCGCAGCTCCGACGGATCGCCCCTTCGCGTCCTGCTCGAGATTCCGATCCAGTTCGTGCTGCGATGAGCGGCGGCGCAGCGTTCCAGCAGGGCCATCTCGGGCCACGGGAGACGACGACACGATGAATCTCTCTCTGACGGAGCTCTGGCCCCAGATGGGGCCGCTTGCCAAGGCCGTGATGCTCCTCCTAGGGGGCATGTCCCTTGCGTCGCTCACGGTGGCCCTCGAGCGGACGTTCAAGCTCGCCCGGTCTGCACGCGCGTCGGATCGGTTCCTCCGGGTCTGGCGGGCAGCCATCGCAGAGCGCGGTGTCGCCGCGGCGGCTGCCGAAGGCATCCAGTACCCGCACAGCCACGTGGCGCATCTGGTATCCGAGGCGTCTCGCGTCGTGGGCGATGCGGGCGAGTCGGCGCTCTCGCTCGAAGCATTCGACCGTACTGCGCGGCGGATCGTCGTCGCGTCGGGGATCGATGCGAAGCAGGGGCTCGGCGTTCTCGCCACCATCGGGTCGACGGCGCCGTTCGTGGGCCTCTTCGGAACCGTGATCGGCATCGTCAGCGCCTTCCACACCATGGGGGTGACGGGGCAGGGAGGCCTCGGATCGGTCTCGGCTGGAATCGCCGAGGCGCTGGTGGCGACGGCGCTCGGCATTCTCGTGGCGATTCCAGCGCTGTGGCTGTTCAACCATCTGACACAGCGTGTACAGCGCCTCACGGCGCAGCTCGAGTGCGTGGCCGAGGAGCTGGCGGTCGCAGCCATCCGCGAGGCGCAGCGCTCTTCGACGCGGCCGCTCCACGTAGTCGGCCGCAAGGAGGCGTAGAGGCGGTGGCGGTGCAGGCGAGCGCCAGCGAGGACCTGAAGGCCGAGATCAACGTCACGCCGCTGGTCGACGTGGTCCTCGTCCTGCTCATCATCTTCATGGTGGTGACGCCGATGCTGAAGCAGGAGGTGCCCATCGAGCTGCCGGTGGCGGAGACGAGCCGCGCGGCAGCGGACCCGTCGCAGATCACCGTCGGTCTTTCCGCCGACGGCAGAGCCTTCGTCAACGGCGTCGAGCTGCCTGCCGAGCGGCTCCCTGAGCGGATCGCGGAGCTCTACGCCGGCCGGGCCGACAAGACGATCTTTCTCGAGGCCGATCGGGCGCTTCCCCACGGCCGGATCGTCGACGTGATGGATGCGGTGCGCGGTGCGGGCGTCGTCCAGATCGGCGTGGTAACCAAGCGGGGTCCGGCTGCCGGTGTGAGTTCCGAGCCGGCACCCGGGGGCGTCCCCGCGACCGTACCCAGAGAGGACTCGCCGTGAAGAACCTCCCGAAGCTCGAGTTGCTCTGCGAGTACTACGCGACGCTGAAGCCGCCGGTGGTCGTCGGGAACGGCCCCTACGGCATGCGTCAGATCTTCGACGTGACGGGCGGGGAGGTAAGCGGGCCCCGGCTTCGTGGCCGCGTCCTCCCGAGCGGCGCCGACTGGATCCTCATCGGCGCCGACGGAGTCGGACGCCTCGACGTGAGGGCCACGATCGAGACCCACGACGGCGCCAACGTCTACGTGTCCTACACGGGCGTCCTGCACATGACCGGCGAGGTGATGCAGGCGGTTTCCGGCGGCGGCTTCACGGAGTTCGGCGAGACCTATTTCTATGTGAGCCCGCGCTTCGAGACGGGAGATCCGCGCTACGCCTTTCTCAACGGTCTGTTCGTCGTGAGCCAAGGCCGGGTGGGACCGCTGCGGGTCGAGTACCGCGTCTTCGAGGTGCGCTGACCCGCGACGGCATCTACCGACCCGCCGCCGCCGGAGCGTCGACGTCGACTTCGAGAACGATCACGTCGAAGCGGCCCACCGACGCGACCCCGCGACGCTCGATCCTCCGCTCTCCAGCCCACAGCTCGACGACGAAAGGCGCGTCGCGGACGTCTTCGCGGCAGGCCTCGGGGGCATCGACTCCGACGCGGACCCTGCCCGCTGCCCTCGTGGCGAAGACGACGGTTTCCACTCGCGGGGCGGATGCGCCGCAGCGCAGGTCTGCGAGCAGCTCGCCTCCCGCCGCGGGAGAATTGCCGAAATAGACCGTCTCCTGGGAGGCTTCGGTCACGTAGAGGTCGAGATCGGCGTCGTCGCCGAAGGCGAGGCGGACCACGAGGGAGTCGCTGGCCGCGCCGGAGGGCAGGGAAGCCAGCGACCGGGCGAGGGCCTCCTGCGCCTCGGCGAGCTGGGCTTCGGCCCTGCCGGGCGACGGATCGTCGGACGCGCCGCATCCGGCCAGGAGACCGGCTGCGAGCGGAACCATCCAGCGGCGCATGGCTCCTCCCGATTGGGCTTGCCAGCAAGGGCCTGATCGGGAACGCTGGCCTCGCCCACAAGGCATTGTCGCAGCTCGAGCGGTCGCTCGTCACGAGGAGGCACATGGGCAACACGCTCCTTCGCCTCGCGCCTCGGCTGGCCCTCGTGCTCGCTGTCGCGACCCCTGCCGAGGCAGGGCGCTTCGTCGGGCGTGTGAACGATGCTGAGGGCGCGCCCGTGGCGGGAGCCATGGTCAGCTTCTCCCACGGCCGCCCGCTCCACCGCGTGACGGTCTACACCGGTGAGGACGGCCGCTATCGCTCTCCGGAGCTGACTGGTCCGGCGCCGTGGTCGGTCCGCGTTCGCCAGCCGCTGTGGCGCGATGCGCTGCGCGAGAACCAGACGCCTCCGGACCGCGGGGAGGCGATTCTCGACGTCACCCTCGACCGCGAGACCGACCCGGCGGCGATCACGGCCCAGCTCCCGGCCAACCGCTGGTTCTCACTGGTCCTCGAGCGGATCCGCGACGAGGCCCAGCGCGAGGAGCTGGTGCGGCAGTGCACCTACTGCCACCAACAGGGAAGCCTCCACACGCGGCTTCCCCGGACCGACGAGAACTGGGGGAAGGTGCTGGCGCTGATGGGGCGGATGGGCGGGATGCTTCGCGCCGACCTGCGCGCCGCGCTGCCGGCGCTCTTCAACGACGTGTACGACCCGAAGACGGCGATTCCCTCGCTCATGACCCGCATCAGCGAGCCGGGTTTCGTACCCGAGGCGGCCCCGGCCGTGCGAAGCGCGGTGATCGAGGAGTGGGAGATGGGGATCGCCGCGTCGATGCAGCACGACGTTGCCGTCCATCCCGACGGCTCCCTGTGGAGCGTGGACCAGCTCCAGGATCGTCTCACCCGCCTCGATCCATCGGTGCCCGGCGGTGCGATCGAGGTCTTCGACGTGCCACGCGGCGACCTTCCGCTCGGCGGCTTCACCGGAGGCCGGGCCGTGCTGCCGCCCAACGCCAACGCCCACGTCGGCCCGCACTCGCTGCAGATGGCACCCGACGGAACGGTGTGGCTGACACTCTCCTTCGGCAACCAGATCGCCGGCTTCGATCCGAGGACGAAGAAGTGGGAGATCCATCCACTCGGCGAAGGCCTCTACCCCCACACCCTGCGATTCGATCCCAAGGGGCGGATCTGGTTCAGCGTCGCCGTCTCGAACCACCTGGGAATGCTCGACAGGACCACCGGCGTGGTGACGACGATCCGGCTCCCTGCGGCCTCCTGGAGGCAAGACCTGGTTCTGAGGGCGCTGCCGGTGTTCTTCTGGATCGCCCGCCACGTCGACCTTGGCGAGCTGCCCGCCGGAGAGGGCATGGACCTTCCGGTGCCCTACGGCGTCGACGTTGCGCCCGACGGGGGCATCTGGTTCAGCCAGCTGAACCAGCACCGGATCGGGCGCATCGATCCCGAGACACTCGCCATCGAGATGATCGATACTCCGTTCACCGGCCCACGGCGCCTGCGCTTCGATTCCAAGGGGCGCCTGTGGATCCCCGGCTTCTCGGCAGACCTGGTGGCGCGCTTCGATCCCGAGACCCGCGCGTTCGAGACCTGGCGGCTTCCGACGGTGCCAGCGGGGACGGAGACGCCGTATGCCCTGAACGTCGACCGCCGGACCGACATGGTCTGGATCTGCGGAACGGCGAGCGACTCGCTCTTGCGCTTCGACCCGGCAACGGAGGCGTTCCACACGATTCCGCTGCCCACGCGGGTCACCTTCACGCGGGAGATCGACTTCGACGAGGAGGGGCGCGTGTGGACGTCGAACTCGAATCTGCCGACCTGGCAGGTGGAGGGCGCCTATCCGCGCGTCCTGCGGGTGGACTGGCCTCCACGGGCGGCATCGGCGACGGCGCAGCGAGTGAGGCCGTAGCGGCACGCGGGCTCCGCGTCGTGGCGGCGCGAACCGGCGCGGCGGTGTGCATGCTGTGCGAGGCGGTCTGCGGCCTCGTCGTCGAGCACGACGGCCAGCGCGCACTTCGGATCCGCGGCGATCCGGACGACGGGTTCAGTCGCGGGCACGTCTGTCCGAAGGGCGTCGCCCTCGCCGACGTCCAGAACGACCCCGATCGCCTGCGCCGGCCGCTCCTCCGCTCCGGCGAGCGGTGGAGAGAGATCGGCTGGGACGACGCGCTCGGCCTCGCGGCAGAAAGGATCGCCGAGGTGCAGGCGCGCCACGGCCGCGATGCCGTCGCGCTCTACGCCGGAAACCCGTCGACGCACAGCTATGCGGGCCTCTTCTTCGGTCAGCTCTTCGCACGCTCGCTCGGCACGCGCAGTCGCTTCTCGACGGTGTCGATGGACGGCCTGCCGCGCCAGCTCGTCTCCTACGAGCTGTACGGCAACCAGGCGTCGACGCCGGTCCCGGATCTCGACCGCACGCAGCATCTGCTGCTGATCGGCGCGAACCCGGCCGTCTCGAATGGCAGCGCCATGACGGCGCCGGACGTGATCCGGAGGCTCCGCGCCCTCCGTTCGCGGGGCGGGCGTCTCGTCGTGATCGATCCGCGGCGGAGTGAGACGGCTGCCCTCGCGAGCGAGCACCACTTCATCCGGCCAGGGACCGACGCGCTGCTCCTGGCGGCGATCCTCCAGGTCTTGTTCGCGAGCGAGCGGGTGAGGCCGGGAGGCCTCGCCGACCGAAGCGTCGGCCTGGGCGACGTAGGACGCATGGTCGGGCCGTTCGCTCCGGATCGGGTGGAGGCGCACGTCGGAATCGCCGCCAGCGAGATCCGCCGCCTCGCGCTCGACTTTGCCGCGGCTCCGAGCGCCGTCTGCCACGGGCGCCTCGGGACCTGCGCCCAGGAGTTCGGCGCGCTCTCGACCTGGCTCATGGACGTCCTGAACATCGCCACTGGGAATCTCGATCGGCCCGGTGGTGCGATGTTCACGACACCTGCGGTGGATCTCGCGGCGCTCGCCCGGTGGCTCGGGCAGCGGGGCGGCTTCGCCCGCTGGCGGAGCCGCGTGAGAGGTCTGCCGGAGTTCGCGGGCGAGCTGCCGGTGGCGACTCTCGCCGAGGAAATCGAGACGCCCGGCCCCGGTCAGATCCGCGCGCTCGTCACGCTCGCCGGAAACCCCGTGCTCTCGTTTCCGAACGGGCGGCGCGTCGAGCGCGCGCTGTCGTCGCTCGACTTCATGGTCGCGATCGACGTCTACCGCAACGAGACGACCCGCCACGCCCATCTGATCCTTCCGCCGACGTTCGGGCTCGAGCGCGATCACTACCCGCTCCTCGGGCACGCGGTCGCGGTCCGCAACACCGCCCACGCCGCGCGCGCTCTCCTCGAAAAGCCGGCGGGGAGCCTCGACGATTGGGAGATCCTCCTCGGCCTCGCAGAGCGCCTTGGCCGGGCTCGTGGCGCCGCTGCCTCGGTGGCGAGCTGGGTTCGTACGAGGCCGCTTCGGGCGCTCGGGCCGCGGCGTCTGCTGGATCTCGCCCTCCGCCTCGGTCCCCACCGCCTTTCCCTCGCGCGCCTCGAGAGGGCGATCCACGGCATCGACCTCGGACCCCTCGCGCCGCAGCTCGACCGGGTACTCGGCCGGCGAACGATCCGAGTGGTTCCTGAGTCCATGCGAGCCGATTGGCCCCGCCTCGAGCAGAAACTTGCCTCAGCGCCCGGGGGCGCCTCCGGCGATCTCGTCCTCGTCGGGCGCCGCGCCCTGTGCAGCAACAACTCCTGGATGCACAACTGCCGCCGCCTCGTGTCCGCAGCAGGGGGCTGCCGGCTCGCCATGCACCCCGATGATGCCGAGCGTCGCGGCCTCGACCCGGGACAGCGGGTACGCATCCGGTCGCGAACCGGTGAGGTCGAGACTTCACTCCACGTCACCGGCGACATGATGCCGGGCGTGGTGTCGCTGCCGCATGGCTGGGGACACGGCCGGCCCGGCACGACGCTCGGCGTTGCCAACGTGCACCCCGGGGTGAGCATCAACGACGTGACGGACGACGCCTGCATCGACGCGCTCTCCGGGACGGCCTCCCTCTCCGGCGTGCGCGTCTCGGTGGAGGGTTCTCGGGGTTGACGTAGCCATTCGCGAGGCCGAATGCGGTGTTGTAGGCGTAGAACTCGTAGCGGCGGACGACTGCGTGCGCGCCGTTGCCGAGCGGCGCCTCGTTGAGCACGAGCCCCTGCCCAGGCTTTGCCTGAAGCAGCTCCCACTCGATCTCGGTCTCGGCCCCGGCTACCAACGGGTCGTCCAGCAAGAGCTCGTCGAGAACGATGTGGTGGTCGGCTTCGGTCTTGTAGATCTTCACCCAGTACGGATCGCCGTAGGCCCCACCCTCCGGGTTCGGAATCTCGATCTCCGCACGGACCATCGGCGGATCACCCGGGTCCGCGGCCGGAGTGACCGACCAGATGGGTGTCGGAAGCGCGAGGTCGGGAAGCGGCGAGACGGTTCCGTCCGGATTGCACGACAGCCATCGGTAACGCGTCGCCGTTGCCTGGGTCGTCTGGCTGACGCCGAAGTGCTCGCATCCCGACGCGGCGTAGGAGGCGCCGAGGCCGATGGTCCAGCAGGAGTCGCTGGCCGGGACGTAGCCGGGCCGGGCGGGGGGCGTCGTCTGCGTCTCCTCCAGGGCGGGAGGAGCGGCCGACCAGCTCCCGCGGGATCGGTGCCGCGGGTCCACCCCTCACCGGTGGTGCTCCGGATTGCGGGTTCTCGCCCGCCGCGGATGGCTGACCTTCCGAAGGCGCCGGGCGTCTGGCACCATGCTCGGATGCGACATCCGGTCCTCTTGGCCGCCTTGAGCGGCGCTGGCGGTCTTCGCTGGATTCGCCCTCTGGCCCCTCGGCGACGAGCGCTTCGCGATTCCGGTCGATCCTGTTGCGGCCCGCGCGAAGCAGGCCTTCCTCGACGCGCCCGCGGCCGGGCGCCCGGACCTCCCGAACGTCGTCCTCATCGTGGCCGACGACCTCGGCAAGCACGACGTGTCCGTCTATTCGCCGGCGTCGGTGCGCACGCCGAGCCTCGAGCGGATCGCCCGGGAGGGCGTCACGTTCGGCGCCGGCTACGTCACGTCGCCGGTGTGCTCGCCCTCGCGGGCTGCGCTCCTGACCGGCCGCCACCAGCAGCGCTTCGGCGTCGAGCTGCTCACCCACGACCGCTATCCGCGAAATCGTCTCGAGGCATGGGTGGCGAAGAACTTCTTCTCGAGTCACGGCTGGTTCGCTGCCGATCCGCCCCGCGCCCCGCTGCGTCGCGACATCGACCGCCAAGGCTTTCCGCCGGGCGAGATCACCCTGGCGGAGCTGCTCCGCAAGGCTGGCTATGCCACGGGGATCTTCGGGAAGTGGCACCTGGGATGGAGCGACGCGGCGATTCCCCAGCAGCATGGATTCGACCACCAGTACGGGTTCTACGACGCATTCAGCCTGTACGCCGACCCGGACGACCCGGACTATCTCGGGGTCCGGGGAGACTACTTCGCCGACCGGTGGCAATGGTGGACGGGGAGGAGCGGGCACTGCGCGATCCGCAGAAACGGCGAGGTGATCGACGAGACGGGCTACCTGACCGACCGCATCGCCGAGGAGGCGTCGGCCTGGATCGTCGCGAACCGCGAGCGCCCGTTCTTCGCGTACGTCCCCTTCAACGCGCCGCACGCGCCGCTCCAGGCTCCGCGTGCATACGTCGAGCGCTTCGCCAGCGAGCCGAACCCCGATCGCAGGGTCTATCTCGCGATGATCGCCGCCCTCGATGACGGCATCGGCAAGATCCTCGCCACCCTCGACGACGCCGGCGTCTCCGATCGGACCCTCGTCATCTTCACCAGCGACAACGGGGCGGCGACGTACACGGGAATCGCGAGCAACGAGCCGCTGCGAGGCGGGAAGCTCACGAACTTCGAGGGTGGCATCAACGTGCCGCTCGTTCTCCGCTGGCCGGGGCGCGTTCCGGCGAACGCGACCTACCGGGAGCCCGTCTCGACGCTCGACCTGTTCGCGACGATCGTGACCGCGGCGGGAGCCACGCTCCCTGCCGACCGCAGCTACGACGGCGTCGACCTGCTTCCTCATCTCCGCGGCGAGCGGCCGGGATCTCCCCACGGCGCGCTCTTCTGGCGCGCAGGGGGGCACCGCGGAATCCGCACCGGATCGTGGAAGCTCATCAGCGACACGCGCACTGGAGCGCAGGTACTGTTCGATCTCGCCCAGGATCCCTCCGAAACGACCGACGTCTCGGGCTCGCAGCCCGCAGTCGTCGAGGATCTCGAGGGGCGACTGCGCACGTGGGAGTCGGCGCTCGCGAAGCCACTGTGGCCGAACGTGATGGAGTACCGCTTCCAGCAGGGCGGCCGGGAGTTCGTCTTCCCGCTCTGAGCGGCGCGTCCGAATGATCTCCGCCGCGAAGCCACGGTCGACGCCGCCCGAACGCTCAGCCCCCGCGCAGGGCGGTCGCGACGTCCATCTGCCTCACCCTCGCCGCAGGCAGGATCGATGCGGCTGCCGCCACGGCGAGCAGCGCGCTCACGGTGATCCCGACGACCACCGGTGAGATGATGGGAGCGGGGAACATTCCGGGAGGAGGCAGCGTGGCGAGGGCCACGCAGCCAGCGAGGCCGAGCGCGACTCCGGCGAGTGCGGCGCCCCCCGCCACCAACAGCGCTTCGAGGGCGGTCTGGATCACGACGGTCCGGTTCCGCGCTCCGATCGCTCGCGCAACGGCGATCTCCATGGTCCGCTCGGCGAGCGTCGCGAGCTGGTAGTTGGCGACGCCGATGCCCCCGATGGCGAGCGTCAGCGAGCCGGCGATGCCGATGAACACCATGAAGCCCGCGTAGAAGAGGTCGACGAGCCCCAGGATCGTACTGAGATCGAAGTGCTTCACGGCGTCCGGGTCGTCGGGATGGAACCCGGCCAAGGGCGCGAGCGTCCGGGTCGCGGCGCGGAAAGCGGCGTCGCCGTCGATGCCGGAGCGGGGAAACACGAGAAAGCGCGAGACCGACTCCTTGCGAAAGCCCAGATGCGCTTCGGCGGTGGTGATCGGTACCAGAACGAGCCGGTTGTCTGGGCGGTTGGTGTTCGTGTACTGGCGACCCTTCTGATCGGCGACGCCGATCACTTCGAAGGGGTGCCCGTCGATGCGGATGCGCCTGCCGATGGCCGCGCCGGCGCTTCCGAACAGGTCCTGCGCTGCGTCGAAGCCCAATACCGCGAAGGCGCGCGCGTGGGTGACGTCGTCGTCGTCGAAGAACCTTCCATAGCCGAGACGGAAGTTCCGGAGCTCGCCGTAGCGGGCCTCGACCCCCGACAAGTCGAAGCGGCGAGCGCGGCCCTCCGGCGTGTCGACGAGAAATCGATCCCCGGAGGTGTGTTCCGCGAGCACCGCGGCGATCAGCTCGTGGTTCGCCCGTTCGACGATGCGTGCGTGTTCGCGCTCGAAGCGGACGGGGACGCCCTTGCGAACGCCTTCGAAGCCCGACGAAGTGAGCGCAGGAAAGACGTGAACCATCGGACGCCCAAAACTGCCGAGCTCGGCCTTCATGTAATCGCGGAACCCGGTGCCCCAGGCCAGCATCAGGACGATCGCCGCCGCGCCCCAGAGCACGCCGGCGGCGGATGCCGCGACGCGCATCGGGTGGTCGGCGAGAGACTCGACGACCTGCCGCAGATGTTCGCGCCAGTCCATTTGGCGTCTCCTACGTCACGCGCATGGCGGCAGCGGGGTCGACCTGTGACGCGATGCGCGCGGGGACGATCCCCGCTGTGAGCCCGATGGACGTGAGGACGAAGAAGGTCGTGAGCAGGGCGCTGGGGGAAACCGACGGCGACGGCAGCTCGGCGGGCAGGGGCAGGAGCCCGAGCAGCCCGACGCCCGCGAGACCGATCCCGATGCCGAGGAGCCCTCCGGCGAGCACGACGACGACGGTCTCGACCAGCAGCTGGAGCACCAGGTCGCCACGGCGCGCACCGCACGCGCGGCGCATGGCGAGCTCCATCCGCCGCTCCTGTACCAGCGCGATCATGAGGTTCGCGACGCCCACCGCCGACATCGCGAGCGTCACCGTTCCGATGAAGCCGAGCATCAGCTGCAGACCGAATCCGATCTTCTTGGTCGGTTCCATCACCTCGGGCACGCTCATGGTCCGGATGGCCTCGGTGTCCGACTCGTCGACGTGGTGCGCGGGCCGGAGCGCCGCGAGGGCCTCCTGGCGCAGGCTCGGCTCGTCCTGGGGGCGCCGCGGATCGAGAAAGATCCGCTGCACCTGGCGTCCCATGCGGAACAGCGCCCGCGCCGCCGAGAGCGGAACGAAGACCATCTTGTCGTGGACGTCGTAGAAGGTCATCAACTGGAAGCCCTTGGCTGCGAGCACGCCGACCACCTCGAAGGGAACGCCGTCGAGCTGGATCGTCCCGCGGAGAGGGTCGTCGTCGCCAAAGAAGATCGGCGCCAGGTCGGCGCCGATCACCGCGACGTGGCGCTGGAGCCGCTCGTCCTCGTCGCTGATGAATCGTCCCCGGGCGACGCCATGGGCCTGGATCGTCCCCATCTCAGGGGTCACCCCCGCGACCACCCCCGACCGCGTCCGGCGCGGCGTCTCGACGGCAATCCCGTAGCGCTCGGTCTCGGCGCCGACGCGTGCGGCGGAAGGAGTTCCTGCCCGGACACGCTCGACGTCGTCGACGTCGAAGCGGATCGGACGCCCGGGCCGCGAGCCTTCGCTCCGGCTCGTCGTGTACTCGCCCCAGACCATGACGTAGCGGTCCCCCGTCTTCGCCACCCCGAGGTCGAGGAACTGGTTGAATCCCGCGCCGATGGAGAGCAGCAGGACGACCGCCGCGGCGCCCCAGACGAGGCCGATGAGCGTCAGCAACTGCCCCCGCCACTGGGCGCGGAGCTGCGCGAAGCCGTCGCCGGCCAGGGGCCCCAGCAGGCGGAGGGTGCGGGCGAGATCAGGCACGCCGGATGTCCTCGGCGACGCGGCCGTCCCGGATGCGGACCACCCGCCGCGCCTGGGCTGCGACCTCGTCGCTGTGGGTCACCACCACGAGCGTTCCGCCCTCGCGGTGCAGGTCGTGGAAGAGCGTGAGGACCTCGCGTCCGTTCGCCTCGTCGAGGTTCCCGGTGGGCTCGTCGGCGAAGATCACGCGGGGTCGGTTCACCAGCGCGCGCGCGATCGCGACGCGCTGCCGCTCGCCGCCGGAGAGCTGTGCCGGCCTGCGATCGAGGCGGTGGCCGAGCCCCACGCGCCGCAGCATCTCGGCGGCGCGATCCTCACGCTCCTCCCGCCGCATCCCCGCATAGAGCAGTGGGAGCGCTGCATTGCGGAGCGCCGACATGCGTGGCATCAGGTTGAAGGTCTGGAACACGAAGCCCATGCGACGGGCCCGCAGGTCGGCGAGGGCGTCGTCCGAGAGGGCCTCGATCGGCTCTCCCTCGAACCGGTAGCTCCCCCGGCTCGGCCGCGAGATGGCGCCGAGGATTTCGAGGCACGTCGTCTTGCCGGACCCCGAGGGACCCATGATCGCGACGAACTCGCCTTCGTCGACGCTGAGGTCGACGTCGTGGAGCACCTCGACCTCGGTTTCGCCGAGGCGGTGCGACTTGGAGACTCCCGCGAGCTGGAGGAGGGGCATGGGCCGCGGCGCGCCCTACGGGACGGCGTCCGACCGCACCAGGACCTCCTCGCCCTCCTGGATGCCGTCGGCAATCGACGGTCTGGAACCCGTCGCTGTAGACCTCGCGGATCGCGACCAGACGGAAGGAGTCGCCGCGCCCGTTCTCGGCGATGCGTACGCGCGGCCCGTCGTCGGTCCGTACGATCGCCGTGTTCGGCACCAGCAGCGCGCCCCGGTGCTCCTTGAGGGCGATCCGTGCGTCGGCCGACATTCCGACCCTCACGCGAGGGTCCGGATCGAGCTCGATCTCGACCTGGAAGCTGGCGACGCTCCCCTGGGCCGTGCCGGACGACGAGACCCGCCGGACGCGTCCCGGGAACGCCTCTTCCGGGAAGGCGTCGATTCGAACTTCCGCCGGCTGGCCCTCGCGTACGTGGGCCACGTCGTTCTCGTCGACGTCTGCGCGCAGGTGGATGCGGCGGTCGTCCGCCAGCACGGCGATGACCGTTCCGCCATTCTGGATGTCGGCGACGGCGGTGCCGACGTCGACCCGCCGGTCGACGACGACGCCGTCCACCGGGGCGCGGATCACCGACTTCTCGAGATCACGTTCGGCGCGGCGCAGCGTGGCCTCGGCCTGCTCGACCGCGGCGCGGCGCGCATCGGTCTCGGCGCGTGCGTCGTGAACTCCGATCTCGGCGAGCGCGAGCCGGTGGTCGAGCGCGTCACGGGTGCTTTCGGAGGCGACGCCCTGCTCGAACAGTCGCAGCATCCGCTCGTGATCGCGCCGGACCTGCTCGAGGTCGGCCGTCGCGCGGGCCACGACGTCCTGCCGGGCGAGGGCGCGCTTCAGGTCGAGCGCCGCTCGCAGCTCGGCCACGAGCTGGTCGAGCCGGTCGTGATCGAGCTCGACGAGGGGCTGCCCGGCCGTGACCCGTGCGCCGGCGTCGCAGTGGACGGCGCTCACGATTCCCGGGATCTCCGACTGGACGGTGATCCGGGCGAAGGGTTCGAGAGCGCCCGTTGCCACGACGGTCTCGCGCAGGCTCCCCCGGACGACCGGCATCGTTCGGTACGACTCGCGCTCGGCGCGGTCCTGGGCCCGCAGGTCCCAGGTGAGCCCCTGGTAGACGAGCCAGAAGAAGATCCCGGCGCCCAGGACGAGAGCCGTCGCGAGGACGCCACGGCGGAGGATACGCGGGGGCATCTCCCGGTGGATCATCCTGCGCCGCCGCCACCCGCGCAAGGCAGGCCCGTTCCGGACCGGACGCCGCGTCTAGCGCGTAGCGGCGTCGAGGACCCTCACACCCTGGGGCGGATCGAGGTCGATCTCGAACGTCTGCATCAGCCGCGCGATGGTCATGTAGAAGCCGATCGCAAGGACGAGCTCGACGAGCTCCTGGGGAGAGAGGTGCCGGGCGAGCGCGTCGTGGGTCGCCCGGGAGGCCCCGACGTCGCGGACGACCTCGTCGGTGAATCGCAGCACGAGGCGTTCGGCTTCGCCGAAGCAGTCGGCCGAAGCGTCGCCGCGCTCGAGGGCGTCGACCTGCGCCTGGCTCGCGCCTTCCCGCAGCGCGATCGGCACGTGCTGCACCCACTCGTAGGGTGCACCCGAGAGCTTCGCGACCCGGAGGATCGCCAGCTCGCGGAGCCGCCCCGAGAGCTTCTGCTTGCCGAGGACGGTGCTCCCGAGCCGGATCCAGGGGCGGAAGCAGGTCTCGGCGTGCGCCATCAACTTGAAGACGTTGAGATGAACGGGCAACAGGTCGAAGACCTCGCGCACGGCGGGCGGTGCGCTGGCCGGGTCGACGTAGGGGATGCGCGCCACCAGGTTTCCTCCTTCGGGCGCGGGAGGCGCCGGTCTCGATCGGCGCTAGCGCTCCACCGTCCAGGTGTCGCCCGAGTGCAGCAGCGTGCGCAGGTCGCCCCGTCCGCGCTGCTGGAGCGCCTCGTCGATCTGGTCCTGCAGCAGGTCCTCGTAGGTCGGACGGCCCACGGCTCGGAACACGCCGATGGGCGTCGGGAACTTGGGGCGGGCCAGCGCAGCCAGGACGTAGGAGTAGGCAGCCGAGTCGGTGCGCTCGTCGTGGACCGTGACGCCTGCCTCGATCGGGTCCGTCCCGGGCGGTAGCGGGACCAGGCGCGGCCGGCCGTGCTCGGAGCGGATTCCCTGGCGGTTCCCGGCGCTGCCGAACACCAGAGGCTTGCCTTGTTCGAGGACCAGGGAGGCGTCGTCGCGGGTCTTCTTGTCCTCGACCTCTGCCCACTCCGCATCGTTGAAGACCGGGCAGTTCTGGAGGATCTCGACGAACGCGGTGCCCCGGTGGGCGGCGGCGCGGCGCAGTGTCTCCTGCATGTGCTTGGCGTCGACGTCGACCGTCCGCGCGACGAAGGTGGCGCCGGCGCCGAGGGCGAAGCGGATCGGGTCGACCGGATGGTCGATGGTGCCCTGGGGCGACGACTTGCTCTTCATGCCGAGGCGGGAGGTCGGCGAGTACTGGCCCTTGGTGAGACCGTAGACGCGGTTGTTGAAGAGAAGGATCTGCAGGTCGAGGTTGCGGCGGATCGTGTGCAGGAGGTGGTTTCCGCCGATGGAAAGCCCGTCGCCGTCGCCGGTCACGACCCAGACCGAGAGCTCGGGCCGCGCGATCTTGATCCCGCTCGCGAAGGACGGGGCCCTCCCGTGGATCGTGTGGAATCCGAAGGTGTTCATGTAGTAGGGGAAGCGGCTCGAGCAGCCGATTCCCGAGACGAACACGACGTTCTCGCGGGGGACGCCGAGCTCGGGCATCACCTTCTGTACGTTCGAGAGGATCGAGTAGTCCCCACAGCCCGGGCACCACCGGACGTCCTGATCGGACTCGAAATCCTTCCTCGAGGGCTTCGGAGCAGCTTCGGACACGGTCACGCCTCCCCGCGCAGAATGGCGTCGATGCGAGCCCGGATCTCGCCGACCTTGAACGGCTGGCCCGCCACCTTGCACAGGCTCAGGGCGTCGACGAGGTAGGTGGCCCGCAGCAGCATCGCGAGCTGGCCCTGGTTCAGTTCCGGAACCAGTACGCGGCGGAACCGGCGCAGCACGTCGCCGAGGTTCGCAGGAAGGGGGTTGAGCCACCGCAGATGGACGCTCGACACGGCCTGTCCGAGCGCCTGGGCTTCTTCGACGGCCGAAAGGATCGCGCCCTGGGTGCTGCCCCAGCCGACGACCAGCAGGTCGCCGCGGTCCGCACCGTTGAGCTCCGCCAAGGGCACGTCTTGGACGACGCGCGCGATCTTCTCGGTTCGCAGCGCCTGCATGCGCGCATGGTTCGCCGCGCTGTAGGAGATGGCGCCGCTGCCGTCCTCCTTCTCGAGGCCGCCGATCCGGTGCTCGAGGCCGGGGGTCCCGGGAGCCACCCAGTCGCGGGCGAGGGTCTCCGGATTGCGGGCGTAGGGATGGAAGTCCTCGGGATCGGTGCGCAGCGTGACCTGCGTTCGCGGCAGCGCGTTCACGTCGGGGATCTTCCACGGCTCGGAACTGTTGGCGAGGTAGGCGTCCGAGAGCACCACGACGGGTGTCATGTACCTGACCGCGACGTGGAAGGCCTCGAGCACCGCGTGGAAGCAGTCTCCGGGGGTCGCTGCGGCGATCACCGGGAGCGCACTGTCGGAATTGCGTCCGAAGAGCGAGAGGAGGAGATCTCCCTGCTCGACCTTGGTCGGCATCCCCGTCGACGGTCCTGCGCGCTGGACGTCGATCACCACCAGCGGCAGCTCGGTCATGACGGCGAGGTTCACCGCCTCCTGCTTGAGCACCATGCCCGGACCGCTGGTCGTGCAGACGGCGAGCTGGCCTGCGTAGGCGGCTCCGATCGCAGATCCTGCGGCGGCGATCTCGTCCTCGGCCTGGAACGTCTTCACGCCGAAGTGGCGGAACCGGGTCAGCTCGTGGAGGACGTCGCTGGCGGGCGTGATCGGATAGGCGCCCAGGAAGACCGGGCGTCCCAGCTGGACGCCCGCTGCCACGATGCCCCACGCCAGCGCCTGGTTTCCGGTGATGTTCCTGTAGAGGCCCGGCTCGACCTTGGCGCTCGGCACGACGTACGAGACCGGGAACAGCTCGGTCGTCTCTCCGAAGTGATACCCGGCGAGCAGGACTCGGCGGTTGGCCTCCTGGGTCTCGCCCTTGAAGTGCGTCTTGACCCACTCGAGCGTCGCGTCGAGAGGCCTCCCGTAGAGCCAGTACATGAGCCCGAGGGCGAAGAAGTTCCGGGAGCGGTCGGCGTCGCGCTGGCTGAAGCTCAGATCCTTCACGGCCTCGCGGTTGAGCCGCGTCATCGGGATCTCGACCAGATTGTACTGGTCGCGCAGGCGGGGGAGGGGGTCTTCTTCGTACTCGGCGAGCTTGAGGTTCTTGTCGGTGAACGCGTCGCTGTTCACGATCAACATGCCCTGGGGCCGCAGGTCGGCAACGTTCGCCTTGAGCGCCGCCGGGTTCATGGCGACGAGAACGTCCGGCGAGTCGGCCGGCGTTCGGATGTCGCGCGATGCGAAGTGGATCTGGAACCCCGAAACCCCCGCGATCGAGCCCGCCGGAGCGCGGATCTCGGCGGGATAATCCGGGAAGGTGGCGAGGTCGTTGCCGGCGAGGGCCGTGGCTTCGGTGAACTTGGTGCCCGTGAGCTGCATTCCGTCACCGGAGTCGCCGGCGAAGCGGATGGCCACGTTCTCGAGCTCTTCGACCCGCTTGGTGGACAAGGATTCTTCTCCCGGGGGCGCTGCGGGCCGGATTCTATCCCTCCCCCGGGCGGGCGAAAGCCCTGGAGCAACGCAGGCGGACCCAGCGCCGGCGCCCGGCCGTGAAGCCCTGCGCGTTCGCCGCCTTCTGCCAGCGGCTGCGGCTTCCCGAGGCTCAAGCCAGCGTGCAAGTCGGCCGATGACGGGCCCATGTTCCTTCCGCGCAGCGAGCCTCCCGTCGTCCGCGAGGAGCAGCTCCGTGAGCTGCGCCTCGCGCTCAATACGCCGCACCTGAGCATGCCCGACCTGCCTTCCGGGCCCGCGCAGGCTGCCATCCTCGTCTACGAGGAGGCCGGCGGCCCCCTCGCGCTCTGCGTCCTGGTCCGGTCGCTGCGCGACGGCTCGCTCCTCTGCTGGTCGTGGGAGGACGAAACCGAGCCCGGCGCGCTGCTTGCCGCCGTCGAGGCCGCGCTCTCCTTCGGCGAGGCGATGGGGTTCCTCTTCGACGACGACGCCTTCTCGACGGCCATGGCCCCGGAGGATCGCCGGCGAACGCTCGGTCACCTGTGGGAGATGTCCGGCTGGCCGCCGTCCGACGCGGCTCCCGAGGCCGAGTCTCCGGCTGCTGCGGCCCGGGCAAGCGCACCGGCCGACGCGGTGACCCAGGCGCCGCTGCCTCTCGTGGATCGGCTGCCGCTCACCAAGTTCCGGCGCCGGCCCGAGCCGCAGCCGGCGGCTCCGCAGGAGGGCGCTGCGCTCGGCCGCGTTCGCCTCGTGAAACGCGTTACGGCGGAGGCCGTAGGCGAGCGGCTCCCGCGCTGGCTGCGACTGTTCGGCTCCTACTGAGGGAGCCGCGGGCCCAACGAATCGAATTGGGGGGAGTATGAAGAGGGGGATCGGCTCGATCGGCGTTCTCGCCCTTGCCGCGGTGCTCGGCTTGGCCTGCGCGCAGGACCAGCGGCCCAGGGAGGAGCTGCTCGGCAAGGTCAGCAGCCACTACGACCTGGGTGTCGACTATTTGAAGGGCGGCAACACGGCCATGGCCGTGCGCGAGCTCCAGGCGGCGCTCGCTCTCGACGAGAAGCAGCCTCGCGTCCACCACGCCATCGCCGAGGCCTATCGGCTGACCGGCCGCTTCGCCGAGTCGGAGCGGCACCTGCGGCGTTCCCTCGAGCTCAACCCGGACTTCCAGGGCGCGCGTCTCAGCCTCTCCGCGCTCTATGTCCAGATGGAGCGCTACGAGGACGCGGTCCGCGAGAGCCGGCGTCTGGCGGACGACCCGACCTTCTCGGCGCCGTGGCGGGCGCTCACCAATGCCGGCTGGGCCCAGCTCAAGCTGGGGCGGATCGACGAGGCACGGCAGACCCTCTCCCAGGCGCTCGACATGAAGCACGACTACTGGCCGGCGCTCCTCAACCTCGGCATCCTCGAGTCACAGGCGGGGCGCCGCGCGGACGCCATCGAAACCTTCTCGAAGGTGCTCGTCGCGAAACCGGGGCCCTCGGCCGAGGCGGAGACGAACTATCGCATGGCGGAGATCTACGTTTCGCTCGGCGATCGGGATCGCGCGCTGGCTCATCTCTCGACGGTGATCGAGGGACAGCCCTCCGGCGAATGGGGCAAGCGCTCCCAGGAGTATCGAAAGCTGCTGCAGTGACCGCACCGGGAAGCACGGCAGAACGATTCGCGTTCGACTCCGACGAACGGGGCGTGCCCCCGGCCGTGTTCTCCATCGGCGCCCACCTCGAGGCCCAGCGCAGGCTCCGCGGGATCAGCCTGGCGGAGCTCGAAGCGGTGACACGCATCCCGCGGCGCTCCCTCGCGCGGCTCGAGTCCGGCGCATTCGACCAGCAGCAAGACGCCTTCGTCCGCGGCTTCGTGCGGACCGTGTCGCTCGCGATCGGCCTCGATCCTTGCGACGTGCTCGTGCGGATGGTCGAGGGGGACGCGGTCCGCGGTCGCGGGCGGCCTGTCGCTTGCCGGCCGGTGATGAGGTGGTGGCATCCAGCGCTGGCGGCGCTCCTGGTGGCCGCGGGCGCGACGTTCCTGCTGGCCGGAAGCCCCGACCTTTCGGTGCCTCGGGCGCTCTTCGCGCGCCCGGAAGCGGCTCCGGTCGTGCGCCCCGACTACGTCCGAGTGCTTGCCGAGGCCGTTCGTACCGCGGCTCCCGGAACCTTCGGCCGCGGGCGCCCGGTCGCACCTCCGCCGGAGATGCTCGTGGCGCCTGCGCCACCCGCTACGCCCCTCGATGCCATCCTTGCTGGCTCCGGCGTCGCCGGTCCCGAGGCCGCTGCCCCCCTCTCGCCCCAGTTGGAGTAGCGTTGCCCGGGTGATCCCGGTCCACACCGAGGCCCTGGTGCTGCGCGTCGTGGAGTTCGGCGAGTCCGACCTCATCCTCCACCTGCTCACGCCCGAGACCGCGCGTCTCACGGCCATCGCGCGTCACGCTCGGCGAAGCCGCAAGCGCTTCGGGGGGACCCTCGACCTCTTCAACCACCTGCGGACATCCTGCGTCCGGCGAGGGCGCGGCGGGATGGCGCGCCTCGAGCAGGCGACCCTGGTGAGGGCCTTCACCGCCATCCGCCAGGATTCCGCCCGCTTCGCCGTCGGCTGCTATCTGCTCGAGCTGCTCGGCCGCCTGGCACCCGAGGGCGGGGTGCGGGCCGACGCGCAGCGGCTCTTCTCGTTCGCGCTCTCGGCTCTCGGCTCCCTCGAGGCGAAGCGGCCCGATGCACGGATCCGGGCGCTGCTCGAGCTCCGGGCCCTCGACGCGGTGGGTCTGTGCCCCGTGCTCGAGAGCTGCGTTCGCTGCGGCGCGGCGCTCGGCGGGTCCGACCGGGTCCCGTTCCACGTCGCCGAGGGGGGCGGCCTGTGCTCGAGGTGCGGTGCCGGCGGCGATCCCGCCCTCCGGGTCCACCTCGGCACCCTCCGGGCCCTGGCCATGGGCCTTCGCCTCGAGATCGACCAGCTCGACCGTGTCGCACTCGCGCCGCCGGCCCTCGCCGAGGCGCGGGGGCTCCTGTCCCGGTTCTCCCGTCATCACGTCGGAATCGAGCTTCGAAGTGAGCGATTCCTCGACGAAATCCTCCCGCATTCGGCGTGCGGCGCGGGTTGACACCCGAGGCCGGCAAGGGAAATACTCGCCGCTCCGCAGCGCTCGCTGCCGTTCCGAGGAAGCATGCCCCCCGCACCGCCCGCCGAACCCGCGTACTCCTTTCGGATGGAGGACCTGGTTTCGCTGTGCGCACGGCGCGGGATCATCTTCCCGTCGAGCGAGATCTACGGCGGGATCAACGGCTTCTGGGACTACGGGCCCCTCGGCGTCGAGCTCAAGAACAACCTGAAGGCTCTCTGGTGGCAGCGGGTCGTCCGTGAGCGCGACGACGTCGAAGGAATCGACACCTCGATCATCTGCCACCCGCGGACCTGGGAAGCGTCGGGGCACGTCGAGCACTTCAGCGACCCGATGGTCGATTGTCGCGCCTGCAAGAAGCGCTTCCGCGCCGACCAGCTCGACGACGCCGGAGCGTGCCCCTCGCGGGAGGGTTCCTCGGAGCACGACTTCACGCCCGCGCGGAACTTCAACCTCATGCTCAAGACGTTCATCGGCGCGTCCGAGGACGCAGCCGCAGTGGCGTTCCTGCGCGCCGAGACCTGCCAGGCGATCTTCAACGACATGAAGCGCGTTCGCGAGGCGTCGCGCCAGAAGATTCCGTTCGGGATCGCGCAGATCGGCAAGGCGTTCCGTAACGAGATCAACCCGCGCAACTTCACCTTCCGTTCGCGGGAGTTCGAGCAGGCGGAGCTCGAGTTCTTCATCCACCCGTCGGAGCGCGAGAAGTGGTTCGAGCATTGGCTCGAGCAGCGGCTCGGGTTCCACCGCGAGCTCGGGTTTCGCGATGAGCGGCTGCGGGTGAGGCCGCACGCACCGACGGAGTTGGCGCACTACGCCAACGCGGCGGCCGACATCGAGTTCCTGTTTCCGTTCGGCTGGCAGGAGATCGAAGGGGTCCACGACCGGGGCGACTGGGACTTGCGGCGCCATGGCGAGTATTCCGGAAAGGACCTCGCCTACACCGATGAGGAGACCCGCGAACGATTCGTTCCGATGGTGATCGAGACCTCGGTCGGGGTCGACCGGACGTGTCTGGCGCTGCTGGCGAACGGCTATGCGGAGGAGGCGTTGCCCGACGGCGAGACACGGACCGTCCTGCGCCTCGTCCCTAGGTTGGCGCCGATCAAGGCCGCCGTGCTCCCGCTCTCGAAAAAGCTCGCCGAGCCGGCCAGCCGCCTCGAACGCGAGCTGCGCAGGCATTACGCGACGTTCTACGACGAATCGGGAAACATCGGGCGTCGCTATCGCCGCCAGGACGAGGTCGGAACACCGTTCTGCGTCACGTTCGATTTCGAATCACAGACCGACGAGAAGGTCACCGTCCGCCACCGGGACGCGATGACCCAGGAGCGGATCGGGATGGGTTCCGTGCTCTCCTATCTCCGAGAGCGTCTGGAGTCGAGTCCGTGACGCGCAGGCCGGCCAAGAAGAAGGTGGTTCGGAAGGCCGTCGTTCGGAGGGAGCGGCCGAAGAAGCGGGTCTTCTACTTCGGCAACGGCAAGGCCGACGGGCGGGCGGAGATGAAGGCGCTCCTCGGCGGCAAGGGAGCGAACCTGGCCGAGATGACCCGTCTCGGCGTCCCGGTTCCGCCTGGGTTCACCATCTCGACGGACGTATGTCGCGAGTTCAACGCCGCCGGAGGGACCCTCTCTGCAGCGGTCCAAGACGAGGTCCTGCGGGCGCTCACGCGGGTCGAGAAGAGCATGAAGCGGAGGTTCGGCGATCCGCAGCATCCGCTCCTCGTATCCGTGCGCTCCGGAGCGCGCGCGTCGATGCCGGGGATGATGGACACCGTCCTGAACCTCGGCCTGAACGACGAGAGCGTCGAAGGGCTCGTGGCGCTCTCGGAACCGCGCTTCGCGTACGACAGCTACCGCAGGTTCATCTCGATGTACGCCGACGTCGTGCTGGGTGTCGAGATGGAGAGCTTCAAGAGCCGGCTCGAAGCCTTGAAGGAGGACAAGGGGGTCGATCTCGATACCGACCTCGAAGCCGACGATCTCGCCGGGCTCGTCCGGGAGTATCTCGAGGTGGTCCGGGAGCACACTGGGAAGCCGTTTCCGCAGAACCCCCATGAGCAGCTCTGGGGGGCGGTCGCGGCGGTCTTCCGCTCCTGGGAGAACGACCGTGCCGCCACCTACCGGAGGCTGAACGGGATTCCGAGCTCCTGGGGAACCGCAGTGAACGTCCAGGCCATGGTATTCGGCAACAAGGGCGACGACTGCGCGACGGGAGTGGCCTTCACCCGCAACCCGTCTACGGGAGAGCGGCTGTTCTACGGCGAGTACCTGAAGAACGCGCAGGGCGAGGACGTCGTTGCGGGCATCCGGACGCCGCAGCCCATCAACAAGGCGAACCGCCGCGGCGAGCAGGCCCATCTGCCTACGCTCGAGGAGGAGATGCCCGGAGCGTACCGCGACCTGGTCCGCATCTACGGGAAGCTCGAGCGGCACTACCGCGACATGCAGGACATCGAGTTCACCATCGAGCACGGAAGGCTCTGGATGCTCCAGACGCGGACGGGGAAGCGAACGGTGCGCGCCGCGGTGAAGATCGCGGTCGACATGGCCCGCGAGCGGCTGATCACCCGCGAGGAGGCGATCCTTCGAATCGATCCGCGGGCCCTCGATCAGCTCCTGCACCCGACCTTCGATCCGAAGGCCCGCCGCGACGTGCTCGCCCGCGGGCTCCCGGCTTCGCCAGGCGCCGCCACCGGCAACGTCGTGCTGTTTGCCGACGAGGCCGAGGCGAGGGCAAAGGCCGGAGAGAAGGTCATCCTGGTGCGGGCCGAGACCTCGCCCGAGGACATCCACGGCATGCACGCGGCCGAGGGCATCCTGACCGGACGCGGCGGGCTGACGTCCCATGCGGCGGTCGTCGCCCGGGGCATGGGCAAGTGCTGCGTGGCCGGCTGCGGTTCGCTGCGGTTCGAGCCCGAGCGGGGTGAGATCCACTTCGATGGCCAGGTGGTGAAGGTCGGCGAGCCGATCTCGATCGATGGCTCGACGGGCGAGGTGATGCGAGGCCGCGTTCCCACGGTGACGCCCGAGCTCGGCGGCGAGTTCGCCGAGCTGATGCAGTGGGCCGACGGGCTGCGGAGGCTCCGCGTACGCACCAACGCCGACACGCCCAACGACGCGAAGATCGCCCGTCAGTTCGGGGCCGAGGGAATCGGGCTATGCCGCACCGAGCACATGTTCTTCGAGCCGAACCGGATCCTCGTCGTCCGCGAGATGATCCTCGCGAACGACGCCGCCCAGCGGCGCCGCGCACTCGACAAGCTGCTGCCGATGCAGCGGAGCGACTTCGTCGGGATCTTCCAGGCGATGGAGGGGCTGCCGGTGACGATCCGCCTGCTCGACCCGCCCCTCCACGAGTTCCTGCCCCACGAGGACGAGGAGATCCGCGAGGTCGCCGCCGTCCTGGGCACGGACATGGCGCGCGTGCGCGCAAAGATCGATTCGCTCCGCGAGTTCAACCCGATGCTCGGGCACCGGGGTTGCCGCCTCGGGATCACCTTCCCGGAGATCTATCGGATGCAGGTACGAGCCATCGCCGAGGCGGCCCGGCAGGTCGCCGAGTCCGGGATGAAGGTGCAGCCCGAGATCATGATGCCGCTGGTCGCCCACGTGAAGGAGCTCGACGTCCTGCGCCGGGCGGCCCAGGAGGAGATCGATGCAGTGCTGGGACCGCGGAAGGGGTCGAACGTGAGGCCGACCATCGGTACGATGATCGAGCTGCCGCGGACCGCGATCACGGCGGATGCGATCGCCGCACACGCCGATTTCTTCTCCTTCGGAACGAACGATCTCACCCAGATGACCTACGGACTCTCCCGCGACGACGCAGGACGGTTTCTCGGCGTCTACCTCGAGAAGGGGATCCTCGAGGACGACCCGTTCGTCTCGATCGACGAAGACGGGATTGGCGCCCTGATCCGGATGGGACTCGAGCGGGGCCGCAAGACGAGGAGGGACCTCAAGGTCGGTATCTGTGGCGAGCACGGCGGAGACCCGAAAAGCGTGAAGTTCTGCGCCCGGATCGGGCTCGACTACGTGTCGTGCTCTCCCTACCGCGTTCCGGTGGCGCGGCTCGCGGCCGCCCAGGCGGCGATCGAGGCGAAGCCGGCGTCCGGTCGCAGCCGGTGAGGGCCGTACGCCCGATCCTGGCCGCGGTCGTCGCAGGCGCGCTGGTAGGCTGCAGCAGCTTCTCCGCTCCGGGGTGGATGTGGCCGTTCGGGAGCGGGGATGGCTCCAGGCAGGACGCGCCGCAGAGGGTGGGGCCGGCCTCGCCGGCGTCGCCCCCGGCTACGAGCGACGAGGCCGTACTCGGCTTCCACGAGCGGGCGCAGGCCTTCTACGAGAGGCTCGCCCAGAGGCGGTTCAATACGCTGGCCACGTACAACGACCCCGCGCTGCACGGGTACTTCGAGACGCTCGACGCCTACTCCGACTACTACGCTCAGCTCGCAGAGGCCCTCGCCGCAGCGCACTTCGAGAAGAACCGGCCTCTCGCTGCCGAGCTCCAGGAGTTCGCGATGGAGTCTTCCGGACGGGCGCGTGTACGCTTCCGGCTGGTCGGCCGGAGCAGCCAACCGCTGCGCTTCTGGCGGGTGTCGATCGAGCGCGATGACATCTGGGAGCAGCGGGGCGACCGCTGGTGGATCGTTCCCGGAAAGCTGTGAGCGCCGGCGGACCCAGATCGGGAGCCCGACCCTTCCGCGCGCAGCGCGTTCTCGCGCGGATCGAGGCGGCCTACGAAGATCCCCAGCGCCAGGTGTTCCTTCCGACGCTGGATCTCTCGGAATCGGGGGTCTTCCTGGTTTCGGCCGAGGCGCCGGCGGTCGGATCCCAGGCACAGGTGGTGCTCGAGCTGCCCGGGCGGGAGGCCTTCCTGAGGCTCCGCGGCACGGTGATTCGCGTGCAGTCCGAGCCGGTTGCCGGCTTCGCGGTGTGCTTCGATCCGGCGGCGTCCAGCCGAGAGGGCGTCGAGGCGCTGCGGGCGTTCGTCGCGCACGAGTCCCGTTCGGAATGAGCGGGGCGAGTGAACGCAGATCCACAAGAAGGGAAACGGTCTTCTCCTCTCGGCCGTGAACCGTTCTCCCGCCCGGGCCGACCCGCCGTCGGAAAAGTTCGCAAAATCGCCCCGATCGAGACACAGCTGCGCAACGGCCGCGCGCTGGCACGTCCCTTGCTGCCTTCAGCGCTGGGACGGTCGCGTCCCCACTTTTGAAAGCCCAGCTCCGACGGAGAGACGCCAGGTCCTACCGGGAGAGAGAGCGGCAAGAAGAAGCAGCCCCCGAAGCTGCGCACAGGGTCGCGCGCAAGCGCGATGCGGCGCCGGGGGAGGCTGTCGGAAGCCGCGCAGGACGATCGAGGCACCCCGGAACCGGTCCCGGCAACTCACTGCGGAGACAGCGCAGGAGCCCCGCTTGCACACCGAAGAGACCCCCTGGGCCAGCGACCAGGAACTCGTCGACCGGATCTTGGAGGGTGACCGGGTCGCCTTCGAGCTCCTCTACGACACCTACTTCAAGCGCGTATACCGCTTCGCACTGCGCCGGTTGGGAGATGCGGGCGATGCGGAGGACGTGACGCAGGAGGTGTTCCTCACGGTGGTGAAGGCGTTGCCTTCGTTCCAGGGAACGTCCAGCCTGCTCGTCTGGATGTTCGGGATCACTCGCAACAAGGTGAACCGCCGCTTCCGGGGCCACCGCGCGCGCCTCGAGTCCATGGACGAGGACTCCTGCTCCCAGCTGGCGGCAGAGCAGCCGCCGACCGACCGGACGGTGGAGGCGCGTCGGATGCTCGGCCGCTGCGAGGACGTGATCGAGAACGATCTCACGCCGCTCCAGCGGCGGATCTTCCATCTCAAGCACCTGCGCCGGCAGTCGATCCGCGCCATCGCCACCGCGCTCGGCAAGTCGGAGGACGCGGTGAAGGCGAACCTCTACAGGATGCGTCGCGCCCTGTCCGAGGGGGTCCCGGGTCTCGACGCGATGGTGAGCCGCTAGCACCTGGGACTTCCGCGCCGAGCGGGTCTTCTCCCCGGCACCTTCACGGTCTCCTCACGGGACCCGCGCTAATCCTTGCCACGTCGCGGCGATCGAGCCCACCTAGAGGGTTGAGAGCCGTTGCTCTGCCCTTGGGATGAGGGGGGGTGGGTGGTCGAGAGACGCGTTCTCCACAAGGCCGGAGAACCGGCCGCGAACCCCTTGGCGGAGGCGGATCGGCTGCCTTCCGGCGAGGGAGGGGACGTCGACGTGGCGGAAGCGTGGGCATTCACGGGTGACGACCTGCGCGAGTTCCTCGAGGCCGACCTCGTGGGCGACACCGCGGAGCCCGCCTTCAAGGCCAGGCTGCGCGAGAGCCTCTGGGAGATGGTGAAGCGGCGCGACGGGAAGCCGTCGCCCGACGAGCACTGATCGATTGCCCGGGGTGGAGCGTGCCCTATGCTCGCGCTCCCCATGCGGCACCCCTTCCGGCGCAAGACCCTCTCCCCGCGCTTGTTCCCCGTGTACGGACTGGCTGCGCTGCTCTTCTGGCTGGCAAGGCCTACACCGCTCGGGTTCGGGATCGGTCTGTTCCTGATCATTGCGGGAGAATCCCTGCGCGTATGGGGAGCCGGGCACCTGGTCAAGAACGACGTACTCACCCTCACGGGTCCCTACGCGTACGTGCGTAACCCGCTCTACGCAGGCACCCTGCTGATCGGCGCAGGCTTCGCGTTCGCAGCCGGGGGGGCCGCGGGCTGGGCCATCCTGCCGGCCGGCCTTGCGCTCTTCTTCCTCTACTACTTCCCCTACAAGGAACGCATCGAGAGCGCGCGACTGGAGCGCGCCTACGGTGAGCCCTACACCCGCTACCGGGCGGCCGTTCCGGCCCTCGTTCCGGCCCTCACGGCATGGAGGGTGCCGGCAGGGCCTGCCGCCGGCGCGGCGTGGAGCGCGGCGCGGTTCGACGAAAACGACGAGAGTGGAACGCTGCTGGCGGTGGTCCTGGGGACCGTGGCGCTCGCGCTGCGGCCGCTCCTGCCGCTGTGACGGCTCCTGCTCGCACAGAGCTCCGGATCGCGATCCCTGCGCGCGGGGCGCTGGCGGCGAGCGTCGTCGAGCGGCTCCAGCAAGGGCGCTGGCGCTCCCCAGACGTCCTCCTGATCGAGGGCGACGGGGGCTGCGTCGTGGTGAAGGACTTCGGCCCGCGCGCGCCGTGGCTTCGCCAGACGCTCGGGCGATTCCTGGTGTGGCGGGAGCTGCGCGCGTACCGGGCGCTTCGCGGGCACCCGTCGGTGCCGCGGCTGATCGGCCGTCTCGACGCCTTTGCCTTCGCCGTCGAGTACCGCCCCGGCGAGAAGATGACCCGGGAGGTCACCGGGCGAGTGGCGCCGGGATTCTCGCAGAACCTCGAGAGCGCGGTGCGGAGCATGCATGAATCCGGCGTCGCCCACCTCGACCTGCGTCACCGCAGCAACGTGCTCGTCGGGGAGGATGGCGAGCCCATCCTGATCGATTTCGCCTCGGCCGTGTGCTTCCGTCCTGGTGGAGCCGCTGCGCGCTGGTTGTTGCCGTTGCTGGCGCGCTACGACTTGCGCGCCGTGGAGAAGTGGAGGCAGCGGCTGCACCACGCATGGCCCGCAGCGCTACGCGCGCGGGAGCTCAGGCGAGCGGGCGCGGAGCGAGCTGCCCCACGAAGTGGCGGAACGCTTCGAGGGTGAGCCGTGCGTCGGCGAGGGCCCGGTGTGCGACCGGTCCTTCCGCGACGCCTGCCGTCGCCGCCGCCTGCCGCAGGGAGAGGGCCGACAAGGTCTCACCCTTCACCAGCGACCAGGCGTAGAAGAGCGTCACGAGATCGATGACGTGGTAGTCGAAGGGATTGGACAGGCCGCACTTCCGGTAGGCGCGCTCGAGGAACATCACGTCCATCCGCACGTTCTGTCCAGCGGGAACGATGGTTCGTCCCTTTGGAAGCATGGACGAGAGATCGGTCAGGACCTCGCGGATTCCCTTCGCGCCTTGCCACTCCGCCGCGTCGTAGCCCGAGATCTGGGCCGACTGCGCGGTGATCCGCGTCTCGCGAGCCCTCACCTTCCACTCGGCGCACGCGAGCTCTGCCAGGCGGTAGTCGGTCACGATCACGCCGATCTCGGTGATGTCGTGCAGCTCCGGGTCGAGGCCGCCGAACTCGCAGTCGAGGAAGGCGAAGGCGAACTCGGCCACCCGATCTCCTGAGGAGCGCTCCGCGAGGGGCATCGTGCGCGCGGCGCGCAGGATGTGGCGCTCCCAACGGGAGTCGAACCCGTGTTTGGGCCTTGAGAGGGCCCCGTCCTAGGCCACTAGACGATGGGAGCGCTGCGGAGCGAGAGCCGCACCGTAGCCACCGGCCCGAAAGGTTGTCAACCGGAGCGACGGGGATGGGCCACGGTGCCGCCCCTCGTCGCCGTCTGCGCCGTGTTTCGTCACTTCGGAGAGGAACTTGCGCCGGTCGCCGCCCGGGTTGCCGCCGGCAGCCCCACCCAGGACAGCGAACGGGGTCTTCAGCTTCCGCGGCGCCCTGCCGATCCGATGCCTCGAGACCTGGCGACTGGCACAGGGGTTGCTTTCACGACGTCCAGAAGTCGAGCGCGCCAGGAGCCGTCGCCAGGAGACGGGAGGCGCCGGGGCAGAGTGCCCCGAAGCCGTCGGCGCTCGAGACGGAAAAGGAAACACGTGATGACCAAGCTTCTTTCCAAGCGCCGCGGCGGCTTCACGCTGATCGAGCTCATGATCGTGGTTGCCATCATCGGCATCCTCGCCGCCATCGCCATCCCGAACTTCGTGCGGTTCCAGCTGCGCTCCAAGTCGAGCGAAGGCAAGACCAACCTCGCGGGCATCCGCACCGCCGAGGAGTCCTACTTCGCCGAGTACGGCACCTACATTGCCGCCGCCGTCTCGCCGGCCGCCCTCGCGGTCCCGTCGTCCTCGAAGCAGGCATTCGTCGACGCCGGTGTACCCGGCGCCATGTTCGACACGATCGGCTGGGCGCCCGAGGGCCAGGTGTACTTCCAGTACGACGCGGTCCTCGGCGTTGCGGGCGACTACACGGCTGGCGCGACCGCGGACATCGACGCGGACGGCGTCCTCCAGGTCTGGGGCTACGCGCGGACGGTGAACGGCGCTGCGCCGGCGGTGGCGTCGGGCCTCGGCTGCGCGGGCGTGTGGGACGGCGCTGCCGCGGTCCTGCCCAACCAGGTGGGCCCCTGCGACGGCGTCTCGGGCCAGAGCGTCTTCTAGACCGGATCGAGCGGAGAGGGCCGGGCGCCTCGTCGTGGGCCCGGCCCTCTCTCTCTTCATCGCCCGTCTCGGGCAACCCTCTTCGAGCGGGGAGTAAGACATGAAGGACCTTCGTACGCGCAGCAGGGGCGGCTTCACGCTGATCGAGCTGATGATCGTCGTCTCACTCATCGGGGCGTTGTCTGCGATCGCCATTCCGTCCTTCCTCCGCTATCAGCTCCGGGCAAAGCGGAGCGAGGCCTACGCGAACCTCGCCGCCGTCGCCAAGGCCCAGAACAGCTACTACGCGACCTACGGGGTCTTCTCGAACACGGGAGCGCCGCAGCCCGGCGGGGGCCTCGGGACGACGAAGCGACTGTGGACCCCTGCAGCCGACGCGGCCTTCGCCACCGTCGGCTTCCGGCCCGAAGGCAACGTGTTCTTCGATTACGACGTGAACACTGCCTGCGGCTGTACGAACTGCTTCACGGCGACGGCGTACGGCGACATCGACGGCGACGGGATCGTCTCCGCGCTGATGTACGTCCACGCCGATGCGGCTGGCGGGACCTGCCCGGATGGCGTGGGGCTCGGTCTCGGCACGCCCATCGAGAACGGCGCGCCGGTCTTCGACCAGGTCGCCTGGAACGTGATGGCCGACGAGTTCTAGGCGCGCCGGGGAGGCCCGCGCTTCGCCGAGGGACGAGCTGGGGGGATCGAACCGTCGTGGCAGGCGTCTCGAGCGTGCGGACCGTCCGCGCACTGGCATTCGTTCTCCTCGCTGCGGGCACTGCGGCGGCCCATTCGAGAGGCGCCGCGGACTCCCGCCGAGACGACGGGGACTTCTGGGTTCCCGAGCCCGGCGTCGCCCGGGTCGCGTCGCTCGGCTTCCAGAACCTGGTTTCCGACTACTACTGGATCCAGGCGCTGCAGGTCGTCGGCGGTTCGGACCGCGACCCTGTCTCGCACGGGCCACTCATCGGACGGCTCGTCGACGTCGTCACCACCCTCGACCCCTGGGTCGACCATCCGTACCGCTTCGCTGCGCTCTGGATGACCGACAGCGAGGAGAGCGTCCGAAAGGCCGATGCCCTGCTGCAGCGAGGCATCGAGCACCACCCGGACGAGTGGCGCAACTACTTCTACCAGGGCTTCGGGCGCTTCTTCTATCTCGACGACCGCTCGGGTGCGGCCGAAGCGCTCGAAGGCGCGGTCCGGATTCCGGGTTCTCCGAAGTACCTGCCGCTCCTCGTGGCGCGCCTACGGGGAGACGGAGACGGCCTCGACGTGTCGGCTGCGATGCTGGCCGATCTGGTCCACGGCTCCCAGGACCCCTTCGAGAGGGCCGAGTACGAGAAGGCCCTCGACGAGGTCGAGACCGAGCGGCGCGCACGGGTTCTCGACCGTGCGCGCGAAACCTTCCGGCGGCGCAACGGGCGCGACATCACGAGGGTGGAGGAGCTCGCCGAGGGGCCGGGTCGCGTACTCACCGCGCTTCCGCCCGAGGTCCACGGCTGGGAGTGGGTCCTCGATCCATCATCGGGCCGGATCGTCTCATCGTGGTACAAGGCCCGCTACGAGCCGCTTCTCCACGCAGCAGCGCGGGCGGAGCGGGACCGGCTCCGGGAGCGCGGGAGCGCGCAGGCGAGGGAGGTGCGATGAGAGACGCGCGGGAGATCGTCTGCGTCGATGGTCTCGTGAAGGCGTTCCGGACGGGGCTGGGAATCCGCCGCCGCCGCGTACTCCAGGGGATCTCCTTCCGGGTCCGAGAGGGTGAGATCTTCGGCTTCGTGGGCCCGAACGGAGCCGGAAAGACGACCACCCTCAAGCTCCTCATGGGATTGATCCGCCCGACCGCGGGGAGCGCATCGATCCTGGGCCACGACGTCGCCGAGACCTCGTTCCGGCGCCACGTCGGCTTCCTGCCGGAGAACCCGTACTTCTACGAGTTCCTGACGGGGCGCGAGATCCTCTCGTTCTACGCGAGGCTCTCCGGTGTCCCTGGAGCAAGGATCCCGGAGCGCGTCGCGACGCTGCTCGACTGGGTAGGCCTCTCGCACGCCGCGGGCGCCCGGCTCCGCACCTACTCGAAGGGGATGCTCCAGCGGGTGGGCATCGCCCAGGCCCTCGTCCACGACCCTTCCGTCGTCTTCCTCGACGAGCCCATGAGCGGCCTCGATCCGCTGGGGCGCAAGGAGATCCGCGATCTCATCCTGCGGCTCCACGCCGAGGGGAAGACCGTCTTCATGAACACGCACATCCTCTCCGACGTCGAGACCGTCTGCGACAGGGTGGCGATCATCGTGAAGGGAGCGATCCGCTACGAAGGCCGCATCGAGGACTTCCTCGGAGACGAAGAGAGGCAGACCGACGTGGTCCTCTCCCGCGTCGAGCCCGGCCTCGCTGCGGACCTCGAGTCGCGGTTCGGGCCCTTCGGCGGGCGGGGCGACCATCTCGAGCTGCGGCTTCCCGAGAAGGCCGTCTCCGAGGTGTTGGCGCGGGCGCTCGACGCCGGCGCCGAGGTGGTGACCGTGGCGCCTCATCGGGCGTCCCTCGAGTCGATCTTCCTCTCCGCGGTCCGCGAGGCCGCGGGACCGGAGCTGGGGAGCTGCGAATGATCTCTCCGGTCCGAATCGGCGCCATCGCGGAGAACACCATGCGCGAGGCGATCCGCAGCAAGGTGCTCTACACGCTGCTGTTCTTCGCCGTCCTCCTGATCGGAACGGGGGTCCTGCTCGCGACCCTCACCTACGTCGAGAGCGAGCGCATCCTCCAGAGCGTCGGCCTCGCTGCGATCCGGCTGTTCGGGGCCGCCATCGCGATCTTCATCGGGATCGGCCTCATCCACCGGGAGGTCGAGCGGCGGACGATCTACACGATCCTCTCGAAGCCGATCTCGCGGGCGGAGTTCCTGCTCGGCAAGTATCTCGGGCTGGTGGCGACGGTCTGGCTCCAGGTCGCGATCATGGGCGCAGCCTTCGCCGCCGTCTCGCTGTTGGCCGGAGCGCCGCTGACGGTGCAGCACGCGATCGCCCTCGGGCTTGCGGGCGTTGAGTTGGCGGTGATCGTCGCGCTCGCGACGCTCTTCTCGTCGTTCACGACACCGATGCTGGCGGCGCTCTTCACCACGGGCCTCTACGCCATCGGGCACCTGTCGCGCGATCTGCGGGACCTCGGAGCCCGCTCGGATGCCGAATCGGTCCGGACGGCGGCCCTCACGCTCTACCGTCTGCTTCCCGATCTCGAGACGTTCAATCTGACGACCCAGGCGCTGCATTCCCAGCCGGTTCCCGGGAGCCAGGTAATCTTCGCGCTGCTCTACGGAGCAGGCTACTCGGCGCTGGTGCTGCTGCTCGCCGTGACGGTGTTCGACCGCCGCGACTTCAAGTAGCGTCGAGCCGATGTGGGAAACCGCTGGCGCAAGCCCGCGCGTGCTCGTCGCGCTCGCGGCCGTCCTGGGGTTGATGGTCGGATCCTTCCTCAACGTCGTGATCCACCGCCTTCCGCGCGGCGAGTCGGTGGTGAGGCCCCGTTCCCGCTGCCCGCATTGCGGCCGTGCGATCGCGGCCCTCGAGAACGTTCCGGTCGTCTCGTATCTCGCGCTCCGCGGCCGTTGCCGCGGCTGCCGCGCGACCATCTCCCTGCGCTACCCGGCGCTGGAGATCCTCACGGGAGCGGTCTTCGCCGGCGTTGCCTTGCGGCATGGGCAGGTTCCCGAGACCGCCGCCTTCTGTGTCTTCGCTGCACTGCTGATTGCGGCGGCGGCGATCGATTTCGAGCACAGGATCATTCCGGACGAGATCTCCATCGGAGGGCTCGTCTCGGGCGTCGTCCTCGTTCCGGGATCTGCCTTGCTGGCCGGAGAGGACGCGATCGGCGCTTTGCTGCGCTGCGGCGCTGGGGCGGCACTCGGCTTCGCGCTGCTCTGGACCGTGGGCTTCGTCCATGCGCGGGTGTGTGCCGCGATGGGGCGGACCTTCCCCCACTGGCCGGGCGAAGACGAGGGCTACCCTCGCCCCGCCTCCGTCGACTACTGGACGTGGTTCCCCGGAATGGGCTTTGGCGACGTCAAGCTGATGGCGATGATCGGCGCGTTCCTCGGCCCGGTCGGCGTCATCGAGACGATCGTCCTCGGGTCCGTCGCCGGCCTGGCGCTGGGCCTCGCCTGGATGCTGGTGCAGCGCGACTGGAACGCTCCCTTCGGCTTCGGGCCGGCGCTGGCGGCCGGCGCGCTGGGGGTTCTGCTCTGGCCGTGGCCGCTGCCGTAGCGCGCTGGCCATCGAGAAACCGTCGCGGCTCCCGGAGCGATATCCTCCGGCCTGGGGAGGCTCCGATGGCAACCGCCAACGCCGAGATGGTCCGCTACTGGAACGAGGTTCGCGGTTCGCGCTGGGTCGCGCACCAGGAGGTGATCGACCGTCAGCTCGCGCCCCACGGAGAGCGTGCCTTGGCGGCGGCGCGTCCGGGCGCGGGAGAACGGGTGCTCGACGTAGGCTGCGGCTGTGGCGACACGTCGCTGGCCGCTGCGGCGCGCGTCGGCCCTCGGGGCGAAGTCCTGGGAGTCGATCTCTCGGCGCCGATGCTCGCGCGCGCACGGGAGCGCGCGCGTGAGGCCGGCGCTCCGAACGTGCGGTTCGAGCAGGCCGATGCCCAGACGGCATCGCTTCCGGCCGGATTCGACGTCGTGTTCTCGCGCTTCGGCGTCATGTTCTTCGACGCTCCGGAAGCGGCCTTCGCGAATCTGCGCCGGGCGCTTCGGCCCGGTGGCCGGCTCGCCTTCGTCTGCTGGCAGGAGATCGGCCGCAACCCCTGGATGCTCGTTCCGCTCGGCGCCGTCGCGAAGGTCATCGCGCTGCCGCCGCCTCCGGCGCCCGGCGCTCCCGGCCCGTTCGCCTTCGCCGATGCCACGCGCGTGACGGGCATCCTCGAAGGTGCGGGCTTCGAGGACGTCGCGGCCGAGTCGCTGACGGAGGTTCTCCCGGTCGGGCCACCCGACCTCGCCGAGGCGGCTCGCTTCCTGCTCACCATGGGCCCCGCGGCGGCCGCGCTGCACGATGCGGCGGTTGGCGCGCAGACGCTGCGCCGGGCGGAGGAGGCGGTGCAGGAGGCCATCGCTCCCTTTGCGACGGCGGATGGCGTCGTCCGGATGCCGTCGGCGAGCTGGATCTTCACGGCTCGCAGCCCGGGGACCTGACCAGCGACCCGGCGAGCCAGGCCGGGAGGCGCTTGGTTCCCCGGGATGGATTCGAACCACCATTCGCAGGTTCAGAGCCTGCTGTCCTGCCGTTAGACGACCGGGGAGAAGCGCCGCGTCCGAGGCGCGCCAATCTACCCGACGCGCCCGCCGGCGCAACGCCGGCGGCTACTCGTGCCGGACGTAGTGCAGCGCCTCGGCGAGCCGGCCGAGGGTCCGGGCGGGGCCGAGGATCTCGAGGGTGTCGAAGATCGGTGGCGACACGGCGGTGCCGGTGACCGCAACCCGGACGGGCTGCGCCAGCTTGCCGAGGGGCATTTCGCCGTGGGCCGCACGCACCTCGTCGAAGACGCTCTCGAGACGCGCAGCGGTCCATTCGTCGAGGGCGATGAGCCGGTCGTGCAGGGCCGAAAGCGCCGGCTCGATCTCCCGGCGCAGGTGCTTCTGCGCGGCCTTGTCGTCGTAGGCGAGGTTCTCCACCAGGAAGAACCGCGCGAGGGTTGCCATCTCGACGAGGGTGTGGCTGCGTTCGCGAAGGAGGTCGACGAGGCGCTCGAGCCCGGGGCTCCGGTGCACCGGATGTCCCGCGGCCTCGTCGAGAAAGGGCTGGAGCTCGGCGAAGAGCGGCTCTCTCGGCAGTGTCTTCAGGGTGTGCTGGGAGAGCCAGGAGAGCTTCGCCGGGTCGGCCTGGGCACTCGACCGGTGCACCGCATCCAGGTCGAAGAGCGATGCGATCTCGTCCCGGGAGAAGACCTCCTGGTCGCCGTGGGACCAGCCGATCCGGACGAGCCAGTTGCGCATGGCGTCGACCGGATATCCCTCGGCCCGGAACTGCTGCACCGACACCGGATCGCGTCGCTTGCTGAGCTTCTTGCCGTCGCGGCCGACGATCAGGGGGACGTGGGCGAAGAGCGGAGGCTCGGCGCCCAGCGCGCGGTAGATCGCGATCTGGAACGGCGTGTTGCTGTGATGGTCAGCGCCCCGGATCACGTGGCTGATGCCCATGTCGACGTCGTCGACCACGACGGCCAGGTTGTAGAGCGGCCCGCCGTCGCTGCGACGGACGATCATGTCGCCGATCTCCCGGGCGTCCTGTCCGCTCGGCCCGTAGACCAGGTCGTCCCAGGAAAGGGCGCCTTCGGGGTCGAGGCGTAGCCGCACCGTATGAGGCCCGCACGCCGGCCCGTGTCCGGCGTCGCGGCAGCGGCCGTCGTAGGTCCACTTCCGACCTGCGGCAATGGTGGCCTGCTTGCGCGCCTCGAGTTCTTCGCGGGTACAGGTGCAGCGATAGGCGGCTCCCCGCGCCAGCAGGCCCTCGATCACCTCCCGGTGTCGGTCGGCGCGCTCGCTCTGGCGGATGGGGCCCTCGTCCCAGTCGATTCCCAGCCAGCGCAGGCCATCGATCACGCCCGCCTCGGACTCGGCCGTCGACCGCTCGCGGTCGGTGTCCTCGATCCGGAGGACGAAGCGGCCCCCCTGCCGGCGGGAGAAGGCCCAGTTGAACAGGGCGGTGCGGGCGCCTCCGATGTGCAGGAAGCCCGTCGGGCTCGGGGCGAAGCGGGTGCGGACGGCCTGCATGGGCGCGGAGTCTATCCGAGGCGCGCAGGCGGGGCGTAGCTTGTGGAGCCGCGCGACATCTGCTATCCGCATGAACCGCAACCCATTGAAACGACTCGATTTTCGATCCCGTTTCGAGTCTGGAGGCGAGGGTGAGGATCCTGCTCGATCGCCTCACGGATTCGCCCCGGCGCTACGACTTCGATGTAGAGCCTGCGTGGTGGGAGGCCGCCCGGGCCACGCTGCCCGAGGTGCAGGGCACCGACCGCGACGACTTCCACTTCGAGGTGACTGCCTACCGGATGGGCCAGGACGTGTATCTCGAGGGGGAGGTACGAGGCGTCCTCGCCCTCGAATGCAGCCGCTGCCTGGCCCGCTATGCTTCGCCGCTCCGCGAATCGCTGCGTCTGGTACTGGAGCCCGCCGGGGACCGCGTGCCTGCCGAGCCTGCGGCCGCCGAGGCCCTCGCCCGGGATGGCATGTGTACCGAGGACGACATCGAGATGGGGTGGTTCCGGGGCCGGGAGATCGATCTCGGTCCGTTTCTGCTGGAGGTGGTGACGCTCGCGGTGCCGGTACAGCCGCTGTGCCGGGAGGATTGCCGGGGGCTGTGCCCCCGCTGCGGTGCCGACCGCAACGAGACGGCGTGCGGGTGCGGGGAGGCGAAGCCTGCCTCCCCGTTCGCGGCCCTGCGCGCGCTGCGCCGCGAGGCGAGCGAAGGAGAGAGCTGATGGCCGTTCCCAAGGGCAAGACATCCCGCGCCAAGCGGGACAAGCGGCGAGCGCACGATGCCCTCGCCGTGCCCGCACGATCCACGTGCCCCCAGTGCGGAGCGACGAAGACTCCGCATCGGGTGTGCGGAAGCTGCGGATTCTACCGCGACCGTACGGTGATCGAGACCGACGAGGAGTAGGGCGCGTGCTCGCGCTGCTGTTCCCCGGACAAGGTTCGCAGGAGGTCGGGATGGGCCGCGACGTCTTCGAGACGTCGTCGGCGGCGCGCGCCGTCTTCGAGGAGGCGGATGAAGCGCTCGGCTTCTCGTTGTCGCGACTGTGCTTCGAGGGTCCGGAAGACGACTTGCGCCGTACCGAGCTGCAGCAGCCTGCGATCCTCGCGACGAGCGTTGCGCTTCTCCGGGCGCTCGGCGAGCGCGCGGATCTCGATCCCGCCGCGGTGGCCGGGCACAGCCTCGGCGAGTACACGGCGCTGGTGGCGAGCGGTGCGGTGCGATTCGCCGACGCGATCCGCCTCGTCCACGCGCGGGGCCGCTTCATGCAGGAGGCCGTCGCCGAGGGCCGTGGCGCCATGGCCGCCGTACTCGGCTGCGGTCCCGACGTCGTCGAGCGCGCCTGCGACGACGCGCGGAAGAACTCGGGGAGGATCGTTACGCCCGCGAACTACAACGGCCCAGGACAGACCGTGATCGCGGGAGAGGTGGTGGCCGTCGAGCTGGCGTGCAGCCGCGCGCGGCAGCTCGGCGCGAGACGTACGCTGGCGCTTCCGGTATCGGCTCCGTTCCACTGTCCTCTCATGGCGCCCGCTGCGGACCGGCTGGGCCCCGAGCTGGCTCGGGTTTCCTTCGCCGACCCCAAGCCGCCCGTGGTGACCAACGTCGAGGCAGCCCCGAATGCCGACGGTGGGCGTGCCCGGGAGCTGCTGGCGGCACAGGTCACGGCGCCGGTCCGCTTCACCGAAATGGTCGAGTCACTCCAGCGCCTCGGCGTCACGCAGCTCCTGGAGATCGGCCCTGGCCGGGTGCTCACGGGCCTGGTCGCCCGCATCGCTCCCGGCCTTGGCCGCTCGTCCCTCGCGGGCGCGTCCGACCTCGGCGGGGTGGTGGCGGCGCTGGCGGGAGCGGCCGGGTAGGATCCGTCCCGAGCGAGGGGGCCTGCGGCGTCCCCCGTGATTCCGATCAGACATTCGAGGGAGGACGAGTCGCATGCAGCTCGAGGAGCGGGTCACCAACATCATCGTCAATCACCTGAACATCTCCCAGGAGGAGTTGATTCCGGAGGCATCGTTCGTCGACGACCTCGGCGCTGACTCCTTGGACATCGTCGAGCTGGTGATGGCGATGGAAGAGGAGTTCGACATCGAGATCCCCGACGAGGACGCCGAGAAGATCCAGACGATCGGTGACGCCATCGCCTACCTGAAGGAAAAGCTCGGGGCGTGAGACGATGAGGCGCGAGCCCTCCGCGCGCCGGCGCGTCGTCGTGACCGGGCTCGGGTGCGTGACGCCTCTCGGAGGAGGTGTCGAAGCCACCTGGTCGGCACTCCTTTTGGGAACGTCGGGCGTGGCGCCGATCGAGACCTTCGACACGACGGGATTTCCTGTGCGCTTCGCCGGAGCGGTGAAGGAGCCGATCGACGCGGGCGATCTCCCGCCGAAGGAGGCGAGGCGCCTCGATCGCTTCCTGGTCCTTGCGCTTGCCGCGGCGCGCGAGGCGTTGGCGGATGCGGGCCTCGACCCGCTGCCGGCCGGAGTCGCGTCCGACCGCGTCGGGGTGGCGATCGGCTCCGGCATCGGCGGCCTCGCCACGCTCACCGAGAACCACACGAGTCTGCTCTCCGGGGGGCCCCGGCGCGTGTCGCCGTTCCTGATTCCGATGACCATCTCGAACATGGCCAGCGGCTACGTCTCGATCCGTCACGGCTTGCGGGGCCCGAACCTGTGTCACGTGAGTGCCTGCGCGACGGGTGCGCACGCTGTTGGCGAGTCACTGCGGGTGATCGAGCGCGGCGACGCGGACGTCGTGGTCGCCGGCGGCAGCGAGGCGCCGCTGGTCCCGCTCGCGGTCGCTGGCTTCGCCGCGATGCGCGCTCTGTCGGTCCGGAACGACGAGCCCGCGCGGGCGAGTCGCCCCTTCGATGTCGACCGCGACGGCTTCGTGATGGCCGAGGGCGCGGCGGTCGTGGTCCTCGAGGCACTCGATCACGCCGAGGAACGCGGCGCACGGATCCGTGCCGAGTTCCGGGGCTATGCGGCGACGGCCGATGCCGCGCACTTGGCCTTGCCGCTCGAGGACGGCGCCGGCGCGCGGCGCTGCATCGAACTCGCCCTCGCGGACGCCGGCGTCTCTCTTCTGGATGTCGGGTACGTCAACGCCCACGCGACCAGTACTCCGGCCGGAGACGAGGTCGAGGCGCGCGCCCTTCGTACGGTGTTCGGCCCCCACACGGATTCTCTCCCGGTTTCGAGCACCAAGTCGGCGACCGGTCACATGCTCGGGGCCGCCGGTTCGGCCGAGGCCATCTTCTGCGTGCGCGCGCTCGAGACGGGATGGCTTCCGCCGACGATCAACCTCGATCACCCAGATCCCGGGTGCGATCTCGACCACGTCGCGAACAAGCCGAGGCAGGCCGACGTGCGTGTCGCGCTCTCGAACTCCTTCGGATTCGGCGGCACCAATGCGGCGCTGGTTCTCGGGCGCTGGGAGGGCTGATGGCAAGACAGGCAGCAGCGGGCTCGGGAGGGGTCGCCCCGGAGCTGGATCGGGTCGACCCGGCGATCGCCGCTCTCGTGCGACGAGAGGCGCGCCGGCAGGCGCTCGGGCTCGAGCTGATCGCCAGCGAGAACTTCGTGTCGGAGGCGGTCCTCGAGGCCGTCGGTTCCGTGCTCACCAACAAGTACGCCGAAGGCTACCCGGGCCGGCGCTACTACGGCGGCTGCGAGGTCGTGGACGAGGTCGAGACGCTCGCGATCGAGCGGGCGAAGGCGCTCTTCGGTGCGGACCACGCCAACGTGCAGCCGCATTCGGGATCGCAGGCCAACGAGGCGGTCTACCGGGCCGTGCTCGAGGTGGGAGACACGCTGCTCGCGATGAATCTCGACCATGGCGGGCACCTCACCCACGGCAGCCCGGTGAACTTCTCGGGCAAGCTCTATCGCGTCGTTCCGTACGGCGTGCGGCAGGACACGGAGCAGATCGACTACGACGAGCTGCGAAGGCTCGCGAAGGAGCATCGCCCGAAGCTGATCCAGTGCGGGACGACCGCGTATTCGCGCCCGCTCGACTTCGACGCCTTCCGGTCGGTTGCCGACGAGGTGGGAGCCCTGCTCTTCGCCGACATTGCGCACATCGCAGGGCTGGTCGCGACGGGCGTACACCCGAGCCCCATCGGCAAGGCGCACGTCGTCAGTACGACGACCCACAAGACGCTGCGCGGGCCCCGCGGCGGCCTCATCCTCTGCGACTCGGCGCTCGCCAAGGCGGTCGATTCCGCCGTGTTTCCGGGCGGACAGGGAGGGCCGCTCATGCACGTCATCGCGGGCAAGGCGGTGGCGTTCGAGGAAGCGCGGTCGCCGGCGTTCAAGAGCTACTGCGTCCAGATCGTCGCGAATGCCAGGCGGCTCGCGACCGCGATGGCCGACCGGGGCTTCCGCATCGTGGCCGGAGGGACCGACGTGCATCTGTTCCTCCTCTCGCTGGTCGACCGGGACACGACGGGCAAGGCGGCGCAGATCGCACTCGACCGGGCCGGAATCACGGCGAACAAGAACATGGTGCCCTTCGATCCGCGAAAGCCGGCGGTGACGTCGGGCGTCCGGATTGGAACGCCGGCCGTCACGACGCGTGGGATGCGTGAGGCGGAGATGGACGAGATCGCCGTGCTGATCGCCCGCGTCCTCGCCCATCCGGGGGACGTCGACGAGCTCGACCGCGTTCGCGCAGAGGTCGAGACGCTGTGTCGGCGCTTCCCGCTGTATCCGGCTCGCTGGAACGACGGGGACTGACCTCGTGCGCTGTCCCTACTGCGCCGACGAGGCCAACCGCGTGATCGATTCTCGCCTCGGGAAGGACGGGCTCGAGATCCGGCGCAGGCGCGAGTGTCTCGAGTGCGGCCGCCGCTTCACGACCCGGGAGCGCGTGGAAGAAGTGCTCCCGAAAGTCGTGAAGCGCGACGAGCGGCGCGAGGACTACGAACGCACCAAGCTCCAGCTCGGGATCCAGCGCGCCTGCGAGAAGCGTCCGATCAGCGTCGTCGAGATCGAGCGACTGCTCGACCGCATCGAGCGCCGGCTGCAGGAGTCTGGCGAACGCGAGGTCACGAGCCGCTACCTCGGCGAGCGCGTCATGGAGGAGCTGATCCGGCTCGATTCGATGGCAGCCGCACGCTTTGCGTCGGTGTTCGACGGATTCGAGAAGGCGGAGGACTACGCCCGCTTCTTCGCCTCCCTCGGCGAGCGCTCGGGCAGCGACGCCGACGAGACCTGACCCTGACCCCCGAGTCGGCCATGCGACTCGCGCTCGCAGCTGCGCGCCGGGCATCGGGACGGACGTTCCCGAACCCGCCCGTGGGGGCGGTCGTCTATCGCGGCGACCGTGTCCTCGGACGCGGCTGGACCCGGCCGCCCGGCGGGCCCCACGCGGAGATCGTCGCCCTCCGGGCCGCCGAACGCCGATTCGGTGCACGCGCGCTGCGGGGTGCGAGCCTCGCCGTGACGCTCGAGCCCTGTGCCCACGTGGGGCGGACGGGACCGTGCTGTGAGGCGGTGCGCGCGTCGGGTATCGCGCGGGTATTCGTCGGGCACGAGGACCCGAACCCGAGAGTCGCCGGCGGCGGCGCCCGCAGGCTCCGCGGCGCGGGGGTAGCGGTCGAGATCGGTGTTCTCGAGGCGCAGTGCCGCGAGCAGCACCGGGGGTTCCTTTCCGTCGTGTCCCGAGGCCGGCCGTGGGTCGCACTCAAGCTCGCGGCGACCCTCGACGGCCGGATCGCCACCGCGGGAGGCGAGTCGCGATGGATCTCGGGTCCCGGCGCGCGGGCTCTCGTCCACCGGATGCGGAGCCGCGTCGACGCGGTGATGATCGGGTCCGAAACGGCCCTTCGCGACGATCCGGAGCTGACGGCACGCGCCGGGACGAGGGTGCTGCACCGGCCCGTCCGGGTGGTCGTCGACTCGCAGCTGCGGCTGCCCACCGGCGCGCGATGCCTCGCAGGAGGTTCTCCGGGACCAACGCTCGTGGTGGGGGTACGGGGCGCGCCGGAGTCCCGGCGAAGGGCGCTCGAGGCGGCGGGGGCCCGGGTACTCACCGTGCCCGCTCGCGGCGGTCATGCGGACCCGCGCGCCGTGGTCCGGCTCCTGGCGAAGGAAGGCCTCACCGACGTGCTGTTCGAGGGAGGCGGAACCGTTTCGGCCGCGTGGCTGCGTGCCGGTCTCATCGACGATCTACATTGGATTGTGTCGGCTAAGCTCCTCGGGGGCGATGCGCGGCCGGCGCTGGGGGCCCTCGAGATCTCGAGACTGTCGGACGCCGTCGTACTGGAGGGGGTCACGGTCCGGAGGATCGGAGACGACGTCCATGTGCGCGGGCGGCCGCGCCGGAGGAGGGTGGGGTGAGGACGTACGGTGCAGGCCGCTCGGCGGTGGGGCTCCGGTTCGGGATCGTCGTCTCGCGCTTCAACCACCCGATCTCCTCGGCGCTGCTCGAGGGGTGCGTCGAAGAGCTGGAGAAGCGAGGTGCCGGCGCAGACGATGTGCACGTTGCTTGGGTGCCTGGCGCGTTCGAGATCCCGTTCGTGGCCCGCGCGCTGGCGGCCAGCGGGCGCTACGATGCGATCGTCACCCTCGGGGCGGTGATCCGCGGGGGGACGCCCCACTTCGAATACGTCTGCCGCGCGGCCACCGACGGTGTCCGTGAGGTGGCCCGCGACACGGGGGTTCCGGTGCTCTTCGGCGTACTCACGACGGACGACACGGACCAGGCATTCGCGCGGGCCGGCGGCGAGATGGGGAACAAGGGCCAGGAAGCGGCGCTCGCGGCCATCGAGATGGCGCGGCTGCGCGCCTCGCTGCGGCTTCCTCCCGAGGGGACGGGATGACGCGGACGCCGCGCGCCTCGAGGCACCGCTCGCGGGAGGCCGCGCTGCAGGTGCTCTACGCGCTCGACCTCGGCCATGCCGAAGGTGCGGATCTCGCCCGCGCTGGCGCCGAGGCCTTCGAACGCGCGTCGGAGCACTTCGAGCTGCCCGAGGGAGCGCGCGCCTTCGCCAAGGAGCTGATTGCGGGAGTGACGGCGCATCGCGCCGCGCTCGACGAGGTTCTCGCCGCCCACGCGCGCAACTGGCGGCTGGTTCGCATGGCGACGGTGGATCGGAACGTGCTTCGCCTGGCTGTGTTCGAGCTGCTCCACTCCAGTACGCCGTCGCCCGTCGTGATCGACGAGGCGGTCGAGTTGGCGCGGCGCTTCGGGGGCGAGAAGTCCCCCGCCTTCGTGAACGGGATCCTCGACGCGGTGGCCCACGCCGTACGGCCGGAGGGCGCATGAGCTCGACGCTGTCGATGACGATCGATGCCGGGCCGTTCGAGCGTGCCGCGGCCGATCTCGCCATTGCGACGTTCTACGAGAGCGATCGGCCGCTTCGCGGCGAGGCGGGTCGTGCCGACTGGCGCCTGTGCGGCCTCCTGTCGCGGCTCGTGGCCGGACCTTCGTTGCAGGGACGCCTGGGCGAGGCGGCGCTGGTCCATACGGGAGGCAGGCTCCGCGCGCCGCGGCTTCTCCTGCTCGGGCTTGGAGCGCCCGGAGGGTTCAGCGCCCTCGACGCGAAGGCGGCAGCCAGCGAGGCGGTCCGCCGGGCGCTCGCGCTGCGGGTCGGCAGCGTGGCTCTTCCCCTGCCTGGGCACTGGGCGGGCAATCTCGCGATCACGCCCGCGGCCGCGGCGGTCCTGCGGGGCGTGGCTTCGGCCCTCGCCGATCCGGGAGCTTCGCTGAGGGTCCGCCTGGTGGTTCCCCCCGGCAGCGCCAGCAAGGCGCTCGCCGGGCTCGACGCGATGGCCCAACAGCTCGCCGAGGGGCCGGTCAAGATCCGTATTTCTGCCGAGGACCCGGCGGCGGGTTTCGCCCCCCGTGACTTCGCTCCCCGCGAGGCGGCGCGGCCCGCCGCGGACCTGCCGGTGACGCCCCTGCGCTGAGGCCCCCGGCGCGGCCAGGGCGATTCGATGCACTTCAGCTTCGCTCAGGCGGCACCGATCGGTAGCCGAGCCCCTGGATCCGGGGTCGGAGGAGCGATGAGCCTGGCCGGCAGCCTGGACGACCTCGGGCTCTGTGACCTGTTGCAGATCCTGAGCCTCGCGGGCAAGTCAGGACTCCTGGGGCTGCACGCTCCCGAGGGCGAGGGCTGGATCCTGTTCGCCTCGGGCCAGGTGGCGGCTGCTGGAACCAAGTGTGGCCCGACGGACCTCTCCGCCCTGCTCCGGGAGAACGGCCTCGGTGACGAGACGTCGCCGGCTGCCGCGCAGGTGGAGGCGTTGCGGCGCGCGGCCACCGAATCCGCGGTGCTGCGGATGCTCTCCTGGCACGACGGCGCCTTCTTGTTCGAGGCCGGGAGTGGAGAGGAGGCGGTGAAGGCGACCGGGCTCCGGCTCGCGGCCCCGATCCCGAGCCAATACCTGGCGCTCGAGGGCGTGCGGATGCACGACGAGGGGAGCGTGATCCCGGAGCCCGTCGCAGCCGAGAGGGAGGCGCCGCTCTCGGCGGAGGAGTCGGGACCCGTCCGGCTTCCCCACCCGCTGGTCGTCATCGATCCGGCGCTCGGCGTGCTCGAGTGGCTGAAGGGCCATCTCGCCGACAGCTTCCTGCACGTTCACATCTTCCAGAGCACGGAGCTCGGGGTGACGCGCATCCGCCAGTACCTCGCCCGGGGCGACCGTCCCGTCGTGATGCTCGCCCGGGATGCCCGTCCGGATGCTCTCTCGGGAATCCGGGATACCCCCCAGCTCGTGGCGCGGCTCGAGCAGCAGGCGCCCCGCATGCCGATCATCCTCCTGGTCGAGCGCGACGGCGCGCGAGGCGCCTTGCGGACGGCGCCGGCGCGGGGCGTCGCCGCCGTCCTGGCACGCCCGAGCGTCGAGCGCCTCAAGGACCCGAGGGCCGCGGGGGACAACGCGGCTGCGGGAGAGGCGCTGCGGACTGCGCTCGTCGACGTGGTCCGCGCCGCCCAGAAGCCGTAGCGGGAGGATCCTCAAGGCCTGCTCGCCACTCTCCGATCAGGGGACGGTGGCTCGGCGGCCGCGCAGAGCGCCCGCTGGCGCCGGCGGGTGAAGCGGCGCAAGGTGGTGCCGGCCCCGACCGGGGGAGAGGTCGCGCATGGTTGCCGCATGTCCCCGTTGCAAGTCGCGCTTCCGGATCGGCGCCGAGCGTCTCCGCGACGAAGGCGTGCGGCTGCGCTGTACCCAGTGCCAGGGTGTCTTCCGGGTCTATCCGCCGCGCACCGAGGCGCCCCGCCGGCGCGACGATCCGTCGGTGGACGCAGAACTCACCCCTCCGCCGCGCCCGACGGAGCGTGAGCGGATGGTGCTGATCGCCGACCCGGATCCTGCGCGGGCGAAGGCCTGCGCGGCAGAGATCGTCCGGCTCGGGCTGCATCCGCTAATGGTGCACGACGGCGTGGACGCGTTGCTGACGCTGCAGCGCGCGCTCCCTGCGCGCGTCGTCGCCGATTCGGGGCTGCCTCGCCTGTCGGGGATCGAGCTGTGCGAGGTGGTCAAGCGCAACGAGAGCTTGTGCTCGACCCGCTTCATCCTGTGCGGCGATGCGGCCGGGCTCGCCGGCGCCGGCGTGCTCCGATCGGCGGGCCTCGGTCCCGACTCCACCCTCGAGCACGCAGACCTTCCGGAGGGCCTGCACGCAGCGCTCCGCTTCGAGGGCGCCGATCCCTCGCCGACCGGGTCCGCGGAGACTCCCGCCGAACGGGGACACCTGGATTCCGCGGCGCTGCGGACGCCCGAGGCCGGGGTCTCGCCGCAGACGCCGCCGCCTGCCGCTGCCGAGGCCGCGCCACGGCTCGCCGCCGAGGCCGACCCGGACGTTGCCCGCGCAGAGCGGCTCGCCCGGATCGCGGTTTCGGACATCGCCCTCTACAACCCGGAGCGCTTCGATCGAGCGGTCCGGGAGGGAGACGTGCTCGAGGCGCTCGCCGGCGAGCTCGCCGAGGCACGGAAGATGCTGCGGCAGCGCGTTCCCGGTCATCTGTGCGACGAGCGGGACTTCGTCGCCGACGAGCTGCTGCGGGTGGCCGGGAGCCGCGCCGCGCGCTGACGCCGCTCCGGCGCTGTGGTATCCCTGCCGCCCGTGCAGGGGTCTCGCCGGAGAGCAGCATTCCTCGCCTCGACCGCCGCCCTCCTCGGCGCGCTCCTCCTGGCCGGCTGCGGCTATCACCTGGTGAGCTACCGGGGCGCACTCGGTGACGTGCGGCGGGTCGCAGTCCACGGCCTTCGCAACGATTCGCTGGCGACCGGTTACGGCGCCACGATGACGGAAGCGCTGGTTTCGGAGTTCCAGCGCCGCGGCGCGCTCCAGGTAGTGAACGATCCGGCCCTCGCAGATCTCACCATCGGCGGACGCGTCCTGCCGATCCAGGCCGGGGCACGCAGCTTCTCGTCGGTGGTCTTCGCGCTCGAGTACCAGCTCACGGTGCAGATCGAGCTCGACGTGCGGCGCAGGGACGGATCCCAGGTCCCGATCGACCCAGGAGCGCTCGTCGAGTCCGAGATCTACCTGGCGAGCGCCGACGCGGAGGCTGCGCTCACGAACCGGAACGAGGCGCTGCGGCGCGTGGCGAGCGTGATCGCCGAGCGGGTGCACGACGCGCTGTTCGAGCGGCTGATGCCATGACCCCCGAGGCGCTGCGAGCGGAGCTGGCGAAGCAGAAGATCCGCTGCGCGTACCTCCTTGCCGGCGGAGAGGGCTTGCTGCGCGACGAGTCGTTCGCGGCGCTTAGGCAGGCCGTTCTGACGGACTCCTGCGCCGACTTCAACCTCGATCGGATCGACGGAGAGAGGGCGACGGTGGCGGCGCTCCAAAGGGCCGTGGAGACGCTGCCAGTCCTCGCCCCCCGGCGCCTCGTCTGGCTGCGCGAGCCCGAGTCGGGGCGTGCGGGCACGAAGGGCCTCACCGACGCGCTGGCGGGAATCGTCCCCGGACTTCCCGAGACGACGGTGCTCGTGGTGACGGCGGCCAAGGTCGACCGGCGCTCTCGCTGGGTGAAGGCGTTCTCCGAGCCCTCGGCCGTCGTCGAGTGCCAGGCGCCGGCGCGCGCCGCCGAGCTCGAAGCGTTCGTCTCTGCAGAGGCCGCACGCAGGCAGGTCTCGATCGAGACCGGCGCCGTGCGACTGCTCGCCGAGCGCGTAGGCCCCGAGCTCCTGGTGCTGCGGCAGGAGGTCGAGAAGGCTGCCCTCCTCGCGGCGCCGGGAACCCGGATCACGCGCGCGCACGTCGAAGCTTCCGTCGTGGCGCTGGCCGAGCAGCCGGTCTGGGATCTCACCGACGCGATTGGAGAGGGCCGCGCCCACGACGCGCTTCCGCTCCTGGCGCGGCTGCTGAGAACCGGAACGCCGGCGCCGGTGTTGCTGGGGACGCTTGCGTCACACTTCCGCAAGCTGCTCCGCCTGCGTACAGGAGGCAGCGTACCGGCCCCCCCGTTCGTCCAGCGCAAGCTCGAGAACCAGTCGCGCCGCTACACGCCGTCGCGTCTGCTCGCGGCGCTGCGCGCCATCCACGAAGCAGACCTTGCGCTGAAAGGGCAGGGCGGTGTCGCGCCCGAGATCGCCATCGAACGCCTGGTGCTGGGGCTCGCCGCGTAGGCGCCGAGTCGGCTACGTCGACGGCGTCGCCTTGTTGAGCTTCTTGGCCATGCGAGAAACCCGGCGGCTGGCGCGCCGCTTGGGCAGGAGACCCTTGGCGGCGGCGCGGCGAAGCGCGCCCTCGACGGCCGGGAGCTGCGCCTTGCCCTCGTCGAGCTTTCCGTCTTCGATGGCGGTCCGCAGCGCCTTCTCGAGGGTGCGGATGCGGCTCCGGGCCTGGCGGTTGCGCTCTCGGCGGCGCTCGCTCTGGCGGGCTCGCTTCTCCGCAGACTTGTGATGGGCCACCGGATTCCTCCAGATCTCGTGGACGCGGGAGCATAGGCGCGGGGGCCTCGCCTGTAAACGCGGTCCGCGCCGGCCCGCAGCGCCCCCGGGAGACTCCCCGGCATTCAGCCTTCGCCCCGCGGCTCCGATACGAACGCCGGGGTGCCACGCCCTGGGGGAGAGATGCGCGTCCACGAGGCAGCCACGAAGACCCGGCTCCGGCGCCTGTGCGCTGCGCTGGCCGTTGCCTACCTCCCGTGGGCGCCGGCTGCTCTCGCGCAGGAGGGGACCGAGCCGGCTGCCGCGGCAAGGGCCCCCGCACCGGTCCCGGACCCCCTGGCTGCCTGGCAGTCGCCGGGAGACCTCGAAGAGCGTGCGTATCGCGCGCGGATCGCCGCCCTGCAGGTGGGGATCCCCAGCTTCGACGCCCCGGCGCGGGCGCTCCTGCTCGAAGACCGGAGCTCCGCGCTGCTGCCGCGCGCCAGGGCCGCCGTCGTCCTGGCTCCCGATCTGCCGCTGGCCCAGTCGGCCCTCGCAAACGCACTCCTGTGGGAGGCGCACGACTTGCCTGGCGCCTTGGCAGCCGCCGCTCGTGGCCTCCGCGCCCTGCTGAGGCACCGGGAGGCCCGGCCGTGGCTCGAGGCCCGGGGGTTCCTGGCCCTGCGCGACGTGCTCGTTCTCGGTGCCCTGTGCTTCCTCGCGGCTGCGGCCGCCCGCCATGCCCGAGCGGCCGCGCACGACCTCGGCGATGGCCTGTGCCGGCTATTGCCCCTCTTCGCGAGAGGTGGCCTCCTGGGCGTCCTGGTGCTCGTGCCGGCCATGCTCGGCCAGGGGCTCGCCGGTACGGCGCTTCCGCTCTTCGCCATCGTCCTGTGCTACGGCGGCGTTCCGGAGCGCCGCGCCGCGTGGGCATCCATCGCCGTGATGCTGGTGGGCCTCCAGGTGCCTCCACTCGCCGCGGCGCGCGCGCTCGCGATGCTCGCTCCCGATCCGGTCTCGTCGGCGTTCCAGACCGTCGACGCCGCCGCCGGATCCGGCGCCGAGTACGCCCGACTGGCGTTCGCCTCCTCCTCGGATTCGCTTGCCGAGCGCGGCCTCGCGCTGGATGCTCGGCGGGCCGGGAGGCTCGGCGAGGCCGCCGACCGCTACCGTGCGCTGGTCGCCGCGGGCCGCGCCGACGCGGCGCTCGCGAGCAATGCCGGCAACGTCGAGCTCGCCCTCGGCAACACCGAGCGAGCGGTGGAACTCCACGAGTTTGCGGTCGAGCTCTCGGCGTCTCCCTACGCCCTCCACAATCTCGCCCATGCCTACGGCCAGGCGATCCGGCCGCAGGCCCAGGACGGAGCCCTCCAGCGGCTCCAGCGGGCCGCTCCCGATCTGGCCTTCGAGCTAACCCAGATGCAGGAGAAGCTCGCGGGCGGCTACACACTCGACCTCCCGATTCCGACCGAGGCCCTGCGGAGACGCGCGATCAGGAGCCCCGCGGCCCGAGCGATGACCGCCGAGCTGCGGAGGCCCCTCGCGCCCGGCCGCTTCGGTGCGGCGGCCGGGATGAGCGTGGCGCTGCTCCTGGCGGCTGCCGGCCTTGCGCGCGCCGCGTCGCGCCAGTTCGGTCACTCGGGAGCGTGCCGCGGCTGCGGGGGGCGCCTGTGTCCGCGCTGCGACGCAGTGGCTCCGAAGCGAACGCTCTGTGCCGCGTGCCAGCGCCTGTTCGAGAAGCCCGAGACGGCCGATCCCGAGCGCCGGGTCCGCCGCCTCGCAGAGCTCGAGCAACGCTCGCGGTGGATCGCGCGTGCCCGGCTCGCGGCCTCGCTGGGGGTGCCGGGAGCCGCGGGTCTCCTGGCCGGACGGGTCTGGCTCGGCCTCGCCGGGGCGCTGGCGGGGGTGGCTGCATGGGCTCCAGCGCCCGCGCTAGCCGATCCCCTGGCGGCGGGCGCGGCAGGCAGCCTCGCGTTCGCGGTCGGCCGAGCCGGGTGCTTCGCCCTCTACGCGGCAATCGTCGCAGCCGCGCTGCGGCCGCACCCGGAGGGCACGCGATGAGCATTGCGCTCCGGGGCAACCTCGAGGACTTCGGGGTCGGCGAGGTCTTCCAGCTCATCGGCCAGCAGCGGAAGACCGGCGTGCTCGAGATCTCCAACGAGGCCGGTCGCATCCAGCTCCGGTTCGATGCGGGGAGCGTGGTCGCGGCTGCCCCCGTCGGCGAGCAGCCCGGCTCCGCACTCGGAGAGATGCTCGTGCGCCGGGGCGTCCTATCGCCCGAGTCGCTCGCGACGGCCCTCGCCGAGTGCGCCGCCACGCTCCAGGGCCTCGGCCAGCGCCTCGCGGAGTCCGGGATGGTCTCGAAGGCGGACGTCGACGACATCGAGGAATTCCTCACCCGCGAGACGATCTTCGATCTGCTGCGGCTGAGCCAGGGTTCGTTCCACTTCACCGCCCAGCCGGTCATGCACGACCGCGATCCTGCAGCGCTCCTCGGCGCCGAGCAGATCCTGATGGACGGGCTCCGGATGGTCGACGAGTGGCGGACACTGGCGCGAGGCCTGCCGCCGGAAGATGCGACCCTGCGGCGCAAGCGAAACTTCGATGTGTATGCTGCCGCAGCGACGGGCGAGGCGCGCCGGCGGCTGGTGACCGCCGAGCGGGTCTACCTGCTGGTCGACGGACGGGCCACCCTCCGGCGGGTCATCGACCTCTCGCACCTCGGCACCTTCGAAGCCTCGCGGATCGTCGCGGAGCTGATCGCAGGCGGCGTGGTCGAGCCGGTGAAGCGCAAGCAGCCCGTTCGGCTCCCGCCCCGGACCGAAGAGGAGATCCGCCCGCGGCGCAGCGCTGGCGGGCGCCGGGGCCCTCGTGGTCCTCGCGCTCCTGGCGCTGGTCCTGCACCTGGACCGCTCGGTGCCCGGGGCCGCGCCGGTATCAGCGGCACGGCGCTGGCCGACGCGCGCCAGGGCGCCGAGGCGCCGGCGCCTGCGCAATGCCGTCGATGCGTGGCGGGCCGGCCACGGCGCGTGGCCGGCGAGCCTCGATCCGAGGTCGTCGAAGCCGGCTGGGTCGAACCCGGCGCGTTGACGTCGACCGACCGGCGCCCCGTACTATTACCGGCGAAGCGCGGACGGCGTCGTGCTGCTCTCGCCCGAACGTTGAGGCCCGCTTCGCAACCGTCCGTTTCCGCGCGGCGCTACCGCCGCCCCTGCGAGGGAAGATCCTGCCGAGCGACCAGGCCTCGACGCGCCAGACCCTGATCTTCGACGACAACCAGACCGCGGCGGACCTCTATGGCGAGGGCGACCGTACGCTCCGGACCCTCGAGCAGGAGCTCGGCGTCTCTGCGCGTGCGCGCGGCAACGAGGTGCGGCTGATCGGCCCGCCCGACGAGGTCGCCATCGCGCGCAAGGTCCTGGAGGAGTTCTACGCGCAGGCGCGCGCCGGCGAACCCCGTCCAGCCCCGGGAGGTGCGCGAGGCGGTGCGGATGCTGAGCCGATGCCCCCGGGACGGCGCTCGCCGACGTCTACGAGGACGTGCTCTCGGCCGTCGGATCGCGGCGGCGCATCGCCGCCAAGAACCTGTCGCAGCGCCGGTACATCGACGAGATGCGGGCCAGCGATCATCGTCTCTCGCGGTTGGCCCGGCTGGCACGGGAAAGACGTATCTCGCCATGGCCATGGCGGTGGCGGCGCTGAACCGTCACGAGGTCTCGCGGGTCGATCCTCACGCGTCCGGCGGTCGAGGCCGGCGAGAAGCTCGGCTTCCTGCCGGGCTCGATGGCCGAGAAGGTGAACCCGTATCTGCGCCCGCTCTACGACGCTCTGCACGACATGATGGACTTCGAGAAGGCCGCGCGACTGATCGAGCGCGGAACCATCGAAGTGGCGCCGCTGGCCTTCATGCGCGGCCGCACGCTCAACGATTCGTTCGTGATCCTCGACGAGGCCCAGAACACGACGAGCGAGCAGATGAAGATGTTCCTCACGCGTCTCGGCTTCAGCAGCAAGGCAGTGGTCACGGGAGACGTGACGCAGATCGATCTGCCTCCCGGAAAGGTGAGCGGCCTGGTCGAGGTGCTCCGCGTCCTCGAGGGCGTCGAGGGAATCGGATTCATGCGCTTCACCGAGGCCGACGTCGTCCGTCACCCTCTGGTGTCGTCCATCCTGCGCGCCTACGATCGCGGACGCCGCGCGGCGTGAGGGCGGCCCAGAGTCCGGGCCCGACGCCGAGGCGCAGTGACGGTGCGAGTCGGCGGCCCCCGTCGCCCGCGGGGAGCGCCCCGGGTCGATCGCCGACTTCTCCGGCGGCGCGCCGCCCGTGCGCTGCGTGCGCTGCGATCTCGGCGACGCCGAGCTGTCGGTGACGCTCACCGACGACGACGGCATCGCCGCGCTCAACGCGTCGTACCGCGGCAAGAGTGGCTCCGACGGACGTCCTCTCGTTCTCGCTCGTCGAGGGCGAGTTCGCAGCGCTCCGGGGCTCGCTGCTCGGAGAGGTGGTGATCGGCGTCGACGTGGCGGCGCGACAGGCACGACGGGCCCGGCGTAGTCTCGACGACGAAGCGGCGCGCCTGCTGATCCACGGGCTGCTGCACCTGATCGGCCACGACCATGCACGGGCGGCCGATGCCCGACGGATGCGGTCGGAGGAGCGACGCCTGTGGCAGGTCGCTTCGCAGTGACTCGGAGGAATCGCGTCGCCATTGCGGCCTTCGGGCTGGCGTCGTTCGTCGCATTTCCGCAGGTGGTTGCGGGGCGGGTCGTCGACCTCGGCTTCCTCGTCGCGTGGATCGCGCCGGCGTGTCTCGTCGTCGCCCTCGATGGCCTCGCGCCGAAGCGTGCCGCGTGGGCCGGATTCCTGGCGGGCTGGCTCGCGCACACGGCGATCCTGTTCTGGATCTATCTGGTGACCGCCGTCTACGGCCGCGCGCCGGTCGTCCTCGGCCTACTCGCGCCGGCTGGGCTCGCGCTCCACATGGCGGCGTTCACCGCCGTACAGGGAGCGGCGTGGGGGTGGCTCGCCCAGCGGGGGCGCGCGGGGCCTCTCGCCTTCGCTGTGCTCTGGACCGCACTCGACTACGGGCGGCATACGTTCGGCGGCGGGTTTCCGTGGGGCGTCATCGGCTATGCCCAGCACGAGAACCCCTGGCTGCTCGGCCTCGCGCCCTACACCGGGGTGATGGGGCTCTCGTTCGTGACGGCCCTCGGAGGCGCGGGATTCGCTCTCGTGTGGCCCCGCCTCGCGCCTGCGACGGGAGTTCGCCCGCGGCGGGCGCTCGCGGCGCTCGCCGTGGCCGCCGCCGCCGTTGGGCTCGGAGCCCTTTCGAACGCCAGCGCTGATCCGCCCGACGGCGGCTCGGTTCGCGTCGGGCTGCTCCAGGGCAACATCGACCAGGGCGTGAAGTGGAGCCCGGAATTCGCCGACGAGACCATGCGCGCCTACGAGGATCTGTCGCGGCAGGCGGTGGCTCGAGGCGCGCGCCTCGTCGTGTGGCCCGAGACCGCGGTGCCGGGCTCCCTCGACACCGATCCGGGGTTCGGCCCGCGAACCGAGGCCCTGGCGCGCGAGCTGGGCGTCACGCTCGTGGTGGGTGCGGTGGGCGTCGAGGTGAGGGAGGGCGAGTACCACTATTTCGACAGCGCCTACGTCCTCGACGGCACCGGCGCACGACTCGACCGCTACGACAAGGCGCACCTGGTTCCCTTTGGCGAGTACATCCCGCTGCGGCCGCTCCTCGGCCGCTTCCTGCGCGCCCTGGCGAGGGGGATCGCCCGGGACGACGTGACGCGAAGGGACGGGTCCCCGCGCCGTGACGCTGCCCTTCGATCCCGACGCGGGGGGAGCGCCGGCTCCGCCGGAGGCGATCGCGCGGGGCGAGGTCGAGCGCGCGGTGAGAGCAGGGCTTCCCGTGTGCTACGAGCTGCTCTTTCCGGATCTGGTGCGCCGCTTCGCAGGAGATGGCGCCGAGATCCTCGTCGCCATCACCAACGACGCCTGGTATGGCCAGACGGGAGCGCCGTACCAGTTCCTCGCCATCACCGCGCTCCGTTCGGCCGAGACGCGTTTGTGGACGGTGCGCGCCGCCAATACCGGAGTGACCGCGCTGATCGACGACCGTGGCCGCGTCCGCGCCCAGACACCGATCTTCGAACGGACGCTCCTGGTGGGCGACGTCCCGCTGCGCGGCCCGGGAGACCGGGGCACCTTCTACGTGCGGCACGGGGAGGTCTTTGCCGGGGGATGCTGGGCGTTGCTCGGCGTCTTTGCCATCCTGGGCGTCCGCTGGCCGAGGAAGCGGGGTGAGGGGAGACCATGAACGAGACTGTCCACGGAGCCGCAGTGCCGGTCGACGCCGGCGAGCTCGGGGACCGGCTCGCCCGCCTCCGCGAGAGAGGCGACGAGCTGCGGAGGCGGCTTTGACGTCGCCGGCCTGAAGCGGCGCCTCGCGGCGCTCGAGGAGGAGTCGGGTCGTCCCGACCTGTGGAACGATCGCGAGGCCGCCGAGAAGCTTTTGCGGGAGAAGCGAGGGCTCGAGCGAGAGGTGAGCTTCTTCGCACGGGTCGAGCAGGGACTCGAGGACGCCGAGGTCCTCCTCGAGCTCGCCCGCGAGGCGCAGGACGCGGCGACGCTGTCGGAGGCCGGCGTCCGTCTCGACGCCGTCGAGCGCGACCTGGAGGCCGCCGAGCTGCGCCGTCTGCTCGGCGGCGAGCACGACGCGAGCAACGCCATCGTCTCGATCAATGCCGGCGCCGGCGGCACCGACGCGTGCGACTGGGCCGAGATGCTGCTGCGGATGTACCTGCGCTGGGCCGAGAACCATGGCTTCGAGGCCGAGGTGCTCGACCTGCAGGAAGGCGATGGGGCGGGGATCCGCAGCGCCACCGTGACGTTCTCCGGCGACTACGCCTTCGGTACCTGAAGACGGAGGAGGGTGTTCACCGTCTGGTACGGATCTCGCCCTTCGATTCGCAGCACCGTCGCCACACGGCGTTTGCCAGCGTCTCCGTCGTCCCCGAGATCGACGACTCGATCGAGGTCGAGATCGACGAGAGCGAGCTCCGCGTCGACACCTACCGGGCGGGAGGCGCCGGCGGGCAGCACGTCAACAAGACCGATTCGGCGGTGCGGCTCACGCATCTGCCGACCGGCATCGTCGTCCAGTGCCAGAACGAGCGCTCGCAGCACAAGAACCGGGCGGCCGCGATGAAGGTGCTCCGCGCCCGCCTCTACGAGCGTGCGCGCGAAGAGCAGGAAGCGAAGGTCGCAGCGCTTCGCGGCGAGAAGCGCGACGTGAACTTCGGGAGCCAGATCCGCTCGTACACGCTCCATCCCAGCCAGCGGGTGAAGGATCATCGTACCGGCTGCGAGGCAGGAAACGCCGAAGGCGTGCTGCAGGGCGACATCGATCGTTTCATCCGCGCGACGCTGCTGTGGCGCGCTGACCCCGGGAAGGAGCGCTCGTGAGCGAGGCCGAGCGGGAGGCGCGGCGCGCGCGGCTGGAGGCGATTCGGGCGAGGGGGATCGATCCCGTTTCCCGCGTCGGTCGGAGCCGGTCGAGCGGATCGCGGCAGCTGCGGGCGCGGACCGGCGAGCGCGACGCAGCCGACCTCGACGCGACGAAGGAGCGCGCGGCCGTCGCCGGCCGGGTCATGTCCCAGCGCAGCTTCGGCAAGCTGCGCTTCTTCGACCTCGTCGAGGACGGTGTGAAGATCCAGGCCAGCGTCCGCAAGGGCGAGACCCCCGATGCGGTGCTCGATCTCCTCGACCAGGTGGACGTGGGGGATGCGGTGCGCGTCGAAGGCACGCGTCTGGCGTACGCGGACGGGAGAGCTGACGCTGGCGGTCGAAGCGGTCACGATGCTCGCCAAGAGCCTGCGGCCGCTGCCCGAGAAGTGGCACGGTCTCCAGGACGTCGAGGCCCGCTTCCGGCAGCGCTACCTCGACCTGCTGGTGAACGAGGAGGCCCGGCGGACCGCGCTGGTGCGCAGCGCGCACCGTGCGAGGCGATGCGGCGCTTTCTCGACGGGCGCGGCTTCCTCGAGGTCGAGACGCCGGTGCTGCAGCCGCTCTACGGCGGCGCTGCGGCGCGTCCCTTCGTCACCCACCTCAACGTCTTCGATCAGAGGCTCTACCTGCGCATCTCGGACGAGCTCTACCTGAAGCGCCTCGTCGTCGGTGGGCTCGACCGCGTCTACGAGATCGGCCGCGACTTCCGGAACGAGGGCATCTCGCCGCAAGCACAACCCCGAGTTCACCATGCTCGAGTGCTACCAGGCCTACACCGACTATCGGGGACATGATGGAGCTCGTGGAATCCATGTTCGAGCACGCCGCGCGCAGCGTCCTCGGCGCCGCGCGGATCGAGTACCAGGGGCAGCCGATCGATCTGGCGGGCCCGTATCCGCGTGTCGACGATCCGCGACGCCCTCGAGAAGGCCTGCGGGCGTCGACATCCTCGCCGCGGCGGATCTAGAGAGCCTCCGGCGCGCGGTGCGCGCCGCGGGGATCGACCCGGGCGAGGCGCCCACCTGGGGCCGTCTCGTGGACGACCTGTTCAGCGAGAAGGTCGAGCCGACTCTCGTCGCAGCCGACGTTCATGATCGACTACCCCGTCGAGCTCTCGCCGCTCGCGAAGCGCAAGGCCTCGGATCCGCGGCTGGTCGAGCGCTTCGAGCTCTTCGTGGCGGGGATGGAGCTGGGCAATGCATTCAGCGAGCTGAACGACCCCGACGATCAACGCGCGCGCTTCGTCGATCAGGCGCGGGCGGCGGCAGCCGGCGACGAGGAGGCCCATCCGATGGACGAGGACTACCTGCGCGCCCTCGAACACGGGCTCCCGCCGACGGGCGGCCTCGGGGTGGGGGTCGGTCGCCTCGCCATGGTGCTCGCCGATGCGCCGACGCTCCGAGAGGTGGAGCTCTTCCCGCATCTGCGGCCCGAGCCCCCGGAGTGATGCCCGGGCTGGCTGCGCTCTGGGACGTCTTGTCCGCGGCAGGCGGGACGCTGGCGCTGTCGTTCATCGTGGCGCTCGCGCTGGGAATCAATGCGCTGACCCTGCTCTTCCTCGGCTCCTCGGTGGTCGTCCTCGAGCGATTCGCACGCGCGGTGAGGCGGCCGGGGAGCGTCTTGCTCGCCGGCGCGTGTACGGCTCCGCTCGCCGGCGCGCTCGCTGCCGAGCTGGTGCCTCCCGAGGTCATCGGCGCGGACGTCGGCCCCGCGACCCTGTGGTTGGGCGCGACGGGAGCTGCCGCGCTGCTCCTCGCCGTCCTGCTTCCCGCGCTGCGGTCGATCCTCCGGCGGATCCCGCCGGCGCGGCTCGGCGCGGCCAGCCTGGTCGTTCTCGGGATCGGATACGCGATCCTCGTCGGCGGCACCGACCGGTTCGGCTTCGCCGTCGCGCCGATCGTCGTCGCCGGGGCTGGGGCCGGGCTCCTGGCGTGGCGCCGTCGCCGGGCCGCGGCGCCGGGAGACGCAGAGCGGATGCTTCGCGTCCTCGCCGTTGCCCTCGCTCCCGGCCCCGTGCTCGCGTGGGTGGCTCCGGTGCCGCAGCCGGCGATCGCCGCCTCCGGAGCCGCCGTGATCGCCGGCTTCGCCGCGGTCGTCGTCCTCGGGCTCCTGCCGCTCGCCGCGGCGGGCCTTGCCGACCTGCGCGCAGGCGCAGAGTGGTTCATCGCCGCGCGCTACCTCGTGGCGAAGCGGCGTCAGACGTTCATCTCGGTCATCACCCTCATCTGTATCGGTGGAGTTGCGGTGGGAGTATGGCTCATCATCACCGTGCTCTCGGTGATGAACGGCTTCGAGCGCACCTGGCGCGACGAGATCATCGGCAACCGCGCCCACTTCACGATCCATAGCGGCGCGGGACCGATCGCGGACTACGCCCGCGTACTGGAGCTGGTGTCGAAGCTGCCCGACGTGAAGGGCGCGACTCCCTACGTCGATGCGGAGGGCATGGTGCGAGGGGCCGGCGGGCGGATCGTCGCCGTCCGCCTTCGCGGAATCGACCCCGGTACCGTCGAAGGCGTGACGAAACTGGCGACGGACATCGTCGAGGGCTCCCTCGACGATCTCGCGCCGCGCCCCCCCGAGAAGGCCGATCCGGCGCAGGCCGGGGATCCCGAGCCGCTGCCGGGGCTGCTGATCGGCCACGAGCTCGCCGGCTCGTTCGGCCTCGCCGTCGGCGATCCGCTGCTCCTCGTGTCGCCGTTCGGCGGCCCGCCGACTCCGCTCGGTCCGGGCCCACGGCTCGAGCGCTTCCGGGTGGCGGGAGTCTTCCGCTCGAGCTTCTTCCAGTGGGACGAGGTCTTCACCTACACCAGCCTCACCGCGGCCCAGGACTTCAAGCGCACCGGCGACGCCGTCGACGGGATCGAGGTGCGAGTAGGCGACTTCTACCGTTCGCAGCGGATCGCAAGCGCCGCGATCGCAGAACTCGGGTTTCCGTACTACACGCGGGATTGGAAGGAGTACTTCCCGTCGTTCTTCCAGGCGCTGAAGACCGAACGCGTCATGATGTTCGTGCTGCTCACGATGGTGATGGTCGTGGCGGCGTTCGTCATCGTCGCGACGCTCATCATGATGATCATGGAGAAGTCGAGCGACATCGCGATCCTGAAGGCCATGGGCGCGCGCGATGCGACGATCGAGCGGATCTTCGCCATCGAGGGAACGCTGATCGGCCTGGTGGGAACCGCCGTCGGCGTCGTCATGGGGATCGTCGTCACGACGCAGCTCGGCTGGATCCAGACACAGATCGAGGGCCTCACGGGGATCGACACGCTCCCGGCCAGTGTCTACCAGTTCTCTTCGCTGCCTTGGCGGATCGACCCGGTGCAGGTGGTGATCGTCGCCGGGATCGCGATGGTGCTGTCCCTCGGAGCGACGCTGCTTCCGAGCCGCCAGGGGTCCCGCCTCGATCCCGCCGAGGGGCTCCGGTATGAGTAGCCGCCCGCACGCGCGCGGTGCCGGAGGGGCCGTCCGTGGCTGAGGAGCTGCTTCGCGCCGAGGGCATCTCGAAGACCTTCCGCACCGAGGTGGGCGAAATCGACGTGCTGCGGGACGTCGATCTCTCGATCGCCGAGGGCGAACGGATCGCCATCCTTGGCCAGTCCGGCGTCGGCAAGTCGACGCTGCTCCACATCCTCGGCACACTCGACCATCCGACGTCGGGTACCGTGCGGTTCCGCTGCGAGGACCTCTTCGCCCGGAGCGCCGACGAGCTTGCGACGTTTCGCAACGAATCGCTCGGCTTCGTCTTCCAGTTCCATCACCTCCTGCCCGAGTTCGACGCCGTCGAGAACGTGATGATGCCCGGGCTGATCCGCGGCCTCTCGTTCGACCCCATGCGGATCCGCGCCACCGAGATGCTGCGCGAGGTCGGTCTCGGCGAACGCCTTCACCACCGCGTCGGGAAGCTCTCGGGTGGTGAGCGCCAGCGCGTCGCCGTGGCGAGGGCGCTCGTACTGGACCCTCCGCTGCTGCTGGCCGATGAGCCCACCGGGAACCTCGATCCCCGCACGGGCGAGCGGATCACCGAGCTGCTCCTGCACATGAACCGGACGCGGGGAACCGCGCTCGTCGTCGTGACCCACAGCGCCGCGCTCGCGGAGCGGCTCGGCCGGATCGTGACGCTGGTCGACGGGCGCATCGCCTGAATGGCACCTCGGCCTGGGTCCCGACGGGTTCGTCTCCCCCGCGAAGCGGTCCGATGTCAGCGAGGACGGTCCGGCTCGACGCCCAGACCGCCCCGGAGGGTGAAACCGGCGCGTGGCCCGGCCGATTCCTGACACGGACCGGGCCGGGGAGCCACTTCCTCTCGGAAGCCGGGCCCGCGCAGGGAGCGGCGCCCCCTCTTTGCCGCCCCGGAGGTGCCTTCATGCTGCTCGGCCGCCCGCTCCTGCCCATCGCTGCCTTGCTGCTGGCCGGAGCTCCTGCCGCACACGCGATCTCCCCCGGGGCGTTCTCGGCCTCCGGTACGTACCAGCGCCTCGGGCCCCCGGACTTCGGGATCGGAGCCGGCGGCGCCGCCGAGGAGATCGCGGCCTTCGTCATGCCTGCCGGCGATGCCGTCTCGACCCTGCTCGGTGCCGGCCCGCTCCCGGCCGGTCTCTCTCTCTCGTTCACGACGAGCCTGTCGGTCGACCTCACGGATCTGGTGCTCCGCTACGACCTCACGAACGACGGCGGGTCTCCGCTCGCCGGGCTCACCTTCGTCTCCTTCCTCGATGCCGAGATCGACGAGTCGTCGAACACCTTCTTCAACGAGTACGGCGAGACCGGCGGCATCCTCGCGGCGGGCCAAGGCTTCGAGATCGACGAGCCGGGCTTCGTCTTCGGCGACATCTACACCAACGCCTTTGCCGGCATGCTCGACGGAACGAACGCGGTGCCGATCTCCGATCCGGACGACGTGTCGCTCGCGCTCTCCTTCGTTCTCGGGACGCTCGCGCCGGGACAGATCGCGCGCTTCGAGATGATGATCTCCGAAGACGGCGACTCGCTCGGGAGCTTCTTCTTGCAGCAGCGGGACATCGATCCCGCATCGACGACGGTGATCACGTTCTCCGGGACCGCGGCGATCGTTCCGGAGCCGGGGACCGTCGTCCTCGTCGCCGGAGGGCTCGCCGTGCTGGCGCGTCGGACGAGGCAGCGCGGGTAGCGCACCCCGCGCCAGCCGGCGTCGAGGACGCGCCACAGCCGGCGGGTGTCAGGACGGCCGAGGCAGCCAGGCGGGTTCGAGGCAGTGCTCTCCGGCGAGGTCGCGCGCCGCTCGTCCTGCCGCCCGGTCGATCTCCCGCATCAGCCATTCGATCCGGTCGTTTCCCCAGAAGTGGTGCCCTTCGTAGACGAAGAAGGGAACTCCGAAGACCCCCGCCTGCATGGCCGACGTGATCCCTGCCTCCACCTGCGCGTGCCGGGCGGGGTCCTGCGCGGCCTCGACGACCTTCGCCGGGTCGAGGCCGACGATGGCCGACACCTCCTCGAGCACGGCGACGTCTCCGAGGTCGCGCCCTCGGCCGAAACGTGCCGTCGACGCCGCCAAGGCGAACGCCAGCCCGCGGCCCTGCTCCTGCGCCCACGTGAACGCCGCGTGGGGGACTTCCCAGCGCAGGTCCACCGACGGCGGCAGCCGGAGCGTGAGACCGTAGGCGCTCGCCATCCGCCCGACGTCCTCGATCAGGTAGCGGAGCCTCGCGTGACTCGCGGCGGGGTCGCTCGACCCCGACCCCGCCCGCGCGTAGACCGGGATCATCCGGAGCTCGGCGCCGAGGCGAGTACCGAGCCGGTCGAGCCGGTAGAGCGCGAGCCAGCTGTAGGGGCTCCGGAACGAGAAATAGACCGTGAGGGGCTCGCTCATCGGCGCTGCCTCGCGGCGCCGAGCAGCGGCGCCAGATGATGGCCGGTGTGGGAGGCGGCGACCGTCGCCACCTGTTCGGGGGTTCCGGCCGCGACGACGCGCCCGCCGCCGGGCCCGCCTTCGGGTCCGAGATCGATCACCCAGTCTGACGTCTTGATGACGTCGAGGTTGTGCTCGATCACGAGAACGCTGTTGCCCGCGTCGACCAGGCGCGAGAGTACCGCCAAGAGCTTGCGGACGTCGTCGAAGTGCAGCCCCGTCGTCGGCTCGTCGAGGATGTACAGGGTGCGGCCCGTTGCGCGACGCGACAGCTCGCGGGCGAGCTTGATGCGCTGCGCCTCCCCGCCGGAAAGGGTGGGAGACGGCTGCCCGAGGTGCAGGTAGTCGAGCCCGACGTCGATCAGCAGCTCGAGGGCGCTCCGGATCTTCGGGAACGCGGCGAACAGCACGGCCGCCTCGCGGACCGTGAGATCGAGGACGTCTGCGATCGACTGGCCCTTGAAACGGACCTTCAGCGTCGCCTCGTTGAAGCGCCGCCCCTGGCACTCCTCGCACTTGACGAAGACGTCGGGAAGGAAGTGCATCTCGATCTGACGGACTCCGTCGCCCTGGCACGCCTCGCAGCGTCCTCCCTTGACGTTGAACGAGAAGCGCCCGGGGCCGTAGCCCTGTACGCGCGCTTCGGGGAGCTGCGCGAAGAAGCCGCGGATCTCGTCGAAGACCTTGACGTAGGTGACGGGGTTGCTCCGGGGCGTTCGCCCGATGGGGCGCTGGTCGATGGCGACCACCTTGTCGAGCTGCTCCGTTCCGGAGAGCGCCGTGTGGAGGCCGACCCGGCGCGTCGCGCCGTGGTAGCGGCGGGCAAGGGCGGGCTGGAGGACGTCGTTCACGAGGGTCGACTTCCCAGCGCCGGAGACTCCCGTCACCGCCACCAGCACTCCGAGCGGAACCTCGACGCTCACGTCCGCAAGGTTGTTCTCTCTTGCACCGTCGATCTTGAGGCTGCCGACGGCCTGGCGGCGCTCGGAGGGTACGGCGATGGAGAGGCGCCCCGAGAGGTATGCGCCCGTCAGCGACTCGCGGGAGCGCGCGAGCGATGCGGGGGTCCCCGCGTGGACGATACGCCCGCCCGAAACGCCCGCGCCGGGGCCGAAGTCGATGACGTGATCGGCGCTGCGGATCGTCTCTTCGTCGTGCTCGACCACCACCACCGTGTTCCCGATGTCGCGCAGGTGCAGGAGGGTGTCGAGGAGCCGCCGGTTGTCGCGCTGGTGGAGCCCGATCGAAGGCTCGTCGAGGATGTAGATCACCCCCGTCAGCTCCGATCCCACCTGGCTGGCGAGTCGGATCCGCTGCGACTCACCTCCCGATAGGGTCGGTCCCGCGCGGTCGAGGGAGAGGTAGGAGAGGCCCACCGCGGCGAGGAAGTCGAGGCGGTTGCGGATCTCCTTGAGCAGCTCCGCAGCGATTTCCCGAGCCGCCCCCTCGAGCCGGAGGTCGGAGAAGAACTCCCGCGCTCCGTCGATGGTGAGCGATGACAGCTCGACGAGGGTCCGTCCGCCGACCCGTACTGCGGCGCTCTCGGGTCGCAGGCGCGTACCCTGGCACGTGGTGCAGCGCGTGTCGCCGAGGAACTGGGAGTACCACTTCTTGGCGCGCTCGGACGTCGTCTCCTTGAAACGGCGCATGAGGCGCGGGAGGGCACCTTCCCAGGTCATGGTGAAGGTGGCGCTGCCCCCGGCTTTCCCCTTCCAGCGTACCTTGAATTCTCGCTCGCCCGCGCCGTGGAGGATCTGGTCCTGGAGCTTTCGCGGCAGCTTTCGCCATGGCACGTCGAACGGGGCGCCGAGCTGCCGCAGCACCTGCGTGCGAAGGGCCGACCAGCTCGACTTCGTCGAGAGGCCCGTGCCCCAAGGCTTCAGCGCTCCTTCGTCGAGGGTGAGCGACGGGTCGGGCACCACCAGATCGGCGTCGATCTCGACCCGCGATCCAAGGCCGTTGCAGTCGTGGCACATGCCCTGTGGGCTGTTGAAGGAGAAGCCCTGGGGCGTGAGCTCGGGGAAGGAGATCCCGCACCGCGCGCAGGCGAGCTTCTCGGAGCAGATCCGCTCTCCGCCGCCAGCGCCTTCGGTGACGGCGATGAGGGTGCCGGCGCCGACGCGGAGCGCCGTCTCCACCGATCCGGTGAGACGGCTGTCGAGCCCTGGCTTCACGACCAGCCGGTCGATGACGGCCTCGACGGTGTGCTTTCGCCGTTTGTCGAGTGCCTCGAAGCCGTCGCTCTCGCGGATCTCGCCGTCGACGCGCAGGCGGACGAAGCCCTGACGCCGGGCGTCCTCCAGAAGCTCGCGGTGCTCACCCTTGCGGTTCACCAGGAGTGGAGCGAGCAGCCACAGGCGCGCTGCGTCGGGCAGGGCGGCGAGCTCGCGGGCGATCTGCTCTGCGGTCTGCCCCTCGACGCGCTTGCCACAGCGGTGGCAGTGCTGCACCCCGATCCGGGCGTAGAGTACGCGCAGGTAGTCGGAGATCTCGGTGATGGTGCCGACCGTCGAGCGAGGGTTCGTCCCGGTCGTCTTCTGTTCGATGGAGATCGTCGGTGAGAGGCCGCGGATCGTGTCGTAGCGCGGCTTCTCCATCTGTCCGAGGAACTGCCGCGCGTAGGCCGAGAGCGACTCGACGTAGCGCCGCTGTCCCTCGGCGTAGAGTGTGTCGAAGGCGAGGGACGACTTGCCGGAGCCCGAGACGCCCGTCAGGACGACGAGCTTCTTCTTCGGGATGCGCACGTCGACCGAGCACAGGTTGTGCTCGCGCGCTCCCCGGATGAGGACGTGGTCGAGCTCCATGGGGGTCCGGGGAGGGTATCAGAGCGCCGACGCCTCGCCCGGGAGGCGGCCCCTCGCGCCCGGCGGGGGTTGCCCGGGAGCTAATAGTTGTTGTATACAACTAACATGTCGACATCGCTTCCCGAGCTTCGCGAGGCCTACCTCCTGCTTCGGGACGTCGCCCGGGTCTCGAGGCTCTTCCAGCAGGAGAACGTCCACTGCGGCGGCGTGACCTTCGTGCAGTTCACGATCCTCGACCACGTCGCGCAGGCGGGGGGAAGCCTCGAGCTGGCCGACCTCCACCCGCTTCTCGCCGTCGAGAAGAGCACGACGACGCGGCTCATCGAGCCCCTCGTCGAGAAGGGGTATCTGGTGAGGGTGGCTTCGCCGCGCGACGCGCGGGCGATTCGGATCGAGCTGACCGCACCCGGAGGCGCGGCGCATCGAGAGTATTGGTCGTGCCTCTCCCAAGGGCTGCGCCGGGCGCTCGAGGGTCTGCCGAAGTCGCGTGCAGCCGCCGTGCAGCGGTCGGTACGCGAGTTCATCGGAACCGTCGGCCGTCTGTGCGGAGATCCGTGTTGCTGACCAGACGGCAGCTGCTCGGGGCAGGGCTCGCGACGGCGGCCGCCGCCGCGCTGCCCTGGCGGGCCGGCGGCCTTTCCGCGGGGCAGGGAGCGCGGCTCGGCGGCGTCGCGCCGGCATCGGCTGGCGATCCGATCGTGACGACGTGCAACCTCTGCCCGCTCGGCTGCACGGTGCTGGCGACCCGCGAAGGCGACCGCGTGGTGCGCCTTTCGGGGCACCCTGGGAGCCCGGTGAACGAGGGGCGCCTGTGCGCAAAGGGGCACGCCGGGCTCTACAAGGCGATCCACCCCGAACGCCTCGGCCATCCGCTCGTCCGTGCCGGCGCACGGGGTTCGGGGCGCTGGAAGCGCGTGTCCTGGGACCATGCTCTCGGGGCGGTGGCGGATTCGCTCGGCCGCATCCGCCGCGTCCACGGTCCCGAGAGCATCGCACTCTGGCAGAACCTCAACATGGATCGCCCCGACATCTTCCAGCGCTTCGTCCACGCGCTGGGATCGCCGAACTTCATCGGCCACGTCTCGACGTGCGATGCGAGCCGCCTGCTCGGCGGCGCGATGACCTACGGTGCGTCGCGGGCCGCGTACGACTACGCCCATGCCGAGTGCATCGTGGCCGTCGGCATCAATCCCCTCGCCGCCAAGGACCTCGTCCTCGCGGCGCGCGAGATCCTGGATGCGCGTGCGCGGGGGGCGACGCTCGTCACCGTCGACCCGCGGCTCTCGGAGACAGCGGCACGGTCGGATCTCTGGCTGCCGATCCGGCCCGGCACCGACGGCGTCCTGCTGGCCGGCTTCGCCCGGTGGCTGATCGAGAACGACCACATCGACCACGGCTTCGTCCGGGACCACACGTTCGGCTTCGACGAGATCCGGCGTCATGTGGACCGCTTCGGTGTCGAGATGGTCTGCACCGCGACCGGGCTCCCGGCCGATCGGTTCCTGCGGGCCGTGAGGGCGATGGCCGGACGCCGGAGCGTCGTGGCGGTGGGGCGCGGCGTCGTCACGCATCGCGACGCGACCGATGCGGTGCGCATGGCCGAGATCGTCAACGCGCTGCTCGGCGCTTTCGATCGCGAGGGCGGCGTGCGGCTGCTTCCGTTCCCGCCGATCCCTCTCGCAGAGGTCCGGCCCGAGGTGAGGGATCCGGGCGGCGAGCGGATCGACCGCTCCAACGGAGGACGGATCCCGCTTCCCGTTGGCGTCCTCCCTGCGTATCCGGCGGCGTTCTTCGGGGTCTCCCACGAGGTGCCGCGAAACATCCTTGCCGAGGATCCGTACCCGTTGAAGGCGCTCGTCTTCAACGCGGTGAACCCCGTCTACTCGCTGCCCCAGGGCACCGAGTTGGTGGCGGCCATCGAGAAGCTCGACCTCGTGGTCTCGATCGACGCCTTCGCATCGGAGACGACGCGGTACGCCGACGTCGTCTTTCCGGCATCGACGTATCTCGAGGGCCTCGACCTGTGGTTCCCAGCGCCACTTCGCGCGAGCCTCCGGCAGCCCGTGATCCGGCCGTGGATGGAGTCGCGGCCGAGCCAGGAGATCATCCTCGCCCTCGCGAAGTCGATGGGTCTCGAGAAGGAGTTCCCGTTCGCCCGCTACGAGGACTTCGTCCGGGCCCAGCTCGATGGGACCGGGATCTCCTTCGAGGATCTGCGGTCACGCGGCTTCGTCGAGTGGAGCGCAGCGGACTCGGCGCCGGGAAGGCTCCGGCGGGAGGGGTTCCTCACGCCATCGGGCCGGATCGAGCTTGCATCGAGTCTTCTCGCAGCCACGGGGTTCGCCGCCGTGCCGCGCGTCATGACTCGCCACGAACCGCTGGACGGCGACGGGTTTCCGTACCATCTCGTCACCTACAAGCTTCCCTTCCACACCCAGTCGGCGACGGCCGAGAACCCCTATCTGGCGGCAATCCAGTCCGACAACCCGCTGCTCGTCAATCCGGAGACCGCCACCGCGCTCGGTGTCGCGACGGGGGACCCGGTGGTGGTGGAGTCGAAGCGCGGTGCGATCGAGGCGCGGGTCGAGGTCTCGCCGGGGATCCGTCCGGATACGGTCGCGCTCGCGCATCACTTCGGTCACACGGCCTACTCGAAGGTCGCGGTGGGCCGCGGCGTCAATGCAAACCCGATCCTCGGAGACGGAACCGACCCCGTCGGCGGAAATCTCGCATTCAACGACGCGCGCGTGCGGGTGCGGCGGGCATGAGGGGTGCCGAGGCGGGCGCGGCGCTCTCCCGTCGCCGCATCGCGGGTAGCGCCGCACCTCTCGCGCTCGAGGTCGTCGCTCGCTTCCTGCGAATTCCGCTGTTTCCGGGCTTCTCGCCACTCATCACCGAGACGAATGTGGGGCTGCGCCTCGTCTACGCAGTCGCTCTTGCCGGCACCGAGGTCGCCTTTCTCGGCAGCGGCGCCTGGGAGCCCGTGGTGGCAGTTTCGGCCGCAGCGTGGATCGTGCCGGGACGGAAGCGACGATTCCTGCCGCTCACGGCCGTGACGGCGCTCGCCTGGGTAGCGCTCGGCGCCGCAACCCGGAGCCTCGGTGTGGGTTCCTTCGGTTTCGAGACGCTCGTCATTGCCGTACTCGTACGCGTGGCAGGTTCCGAGCTGCTCGCTGGGATGCTGGCGAGGATCCTCCTCGCCGCGGTCATCCACGGATCGGTGGCTCTCGTCGGGGGAGCCGGCCACCTCCTTGGCCGGCCGCTCGAGAGGCTGTTTCCTGCAGCAGCCGCTCTTGCGCTCGCGACCGGATGCGCCGAGGCCGAGGACACCCGGTTCCGAGCCGAGATCGCCGCTGCGCCGGAGACCATCCGCATCGATGCGGGCGGCGCGATGCAGCGCCAGGCCTGCGCCGGCTGCCACACCGGGCCGGAAGGCCCCTTCTGGGCGCGGAGGGTTCGATGAGCCAGGTTGGATTCCTCTTCGATCCGGAGCGCTGCATCGGTTGCCACGCGTGCCGCGTCGCGTGTCAGGTCCACAACGAGACGGGTCCCGAGGTGAACTGGCGGCAGGTCACCTCCCACGAGAGCGGTTCGTTTCCCGATGTCTTCCGGCACGACCTCTCCCTCGCCTGCAACCACTGCGAACGGCCGGCGTGCATAACGGTGTGCCCGGAGAACGCCATCACGAAGCGCGCACAGGACGGCATCGTCTTCATCGATCCGGAGCGCTGCAACGGATGCCAGCGCTGCGTCGGCGCGTGCCCCTATGGAGCGCCACGCCCGGTTCCGGGTCGCAGCCTCGTGTCGAAGTGCGACTTCTGCATGGCACGCCAGGACCGGGGCCTCCCCCCGGTCTGCGTCGAGACGTGTGTGGGTGAGGCGCTCCGCTACGGTCCCCTCGGCGAGATGGATGTCATGGCGGAAGGTCACGGTCTCGTTCGCGAGATCGGCGGCTTCTTCGACCCGGAGTGGACGAGGCCGTCGGTCCGGTTCATCGCGCCGGGGAAGCGCAAGGATCCGGGCGAGGCCGTAGGGAAGGAGACGTAGCGCGACGTGTCCGCCGGCGGTTCCAGACGTGCTCTCCGCGCTGCGCGCTTCGCCCTGCTGGCGGCCGTCGCCACGCTCGCCGTCGTCGCCGCGGGGCTCGCATCGCTCTGGCTCCTGCGGCGGCCTCCCGAGAGTCGCATCTTCGTGAATGGTGTCGTGCGGACTCTCGATGCGGAGGGCACGGTCGCCGAGGCGATCGCTCTCTCGCGGGACCGGATCGTTGCCGTCGGGAGCAGCGTGGAGATACGGCGGCTCGCGGAGCGGGGGAGCGCCGTCGTCGACCTCGGCGGCAAGACCGTCGTGCCGGGCTTCATCGAGGCCCATGGGCACTTCCCGGCATCGGGGCTCTCGACGATTGGCGTCGATCTGTCGAGCCCGCCCATCGGCCGGATCGGGAGCATCGGCGAGGCGGTGGCCGCCCTCGCCGTCAAGGCGAAGACGATCCCACGCGGTGAGTGGGTGATCGGGTACGGCTACGACGACATGCGCCTCGCCGAGGGCCGGCACTTCACCCGAGGCGATCTCGATCCCGTCTCCCGCGATCACCCGGTCTTCGTCTGGCACGTGAGCGGGCATACCGCCGTCGCGAACGGTGCGGCGCTCGCGCTGCTCGGCATCACTGCGAAGACGCCGAGCCCTGAGGGAGGAGTCATCCACAAGGATCCAGCCACCGGAGAGCCGACCGGCCGTCTCGACGAGACCGCGCAGAACGAGGCGCGCCGGGAGGCGCTGGCTTTCTCGTTCTGGAACGGGATTCGCGCGGCCCGGCACGCGGTGGCCGAGTACGCCGCCGCCGGCGTGACGACGGCACAGGCGGGCCTCGCTGACGAGAAGATGTCCACCTCGCTCTACTGGCTCTCCCGGATCGGCATCGTCCCGCTGCGGATCGTCGTGTGGCCCGACACAGCCCTCGCCGAGAGGTTCGCCAGCGGAGAGCTCCGGCGCGAAGACTTCGAGAGCGACACCTTCCGCATCGGCGCCGTGAAGCTCATCGCGGACGGATCGATCTACATCTACACCGCCTATCTGACCGAGCCCTACGCAACGTCGTACCAGGGCGACCCCGGCTACCGGGCATACCCGACCCATCCGTCCGAAGACCTCGCGGCCACCGTGCGGCGCTTCCACGAGGCGGGCTTCCAGGTCGCGATCCACGCCAACGGCGACGCGGCCATCGACGATGTCCTCCGGGCGTTCGCGCGGGCGCAGGACGCTGCGCCGCGTGCCGATGCCCGGCACCTCGTCGTCCACGCGCAGATGGCGCGGCCCGACCAGCTCGCCGAGATGGCCCGCACCGGCGTCAGCCCCACCTTTCACAACCCGCACACGTTCTTCTTCGCCGACCGCCACTGGGAGGTGTTCCTCGGGCCCGAGCGGACCGCGAAGATCAGTCCCCTTGCGAGCGCCGAGGCGCTGGGCCTGCGCTTCAGCCTGCACAACGATGCGCCGGTGATGCCGATCGACCCGCTGATGGCCGTCTGGAGCGCGGTGTACCGCCGGTCTGCGGCGGGGCGCGAGATCGGCCCCGAGGAGCGCATCTCGCCGCAGTCGGCGCTGCGAGGCGTCACCGCGGTTGCCGCGTGGCAGTCCTTCCTCGAGAAGGACCTGGGATCCCTCGAGCCGGGAAAGTTCGCAGATCTCGTGATCCTGTCCGACGATCCCGTGGCCCGGCCCGATGCGATCCGTGAGATCCACGTCGTCGAGACCATCGTCGGCGGCCGGACGGTCTTCACGTCGGAGCGGTAGAGGAGGAGAGGAGATGAGCCGATCGAGCGAAACGGAAGCGGCGGCGACACGCCGCGCTGGGGAACCGATCAAGGTCCCGGGCCGGTTCGCCGGCCGGGGCGCCGTGGTGACCGGCGCCGCAAGCGGCATCGGCCTCGCGACGGCACTGCGCCTCGGGCGCGAAGGCGCTGCCGTTGCGTGTGTCGACCGGAACCGCGAGGGGGCCGAGCGGACGGCGGCGACGCTCGCCAAGGACGGAGTGCGCGCCGTGGCGTTCGGCTGCGACATCGCCCGCAGCGCCGACGTGCGCGACGTGGCGGAACGGGCCGTTCGGGAGATCGGACCGCTTTCCGCGCTCGCGAACGTCGCCGGCATCGGCGACGTCGCGGGCCAGGACGGCATCGAGAACCTTCCGGACGACCGCTGGCAGCAGGTTCTCGACGTCAACGTGAACGGCGCCTTCTACTGGTGCAGGGCCCTCCTTCCGGCGATGGCCGCGCGGGGCGCGGGAGCCGTGGTGAACGTCTCGTCGCTGGCGGGACGCTCGAAGAGCGCCAACGCCAACCTCGCGTACACCACGAGCAAGGCCGCGCTGCTCGGGATGACGCGTCACCTCGCCTTCGACTATGGCCGGCGCGGCGTCCGGGTGAACGCGATCTGCCCGGGAGGGGTCGACACGCCGATGATCCGCGCTGCCGCAGCCCTCGCCGCTGCGACGCCCGAGGCGTCGGCCGTGCGTGCGAAGGCGCTGGCGGCATATCAGTTCTTCATGCCGATCCAGCGCATGTCCACCGCTGACGAGCAGGCAGCCGCAATCTCGTGGCTGCTCTCGGACGACGCGTCGTACGTCAACGGCGTCTCCCTCGACGTCAACGGCGGGCTCTACATGGCGTGAGGGCGGGGAGCCCTGGCAGAGCGCGCCTTCCGAGGTCACTGGGTCGGGGGGAAGCAGGGAGGCGCCAAAGGCGTGCTAATGTGTACACATGGGCAAGAGTGATTCGACGGTCGGCGTTCGTGCGTTGCGCGCGCGCCTCAGTGCATATCTACGTCAGGCAGCTCGAGGCGAGGTGGTGACGATCAGCGATCGCAGTCGACGGCCGGTTGCGCGTCTCGTTCCGATCGCGCGCTCCGTGGACGATGAGGTGCTCGATCGCTTGGCGTCGAGCGGTGTCCTGCAGCGCGGAGTAGGCAAGCCCGCGGCGCGGCCAATCCAGCCGAGAGCCGTGCGGCGCAAGGTTTCCGACCTCGTGATCGAGGATCGGGGTTGATTCTCTACCTGGACACCAGCGCATTGGTGAAGTTGTACGTGGCGGAGGCCGGGACGCGCGAGGTGGTCGAGAGGGTGGAGCATGCGACCGCCGTCGCGACCGCTCGGATTGCCTACGCCGAGGCACGGGCTGCATTCGCACGCCACCGCCGGGAGGGGGCGCTTCGGGTGTCCGACCTGCGGCAGGTCGTCCGCGATCTGGATGCGGAGTGGGGAAGCTTCAGCGTCGTCGAGGTGAGTGACGGGGTCGTCCGGCGGGCCGGTGCCCTTGCAGAGCGTCACGCGCTCCGGGGCTATGACGCAGTCCATCTGGCCGCGGCGGTGGAGCTGCGGCGGGCGGGGGCCGACGTCGAGTTCGCCGCGTTCGACGCTCGTCTGTGCCGCGCCGCGCGCCGAGAACGGCTCGCCGTGTCGCCCGTCTGAGGTCGGGTTCGAGCAGACTGAGTTCCTGCGTCCGAGTTCGCGTCGTCAAGGGGTTTCCGAGAAGAGTCGGCGCGCCGTGATTTCGGCTCGACGGCGTCTCCCTCGACGTCAACGGCGGGCTCTACATGGCGTAGGGCTTTCTGCTCTCGGCCGCGCGAGCTCAGTGGCCGGCCGGAACGCGGAAGCCCTCGCGCTCGGCGGCGAGGGCGAGCCGAGCGTCCAGCGTGTGAAGGGTGAGCCCGGATGGCCGGTTCTCCGCCCACGCGAGGGCGGCGCCGAGCTGGAGCGCATCCGCCGCGCGGAGCGCGTGAACGCGGAGCAGGCGGCGTGCGGCCTCCTTCACGCGGTCGACATCGGTGACGACGTGAGCGCGTGCCAGCAGCTCGTCGCAGAGAGTCTCTGCCTGCGTCGCAGCGTGCTCACCCAGGTGCCCGTCCCGAACGAGCCGTCGCAGCGCGGAAACCACTTCGACGGGTGTGAGGCTCCAGGTGACGGCGTCCCCGTCCTCGGCCATCCAGCGCTCTGCCTGCGCCGAGCCCGGCTGTTCGATCACGAGAGGCACCAGAGCGGAGCTGTCCCAGAACCTCATCGCCCGGAGTCTCGCTCCTCGAGCAGGGCGGAGACAACGTCGGCATCGGCGCGTGGGCGATGCGCCAGGAGTTCGGCCGTCCAGCCACCGCGCCCACGGCGGATCACACCCCCCTGCTCCAGCCTCGCCAGCCAATCCGCATCGGCACCGCCTCGCCGGTCGACATCTCCCGCCGGCTCGATCCGGGCGATCACCTGCTGTCGATCGCGCACGAGCAGCGACTGCCCCTTCCGGACGAGCCGGAGGTAGTGGCTCAGCCGGTTCTTGAGCTCGGCGACGTTCACGGGCTTCATGTCCATCAGATAGCCATGTTTCATGTCCATGGCAAGCCTGGAGCCCGCCAGGCTGTGCGCGGCAGCGCTGCCTACGGGGCTGCGCGCTGCGCATGCGTGGCGGGGCCTCTCGGGAGTGCAGCCAGCTACGAGAACCGCGGCCGGAGCAGCTCGCCGATCAGGTCCGAGAAGCGGGTGAGGCGCTCCTCGAAGGGATAGGCCGGGTCGTTGAGCCAGCCGAGGAGAGCGGTGTTGAGGATGCCGATCACCAGCTCGGCCAGGAGACCCGGGTCGAGATCGCGGCGAACGTCGCCCAAGGTCTGGCCCTCGCGGACGATCGTGGTGAACGGCTCGCGGACGCTCTCCAGATAGGGCAGGGCCGTGCCCGGGCCCGACGCCGTGCGGAGCAGTTCGAGGAGGACCTCGCGGGCTAGCCCCCCGGTCGCGCCAAGAGCGAGAAGCGCCTGGGTCGCGAAGCGGCGGATCCGGCGCTCGGCAGTTCCGGGCGTCGCGAGCTCCCGCTTCAGCATCGCCTCGAGATGCGCGGAGACCTCGCCGGTCATCTCGCGGAGCACCGCGCCCTTGCTCTGGAAGTGGTTGAAGAACGTCGCCTGCGCGACGTCGGCGACCTCGGCGATCTGCTCGACCGTCGTCGCCGCGTAGCCCTGCTCGAGGAAGAGCTGGCGGGCGGCCTCGAAGATCCGCTCGCGGCGCGCGCGTTTCTTGCGCTCCCGGCGGCCCTCGACGAGCGTCATCCGACCTTTTCGACCTCGACGCCGGTGCCGCGTGGGTTGTGCCCCGGCGAGCCGTAGTACATGCGGTAGTGGAGCTGGGCATATCCGCCCGCCAGATGGAGCGGCTTCCATGGTGCGGCGACCGGCTCCTGCTGTCCCTTCCAGTCCTTGAACTGGTAGGGCTCCCAGGCGTGGTAGAGCTGGACCATCCCCGGCTGGATTCGTGCTCCAGGGCGTACGCGCGCCTCGAAAGCGCCGTGCTCGTTGAAGACGCGGATCCGGTCGTGGTCGGAGAGGCCGCGCGACGCCATGTCGGCCGGGTGCATCCAGACCGCGGGCTCTCCGCGCTGCAGATGGAGGAGCATCTTCTGATCGCGCGAGATGGCGTGGATGCTCCACCGTGTGTGCCCGCTCGTCAGGCGCAGCGCCTTTCCGCTCCGCATCCCGGGCGAGTCCTTGTGGACGGGAAGCGCTTCCCCGCCTGCCAGGAACCACGGGTGGTCGATCAGGAACTGCATCCGCCCGGTGAGGGTGGGCCAGCGCAGCTTGTCCTCGCGGTACCAGCGGTAGGGCGTGAAGGTGTCGCCGGGCGTGAACGAGCTGCACGCCTGATTGACCAGGGTGTAGGTGCCCTCCTTCACCACCGGCACGGCGCCGAGCGCCAGCGCCTGGTCGATGCCAATGTTCCCCACGACGTCGCTGTGCCGGAAGATGCGATCCATCACGGCGCGGGCGTTCATGGGGTCGAGCTCGCCGTTCATCGACCAGTCATCGAATACCTTCGTGAGGTCGAGCGGACGGCCCTTGGGGCCCTTCACCGGAGTCGTGAGGCCGCGCGCCTTCGCGCGCTCCGAGACGCGCCTCGCGAGCGTGCCGAAGACCTCGTAGTCGAACTTCGAGTCTCCGAGCGGCGGCGTCGCCGGCTCGCTCACGACGATGTAGGGCATGGCCGAGACGGCGTACTTGAGGCCGTATTTTTCGTAATAGGCGGCGACCGGGAGCACGATGTCCGACCAGAGCGTGCTCGTGCTCCAGCGGAAGTTCGTCGACACGATGAGGTCGAGCTTCGGCCACAGGTTCGCCTTCGCCGTCTGGGGCGACGGCCAACGCCGCAAGGGGTTCGAGCCCGAGAAGATGAAGACGCGCGGCCGTGTCCCCGGCGGTGGATGGACGGGGATCCAGCCCTTCTCGAGCGCCTCCTCCATGTACTGCGACACCGGGCCCTGCATGGCGGGGTCCTGGTGCTCGGGCCGGTTCCACACCTCGTCGTATCCGGCGTGGTGGTAGAGGAACGGCATCAGCGGCGTGATGGGGAAGTGGTTGCTGTAGTTGGTGTAGACCTGTTCCCAGTCGGTCGGTCCGAGGCCGCGGCCGATGCCCTTGGCGGCGAGCTTCAAGATCTCGGTGATCGGCGGCCTGTAGGTGGTGGCGCCGCCGAGCTCGTCGGCGCCCTTCATCTCCCACCAGGAGGCGACCCGCAGGCCACCTCCCTTCCTTCCCTGGTTGCCGGTGATGGCCATCAGCAACGCCATGGCGCGCTGGAAGAGGTCGCTGTGGTAGTTCTTGCACGCTCCCCACGAGGCGTAGATCATCGCGGCGGGCGCCTTGGCGAGGTCGCGGGCGAAGCGCTCGACCACCGACGCCTTGACGCCCGTGACCGCCTCCTGCTTCGCCGGCGTGTAGCCCTGCGCGAGGTGTTCACGGAGCGCCTGAAGGAGCGGCCGCACGCCGACCTTCGAGCCGTCGGCGAGTGTCACGTCCCAGCGGCCATCGAGGGCCGGCCGAACGTCGCCGAGCGCGAGCAGGTGAGACCCTTCGCCCTGGGAGCCGGGTGCAGCGGTGAGCTTTCCGGTCGCCTCGTCCCAGACGTAGAGCAGGTCGTCCTTGCCTCCCTTGCGGACGTCGGACTCGCGCAGGTAGCGGCCGGTGTCGGATCGCACCAAGAACGGCAGGTCGGTCTGCTCGCGGACCGCCTCGGCGTCGTAGAGGTTCTCCTCGAGGATCACCTGCGCCGCGGCGAGGCCGAAGGCGGCGTCGGTCTCGTGCTTCACGGGAACCCACAAGTCTGCGTGGATCGAGCTCGCCGAGAGATCTGGCGAGATCACCGCGACCCGCGCACCGCGGTACCGCGCCTCGTTCACGAAGTGGACGTCCGGGATCCGCGTGTAGCTCGGGTTTGCGACCCAGAGCACGATGTAATCCGAGAGGAACCAGTCATCGGTCGTCCCATCGGCGTTGTACATGCCGAAGGTCTGGACGAGGCCGTTGGGCATGTCGCCGACGCCTGCCCACGAGTCGAGCAGCGTCGTCCCCATGGCGGTGTTCCAGCGCATCTCGGAGGAGGAATCCGGGCTGTAGTCGCAGTTCGTGGTGCCGTGATCGTGGATGATGGTTTCGGTGCCCTCTGCGAGCGCCGCGTCGATGCAGGCATCGGCGATCTCGTCGAAGGCCTCGTCCCAGCTGATCCGCTTCCACTTGCCCGCGCCTCGCTCTCCGACGCGCTTCATCGGGTGCAGGATGCGAGCTTCGCCGAGGTGCAGGTCGCTGTGGCACGCGCCCTTCTGACAGCCTCGCGGGTTGAAATCAGGAACATCCGGTCGCGATGGGGCGTAGACCGCGTTCTGCTCCTCGCGCCAGACGACGTTGTCCTTGACGTAGAGATTCCAGGAGCACGCCGAGAAGCAGTTGGCGCGGTTGTGGGTTCCCTTCACGACGCGGTCCCACGTCCACTTCGCGCGATACGTGTCGGTCCAGTCGCCGTACGAGATCGCCGTGGCGGCCGACGTCTCGGCCACCGGGTAGCTGAGCTCCGGCTTCGGCCGCAGGCGATGGAACCCGAGTGCGAGGCCGGCCGCCCCGACGCCCGCACCGAGGAGGAAGCCCCGCCGTGAGATCGCCATCGCCCGCCCTCCTGCCCCGGGCAAGGAAGCCGGGGTCGAGTATGAACTTGGACCAGACTCCAAGATCATATCAAACCCCGCGCGAGGGGCCGAGATCTTCTCCGAGGCTCGGCGCGCTGCTCGGTCTGGAGGGTCGCGGCTCGCCGCCCCGCTGCCCGCGTGCACTGGGTCGCGCCGCCACCGGCTCGGCACCGCCTTCGTTCGAGCCAACTCGATCCAAGAGCTTCTGTTGACCATGGTCATTGACCATGGTAAAAATCCGGTGTGGCTGGAAGAGGACCGAAGACCGTGCCGGTCTCCAAGTTCAAGGCGACCTGCCTCGCGTTGCTCGAGCGGGTCCGCCGGACCGGCGAGCCGATCATCGTGACCCGGAGAGGCGTCCCGCTGGCTCAGGTCGTGCCCCCGCCCATGCCGGAGCCCGGAAGCGGCGGCACGTTCGGCTGCATGGCCGATGGGATGCAAATCGTCGGGGATCTCGTGTCGCCGGTTTCTTCTCCCGAGGATTGGTCGGCCCTGACGTGAACGGCTTCCTCCTCGACACCCACGTCTGGTGCTGGTACCTCGCCGGCTCGGGCCGACTCTCTGGCGAAGCCTGTTCCCTGATCGAGGCGCGGCCATCCGAGTGCTGGCTCTCCTCGATCTCGGTGTGGGAGGCCGGCATGCTGATCCGCAAGGGACGGATCCGGATCGACACCGCTTTCGAGGCCTGGCTCGAAACGGCATTCGCACGGCTCCCGCTGCAATCGGCGCCTCTCACCTTCGAGATCGCGCAGCGAAGCCTCGACATCGAGATCGCGACGCGCGACCAGGCGGACGCCTTCCTCGTCGCGACCGCCCTCGTACACGATCTCGTCCTCGTGACCGCGGACCGTCTCCTGCTCGATTCACCCGGAGTCCCCACACAGCCGGGCTGAGCGCCGAGCCGCGCTGGCGGTCCAGATTCGCCCTGCACGGATCTCCGCTACAGGACGCCGAGTTCCTTCGCCGTCGCGTCCACCGCGCGCTTGGCCCGCGCCGCGAGCTCCTCGATCTCGCTCCGGGTGATCACCAAGGGCGGCGCGAAGCAGAGCGCATCGCGCACCACGCGGCAGGTGACTCCCGCTTCGAAGCAGCGCTCGAGGGCGCGGAGGCCGACCTCGCCCGGCGGATCGAAGAACTCTCCCGTCGCCTTGTCGCGGACCAGCTCGACGGCGGCCATGAGCCCCACGCCACGCACCTCGCCCACGAGCGGGTGATCGCCCAGCGCCTCGCGCAGGCAGCGCTGCAGATACGGACCCACGTCGTCGCGCACCCGCTCGACGAGGCCTTCGGCGGCCATGATCCGCAGGTTCTCGACACCCACCGCGCACGCGAGAGGGTGACCCGAATACGTGTAGCCGTGGGCGAGCCGGCCTCCCTTCTCGCGCAGCGTCCGTGCCACGCGCTCGCCGACGATCGCCGCCGAGAGCGGCACGTACCCCGACGTCACGGCCTTGGCGATGTTCATGAAGTCCGGCTCGATGCCGTAGGTCTGACACCCGAACCACTCGCCCGTCCGGCCGAAGCCGCAGATCACCTCGTCGGCCACGAGCAGGACGTCGTGGCGGCGGCAGATCTCCTGGACGCGGGGCCAGTAGGACGCGGGCGGAACGAGCACGCCTCCTCCTCCCTGGACGGGCTCTGCGAAGAGCGCGGCGACCCGGTCCGATCCGACGGCGAGGATCCGCTCCTCGATCGCGTCGGCCGCGCGGCGGCCGAACTCGTCGGGCGTCATTCCGCGTCCGTACTTGAAGGTGTACGGCGGCATCACGTGCTCGACGTCGGGGAGGAGACCGCTCATCGCGTGCATGCCGGCCATGCCGCCGAGCGAGGCCCCAGCGAGGGTCGAGCCGTGATAGGCGTACTCGCGGGAGAGGAGGACCTTCTTCTCGGGGCGCCCTTCGAGATTCCAGAAGTGCCGCACCAGACGCACGATCGTGTCGATCGACTCGGATCCCGAGTTGCCGAAGAACACGTGATCGAGCCCGGGCGGGGTTCGTTCGGCGATCAGTCGTGAGAGCTCGATGGTCGCGGGCGTCGTCGTGTCGAGGAAGCTCGAGTAGTACGAGAGCGTGCGGATCTGACGCTCGGCCACTTCCGCCAGCTCGCGCCGGCCGTAACCGAGCGCCACGCACCAGAGGCCCGCGAGGCCGTCGAGGATGCGGTTGCCGTCGGAGTCCCAGAGCCATACGCCCTCGCCCCGGACGATGACGCGCGTTCCTCCGCGTGCCTCCATCCGCCCCGGGTCGGTGAAGGGGTGGATGTGGTGGGCCGCGTCGATGCGGCGCCACTCGGCCGTGCTGCGCTCGGGAACTGCGGTCATGGCATCTCCGTCGCCGCGGGCCGCGGCGTTTACGCCGACAGCGGCACCGGGTCGCCGCCGCGCGCAGCCGAACGATAGGCCGCATCGAGGACCGACTGGCAGACCCGCGCTTCCTGCCGATTGGCTGCGGCGGCTGCGGGCGAGGCGAGCGCCGCAGCAAACAGGTCGAGCACGGGCGGGAACCAGGCAGCGTGCCACGAGTCGTCGGGAGCGTCGGGCTCGACGGGCCAGCTCGCGCTCGCTGCCGGAGTCGTCACGGATTCGTATCCGGTTCCCTTCGACGGTGAGACGTCCGCCGTCGCCGTCGAGGATCACACGCGTCTCGCGAGCATCCGCGGCCCAGGTGAGGACGAGCCGGGCCTCGGCACCGCCTTCGAACCGGAGCGAGGCCTCGGCCGTGTCCTCGACGCTCGCCTGCGTGAACCGGACTCGCGAGGTCGTGGCCCGTACGCTGTGTGGCACGCCCGCGCCGAGCAGGCTGCAGGCGAGATAGATCTGGTGCCAACCGTGGTCCATGAGGATCCCACCGCCCGCGATGCGCGCGTCGAGCCTCCAGGATCCGGGGCCTCCGGCGGGCTCGGTCCGCTTCGTCACGAACTCGATGCGCTGCGGTCGCCCGACGGCGCCGGCGCCGATGGCCGCGCGTGCGGCGCGGAAGACGGGCGCATGATGCCAGTTGTGGGCCGTCACCAGCGCGGTGCCGGCGCGCTGGGCCGCCGCGAGGAGTGACTCGGCCTCGGCGAGCGTCGTCGCGAGGGGCTTCTCCACGAGTACGTGGCAGCGGGCGATGATGGCCGCCGCCACGGTCTCTCCGTGGAGGGCAGGGGGCGCAGTCACGTCGACGAAGGCGGGCCGTTCCGACGCCAGCAGGTCGCGCAGGCTCGTGTAGATGCGCGCGTGCGGCCCGAGCACCTCGCGCGCCCGCTCCCGTCGCGCGGCGTCGGGCTCTGCGACGCTCGAGATCGCGAAGCCGCCGTGGCGTCGATAGCCGGGGAGGTGCCCGTTCTCGGCGACACCGCCGAAGCCGACCAGGGCGCCTTCGATCGGCGCGGGCACATCGGCGAGGCCACCGCCCGCGGACGCCTCGTTCAAGCCAGCTCCGCGTCGATCTCGGCGAGGGCGGCCTCGAAGATCCCGAGCCCGGCCTCCGCCTCCTCCTCGGTGATGACCAGCGGCGGATTGATCCGCACCCGTGCGCCATACGCCATCACCAGCAGCCCGCGTTCGACGCATCGCTGATAGAGGCGCTCGGTCAGTCTCACCGGGAGCGGCTCGCGGGTCTTGCGGTCCGCCACCAGATCGAGGCCGATCAGGAGCCCCCTGCCGCGAACGTCGCCGATGCAGCGCATGCGTTCCTGCATGCGCTGCAGGCGTTCCATGATGAAGGCGCCCACCCGGCGCGAATTCTCCACCAGCCCTTCCTCGAGGAGGGTCTCGACGGTGGCGAGGGCGGCGGCGGAGGCCAGCGGGTTGCCGCCGTAGGAAGACGAGGACGACGAGGGCTTCGACCAGGGCTCCGCCTTCGCGACCTCCGGGCTCGTCACGACGCCCGTCACCGGGTAACCGGCGCCGAAGCCCTTCCCGATGGTGATGACGTCAGGGAGGGTGTCGGTGTGCTCGAAGCCGAACATCTCTCCCGTTCGGCCGAACCCCGTGATCATCTCGTCGACGATCAGGAGCGCATCGAGATCGTTCGCGAGTCCCTGCACCGCCGGCAGCCAGTCGGGCGGAGGCACCACGTTGCCCGCGGTCCCCTGGATCGGCTCGACGATCACCGCCGCCACGGCTCCGAGGCTCGCGGCCCGCAGCTGGTTCCTGGCGAGGTCGACGCAGCCGAGTCCGCACCCGGGGTACGAGGTCTTGAGGGGGCAGCGGTAGCAGTCGGCGTAGGGTACGAGGTGCGCCCCGGGCGCGAGCGGCCCCCAGCCGCGCTTGAAGGGGTCTCCGATGAGGGAGAGGACGCCGCCGGTCTTGCCGTGGAAGCCTCCCCAGAACGACACGACCTCGAACTTGCCGGTATGCGCCTTCGCCAATCGGATGGCCGACTCGACGGCCTCGGCGCCCCCGGAGTAGAGCTGTACCCGGCGGAGGGGCTCGGGAAGGATCGATGCGAGGAGCTTCAGCAGCGCCACCCGGGCCTGGCTCGTGAACGAGCCGACGGCGAGCTGGCTGGCCTGGCGGGAGACGCCGGAGACCCATCGCGGGTGGCTGTGGCCGAGGCTCGCGACGCACACGCCCGCCATGAAGTCGAGGTACGAGCGCCCGTCCTCGTCTTCGAGCACGACCCCCTGGCCCGACCGCATGGCCACGCCGGCCAGGGTTGCGAGGCGCTGGATGCCCGGGGCCAGCCACTCCTGCTCCTCCTCCACCAGCTTCGTGGATTCGGGGCCGGGGATCCTCACGGGCTCGCTCATGCGAACTCCTCGTCCGGGGGGCAAGTCTGTCGCGCCGCCTGGCGGGCCACGCCGGCGGGCCACCCGCCGGCGGGCCAAGAGATACTGTGCAATCGCGGTGGCCGCATCCTGTCGGCACCGTGAAAAGGACGGCCAGTCGTTGAGGTCGACGAGCCAGGGCGTCCCGGACGCGTCGAGGACGAGGTCTCCTCCGTAGACGGCGAGGCCGAGCGCGCGCGCTCCGGTCTCCGCCAGCCCTGCCCAGGCCGCCGGAGCCGGGTGGGGCCGGGCGGCGTCGCCGGCGAAGGCGCGGAAGAACCCCGTCCCGGCAACCCCGTAGAACTTGAAGGTCGGCCCCTCGACGTGGGCCTCGAGCGCCGCATGGCGGATGCCCCGGGCGGCGAGCCCGGCGAGTGCGTCCTGTGCCGCCGCGGCGCCCACGACCCGGACCACGTCTCCGGCTTGGGTCGCGTGGACATCGCCCCTCTTGATCCAGACGCCGGCGGCGTCCTGGGAATCGACCCATCCGAGGATGGCCCGCCCCGGGCGGGCACACGCGACGATGTGGGCATCGGGCCTCGAGACGCCCGCCTGGGCGAGGAGCGGCACGAAGCGTCGCCGGTGGCAGGCTTCGATGGCGCTGGCCGGATGGACGACGGGAATCCCCCGGCGCTCCAGCCGGCGAAGGGCTCGTAGGGCAGGCGGCCCCTGGCACATGGTGAAGACGAGATCGCTCCCGCGGGTCGCATCGGCCATCTCCCCGGAAGCCGCGATGCGTACCCGGGCGCCGTGCTCCGCCAGCGCCTGCCCGGTTGCTTCGAGGATCTCCCGATCCGCGTCGACCTTCCCCGGCGAGTAGACGGCCTCGCGCAAGATCCCCGTGAAACGCCCTTCGCTCACGCGCGGGTGCCTGCCGCCTCTGCGGCCCGCAGGTCGTCGAGCCGGTCGACGTCGACGACGTCGCCGAGCGGGACGGCCCGCAGCACGACACCCTCCGTCACGATCGCCGCGAGCAGCTCGCGCAGGGCCCCTCCGCCCGAGGCCAGCAGCTCACTTCCCCGCCGTAGCGCGCGCTCGGGAAGCAGATAGAGCCCGGCCGTCGCCAGCGGGCTCGTCTCGGCGCCGGGTCCGATGGCGATCACCCGCCCGGCCGCGTCGGCCAGGACCCGAAGCGGCCGATCCTCGTCGGGACGGTCACTGGCGCCGATGAGGCCTTCGAAGGGCGAGGCCTCGTCGCGAACGATCCGGTTCGCCTCGGACCGGAACCCGGCGAGGGCTCCGGGCGGGAACACGCCATCGACCATGGCGATGATCGCGTGCCGCGCGCCGCGGCCGAGGAGAGCGGCCGCGACGAGGGCGAAGGTTTCGAGGCTCGATGCCGTCGTGCGCCGCAGCAGGTGGACGGGAATCGCCGGCGGGCTCGCCGCGAGCAGCGCTGCGACGGCGTCGGCATCGCGGTCGTTCACGGCGACGACGGCCTCCTGCGCACCGGCCGCCGCGACCGCGTCGAGCGCGTGGGCGATGAGCGCCCTTTCCGCGACGCGAACCAGCGCCTTGGGCGTCTCGACGCCATCGGCGCGGAGACGCTCGCCGAGCCCCGCAGCGAGGATCCCCGCGATCATGTGTCCGTTCCGGGATCGAGGGCGTCGACGCTCGGGATCACGAGGCGGACCGCCGGCGCCTGCGGGTGCGCCGGATCGAGCGGGCGGCCGCCCGAGACCCAGACTGCCGCAATCCCCGCAGCCGCGGCTCCCTCGACGTCGCGGTCGAGGCGGTCGCCCACCATCGCAACGTGAGACGCCGGAAGTCCGAGCCGCGCGAGCGCGGGTGCGAAGATCGCGGGATCCGGCTTCCAGGCACCGACGCAGCTCGAGTCGACGATGCCGACGAACAGGTCGGCGAGGCCGCACTCCCGCAGCAGGACCTCCGTATTGCCGCAGCCGTTGGATACGACGCCGAGGGGGACGCGGCGCGCGAGCCGCTCGAGGAGCGACCTTCGCCGCCGGAGGGCGCCGCCCGTCTGCTCGCGGAACGCCTCGACCATCCGGGCGGCGCGCGGCGAATCCGCCGCACCGAGGGCAGCCAGCTGCGCCGCCACGTGGAGCGAAACCATCTCCTCGAGGCCCAGCGAAGCCGCACGCGGATGAGAGAGGACGCTCTGCTCTCCGGCGGCGAGCGCCTCCACGATCTGCTCCGGAGCGGCCTGTGGGAGCTCGGCGCGAAGGAGGGCGGCGAATCGCTCGCCCCAGCCGAGGCCGTCGGCGTCGAGGGTGCCCCCCAAATCGAAGAGCACCGCGCCGACGTCCAGCGCGCCGGAGGCGTCCGGCCCACGAAGCCGCACGCCGGCGCTCAAGACCCGGTCCGTCCAGCCGCCGGCGCCGCGCGCAGCCGGATCACGGCCAGCAGCGCGACGAAGGCGTAGCATCCGAAGGCGGTGAGCCACACGAACCAGTGGAGCTTTCCGAGTGCGGCGAGCAGGAGCACGAAGTAGGCGAAGTCGCGGCTTGCGAGGCTCTCGTACCAGTCGTGCAGCTCGGCCTTGCGTCCGCTGCGGTCGATCCACCGCGAGAACGCGAAGCCGGCTGCCGTTGCCAGGCCGAAGCCGGCGAGCGCGAGCCAGACGAGCCATCCGGCGACGCCTCCGTCACGGCCAAGGGCATTCCAGCCGATCGCCAGGAAGACGGCGGCATTGACGACGTTGTCGCCGGCGAGGTCGAGCCGGCGACCGAAGTCCGAGTGGGTCAGCGAGAGCCGAGCCACCTCGCCATCACATCCGTCGAGGATCGTCGACGCGACGAAGATCAGCGCGCCGGCGATCTGGAGCGCGTGGGACTGCGTCGCGAGGAGCCCCGCTCCGGCAAGCCCCGTCGCGGTCGCGATTGCGGTGATCGTGTTCGGACGCACGCCGAAGCGGACGAGGCGCGGCGAGAGCAGGGACGAGATCTTCCGGTCGAAGTGGCGCGCGAAGAATCCGTCCGTAGGCTGGACGAGGGATGCCAGCAGATGACGCTCGAGGCGCTCGGCGTCGTCCGAGGTGCGGACGCGCTGGCACACGGCCCCGTCGATCTCTGCGAGGACGAGTTGGTTGGCCGCCCGCAGCCGGGTTGCGAGGGCTCCCAGCGCCTCCGGGCTCGTGGGCGTTTCGCCCGCGGCTCCGCCGGCTGGGAGCAGCAAGGCAGCCGGCGCCTCGATTGCGTTCTGGGCCGCGATGGCGGCAAGTCCGCAGTCCGCTGCCTCGGCGAAGGCCTTCACGGCTTCGGCGTCGAGGGCGGCATCGCCGGCGACGAAGAGGGTTGGCGAGGAGCCGCCCGCGGTCTCCGAGGTCACCAGGGAGAATCCCGCGCGGCGGAGCACCCGGCGCGTCCGCTCCGCGACCGCGAGGCCGGCCACCTGCAGCGTGCCGCCGGGGGCAGGGACGACGCAGGCGTTCACGGCACGGCCCGGACGCTGCGCTCGCGGCCTGCCGCCAGCGCGGCGTAGGCCGCGAGGCCTGCCGCAGCCCAGACCACCTGCTCGAGGCGCAGCACCAGCGAGAAGAGCAGGCCGAGGGACGGGTCGAGACCCACGAGCCTCATCGCCAGCATCCGGGCGCCCTCCTGGGCGCCGAGGCGCGCCGGCACGAAGAACGCGGCGAGATCGATGGCCCGCGCCACCAGGAACACCAGCGCGACCGTTGCAACGCTCGACGGCGCGCCCATCCAGCGCAGGAACACGAACAACTGCAAGGCTCCGAGGATGCTCCCGGCAACGTGGAGCGCGACCGAGGTGGCGAGGTCACCGGGGCGCTCGGCGTGGAAGCGTGCGATACGGCCATCGACTTCCGCCGCCTTCTCGGCGAAGCGCTGCGCACGATCGGCGCCGAAGAAGCGTGCGAGGCTCCGGCGCTCACCGATGAGACTCGCGAGCCTTCCCTTGCGCTGCACGGCAACGAACGCGGCGACGGCGGCTCCGAACGCCCCGACCCCCGCCAGGATGCCGCCGCGCGCCTCGGTCGAGAGGGGAACGAGCGCAACGAGCAGCGCGACTCCGGCGACCGCGAGGATGACGTCCGAGAGCGTCGCGGCGAGCTTGTTGATGGCGACCGAGGCGGTGGCCTCGGTGCCGGGCACCTCCCGCGGAACGAGGGTACCGCGGACGATCTCGCCTCCGAGGGTCGCCGTCGGCGTCACGAAGTTGATTGCCGCGCCTGCCAGGTGCGGCCACCACAGTCGCAGGGCGCCCGGGCGGTGGGCCGGCGAGAAGCAGCGCCTCCAGGCGAGGGTGTGGAGGAAATCAGCGATGCCCTCGATGGCTGATGATGAGGACGACGCCCGCGCGGAGGACCGATGCGTCTCGCCACAGGCGTTCGGGGCCCACGTGTACGACGAGAGCGCCGAACAGCAGGATGCCGAGCCCGAGCGCGAGGGTGTGGAGGATCTTCACGCGTGGAGTCCGCGTCGAACGGGCGAGCGGAGCGCCACGACCAGGCGGAGGAAATGGACGACGCCGGTCACGACCGCCCATCCGCCCATCGCGACGAGCCCTCCGAAGGGCGAGCCGAGAAGCGTCGCCACCAGGAGTATCGCGACGTAGACGTTCCTCCGGCCGGCAATCAGCCGGAACGCTCCGTCAGCCGGAGAGAGCAGGTCGAGGGCGACGCCGAGCTTCGCATGTCCGAGCGTATACGCGATCTCGTCGAGCAGGTTTCCGCCGACGAGAGCGATCCCCCAGAGAACGGCGTCCGGCTCGCCCGACTGCGAGAAGTGCGCTGCGAGCGCGACCCACCAGGCGTTCTCGTAGGCGAAGTCGAAGTACGATTCGCCACGCGCCGAGGGTCGAGTAGTGGAGGCGGAGCCGCGCCAGCTTGCCGTCGACGCCGTCGAGCCAGCCGACTACGTACAGGACGGGGAGCGCGAGGGCGAAGGCTCCGTTCCAGAGCAGCCAGGCTCCGGCGAAGCCGAGCACGGTGCACGCGATCGTGACGTGATTCGGTGTCAACCTCGTGGGCGCGATCCGCGTCACGATGGCGTTCTCGATCGGCGGGTCGAGCCAGCGGGCCGGCGCATCCATGACGTGCTTCTGTGTCGCCCGGACGAGGGCGCGTCCGGCGGCGAACGCGGCATCGGGAGTGCGTGCTGCCCGGTAGACGATCGCGGTCTCGCCGCGCATCTCCTCCGAGAACGCCGGCAACTGGCCGGGAACGAGTCGGCGGACCGGGTCCCTCGCGTCGAGGGGGGCGCCGAAACGAGCCGCGTCCGGCGGCCCGAGCAGCGCGAGGCCGACGCGGTCGTCTCCGGGAGGCGGAGGAACGACGCACGGCGCCGGCGACGCCAGCAGCGCGCGGAGCAGCCGGCGGTCGATCACGAGCGCCCCATCGACGCACAGGGCGACTTCCTCGCTGCCGACCTCGCCGATGCTGCGCGAGATCTCGTCTCCGGCGCGGCGAACGGCACAGGAAATCTGCGTCCCGGGGAGCCTCGCACCGAAGTCGGCCGTCGGTCGTGCCGCGTCGCAGACGATCGCGACGCGTCTCACGCCCTCGAGTTCGAGGCTGCGGACGAGGCGCGTGACGAGGGGAATCCCCCCAACTACGCGCCAGGGTGCCTCTCCGCGAGCGTCGATCCAGGCACGGACGGGCGCTCCTTCCGGTCGGTCGGACGCGCAATCGATTCCTGTCGACGATGCAGATCCCACCGACGCGGTGCCCTTTGCAGACGGAGATCGATCCAGCGGGAGGGACGCAGCCACGACCCGAGCCACCTTCGCGGGCGGGATGATCGGGGGAAGATCACACCGTCCTCGGTCGGTCCGGCCGGTCGCTGCGGTTGTACCGCATCCCTCGGGAATCTCCTAGTGCGGGCTCCGTCCGGGCTGGAGTAGGATGGGCGCGCTTTGGAGCCTCGCCCCTCCCTTCGTCGCCGCTCGCTGCCGGCTCGCTTCGCGCCCCGCGCGTGGTGGCTGGCCCTCGGCTTCTGGGTCGCGTGGTACGGCCAGCCGGCCCCAGCAGCCTCGGAGCCGACCATCGGGCCGGACGTCGCCGGCACCGCCAGCGGGTCAGCGGCGGACGGCCTCACCCTCGCCGAAGCGGTCGGCGCCGCGCTCGAGGGGGGCGCGGCGTCGCAGATCGCCCGGCTCGAGGCCGAGAGGTCTCACGCCGCATCGGGGGAGGAGCGGAGCGCCTACCTCCCGAAGGCGTCGATCACGCAGCAATGCGGGCTACAACAGCCGCTGGAACGATCAGCTCGATGCCATCGACGGGGAGGGCGTCCTGCGTACCTACGGCCTCTCGAGCCTCGGCTCGGACGAGGGATGGTTCAACGTCTACCTCGACCAGCTCCTCGTGGACGTCGCGACGTGGCAGCGCATCGAGCGTGCGGAGATCGAGGCCGAGGCGGCCGAGTTGGCGCAGCAAGAGGAGCGCGAGCGCGTCGCCTTGGAGGTGCTCCAGCGCTTCACCGACGCCGTCCGGCACGAGCGGCTCGAGGCCCTCGCCGTCGAACACACGCGCGCGGTCGAGGCGCTGGACGAGCAGGCAGCCCTCCATCTGGCAGCGGGCCGGACGCGGCCGGCGGACCGGGAGCGCATCGCGCTCCTCGCAGAGGAGGCACGGATCAGCCGCGATTCCCACCGCGCCGGTGTCCGCAGCGCTCGCGCGTCGCTCGCGCTCGCCATGGGCCGGAGCGACGGCGAGATCGCCGACCGGCTCGACGCGTCGAGCCTTCCGGCGCTTCACGAGGGAGACGAGAGGGACGTGGACGTCACCGCGTCGCCCGAGCTGCGCGTACTCGACCTGCGCCGCAAGGCCGAGGAGAAGGGGATCGCCGTGGCGCGCGCCGGCTACCTGCCGAAGCTGGCCGTTCGCGGTGGCTATTCCCACTACGGCGTCAAGCGCTACGACAACTACCCCGATGCGGCGCAGATCGGCGTGAACGTCGACATCCCCGTCTTCCAGGGGTTCAAGAACGAGTACGCCATCGAAGGCGCGGCCCGATCGGCAGAGATCGCCCGAATCCGCCATCGCCAAGCGCTCGAAACGAAGCGCGGGAGCGTTCGAGAGCTCGCAGGACGCCTCGCCGCCGGACGCGAGGCGTCGGCGCTCGCCGAGCGCCGCGCCGCTGCCTCGCGCGAGCGGTTGCGGCTCGCCGAGCTCAATCTGCGGGCGGATCGCGGCAGTCTCGACGAGGTGATGGCGGCGCTCGGCGACAGCCTGCGCGACGCACGATCGGCCATCGACACTCCTCTCGACCGCGTGATCCTCTGGGGGCAGCTCCGGCGCGAGGCGGGCATGCTCGCACGGACCCTCGGCGATCCGGGATCGGCCGATGCCGTGAAGTCGCAGGACTGAACGGCGAGAGTGTACGTTCCCGGCATGACGTCGCGCAGCCTCTTCGTCTTCCTTCTCGGCCTGCTGACCGTCGGCTCGCTCCACACCGCGTGCTCCCGGAGCGCCGTGCCCCTCGTCGAGGTGGCCGAGGTCCGCCGTTCGCCGCTTCGCGTCGTGGTGACGACCAACGGCAAGATCGAGCCGATCGACGACGCCGAGGTGCGCGCGCGTCTCGCGGGCCGCGTGCTCGAGATCCCGGAGCCCGGCACGGCGGTCGTGAAGGGAGAGCCGGTCCTGCGCATCGATTCGTCCGAGGTCGGCGCCGACCTGGCGACGGCCGAGTCGGACCGCCTCTCGGCCAAGGAATCGCTCCGGGCCGGTCGCGACGACCTCGCCCGCCTGCGCCAGCGCTTCGCAGCCGATCGCGACCTGTTCGCCCAGGGAGCCATCACCCGGGAGCGCTTCCGGGAGAGCGAGGCGGTCCACCGGGACGCGCAGGCGCGCGTCGCTTCCCTCGAGCGGGAGGTGCCTCTCCGGGTCGATGCGCTCGATCTTCGGATCCGCGCGCTTCGCGAGCAGCTGGCGGCGGCTGAGACGCTCGCGCCGATCTCGGGGACCATCTATCGGACCGACGCGAAGAAGGGCCAGCTCGTTCGCGCAGGGGATCTGCTGCTCGCCGTCGCCGATCTCGGGCGCCTGCGGGTGCGGGCCAACGTCGACCAGGTCGACCTCGGACGCGTCCGGGCGGATGCGCGGGTCCGGGTGACGTCGAACGCGCATCCGGGGCGGCTCTGGACCGGCCGGATGAGCGAAGTGGTGCCCCACGTGATCGTCAAGGAGAGCCGTGCCGTCTCGGAGAGCCTCGCCATCCTCGATCCTCCGACCGAGGGGCTCGTTCCCGGAATGACGGTCGACGTCGAGATCATCGTTGCGGAGCGTGACGACGTCGTACAGGTGCCGGTGGACGCCGTCGTAGGCCGCGACGGATCGGCGTTGGTGTACAAGCTCGACGGGAGCCGGGTCCGTGCGACTCCGGTGAAGGTCGGCCTCTCGGGCGTCACGGCGGCCGAGATCGTCGAGGGGCTCTCGCCCGGAGATCTCGTCGTGGTGGGCGGCGCGCAGGGCCTCGAAGATGGCGAGCGCGTCGATCCGCGGAGGTCGGATGCTGGCGCCTCGTAGCGAGGCGCCGCTCCTCGCGGTGGAGCATGCGCCTCCGACCATCCGGCTGGAGGCGGTCGCGAAGACCTACCGCAGGGACGGCGTTCCCGTGGCGGCCCTGCGAGGAGTCGACCTCGAGATCGGGCGTGGTGAGTTCGTCGCGATCATGGGACGGTCGGGCTCGGGCAAGTCGACGCTGCTCCACATCCTCGGGCTGCTCGATGCGGAGTACGAGGGGCGCTACCAGCTCGACGGCATCCTCGTGTCGGGCCAGACCGCAGATGCACTGTCGCCGCTTCGCAACCGGTTGATCGGCTTCGTGTTCCAGACCTTCCACCTCCTGCCGCAGCTCACGATCCTCGAGAACGCGGCGCTCCCGGCGCTCTATGCCGGAGACCGGAGCGCCGACGCCTGCCGAGCGGCGGCGCGCCAGCGTCTCGAGGAGCTCGGACTCGGCGACCGCCTCCAGCACCGGCCTTCCGAGCTGTCGATCGGACAGCGCCAGCGCGCGGCGATCGCCCGCGCCCTGGTCAACGATCCGCGCCTCCTGCTCGCCGACGAGCCGACCGGCGCCCTCGACACCCGGACCGCCGGCGAGATCCTCGAGATCTTGCACGGGCTCCACGGGTCCGGCGCGACGCTCGTCATGGTGACCCACGATCCCGAGGTGGCCGCAGTCGCGAGCCGCATCATCCAGATCCGCGATGGCCAGGCCCACGACGCCGTGGCTTAGGCTGCTCCTCCGCTTCGCCCTCGACGGGCTGGCGGGGCAGCGGGGGCGCTCGGGCCTCACGATGCTCGGCATGGCCATCGGGACGGCGAGCGTCGTGGGCGTCGTCTCGATCGGCCTGCTCGGCCGCGCGTACGTCGTGAGCCTCATCGAGGGCGTGGGCTCGAACCTCGTCTTCGCCTACGGAACCGGCGACGGCCTCAACCCCGAGGAGATCTCGTTCGAGGATCTCGACGTGCTGCGCGCGAGGATTCCCGGGGTACGGGCGATGGCGCCGGTCCTGAGCGGCGCGGAGTCGCTCTCGATTGCGGGGCAGCCCGAGGTCGTGAGCGTCCTCGGGACGACGCCCGGCTACGCCGCGGTCCGCAATCTCGTCATGGTCTCGGGGCGTTTCCCCTCCCAGCGGGAAGAGGAGGCCGCCGAGAAGGTCTGCGTCGTTTCAGGCGAGCTGGCTCGGAGGCTCTGGGGAGAGCGTCCGCCCGGCACCGAGGAGTGGCTGCGGCTGTTCGGCCTCCGCTTCCGCGTAGCCGGGGTCTACCGAGAGGGAGTCGAGAGCGCGGCTGCGGTGCAGAAGAGCGAGGCGGCGGGCCTCACCGTGATCGTCCCGTTCTCGACCTTCCGCAGCCTGTATCCCGTTCGTTTCGTCGACGTCGTCTACTTCCAGGCCGAGAGCCCTGCTGCGGTGCGGGTGGTGGTCGATGCGGTGGGCGAGGTCCTTGCATCCCGTCACCGCTCGATCTCGAGCTTCAAGATCGAATCCCTCCAGGGCTACCTCGTACTGGCGCAGCAGGTCTCGGACGCCGTCACCCTGGGGCTGATCGCCATTGCGGCGGTCTCGCTGCTCGTTGGGGGCATCGGGATCATGAACATCATGCTGGTGACCGTGACCGAACGGACCCGCGACATCGGGATCCGCCTTGCGCTCGGAGCGGGGCGTCGCGACATCCTGCTCCAGTTCCTGCTCGAGGCCGGAATCCTGAGCCTTGCGGGCGGGATCGCCGGGGTGGCGATCGGAGCGCTCCTCCCGTGGTACGTGGGATTCCTCTACGGCGCCGAGGTCCCGGTGTCGTTCCTCAGCGTCGTCGTCGCATTCACGGTCTCGGTGGCCGTGGGGCTCTTCTTCGGACTGGTTCCGGCCCGCAAGGCCGCGAACATGAACATCGTGGACGCCCTCGGCTACGAGTAGCCGGGGGCCGGGTGGGCTTCATTCGGAGACGGCTTGAGCGGACGGGTCGCGCCCGGTAGTCTCGCGGCCCGAACGCACGGGACGCCTTCGGGGAGAAACCGGGTCGGTCCGGGGCACAACACCGGGGCAGGGGGCCGAAGTCGATGGCACGCACGGAGCGCGGGCACGGCACGATCAAGATCGCCATCGCTGGCGTAGGGAACTGCGCGAGCTCCCTCTTGCAGGGGATCGAGTACTACGAGCGGCCCGACGCGCGAGATGGCGTCGGTCTGATGCACCGCTCCATGGGTGGATACCGGCCCGAGTCGGTGGAGGTGGTAGCCGCGTTCGACATCGACCGCCGCAAGGTCGGGCTGCCGCTCCACGAGGCCGCGTTCGCGCCCCCCAACTGCACGACGGTGATCTCGTCCCGGCTGGGTAAGAGCCCCGTGGTGGTCCAGATGGGGCCGGTCCACGACGGCGTGGCGCCGCACATGGCCGACTACCCGGAAGAGCAGGCGTTCCGGGTCGCGGACGAGCCGCCGGTGGACGTGGCGAAGGTGCTGGCGGAGAGCGGAGCGGAGATCCTGGTCTCGTATCTGCCCGTAGGCTCCCAGAAGGCGGTGTCGGCGTACGCGGAGGCTTGCCTCTCGACCGGGGTGTCCCTCGTCAACTGCGTGCCCGTCTTCATCGTGTCGGATCCGGCGTGGGGAGAGCGGTTCCGCGCTGCGGGCATCCCGTGCGCCGGTGACGACATCAAGAGCCAGCTCGGGGCGACGATCCTGCACCGTACGCTGGCTCGGCTGTTCGTCGATCGGGGAGTCCGGATCGACCGGACCTACCAGCTCAACACGGGCGGGAACACCGATTTCCTCAACATGCTCAGCCGGGAGCGGTTGGCTTCGAAGAAGGTGTCGAAGACGGAAGCGGTGACGAGCCAGCTTCCCTACGACGCGGGAGCGGGCAACGTCCACATCGGCCCGAGCGACTTCGTGCCCTGGCAGAAGGACAACAAGATCTGCTTCCTGCGGATCGAGGGCCACGGATTCGGCGGAGTTCCCATCGAGCTCGAGGCGCGGCTCTCGGTGCAGGACTCTCCGAACTCGGCGGGGATCGTGATCGACGTGCTTCGCTACGTGAAGCTGGCGCGTGACCGCGGCCTGGCAGGGCCGCTGCTGCCGATCTCCGCCTACACGATGAAGCACCCGCCGGTGCAGATGCCCGACATCGACGCGGCCCGGCGCATCGAGGAGTTCCTCGCCGAAGGCGAGTGACCTGCCCGAACGGGAGGCTCGGGCCGCAGGGCTCCTCCGGGGGGCGGCGGCCTGTGCGCGGGCCTTCCACTTAACCCGCTGTCGCACAAAGAAAAACGCTCGCGGCGGGCTTGCCGGGGGTCTTCCCTCACGGGTAGACTGCGGTTGCCTTGGAGGGGCTCTCGCGGGGGGGCGGGCTGTCGCCACCGCCACGGGGCGCGCTCCGTCGCGGAGGGCACCGAGTGTCGATGGCCCATGTGAGCCGATTGCATGTCCGTTGGTCCGTTCTGGCGTGGCTTCCGGTTCTGTGGCTTGCCATCCACGTTCCCGGCATCTCCGCCGCGCTGGATGCACCGCCTGCGAAGCAGGCCGAGTCGGCCCGCGTACAGGTGGCCATCTTCCCGTTCCGGGTGAACAGTGCGAGGCCGCTCGATCACCTCGCGCAGTCGCTTCCGGAGACCCTCCGGACGAAGCTCGAGGCCACCGGCCGCGTGGCGGTCCGCGATCCTGCCGTGGTGCGGGAGCGAGGGGCGGCGCGCGTGGCGGCGGATCCGACCGATGGGGCGCTTCGCGCGGTTTCGGAGGAGGTCGGTGCGGGGTACGGCGTCAGTGCCAGCGTGACCGAGCTGGCCGGGAGGTTCAGTCTCGATGCGCGGCTCGTTCCGGCAAGGCCGGGGGCGGCCTCCCAGAGCGTCGTCATCACCGCAGCGAGCGAGCAGGAGCTGGTCGAGCGCATGGGCGAGCTCGCCGAACGCATCGCGGCGCTGATCGCCACCGACGAGAGGCCGCAGGTGATCGAGGTCCGGTTCGACGGCGTCGAGGAGCTGCCTCCGGGCATCCGGGAGAAGCTCGGGACCCGTGCGGGCCAGCCCTACGATCCCGTCGTCGCCCAGGCCGACGCCGCCACCCTCGAGGGGCTTCCGGAGATCGCGACGGCGAGGGTCGCTACGGAGCGCAAGCCGGCGGGGGTCGTCGTGGCCTTCGGGCTCGTGTCGGCGGGGAAGATCCTCGGCGCCACTTCGGGCACCGAGGCCGGCGTCCGGATCGCGCAGATCCACGTCACGGGCAACCGGCGCATCGAGGCGGACGCGATCCGTGCTCGCATCTCCTCGAAGCCCGGTGAGCCCTACCGGCCGCAGCAGGTTGCGGGCGACGTCCGCGAGATCTTCGGGCTCGGCTTCTTTCGCAACGTCAAGGTGCTCACGGAGGAGACGCCGGGTGGCCGGGTCCTCACCTTCGAGGTCGAGGAGAACCCGGTCGTTCGCCAGATCGCCATCTCGGGCAACGAGAACATCGACTCCGAGAAGATCCGTGACGCGCTCACCCTCACCACGGGCGCCACGCTCGACTACCCGCTCCTCTACGAGAACGTCGCCCGGATCGAGGGTCTCTATCGCGCAGAAGGCTTCTACCAGGCGAAGGTCGTCCAGCGGGTCGAGCCTCTGCCCCAGGGCGCCGTTTCGGTCACCTTCGAGGTGGACGAGGGCGAGAAGCTCCGGCTCGTCGAGATCCGGTTCGAGGGCAACGAGGCGCTCTCGAGCGACGAGTTGACCGAGTCGATGAAGACGAAGCCGTGGCGCTTCTACTCCTACGTCACCCAGTATCTCGACCGGTCGGGCACCTACTCGGAGCCGGTCTTCATGCAGGATCTCCGCGGTGTCGAGCAGGTCTACACCGATGCCGGCTACCTGCAGGTGGAGATTTCCGAGCCGCAGGTGCAGGTCGAAGAAGGCGGGCTCGTGGTGACGGTGCCCGTCAAGGAGGGGTCCCGTTTCAGCGTCGGCAAGATCGTGGTCGAGGGCGACTCGAACGCCGACCTCGACGTCCTGAGAGAGCTCCTGCTCCTCAAGGAAGGGGCGGTCTTCAACCGTTCGTTCCTGACCGCAGACGTCGATTCACTCACGCGTCACTACACCGATCGCGGGTACTACTTCGCCAACGTCAGCCCGAAGACGGACGTCCGCCAGGATCCGAAACTGGTCGACGTCGCGTTCGAGGTGAGGCGCGGGCCGCTGTACTTCATCAAGGAGATCGACGTCAGCGGCAACACGACCACACGCGACCCCGTGGTGCGACGCGAGATCAAGGTCGTGGAAGGGCAGCTCTACTCGGCGCGCGCCGTCGAGACGAGCAAGAACCGCCTGAAGAGCCTCGGTTTCTTCGAGGACGTGACCTTCGAGCCGAAGCAGACCGACTATCCGAACCAGCTCGATCTCGACGTCAAGGTGGTGGAGCGGCCGACGGGCTCGCTGTCGTTCGGTGCGGGCTACTCGACACAGGACAGCTTCATCCTCACCGGCGCTCTGTCCGAATCGAACCTGTTCGGCCGCGGGTACGCGGCGCAGCTCTCGGCCGACATTGGAGGGCAGACCGACCGGTTCTTCCTCTCGTTCAGCGATCCCTACTTCCTCGGCTCTGAATTCAGCCTCGGCACGACGCTCTATCTGACCCAGCTCGAGTACGAGTCGTTCGAGGAGCGGCGACGGGGCGTCGACGTCTCGATTGGCCACGCCCTCAACGAGGACAACACGGCGAGGGGCTTCGCGACCTACGGATTCAACCAGCGCGAGGTCGTCGAGAACGTAGGCGTGAGCGCTGCTTCCGTGATCTTCCGCGAGCTCCTCGGAGACCAGCTCACCACCAGCATGCTGGGACTCTCCGCGCGGATCGACCAGATCGACGACCGGATTGCGCCGAAGATGGGCTACCAGGCGGCCGGTTCGGTCGAATACGCAGGCCTCGGCGGGTTCGCGGACTTCCTGCGGCTCGAAGGGCGCGGGGCGTACTACGTGCCGGCGCCAACCTGGTTCCCCCTGCCGTCGACGTTCGTCTTCGCGGCGCGCGGAGGCTGGACGCCGTCGTTCAACAGCATCTCCGACTACGACTTCGAGGACGTGTTCATCGGGACGGGGTGCGCCGGAGGCGGTCAGACGTGCCCGCTCAACCTCATCGACAGCGACCTGGTGCTTCCGCTCACCGAGCGGTACTTCCTCGGCGGTCTCGGGACGTTCCAGCTCCGCGGCTACCGTTCGCGGTCGGTCGGGCCTCGCCGGGCGATGCTCTACGCCGGCGACTTCGGCGGCTTCCTGGCGGGAGCGTTCGGCGCGACCAAGGGGCAGTATGGCCCCGAGGGCCCCTACACGCCGGTCGGCCGCAACGCGGGGACCGGCGAGTGCGTCGACGGCCTCGCGGCCGGGATCAATGCCCAGGGCAATGCGAACTTCCAGTGCAACCGCATCACCGACGAGAAGATCTCGGACTTCGCCGATCTCGACGAGACCGACGTCATCGGCGGCAACAAGTTCCTCTCGCTCACCCTCGAATACCGTTTCCCGATCTCCGAGACGCTCGGCCTGATGGGTATCGTGTTCTTCGACATGGGAGGCGCGTTCGCGGAGAACGACGGTTTCATCTCGGGCGGGAGCGACTGGCGCTACGGTACGGGCTTCGGCGCGCTCTGGTTCTCGCCGTTCGGCCCGCTCCAGGCATTCATGGGCTTCCCGCTCAATCCGCTCTCGGTCGAGGACAACTACGTGTTCGAGTTCTCGGTCGGCGGCGCCAACTTCTGATCGTCCGGTCCCGAGAGAGGGACCATCCGGAGGGTATTGGGATCATGCGCGTACACAAGGCGATCGTCCTGCTCGGCCTGGCGGCCATTCTCGCCTGGGGAACCGCAGCGGACGATTCCGGCGGAACGAAGATCGGAATCGTCGACCTGCAGCAGGCGCTGCTCTCGAGCGACGAGGGCAAGGCCGCCAAGAGCGAGATGGAGCGCAAGCAGAAGGAGGCCGAAGGGCAGCTCCAGCCGATGATCGACCGTTTGAAGTCGCTCGACGAGGAGCTCCGCAGCAAGAAGTTCGTGCTCTCGGAAGAGGCGCTCTACCAGAAGCAGCTCGACGCCGTGCAGCTCAAGGGAGAGATCGATACACGCATGAAGGAGCTCGACGGCAAGATGAAGGTCGACGGCGAGCGATTGCTCGGGCCCATGCGCAAGAAGCTGGTCGACGCAATCACCTCGATCGGCAAGGAGCAGGGCTTCACGCTGATCCTCACCAAGGATGCTCCCGGTCTCGCGTACTCCCGAGAGGCGCTCGACATCACGGACCTCGTGATCCAGCGCTTCAACAAGAAGGGCTAGCGAAGCACGGTGCAGGACGTTCATGCCACCGCGATCGTCGATCCGAGGGCTCGTCTCGGTGCGGACGTGCGAATCGGTCCGTGGTCGGTGATCGGCCCCGACGTGGTCCTCGGAGACGGTGTCGAGCTGGGTCCCCACGTCGTCGTGACCGGGCGCACCTCGATCGGGGCACGGACGAAGATCTTCCCGTTCGCGGCAGTGGGTGGAGAGCCGCAGGATCGCAGCTTCGCTGGCGAGTCGACCGAGCTGGTGATCGGGTCGGACAACGTGATTCGCGAGCACGTCACGATCCACGTCGGAACTCCGCGCGGCGGCGGATGTACCCGCATCGGCGACGACAATCTGATCATGAACGGCTCTCACATCGGGCACGACTGCCGCCTCGGATCCCACGGGATCTTCGCGGCGTTCACGGGCCTCGCGGGCCACGTCGTCGTCGAGGACCACGTCGTACTCGGCGCGTACACGGGAATCCACCAGTTCGCCCGTGTGGGTGAGTCGGTGATGGCGGCAGCCAACGCAAAGGTCAGCAAGGATTGCGCCCCGTTCTCGCTCATTGCTGGCGACCGTGCGAGGCTGGTGGGCGTCAACGTGGTCGGGCTGAAGCGGCGCGCGTTCTCTCCCGAGACGGTCCGCGCGATCCGGCAGGCGTTTCACGTACTCTTCTTCTCGAAGCTCCGCTTCGAGACGGCCCTCGCCCGGGTCCGCGAGGAAGCGGCGGAGAGCCCCGAGGTGCGCCGGCTGGTGGCGTTCCTCGAGAAATCCGAGCGCGGATTCACGCGCTGACGGTGATGCTCGGCTTGATCGCCGGCCGTGGCCGGCTCCCGCTGACGATCGCGATCGCAGCGCGCCGCCGCGGCCTCGGCGTCGCGGCGGTGGCGTTCCATGGCGACACCGACCCGGGTCTCGCGGCGCACGTCGACCGCATCACCTGGATCCACCTCGGTGAGCTCGGCGCCCTGCTGGGCGCCCTGCGCGGCGCGGGGGCGAGAGACGTGGTGATGGCTGGAAAGATCCTCAAGACGAGCCTCTACGGAGACCTCGCCAGCCTGCGTCCCGATTCCCGCGCCATCGCACTCTTCGCAGGGCTGAGAGACCGGAGCGACGACGCGATCCTCGGCGCCATTGCCGACGTCCTCGCGAGCGAGGGGCTCGTGCTGAGGCCCCAGGCCGAGTTGGTTCCCGAGCTCCTGGCCGGGTCGGGAAGGATCGGCGGCGTGGTCGCGAGCGAAGCGCAGCGGCGCGACGCTGCGTTCGGCTGGCGCATCGCCAAGGCGCTGGGGGAGGTGGACGTTGGTCAGACCGTGGTGGTCCGCGACCGCGCCGTGATGGCGCTCGAGGCGATCGAAGGCACCGACGCCGCGATCTTGCGCGGAGCGAGCCTCGGCGGCCCCGGGGTGACGGTGGTGAAGGTCGCGAAGCCGCGGCAGGACGCCCGGTTCGATCTGCCGGCGATCGGTCCCGACACCGTCGGGGTCCTCGTGAAGGCGAAGGCGGCTGCGCTCGCCGTCGAGGCGGGGCGCACCTTGGTGGTCGATCGCGAGCCGATGATCGAGCTCGCCGATTCCCATGGCATCGCCCTGTTCGGGATCGGAGCCGAGGACGGAGCGCAGCACGTGTGAGCGATCGGATGATCCGCATTCTCGTGGTGGGAGCTGGTCACATGGGCGCGCTCCACGCGAAGAAGGTTGCGGAGCTGGCGGGCGCAGGGGAGGCGGTCGCGCTCGCAGGAGTCGTCGACGTCGACGGCGAGCGTGCCCGCTGCGTCGCCGAGGCGGCGGGGACCCGTGCGGTCGCTCCGGACGAAGACCCCGCTGCCCTGGCCGATGCGGCAATCGTCGCCGTCCCGACCGTCGCCCACGCGCGGGCCGCGGCGCGGCTGCTCGACGCCGGCCTCGACGTGCTGATCGAGAAGCCCATCGCCGCAGCGGTCGGCGAGGCGCAAGCGCTCATCGATCTCGCACGCCGCACGGGCCGAGTGCTGCAGGTCGGTCACCTCGAGCGCTTCAACCCCGCCGTGCGGAGCGTACGGTCGCGCGTGATCCGGCCCCGGTTCATCGAGGTCCACCGTCTCGGTCCGTTTCCGGGACGGGCGACCGACGTCGACGTGGTGCGGGATCTCATGATCCACGATCTCGATCTGCTCCAGCATCTGCTCGGCGAGGAGCCCACGCGAATCGACGCGATCGGCATTCCGGTGCTCTCCCAGGAGATCGACATCGCCAATGCCCGCGTCGTCTTCGCGGGAGGATGCGTTGCGAACCTGACGGCGAGCCGCGTGTCCGTCGAACCGCTCCGCAGGGTGCGCATCTTCCAGCCGAGCGGGTATCTCTCGATCGATCTCCTGGCGAAGACGGCGGTCTTCTTCCACCGCAGACAAGGCGAAGGTGGCGGCGCGGCGCGGATCGAGATGGAGGCGCTCGAGATCGGCCCCGAGGACGCGCTGATCGCCCAGATCCGGAGCTTCGCCAGCGCCGTACGATCGCGGGGTGAGGCTGCCGTCTCCGGTGAGGACGCGCTGCGGACGCTGCGGTTCGCGCTCCGGGTCGTCGAGGCGATGCCTCCCCTCGACCAGCTCCGATGACGACGGTCCTGATCTCGGCGGGAGACGCGTCGGGCGATCTGCACGCGGCGGGCTTCGTCGAGGCGCTCCGCTCGAGGCGACCCGACCTGCGTTTCGTCGGACTCGGCGGTCACGCGATGGAGCGCGCGGGAGTCGAGCTGCGGGTCCACCAGCGAGAGCTCGCCATCGGAGGCTTGGTGGAGGTGCTCTCGAGCGTGCGCCGCGTAACGGCCGCGTGGCGAACGCTCGGCCGAACGCTCGCCAGCCCGCGCCCGAGCCTCGCCGTGCTCGTGGACTCCCCTGACTTCAATCTTCCGTTCGCGCGCCGGGTCCACCGCGCCGGAATCCCGATCCTCTACTACGTGAGCCCCCAGGTCTGGGCGTGGCGGCGCCGGCGGGTGCGGACCCTCGCGCGTCGTGTCGACCGGCTCGCAGCGATCTTCCCGTTCGAGCCCGCGGTCTACGCGGGAACGGGGCTTCCCGTCGAGTTCGTCGGCCATCCGCTCGTGGAGCCGCTGGCGGCGCTCGCAGCGCGCTGTTCCCGGGAGCGTGCGCGTGAGCTCCTGGGCCTCGCGCCGGGCGCGCCGCTGGTGGCGCTGCTTCCTGGAAGCCGCCGCAACGAGCTTCGCCATCACCTCGCGCTCTTCCTCGAGACCGCCAAGGCGCTCCTTTCTCTCCGGCCCGACGTGCGGTTCGCGCTGGGGCTCGCGCCGACCCTCGAGCGGGACGCGGTCGACCGGGGGCTGCGCGCTGCCGGGCTCACGGGGGAGTGCGTTCCCGCGATCGTCGCCGGACGCTCGCAGGAGCTGATGCTCGCTTCGGACGTCGTACTGGCGAAGCCGGGAACGGTGACGGTGGAGGCGATGCTGCTCGGCCGTCCCATGGTGGTGGCCGGACGCGCGAGCCGCCTCAGCGTCGCCATCGGGCGTCGCATCATCCATGTCCCGTCCTTCACCATGGCGAACCTGATCGCCGATGCGCCCGTGGTTCCCGAGTTCCTGCAGGACCAGGCCCGTCCGGCTGCCATTGCGAGCGCGCTGGCGCTTCTCCTGGAAGGCCCGGCGGCCGATCGGCAGCGGGCGAGCCTCTCGGCGGTTCGCGAGAGACTCGGCGCCGGAGGCGCTGCCGAGAGGGCGGCGCGGATTGCGGAGGAGATGCTGGGTGGGCCCCCTCGGACATAGCCTCGCGGCGTTGGCGGCGCTGGTCGCTGCGCCGGCGGGTCTCGCCGCACTGGCGCTGCGGCCTGGCTGGCGTCCCGGGCTGCGCGAGCGGCTCGGAGGTGCGCCGCGGTCCGCTCCCGGCGCGCTCTGGATCCACGGCGCCAGCGTCGGAGAGATCCTCGCTGCGCTGCCGCTGATCGAGCGCGCCGAGCGCGAGGGCGATCGCGTCGTCGCGTCGACCACCACCCACACCGGACGCGACGTCCTCCGGCTCCGGCGTCCCTCACCGGAGCCGATCCTCGCTCCCCTCGATCATCCGTGGTGCGTGGCGATGGCGCTCGATCGGGTGCGGCCGCGCGCCTTGGTGCTGGTGGAGACCGAGCTGTGGCCGGCGTGGATCGCGGCGGCCCGCGAGCGCCGGATCCCGGTGATCGTCGTCTCGGCGCGGCTCTCGGAGCGGTCGCTGGCGGGCTATCGCCGTCTCCTCCCGTTGCTGGCGTCGACCTTCGCTCGGATCTCGGCGGTGGGCGCCCGCAGCGAGCGCGATGCGGAGCGCTTTGCGGCGCTCGGCGTTCCCGGGGACCGCATCTGCGTGACGGGGGATCTCAAGCTCGAGCCGCCGGCGAGGCCGCCGCAGCTCGCGGGAGACCTCGCCCGCGCGCTCGGCGATCTTCCGCTGCTCGTGGCGGGCAGCACACACCCCGGAGAGGAGGAGGCTGCCCTCGCCGCTCTCGCGGCCACCGAACGCGCCGGCCTCGGGTCGGGCCTGGTGCTGGCGCCGCGCAAGCCCGCCCGCGCCGGCGAGGTGGCCGAGCGGGTCGTACGGGAAGGGCGGCGGCTGCTCCGGCGAAGCGCCCTCGGCGACCGCGTGCTCGCGCCGGGCGAGGTGCTGCTCCTCGACGGCCTCGGCGATCTCGCTGCGGTATATACACGAGCGAGTGTTGCGTTCGTGGGCGGGACGCTCACGAAGGTGGGCGGCCACAACCTGATCGAGCCGGTCCATGCCGGCGCTCCGGTCGTCTTCGGCCCGTCGGTGTCGACGGTTCGCGAGTCGGCGGATCTGCTCGTGGCCTGCGGTGCGGGGAGGCAGGTGAGAAGCGGCGCCGAGCTCGTCGAGGCGGTCGTCGAGGCGCTGCGCGACCCCGCACGAGCGCGGGAGGGCGCAGCGGCAGGGCGGCGGGCCCTCTCGGCGCACGAGGGCAGCGCCGAGCGGGCCCTCGACCTCGTCCGGCGAACCGTCGCGCGCGCGGAGGATGCGTAGCCGTGCGGTGGCCGTGGCTCGAGCGGCGCAGCGAAGGAGCCCTCTCGCGTGTGTTGCTGTTGCCGCTGGTGGTGCCGGCGTGGCTCTGGGCGGCAGGCGCCTCTCTCCACCGGGGGCTCTACCGCCGGGGGTGGCTCCGCCGGCGGCGACTCTCGTGCGCGGTCGTGAGCGTGGGAGGCCTCGCAGCGGGAGGCTCGGGCAAGACGCCGCTGGCGGCCTTCGTTGCGCGCGCTCTGCGCTCCCGCGGCCATCGCGTCGTGATCGCGAGCCGCGGGTATGGGAGGAGCGGAAGCGGGACGATCGTCGTCTCCGACGGACGGCACGTACGGAGCACTCCGCAGCTCGCTGGAGACGAGCCGCTTCTTCTCTCGGCCCACGCGCCGGACGTCCCGGTCGTCGTAGCCCGCGACCGCGGGCTTGCGGGGCTGCACGCGGTGTCGGTGTTCGGCGCCGAGGTGGTGGTCCTCGACGACGGCTTCCAGCACCACCGCCTCGCTCGCGACGTGGACATCGTCGCCGTCGACGGGGCGATCGGTCTCGGCGACGGCTGGGTGCTTCCGCGAGGGCCGCTCCGCGAGCCGCGCGGAGCGCTGCGCGACGCCGATGCGATCATCGTCGTCGACGGGCCGCTGGAAGCGTCCGAAGAGGAACGGATCGGGCGGCTCTGCCCGCGGGCGCTGCGGGTGGAAGCGCGCCGGAGGCCGGTCGGCTGGCGGCCTCTCTGCGGGGGGCCGCTCCGCCCCGTTGCGCACCTGGCAGGCCTCCGTGTAGGCCTTCTAGCTGGCATCGCGCGGCCGGCGTCGCTGCGCCGCAGCGTCGAATCCCTCGGCGCCTACGTCGTGGCGGAGCGATTCTTCGGCGATCACCATCGCTGGCGTCCCGAGGACGTGCGCGATCTCGACGCGACGGTCCCGGTCTGGATCACGACCGAGAAGGACGCGGTGAAGCTCGTGGCTCCGTGGGCGGGCGACGCCGACGTACGGGTGCTCGTGATCGAGATCGAGGTCGAGGGCGAGGCCCGGTTCCTGAGCTGGCTCGAGCAGCGCCTCCGGGGCGTGCGTCAGCGGTAGTGGAGCGTGTGGAGCGCGAGGACGACGCGCTCCCAGGCGAGCCCCCTGCGCAGCGCGCGACGAAGAGCCCTGTCCTCGCCGACGTACGCCGAGAAGAACCGCGCGCAGCCGCGGGCGCCTACGCGATCGAGCAGCCCCCGCTTCCGCAGCGACCGGTAGAGCCTCATCAGCTCGGCAAGTCGTTTGCGCGGTGGGACCACACGTTGCACCCGCGCGCGGTCGAGGTCGATCACGAGGGCCTCGATCGTTCCGCCGGACTCCCGAAGGAGGAGATTCTTCACGTGCAGGTCGGCGTGAACGCCTCCCGCATCGTGGAAGCGCCGTACCGCGCGTCCAGCAGCGGCGGCAGCGAGGAGCAGCGCTGTACGCGACGGCAACGCGTCCAGGAACCGCACCGCGTCGACGGCTTCCTCCTCGAAGCCGGTGCCGACCGCAACGATGCAGCCGCCGCGGGTCCGTTCGGCGACGACGCAGAGCGGCCGGGGCACCGGCGCCCCGGCCGCGCGGAGCCGCGCGGTGGTGTCGATCTCGCAGACCGCTCGCGAGATCGCCGCCGGCGACCGCGGCAGCCAGCGGGCGAGCCAGCCGCCGCGATGGAGCGGCCGCAGGCACAGGCGATCGTCTCGGCCGTCGAGCGCAAGGACGGCGACGTGGGCGCGTCCGGAGGGTCCGGACGCCGCGGAAAGTATTCGCGCGAGCCCGCCCGGGTCGAGGAGGCCGGCGCGCTCGAGGGGCCGCTCGAGGGCCGCCTCCGCGACGAGGAGGACGGGGCCCCGCTCGATCTGCGAGAAGCCCTCCGGAGCGGGCTCCGGAGCGCCTGCCATCAGACGCTCCGGCTGCGTGCCCGGAGCAGCAGAGCCGCGGCCCCCGCGGCGAAGACCAGGTTCGGGAGCCAGAGCGCGAGGGCGGGCGGAAGGAGGGTGTCCCGGCCGAGGTATTGGAAGAACGACAGCAGCATGTAGTAGCCGAAGACGATGGCGACGCAGAGCAGCGCGCCCCACGAGCGGGCGCCGCGCGCGCGGCGAAGACCGAGCGGCACGCCAATCAAGGCGAAGAGCGTTGGAGCGAACGGGAGCGCCAGCCGCCGGTGCAGCTCGAGCTCGTAGGTGACGGGATCCTGGAGCCGCGAGTCGGTCACGGTCTCGTTGCGATCGAAGCGTCGGACGAGCCTCCGGAGGTCGCGGTAGCTCATCTCGCGCGCCTTCAACGTGGCCCGGCTCTCGGCGAGGAGGACGCCGACGTCGAAGGAGTAGTCGAGGGTCTGGAACGCGATCCTCCCGTGCTTCGTCGGGTCGCCCTCTCCATCGTCGAGGTGAACGTCGCCTTGCTCGAGCTGGAGGTGCGCCATCAACTTCTCGGGCTCGAAGACGAAACGTCCGCGCTCGGCGAAGACCAGGAACGGACGCGTGGGATCGGTCCGGTCCGAGACCATCACGCCCCGCAGGTTGTTCTCTCGGTCGCGCTCGTTGACGAAGACGGTTCGCTCGCCGACGCCACGGAACTTTCCGGGCTCGAGGATTCCGCCTCGCGAGGCGACGTCCTCGAGGAGCGCTCGCAGCTGGCGGCGTCCTGCGGGCTCGACGTCGAGGAGGAGCCAGGCGGTGACCCCCGAGATGGCGAGGCCGAGTGCGGCGACGGGCACCACGAGCGTGCGAAGACCGAGGCCGCTCGCCTGCATCGCGGTCACCTCCGCGTCCGACGAGAGGCGCCCCATGGCCAGCAGCACGCCGAACAGGAACGCGACCGGAGCGGCGTAGGCACCGAACATGCCCCCGAAGCACGCGAGGATCAGCGCGAAGTCGCGGGCCGTGAATCCCAGGGTGAGCAGATCCTCGAGCCGGCGCAGGAGGTTCTGCGCGACCAGGATCGTTGCGAACGCCAGGAAACCCACGAGGCCGTAGATTGCGACCTCGCGCAGCACGTAGCGCGAGAGGATGCGGGGCAGCCGCATGGGCGCCTATCCTATCGGCCCCGTTCCCCCTGCGCGAGGCGAGCCATCCTCACGGCCCAGAATCCCATGCCGGCGCCGCCGCGGGCCGACCGCATCCTCGTGATCCGGCTCGGGGCCCTGGGAGACGTGGTGCGGACGCTTCCAGCCGTGTCGGCCCTGCGCGGCGCATACCCCGGCGCGCACCTCACGTGGCTGGTCGAGCGCGCAGCGAGCGGCATCCTCGCATCGCAGCCGTGGATCGACGAGGTGCTGGTCTTTCCGCGGGAGACGCTCCGGGACGCTCTGCGCCGTGCGCGGGGCGTGACGCTCGTGCGCGAGCTGTCTGCCTTCATCCGCGCGCTGCGGGACTCGCGCTACGACCTGGTCCTCGATTTCCACGCGATCCTGAAGAGCGGACTCCTCTCCCGTGCGAGCGGTGCGCCGCTTCGCGCGAGCTACGCGCCTCCCTTCGGTCGCGAGCTCGCGTGGATCTTCGCGAACGCGCGGGTACGGATCGAGCCGCGCCGGGGAAGCCGGTTCGAGCGAAACGCGGCACTGGTGCGGTTCCTCGGTGTAGAGGCGGATCCCGCCGAAGCGCCGCTCCGGATCGATCCCGGTGCGGTCGCGAGGGTCGCAGCGGCGCTCGGCGACGGCCCGCCGCCGATGCTGGTCCACCCGGGATCGAGCCCTGGAACCCCGTACAAGCGCTGGCTCCCGTCGGGCTACGCGGCGGTGATCCGCGCGCTCGCCGAGGAGCGTGGCATCGCCACGCTGGTCTCGGCGGGGCCCGATGCGGCCGAGCGCGAGACGGCCGCCGAGGTCGTCCGGCTCGCCGGCGGGGCTGCCCGGCCCGCGCCCGAGACCGTCTCGCTGCAAGAGCTCGCGGCTCTGTTCGCCCGCTGCCGGCTCTACGTAGGCGGCGATACCGGCCCGATGCACATCGCGTCGCTCGTCGGGACTCCGGTCGTCCAGATCCTCGGGCCGACCGATCCGATCGAGAACCAGCCGTGGTCGCAGACCCCCTCCCGGAGCGTCCGCGCGGGAATCGACTGCAGCCCGTGCCGCCGCGGCTGCGCGGAGGCTCGCTGCATGCGCGCCGTCTCCCCGGAGCAGGTTCTGGACGCCGCCCGCGCGCTCCTCGACGGCCCCGCCGGGACCCGGCCGCCCGCCCCGGTGGCAGGTCGCCGGGGCTCCTCATAGATTGGGCCGCGGTGAAGGCACGTCTCGCGCGCGAGCCCAGGGAGATCCTGGTCCGAGCCCCGAACTGGGCCGGCGACGTCGTCATGGCGACGCCGGGCCTCCGGGCCCTGCGGGCGGGGTTCCCTCGCGCGTCGATCCGGGTCGCCATCCGGCACGGGCTCGAGCCCCTGCTCGCCGGAAGCCCACGGATCGACGAGGTACTCCCGCTCCGTCACGACCGGGGGAGCGTCGTGGCGCGTGTCGCGGAGGCTTGGTCGCTTCGCCGCCACGGGTTCGATCTCGGCCTGTGCCTCCCGGACTCGTTCTCTGCGGCGCTCTCCATGCGTGCCGCGGGGGTGGCTCACGTCGTGGGCTACGGCCGGAACGCCCGGAGCCTGCTCCTCGACACGGCTCTCTCGCTCCCGCGGAGCGAGGGCGGGCGCGTCCTCCTGCCCCGGGAGCTCCACGTACTCGGCCTCGTGGAGGCGTCCGGGTGCCGCTCGCTCGGCACCCGGCTCGAACTGTTCGTGACCCCCCAAGAGGAGGCCGGCTGCGCGGCGCTGCTGGCCAGCCGCGGGATCGATCCCGCCGGACCGATCGCGGCCCTCGCACCCGGAGCCTCCTTCGGTCCGTCGAAGCTCTGGCCGGCCGATCGCTTCGCTAAGGTCGGTGATGCCCTCGCGCACGCCGGCGCGCAGGTGGTGCTCGTGGGCTCTCCCGCCGAAGGTGCCCTCGCACAGCGCGTGGCTGCTGCCATGACGCGGACCGCGGCCGACCTCACGGCCGATCTCGGCCTCGGCGGGCTGAAGGCGCTGCTTCGCCGCAGCCGCGTCCTGGTGTGCAACGATGCCGGGGCGCGGCACGTGGCGGCGGCCTTCGGCGTCCCCTGCGTCATGCTGATCGGTCCGACGAGCCTCGAGAAGACCAGCCTCAATTTGGAGCGTGTCCACGTACTCGACGCCGACGTCGCGTGCCGCCCCTGCTATCTGCGCCGCTGTCCGATCGACCACCGCTGCATGACGCGGATCGAGCCGGAGCGAGCGATCGAAGCGGCGCTCGCCGCCATGGCGGGCGACGCTCCAGACGCGGGAGGCCGCGCGGATGGACGGCCGGCTGCCGGAGCGGCTCCCCTGGGCGGGGCGGCTGCATGAACGCGCTCTCGATCGTGATCGTGAGCTACGAGACCCGCGCGCTCACCCTCGCGTGCCTCGAATCCATCGAGCGCGAGATCCTCGCTCGAGACGAACCGGATCGTCTGGAGGCCGAGACCATTCTCGTCGACAACGCGTCGCGAGACGGAACGGCGGATGCCGTCCGGTCGCGCTTCCCGTGGGTGACCGTGATCGCACTGGCATCCAATGGCGGCTTCGCGAAGGGTTGCAACGTCGGACTGCGCGCCGCGAAGGGTCGCCATGCCGTGCTTCTCAACAGCGACGCGATCGTCCGACCGGGCGCGCTCGAACGGTGCGTGGCCTTCCTCGACGCTCACCCAGACGTCGGCATCGTCGGTCCGCAGCTCCTCCATCCCGACGGCCGCCTGCAGAACTCGGTCCACGCAGCACCGAGCGTCCTCACCGAGCTCGTTCCGAGAGGGGTGCTCGAGACGCTCCTTCCGCGGAGGTTTCCCTCGAAGCGCTGGCGGTCTGCAGGGCCGGTCGAGGTGGACGCGGTCCTCGGGGCCTGCCTCGTCGTGAGGCGTGCAGTGTGGGAGACGGTCGGCGGCCTGCCGGAGGAGTACTTCATGTTCCTGGAGGAGACGGACTGGTGCTGGAGCGCCCGCGCAGCGGGCTGGCGGGTCGTGCATCTGCCTGACGTGGAGATCGTCCACCTCTCGGGAGGAAGCAGCGGGAGGAAGGACGCCCTGCGCAAGCGGATCGAGTACCACCGGTCGCTCTACCGGTTCTTCGAGAAGCGGCGTGGCCGCGTACAGGAACGGGTCGTACGGATCCAGCGGATCCTCAAGGGAGTCGCCGGCCTCGTACTCGGCGCGCCCCTCGCGTGCCTCTCCGGGCGACAGCGCCGGCGCTGGCGGGAGCGCGCAGGGCTCCTCTCCTGGCACCTGCGCGGCTGCCCGGACGGCGAGGGACTGGCTCCCGGCCTCGCACCGCGGGAGGCCGCGTGACGGCGCGGCTCGACGCGAGGCGCCTCGAACGGATCGTCGACGGATTCGCTCGCCTGCGGATCCTGGTCGTGGGCGACGTGGTGCTCGACGAGTACCTGTGGGGCGAGGTGGAGCGCGTGAGCCCGGAGGCTCCGGTTCCCGTCGTCCACGTGCGACAGGAGTCGACGGTGCTGGGCGGCGCCGGCAACGTGGTGCGGAACGTCGTCGCGCTGGGCGGCGGCTGCGAGTTCTGCTCCGTCGTCGGAGACGACGCTGCCGGGCGACGCGTCGCCGAGACCCTCGGTAGCCTCGGGGTCTCTTCTGGCGGGCTCGTCACCAGCGCGGACAGACCCACGACGCGCAAGACGCGGGTCATCGCCCGCTCCCAGCAGGTCGTTCGGTTCGATCGCGAGACCGAGGCACCGATCCCGGCGCCGGCTGCGCGGCAGCTCGTCGCCGCCGCCGGGAGGGCCCTCGCCGAGGTGTCGGGGGTGATCCTCGAGGACTACGGCAAGGGCACCCTCGCACCGGGAGTGATCAAGGCGCTCATCCGCCGCTTCCACTCTGCCCAGCTCCCGGTTGCCGTCGATCCGAAGACGGCGCTGTCTCCCTTCCGCGGCGCCAGCCTCGTGAAGCCGAACCTTCGCGAGGCCGAGGCGCTCTCGGGGCTTCCGATCCGGAGCGACGCGGACCTCGCGAAGGCGGTGCACCGGCTTCGGCGCCGACTCGGTGGCGCGGCGGTCGTCGTCACCCGTGGCGGCGATGGGATGACGCTCTTCGAGGGCGAGGCTCCGGTGCACGTTCGTACCGCCTTGCGCGAGGTCTTCGACGTGCAGGGAGCGGGCGACACCACCATCGCCGCGCTCTGGCTCGCGCGCCTCGCCGGGGCGACCCTCCTCGAGGCGGCGGTGATCGCCAATGCGGCTGCTGGCGTCGTGGTCGGAAAGATCGGAACGGCGACGGCGGCGCCGGACGAGGTGCGCTCGCTGCTGCCCGAGGCGGTCGACGCTGCGAACGAAGGCCTGCGCAAGGCCTCGGTCCGGAGCGGGAGGAAGCGATGATCCGCAGCATGACGGGGTTCGGCCGAGCGGACTTCGAGGTCGGTGGCGCCCGCTTCGACGTCGAGGTGCGGTGCTTGAACTCCCGACACCTCGACGTGTCGGTGAGGCTTCCGCGCCTCCTGGCGGCGTGCGAGGGTGACGTGCGGGCACGGGTGCAGAAGGCTTTCGGCCGCGGCAAGGCCGACGTAGTCGTCTCGCTCGCACCGGGGGCTGCTCCGCCTCCGCGGCTCGACGTCGACCTCGCGGCCGCCGCGAAATACGTCGATGCGGCCCGCAGCCTCGCCGAGCGGTACGGCCTCGAAGCCGACCTCGGGGTGGCGGCCCTGCTGGCGCTTCCGTCGGTGGTACGGGTCGTCGAGCTGGAGCTTCCTCCCGAGGCGGTCCGCGAGGCGCTGCTCCCGGCGGTCGGCCGGGCGCTCGCCAGCGCCGACGCCATGCGCGCTGCCGAAGGGGCGGCCATCGACCGCGAGCTTCGCTCCCGGCTCGCGCGGGTCTCGGAGCTGGCCCGCGCGCTCGAGGAGCGTTCGGGTCTGGTGCAGGCCGCCGTCCGCGAGCGGCTGCGCAAGCGGACCGAGCAGCTCCAGGCGGAGACGGGCCTCGAGCTCGAGGCGCGTCTTGCCCACGAGATCGTCCTGGCGGCAGACCGCCTCGACGTGACCGAGGAGATCGTCCGCCTGCGAAGCCACATCGAGCAGTTCCTCTCGGTCCTCGATTCGCCCGCCTCCGGCGACCCTGCGGGCCGGCGTCTCGAGTTCCTGCTGCAGGAGCTCTCCCGCGAGGCGAACACGGTGGGCTCGAAGGGGGGTGACGCTCCGGTGGCGCACGGGGTGGTCGATCTCAAGACCGAGCTCGAGCGACTGAGGGAGCAGGTGCTGAATGTCGAGTGACGATCCGGAGGCGAGGGCGGCCCGGCCGCGGAAGCGAGGCCACACCGCGCCGCGCGCCGGCGCGACGGAACCGGCGGCGGCCGGAGACGCCGGGCGCGCAGCGCCGGCGCTGCGACTGCTCAACGTCGGCTACGGGAACTTCCTGCTCGTGGCGAGGGTGGTCGCCGTCGTGTCTCCCCAATCGGCGCCCATGAAGCGCCTGCGCGAGGAGGCATCGGGACGTGGCAAGCTCGTCGACGCGACCCAGGGCCGCCGCACGCGGTCGATCCTGGTCACGGACAGCGATCACGTCGTCCTGTCCGCACTCAATCCCGAGACGATCGCTGCGCGCCTCGGGCCCGGCGCGCCCGTGGATGCGGGACCGTGACGGTGGTGCGCAGGGGAATCCCCTTCGTCGTCTCCGCGCCTTCGGGAACGGGAAAGACCACCGTCTGCCACCGCCTGATCGCGACGGATCCGGGACTCGGCCTCTCGGTCTCCCACACGACGCGCAGTCCCCGGCCCGGCGAGCGCGACGGTGTCGACTACCACTTCGTGTCGCGCGCACGGTTCGAGGAGCAGATCGCGGCGGGGGCCTTCCTCGAGCACGCCGAGTACCGTGGCAACCTCTACGGGACGAGCCGAGCCGCCGTCGAGGGCCCCCTCGCGTCGGGCCGCGACCTCCTGCTCGAGATCGAGGTGCAAGGGGCGCGGCAGCTGCGTACGCGACTTCCGGAGTCGAGGATGGTGTTCCTGCTGCCGCCGAGCCGCGTGGAGCTCGAGCGGCGGCTTCGCTCGAGGGGAACCGAGAGCGACGAGGCCATCGCGCGCCGGCTGGCCGCCGCCGCTCAGGAGCTGCCCGAGGTTCTCCGATACGACTACGCAGTGGTGAACGATGCGCTCGAGACGACCGTCGCCGAGGTGCTCGAGATCGTTCGCGGCGAGCGTGAAGGCTGCCGCGACGCGGTTCGGGCGCGCTTCTCGCCGGAGCGCGTACTCGCTTCGGTGGGCGGGCTCGAGGCGCTCTTGGGCGGGAGCTGACCCGAGGCGTTGGTGGCGCCCGGGAGGCTCGGCTACGGTCTTCTAAGGCCCTGACCCCCAAACGGAATCCGTCGCGTGGCCCGCTTCAACGACGTCGCCGACAAGGTGCTCGAAGTCAATCCCACGAGCGACCTATCGCTCCTGCAGCGGGCCTACGTCTTCTCCGCCAAGGTCCACGAGGGTCAGGAGCGGCTCTCGGGAGAGCCCTATCTCGTCCACCCGGTGGAGGTGGCGAGCATCCTCGCCGACATGCGGCTCGACGAGGTGACGGTGGCCGTGGGCCTCCTCCACGACGCCGTCGAGGACACGCTCACGACGCCCGAGGAGCTCGAGCGGCTCTTCGGCAAGGACGTGGCGTTCCTGGTCGATGGCCTCACCAAGATCGCCAAGATCGAGTTCACGTCGGCGCGAGAGCGACAGGCGGAGAACTTCCGGAAGATGCTCCTCGCGATGTCGAAGGACATCCGCATCCTCTTGGTGAAGCTCGCCGACCGCCTCCACAACATGCGCACGCTGGCCTTCATGCAGGACGACGCACGGCAGCGCGTTGCGCAAGAGACCCTCGACATCTACGCGCCGCTCGCCCATCGGCTCGGCATCCATTGGATGAAGCAGGAGCTGGAAGAGCTGGCCTTCCGGGTACTCAAGCCCGAGGCAGCGAAGGAGCTGGAGGATCAGCTCCGTTCGAGTCGTACGCAGCGCGAGGCCTATGTCGAGGGAGTGATCCGGGCGCTCTCCGAGAAGCTCGGGAGCGCGGGGCTCGCGTGCGAGGTGACGGGCCGCCTCAAGGACCTGGCGTCGATCCACGCCAAGATGGAGGCCCAGGGGGTCGGGCTCGACCAGATCTACGACGTGATGGCCTTCCGGATCATCCTCGACGGCTCGAAGGAGATGGTCTACACGGCCCTCGGACTCGTCCATGCCATGTGGACGCCCGTTCCCGGGCGCTTCAAGGACTACGTCGCGCTGCCCAAGCCCAATGGCTACCAGTCGCTCCACACCACGGTGATCGGCCCCTACGGCGAGCGCATGGAGGTGCAGATCCGGACCCGCGAGATGCACGAGAGCGCCGAGTACGGAATCGCTGCGCACTGGAGCTACAAGGAGGGCACCCACAGCGACGAGGACGATGCTGCGCGCTTTGCCTGGCTCCGGCAGCTCCTCGAGTGGCAGCGGGACCTCCCCGACCCGCACGAATTCCTCGATACGGTGAAGGTCGATCTCTTCCCGGACGAGGTCTTCGTCTTCACACCCAGGGGCGACGTCATCAACCTGCCCAAGGGAGCGACGCCCCTCGACTTCGCCTACGCGATCCACAGCGAGGTCGGCGCCCACTGCGGCGGAGCGCGGGTGAACGGCAAGCTCGTCCCGCTTCGCCATCGACTGACGGACGGCGACACCGTCCAGATCCTGACGAGCCCGTCGCAGGTCCCGCGCAAGGACTGGCTCGAGTTCGTCGTCTCGGGCCGCGCACGAAGCAAGATCCGCCACGTTGTCCGCGCTGCCGAGAAGGAGCGGAGCCTGCACCTCGGCCGCGAGATCCTCGAACGCGAGCTCCGGCGGGCGTCGCTCTCGCTGCCGAAGCTGCTCGAGGGCGCCGAACTCGCCGAGATCGCGCGCACGGAAGTGGGCGGCACCGTCGACGATCTGTTCTCGGCGGTCGGCTACGGGACGCTCCCGGCCTCCGAAGTGGTGCGCCGGCTGCGTCCGGAGGCTGCGCCGCCTCGCGAGCCTCCCGCGAAGCCGAAGCGACGCAGCTTGTTCAGCCGGTCTCCCGCGCCGTCGTCGAGCGGGATCCGCGTGAGCGGGCAGGGCGACGTGCTGGTCCGGTTCGCGGGCTGCTGCGGCCCGCTTCCGGGCGATGAGATCTCCGGATTCGTCACGCGAGGACGCGGCGTCACGATCCACTCGAAGGAGTGCGACAAAGCCTTCGCGCTCGATCCCGAGCGGCGGATCGACGTCCAGTGGGACGAGGCCGCGAGCGTGCCCCGAAGGGTGAAGGTGCGGATCACGTCGGTCGACCGGCCGGGAATCCTCGCCGCCGTCACCAAGTCGATCTCGTCGGCGGGTCTCAACATCGATGAGGCGCGAGTCAACACCACTCCAGACCAGAAGGCCGTCTCGAACTTCGACGTCTGGGTGAAGGACGTCCGGACGCTCCGCGCGGTGATGAAGGAGATCGAGCGCATCCGGGGAGTCCTCTCGGTCGAGCGCGTGAAGGTGTGAGCAGCCCTTCCGTCGCGGCGAGCGTCTGTGTCATCGCGTGCAACGAGGAGAGGAATCTCCGGCGGTGCCTCGAGTCGGTGGCGTGGGTCGAGGACCGCGTCGTCGTGGTGGACACGCGCAGCACCGACGCCACCGAGCGGATCGCCCTCGAGCTGGGAGCGCGGGTCGTCCTCCACGCCTACGAGGGGAACGTCGAGCAGAAGAACGTCGCCCTCGGTCATGCGAAGCACGACTGGGTGATCTCCCTCGACGCCGACGAGGCGCTGCGGCCGGAGCTGGCGGCGTCGGTGCGCGATGCGCTCTCCGCTGGGGCAGGCGGCCCCGACGGCTTCCTCGTCAACCGCGTGACGTTCCATCTCGGGCGCTGGATCCGGCACGGCGATTTCTTCCCCGACTGGCAGCTGCGGGTGTTCCGCCGGTCGCGCGGACGCTGGGCCGGTGTGAACCCCCATGGTCGCGTCGAGGTCGAGGGGCGGGTCGAGCGCCTTGCGGGAGAGATCGCCCACTGGAGCTACCGCGACCTTGCCGACCAGGTGGAGCGAATCCAGGAGTTCAGCCGCATCCAGGCTTCCGCGCTCCATGCGGCGGGCAGGCGCGCCCGCCCCCGCGATTTGTGGCTGCGACCGGCCGCCCGCTTCCTCCGGGCGTATCTGCTGAAGCAGGGCTTTCGCGACGGAATGCCGGGCCTCGTGATCGCCGCTGCGACGTCGTTCCACGTCTTCCTCAAGTACGCGAAGCTCTGGGAGATCGAGCGCGGCGGCGGCGCCGTGGAGCCGGCTTCGGGCAAGGCCCGCATCGCCCCGTGAAGATCCTCCACGTGACCAGCGACTGGAAGTGGACCGGTCCTGCCGAGCCCATGCTCCGGCTCGCGCTCGCCCAGCACAAGGACGGCCACGACGTAGCGCTGGCCTGTCCCGACCCTCCGCGGGAGGGCCGGTCGCTGGCCGACGAGGCGCGCACGGCGGGGCTCACGCCGGCGCTGTGGCTGGACCGCGCCCGGGGACTTCGCCCGCTCGCCGATCGCTGCGACGTTCGTCGTCTTCGCGAGCTGCTGGCTGCGGGCGGCTTCGAGATCGTTCACGCCTGGCACACCCGCGATCATCTTCTCGCGCTGCGGGCGGCGGGGCGGCTCCGAAGGTCCGGCGCGCTTTCGCTCGTCCGGTCCTACCGCCGCGCAGATCCCATCACGCCGTACCCGTGGAACCGGTGGCTCTTCGGACCCGGCACCGACGCGCTCCTGTGCGTCTCGCCGGAGAGTGCGCGGCGAAATGAATGGCTCCGCGGCGGCCGCGCGCTGGCGGGAGCCTTCGGCGCCGTCGATCTCGCGCGATTCTCTCCGCGACCTGCGGACGCTCCGGTGCGCGCGGCGCTCGGCCTGGGCCCCGGCCACCGCGTCGTGGGAATCGTCGCGCGGGTCCAGCCCCACCGCCGGTTCGATCTCCTGCTCGCTGCGGCGGCGCGCCTGTTCGAGAGCGATCCGGCTGCGCGGCTCCTCGTCGTAGGGCGGGGCACCCACCGCCGCGAGCTCGCCGAGGAGCCGGCGGCACGCCTCGGGATCTCGGACCGCGTGGTGTTCGCAGGCTACCGCAGCGCCGACTACGCCGAGGTGCTTCGCTCGATCGACGTCTTCACGTTCCTGGTCCCCGGATCGGACGGCACGTGCCGGGCGCTCCTCGAGGCGCAGGCGTGCGGGATCCCCGCCGTGACGACGCGGCGGGGGGCGCTCCCCGAGATCGTTCGCGACGGCGAGACGGGCCTCCTGTGCGACGAAGACCCGGCGGCGCTGGCGGAGGGGTGGCGACGCCTGCTGCGCGACGATGCGCTGCGCGCGCGTCTCGGCGCGGAGGCCGCGCGCCGATCCCGCGAGCGGTTCGCTCCGGAGCGGCTCGCGTGCGAGGTCGAGGCGCTCTACCACGCTGCGCGCAACCAGTGACACCGATCCGCGTCGGAATCGTCGGGGCGAGGCGGGTTCGGCAGGGCCTTGGCCCGTTCGTCGCCCGGGAGCTGCGCGCAGCGGGAGCAGACGTCGTCGCCTTCGCCGGCACCAGCGAGGAATCGGTCGCCGCGGCTGCGGCCGAGCTGCGAAGCGCGGGAATCGACACGGCGCGTGGCCACATCGGTCTCGGCGCGATGCTCGAGAGCGAGCGCCTCGATGCCGTGGCGATCCTCTCGCCGGCGAAGACCCATGCGGCGTGCCTCGAAGCGGCGCTGGCCGCGGGTCTCCACGTACTGTGCGAGAAGCCCTTCGTCTGGGAGGTTCCCGAACCGGCGGCCGCGGCGCGCCGGCTCGTGAGCGGCTTCGCCGACCGTGGGCTCGTCCTGCGCGAGAACTGCCAGTGGCCCTACGCGCTCCCCGCCTTCGACGCGCTCCACCCGGGCGTCGCCGCTCGCGGCGTGCCGCCACAGCGATTTGCCATGCGTCTCTCGCCGTCGGCTGCGGGAGCGCCGATGCTCGCCGACGCGCTCCCGCATCCTCTCTCGCTGCTCCAGGCACTCTGCGGGGAGAGCCCCGGACGGATCGAGGGCACCCGGTTCTCGACGCGCGACCCGGAGGCTGGCCGTCTCGAGGTGGGATTCACCCTGGCCGCCGGCGCTGCGCGGGTTGCCGTCCGCATCGAGTTGGTGGGCCGGAGCGAGCCGCCGCGCGAGGCGTGGCTCGCCATCGATGGCCACCATGCCCGCCGAACGATCCGCCCCGGAGACTACGCGCTCGCCCTCGAGGACGGCGGGCGCGTAGTGCCCCTCCGGGACCCGCTCGGCGCGCTGATCCGCGATTTCGTCGGAGCCGTGGCCGGCCACTCGCCCGGAGCGCACACTCCGCGGGCGAGCGACGTCGTCTGGAGGATGGACGCCATCTGCGAGATCGTCCGCGCCTTCAGCGCCGGCTAACGCGGCGCGCGAGAGACGCAAAGGGGCCTCGGCGGCGAGCTGCGGAGGCCGCGCTGATCTGCGCGGCGAGGGCAGCGATCCGCGAGGCGCGGTGCGACCAGGTTCGCTCGGCCGCGCCCGCACGGCCCGCTGCCCCGATCCGCTCCCGGAGGCCGGGGCTCCCGGCCAGGCGCGCCAGCGCGGCCGCGAGGGCGTCTGGATCACCCTCGGCGAACACGAGGCCGTTCTCGCCGTCGCGGATCACCTCGCGAAGCGCCGGCAGGTCGCTCGCGACGACGGGAAGCCCGCACGCGAGATACTCGAAGAGCTTGAGCGGGCTCGTCGACAGCTCCTGGCTCCCTCCGGCGCGCGTCGGAACGACTCCGATGTCGCCGCGGCGCAGGCGCTTCCAGGCTTCCGTGGGAAGCAGCCATCCGGCCCACTCGACGCGGTCACCCACGCCGAGCTCGCCCGCGAGGCGAACGAGCTCGTCGCGGCGCGGATCGCTTCCGTCACGCCCTCCGATCACCAGCGCCGGCAGCCCCGGAACGCGGACGAGCGCGTGCAGGAGCACCTCGACGCCCTTCCAGGGCATGAGCTGGCCGAGATAGACGGCGCGCGGCGGGCCGGGCTCGGTCACCTCGCGGAAGACTCCGGGATCGGCGGCGTCGGGGATCACCTCGATGCGACACACCGGTGCGTAGCGAGCGTGCACCTCGCGGGCGAGGCCGTGGGTGATGGTCACGACCGCATCGGCTGCCGAGACGGCCGGGCCGGTATCGGGCCCGAGAGCGTGGAGCTCGACGATCGTGGGGCCGCGCCGCGCGGCGATCGGTGCCAGGCGAAGGTGCCGGACGTAGAAGACCGGTGGGCCCGGAGCCGTGCGAACCCGAAGGCGAAGCCACAGCCCCGAGAGCCCCTTGTGCCGGACCGGGAGCCACTCGATCGTGAGCCCCGGACGGGGCGAGAGGCCGGTGCGCGCGAGGGCCTCGGCGACGCTCGTGGCGCCGCGCTCTGCGCCGTGCCGGACGAAGAGCCGGACGCGGGCTCCCGCTGCAGCGAGGGCGTCGCAGGTGTGGAGGATCTGGATCGAGTGCGCGTACTCGGAGGGCAGCTTGAACGGGTGCAGGAACCAGATCTCAGGCGATTCCGGCATGCCGGCTCCAGCGATCGAGGACGAGGAGCGACCAGAGCTGCTCGCCGCCGAGACGGGTCGCACGCCGGCGCAGGATGCCTGCGCGGACCAGACGCTGCTGCGCGTCTTCCGCGGCCACTGGCGCGCCGCGCAGCCAGCGGCGCACCGGCATGCTGAAGCCCTGCTTCGGGCGGTCGAGGACGCCCTGCGGGACGCGTCCTGCGAGGGTGCGTCGCAGGATCCACTTGTCTTCGCCGCCGCGCCGCAAGAGGCCCGGCTCGAAGGAGAGCGCGAGCTCGACCAGCCGGTGGTCGAGGAGCGGAGGCCGGAGCTCGAGCGAGACCGCCATGCTCGCGCGGTCGGCCTTCACCAGGAGGTCGTCGGGCAGGTAGAGGTGGAGATCGAGCCACTGGAGCCGCTTCACCGGGTGGAGGTCTTCCCGCCAGTGGCGGCGCAGCGCCCAGAGGTGGTCGTAGTCGCCGGGAACGAGCCCGGGGGCGAGGAGCGCGCGCTTCTGCGGAAGCGGGAACACCGAGAAGAGTGACTCGTAGAGATCGATCCCCTTCGCTCCGCGGCGGTGGAGCGACCTCGCCGTCGACGAGAAGGGCGGGAGCATCCGCGAAGCGATCCGCGCCGCCAGCGACGGCCGTGCCGAGAGGAAGCGCCCATATCGCCCGTATCCCGAGAGCAGCTCGTCTCCGCCCTCGCCGGAGAGGGCGACCTTCACGTGGCGCCGGGCTGCCTCGGCAACGACGAAGGTCGCCCAGCCCGAGCTGTCGCCGAAGGGGCCATCGTAGATCCCGGGAACCGCGTCGAGGGCCGTCTCGAGGTCGGGCGCTGCGACGGTCTCCTGATGGTGCTGCGTGCCGAAGTGCTCGGCCACGATGCGTGCGAAGCGCGCGTCTTCGCGACCCCCGGTGTCGAAGCCCACCGTGAAGGTCTGCGGCGCGTCGAGGTGGGAGACGATCGCGGTCGAGTCGAGGCCGCCGCTGAGGAAGACTCCGACCGGCGTATCGGCAACGGTGTGGGAGACGACCGCCTCGCGGAGGGCGGCGGAGAACTCGTCGCGCGCGCCGCCGTCGTCGCGAGGCGTCTCGCAGGACTGCGGATGCCAGAATCGTTCGAGTGCGACGCTCCCGTCGAAGGTGAGCGTGTGCGCGGGTGGAAGCGACGTGATCCCTTGCCAGATCGTCTTCGGTGACGGGACCATCTTGTAGGTGAGGAAGTCCGCGATCGCGGTCGGGTCCGGCGACCGGGGGCCGAGGGCGAGCAGTGCCTTCGGCTCCGAAGCGAACGCGAAGCCGCCGGCCAGCTCGGTGTAGAAGAACGGCTTGATCCCGAGCCGGTCGCGGGCGGCGAAGAGCGTCCCGCGCCGCGCATCCCAGATCGCGAAGGCGAACATCCCGTGGAGCTTCTCGAGGCACCGCGCGCCCTCGCGTGCCCACAGCCGGAGCAGGACCTCGGTGTCGCTCTCCGAGACGAAGGGCCCGTCGAGCTCCGCACGGAGCGCGCGGTAGTTGTAGATCTCGCCGTTGTACACGACGGTCAGGTCGCCGAAGGTCATCGGCTGGTGGCCGGCGTTCGAGAGGTCGATGATCGAGAGACGCCGGTGGCCGAGCTGGATGCCCGGCGCCTCGAAGTGCCCGGCGTCGTCAGGGCCCCGGTGCCGGAGCCGCTCGGTCATGGCGAGGCAGTGCTCTCGGCTCGCGAGCGGACCGACGATGCCGGCGATTCCGCACACGAGATGGGCTCAGGCGCGCCCGCGGGGCGGGGGAGTGGACGCGAAGGCTCCTCGCCCGCCCCGGTTCGTTCGCAGCGCCCGCACTAGGTGGCGCTCTGGAGCGCCACCAGCTGGCGATACAGGTTGTCGTCGGCCATCAGCTCGTCGTGGGTGCCGACCCGGGAGACGCGGCCCTCCTCGAGGATCACGATCCGGTCGACGTTGCGAAGCGTCGAGAGCCGGTGGGCGATCACGAAGACGGTGCGGCCTCCGAGCAGGGCTTCGATGGCGTCCTGCACCAGTCGCTCGCTGCGCGCATCGAGGGAGCTGGTGGCCTCGTCGAAGATGAGGATCGCGGGGTTCTTGAGGATGGCCCGTGCGATGGTGATCCGCTGCCGCTGGCCGCCGGAGAGCATCACGCCCTCCTCGCCGACCTCGGTGTCGTAGCCCGCCGGGAGCTGATCGACGAACTCGTCGACGTGGGCGGCGCGTGCCGCAGCGAGGATCTCCTCCTCGCTCGCGCCGGGCCTTCCGTAGCGGATGTTCTCGCGGATCGTTCCGGCGAAGAGGAACGGGGCCTGGGTCACGACGGCGACGTGCTCGAGGAGCGACGAGCGCGCGATCTTGCGCAGATCGATGCCATCGACCGAGATCGACCCGGAGTCGGGGTCGTAGAACCGGAGCAGCAGGTCGGCGAGGGTCGTCTTCCCGGCGCCGGTGCGACCGACGATGGCGACCATCTCTCCCGCCTGGACCTCGAGCGAGATGTCCGAGAGCACCGGCTCGCGGCCGTAGGAGAAGCCCACCTTGTCGAAGACGATCCCGCGCGACACACCGGTGATGTGGACGGCGTCGGCCGCGTCCGGCGCCTCGCCGACCGCGTCGAGGAGCTGGTTGAAGCGCTCCGCCGCCGGCAACGCCTCCATGAGCGACGTCCACGCCTTCACGAGATCCTTGCACGACGCGTACGTCGTCATGCTGACGGCGACGAAGAAGAAGAGCTCGCCGATCGTGAGCGACCAGCGCTGGTCGCGGACGCTCCAGTAGACGACGAGGATCAGGAGCAGCGCCGCACCGAAGGAGAGGCTCTCGGTGAGGGACTTCGAGAGGACGCGGTTCTTGACGACCTTCATGCTGCTCCGGAACAGCTTGAGGTTCGTTCGCAAGAACGACTCCTCCTCGGCGCGCTCGGCGTGGAACGCCTTGATGACCTTGATCCCGGCGAGGATCTCCATCAGCCGCTGCGTCACGATGCCTACCCGCTCCTGCCGCCTGCGGCCCGACTTTCGGATGCGCTTCCCGAAGAACGCCAGGACGCCGAGCAGGGGGGGCGCGATCGCGAGCGCGACGAGCGTCAGCTGCCAAGAGATCGCGAGCAGGATCACGACGCCGACCGCGAGGGAGAGGAGCCCGGGGAGGAGGTCGGCGAAGAGCATGTCGAGAGCGCCGTGTGCGCGTGCCACGTCGTTGAGGATCCGGGAGAGGGTGTCCCCGCGCGTCGTCCCGTGATGGAACCGGAGGGGCAGCGTGAGGAGCTTGCGGCACAGGTCGTGCTGGATGTCGACGAGAATTCGCCCGAGGGTCCACTCGATGAGGTAGTTCTTGCCGAAGAGCGTCAGGGGAACGAGAACGATCGCGGTGAGGCCGACGGCGAGGATCTTCAGCAGGCTCCCTTGCATCTTCGCGACGAGCTCCGCCCGGCGGGTGGCCTCGGCGGCGGAGTCGGGAGGCGGCGCGGGGTCGGGTGCATCGGTCGTTGCACCGCTCCTCGCGCCGAACCCCGGAACCCACGAGGGAATCCAGGTTCGCGGCTCCGAGACGCGTGTCGTCTGCGCGGGAACGAGCACCTCGTCCATGAACGGCTTGGCGAGGTACGAGAACGAGTTGTAGGCCGCCGAGTAGGCGAGCGCGCAGCCCATGGCGATTGCGACCACCCCGGCATAGGGGCGCGCGTAGCGGACGAGGCGCAGCACGATGGTGCGCGCCGGGGTGCGCGCCCCATGGACCGCGGGCTGCGCGAGCGGAGCCGACACTGGAGGCCGTTCTACCGTAGGGCCGCCCGCGGGGCAAGCGAGGTACAGCGCATGCGAGTCGAGCGGCGAGCACTTGGGAGCGGCGGGCCCTTACGCCGCGCCAGCCAGGGTCACCGAGACGATGGTGACCTGCCGCGGGTCGGAGCTCGTCGTCGCTGACTCAACGGGAAAGCCGCAGCTCGCGGTAGCTGAGCGAACGGCATCGTCCTGAGATCCTCCGCGAAGCGCGACGCCGGAGAAGCCGGGCTCCGCAACGCCCGCCAACTCTTCTGAGCGGATGGCGGAAGGAACTCCAAGCGGATTCCGAGCCCCGAGAACCTCGCGCCGCGACCAATCCCCAAGGGGATCTAGGCTACACGACCGCAGGCGGGGAATGAATGAAGCAGGGCGCGCCCGGGCCGCCGCGCGACCCCAGCTTTCCGGTTGTTCGCATCAGAAGTGTGTTGACTTCGACACGACTCCGGGCAGAGACTTCGCGGGTGTGATCCACGGGATCCGGGGGGATGAGCGAGCGCGGAAGGCGGGGACTCCATGCGGCGGGGAGATGGAGAGGGTGAGACACGTGCCGGGGGGGGTAGCCGCCTGACCTCCCGCTGGCTGTGGGCGCGGCAGCTGGCGCACCGCATCGCCGCAGCGTCGCTGCTCGCCGCCGTCGGCCTCGCGGCCGCCGACCGCGCCGGCGCATCGTCCTGCCCGGGGCTGATCGAGATCCGGATCAGCCGCGCCACGCTGACGACGGGCTGTGGCGGGTATGGCGGGTGCCCCTGCGAGAAGCCGTACTGGGTGCACCAGTACCTCGGCGCCGGGCACTTCGACTGCCGGACGGGAGAGTCCGCCGCGGTGCCGCCCCCCACCGGAGGGTGTACTTCGTTTCCCGGTCCCGAGTGGCCGAGCCTGGGTGGCCCCGACTGGCAGGAGCCTTCTCACTGCAGCGCCTCGCCCGAGTCTGCCGTCTACGTGATGGAGGACTGCGACGCGAGCTCGATGCCAGCAAAGCTGCCGGTGGCCGCGACGCCCGAGGCCTGCGCGCCCGAGGACGGCGCCGACGGGGCGCCGCGGGCGGGCCGCGCCGACGCGTCGCCGCTCGCCGAGATCGGCGACCCCGTCGATCTGACGCGCGGCACGGTGAAGCAGACGGTGCTCGATCTCGACGCCGGGGGCGGGCTTCGCTTCGTGCGCCACTACGCGAGCGGCCTCGAGCCCGCGGCCTACGGCGCCGCGACGACGGGCCCCATGGGCTACCGGTGGGTGCATGGCCTCGAGTGGGGGCTCGAGCACCGGACGACGAGCACGAGCGGAAACGGCGAGCTCTATCTGGTGCGCCGCCCCCTCGGCTCGCCGCTGCCGTTCTTCCGCATGCTCGGCGACGACTCGTTCCCGGCGGGGTTTCAAACGAGCCGCGTGCGGGGCGGCGCGCTCTCGGTGGCGCCGGGCGGCGAGGCGACGTTCACGGCCGAGGACGGCACGCGGGCCGTGTTCGGTGCCGCAGGCGTGCTCGTCACGGTGACGCCGCCCGGGGAGCTGCCGATCGCGGTGAGTCATGGGCCGGACAGCGACACCTTCACGCGGGGCGGCGCGAGCCTCACGGTGACGCGCTACGGCGCCGGGGAGGCCTGGCCCGGGCGTGTGAAGAGCGTTGCCGGCGGCGGCGAGACCGTGACCTACGGCTACACGGCGGTCTCGAGCGGCGGCAGGACCTATACGCTGCTTTCGAGCGTCACGATGCCCGACCGCACAACGCCCGCGCCGAGCGACACGATCACGCTCGTCTACACGTATGCCTCTCCCACGACAACCGCTCCGGGCCTGCTCACGAAGGTCGAGCGCACGGCGCAGGGCACGACCACGGTACTCGGCGAGTGGGGCTACGCCTACGACCTGGCGGGCCGCGCCCATCGTGCGGTCTTCGCCGACGAGCCGGCGCTCGATCAGCCGCTCGGTCTCGCGTGGACGACGAACGCCCAGACCGGAGCGGTGCAGGCCGAGGTGCGCGACGGCCAGAGCCATCTGCTCGCGACGTTCGGGTCGGAGCAGGGGCGGCTCGTAACGGTCACGGGCGCCGGCGGGCCGGGCGTCCCGGTGCCCTTCTCGACGGGCGAGCTGGAGAGCACGAACTCCTCGCCCATGAACCGCTGGCACACGCAGACCGACGCCAACGGACACACGACGCTCTTCGAAGCCTACGCTCGCGACGGCGCCCCGGGCCGCATCGTCGAGGGCTGGCAAGACAACGACGCGAACGGTGTGTTCTCTTCGGGCGACGGCTCCGCGCGGTTTCGCGAGTTCACCTGGCACGGGCGCCTTGCGCGGCCGCTCACGGTCACCGAGCCCTCGGCGCTCACGAGCGCCGGCGATCACGTCGTGACCTACGACTACGACGATCCGGCCACGCCCGGCAACACCGACGCGGCCAACGAGGCCCCGACCGACCGCGTGCATCGCAGGATCGAGACGGGCAGCACGCTCGATGCCGGCGGAGCTGTCGTGCAGGGCGAGCCGCGCATCGTCTCCTACTACTACGATCCCGCCGGCCGGCTCGCGCTCATTGCGGGCCCGGGGCGCATGACCGTGATCGGCTACGACGGCGACGGCACCGGCGGAACGACGGGCTTTCGAAACCTGGTGAAGCGCTGCCTCGACTCGAGCTGTGCGACGTTTCTCCAGACGACCTACGCCGACTTCGACGCGCGTGGCAATCCGCAGACCGTAACGGATCCGAATGGCAGGGTGACGACGTTCACCCATGACGGCCTCGGGCGTGTTGTCAGCGCAACGGCGCCGTGGAGCGGCACGGGAAGCTCGAAGACGTGCTTCACCACCGATCTCGACGGCAACCTCGTGCGGGTCGACTTCGCAACGGCCGACTGCCCGCAGCAGCCTTCGGCCCTGTCCGTGCGCATGGGCTACGATGCGAAGCGAAACCTTCTGTTCATCGCCGATGGCGAGGGGAACGCGCTGGTCTGGGAGTACGACCGGGGCCGCCCGAGCCGCGCGGCCCGCTACACGGGCTTTACCGACTACGGCAGCCGCGGCACGCTCGCCGGCGATGCGAAGGCCTCGTACGACCCCGTGACCGGCTGGCTGAGCAAAGCCTTCAATCCGCTCTTCGCCGACGACTCGGTCTTCACCGAGGTCGAGCAGTACGACGGCGTGGGCAACCCGACGCAGGTGAAGGACGAGAACGGCCGCAGCGATGTCTTCGTCCTCGATGCGATCGACCGGCTCGAAGAGCTCCAGCAGCTTCGAGACGGAGGTGGCGGGCCCGTCACCTACCGGACCGGCGTTGGCTACGACGTGCAGTCGAACGTCGCCGAGATCACGGACCCGGCCGCGAAGGCGACCACCTACCGGACGGACGACTTCGGAGACCTCGTCGAGGTGATCTCCCCCGACACGGGCACCACGCGCTATCTCTACGACGCCGCGGGACGCCTTGCGACGAAGATCGAGATCGGTCGCGGCGGCTCGCCGACACGGACGACCGCCTACGTGCACGATGGGCTCGGGCGCGTGACGCACGTCGACCTTCCCTCCGACCCGGACTGGGACCTCACCTACGACACCGATCCCGCGAAGAACCAGAAGGGCCGCCTGGCGCGGGTTTCGAATGGCATCGTCACCACGGCCTACGAGTACACGGACCGCGGCCAGGTGGCGGTGGAGCGCACGACGATCGATGGCCTCGTCTTCGAGACCGTGTGGACGTACGATGCCGCGGGCCGCGTCGAGACGCTGCGCAGCCCGGGAGGCGTGACGACCACGATGGCCTACGGCGGCTTTCGCCCGCAGAGCGTCTTCGTCGCGGCCGGCCAGACGGAGCAGGCGATCCTTGGCCTCGCGTGGCAGCCGTTCGGGCCGCGGACACGGGCGGAGCTGCCTCCGTACGACTCCGCCTCGCCGCCCGGCAACCGGGTCGTGAGCACGCGGGACTACAACCCGCGCGGCCAGGTGAGCGAGATCGACGTCACCGGGCCCGGCGGCCTCACGGTCCTCGACCGCTCCTACACCTACGACTACACCGCGGGTGCGCCGGGCCCTGAAGACCCCGGCCCGGGCCTCGACCACGTGATCGACCACCGCGACGGCGCCGAGAGCCGCTTCTACGTTCACGACGAGCTGGATCGGCTGTGGAAGGCCACGACGCTCTCGGGGGCTCCGGTGTTCACCTACGCGTACGACGCCGCGGGCAACCGCACCGGCAAGAGCACCGCGGCCGGGGCGACGGCCTACGCGTACGAGCCTGGCAGCGACCGGCTCTTGGCGGCCACGGGGGCCGAGCCGATGGTCTACGCGCACGACGGCTTCGGGAGCCGCACCTGGGCCGCGGCGTGGGCACCGGCGCAGGGCCAGGCCACCCACCTGTACGACGACGAGAACCGCCTCGCGACGGTGCAGACGGCGCTCTCGCCGCCGAACGTCGTGGCGCAGTACGCCCATGACGGCATGGGACGCCGGGTCAAGAAGGCGACGGCCTCGACGACCACGTACTTCTTCTACGACCGCGACGGAAGCCTTCTGGCCGAGGTCAAGCCGCGCAGCAGCGACACGGACATCGTGCGCCGCTACGTGTTCGTGAACGGCGAGCTGATGGGCCTGGTCGATCGCTGGGACGCCGAGGCCGGGGCGCCGGCCTGGGCGCCGGGCCTGTGGTTCGAGATTCCCGCGGAGCTCCGCCCGCCGCCGGGCATCGTGCCGGTGGCGGTACTGCTCGTGGCCGCGACGCTGCTGGTGCCCGCCCTTCGCCGCCGGCCGCTCGCGGCGGCCGGGCTCGCGATCACCACGACCCTCTCGCTCGGCAGCCTCTGCGACCCGCCGACGAGCTTTTCCTGGGTGCACACGGATGTGCTCGGCACGCCGCTGGCGGTCACCGCCACGACCGCTGCGAGCCCGACGAACCCCGTCGTCATCTGGCGCGCGAGCTACGAGCCCTTCGGCAAGGCCACCGTCGACCAAGACCCCGACGGCGACGGCACGGCCTTCACGCTCAACGTGCGCTTGCCCGGCCAGTACCACGACGGCGAGACGGGACTGCACGACAACTTCTTCCGCACCTACGACCCCGCCACCGGGCGCTACCTCGAGGCGGATCCGATCGGGCAGGCAGGGGGGCTGAATCCGTATGCGTATGTCGCCAACCGCCCTACGGCCTTCTCGGATCCATCAGGTTTGGAGTGCTTCGACACGGTGTGCGCGGCGATGTCGCGCGGCGGTGGGAACGCGCAAGCGCTCGCGGAAGCCCTCGGACTGCCAGCCGCTGCGGGAGTAGGCTCTGCAGCTGGACAGATTCTCCTTCAGGAGGGCAAGCAGAGCCCGCCGCCTGAGTGGGCACCAGGATTGTCCGACCGACCCGACGGGCAATGATAAGGTGCAAGGCGCAGCCGATGCGCTAGCGGAGGTGCTCGGCGGTGTCGGGAAGACGATCACTAACAAGAGCGGCGATGTAATCGTGGAGAGTGCGGATGGCGACACTCGCGTGCGATTCGATGTCCAGAACCCCGGTCGCGATGAGCCGCACTTTCACATCGAGCGAAAGGACGCGAGTGGGGACTGGACGGATGCATCGCCGAGTCGACCGGCACTACTTCGGAGAACGGTGATGAAGTGGTTCTCGGGCCCGGATCGCTCGAATCGACGATTCGTCATAGAGCATGACGAGAATGTGGGCTACTACCTGCTCGTATTCGAAGGAGAGATCTGTGTTCGTGACGAACTCCAGGACTTGTTCGAACACGCCGTAGCGGCTGCAGAGAAGCGCTTTGGTGTTGCACGAGATACCTGGGCGCTTGACGGAGCGCATTGAGGACATGCAACCGAGTGCCCGAGACAAGGTGCAGGAGTCGGTCTTAGTTACCCAAGCTTCATACCTCCCGCCCGGGCCGCGTCTTCACGCTCAACGTCCGCCTGCCCGGCCAGTACCACGACGGCGAGACGGGACTGCACGACAACTACTTCCGCACCTACGACCCTGCCACCGGGCGCTACCTCGAGGCGGATCCGATCGGGCAGGCAGGGGGGCGAATCCGTATGCGTACGCGCGAAACCTCCCGACCGGAAACGTGGATCCGAAGGGCCTCTACTGCGTCCACTCGCAATCGACCGGAGGCACGGTCTGCTACGCGGTCTCGGTCGAATCGCCCCCGGACGCCGGTACCGAGACTGCTCCCGAGTACTACAAGGAGACCGGCTACTCGGGGACGGGGGAGGGAAGGAACAACCCGGACGCGCAGAATCAGCCGAACGTCGGACCGATCCCGCGTGGGCCCTGGCAGACGGGCGAGCCGTATAACAGCCCGAACAGTGGAAGGAACACGATTCCGCTCACGCCGCTGCCTGGGAACGAGTGCGGCCCGCCGCGCGACTGCAGCTCGTTCCGCGCTCACGGGAACAATGCTCAGAACGATGCGTCGCAAGGCTGCATCGTTCTTCCGCCCAATCGAACCACGATTCCTCCCGGTGAGGTCATCTTCGTAAGGCCATGAGAATTGTCCGCTGCGCTGTCGCTCTCGCCTTTCTCACGTCGGTGGCCCACGTGGCTCTGGCTCAAGGCCCTTGGCAAACCGACAAGGTACGCTGTGTCCAGAAGGGTTCGTTCGAGGTGAGCAAGTGGGAAATCGGTGGGATGCGCCTTGGGCACAGCTCGTTGAGCGACATCGAGAAGAGCGTCGGTCCTGCGAAGCGAGTCCAGATCGGAAGCGACGCCGTGTCCGCGAAGGCTCTTTGCTACGGTCTGGATGAAGATCAGGTGGCGGTCTTCGAGTCGGGCCCCCTGGGTGGTCCGGAGGATCTGGTGACCGCGCTCTCCGTGCTCAGGCGCATGGACGTTCCGTTCGCGTACGAATGCGCGCAGCCGACGCGAGATCTGATGAAGGAGATCTCGTGTGACCACGGGATCGGGGCCGCTAGGTCCGAATTGGAGAAGATCGTCGGCGCCGAGGGCTGCTTCAAGGATGCGTCGATGACGGAGTGGAACTTCGAGCAAGAGCGCGACGGCTGGAGCACTCTCTCCGGCCTGCACGCAGCCTTCGATCAAGACAAGCTGCGCTGGTGGCGCGTGTACCGCGTGACGAGCCGCTGATCGAGGCGTCGCCTACGCCGACGGGAGAGCGGCTCGGCCGGGTCCCAACGCTGGACCCTCCGCGCCAACGTAGGTGAGACACTCGGCGGTCTAAACCATTTGGGCTCTTCCGGGTCGCGGGCGGGTCTCCGAGGGCGAGCGGTGGGCTGTGGGAGGGGAGCTGCGGATGAGCCGGAGGGCGGCGATATGCTGACGGGATGCCGCAGGAATCGATCGCCCAGCACTACGCGCAGCTGATCGGGCGCAAAGCCACGGAACCTGCGCAGCCTGCCGCGACGCGCAGCCTCGGCCTTCGCGGCCGAACGCATCGCCGGCTCGGGAATCAGGCCAGCTCGCTGCGGATCACGTCGCCGGCGCGCCAGCCGAGGAGGAGGTCGCCCTCCATCCCGAGGGCGGCGAGAGACTCGCGGGGAAGCGCGTAGACCGGGGGCTTGCGTCGAGAGGCGGATCTCCGCCTCGACGGGCCAGCCCTCGCCGAGCTTGGGATCCGACAGCGCCGAGTCGTCGTCCCAGCGGACGCTGGGCACCGGCTCCCGCGTGAGATAGCCCTCGCTGAAGGGCATGAGGCGGGAAACCTCCCGGATGATCTCGGCCTCGATCTCGTCGCGGCGTTCGCGCGCGTCGGCCTCGGCGAAAACGGCCGAGGCCACGAGCTCGACCCGGTCCGACCCCGGCTGGGCCGCCGGGAAGATCGCAAGGGACAGCAGGTTCGAGCCTTCGGCGGGGCGGGCCGCGTCGCGCAGCACGACGACCCGCTGCGCCATGCCCTCCGGGCAGCACCGATCTGCGCGCGCGCAGATGGACGATGACACGCCGATGTGTCGGACGCGGCGCCTCGAGAAAGTCCGGCGGGTCGCCGCCGAGCTCGCGCAGCGCGGGGAACACGCAGCCACGCGGCGCGTTCAGGACCAGCGCCCGGCCGATCCACACGTCGGGAACTCCCGGTGCGGTGATTCCCGGGTGGTTCCCCACCGCGACGAGGTCGAAGCGGCCCGGCAGCGTCCGGAACTCGCCGAAGAGGCCCTGGATCCGCCGCCGCAGGCAGCCGCGCAGGAATCCCTCGGCGGTGCGGTAGCTGGCAGCGCCTTCGAGGGCCGACGCCAGGAGGCGCCCGCGGGCCTCGGGCGGCGGCGACGCCGATGCGAGGTTCGAGAGCGCGCGGACCTGCGCGTCGAGCACCGGGCGAAGCCGCTGCGGCGGCGACGCCACCTCCATCGGGAGCCCGCGGCCGTGTCGCGACACCCGCGGCCCTCCGGGCGCGCGCGCGACGCTCCGGAGCCCTCCTCCCTTGATCACCGCCGCGTCGAGCATCGCCGCGCGCTCGGCTACGCCGGCCTCGGCGATGGCCCGCACCAGGGCGCGTGCCACGTCCGGCTTCGCGAGGCCCCAGGCGACGAGCTCCTCGGCCGTCGTGATCGGGTCGCCCACGTCGATGCGCACGTCGGGGAGCACGATCTGCAGCGCGACCGGGTCGGGCTCGAGCTTGCGGCGCTCGATCAGCGGAACGGTGAGCGCCTTCATGCAGGTGTCGAGGATCCCGCCCGCGCCGCTTCCCGTGATGAGGAACGGCTCGCGGAGCCCCGGCGGGAGGCCGACGGCGGCCTCTTCTTCGACGACGAGGACCCGCAGGCCGTCGAGGCCGAGCCGCGCTGCGGTGACGAGGCCGGGCAGGGCGCCGCCGAGGATCACGACGTCCCAGCGTCTCGCGCGCTGGCTCGCAGACGCCGCGGCTTCTGCGATGCCGCGCATCAGGCGCCTCGCCGCGTCGAGGCGGCGTAGAGCAGCGGCGGCTCTTCGGGCGCCTTGCGCTCGATCTCGCCGATCCGGTAGGCGCGCTCGCCGAGCCCCTGGAGGCGCTGGGAGATGTCGTCGGCCTGCTCGCGGGGAACGATCAGGATCATCCCGATCCCGCAGTTGAATACGCGAAGCATCTCCGAGTCGGAGAGCTTCCCCGCTCCTGGAGCCACCCGAAGATCGGCGGCCGAGGCCACGCGGCGGGATCGAGCCGGGCGCGGACTCCCTTCGAGAGTACGCGGGGAACGTTGCCGTCGAAGCCGCCGCCGGTGATGTGTACCATGGCGTTGATCGTGAAGTCGCGCAGCAGGTTGAGGATCGGCTTCACATAGATCCGCGTCGGCGCGAGGAGCGCGCTCGCGAGCGAGCCGTTCAGCGCGGAGTCTTCCGCGCGAAGGTCGAAGTCTCCGGCCTTCTCCTGCTCGGCGAGTACGTGGCGAACCAGCGAATAGCCATTGCTGTGGACTCCGTTCGATGCGAGGCCCAGCAGCACGTCGCCCTCGCGGACGGTGGCTCCGTCGATGACCTTCTCGCGCTCGACGACGCCGACCCCGAACCCGACGAGCTCGATCTCGCCCGGCGGGTAGACACCCGGCATGGTGGCGGTCTCTCCACCGAGGAGCGCGCAGCCCGCCCGCCGGCAGCCCTCGGTGATGCCGCGCAAGGCTTCCTTCGCGATCTCCCGGTCGAGCTCGCCCATGGCGAGGTAATCGAGGAAGACGAGGGGCTCGGCGCCCTGCACCACCAGGTCGTTCACGACCATCGCCACGCAGTCGATTCCGACGGTGTCGTAGCGGCGAAGGTCGGCGGCGAGCTTGAGCTTGGTGCCGACACCGTCGGTGCCGGCGACGAGGACCGGATCGCGGTAGCGGTCGGGCGTCTTGAACAGGCCGGCGAAGCCGCCGATCGACGAGAGGACCTCGGGCCGGAAGCTCCCGCGTGCGATCTCCTTGATCTCGCCGACGAAGCCCTCGTCGTGGTCGAGATCGACACCCGCCCTGGCGTAGGTCGGAGCGCTCGGCGAGGAAGCCTGCGGCGGGTCACTCGGGTCTTCGCTCGGGTCCGGGCGGTGCGCCGTCACGTGGGACGAATACGAGAGAACGCGGGCGTCTGCAATCGGCCGGCAGGCGATCGGCCGAGAAGCGGCGCCCTGCTACCGTCCCGCCTCGTGACCCTCTCCGTCGTGATCCCGGCTCTGGACGAAGGCGGGCGCATCGAGGCGGCACTGGAGAGCGCGTCGGCCCCGGGAGTCGAGCTGGTGGTGGTGGATGGAGGAAGCCGCGACGACACCATGGCCCGCGCGAAAGCCCTCGGCGCGCGGGTCGTCTCGAGCCTCCCGGGCCGGGCCCGGCAGCTGGCCGCCGGCGCGCGGGAGGCCCAGGGCGACGTCCTCCTGTTCCTCCACGCCGATACGCGGCTGCCGGTGGGCTATGACGCCGCCGTGACGCAGGCGCTCGGCGACCCGACCGTCGCCGGCGGCGCCTTCCGTTTCCGGTTCGACCGCTCGTCGCCGGCGCTCCGGATCGTCGAGTGGGGGGCGCGCCTGCGGGGCGCCTGGCTCCGGCTTCCCTACGGCGACCAGGCGATCTTCGTCCGGCGCCGGGTCCTCGAGGCCATGGGCGGAGTGCCGGAGGTCCCGATCTTCGAGGATCTCGACCTGGTACGCGGCATCCGCCGGGCGGGACGCCTCGCCCTCCTCTCGGCCTGCGCCACGACCTCGGCGCGGCGCTACGAGGCCAACGGCAGTGCTCCGGACGATGCTCCGGAACTGGGTGGCCGCGGCGGCCTGGGCGGCGGGCCTCGACCGGGGGCGGGTGGCCGCGTGGTACCGGCGGTGACGGCGGGCGACGCCGGCTCGCGGCCGGGCCTTCGGCGGCTCGGCTCCTACCTCGCAGGGCATGGGCCCGCCTACGGCGTGTGGGCCATCTCGACCCTCGGCTACGTCGCGGCGTCGGTGGCCGTCCCGATCCTGATCGGCCGCGCCGTCGCGGCCGCCGAGTCGGGGCTCGCCGCCAGCGAGGTGGCGCGCCGTTGCCTGTGGATCGTGATCGTGACGCTCCTGCGCGGCGGGCTCCGGTACTACTCGCGGACTCTCGTATTCAACCTGGCCCGCGACGTCGAGTACGAGCTCCGCAACGACCTCTTCGCCCATCTGCAGCGCCTTCCGCAGTCGTTCTACCTGCGCTGGCGGACGGGCGATCTGATGAGCCGGTGCGTCAACGATCTCAACTCCGTTCGCCTGCTGCTCGGCCCCGGAATCCTCAACCTGCTGCAGACGCCGATCCTGTATCTCGCCGTCTTCGGCGCGATGCTGGCGCTCGACGTCAAGCTGGCGCTCCTGGTACTGGTTCCATACCCGGCGTTCCTCCTCATCGCCCGCAGCTTCGGCCGCGCGATGCACCGAACGAACCTGCGCCTCCAGGAGGGCCTCGCGGCGCTGTCGAACCGGCTCCAGGAGACGATCTCGGGGATCGCCGTCGTGAAGGCCTATGCCATGGAAGGCGCCAACCAGGCGCGGTTCGAGGCGGTGAACGACGACCTGTACCGGCGGCACCTCGACGTGGTCCGGGTCTTTGCGGGGCTCGCCCCGGTACTGAGCCTGCTCCCGGCGGCGGCCATGTGGCTGGTGCTGCTGGTCGGCGGCCACGAGGTGACGGGCGGCAGGATGACCCTCGCCGACTTCTTCACCTTCTCGATGTACGTCTACGAGCTCACCTTCCCGACGTTTCTCATGGGATGGGTCGTCGCGCTGGTGCAGCGGGGAGCGGCCTCGATGCAGCGCCTCGACGAGGTGCTCGGCGTCGAGCCCGCCATCGCCGACCACGCCGACCGGGTTCTCGTCGAGCGGCTGCGTGGCGAGATCGAGTTCCGGGGGCTCGAGTTCCACTACCCGGGAGCGGGCCGCGAGCCCGCACTGCGGGACGTCTCGCTACACGTTCCGGCTGGGAGCACCCTCGGGATCGTCGGCCCCGTAGGCTCTGGCAAGACGACCCTCGCCTCGGTGATCCCGCGTCTGTACGAGGTGCCCGACGGCTGCGTCTTCCTCGATGGGGTCGACGTCAACCGGATTCCGCTCGCGACGCTCCGGGCGGGCATCGCCATGGTGCCCCAGGACTCGTTCCTGTTCTCGATGACGCTCGCCGAGAACGTCGCCTACGGCCTTCCCGAGGCGGACGCCGCGCAGGTGACGGCTGCCGCCGAGCGCGCCCAGCTCGCCAAGGACGTCGGTGACCTACCCCGTGGCTACGGCACCCTGGTCGGCGAGCGCGGCGTGATGCTCTCCGGCGGACAGCGCCAGCGTACGGCGCTGGCGCGCGCCCTCGCGCTGCGGCCGAGCATCTTGATTCTCGACGATGCCCTCTCGAGCGTCGACGCGGAGACCGAAGCCGCGATCCGGAGCGGACTCGACGAGGTGTTCGAGGGCAAGACGGTGATCCTCATCTCGCACCGCATCTCGACCGTGCAGGGCGCCGACCAGATCATCGTCCTCGACGGCGGCCGGATCGCCGAGCGCGGAACCCACGAGCAACTGGTCGCGTCGGGAGGCCTCTACGCGCGCCTCGCACGGCAGCAAGCTCTCGAAGAGGAGCTCGAGGGAGAGGAGGCGGTGGCGTGACGGCGCCGTCGGTGCTCGCCGAGCAGGATTCCCTGCACGAGGAGGAGGCCCTCGGAAAGGCCTACGACACGCAGCTCCTGGCGCGGCTCTGGCGCTACGTGGCGCCCCACCGCGGGCAGATCGTACTCACCCTCGTCCTGGTGGTGCCGTTGTTCCTGTTCGAGCTGGCGCCGGCGTGGATCGTGAAGACGGGGCTCGACCAGATCATCACCCCGAGCCTCGGTGCGGCGGGGGCGCTCGCCGAGCCCGACGCAGGTACGTCCGACGCGCTGACCGGTCTGCTGCGCGGCCCCGAATCGATCCCACCGCTGGTCTGGCTCGGCGTCCTCTACCTCGTCGCGATGGTCGCCGGGTCGGCGCTCCAGTTCTGGCAGTCGCTCGTCATGGCGAAGACCGGCCAGCTGGCGATGCGGTCGCTGCGCAGCGAGATCTTCGCGCACCTCTCCCGTCTCCACGTAGGCTTCTTCGATCGGATGCCCGTCGGACGGCTCGTGACCCGGGCGACCAACGACGTCGAGAACGTCGCCGAGATGTTCTCGGCAGGGATCGTCGCCCTGCTGACCGACCTGCTCAAGATGGCGGGCTTCGCCGGTGCGCTGTTCCTGGTGAATGCGCGGCTGGCGCTGGTGACCTTCCTGGTGGTTCCGCTGCTCGCCGTCGCAGCGATCGTCTTCCGGCTGCGGATCCGCGAGGCGTTTCGCGCGGTGCGGGTCCGCATCGCGCGGATCAACGCCATGCTCCAGGAGACCGTGACGGGAATGAAGGTGGTCCAGCTCTTCGGGCGAGAGGAGCGGAACCTGCGCGACTTCTCCGAGCTGAACGCGGCCCATCGCGACGCCTGGCTCGTCTCGATCCGCTACGACGCCGCGCTCTTCGCGGTGGTCGAGATGGCCGGGAGCCTCAGCGTCGCGATCATCATCTGGTACGGCACCGGGCTCGCCGGTGCGGGCGTCCTGTACGTCTTCATCGACTGGATGCGGCGCTTCTTCATGCCGCTGCGGGATCTGTCGGCCAAGTACTCGGTGATGCAGTCGGCCATGGCGAGCTGCGAGCGGATCTTCCAGCTCCTCGACACCGAGCCGGCGGTTCGCGATGCGGCGCCGAGCTCGCGGCCGGCGACGCCGCTCTCGGGGCGCCGCGGCGCCGTCGCCCTCGAGAACGTGTGGTTCGCCTACAACAACGAAGATTCGGTGCTCCGGGACGTGTCGCTGCGGGTCGAGCGCGGGGAGAAGGTCGCTCTCGTCGGCGCCACCGGGGCCGGCAAGACCTCGATCATCAAGCTGCTGACGCGGTTCTACGACCCGAACCGCGGCCGGGTACTGCTCGATGGCGAAGATCTCCGCGAGATCCCCCAGGAGGAGCTGCGACGCCGCGTCGCGCTGGTGCAGCAGGACGTCTTCCTCTTCAGCGGCACCATCGCCGAGAACATCGGCCTCGGACGGACGGACATCGACCTCGCCGCCATCGAGCGGGCCGCCAGGGCCGTCGAGGCCCACGGCTTCATCGAGGCCCTTCCGGACGGCTACCAGACCGAGCTCCACGAGCGGGGCGCCAACCTTTCGGCCGGCCAGCGCCAGCTCCTCTCCTTCGCCCGCGCGCTCGTCCACGGTGCGGACGTCCTGGTGCTCGACGAGGCCACCAGCTCGATCGATACCGAGACCGAGGCGCTGATCCAGCAGGCCTTGCGGGTCCTGTGGCAGGGCAAGACGGCCCTGGTCATCGCCCACCGGCTCTCGACGATCCAGGACGTCGATCGGATCCACGTCCTCCACCACGGGCGGATCGTCGAGTCCGGCCGCCACGACGAGCTGCTGGCCCATCGGGGCGTCTACCACCGGCTCTACCGGCTGCAGTACGAGACCCAGCGGGGCGCGGCGCCCGCCGCGGGCGGAAAGGGCTGACTTTCTCCGCTTCCGGGTTGCGCGTCCCCGGTGCCCAGTGGTAGAAACTCGGCACCCCCTGTTCCTCCGCGCACGATCCCATCGAACCCCCGCCCGGGAGGCCGCTTCGTCCCCGCCGGTCGAGAGCTGAGGTCCGGTTGCGCATCAAATCCCTCGAGATCTCGGGCTTCAAGTCCTTCGTGGACAAGGTGGTGCTCGCCTTCCAGCCCGGGATCAGCGGCATCGTCGGCCCGAACGGCTGCGGCAAGTCGAACGTCGTCGACGCCATGCGCTGGGCCATGGGAGAGCAGTCGCCCCGGCGCCTGCGCGGCAAGGGCATGGAGGACGTGATCTTCGCCGGCTCCGAGGTGCGTGCGCCGGTGGGGATGGCCGAGGTCGTCCTCAGCTTCGACAACAGCGCCGGAACCGCACCGGCCGCCTACGCCGCGTACACCGAGATCCAGATCTCGCGCCGGCTCTACCGTTCGGGCGAGTCCGAGTACTCCATCAACCGGGTTCCCTGCCGCCTGCGCGACGTACAGGACTTCTTCCGCGACACGGGGATTGGCACCAAGGGCTACACCATCGTCGAGCAGGGGCAGATCGCCGGTATCGTCTCCGCCAAGCCCGAGGAGCGCCGGAGCCTGATCGAAGAGGCCGCCGGGATCGGCAAGTACAAGGTCCGCCGGCAGGAGGCCGAGCGGAAGATCGAGGCGACCGAGCACAACCTGGTCCGGGTGAACGACGTCCTCGGCGAGATCCGCCGGCAGATCGGAACCCTCGAGCGCCAGGCCAAGAAGGCCGCGCGCTACAAGCGGCTCCGCGAGAGCCAGCGCCTGCTCGAGCTGTCACTCGCCGCCGAGGAGAGCCGTGACCTCGAGCGTGACCTCGCCGCGTCGAGGGCAACGCTCGCCGTCCAGCGGGAGGAGGCGACCGCCCTCGAGACCCGCCTCGCCGAGCGCGAGCTCGCCCTCGAGCAGGCCCGCATCGAGCTCGGCGAGCGCGAGCGCCTGCTGAGCCAGGACAGCGAGGTCCTGGTCGGCCTGCGGGGCGAGATCAAGGAGCTCGAGAGCCGGATCGGCTACGAGACGCGCGAGCGCGGCGCGCTGGCCGAGATGAACGCCGCCCGGAGGGAAGAGCTCGAGGGGTTGGCGGCCCAGCGCGCCGCAGCCGTCCGCGAGCTCGACACGGCCGAAGCGGCGCTCGCGGGGCTCGAGACGTCGCTCGGCGTCGAAGCCGATGCGATCGCTGCCGCCGAAGCCGAGGCCCGGCAGGCGGCCGAGGCCCTCCATGGCCTCGAGCACGAGCGCGACGCTGCGAGTGCGGCGCTGGTGGAGGCGCTCACCCGGGTGGCACGGCTCGAAGACCGGCAGGCCTTCCTCGAGGACCGCCGCGCCGACCTCGACCGGCGGCTCCGGAGTACCGACGAGCTGCTGGAGGTCCACAGCGGCGAGGCGGCGGGAGTCGCGAGCGAAGAGCGCGACCTGGCCGACGGCCTCCGGAACCTCTTGGCCGAGCGCGATCGGCTGATGGAAGGGCTTCGCGCGGCCCAGGGGCGCGTCGAGCGTACCCATGCCGACGCGCGGACCGCGGCGGATCGGGCGCGTACGGCGAGAGAAGCGCGCGACGTCCGGCGGGCCCGCTCCGACTCTCTCCGGGAGGTGGTCGAGGGCCGGGAGGATCTCGGCGCCGCCGCGCGGCACCTGCTCGATCAGGGAGCCGATGTACGCGAGCGTCTCGGCCTGCGTGCCCTCGTTCGCGACGTGATCGAGGCCGACCCGGCGGTCGAGGCCGCAGTCGAGGCGGTGCTGTCCGAGCGCGCGGAGGCGCTCGTCGTGGGGCGGCGCGAAGATGCGCTGGCAGCCGTCGCTGCGCTCCGGGACGCGGGGGCGGGGCGGGGCGCCTTCGTCGCCGCGCCGGATCTCGCGGAGGCCGGAAGCGGCTTCGTCCCGCTCGGGGTGCCGCTGCTCGAGCGCGTCCGTGCGCGGGCCGGCTTCGAGCCGGTGGCGCGGGTGCTCCTCGCGGGCGTCAACCTGGTGGACGACCTCGGAGAGGCCCTGGCCGTCTACGGCGCCGGGCGCCTCCCGGCAACGTTCGTGACGCCGGCTGGAGACCTCCTCTCTCCCGACGGTGTCGTCCGCGGTGGCGGCGCCGCGGCGAGCCAGGGGCTCCTGCGCCGGGTCCGTGAGCTGCGGGAGCTCGAGGAGGAGGTCGGCGTTCTCGGCGCCGACCTGGCGCTCCGCGAGCAGGAGCACGCGGCGGCCGAAGCCGAGGCCACCCGGGCGAGTGCCGAGCTCGACCATCTGCGAGCGCGTCACCACACGGTCGCGCTCGCGGTTGCGAACCACGAGAAGGATCTCGAGCGCGCCCGCGATCGCGCCAAATCGCTGGGGGAGGCGCGAGAGGGCCGCGCGGCCGAGCGGTCTGACCTCCTGGCGGAGAACGACGCCGTTGCCGCAGAGGCGGCGCGCCTCGTCGAGACGCTGGTCGAGGCCCGCCACGAGCGGGCGGAGAGGCAGCGCGCCCTCGACGCGGCTGGGCTGCGGATGGGCGCGGCTGCCCGCGAGGCGTCGCGTCAGGAGGCGGCGCTCTCGGGCCGGCGCGTCGAGTACGCGGGCCGGCTGGAGCGGCGCGAGGCGCTCGTCGGCGAGCGGACCCGCGCAGCCGCGTCGCTGCAGACGGCCGAGGCCTGGATCGCCCGCCGGGAGGGCGAGATCGCTGCCGCCGAGCTGCGGCGCGAGGAGCTGGCGAGGACCCTTGCAGAGGCCGAGTCACTGCTGGCTCGCCGGATCGGGGACGAGGAGTCGGCGCGCGCCAGCCACGACGAGAAGCGAGACGCCTACGAGCGAGAGGCAGCGCGGGTCCGCGACGTGGAGGGCGACGTGCGCGCGCTCCGGAGCGGCTCCCACGACGCGCGGGAGAACGTCCAGCGCGCCGAGATCTCCGTGCGCGAGAGCGAGTTCCGGCGCGAGAGCCTCCTGCAGCAGGTGCACGAGCGCTGGGGCGTGGCGCTCGCCAGCTGGTCGCCGCCCGTCTTCGATGCGCTCGGTACGCCGGCGGACACGAGCGAGGAAGAAGGCGACGAAGCGCGGCGCGATGAGTCGGCGGACGACGACGAGCCGCCCGCCCTCACGCAGCGGGCGGCCGCCGAGCTGGTGGCGCTGCCCCGGGACGAGCGCGAGCGCCTCGCTGGCGACGTGCGGCGCAAGCTCGAGGCCCTCGGCGAGGTGAATCTCGGCGCCATCGAGGAGCACGAGGAGCTGGCCGAGCGCTGCCGCTTCCTCTCGGAGCAGAAGGCGGACCTCGAGAGCACCCTCGGATCGCTGCGAGAGGCGATCCTTCGGATCAACCGCACCAGCCGCAAGCGCTTCGAGGAGACCTTCGAGGCCGTGAACGCGCGCTTCGTCGAGAACTTCCCCCGCCTGTTCCGCGGCGGGAAGGCGCATCTCCAGCTGACCGAGGAGGAGGACGTCCTCGACGCCGGGATCGAGATCGTGGCGTCGCCTCCCGGCAAGCGCCTCCAGAGCGTCAACCTGCTCTCGGGTGGCGAGAAGACGCTCACCGCCTTGGCGCTCCTCGTCTCGGTGTTCCAGGTGCGGCCGAGCCCGTTCTTCCTGCTCGACGAGGTCGACGCAGCCCTCGATGACGCGAACGTCGGCCGCTTCAACGAGATCGTCCGCGAGCTCGCGCGGGACTCGCAGTTCCTGCTCATCACCCACAACAAGCGCACCATCGAGGTGGCCGACGTCCTCTACGGCGTCACCATGGAGGAGCGCGGGGTGAGCAAGCTCGTCTCGGTGGAGCTCCGGGGAAGCGCCTAGCGCGGGCGACCGGCCGCCCAGGATCGACGTCCCGGGAGGCTGATCTCCGCCTCGGCCACGGTATCTTCCCGCGTCCATGAGCTGGGAAGACGTCGTTCGGGTGGTTTCGGGGTGGCTCCACGAGGGCCGCACCGTCTTCGAGGCTGCGGTGGCCCAGGCGCGGGCGGAGCCGATCGTCTCCGTCTCGGCCGCAGCGTTCCTCCTGGTCGTGCTCTTCCTCTACTACGGCGTCCGCCGGCGGCGCCGCGTCGGGTCGCCGCCGGCGCAGATCGCAGCCCCGCCGCCGCCGGAAGAAGTGGCGTCGGTGCCCGCCGACGCGCCTGCGCTCCTCGGCGAGGTCGAGCCGATCACCGCGGAGCCCGAGGTGGTTGCCGGCGAAGCCGCACCACGGCTCGCCGAGCCGGAGGCGGTCGCCGCTGGGCCCGACCGCGTCGGCGTCGAAGCGCTGCCGATCGCGGGAGAGGCGGCGCCGGTCGAGGCCGAGCCCCTCGGCACACCGGCGCCGGCCGAGCCCGAGACCGCCACGATCCTTGCGGCGGCCGCGGCGGCGCCGGGGCCTGCGGTGTCCGTCGCGCCGTCGCCTGCGGAGCCTCGGCGGCCGCTGCGGCTCCGTGACCGGCTCCGGCGGACCAGCGAGGCGCTGATCGGCCGCCTCGAGCAGGTCCTCGCCGGCCGCGCCGTCGATCGCGCCGTCCTCGAGGACCTCGAGCAGGTCCTCTACACGGCCGATCTCGGCGTCGCGACGGCGGAGAGCCTTCTCGGCGCGGTCCGCAAGCAGGCGAGCGGGGGCGACGGCGCCGCCGTTCGCAGCGCGCTGCGCGGCGCGATCCTCGAGAAGCTCCGCCGCGTCGAGCCGCCGCCGGGGAGCGCCCTCGCCCTCACCGCCAAGCCCCACGTGATCCTCGTCCTCGGGGTGAACGGGTCCGGCAAGACGACGACCATCGGCAAGCTTGCCGCCCGCTACCAGGCGGGAGGAAGGCGCGTGATCCTCGGCGCGGGCGACACGTTCCGTGCGGCGGCGATCGAGCAGCTCCAGGCGTGGGGCGAGCGAGCGGGCTGCGAGGTGATCGCGGGCAAGCCGGGCGGCGATCCGTCGGCCGTCGCCTTCGACACGGTGAAGGCCGCCGTCGCCCGCGGCGCCGACGTCGCCATCTGCGACACCGCCGGAAGGCTCCAGACGAAGGCCCCGCTCATCGAGGAGCTCAAGAAGATCGTCCGGGTCCTCGGCCGAGAGGTTCCCGGTGCTCCCCACGAGAGCCTCCTCGTGCTCGACGCGAACACGGGTCAGAACGCGATCTCCCAGGCCCGGGTCTTCATCGAGGCGGCGCAGGTGACCGGGCTCGTCCTCACCAAGCTCGACGGCACTGCGAAGGGCGGGGTACTGGTGGGCCTCGCCGACGAGTTCGGCATCCCCGTCCGCTACGTCGGCGTCGGCGAGGGCGTCCAGGACCTTCGGGACTTCTCGGCCGAGGAGTTCGTCGAGGCGCTGTTCGAGACCGGAGCGGACGCCGATGCCGCGGGGAGCTGAACCCGGTCGATCGAGCGTCCGGGCGGGTCGGCGCTTCTGGTAGGCTCCGCGCGGGAGTGAGCCCATGCGTTTCGTCCTCGCCCTCGATCAGGGAACCACGTCGTCCCGCGCCCTGCTGTTCGATCGCGCCGGAAACGTCGCCGCGGTGAAGCAGCACGAGTTCGCCCAGCACTACCCGAAGCCCGGATGGGTCGAGCACGACCCCCGCGAGATCTGGGAGACCCAGCTTCGAGCCGCCCGTCAGGTGCTCGCCGAGGCGGGAGCGTCGGCTCGCGACGTGGCGGCCATCGGCATCACCAACCAGCGCGAGACGGCGGTGGTCTGGGACCGCGCGACGGGGGAGCCGATCTACCCCGCCATCGTCTGGCAGTCGAGGCAGACGACACCGATCTGCGACGATCTTCGCGCGAAAGGCCTCGGCGAGCACGTGCGGAGCCGTACCGGCCTCGTGATCGACGCGTATTTCTCGGCCACCAAGATCCGCTTCATCCTCGACGCCGTTCCGGGAGCGCAGGAGCGCGCCGAACGCGGCGAGCTGGCGTTCGGAACCATCGACAGCTGGCTCCTCCACCGCCTCACCAAGGGGCGCGTCCACGCCACCGAGTTCTCGAACGCTTCGAGGACGATGCTCTACGACATCCATGCGCGGGAGTGGGACGAGACGCTGCTTCGCGAGCTCCGGATCCCGCGGGCGATGCTGCCCGAGGTCCGCGACTCGAGCGGAAGCTTCGGTGCCGCGGACGCCGAGTGGCTCGGCGACGGGATCGAGATCGCCGGGATGGCCGGCGACCAGCAGGCCGCCCTCTTCGGACAGGGCTGCTTCGCTCCCGGAAGCGCCAAGAACACCTACGGCACCGGCTGCTTCCTGCTGATGAACACCGGTGGCGAAGCGCGGGCCTCGAAGCACGGCCTCGTGACGACGGTCGCGTGGGGGATTGGCGGACGAGTCGAGTACGCGCTCGAAGGGAGCGTCTTCGTCGCGGGAGCCGCGGTGCAGTGGCTTCGCGACGGCCTCGGCCTCGTGAAGAGCGCCGCCGAGACCGAGGCGCTCGCGATGGAGGTCCCCGACAACGGCGGTGTGTACCTCGTTCCGGCCTTCGTCGGCCTCGGCGCGCCGTGGTGGGACGAACGCGCCCGCGGTGCGGTGGTCGGACTCACGCGCGGCGCCACCCGCGCGCACCTGGTCCGAGCCGCACTCGAATCGATCGCGTACCAGTCGCGGGACCTCGTCGAGTGCCTCTCGGCCGATGCGGGCGCCGCTCCCGACGTGCTGCGGGTCGACGGCGGCGCGTCGGCCAATGACTTCCTGATGCAGTTCCAGGCCGACATCCTCGGCATTCCCGTCCGCCGTCCCACGGGACTCGAGGTGACCGCCCTCGGCGCCGCGGCGCTGGCGGGCCTCGCGACCGGCTTCTGGCGCGATCGCTCGGAGCTGGAGGCTGCCGTCCGCGCGGGACGCATCTTCGAGCCCAGGATGTCCGCGGACGAGCGCGACGCGCTCCATGCGGGCTGGCGCCGCGCCGTCGAGCGGGCGCGGGAGTGGGAGCCAGCGTGACGCGAAAGACCCTCGTGATCGCCCACCGCGGCGCGTCGGGCGAGCGCCCCGAGAACACGCTCCCCGCCTACGCGCTCGCGGTCGAGCAGCGCGCCGACATGATCGAGATCGACCTGCACCGGACGCGAGACGGCGCCATCGTCGTCACCCACGACGAGGACCTCTCGGGCCTCGGCGGCAAAGGCGAGATCGCCGAGGCGACCCTCGACGAGGTGCGCGCGCTCGATGCGGGCGCCGGCGAGCCGGTTCCCACCCTGGACGAGGTGCTCGACCGGTTCGGGGAGCAGATCCCCTTCAACCTCGAGCTCAAGCGCGCCACCAGCGCCGAGTACTCCCGGCTCGAGCAGGAGACCCTGGGCGCCGTGTGCGGCCGAGGGCTCCTCCCGCGCATGCTGTTCTCGTCCTTCTACGACCCGGTGCTGGCGCGGCTTCGGAGCTTGTCGTCCGATGCGCGGATCGGCCTGCTCATCTCCCGCAAGTTTCCCTACCGCGCCGTCGCCCGCGCGAAGGCGCTCGGTGCCGAGGCGCTTCATCCCGAGGACAGCATCGTCACCACCGACCTGGTGCGGGAGGCTCACGACGCGGGCCTCGCGGTCTACGTCTTCACCGTCGACGAAGAGGCGGACCTGCGGCGCTTCCTCGAGATGGGCGTCGACGGGATGTTCACGAACTTCCCGAAGCGGCTGCGGGCGATCGTCGACGCGGGGTGATCGGGCGGCCCGAAGGAGGTCGCGAGGCCGGTGGTCCTGTGGCTGAAGAACCTGCTCTTCACCGTGCTCGTGCCGGGCACCGTCGCGGTCTACGTGCCGCTCCTCCTGGCCGGCGAGCGCCGGCCTGCGGGCGGCCTTCTGGCCATGGCGGCGTGTGTACTGTTCGCGCTGGGCGCTGCGCTCTATGCCTGGTGCGTCTTCGACTTCGCGACCATCGGTGGCGGCACTCCGGCTCCGATCGACGCGCCGCGCCGGCTCGTCGTCCGGGGTCCCTATCAGGTGGTGCGCAACCCGATGTACGTCGCTGTGCTCGCGGTCATCCTCGGACAGGCTCTGCTGTTTCGCGCGGCGATCGTCCTGGCGTATGCCGCGCTGGTCGCGACGGGCTTCTTCCTCTTCGTGACGCAGTACGAGGAGCCGCACCTGCGGCGAACCTTCGGCGCTGAGTACGAGGCGTACAGGGCCCGCGTGGGGCGCTGGCTCCCGCGCTGGCCGCGCTGAACCGCGAGGCGATCAGCGAGCGAACGCGTGGTGCGAGGCCGGCTCGCGGGGAGCGACGCGGGACGGCGGCGATCACCAGCGGTGGGAGAACTCCTCCGCCCAGCCAAGGAGGCCGTCGACCAAGATCTCGTCGCCGCCCGCCCGCAGGCGCCCCCGCCAGTGGCCGAAGGCGCACGCGCCGCCGGTAGCGATCACCCCGAGATCGAGCCGCGACTGCTGGACGGCGACCGGCTCGAGAACGAGGTCGAGGTCGCCAGAGTGTTCGGCGCGTACGCGCCACGGCCGCTTCCAATCGCCGGGGTCGTAGTCCCAGCGGAGGTCCTCCATCAGCTTGTGGAGCCGGCCGTCCACCAGAATCCCGTTCTCGTTCGCCCCCGTTCCCGTCGTCCACTTGGCGCCGAAGTTCACGCCGAGCAGGCGCCCATCCTGTCGCCCGGTAGCGACTCCCCAGTTCCAGAAGGAGCGGTACGGCCAGACGCCGCGGCCCCAGTCCTGGACGGCGAACCACGTCTCGGGGTCGAGGCGCCAGCAACGGTCGCCGACGCGCACCTCTCCCTCGCAGGGAAGCGCGGCGTGCTTCGAGTTGAGCTGGAAGCGGCTGGGGCTCCACGGAACCACGACGTTCAGGCTTTCGTGGCCCGGAGGCCGCCGTACGAGGAAATCGGCGCTCATGACCGCGCCGCCCGTCGCCGTGCCGCGAAACCGGACACGGAGGTCGTCTCCCTCGAGACGGTTTTCGTAGAAGATGCCGTCGCGATCGAACGCAACGTCGCACTCGACGTGCTCGGGAAGGTCGATCCGTCCCGGAAGACCGTACGAGCCGCCCCGGAGCGTCTCCCCCGACGCGAAGTCGGTGGCGGAGAACGCGCAGAAGGACGTGTAGTCGATGTCGGCGAGCGTCACCGAGAAGACGCCCTCTGGCCCGATCCAGTTCCAGAAGTTCCAGCGCTTCTTTCGCAGCGGATGTCCGCGCAGGTTCGCTCGCACGAGCGGGCGCCTCGACCAGCCCACCGCCGCGGGATCGAGCCGCCCCCGGGCGTCGCAGAGGTCGACGGGCGCGGTGACCTCCCGCTCGGTGTAGACGGGACCGGGCCGCGGCGGCGCACCGGCGCGGTCCAGGATCGGCAGATGATCGGGGAGTGCCGTCATGGCGCAGCGCAGCGTACAGGGTTTCGGGCAGGGGAGCCGCCGCACCGGCAGCGGAAGAGGGGGCTGCGTCCTGGGGCACCAATAACATTAAGGATTGACTTAATGTATTTATAACGCATAATGTGCGAAATGATTTCCACGATCGGCAGGCGCCGGACGACCGCCGGGGGGCCGCGCCGGAGCCAGCCCGCGCGCAGTGCCGCCATGAAGGCGCGCCTGCTCCAGGCGACGATCGACTCGCTGGTCGACGCCGGGGCCTTGGGAACCACGACCGGCGAGGTCTGCCGTCGCGCGGGAGTCTCCCACGGTGCGTTGCTGCACCACTACGGCACGCGTGACGCACTGCTCGGTGCGGCACTGGAGCATCTGTACGTGCGGTTGCGCGGCCCCGTCGAGAAGGGGCTCCGTGCGCTTCCGGCGGGCTCTCGGCGCATCGAAGCGCTGGTCGACCTGCTGTGGTCGGTGTTCGGAGCGCGGGAGTTCAAGGCCGTTCTCGAGCTGTGGGTGGCGAGCGCGAACGATCCAGATCTGCGCCGCCGCGTCGGACCTGCGACCGACGCCTTCGATGCGTCGATCCAGCCGGCGGCCGCCGCGCTGCTTCCTGATCTCGCGCGAGCGGAGCCGGAGTTCCCGGCCTTCGTCAGCCTGCTGTTCCAGATCATGCAGGGCATGGCGCTCACCCGGGCGGTCTTCCGGAGCGACGATTCCGAGTCGATGCGCCCCGAGGCGATCCGGCTGACGAAGCGACTTCTCGCCGCCGCGTTCTCCCAGCCGCCGTCTGGCCGGCGCTGACCCACCGAAGTCACGCTTTTTGGAGGAGCCCCATGACCCTCGAGACCGGCCGTCACCGCTGGAGATGGCGCCTTGCCGGGGGGGCGCTCGTCCTCGCCGCGACAGTCTGGGTGGCGAGGACGATCCCCTTCGGATCGCACACGTTCCTTCCGGACGACGGCGCAGCACGCAACGTCGGCCGCTTCGGAGGCGTTCCCCTCGACCCGGACAGCCCGTGGCCGAAGTTCAGGGCGAATCCGCTGCAGAACGGCCGCAGTCCGGTGGAGCCGCTAGTCGACCCCGACCGCCGCCCGTGGACGTTCCGGACGGGCAAGGGCGTCTTCAGCTCGCCGGTGATCGACGCCGACGGCACGACCTACATCGGCTCCGCAGACCAGCACTTCTACGCCATCGACCGCGACGGTCGCCTCCTGTGGAGCTTCGCGACCGGCGAGGTGATCGACTCGTCGGCACTGCTCGACGATCGCGTGCGGGTCTACTTCGGCTCGGGAGACGGTCACGTCTACGCCCTCGACCGGAAGACCGGAGCGCTCGTGTGGACCTTTCGCGCCGACACCGTCGACGCCGTCGAGGCGCGCTACGGTGTCGAGTCGTACAACGTCGACTGGTTCGAAGGCAACGTCGCCATGCTCGGCGATGGGACACTGATCGTTCCCAACGACAACTTCCTCGTCTACGCCCTCGACCGCGAGACGGGCGAGAAGAAACGCGAGTACCTGGGCAACGAGCTCATGTGGTCGCTTCCCGCGGTGAACCCGGCGACCGGCCGGATGTTCGCCGGCTCGCAGTTCCTGCTTTGGAAGAACGTCTTCGCCTTCGACACGGGGACAGGGCGAACCGTATGGACGGCCGGCGGCTGGGGGTCGAACGCGGCGTCTCCCCTCCTCACGTCGAGCGCAGAGAATGGAGCGCTGGTTCTGGGTGGCTTCGATGGCTTCGTGCGCGCCTTCTGCCCAGAGCAGCGGCAAGCAGCTCTGGAAGCAGGGCCTTCGCGGTCACGTCTACGCGAGTCCGGCGCAGCTCTCGGACGGAACGCTGATCCAGCCGTCGACGGACGGGACGATCTACGCGCTCGAACCCGAGACGGGAAGGGTGAAGTGGGCCCACGACACCCTCGGCCCGATCCGCTCGTCGCCAGCCGTCGATGCCCGCGATCGGATCTACGTGGGAAGCGGCGAGGGCCTGCTCCTCGCCCTCGAGCCGGACGGGACGCTCCGCTGGTCGTACCGCTGCATCGACGAGGAGCGCAACGACCTGAACGCGTCGCCGGCCCTCGGACCCGACGGGATCGTGATCGCCGGCGAGAACGGCGGCGTCTTCCACATCCCGTGGGACTATCCGTTGACGCCCGCCGGCCGGGAGGATCCGCGATCGGGCTTCGGACCCGGCGAGGCGCTCGAGCGGGAGGGCGCCTTCCTCGTCTACACCGCTCCCTTCGGTGCGCTCCGCACCGAGCCGCAACGAACCATCTCCGCGAACCAGCCCCTTGCCTTCACGCTCGTCCTCCGAGAGAAGGGCGACACGAAGTACGCAGCGATCGATCGCGAGAGCCTTCGCGTACGCGTCGGCGGAGCGCCGGCGCACCGCGCCGAGGTGTCGGCCGATGGGCAGTTCGTGACGCTCGTTCCCCAAGAGGTCTGGACGGCGCCCGGGGGAGGCCCCCTCGACGTCGAGATCGAAGGCGCGTTCACCACCGATCCCTGGCGCTTCGGTCTGAAACGCTTTGGCGGGAGCCTCGGCGGGCGCTTTTCGCACACCGTCCGTTTCGACGTACTGCCCCGGAGCGGCGATGCGTCTCCCTACCGGGTGCCCGCGGCCCTCGGCGATCCGTCGACGGTGTTCGAGCTGAGCCGCTTCGCGGCGCCGAACCCGACCATGCTCCCCTCGTGGAACCAGATCGGATTCGACTCGCTTCACTACCTCGGCGGGGCGGTGGAGGGGAGCGCGAGCCGGGCGATCGTCTGGGTGATCGGCGGGCGGCTCGCAGACGGCCGCACCGTCGTCGACCCCGGATCGAGCCTTCGATTCCCGCTGGAAATGGAGTACGACAAGGGACTCCTCACCCTCACCAACACCGACGGCTTCGAGATCCAGTTCGTCGGCTCCTGGGACATGCCGTTCGGTTTCTACCGAGTGTCGACGCGCGTCGACCCGGCAACGGGGCGCGCCGCCGAGCCCGCGGCCCTCGTCGCCATCGCGAACACCCACGACCTCGCGTATTACGGCCGCTTCCTCCAGCTCCTGGGTCTTGCCGACGTGCGGACCGGCAAGATGTTCGTCTACGGCGGCCTCGATCTCGATCTCCACCGCGACGACGCGGGTGCGATGCCCGGCGGTGTAGGCGAGGTTCGCTTCTCGCGCGACGCCACGTCGGCGACGGCCAGCGTCACCGGGGGAGCCCTCCGACAGGGCGACCACGTCTTCAGCCTGCTCCTCGTCGACGCCGCGACCGGCCGGCCCGTACCGCTCTACTACAGCGGCCGGACCGAGGTCGTGGCCGGTGACGACGGCGCCGTGACCGCCGTGACGGTGCGGTTCGACGAGGGCGAGGTTCCCGCTGCGGTGAGAGCCTACTACCTCGTCGATACCCAGGGCGTCGCGCGCGGAGCGCTGTGACGGAAGCAGGCGCTCCCTCTCCTACGTGGGGGCCGTGCGATCGGCCGCGGCGAAATCGCGCTGCCGATCGCCTGTACGATCGTCTTTCCGCAGCGTGTCGAGCGGGTCCCGGGTCGGCCGACCCAGCGAATCCGAGAGGTTGCGCGCGTATTGGGGTGGGAGTACGGTATCGGCGTGCTGGACCGAATCCGAGTCGTACCCGGCCTTTGCGAGGGTCGGCCGACCATTCGCGGTCTCCGCTTCACCGTCGAGTTCGTCCTGAAACTGCTGGGCGACGGCTACACCGCCGATGAGATCGCCCGCGAGTACCCCGAACTCGAGCGTGAGGACGTCCTCCAAGCCGCCCGTTTCGGCGCCTGGCTCGCGAGCGAGAGGACTTCCGCGGTCGCGTGAGGCTGCTCGCCGATCTGAACGTCGCGCCGCGTGTGTCTGGGCATGATCCAAAGGAGCAGACTCTCTCCTTGACGGAAGGGGCTTCCGGCTACGGCGCAGCGGCGCCCGGCCCCGGTGCGGCGAAGAAGGACTTCATCACGGCCAGGTCGGCGAAGTTGACGATGCCGTCGCCGGTCAAGTCTGCGAGGCGGTCGGCGGTGAAGAAGCGGCTCTTCAGGATCGCGAGGTCTGCGAAGTTGACGATCCGATCCTGGTTGAAATCGGGATCGCAGCGGTTGCCGAGGCCGTCCTCGTCATCGTCGTTTTGGTCGGGGTTCGCGAGGGTGCTGCACAGGTCGCAGGCGTTGCCGACGCCGTCGCCGTCGGTGTCGGTCTGGGTAGGGTCTGCCGTCGCCGGGCAGTCGTCGGCGGCGTTCACGAGGCCGTCGCCGTCGAAGTCGATCTCGTCCGCCCCTGCCGAGAGCTCGGTCACGGTGGCTTCGCGGGGAAGGAGAAGGCGCGCGACACCGTCGGCGTAGTGCGGCGAGCTGCGGAAGTTGTAGAGGAGGCTGTTCCAGTCCTCCGCGCCCGTGAGCGTGCGGTAGGAATCCGGGAGACCATCACCATCGTCGTCGGCGCCGCAGCCCTTCTCGTCGAGCCGGTTCGTCTTGGAGAGGACGCCCGTGTCGGTGAAATCCAGATCGTCGTTCCAGTCGATGGGAAGGTCTGCCTCCTTCGGCAGTGCCCTGCAGTCGGGTGTCGCCACGAGGCAGGGACCGCCCGTCCGCGCAACGGCGTACCAGGCGCTCCTCCCCGCGCCCCCCCCGACGCCCGCCGGCTCGGAGAGGCCGCCGTTCTCGTCGAGATCGGGAAGCCGCTCGCGCGAGTAGTCGAGGGGCCGGCTCGCGTCGAGGGCCAGCGTCTGGAACGTGTAGCTCATGATGCTCGGGTAGTTCGGCTTGCAGTTGTCGCGCTGGTTGCCACCGTGGCGAAGGCCGAGGTTGTGGCCGAGCTCGTGCATGAACGTTGAGGCTTCGACGTTTCGGCGTGCGACCGCTGCGCTCGCGCTCCCACCCTGTCGCCTCATGTCGACATCCGTCCAGCTTCCGAGAGAGGCGAGCAGGTCGTTGCCGCCGGTCTCGGCCACGCCGCTCGTACCGACGGCACCGGCCAGGTCGTGGCCGAAGATCGCGTAGTGGAAGACCCGGCGCTTGGCGGTGAGCCGCTTCGCGCAGTCGGCCCCGCCGCGCTCGCCGGGCGTCCCGAAGTGGCCGCCGCAGGGAGTTGCGGGATTCCCGTTCTTGAGGTCGTCGAAATCGTCGCTGGCTCCTGGCCCGGGCGCCTCGAAGGCGATCTGGTCGACGTGCGGGAGCTGCTCGTCGACGGTGCCCCGAGTACCGACCAGGTGCAGATGGATGCCGGGCGTTCCCGTCGGGTGCGCGGCGTTCGGGTTCGGAACCGGTGCCCGGTCGAACGCGGCAATCACCGCCGCGAGACCGCGATCGTCGGGCCGGTCGTCGTGGCTGCTCCCGCCGCTGCAGCCGCCCTTGCTGCAGTCCATGTAGTCGATCTCGACGAAGACGTCCTTGCGATTGAGATCGGCGCCGAGAGCCCGGAGGTCGAGCTCGACCGTTCCGTCACCGTCCTCGTCGATGCCGATCGTCTCCCAGCTATCGCACAGGGCGTCGTCGTCGTTATCGTCGTCACCGTCCTCGTCGGTGTCGTAGCAGCCGGCCTTGGTCGTACACACGCCCTCCGATCGCGAGCCCGGCGTGTAGTAGCCGACACCGCTCGCTGTCGTGTAGCAGATGTCGTCGTCGAGGCTGTCGACGAAGGTGCGGGCGACGCCCACTGCGGAGGTGTCGACGCGGGGTGTGACGTACCACTGGGTGTCGGCGAAGGCATCGGAGATGAGCTGGCCCCCGACCGTGACGCGCGCGCCGACGCGGGTGTGAAGGATGCTCGTCTGCGACGCCGGGCTCGTGCAGGGCGGCCCAGGACAGCCTGCGTCGAGGAGGCTGCCGGTGGTCACCATTGCGGATTCGCTGGTGCCCACGGTCCAGGCCGTGGAGAAGGCGGACGCCCCGGCGCGCGCCCACTGCGTCGCGCCCGTAGCGTGCGTTCCGGGCCCCGCGCAGGAGGCCGACGGCCAAGTGGCGACGCAGTCGACCGAGACGGTCGGGCTCCCATTCCAGGTGAGCGTGATGGCGAGATCGACGGGCGTGCCGGTAGGGTGCGCCCCGGAACGATCGACGATGGTGAGGGTGTCTCCCCAGATGGCGCTGCTGTTGGCGAGCGTGAGGGCATCGACGATCCCGAACGTCCAGCCCGCGCCGATGCTGGCGGGGATCTGGGCATGAGCCACCGAGGTGCCGGTGAGGAGGCCCAAGGCCGCGCTCGCCGTGGCGTTCCCGAAGCCATGGGAGCCGCAGCAGCCGCTGCCGGCGTCGAAGAAGGAGTAGCCGGTGCTCGGCTGCTCGTACGTGTTGTCGTTGTGATGGATCCCGCCGCCCCAGAGCGTGGACGGAGATCCCGGCGGGCGCATCTGGGCCAGCTCCTCGCCGCCCGCCCCCGCACCGGCACCGGTGTAGAACCAGCACGGGGTCGACCCGGGTCCACAGCGGAAGGGCGGCGCCGGGTCCTCGGCCCGGCACGGCGAGCTTGCCGCCAGACCCAACGCGAGAAGCGTCGCTGCGGCGAGGGTCGGGGCGGCCCACGGCCGCGTAGGCCCATCGAACCGCTGAAGCACTCCCGCCTTGCCGTTGCCTGCCATGGCGACCCTACTGAGCCGCTTCGGGCACGAGCCTACACCCGGCTGGACGGGGGAGGGGGAAATCTTTGCGGGCATGCCGATCGGCCTCCGTGGCGCGGCCTTCCGCCCGGCCGCCCGGACCGCAACCGTTGACAGGAAGGCATCATGATGGTAGATAAATGCCATCATGATGCGCATGCAGATACAGTTGACGGCCGACCAGCGGCGGCAGCTCGGCCGCTGGGCGAGACAGCGCGGATTGTCGCTGTCGGAGGCCGTGAGGCGCTGCATTGCTGGACACCTCGCACGAGAGCAGTCCCGGCCGTCGCGAGAGGCGCTCGTCCGCTCGGCGCTTGGCGTCGTCGGAAGATACGACGATCCGGCCGGCAGCTCGCGGGTCGCGCTGGAGCACGACGAGCGGCTCATCGAGGCGTACTCCCGGTGAGCTCGTTCGTCGACACGTCTGCGCTCTACGCACTCCTCGTCCGCACCGAAGAACGGCATCGCGATGTCGCGAAGGCCTTCGAACGCCTGCTCGCCGATGGGCGGCCGCTGCACACGACGAGCTATTGTTTGGTCGAGACGGTGGCGCTCCTCCAGCACAGGCTTGGCCTCGACCCCGTGCGGGATCTGCACGAGCACCTGCTGCCGGTGCTCGAGGTCGAGTGGGTCGATGCCGACCTCCACGCTCGCGGCCTGCACCGACTGCTGCGCGAGGATCGCCGGCGGCTGAGCCTGGTCGACTGCGTCAGCTTCGAACACATGGAAACGCTGGGGATACGAGACGCGATGGCGCTCGACGCCCACTTCGCCGAAGCCGGCTTCCGCGTCCTGCCGGCGACACGCTCCGCGCGCTGATTGCGCGCGGAGCGGGCTAGAAGCGCTCGATCTCGAGGTCGTCCTCTTTCACGCGAGGGGCCTGCCGTCCCACGTCCCTCTGGGTCCACTCCACCACTGCAGCGCCGCTGCCTTGCCGTTGCCTGCCCTGGCCACTCCTCGTAGAGCCGCTTCCAGCGCAGCTTTGCACCCCGGGAATCGGGTGGGGGAAGAAAACCCTTTGATTCCCGCGGACGATCGCGGCCGGTTCCCCGCCGGACCCGTCCGGCGGGTCCCTCCGTCCAAGCCGGGCGCGGTGTCGGGAGCCTGGAACGGGAGCCGCAGGGGGCCGATTTCGCTTGACGGGCGGGGCCAGAATGCCGTATTTATTACGTGAAAACCGGGCATTCGCCTAAGAAAGTTATCCAATCGTCGGCCACCGGAGGTGTTCATGAGGCTGCAGCGTCCGGAGCCCGAGCTCGATGCCACCGACCTGCAGATCCTCGACCTGCTGCAGGAGAACTGCAAACGGCCCTTGGCCTTCATCGGGGAGAAGGTCGGCCTCTCGGCGCCTGCGGTGATGGAGCGCGTCCACAAGATGGAGGAGGCGGGGGTCATCCTGGGCTACGTGGCTCTCGTCGACGCGCGGCTCCTCGGGATGGACGTGACGGCCTTCATCGGCGTCTCGGTGGCGCATCCGAAGATGATCGGCGCCTTCGAGCGCGAGGTGGCGCGCATGGAGGCGGTGCTCGAGTGCCATCACGTGACGGGCGCGCACACGCTCCTGCTCAAGGTGCGGACCGAGAACACGGAGGGCCTCGAGGATCTGATCGACCGCATCCGCTCGGTGGAGGGCGTGACGCGAACCGAGACCAACGTCGTGCTCTCGACCCAGACCGAGCGGACGCGCATCGCGCTCGCGTTCGATGACGAGAGCATCCGGCCAAGGACCCGCCGCGCGGCGCGTGAGCGGGTGCGGCGGGCGCAGCGCGCCGCGGAATGAGGAGGCGACCATGACACGAGCGACCGGCCTGCCGCCCCGTCAGGGCCTCTACGACCCGTCCTTCGAACACGATGCGTGCGGGGTCGGATTCGTCGCGAGCATCCGCGGAGAGAAGTCACACGGCATCGTGCGGCAGGGAATCCAGGTGCTCGAGAACCTCACCCACCGCGGAGCGACGGGAGCCGATCCCGACACGGGTGATGGAGCAGGCGTCCTGCTCCAGACGCCCGACGCGTTCCTGCGGCGCGAGGCGGGTCGCGCCGGAGTCGAACTGCCCGCTCCGGGGCGCTACGCCGCGGGGATCGTCTTCCTGTCCCAGGAGCCTGCGGAGCGCGAGTGGCAGGTGGCGACCCTCGAGCGCGCCGTCGTCGCCCACGGACAGCAGGTGCTCGGCTGGCGGGATGTGCCGGTGGATCCCCGGAAGATCGGAACCCTCGCGCGGCAGGCCATGCCCGTGATCCGGCAGATCTTCGTCGGCGCCGCGGATGCGTCGCTGCCCCAGGATGCGTTCGAGCGAAGGCTCTACGTGATCCGGAGCGTCGCCGAGCACGGGATCCGCGAGCGGGGAGGGAACGTCGCGCGATCGTTCCACGTGACGAGCCTCTCGACCCGGACGCTCGTCTACAAGGGCCTCCTGCTCGCGCACCAGATCGACGGCTTCTATCCGGACCTGGCCGATCCGCTCTTCGAGAGCGCCATCGCCCTCGTCCACCAACGCTACAGCACCAACACCTTCCCGACCTGGGATCTGGCCCAGCCCTTCCGCTACATCGCCCACAACGGCGAGATCAATACCCTGCGCGGCAACGTCAACTGGATGCATGCGCGCGAGGGGACCCTGCAATCGGATCTCTTCGGTCCCGACCTGCAGCGGCTGTTCCCGATCATCCGTCCCGGCGGGAGCGACACGGCGCAGTTCGACAACGCGCTCGAGCTGCTCGTGCTCGCCGGGCGCTCGCTGCCCCACGCGATGATGATGATGGTCCCGGAAGCATGGGACGGCCACGATGGCATGGACGAAGATCGCCGCGCCTTCTACGAGTACCACTCGTGCCTCCTCGAGCCCTGGGACGGTCCAGCGTCGATGACCTTCACCGACGGACGCAAGATCGGCGCGCTCCTCGATCGCAACGGTCTGCGGCCGTCGCGCTACACCGTCACCAAGGACGGCCTGGTGGTGATGTCGTCCGAGGCCGGTGCGCTCCCGATCGCGCCGGAGAACGTCCTCGTCCACGGCCGCCTCCAGCCGGGCCGGATCTTCTTCGTCGACACGGAGCAAGGCCGCATCCTCTCGGACGAGGAGATCAAGGGAGACCTCGCCCGCAGGCGCCCGTACCGGCAGTGGGTCGCCGAGAACCGCGTGAAGCTCGAGTCGCTGCCTCGGGCCGAGGAGCCCGCGCCGATCGACGATACCCGCTGCTTCCGGCTCCAGGAGGTCTTCGGCTACACGCTGGAAGACCTGCGGATCGTCCTCCCGCCGATGGTCACGAACGGGGTCGAAGCCCTCGGATCGATGGGCGACGACACGGCGCTGGCGTGTCTCTCCGACCGGCCGCGGCTCCTCTACCACTACTTCAAGCAGCTCTTCGCACAGGTGACGAACCCGCCGATCGACTCGCTCCTCGAGCGGCTCGTGATGTCGACGATCTCGACCCTCGGCGAGGAGCGGAATCTGCTGGGCGAGACGTCCGAGCACGCGCGATTGCTGCAGCTCGAACACCCGATCCTCACCAACGAGCAGCTGGCCCGGATCAGCGCGATCTCGCGGACGGGCTTCCGCGCCCGCACCCTGCCGATGGTCTTCAAGGCGGCGGACGGCGGCGATGGCCTCGCTGCCGCGCTCGATTCGCTGTGTCAGCAGGCTTCTGCGGCGATTGCCGAGGGAGTCAACCTGCTGGTGCTCTCGGACCGCGGCGTCACTGCCGATCTCGCGCCGATCCCCGCGCTGCTCGCGACGGCGGCAGTGCACCACCACCTCATCCGCGAGGAGACCCGCACCAAGTGCGGCCTCGTCGTCGAGACCGGAGAAGCACGGGAGGTGGGCCACTTCGCGCTGCTCATCGGCTACGGCGCCGGCGCGGTGAACCCGTACCTCGCGTTCGAGACCGTCCGCAGGCTCATCGAGGATGGGACCTGGGTTCCCGAGGGTCTCACCCTCGAGAAAGCCCTCGCTCACTACGTGAAGGCCGTCGACAAGGGCCTCCTCAAGATCTTCGCCAAGATGGGGATCTCGACGCTCCAGAGCTACCGCGGCGCCCAGATCTTCGAGGCGATCGGGCTCTCGAAGGACCTCGTCGCCCGGTTCTTCGTCGGGACTCCGTCGAAGGTGAGCGGCGTCGGGCTCGACGTGATCGCCCGTGAATCGACGGTTCGCCACCAGCGCGCCTTCCCGACCGATGGCCCGTACTACCCCGAGCTCGATCCCGGTGGCCTCTACCAGTGGCGTGCCCGCGGCGAGAAACACACCTTCAACCCCGACTCGGTCTCGCGCCTCCAGCACGCCGTTCGCAGCGAGAGCTTCGAGACCTTCAAGGAGTTCTCGAAGGCCGCCGACGGCGACGCCGAGCGGCTGTGTACCCTGCGAGGGCTCTTCCGCTTCCGCTTCGCCGAGACGCCGGTGCCGATCGAGGAGGTCGAGCCGGCGGCGGAGATCGTGAGGCGCTTTTGCACCGGAGCGATGTCGCTGGGGTCGATTTCGCGGGAGGCCCACGAGACCCTCGCCATCGCGATGAACCGTCTCGGCGGCAAGAGCAACACGGGCGAAGGAGGCGAGGACCCCGAGCGCTTCACTCCTGATCCCGACGGCAACCTGCGGCGCAGCGCGATCAAGCAGGTGGCGTCGGGCCGCTTCGGTGTCACGAGCTGGTACCTGGTCAACTCGGACGAGATGCAGATCAAGATGGCGCAGGGCGCGAAGCCGGGAGAGGGCGGCCAGCTTCCCGGCCACAAGGTCGACGACTACATCGCGAGCATCCGGCACTCGACGCCAGGCGTCGGCCTCATCTCGCCGCCGCCGCACCACGACATCTACTCGATCGAGGACCTCTCGCAGCTGATCCACGACCTGAAGAATGCGAACCCGTGGGGGCGGGTGAGCGTGAAGCTCGTCTCGGAGACGGGGGTCGGTACCGTCGCGGCGGGCGTCTCGAAGGGCAAGGCCGACGGGGTCCTGATCTCGGGGCACGACGGTGGTACGGGAGCGTCGCCGCAGACCTCGATCAAGTGCGCGGGATCTCCGTGGGAGATCGGTCTCGCAGAGACGCAGCAGACCCTGGTGCTCAACGACCTGCGCGGCCGGATCCGCGTCCAGGCCGACGGCGGCCTCAAGACCGGGCGAGACGTCGTGGTGGCCGCGCTGCTCGGCGCCGACGAGTTCGGGTTCTCGACGGCGCCGCTCGTTGCGCTCGGCTGCATCCTGATGCGCGTGTGCCACCTGAACACCTGTCCGGTGGGGATCGCGACGCAGGATCCCGTCCTGCGGAAGCGCTTCACGGGACAGCCCGAGCACCTGGTCCGTTACTTCTTCTTCGTCGCCGAGGAAGTCCGCGAGCTGATGGCCCGGCTCGGGTTCCGGCGCTTCGACGACATGATCGGCCAGATCCATCGTCTCGACGTCGCGCCGGCGGTCGAGCACTGGAAGGCGAAGAACCTCGACTACTCGGCGCTGCTGTTCAAGCCGGCGGTTCCGTTCGACGTCCGCAACACGGTGGGGCAGGACCATGGCCTCGGGAATGCCCTCGACCATCGCCTGATCGAGCTGGCGCAGCCGGCGCTCGAGCGGGCAGAAGCGGTCGAGATCCAGCTTCCGGCACGCAACGTCAACCGCACCGTCGGGGCGATGCTCGGCGCGCACGTGTCCCGGAAGTATGGATCTGCGGGTCTGCCGGAAGACACGATCCAGATCCAGCTCACGGGGGCGGTCGGCCAGAGCTTCGGCGCGTTCCTTCCGCCGGGGATCACGATCTCGGTGACCGGGCAGGCCAATGACTACGCGGGAAAGGGCCTCTCGGGTGGGAAGATCGTGGTGCGGGTTCCGCAAGGCGCGACCTTCGCGGCCGAAGAGAACGTGATCGTCGGCAACGTCGTCCTCTACGGCGCGACGTCGGGAGAGGCATACTTCCAAGGCATGGCAGGCGAGCGCTTCTGCGTCCGCAACTCGGGCGCGAGCGCGGTGGTCGAGGGCGTCGGAGACCACGGCTGCGAGTACATGACTGGCGGGCGTGCGGTCATCCTCGGACGGACGGGGCGGAACTTCGCAGCGGGGATGAGCGGCGGCATCGCCTACGTACTCGACGAGGCTGGTGACTTCCCGCGCCGCTGCAATCACTCGATGGTCGAACTCGAGGAGATCACCAAGGAAGACGAGGAGACGATCCTGCGGCTCGTCCGGCGGCACTTCCAGTATACGCGGAGCCGCCGCGCAGAGGACGTGCTGCGCAAGTGGAACGACCTGGCGGTGAAGTTCGTCAAGGTCTTCCCGGTCGACTACAAGCGCGCGCTGGCCGATCGCGTCAAGGCGGGGAGCGGCAATGGGTAAGATCACGGGTTTCCTCGAGTATGGCCGAGAGGGAGCGCCGGCACGGCCGGTGGAGGAGCGGGTACGAGACTGGCACGAGGTGCAGGAGGACGTGCCGCCCGAGCGCAGCCGCGTGCAGGCGGCCCGCTGCATGGATTGCGGCGTTCCGTTCTGCAACAACGGCTGTCCGCTCGGCAACGTGATCCCCGACTGGAACGACCTCGTCTACCGCGACAAGTGGGAGGACGCGCTCCTCCGCCTGCACTCGACGAACAACTTCCCGGACTTCACCGGTCTCGTGTGCCCGGCACCGTGCGAGGCCGCGTGCGTACTCGGCATCAACAGCGATCCGGTCACGATCAAGCAGATCGAGTGGGAGATCGTCCGCCGGGGCTGGGACGAAGGCTGGGTGCGGCCGATGAAGCCCGAGCAGCGGACGGGCCGGTCGGTCGCGGTCGTGGGCTCGGGGCCGGCCGGTCTCGCCGCCGCGCAGCAGCTGAGTCGTGCCGGGCACACCGTGACCGTCTTCGAGAAGTCGGACCGCATCGGCGGGCTCCTGCGCTACGGGATCCCGGACTTCAAGCTCGAGAAGTGGATCGTCGAGCGGCGCGTAGAGCAGCTGCGCGCCGAGGGGGTGCTGTTCCAGACCGGCGTTCACGTGGGGGTCGACCTCTCCGCGGCGGAGCTGCGGAGGGGCTTCGATGCGGTGCTCCTTGCGGCAGGCTGCGAGAAGCCGAGGGACCTTCCGATTCCCGGCAGGGAACTCGCAGGCATCCACTTCGCCATGGAGTTCCTCCCCCAGCAGAACCGCCGCTGCGCGGGAGATGCCATCGATCCGGCCCACGCGATCCTGGCCACGGGCAAGCACGTCGTGGTCCTCGGGGGCGGCGACACGGGCTCCGACTGCGTCGGCACCTCGCACCGGCACGAAGCCCGGTCGGTCACGTCGCTCGAGCTCCTCGAGCGGCCTCCCGACCACCGGGACCCGTCGACGCCGTGGCCGCTCTGGCCGCTCATGTTCCGCAGCTCGAGCTCTCACGACGAGGGCGGAGTCCGCGAGTTCGGCGTCCTGACCAAGCGCTTCAGCGGCAGCGGCGGCAGGGTCGAGCGGCTGCACGCGGTGCGGGTGCGCTGGAGCGCTCCGGACGCCCAGGGGCGGCGTTCTCCCGAGGAGATCCCCGGGAGCGATTTCGAGATGCCCGCGGATCTGGTGCTGCTGGCGATGGGCTTCGTCCACCCGGTCCAGGACGGGCTCCTCCGGGATCTCGGCGTGCGACTCGACGCGCGCGGGAACGTTGCGGCCAATACCAAGGAGTACGCGACGAGCGAGCCGGGTGTCTTCGCGGCAGGCGACGTCCGTCGCGGACAGTCGCTGGTGGTCTGGGCGATCTCGGAGGGCCGTGAGGCGGCGCGCGCCGTCGACCGCTACCTGGTTGGCGAATCACACCTGCCGGCGCGGAACGCGTACGTCTAGAAAAGCCTTCCATTGCGCTTGACGCGGTTCCCGCGCGGTGGGTACGATCGAGGCGTCGCGAGGGGGGTCCCATTCCGGCATCCACGACGCAGGGTCCGGCGGGTGCGGACCCCGACTTCGACCGGCTCGAGAGGGCCGTGGCGGCGCTCGTCGAGCGATGGAAGCTCACCGCGACCGAGAACGCGAGGCTGCGAGAGCTGCTCGAAGATCGCGAGAGGCGGCTCCGCATCGCCGACGGGCAGATCCTCGAGCTGAACCAGCGCCGCCAGGACGTGACGAAGCGTATCGACGACCTCGTGACACAGATCGTGCTCCTCGAAGGCCAGCTCGCGACGGCCTCCGACTAGATGGCCGCACGGCGCGCCATCCCGGTTCGGATCCTCGGCCACGAGTATCGGATCAAGAGCGAGGGGGACGATGCGCACGTCGAGCGCGTGGCGCGCTATGTAGACGAGACCATGGTCCGGATCCGCGAGCGGACCCGGACCATCGACACGCTCGACCTTGCGGTGCTGGCGGCGCTCAATCTCGCGAACGACCTGCTGGCCAAGCGCGAGGGCGATGCGCGGGCGCCGGTGCCGCCCGATCGCGTGCGGGCGCTGATTGCGCTTGCCGAATCCGCCCTCGGGGAGTCGGAGGTAGGCTGACGGCGTCCTCCGGGGCCGACCTCGTGGCGGCCAAGCGCGAGCTCCGGGCCGCCCTCGCGAGGCTGCCGCGGCCGGGAGGCGCCGCCGCGCAGGCCTGCGCCGCGGCGGTCGTGCGCCATCTGGCGGCGAGCCCCGACCTCGCCTCCGCGCGCCGGGTTGCGTTGTTCGCCGCACTGGCGGACGAGGTGCCGACGCGCCCGATCTTCGACCTCCTGCTCCGGCTCGGTCGTACCCCGCTCCTTCCGCGTACACGGCGTGGCGAGGCGCTCGACTTCGCTCCGCTCGCCCGCTGGGAGGACCTCCGGCGGGCGGACTTCGGCCTGCTCGAGCCGCCGTCGATGGCGCCGTCGGTGATTCCAGGCCCGGGGGATCTGGTACTCACGCCGGGGCTCTGCTTCGACCGTCGGGGCGGGCGGCTCGGTCGGGGCGGTGGATACTACGACCGCACGTTTCCGCCCGGATCCCCGGCGCCCGCCCTGGTGGCGCTGGCGTACGCGTGTCAGATCGTGGAGGCGGTCCCGGCCGGTCCCCGGGACCGCCGGGTGAGCGGGGTCCTGACCGAGTACGGCATGATCCGCACCCGAGGGAGATGAGACCCGGTGACCGACGCAGCGACCCTTCGAGAGGCCGATCGACAGCTGGCCCGGATCCGGGCGGGGGCGGAGCAGATCCTCGGCGAAGAGGATCTCCGGCCCCGGCTCGCCGCGGCGATCCGCGAGAAGCGGCCGCTTCGCGTCAAGCTCGGATGCGATCCTTCAGCGCCCGACCTGCACCTTGGGCACACGGTGGTCCTCGAGGGGCTGCGCGTCTTCCAGGAGCTCGGCCACACGCCAATCTTCCTGATCGGTGATTTCACCGCGCGCATCGGCGATCCGTCGGGCAAGAAGAAGACGAGGCCCGCGCTCGATCCTGGCGAGATCCGGCGGAACACCGAGACCTACGTCGCGCAGGTGGGAAAGGTGCTCGACGTCGATCGCGTCGAGGTGCGCTTCAACGGCGAGTGGATGGACCGCATGACGTCCGCCGAGATCGTCCACCTGTGCTCCCATTACACGGTGGCGCGGATCCTCGAGCGCGACGATTTCGCCAAGCGCTACGCGGGCGGAGAGCCCATCTCGGTCCACGAGTTCCTCTACCCCTTCGTCCAGGCCTACGACTCGGTGGCGCTGCGCGCCGACGTGGAGCTCGGAGGAACCGATCAGACGTTCAACCTGCTGATGGCGCGCGAGGTGCAGCGTACCTACGGGCAGCCCGCGCAGGCGGTGGTCGTCTATCCCCTGCTGGTCGGCACCGACGGGCGCGACAAGATGTCGAAGAGCCTCGGCAACGCCATCGGGATCACCGAGCCGCCCGAGGAGATGTACGGAAAGGTCATGAGCGTTTCCGACGATCTCATGATCACCTACATCGACCGCCTCGGCGGCGGCACGTGGCACGACCTCACGGCGGCCCGCGACGCGGTGGCGAAGGGCGAGGGGAAGCCTCTCGAGCTGAAGCAGGCGCTGGCATCGCGGCTCGTCGCCCGGTTTCACGGGGCGGACGCCGCCGCCGCCGCGGAGGCGCACTTCCGGAGGGTGGTGCAGCGCAAGGAGGCGCCGGAAGCGCTGGAGGAGCGCCCGCTCGCCCTCGGCGGAGCCAGCTCCGCTGCGCTCCTCGACGTCCTCCAGCAGCTCGGCCTCGTCGTGTCGAAGGCCGAGGGCCGGCGCCTCATGGCGGAGGGTGCGGTGCAGGTGGACGGCGAGCGCGTCGACGATCCGGCGACCCGGCTCGGTGCAGGCTCCTACCTGCTGCGCGCAGGCCGCCGGCGCTTCGCGCGGGTGCGGCTGTCATAGGCGCTACGACGCCAGGAAGTCGAGATCCGCTCCTTCGGGCGCCTGCAGCACGTGCTCGGCGTAGAGCCGGGGCCAACCGCGCGCGGGCAGCGGCCGCGGTACGAGCGATGCGCGGCGCCGCGCGAGCTCGCTCGCCTCGACGCACAGATCGATCCGTCGCGTGGCGATGTCGAGGGCGATCTCGTCGCCGTCGCGCACGAGCGCCAGCGGGCCGCCCACCGCCGCCTCGGGAGCGCAGTGGAGAACGACGGTTCCGTACGCTGTGCCGCTCATTCGCGCGTCGGAGACGCGGACCATGTCGGTGACGCCCGCCTGCGCCAAGTAGCGCGGGATCGGGAGCGACCCCGCCTCGGGCATCCCCGCGGCAACGGGCCCGGCGTTGCGCAAGACGAGCACGTGCTGCGGCGTCACGCGAAGGGAGGGGTCGTCGATCCGCGCCGCAGCGTCCTCGGGCGACTCGAACACCACCGCCGGTCCCCGGTGCTGCAGCAGCGCCTTCGATGCCGCAGCCGCCTTGATGACGGCGCCGTCGGGAGCGAGCGAGCCGCGCAGGGCGACCAGCGCGCCCGTCGGCCCCAGCGGCTTTTCCAGCGTGCCGATCACGTCCTGCCATTCACGGGGCGCTGGCGTCGCCGCGAGCAGCTCGCCCATCGTCTGTCCGCCGACCGTCCTGGCGCCGGGATCGAGCAGGGGCTCGAGGGCCTTCAGCAGCGCAGGGACCCCGCCCGCACGATGGAGATCCTCCAAGTAGCCCCTGCCGGCGGGCTTCAGGTCCGTGAGCCGGGGCACTCGCGCCGAGACGTCGTGGAAGTCGTCGAGTCGGAGAGCGACTCCCGCACGGCGCGCGATGGCCGTGAGGTGCACGATCGCGTTCGTCGACCCGCTCACGGCGGAGAGTACGACGAGCGCGTTGTGGAAGGCGGAGCGTGTCAGCAGATCGCGCGGCCGGATGGGGCTCTGCGCGAGGCCCACGGCCCGGCGGCCAGCCGCCACGGCGTGACGCAGCCGGTCTCCCGATCCGCAGGGAGCCGTGGCGCCGCCGGCGAGCATGAGGCCGAGGGCTTCTGTGACGCATGCAAGTGTCGAAGCCGTCCCCATCACCATGCACGTCCCCGACGTCGGACACAGCGACTGCTCCACCTCGGAGATCTCCTCCGTGTCGAGCTCTCCCGCGCGATGCCGAGCCCAGAAGCGGCGGCAGTCGGTGCACGCGCCAAGCCGCTCGCCTCTCCAGCTCCCGGTCCGCATCGGACCTACCACCACCGAGATCGCCGGGACGTTGGCCGATGCTGCGGCCATGAGCTGCGCGGGAACCGTCTTGTCGCAGCCTCCGGCAAGGACGACGGCGTCCATCGGCTGCGAGCGAATCATCTCCTCGGTCTGCATGGCGAGGAGATTCCGGTAGAGCATGGTGGTGGGCGACATCAGGATCTCGGGGAGGGATCCCGTGGGAAAGACGAAGGGCAGGCCGCCGGCCTCGAGGACGCCCCTCCGGATCGCTGCGACGAGCTCGGGCATGCCGCGGTGGCAGGTCGTGTATTCGCTCGACGTGTCGGCGATACCGACGATCGGCCGGTCGAGATCCGTGGCATCGAGGCCTGCCGACGCGAGGAACGCCCGTCGCATGTAGCGACTGAATCCCTCGTCGCCGTAGGAGGTGAGGTTCGAATCGATGCCCCGGTACTTCCGCTCTTCGCTCATCGCGTTCACTCCCTCACAGCAGCAGGTTCACGGCCTTGGTCACCGTATAGGCCTCGATCCCCTCGCTCGACCCCTCGCGTCCGAAACCCGAGTGCTTGATTCCGCCGAACGGAATCTCGGCGCTGGCGATCACCAGCTGGTTGACCCCGACCATTCCGACCTCGAGACCCTCGCAAGCGAGGATCGCCGTCCGGGTGTCTCGCGTGAAGACGTATCCTGCGAGTCCGTAAGGGCTGTCGTTGGCGCGCGCCAGTCCGTCGTCGAGATCCGTGAACGGCACGATGGGGGCGATGGGACAGAAGGGCTCCTCGGTGAGGATGCGCATCTGCGTCGTCACCTTCGTGAGCACCGTCGGCTCGAAGAAGTGGCCGCGAGCGAAGCCGCTTGCGCGCCCGCCGCCGCATTCGACCCGCGCTCCCTTCGCGACGGCGTCCGACACGAGTCCGAGAGCGGCGTCGAGTCGGCGCCGGCTCGAGAGGGGCCCCATCTCGGTGGCCGGATCGCGTCCATCGCCCAGCCGGATGCTCCGGGCCACCTCGGAGAATCGCTTCGTGAAGCGATCGATGCAGCTCTCCTGCACGTAGAAGCGGCTCGCCGAGGCGCAGACCTGTCCCGCGTTTCGAAGCTTTCCGCGGGCGGCGAGCTCTGCTGCTTGGTCCACGTCGGCGTCGGCGAAGACGAGGACCGGAGCGTGTCCGCCGAGCTCCATCGATGCCGGCTTCATGGCGTCGGCGCACAGGTGGAGGATCTCCCGCCCCACCGGTACCGAGCCGGTGAGGCTCACCTTGCGGATCACCGGCGAGGCGAGGAGCTGTCGACTGATCGCGCCCGGGTCTCCCGTGACCACGTTGAGGACCCCCGGCGGGAGGCCGGCGTCGTGGCACGCTTTTGCGATGGCGAATGCCGCGCGGGGCGCCTCCTCGGAGGGCTTGGCCACGACCGAGCAGCCGGCTGCGAGAGCGGCGGCGATCTTGCGGGCTGGGAGCAGTGCCGGGAAGTTCCAGGGCGTGAGCGCAGCGACGGGACCCACCGGCTCGCGCAGCACCAGGAGGCGCTGGCTCCGCGAGTGGCCGTCGATGGTGCGTCCGTAGATCCGGCGCGCCTCGTCGGCGAACCAGTCGAACTGATCCGCCGCCGCGGCGACCTCGCCGCGTGCCTCGGCGAGTGGCTTGCCCTGCTCCTCGGTGATGATGGAGGCGATGGGTTCGCTGCGCTCTCGCAGGAGAGCGGCCGCGCGGCGCAGCACGGCGCTTCGCGCCCAGGCATCGCAGGCGCGCCAAACGCGGAAGCCGCGCTCGGCGGCCGTGAGTGCGCGCTCGACGTCGGCCGGCGTGGCGCAGGGCACGGACGCCGCGACTGTCTCGGTGGCGGGATCCTCGACGTCGATTCGTGCCCCGTCGGCGGCCTCGCACCAGGAACCGTCGATCCACAGCTGGCTCGGGATCCGCGTCACCGTTGCTGCCTCACAGCGCGATCTCGTGCCGCAGACGCTGGGTGTCCTCGACCCAGTTTCCGACGTTCCAGCGGCCGTAGGCGCCAAGGCCTCCCAGCGGGTGAGTTCCGTAGTAGACGGGCACGTGGACGAGGCTGAGCCCGGGGTGTGCGCGCGCTTCGTCGAGGGCCGCCAGGAGCGACGCCACGCTGCGTCCGCCGTCGAATGCAGTGACGCCGCGCACTGCACGCGCCCAGGCGAGGTAGTCGACCTCGACGTGGTCGCTGGTGGCGTGGTCTGCGCCGTATTGCGCGTGCTGCAGTGCGGAGATCGCTCCCATGCGGCGGTTGTCGAGGAGCAGGATGCAGCCGCGCGCCCCATGCGCGACGCCATCGATCAGGATCTGCGGGTTCATGGTGAACGACCCATCTCCCGTGAAGGCGATTCCGTAGAAGGGGCGGCTCGCCAGAGCCGTCGCCAGCAGCGCCGAGACGGCGAATCCCATGTAGCTCGCGCCGGTCTCGGTGAAGGTGCGGCCCAGGCGGTCGTCTTCGACGATCTGGAAGCCGTTGGCCTGTACGTCGCCCGCGTCGAAGAAGGCGACGGCGTCGTTCTCTCGCGCCCAGCGCGTCGCCGCATGGATGGTAGCCGGTTGCGTGAGGACAGGGCCGCCCCACACGGGGTCGGGGAGGCACGGAGTGGCGTAGCGCGCCTGCTTGTAGGCGTCCCACGCGCGCTTCTCCTGCGTGCAGGCGGTGAGCCACGGAGACCCTGCGCCACGGGGATCCTCGGGCGTCCGACTCGCCGGCGGCGCCTTTCGTAGCGTCTCGCACAGCTTGCGCAGCGTCGGTGCGGCGTCGCCGAGAAGGGCGATCGTCCGCCCGTAGTGGGTGGCGGCGTCGAGATCCGTGTTGACGTTCACCACCTGCCCGACGTTCGGGTAACCCGTACGAGAGCAGTCGGACTG